>DARO01000007.1 GCA_002504405.1 Methanomassiliicoccaceae archaeon UBA71
TTGCTGGTTTAATATATATTAATAAATTTATAAATATGACGGCGCATGGGCTGTCTTTTGGAAAGTCACGGATCAAAAGGTTGAGAAGTCATCAGATGATTTCAACGGAGCTATGGATACGCGTTCTGTGTTTCTGAAATGGTGGGATTGCGCTAGTTAATTATCCTAATTAGGAATTTTTTATCAATTAAGGTTATAAATGATGTACTTGGATGGGGAGTATGGTGCAAGCCATGGACAAGAAAGTACTAGCTGTCCTTGCCGTCGTCGTCATCGTTGTTGCGGCTGCCGGTATCTATCTGGCCACCCAGAATGATAAGGAGTCCAACGACTATAACATAATCGGCAGGGTTAACACCCAGGGCTCGGGAATCTTCTTCAACGAGGGTACCGACGTCAGTGAATATTACCAGATTCTGGAGGACGGAGAAGCCGCTCCCTCAGGATGGGTCATCGTAGGGAATGTTGCTCTCAACCCCTCTGCTTGGGGTGGTAAGATCTTCGCAGACCCAGGACTCGCAACCATTCAGCATGTTCAACTCGGACAGCTCGCAGAAGCCATGAATCTCAATTTCCTGGCCTATTCGGTCGGGATGAGCCTTAACCAGAACACTCTCTACTTCGTTCCGAATGTATCCAGCTATGCTCTTTACGAATCCCAGCTTCAGGTCAACAAGTTCACAGGAGGGTTCATGTGGGAGGCCCAGGTTTCCGTTGCTACCGTCGACGGGTGTGCCGGTCCTCTGACAACCAACGATCTTTTCCCCAACCACACTTGCTGTGTCATCGGAGGAGTGGGCTCCTGGATGGAGTCTCATCAGGATGCTACAATCCGTTTCCTTGCAGCCTATGTGGAAGCAGTCGACAGCATGAATGCTGCGATTAGGGCAGGCGCTGGAAGCGAGGCCTATGAGAACCTTATGTCCATTGCTCTTCAGAAGGTCTCTATGCCTGATGGCATGAGCGATGCGGATAAGAGAGAAGCTATTGCAAGTGCTCTGAACATCGTCACATATACATACTGCGACGATCCAGATGCAGCAGATCCACTGTCTGCTCTCAGGGCAGACATAGCCGATCTCGTTGAGCAGTTTGGAGGAGGCAACAACAAGAGCTACTCCGACCTCGGTTTCGATAGTGCAGAGGCACTCGCTGATGTTTTTGTAAACAGCAGTTACATGGCCAGTGCTCTTGACCCTAACTACACCATGAACAAGGAGGATAAGACCACTATCAACGTGTCCGTCATCACCGGAGACATCCACCAGCTGGCTATCCATTATGGAATTGCCATGAAGATCTTCGAGGATTATGGCATCACCGTGGAAGTGAAGTACCAGACCAACGGACCCGGAGTTTACGGAGACTTGGCTAACGGGACTTCGCAGTTCGGATTTATCGGAGCTCCTCCGATGACCACCAACTGTTTGAATAACAACAACATCTCCCCCGCGTAAGGAGGTTGACTGCCCTGTTCAAGTATGATGAGAACAACAAGATTCAGAGATGGATTCGGTCCATCCTAATAGTGATAGCATCGCTCACTATATTCGTGGCAATATGGTGGTTCCTGTCTCTGACATTGAACTTCAACACGGTGCCGACACCTGGTGAGACGTTTGATGCTCTGATCTCATTCATACAGAACGGGGACCCCGAGACAGGGCGCTCCGCATGGGACTATCTCGAATCCAGTCTTTCGACCTTCGTCAAGGGATTCCTCTTGGCGGCGATCGTGGCGGTCCCGTTCGGGCTCCTGCTCGGGTTCGTGAAACCCCTTAGGGAGCTGGCGTCGCCGATGATAGAGGTTCTCAGACCGATTGCACCGATCGCCTGGGCGCCTATATTCATCTACACGCCGGCTCTCTCATATGCCTGGGGGCCTGCTCTCGTTGTATTCATGGGAATATTTTTCCCTGTTCTGACGAACACAATGTTCGGTGTCACCCGTATAGACTCTGGATGGATAGACGCCTCGAAGACGCTGGGTGCGAACAGCACTCAGATATTCACCAAGGTGGTGTTCCCCGCTTCCGTTCCGTACATTCTTAACGGTATCAAGGTTGGTCTAGGGGTCGGATGGATGTGCATAGTGGCAGCTGAACTTTACGCACCGCCCCTAGGTGGAATCGGATTCTTCCTGACCACCTGTGCAACCAACGGTCAGTGGCCGAGTGTCTACGCGGGTCTGATAATCATAGCCATACTCGGATTGCTAACCACAGGCCTCGCTGAGCAGATTTCCAAGAGGGTTTCAAAGAGGATGGGGATGGAATGACAATGAACGATGACCGTTTGGGAGGAAAACCAATGGACAGCATGCCGTCTTTGAACATGCCGATCGACGAGGAAGAGGATATAGAGATGCCTCTCCCGGAGGGTATCGTCCACAGTCCCCTGAGTTTTGAGGATGCCCAGATAAGCATAGTAAATCTATCCAAATCATACAGGACTGATGACTCCGAAACCGTGGCAATACAGGATTTTACTCTTGATATAAAGAAAGGGGAGTTGATCTCCATCATAGGTCCATCAGGGTGCGGAAAGACCACTGTCCTAAGGATGATTGCGGGTCTGATGCCTCCCACCTCTGGGAAGATCCTGATCGACGGGAGGGAGTGCACAGGCCCAGGTCCTGACAGGGGAATGGTGTTCCAGGACTTCGCTCTGTTTCCGTGGAGGTCTGTTATACAGAACGTCGAGTTCAGTCTGGAGGTTGCCGGAGTTCCCAAAGAAGAACGCCGTCAGAGAGCCGAGAGATACTTGGATGCGGTTGGTCTGCTGGAATTCAAGGATCACAGGATCCACGAGCTCTCCGGGGGAATGAAGCAACGTGTAGGGATTGCACGTGCGCTTGTCAACAAGCCGGACGTCGTACTCATGGACGAGCCATTCGGCGCTCTGGATGCCCAGACAAGGAATATCATGCAGGTCGAGCTCTTGAAAGTCCTTGCCAAAACAGATCAGACAATAATATTCGTCACCCATTCGGTTGACGAGGCCGTATTCTTGAGTGACAGAATTGTAATACTCACGAAGAGGCCAGCTAAGATCAAGGAAGCTCTTGAGATTCAATGGCCGCATCCAAGAGATCGTGCCTCAGCTGATTTTACATATCTGAGGAAGAGGATCCTCAAACAGCTAGAGAAGGAAAACGTGTTGGATTGACAAACGCGGCGGGTTTCCCGCCGCTTCTTAACGTAATGCCGGCTCGGATTCTGTCCGTGGTGTTTTATCATCGTGCGGGAGTATCCGCGGAGGCGGTGCTCTTATGGACAGGGTCAGACTGGTCAACAACGGCGTCTTCCTCGTATCGGTAGTCGTCACTGGCGCCATCGCGGGGGCCTTCGTGTGGGCCATTCTCTACGCAATGGATTTCGGGCTGTCCCTTCTGTGGGACCATCTGTCCACGCATTTCGGAGTGTTCTTCCCCATAGTGCTGTGTCTGATCGGCGGATTGGTCATAGGCCTCTATACCAGGAGGTTCGGACCGTATCCGGAGGACCTGAGGACCGTGATGGCAAAGGTCAAACGCGACGGCCGCTACGGCTACGATAATCTTGGTAGGATGTCCGTAGCAGCCCTCCTCCCCCTCATATTCGGAGGCTCCGTGGGACCGGAGGCAGGTCTCACCGGGGTCATAGCTGGGCTGTGCTCATGGGTGGGGGACCGCATGAGGCGTTTCGGACAGGGCTTCAGGGAGCTTTCCGAGATCGGTGTCATGGCGACCCTCTCCGCTTTGTTCACGGCGCCTCTCTTCGGATTCGTGGGCGGCATCTCCGGTGAGGATGGAGGGGACCTGTCCCTGACAAGGTGGCAGAAGGCCGCCGTATACGTATTGGCGATCGTGGGGGCTCTGGGCGCGTTCATGTTGCTTTCCACCTTCGTGGGAGGGGGCATGCCGCTTCCCCACTACGAATGGGAGGCCATCGGGAGGGAGGAGATCCTCTGGATGGTCCCGTTGATCGCAGTGGGGTCGTTGGCCGGATGGATGTTCTGCGTCCTCGACGCATCGTTCGGCAGGCTGTCGGATGCCGCAGGGGACAGGCCAATACTGAAGCCCGTGGCAGCAGGGCTCGTCCTGGGAGTCTGCGGGATCCTGCTCCCGTTCACCATGTTCTCGGGGGAGGCGCAGGCGGAGGAGCTCGACTCGATATGGATGTCTACGGGTGCGCTGATTCTACTGGCCACGGGTTTCGTGAAGATCGCAGTGACCGCCATGTGCGTGAACATGGGTTGGAGGGGAGGGCACTTCTTCCCGGTCATATTCGCCGGGATATCCATAGGCTATGGCCTCTCGGTCCTGACCGGTGCCGATCCCGTGTTCTGCCTGTGCGTCTGCACCGCGGCCCTCGTCGGAGGTGTCATGCGCCGTCCGCTGATGGCGGTGCTGCTGCTGTTCCTATGCTTCCCGTTGATCGCCGCCATTCCCATGGCGGTTGCCGCACTCGTAGGGTCGAGGGTCCCGCTGCCTGGATGGGTCAGGGAAAGGGAGAGCTCGGTCGAGGAGGGCGTCCCCGAGAGCGGAATACAATGAACGGCCCGCTGCGGCAGGGACGTTGGAGAAAGATGTGAGGTTGAATGGAGGGGCGCTATGGCCCCTCTGGTTTCAGGCCAGCTTGAGCTGGTCGTACTTGTAGACCTTCTTCGGGCAGCTGAACTGGCACCTGTAGCAGGCTGTACCCAGGCAGTTCTTGGTCTTGACGACAATCTCCTTGTCGTCCATGACCGTGAGGGCGTGCTCGGGGCATTCCTGCTCGCACTTCTTGCAGCCGATGCAGCCGTCCATGTACCCGCGGAGCTCGGTCCCGATGTCGTGGAGGATGTACAGTCCCCTCTCTCCGAGATCGGGTATGTCACGCTGGACCATGCGGTGAACGGTGGGCGTTCCCTTGGGCTTGGGCAGCTCCTGGATTCCCATGATGGCGTTGTTCTTGTTGTACATGTCCATGGGCATGCCCTCGTCGCACACTGCAAGCTCCTGGGTGTAGATCTGCTCGAAGATCTTGTCGCCGGCGAACATGATGTGGTTCGCTCTGATTCCGTTGGCGATGTCCTGGAGCTTGTCGAGGAGCTCGGGGTCCTTGAGGATGTCGGTGGCCATGGCCAGCGAGGTGTTCCCGTACTGGTATATGGTGTTACAGGACGGGGGCAGCAGCCCGACGTCCCTCGCCTTCACCGCATCGACGTAGGTTCCGGAGGCTCCGGCCATGTACATGATGTCCAGCTCGCTGAACTTTATCCCGGCGTGCTCGAGGAGGGTGAAGTGCCCTGCCCTCATGGCTCCGATAGCCTTGAGGGCATCGGATATGTCGTGGGAGTCGATGTAGACTCCGTCCTGCAGGTGCAGCTTGCCGTCGGAGGTCTGGAGCTTCCCCTTCCTCCAGAGGTGCTCGTCCATCGCCGCCGCCACGGCAGCGATGACACCGGTTCCGGTGATTCCCTTGGCCTTCCCGTGCATGGGGCCGTACTCCTCGATCATCTCGAGGCCGAAGTCGACCTTGTCTCCGTCCTGGGGAAGGATGTCGTCGTCGAGGACCTTGGTGATCCACTTGAAATCGTACTCGAGGTCGGAGATCGCTCCGGGACCTGCGAGCATACCGCATTTGATGGACTGCCCCTCCATGGCGGGACCTGCGGCGGCGGATCCGGTGTAGATGTCGTCGCCGATCTTCAGGGCCATCTCGGCGTTGGTGCCGTAGTCGGTGACGAGGCAGTTCTCCTTCTGCTCGAGGAAGCCGCTCTTGTACATCATGGCGAGGGCGTCGGCTCCGATCTCGTGCCTTATCGCAGGGGGGACGAGGAGTTCGCAGCCATCCCTGACGTTGAGGCCGACATCCACAGCAGAGAAGACTCCGGCGTTCCTCTTCTGCTCGACGATGCCCCTGGCCTTGTGGGCGTTCTCACCGGCGAAGGCGAGGTCGTCCACGGGAATCCCCTGGAACAGTGAGAGCTGGATGGGGTTACCGCAGATGCTCACCCTCTCCACCTGGTTGAGGTCGACGCCGAGGGTGGCGATGACCTTGTTGACGGTGTCTATGAGAATCTTGTGGGCCACTTCAGTTCCTACGTTGATGCAGAACGTGAGGTGGTCCATGATGTTGGCGCCGGGCAGCGGGTGGCACTCCGTGACCGATGTGGAGAGGATCTTGCCGGTCTCAAGATCCACCGCGTGACCCCTGGTTCCGCTGGTTCCGATATCGAGGGATATCCCGTATGTCATTCCTTTTTCCTCCTAAGCTTGTCGAAGAAAGATTTTTTCTCCTTGGGTTTCTCTGCCTTCTGCCTATTCGCCTCGCACTCGGCGCAGTGGCACTCCCCATCGTCATGGTGCTCATGCTCATGGTCGTGCCCGCAGCTGCAGTGGTCATGGTCGTGATGATCATGATCATGGTGGTGTTCGTGGTGGTGGTCATGGTCGTGCCCGCAGCTGCAGTGGTCATGATCATGGTGGTGATCGTGATCGTGGCAGTGGCACTCAACATGCTCATCCAGTTCGTAGTCGAGCCCAGTGTCGTCCACGGCATGGTACATCCTGTGCTTGAGCTCGTGCTCGTCGACATCGAGCACGGCGCACATGAAGTCGAAGGAGACCTTCTCCTGGGGCTCCAGGGTCCCATGGTGCTCGACGCCGTTGTCGAGGTCAGTGAGATTGAGGGTGATTCCGGATCCGTCCTCGGCGAGGAAGGCCGATTTGATGTGTCCGAGAAGACACCCGGTCTCCTTCTGGACCCACTCTCCGACCTGGATCATTGCCTTTGCGAACCTGGCCTCGGCATCTGCGTTGAAACCGGTTATGGTCCCGTGGAGGCCGACGGCCACTCCGCCTGCCATCTCCATTGATGTGGGCTCGTCGCTCATTGCATCATCTCGTAGAGCTTGTCCAGGTTCTCTTCGGTCTTGGCGGAGATCGCCATGATGGGCTTGTCGGGGTACTCCTTCTTTATCCAGTCGGAGATCTCTTCGATCTGTCCGGGCTTGGCGATGTCGATCTTGTTGATCAGAATGAAATCGGCCTTGGACATCTGCATCTTGAAGAACTGCTCCTTCTTCTTGATGAGGTCCTCGAACCTCTGCACATCGGCGACGCCGATGATGAATGTCCCGTCGTCATCGATCATGGAGACGCGGACGAGGTCCTTCACCTTGTGGGGGAGGGCGAGTCCGGTGGGTTCGACGATGATGATATCGGGGTCGATGTCCTTTTTGATGCTCTTAAGTGCCGCCTGGAGCGTTCCGGACAGGGAGCAGCAGATGCAACCGTCAGGGAGCTCGATGGCGTCGTACCCTTCTGCTTTGAGGGTGGCTCCGTCGACACCGATGCTTCCGGCCTCGTTTACGACCAGGGCGGTCTTGAGCCCGCGCCTTGTGTACATGGAGGCAATCTTCATCAGAAGGGTGGTTTTTCCGCTTCCCAGGAATCCGCCCAGAATGTATACATACATAGTGGAAGCCAATCTCTTCTCGGATATAAGGTTGGTTATTTTACGTCTTCTATGTAAGTAGAGTTGAAGGATACAGCCTCATGTTGTTCCTATATTTAATAATAAAATATGGGGATCGTTGTCCGGATTGTGCTGGGTGTCCCTTTGAATGGATGTACGATATATCCATCAAACGGACATTCCCGACAGTGCGGCGGAGCACCAAGGAACAGATTGCGGATTATCATAATTAGACAAGAAAAATCAAAAAATTTACAAAAAGGTCATTAATGAATTTCTTTAAATATATACATCGAACTGAGCCGTTCCTGTATTTAAAGAGAGCCTTAAAATTAGCTTTTTTAACATCGCTTTTGAAAACAACAGTATATTAGCTTTTTCCCTTTATTTAAATACCCTGGATATACTATCCATCCTGAAAATCGGTTATATAACACGGGTTCGTTCAATCAATCACAGGGTTCGGGTAACCGGATTCTGCAAGGAGGAAAATATATGATTGACTACAAAGGAGTAGATTTCTCCAAGATCCTCAAACGCTACGACGTTGAGGCTCAGAACGAGACAACCCCTGAATCTGTCGCCAAGAAGATGCTGCCTTCGGACCCCGTCCTGAAGAGCGTCGCCGAGGCTGTTCTGTACATGAAGTTCAAGGATGTAGGACCCGCCACCGCTGAGGCCCTCAAGACCCACAAGCCCCTGGACATCATCAACAACGGACTGGTTGTCGGAATGGAGTGCGTTGCAAAGCTGTACGCCGAGCACATCTACTACCTGCCTGAGATCATGATGGCCGCCAAGACCATGGAGATCGGAATCGCTCTCGCCGAGAAACAGATCCCCGGCGGAAGGGAGACCAAAGCCACCATCGTCATGCACGCTGCCGAGGGAGACCCCCACGACATCGGAAAGAACATCGCCGCTGTCATGCTGAGGTCCTCTGGTTACACCGTCATCGACATGGGTAAGGACGTCGCTGTCGTCGATGTCGTTGCCAAAGTCGAGGAGGTCAAGCCCCTCATGGTTACCGGAACCGCTCTGATGACCACCACCATGACCGCCTTCCCCAGGGCCGCTGAGATCCTCGTGAAGGATGGCGTCAACATTCCCTTCATGGCCGCCGGTGGCGCTGTGAACAGGGACTTCGCTGAGTCCTTCGAGCTCGGTATCTACTCCGAGAAGGCTCCCCAGACTCCCCCGATCGCCGACAAGGTCCTCGCGGGCTACGACTGGAAGAGAGTAAGGGACGAGTGGGACAACATCGTTGGAGAGTGATTCAAATGGCAGCAACAAGATACACCAAAATGGCATACAGCTCTGCGGACGAGATGGTCTTCGGTACCGCTAAACAGCCCGTTTCCTACGGATTCGGAATCAAGGTCGGAGCCGGCAGGGTCATCCCCGAGCTCAACTACGCCCCCAGGCCTGGAAAAGAGAAGGACCCCGAGTCCCTCAGGAAAGAGTACGTCGACTACATCTCCAAGGATGTCCTGAACAGGGCCGTCACCGTCGGATTCCCCGACGTCCAGCTCGAGACCGAGTGGGTTTCCCAGATGGGTAACCCCAAGATGGCTACCCCCGTCGTCGAGGGACAGAAGGCCATCTGCGAGAAGTTCCACGAGGAGTACGGACTGAACTGCGCCGTCAGGCAGACCATCCCCGACCAGCGTGAGGCTGAGGAGGGCTACAGGCCCGGCATGGGCGGAAAGCACGCCTACCCCGAGGCACTCTTCGGATGCGCGGAGGTTGCTTGCGAGAACGGAGCCGATGTCCTGTCCTGTGAGACCCTCGGCGGAAAAGAGCTCGCCGACTACGCCGTCACCAACGGAGACATCGTCGCCTTCCTGTTCGGAGTCGGATACCTCGGATCCATCGACATGGAGTACGTCTGGAGCCAGTTCGTCGACATCGCCAAGAAGAACAAGTGCGTTGCTGGAGGAGACACCAACTGCTCCGGAGCCAACACCTCCATGTTCATGGCTGGCGGATACCTCGACAACGATGTTCAGAGGACCTTCTCCGCTGTTACCAGGGCCATCTCCGCTGCCAGGACTCTCGTTGCTTGGGAGTGCGGCGCCGCTGGACCTGACAAGGACTGCGGATACGAGGGACCCATCGTGAAGGCCATCGCCGGAAAGCCCACCGCCCAGGAGGGTAAGAACTGCCAGTGCGCCCACTGCGATCTCCAGGGTAACCTGATGGCTCAGGTGTGCGACCTGTGGTCCAACGAGTCCGTCGAGTACCACCCCGAGTTCGGTGGATCCTCTGTCCAGTGCTGGCTCGGTCCCCTCGGATACGAGGTCTCCCTGATGAACACCGCCATCCAGTGCGGCCAGGAGAAGACCCTGAGGGACCTCTACATGATTTCCGACAGGGTCCGTGGACCCGAGGGATACATCCTCGCCTACGACAACGCCTACCAGATCGGAAAGGCCATCGCCGACAACGGAGACAACATCTACCTGAGGGCCAAGGCTGCCGGACTGACCGCTGCCAAGCTCATCAAGGGCGGCTACGAGGGCAAGGAGATCCAGCTCACCAACAAGCAGCTGGAGGTTCTCGAGGCTATCATCAAGGACCTCGAGGCTCTGCCCGACAACGAGGACAAGTTCTTCGAGTACTGCGACAAGAAGTACTCCGAGCTCGTGCCTCTGTACAACAAGAAGAACTACGGCCTCTGATTAGGCTGAATCTTAACTGAAACATCTTCAGATGGGGCTTCGGCCCCATCACCTTTTTTCTATCTCCTCAAACATCAGCCATCCTCTGGATGGCTATCCGATCCCTGACAGCCCCATCGTTTGGAGGCCTTTGTTTCATTACGCAGAAATCTGCGATTCCTATGCAGAATCCGTACCATTCCCTATTTTCTGATGGATGATATTGGATGTATGAAACATCAAAAAAAGAAATAATTATATATTGATGGACATAACAATACAATTGGATGCAATAATAATAACATATTTATATAGTAAAACAAGAAAATGTATGGATATATCAAACATCCATGAAATTGACTATATACAAAAAACCGAATAACAAGCCTTGTGAAGGGTTAAAGACCCTTTGCAGAGGAGATAGAATGCTTAGTTGCGAAGGTGCAGACTTTTCTAAAGTACTGAAGCGCTACGACATCGACCTTCAGGTCGAGATGACTCCCCAGGAGATGGCTGCAAAGCTGCTCCCCGCTGACCCCGTGTTCCACAAGGTCGCCGAGGAAGTCATGTACATGAGGTTCAAGACTGTTGGACCCGTCGTTGCGCAGGCAATCAAAGAGAGGGACCCGCTCGATGTCATCAACAAAGGGCTTGTCGCCGGTATGGAGATTGTCGCCAAACTGTACGCCGAGCACGTTTACTACCTGCCTGAGATCATGATGGCCGCCAAGACCATGGAGATCGGAATCGCTCTCGCAGAGAAGCAGGTTCCTGGCGGAAGGGAGTCCAAAGCCACCATCGTCATGCACGCTGCCGAGGGAGACCCCCACGACATCGGAAAGAACATCGCCGCTGTCATGATGAGGTCCTCCGGATACACCGTCATCGACATGGGCAGGGACGTTCCTGTCGTGGACGCCGTTGCCAAAGTCGAGGAGGTCAAGCCCCTCTTCATCTCTGGTACCGCTCTGATGACCACCACCATGACCGCCTTCCCCGCTGAGGCCAAGATGCTGAAGGACAAGGGTTACAACACCCCTGTTATGGGATGCGGAGGAGCTGTCAACAGGGAGTACGCCAACTCCTACGACCTCGGTATCTACTCCGAGAAGGCCCCCCAGACCCCCCTCATCGCCCAGAAGCTCCTGGACGGATACGACTGGCAGAAGATCAGGGAAGAGTGGGACAACATCGTTGGAGAGTGATTTCAGATGGCAGTTACAAGATACACAAAGATGGCATACGACTGTGCGGACGACATGGTCTTCGGAAAGGCCAAACAGCCCGTATCCTACGGCTTTGGTCTGAAGATTGGTGCTGGCGAGGTTATCCCCGAGATCAACTACGCCCCCAGGCCCGGAACAGAGAAGGACGCCGAGAGGCTCAGAAAGGAGTACGTCGACTACATCTCCAAGGACATCCTGAACAGGGCAGTCACCGCCGGATTCCCCTCCGTCCAGCTCGAGACCGAGTGGGTTTCCCAGATGAACCAGGCCAAACTCTCCGCCCCTGTCGTCGCCGGCCAGAAAGAGATCTGCGAGAAGTACCACGAGGAGTACGGAGTCAACTGCGGTACCAGGCAGACCATCCCCGACCAGCGTGAGGCCGAGGAGGGACTCAGGCCCGGAATGGGCGGTTCCCACGCCTACCCCGAGAAGCTTTTCGAGTGCGCCGAGATCGCCTGCGAGAACGGTGCAGACAACCTGTCCTGCGAGTCTGTCGGAGGAAAAGAGTTCGCAGACTACGCCGTCACCAACGGAGACATCGTCGCCTTCCTGTTCGGAGTCGGATACCTCGGATCCATCGACATGACCTACATCTGGCAGGAGTTCGCCGACATCGCCAAGAAGAACAAGTGCGTTGCTGGAGGAGACACCAACTGCTCCGGAGCCAACGTTTCCATGTTCATGGCTGGAGGATTCCTCGACAACGATGTCCAGAAGACCTTCTCCGCTGTCACCAGGTGCATCTCCGCCGCCAGGACCCTGGCTGCGTGGGAGGCCGGTGCCGTCGGTCCCGACAAGGACTGCGGATACGAGGGAATTATCTGCAAGGCCATCGCCGGAAAGCCCACCGCTCAGGAGGGTAAGAACTGCCAGTGCGCCCACTGCGATCTCCAGGGTAACCTGATCGCCCAGTGCTGCGACCTGTGGTCCAACGAGTCCGTCGAGTACCACCCCGAGTTCGGTGGAACCTCCGTCCAGTGCTGGTTCGGATCCATCGCCTACGAGGCCGCCCTGATGAACTGCGCCACCCAGATGGGTCAGGAGAAGACCCTGAGGGACCTGTACATGTACACCGACAGGTTCAGGGGCCCCGAGGGATACGTCCTCGCATACGACAACGCTTACAAGGTCGGACAGGCCATCGCCGAGAACGGCAACGACCTGTACCTGAGGTCCAGGGCCGCCGGACTGACCGGTGCCAAGATCATCCTTGAGGGATACGAGTCCAAGAAGCTCGGGCTGACCAACAAGCAGCTGGAGACCCTCCAGGACATCATCAAGAAGCTCGAGGCCCTCCCCGAGGACACGGACAAGTTCTACGAGTACTGCGTCAAGGAGTACAAGGACACCGTGCCTCTCTTCAACCCGAAGAGCTACGACCTCTGATGTCATCAACCCGGGCTGCTGGCACTGCCGCGCCCGGGCAAACCGCTTACCTTGTTCTTCCCATCATAATGTTTATAGCCAGCTGTGCCAGTCCATATTGTGTATGACAATACTGCTGGCATATGATGGTAGGTCGAGCTGTGAACGTGCTCTCGACTATGCCATCAAGCATGCCGTCAACTTCAACGAGCCGCTCTACGTTCTGACTGTCATTACCAGGGAGCAGATGGACCCAGAGGATCCGGATCTCGCAGTCCGCGAGTACATGGAGGCCGCGCAGAAGAAGGCCTCCTCGGAAGGCGCTATCGTGCACTCCATCATCGAGACCGGGAAGCCGGACGAGACAGTCCTCGATGTAGCGAAGCGCTTCGCCTGTGACACAATCATCGTAGGAAGGTCCGACAGGTCGTCCCTCGACAGGCTCTTCCTCGGCAGTGTGTCCGATTTCATCGTGAAGAATGCCGAATGCACCGTGATCCTGGTCAGCGACAAGGTCGAGTGAGACAGAGAAAGAAGAGGGGGCGTAGCCCCCGTTTTTAAATCAGTTGGCGTTGCTGACCTTTTCCATCAGGCCCTGGGACCTCTCGATGGCGTCAGCGGACATCTTCAGATCGTTCTCGATCTGGTAGTCTGTGTGCTGCTCCATGCAGTCCACGGATGCGATGAGGATACCCTCGTCGGTGGCTGTGAACTTCACGGTGATGGGGGTGTTCTTGGTGACGTCTGCAGGAAGCTCCATCATGAACTCACCGACGGGGGCTCCGTCGATGACGGCGGTCTTCTTCCCCTCCTCGTTGTTCATGGCGGCATCCTCGTAAATCTCAACCTTGATGGTGGACTGACCGTCGTCCACAGGGTAGTAGGTCTTGATGGACTCGATGGGGAGGACCTCGTTCCTGAAGATGATGTTGGATATCATCTCGGTACCGTCCTCGTACATCGCCTTGATTCCGAAGGTCTTGCTCAGGACGTTGTGGACGCTGAGG
Organism: Methanomassiliicoccaceae archaeon UBA71; assembly: GCA_002504405.1. Taxonomy (GTDB): domain Archaea; phylum Thermoplasmatota; class Thermoplasmata; order Methanomassiliicoccales; family Methanomethylophilaceae; genus Methanoprimaticola. The sequence goes on from DARO01000007.1 coordinate 13,704, forward strand.
ACTCCCTCGACGGGCTCGGCGGGTGCGCCGGTGACGGGGTTGACGGGTGCTCCCTCGGGGATCATGGAGTTGGACTTGGCGAACAGGGCGGCGCCCTTGGCGACGGACTGGTCGGGATCGAAGACCCTTATCTCCGCGTCGGGGTACTTGGCGGCGATGGAGTTCTTCACCTGGGGCATCCTGGAGGATCCTCCGACGAGGATGACCTCGTCGATGTCTCCCATGGTGTACTCCTTGGAGGCGAGGACGCGGTCGATGATCTCGATTGTGGTCTGGATGAGGCTGGCGGATGCGGCCTCGAACTCGTCCCTGGTGATGGTGAACACGACCTTCTGGCCCTCGACGGTCAGGGTTCCCTTGGTGGACTCGGCGGTGGAGAGCCTCTTCTTGATGGTCTCGGAGTCGTTGACGAGGGTCTGCTTGATGTCCTCGTCCTCGTCCAGGGTCTCGATGTCTATTCCGGACTCCTCGGAGACCTTCTCCTTGATGATCTTGGATATGACGGCGTCCCAGTCCTTTCCTCCCAGGAGCCTCTCTCCGTCCGTTGCGACGGCGGTGAACGAGCTTCCGTCGATCTCCAGGATGGTGACATCGAAGGTTCCTCCTCCGAGGTCGTAGACCAGGACCCTCTTCTTGCCCTCGGCGTTTCCGAATCCGAAGGAGATGGCGGCAGCGGTGGGCTCGTTGATGACGGTGACGTCCTCCAGGCCGGCGATGGTCCCTGCCGTCTTGGTTGCGTCCCTCTCGTTCTGTCCGAAGTATGCGGGGCAGGTGATGACCGCTTTCTTGATGTCGCATCCGTGGTTCTCGTTGAAGTCGTTGATCATCTTCCTGAGGATGACCGCAGAGAGCATGATGGGATTGAACTTCTCCCCGTCGATGTCCACCTCGTAGTCGGTACCCATCTGCCTCTTGATGGAGGTGATGGTCCTCTCGGGCGGGTACATCATGGCCATGTCTTTTGCGGGAGATCCCACGATGATCTCACCATTCTCGTTGAAGAGGATGACTGACGGCGTTGTGTCCTCCTGCTCGAAGTTCTTCTCAACGACCGGGTCCCCATCCTCGTCGATATAAGCAAGGCACGAGTAGGTCGTGCCGAGGTCGATACCGATGCTGTAGTCTGTCATTCTTCTTCCTCCTGGTTCTCTGTCTGTTTGCCTTCCGCCGCGCTTTCCGCGCCGGTGTCTGAAGATGTTTCGGAATCTGTTTCGGAAGCGGTTTCGACGGGGGGCGCCATGGCCGGGTCGTACTTGTACACTTTGACCTTCTCCTTTAGCAGGACGCGGTCTCCGAACTTGTATCCGTCCGACAGCCTCTCCGATATCATGCCGTCCTTGTCCGAATCGCCGGTCGGCACGACCCCGACGATGCGCTGATGGAGCGTGTTGAGCTTCTCGTACGGGAACGGGCCGATGTAGACCCCCCCGTCCGTGAGGATGTTCTCCATATCGACGCTGTACGCCTCGAAGCTGGAGAGCACAGTCTCGGCGCTCATGTCGTTAATACGCCCCCTCATCCCCTGGCACAGCTTGAAGAAGTCCTCTCTCATCACGGAGATGGCCTCCATCGCTCTGACCAGGGACTTCTCCCCCATCTCGGCATCCCGTTTCTCAACGGCGGCCGTGACGGCTTTGAACTGCTCTCTGGTTGTCATGTAGGCGGACATGTCCGGGACGGCTGGGCCGGCCTCCTTCATGTCCTCCAGCATGTACCTTATCCTGATGATCTCCCGCTCAAGGTCGGCAAGTGACCCGATTTCATCCGGCTCCGCCGCCTGCGTTTCCGTCGGCTCCGGATCCTCGGATTCCATCGCCGTCTCGTCCGCCTCGGTGGTCTCCTCGGTCTCGACGAACTCCTCGTCCTCCTCCTCGTTCCGGTCCAGGGCCTGGAAGCCGTTGACCAGGAAGTTCTTGAGCTTCTTCTCGTTCATTTCAGTCCCTCCCTGTTAAGGAGCCATATGAACGGGTCCTCCACCCTCATCGGGGAGATTCCGCGGGGGAGGCTGTTGCCCGTGGGATTGCATCCCAGGGCGGACACTGCGAAGAAGCAGTGCTCCTCGAACCCGTTCACCAGCTGCACGAAGTTGTCGCCGATGCAGCGCCGGAGGTACTCCTCCAGCTCGGCGTCGATCTGGTCGAAGTTCTCCTTGTCGAACTTCCCATGCTCGCGGGGTATGTATAGGGAGGAGCTGGGCCCGAAGAGGACCTTGTCCTCCTCCTCGTTCTCCGCGGCCTTGAAGAGGACGTCGCTCTTCGTGAGGCACACAGCTATCGGGATGTCGATCTTGTCCTTTGCCTTGATCTTCTTGTTCGTGCGGATGATCTGGCACACGTTGTTCAGTATGTCCGACTCGTCCGGGCCGACCGGGGGCTTGTTGTCCACGTGTATCCTCTGGTTGATGTACCTGGTCTGGAGCGGATCCACCAGATACACGAGCCCGGCGGCCTTGGCGATGAAGGAGTTGAGGCTCAGGGCCATCATCCTGTCCGAGGACGTGAGGTCCTCCCCCGCCGTGTCGAAGAAGGCCAGGGTGAACACCCTGGGCTCCTTGGAGTCGAACAGCCTGAAATAGTAGATCAGGGGCTCCCTGCTCTCGTCGGACACGTCGAACGACTTCGTCGGAGGGAGCTTGCGCTTCTCCTCGTAGAGCCTGCGGTAGTACATGTCCCTGTACTTCAGTGTGGTGCCGTCGGTTGCCGCGTTCAGCACGCCGTTGAACTCCGTGGAGACGTACGTCCTGAGCTGATTGATGAGGACGGCGATGTAGTGGCTCTTCCCCACTCCCTTCGGGCCGAGGATGACGAATATCTTGTTCCCCTCCTCCTCCGCGCCCGGGGGTATGAGGTTGTGGCAGACCGGGCACACGCGGGTGTACACAGGCCTGCGGCAAACGTCGCAAAGGCCCGAGGAGTCGCGGATGATGTGCTGCTTGGCGATCACTGCATCGGTCCCGTCCGGGTTCCTGCCGTAGAACAGGCTCTTCTCCCTGTCGATCTCGTTCTGCCCGTCCCTGGAGACGTACTTCATCAGGTCGGAGTTCCTGGTGCTAGACACGGTGGACGCGAAGGTCCTGGCGCATGTCTGCCCCGTGCACATGTAATGGGCCTGGGCCAGGTCGATCTTGGCGAAGCAGTAGGGGCAGATGTACTCCTTGCCGGTCATCGCCGGCGAATCCTTCTGTTTCCTTGCCATACTCAGCGCCTCCTGCTGTAAAGCGGGTGCACGAACCTGAACAGGTTGTAGTCCGTATCGTTCTCGAAGAACAGCCTCATGCGCTCGATGTCTACCGTCTTGGGGGTCTGCGCCGTGACGACGCTCTTGCCCTGGGAGAGCTGCACCGGCCCGCCGGACCTCCAAACGACCTCGCCGTCGGTCCTTTTGAGCGGGATGCCCACAGCGACCTGGACGGCGACAATCGGTGGGATGGAGGACACGTCGCGGTCCGTCTCGAAGTCGAGCAGCATGGAGCCCCTCTCCTGGACGACCCTGTAGCGGACCTTCCTGGTCTCGGCGGAGTAGACGTCAATGGCTATGCCACGCGAGGGGATGCTCTGCTCCCCGATCTTGTAGATCGCGAATATGTTGATGCACTTCTTGGGGGACCTGCCCATGGGGATGCGGATCTGCTTCTCCTCCATGTACTCCTCGCGCCTGACCGTCTTGATCTCGGCGTCTATGTCGTCCAGCCCCTTCGCATCGCTGTTCGAGATGACGAGTTTGGCCTCCACGGCGTCGTCGGGCCACGCCATGGTTATGACACAGTCCTTGTTGCTCAGGGTCTTCTCGACATCGCGGAACGGCTTCAGGTTGGCCACCTGGAGCTCGGTCCCCTTGATCCCCATCTTCCCGCGGGGGATGATGGGGTACAGGTACTGTATGGACCCGTCCGGGAGTGAGAACCTCATGCCGTCCGAGTACTCCATGATGGGCTTGACCTCCGTCATCCATGACTTGATGTCCTCCATGCGGACCATGTTGCCGGGGATGGTGATCTTCTTCGGCGAGCAGTACAGGACGACCGGCTCGGACGTCCCCCAGGTTGCCGTGTACGTCCCGTCGGCCTTGTTCCATTTGACCTTCAGGTCCCTGACGGGCTTGGGGGCGTTCACGGTCGTTTCGGAGTATTCGATCCCCTGGGACCTCTCGATGCGGTTCCTGACCTCGTATTCGGCGATGAAGAGGTAGGTGTACTTCCTCCCCCCGACCAGCCCTATGTCGTCGTAGACCGTCTGGCCGTTCAGACCGATCTCGGTCCCGTTGCCGTTGGCGACAGTGTCGTCCGTCCTCCAGACGCGCACGCGTGTCGCTCCGCGGGGCTTCTCGTACATAATGCGGAGGCCGCCGTCAATGGGCTCTATGGTCACCATGTCGACCTCGGCGATCATCATGATGGGCCCGATGTGGGCCGCCTCCTTGGAGAGTATGCCCCAGCGCTTGGAGTGTATCGAGTAGAAGTACTCCAGGCCCGGCTCCAGAGTCTTGTCCATGTAGACGTTGCCGGGGATCTCCGCCAGTGGGCGGGTATCCTCCGTGACCGTCGGGAGCGAGTTCCTCTCCCTGTAGATGCAGTATGTGACGCCAGCGGACTCCTCCGGGGGCACGAACTTGATCGCCAGCCCCCTGTCCGTGAGCTTCCCCGTTCCGTCCGTGGGGCCGGTCGGAGGGTTCTCCTTGAGCTTCGACTTGGCCACGGGGTGGTCGGGGCAGACCTCCACGGCCGCCACGTACATCTCCATCCTCTGAGCCTTGGAGTCCGCCACCATGGCCTTCTGGCAGATGACGTCGGCCGCGTTATAGCGGGAGACGCTGTCGTTGTACCTCTGCTTGAGCTCCAGGTCGTCGGACATCGTGTCCGGGTACTGCTTGATGAGGCTGTCGCAGGCGGACTTGACCTCAGAGTACCTCCCCCTGGCGAAGGCATCGAGGATGATCCTGCGCATCGACGTGTAGTTGGTCTTGCAGCGGTCGAGCTCCGCGGACATGGACCCTATGCCGTTGAAGCTGGGGTAGACGTCCCTGAGCTGGTTCAGGAGGCGCTCCGCCTTGGCGATCTTGCCCTCCTTCAGGCACATGCGGATCTCCATGGACAGGTTCTCCGCCTTCTTCATCCCCTCGCGGAAGTCGAACCCGCACTTAATGCACTTGGCGTTCTTGGACTGCTGAGAGGTCCCGCATGCGGGGCACACGGTCTTGAAGTTCTTGCCGCAGGAGGGGCAGAAGACCGTGTTGGGGCCGGCATGGACCATGTTGCCGCATTCCGGGCAGCGGATCATGCTGCTCTCGGCATCGGAGAAGTTGGCCGCGATCTTCTTCTTGTGGCAGAAGACCTGCAGGATCGAGATCGCCATCTTCGAGTCCACATCCCTGGTCAGGTGGGCGTCGAGGAGCTCGTCGATGTACTTCCTCGTGAGCTGGGTGGTGTACTCCTGCTCTATGGTCTCCATGACCGGCATCAGTGCGCGGTTGCACTTCCCGTACGCGATCAGCATCCCGAGCTCGCTGTCGGGCTCCAGGACGAGCTTCACGCTCCTCATCGTCTGGATGTAGGAGTCCTGCTCCGGGAGGACGTCCGGGCGGACGCTGTTCACCCTCTTGTCGCAGACGTCGAACGCGTTGCGTATCTGGGAGTACGAGCTCCCCTCGGTAAGCTGGGGTATGTCGATCTCCAGGTTCGGATGGCCTATGAGGGCGTTGAGCATCTCTATGGGCGTGTAGGCGTCGACCGCCCTGAGGCCCTTGTATGCGTTGAGTATCTTGTCGTTGGCCGGCTTAGGGGGGCTGCCCTCCTTTATCCCGGCCAGCTTCAGCACGTCGCTCTTCGTCACGCCTTCCCAGTGCAGCTTCTTTGTGTAGCTGTCGGCGGCGTTGGGGAGGGCTATGTAGGTGCCGTCGCTGAGGATGATGCAGTCCATCCTCAGCTTCTGGACCTTGCCCTTGAGCATGGCCTGTCCGTCGCTGAACTCCTTCCTCTTGAGGATGGGGTCGGTCATGACCCTGACCATGTCCTCGGTCATATCGACCAGACGCTCCGACTTGAAGCGCTGCTCGGTATCGTTCTGCTTGTTCCTGCTGTCGTTGGCCCACTTGGCCTTCTTGGTCTCGATCTTCTTCAGGATGGCGTCCGTGCTGTAGGTCGTCTCCTTCAGAGGGTTGAGGCCCAGGAGCTGACAGTAGTTCTGTCTCTTATCCGCCATGTGTTATCCTCTTTCACTCGTGGGAAGAGAGGTTCATGCGGCCGCTCCTCTCTCCGGCGCCGCCCTCCCTGACGGAGAGGCCCATGCTGCCGGAGGAGATTGCCGTGGCGATGGTGCCGAACGTGTCTCCGAGCCTGTCGATCGTGGTGAACAGTGCGCCGTCCTCGACCGTGGCGATCTGCCTGAGGAAGGAGGTGTCCGCCTCGCCGAGTCCGATGGCGATGATTGTAATGTTGTCGGACCTGCACGACATGGCCTGGTCGACCGCGCGGTCCCTCTTGCCCCATATCCCGTCGGTCAGGACCACGATGATCCCGACTCCGGGCCTGGAGAGGATGCTGTGGGCGACGTCCAGCGGACTGGCGTCCGTACCCCTGCCGACCATCTTCACCTTCAGCTCGTCGATGGATCCGAGGATGACGCGCGGGTCGTTGGTCAGTTCCTGGACGACCTTGATCTTGTCCCCGAACCCGATCAGGGAGAAGTAGGTCTCATCGTCCTGCAGGACGTTGACGAAGTCGCGGATGGACTGCTTTGCGGCCTCTATGGGCTCGCCGTCCATGCTTCTCGAGAGGTCGACGCAGATCGCGATGTTCTTTATGATCGTCTCGTCCCCGCGCCTGTCCTTGGGGCTGCCGCCCATCCACCTGATGTCCTCAGGAACGGGCTCGGCCACCACCTGGAGCGGCTCGCCGTCCTGGTAGGCCGTTATGTTGACGACCCCGTTCTCATCGTAGTTGTACTCGATGTCCACGATCACTCCCTGGCCGCGGTTGTAGAACCCGGTGATGACGACCTTGGCTAGGACGTTGCAGTCGAGGGGGACCCTCGATTCTCCCTGGAGCGTGAAGACCTCTATCTTGTCCGTGACGTTGCCTTTCTTGATGGTGAACTGCCTGCGGACCGTGCTGGGAACCTTGGAGTTCCTCTTGATCATGATCTCGTTGACGTATTTCTTGCCGTCCTGGCTCACGGACAGGACGCCCAGGCTGTGGGCCGTGACGTCCGCGATCTGCATGGCCCTGAGGCCTGTGGCGGTGCTGCAGTAGAGCTCCGCAGTGATGGCGGCCCCCTTGGCCACGGCCAGGTCGGTGTCACCGTGGGCGATGACCTCCCTCCCGGTGAGGTCCCTGAGGAACCTCGCAACGGAGGGCATCCTGGTGGATCCGCCCACCAGGAGGATCTCGTCGATGTCCGTCCAGGACATCCCCAGGTCCCCGATGAGGCTCATGCAGACGTCCTTGGTGGCGCTGAGGAGATGCTCGGTCATGGACTCGAACTCGTCCCTTGTGAGCGTATACTTGGCGCTATATCCGTCGTAGTTCAGGGGGATGGTGACGTTCTCCGCGATGGACAACGTCTTCTTGTAGCCTTCAGCGGCGACGATGAGTTCGTTCTTCGTCGGGAGGTCGTCCCTCGGGTCCACATCGAACTCGTCGATGAACTGGTCGCAGACATACTTCACGATGGCTGCGTCCCAGTCCTTGCCTCCGAGGATGTGGTTCCCTTCAGTGCCGACGACCTCTATGTTCCCCTTGCTGATCCTGACGATCGTGACATCGAAGGTGCCTCCGCCGAGGTCGTAAACCATGACGGTCTTGTCCGACGAGTGCTTGTACCCGTACGATATGGCGGCCGCGGTGGGCTCGTTGATAATCTTCGGAATCTTGACGCCGCACGACTCCCCTGCGCGGATCGTGGCGGTTCTCTGGAAGTCGTTGAAATAGGCGGGGACTGTGATGACCGCCTCATCGATCCTCTCTCCGGTCGCCCTCTCCGCATCGGCGATGAGGTGCTTGAGCAGCATGGCGCTGAGGTCCTCGGAGGTGTAGTCCTTCCCGTTGAAGCTAACGGCGATGGACCCGTCTCCCATGTTCCTTTTGAATGCCGATGCGTTGACGCCGGTTCCGTTGGACTGCATGTCCTTGGCATCCTCCCCCACGAGGATGTCGCCGTCGTCGAGGAAGCAGATGACGGACGGTGTGATCTCTTTGCCGAAGGCGTTGGGGATCATAACCGGTTTGTTCGTGTTTTTGTCATATCTTGCTACTGCAGAGTACGTAGTGCCGAGGTCTATTCCAACCTTCATGTCCCATCGAAATTCGTAATGGATTTTTTCTATAAATAATATAAGCAGTCCTTAATCGGGTAGTATTACGATTTTCGTAGGTATTTAAACGACAGAGTCCCCTCCAACCCAAAGATTTCGCCCATTACGAATTTCGTATCAGCGGATCCGGGGCTCGTTCACATGTTCCAGAGCGGTCTCCAGGACCACCCTGACATGGTCATCGCACAGCGAGTAGTACACGGACCTTCCGACCTTCCTGGATACCACGAGGTGCGCTTCCCTGAGAATCCGAAGCTGGTGGGAGACGGCGGACATCGACATACCCAGGACCTCGCTTATGTCGCAGACGCACATCTCGCCTGCATCCAGTGCCAGCATTATGCGGACGCGCGTCCCGTCCCCGAAGATCTTGAAGAAATCCGCCAGATCCTCCACCGTGCTGGCACTGGGCATGAAGTTCTTGGCCTCGGCCACGACCTCGCGATGGACGTCGCATCTCTCCGGAGGTTCCTCACTCATCCTTGGAGGCCCTCCTCGTGCGGACGAGTATAAGCACCATCACCGCGATGGCGGCCACTGCGACCACGCCTGCAACAGCCCCTATGGCCGCAATGTGGTCCGGGAACGCCACGACGGCGAACGACAGGACAATCAGGATCGCCGCGAGTACGACGACAGCTTTCACCAGGGGTCCCTGAATCATGATGCTGTAATCGGTCTCATCATTGATGAACCCGTCACCCGGACGGGGCTCCCCGATGGGAACCGTTATGGTCGGGAGGGGAGATTGGGGTCCATGGAAGACCCGATGAGCCTGTGTGAGCGCGCCGTATCACTGTATGCCGACGATCCGGAGGGCGCGTACGCCCTTTTCTCAGAAGCCGCCTCGTCCGGATTCCCAAACGCCCTCTTCGGGATGGCGGAGATGAAGGTCTCCGGCAGGGGTACCGAGAGGGATGTCGACGGCGCCGTGGAGCTATACACGGTCGCCGCGGAGGCCGGCCACCCTCCATCGATGTACAGGCTGGGGGCTCTGTACTCCGGTACTGAGGGGCTCAAGGAGGATCCGGAAAGATGCAGGATGTGGTTCGAGAGGGCCGCGGAGGCCGGATTCGTGCAGGCTTACCCAGAGATCGCAGGCATATACCTATACGGATACGGTACGGAACCGGACCCATCCCGTGCCTTCGACTGGTACAGGAAGGCTGCCGAGGCGGGGGACCCCCTCTCGATGTTCAAGGTCGGGTACATGTGCTCCGAAGGTGTAGGAACCTCCGCCGACGAGCAGGAGGCGATCCGCATGTTCCGCATGGCGGCCGTGGCCGGGGTGCCGGAGGCCATGTTCAAGATGGCTGTCCTAGCCGACGCAGGCAAGGTGCCAGGCGGCAAGAAGGCAGCGGCGGAATGGTACAGATCGGCATCGGATGCGGGCCTGATCCCCGCGACCTTCAACCTCGCAACCATGTACTACGAGGGGCAGGGGGTGGAGCGGGACATGCAGAAGGCCTTCGAGCTATACAGCAGGGTGGCGGAGACCGGAGACGGAGACGCGCTCATGCTGGTCGGGAGGATGTACTTCGAGGGCCTCGGTGTGGAGAAGGATCAGGTAAAGGGTTTCGAGTTCTTCGGACGCGCTGCGGCCGCAGGCAACCAGATCGCCCAGGAGTTCGTCCAGGACATCCGTCGCAGGCAGAACACGCAGTTCGTCAAGATCGACGGTCTGTGATCAGTCCATCGGGACGAATCCTTCCTTGGGCTCTCCGCAGACGGGGCAGCACCAGTCGTCGGGGAGGTCCTCGAACTTGACTCCCTGCTTCTCCTCGTCGTAGATGTAGCCGCATACGGGGCATCTGTATTTCATGCGATTCGCTAGCCCCTCGCATTATTTGAAATTATGGAGTCGTCCCCGGATCATCGAAGGGTCCGGGGACGGCTCTTAAGAAGGGGGATGCCCCCCGGTTTATGCGGAATCAGTCCTTCCTGCCGCTTTCTGACTCGTCGATGGTCACGTTGCATCCCGATGGGGACTTGCACCGGCAGCAGTCCTTGCAGCCGCAGCTGCACAGGCCCTTCCTCCTCTGGTACCAGAGGTAGGACAGGGAGCCGATCACCATGAGGGCTATCAGGGCTCCTACGACGATGTCGTTGCTCATGCCGCCGCATCCTCCTCCCGGACTCCGGACAGCTGCTTGAACGGGTCCTTGGCCCACAGCAGGTACACGATTATCGCAAGGACGACTATCGCCGCTATCGTGCTCCCGATGGGTGCCGCCTGCTCGACGATCGACCCGTCGATGGTGAGTGTGTTCCATCCTCCGATGTAGCTTGTGAACCCGTAGATCACCAGTCCAACGGAATACGCCAGCAGGCACTGGTAGCCTACGGCCATCGCCGTGTCCTTCCATGATCCCAGCTCACGGTGCATAGCACCGATCGCAGCGAAGCAGGGGGCGCAAATGAGGTTGAACGCGAGGAAGGACAGTCCCGAGGACTTGGTGAGCATGCCGGCGAGCACCGTCTCCAGGCCCTCCCCGTTATCCCCTGCCTCGATCCCGAACAGGGTTCCGAAGGTTCCCACGACGTTCTCCTTGGCTATCAGCCCGGTGATGGATCCGACGGTGAGCTCCCAGTTGTCTCCCCATCCCAGTGGCATGAAGATGAAGCAGACCGCCTCTCCGAACGCCGCGAGTATGGACTGCGCATCGCCCGTGTTGTCTCCGATGTAGTGGAGTCCGGTGTCGTAGCTCGCAAGGAACCACAGGACGATGCAGGAGAGCAGGATGATGGTTCCGGCCTTCTTGCAGAAAGCCCATCCCCTGTCGAGGGTTCCCTTTATGACGTTCACGGCACTGGGGATGTGGTACGGGGGCAGCTCCATGATGAAGGGGGCCGGGGTTCCGGAGAGCTTCTTGAGCTTCTTCAGTATGATTCCGGAGATCAGGACGCAGACGATTCCCATCACGTAGCAGAACACGGCGATAAGCCCGTTCCCGGGGAATATGGCGCCTGTGATCATCGCTATCACGGGGAGCTTCGCTCCGCAGGGGATGAATGTGGTGGTCATGGCGGTTATCCTGCGGTCCCTCTCGCTTTCGATGGTCCTCGAGGCCATGATCCCGGGGACTCCGCATCCCGTTCCCACGAGGAGGGGGATGAGGGACTTCCCGGATAGTCCGAAGTGCCTGAAAACGCGGTCCATCACGAAGGCGATCCTTGCCATGTAACCGATGTCCTCGAGGATGCAGAGGCCGAGGAACAGCAGCAGCATCTGGGGCAGGAAACCTATGACGGCTCCGACTCCCCCGATAATGCCTGAGCATAGCAGCGCATCCAGGGCGCTGAAGGTTCCGTCGCTCTCGCACCACGACCTGACGGCGGGGTCTATCCATTCGCCTATCAGCACATCGTTGGCCCAGTCTGTGCAGTAGGTACCGATACCCACGATCTCGAAGTCGCCCCAGGAGAATCCGATGATCCCGAAGAACAGGAGGGCGATTACCCCGATGAAAATCGGGATTCCCCATATCCTGTGGGTGACGATCCTGTCGATCCTGTCGGACAGGGTGCCTCTCTCGTCGCGGGGGGCCTTCTTCACCGTGCGGGACACGATGTCAGAGATCCTATTGTAGCGGGCGTCGGCGATTATCGCGTCGCGGTCGTCGTCCCTGTTGATCTCCAGGTCCCTGAGTGCCTCCTCGGTGGCCTCGAGTGCCTCAGGGTACTTTTCGCATACAGCCTTGTCGCACTCCGCCAGTTTCACGGCCGTGAATCTGAGGGATTCATCCGGGACGCTCCCCTTCAGTGCGTTCTCCGCCCGAGCGATAGCGGCTTCGATGTCTCCGTCGAAGTACAGGGGCTCCGGTTTCTTTCTGCCGGCAGCGGCGTCCTCCACCGCTGCTATAAGCTCTTTCACTCCCTCGTTGTTCAGGGCCGAGACGGGGATCACGGGGCATCCAAGCTCGTGGGAGAGCTTCTCTACGTCGATCCTGTCACCCGACTTGCGGATCTGATCCATCATGTTGAGGGCCACAACCACGGGGATTCCCGTGTCGAGTATCTGGTAGGTGAGGAACAGGTTCCTCTCCAGGTTCGTGGCATCCACGATGTCTATCACCGCATCCGGCCTCTCGTCCACCAGGAAGTCCCTGGAGACGATCTCCTCCGGAGAGTAGGGCGACAGGGAGTATATCCCGGGCAGGTCCACCAGCTCGAGGTCCGTTCCGCGGATCCTCCCGGTCTTCTTGTCGATCGTCACCCCCGGCCAGTTCCCAACGCGCTGGTTGGCTCCGGTGAGCTTGTTGAACATCGTGGTCTTCCCGCTGTTCGGGTTCCCAGCCAATGCTATAGTAAACTCCATTCACACAACTCCTTCCATAGCTACCGCTGAACGGTTGCTCCGCGGCAGCGCGGACGACGGCGGGGTCACTCGACCTCTACCCTCTCCGCATCACCTTTCCTGAGACTGAGCTCGTAGCCTCTGACGGTTATCTCTATCGGGTCGCCCAGCGGGGCCACCTTCCTGATGTAGATCTGGCAACCCTTCGTGATTCCCATGTCCATCAGATGCTTCCTGAGGGTTCCTTCTCCATGTAGCTTCACGACCTTGACCGTGGAGCCAATCTCGGCGTCTCTCAGCGTCTTCATTCTATCAGCTCTCTGGGCAGAACAGTATCCTCATGGCCATCTTGCGGTCTATGGCGACCTTGGATCCCTTGACTTCGAGGATCATGTTGCCGCTTGCCTCGCATACGGCTCTGACGGTGGTGCCCGGCGTGAATCCCAGACCCGCCAGGAACCTCCTGGTCTCCTCCTTTCCTTCGATTTTGATGACGGTGCCGCAGTCGCCGACCTTGGCCATGGCGACAGGTATCCCCGGCATTCCCGTCAAGCCGCTGTTGCGGGAGGGCTCCGTGCGCTGGAGACCTGCGACCGCATAGGTGCTCGGATTCATATTTTGAGGAACTCCTAATTTGTATTTAACTTTAGTTATACCTAACTATTTTTAAAAAAACCTAACATTGATATAGGCATGGATGAACGACGGGAGCCCCGCGTCCAGAGACGTCCATCCCGAGGTTCTGGATGTGTTAACGGTGTGGTCCTTCCCGTTTTTCCTAAGACATTATTTTAACCGCGCCATGGAATCCGTGACTCATGCCAACAGACATCGAGATAGCAGAGTCTGCGAAAGTCAAGAGTATCGGGGAGGTGGCCGCATCCATCGGGCTGACGGAGGGAGAGATCTATCCTTACGGCAGGTACATGGCCAAAGTGCCCCTCGCGAGTCTCGACAAGTACAAGGACAGGGAGAACGGGAAGCTTGTGGTCGTAACAGCCATAACCCCCACCCCCGCGGGGGAGGGAAAGACAGTCACCACGATCGGGCTCATACAGGGGCTGGGGAAGCTCGGGAAGAAGGTGGTCGGAGCGCTCAGAGAGCCGTCCATCGGACCCACCTTCGGAATCAAGGGCGGCGCCACCGGCGGAGGGTATTCCCAGGTCTATCCGATGTGGGACATCGATCTCCACTTCACCGGCGACATTCACGCCGTCACTGCAGCTCACAACCTTCTCTCGGCGATCATCGACAACGAGCTCGTGAGGGACAATGCCCTGAACATCGACCCCACCAGGGTCGTGTTCAAGAAGGCCATGGACATCAATGCCCGCGAGCTCAGGAACATCGTGACCGGTCTCGGGAAGGACAGGATTCTCGGGGGCGTCCCCCACGAGCACGGGTTCCTCATTACCTCCGCATCCGAGATCTCCGCCATCCTCGCGCTTTCCGAGGACAGGGACGACCTCAGGGCGAGGCTCAACCGCATGGTCGTGGCCTACACGTACGAGGGGAAGCCGGTCACCGTCGAGGACCTGAAGTGCGTCGGAGCCATGATGGTCCTCCTCAAGGATGCCATCAACCCCAACCTTGTGCAGACCCTGGAGGGGGAGCCCGTTTTCGTCCACGGCTTCCCGTTCGCAAACATCGCACATGGGACCAACAGCATCATAGCGACGAAGGCCGCCCTGAAGCTAGGGGACTACGTCATCACCGAGGCGGGATTCGCCTCCGACCTCGGAGGGGAGAAGTTCATGGACATCGTCTGCAGGCAGTCCGGGATCAGGCCCGACTGCGTCGTTGTCGTGGCATCCATCAGAGCGCTGATGACCCATGGCGGGGGAGTGCTGGACGACCCGTCGACCCTCACCCTCGACACGCTGAGGTACGGTCTCTGCAACCTCGACAAGCACATCGAGAACATGTCCTCCTACGGCCTTCCGATCGTCGTTTCCATCAACCACTTCGAGCACGACACGCAGGAGGAGATGGATCTCGTCATGGAGCACTGCAGGGAGATCGGAGTCAGGTGCGCCTTCTCGGACGCCTTCATCAAGGGCGGGGAGGGGGCGATCGACCTCGCCAACACCGTCCTGGATGCTCTCGAGAACGACAAGCCCGACTTCTCGTTCCTCTACCCCGACGACGCCAGCATCAAGGAGAAGATCGAGGCGGTCGCCACGAACATATACGGTGCTGGGTCCGTGAGCTACACGCCCGTGGCCGAGAAGGCCATCGCGCAGATGGAGGCCGACGGCTTCGGGAACCTCCCGGTATGCATAGCCAAGACCCAGGCCTCGCTGACCGACGATTCCAAGCAGAAGGGAGCACCCAGGGGATGGACCCTCAGCGTCAGGGAGGTCCAGCTCTCCTCCGGAGCAGGATTCATCGTACCCATATGCGGCACCCTCACCCTCATGCCGGGCCTGCCCAAGGTGCCTGCTGCCATGAGGATGGATCTCCTTCCAGACGGCAGGATTGTCGGACTAAAGTGAAAACCACGGAGGGGGCGACCCCTCCCCTTACAACAGTGGGCCGAATGGCGGGAAGGTCAAGAGCCGTTTTCAGAGTCCGCCATGTCGTACCAGCGGTCCGATTCATCGCGGTCCACTTCGACCCCGTCGCCAGTGCGGTACATGTTCCCGAGGAGAATCTGCGCCCCTCTGTGACCGTTAATCGCAGCCGAGGTGAGCCAGTCCACGGCTTCCTTGATGTTCGCCGGGACGCCCGCGCCGCTCTTGTAGAACTGCCCCATAACGAACTGGGCTTCCGTGTTGCCCTCCCTCGCCGCCCTGAGCATCCACCTTGCAGACATGTCCAGGTCGCGTGGCATGTCCTCCTTGAAGTAAAGCAGGCCGATCTCATACTGGGCGCGTGGGTCGCTCGAGCATTTCTGGAACATGCACTCTGCCTTGTGCGGGTCCTTCTCGACCCCTATCCCGTTGGCGAACATCTTACCCATGAAGAACGTGGCGCCGGGGTGCCCCTTCTCATGCGCCTTCTGGAACCAGTTGAACGCAGCTTCGTAGTTCTTGGGGACGCCCTGTCCGCGAGCGTACATCATCCCGAGGTTGTATTCTGCCTCGGCATTACCTCTGCGCGCCTCACCGACCAGGTAGCTGTACACCTCTGCATACTCCCTCTCGCTCCTGCTGCGGATGACGAGCTTCGCCCAATCCATTGGGTTCATTTTTCCGGAGTCTGTGCCAGGCATATCAAATGTCATGAAGACCCTTCCTTTTATAATGCTTTGCGGAAACATGCAGGATTTTCCCGTATGTACGCTCTTCACGTGTTTCAACGGAGTTCGAGTCGAAGGGCACTCTTCGAGGACGGCTGTTCTGGCCTTCGGGCATTCCGGTAGACGTGGATGTCTGGCTCATGGGGAGGCGGCCGGTTCCGTCCATCCGGATGCGCTCGGCCACTGGCCCCGCGGAGTCCCGGATGCCCGCTTGCCCGGTTAAACACCGTTCCGACGATGCCTCTTCCCAATAATATTTAATGTGCGCACGCATGGCCAGAAAGCATGTCCGAATCAACGAGCTCCGACGAAGGTTTGTACGCACAGTGCCGCAGGTACATGGACTGTGTCTCGCCGGAGTACGATCTCCGCAGGGCCGCTTCGGAGGCGGAGAGCGGGGCGGCGGGCGCCATCCCCGATGCCCAGTACCTCTACGGTCTGTTCCTGTACACGGGCGAGGGCGGCACTTCGATCGACCGCAAGACGGCCGCCGAGCTCTTCACTCTCGCTGCGGGCGCCGGATGCAGGGAGGCAGACATAGTTTCGAAGGAGATCGGCAGGAACCCCGAGGATGTGCAGGAGAGGATCATGAAGCTCCGCATAAGGGGGGAGCAGAGGGATGTGGACGCCTGCTCCAGGCTCTTCGACCTCTATGACAATGGCGCGGAATGCGTCAAGAAGGACCATGCCGAGGCCATCAGGTGGTACACGGTATGCGCCGAGAACGACAACGTGGAGGCCCAGAACACGATCGGCTTCATGTACCTCATGGGGAAGGGCGTCAGGAAGGACCGCGAGAAGGCCGTCAGATGGCTGAAGGAAGCCGCCGAGAACGGGTCCGCCAGCGCCATGTACCGCATCGGCAAGATGTACGACGAGGGCCTCTGCGACACGGAGCCCGACCTCAAGACTGCCGTCACATGGTACCAGAAGGCGGCGGACGCCGGGGATGCCGATGCGCAGTTTGCCATGGGGTGCATCCACTCGATGCCTCGCACCAAGTACACCGATGACCGGGAGGCCGCCAGGATGTTCGGCAGGGCGGCTGAGCAGGGCCATGCCGAGGCCCAGTACCAGCTCGGGATGATGTACGCCTACGGGCAGGGCGTCCCCAGGGACCCGTCTCTTGCCGTCAAATGGCTGGAGAGGTCCTGCGAGGGGGACTACCAGCAGGCGATGGTCGATTTCGCCAACATGTGCTTCGAGGGCCAGGCGGTTCCGAAGGACTACGAGAAGGCGGCGAAGTGGTTCACGGTGGCGGCGAACAGATGCAACGGGTATGCGCAGTACGCCCTCGGATGCATGTACGGGTCCGGCTACTACTACGAGCAGAACGACGCGGAGGCGCAGAAGTGGTTCAGGGAGGCGGCCGAGATGGGCGAGGTAAACTCCCAGTACTGCCTCGGATGCCTGTGCTACGAGGGTAGGGGCATGGAGAAGAACCCCGAGGAGGCGGCCATGTGGTTCGACCAGGCGGCCGACCAGGGCCATCCGGCCGCCAAGGCCTTCCTGGGGATGATGAAGGTGAGCGGAACGGGGACCGCCCAGGACATAGAGGAGGGTCTCAGGATCCTCAACGAGTCCGCGGAGACCGGCTACTACGAGGCCCAGTACTATCTCGGGAAGATCTACTACGAGGGGAAGTACGTCGAGCGTAACATTCCGAGGGCGAAGAGGTTCCTGAACCAGGCCGCCAAGCAGGGGGACCCGGATGCGATGGCCCTGCTGAACAGAATCAAGACGGAGAGGTCCAGGTGAAGGATCTACTCAAGCGCGAGGCCAATGCCGGCGACCCGTACGCGTGCCTAGCGATGGCCTACTACTGCCAGACAGGTAAGGAGTTCGACCAGAACATCCCGCTGGCGGTCAGATGGTACGAGAAGGCGGCCAAGGGCAACTGCCCCAGGGCCCACTGGGAGCTCGCCAAGTTCTACAGGGACGGCGGATTCGTCACTCGCGACCTCTCCCAGTACACGTTCCATCTGATCAAGGCGGCCGAGCTCGGAAACGCCGATGCGCAGATGGCCCTGGGGATAGAGTACTGGACCGGGTACATACTGGAGAAGGACGAGGCCTCCGCCTATAGGTGGATGCGCAGATCGGCAGACCAGGGCTCCAGCCGCGCCAAGTTCTACACCGGGTACATGTGCAGCCACGGGATAGGCGTGGACAGGTCCTTGGCAGAGGCCGAGAACTGGTACTCCTCGTCGGCGCTCACGGGCGACGGCGACATGTTCCTGGACTTAGGGATGGGGTACGAGTTCGGCACCGACCTCTACGAGACGGACATGGCCGAGGCCGCCAGGTGGTACAAGTACGGCGTGGACATGGGCCATGAGAGGTGCACCATATGCTGGAACTCCCTTCTGCCCTCGCTGGAGAACGGGGAGCAGGACACGCTCGACATCCGTCTCCACAAGCTCAGGTGCTCGGATTCCCAGAAGGAGATCGATGCGCGCTCCTTCGCGCTTGCCACCGCCGATGAGTTCTTCGAGGCGGGGGATGCGGAGGGCGCACTGAGCTACTACGAGGAGGCGGCCGGTCTCGGGAGTCCCGAGGCGATGTTCACCATCGCGATGATGCACCATCAGGGGATCGCCGTCAGGAGGGATGACGGCGTGGCCATCCGCATGCTGTCCCGCGCCGCCAAGGCCGGGTCCGAGGATGCCCAATTCTACCTCGCCCAGGCGTACGAGAACGGGACGATACACAACGACGAGGCAGAGGTAATCAAGCTGTACGCCGATGCCGCGAGCAACGGGTTCCTTGCCGCGTTCTACTATCTCAGCAACTACGTCGACCACCCGGAGCGCTATGTTCGTAGGACCCATCCCAGGAGGTGAATCATGTCTTTCGAAACCGTATTGAAGGCCGCCAAGCAGGGGGACCCGGATGCCCAGGTGGCGATGGGATACCTCTTCTTCAAGGGAGACGGCGTCGTGCAAGACCGCAGGGAGGCCGCAAGGTGGTTCGGTCTCGCAGCCGACCAGGGCAACGCGGAGGCGATATGCAACCTAGGCTACATGAGGGCCCACGGGGCCGGCCTCAGGCTGGACCTGGAGAAGGCCATGGAGCTGTACGAGAGGTCCGCGGAGCTGGGTTATGCAAGGGCGATGTTCAACCTAGGCTTCATGTACTCCGATGTGGAGGGTGTGGAGCAGGACTGGGAGAAGGCGTTCGCATGGTACACCAGGGCCGCCGAGGCGGGGAGCGTCATGGGCAGGTACAGGGCCGGTGTCATGCTCCAGGAGGGGCGCGGCATCCCCCGCGACCCGCAGGCCGCCATCGCGGCCTACGAGGAATGCATGGAGGCCGGCTACCCCAAGGCGGGCTACAGGTTGGGGATGATGCACCTTACCGGGGACGGCGTCCCGAGGAACCCGGACAAGGCCGCGAAGATGATGGTCAAGGCTGCGGACATGGGATCGGAGGATGCCATGTGCGAGCTGGGGAAGATGTCGCTGACGGGCGAGGGGATGGTGAAGAGCGAGAACAACGCCCGCAAATGGCTGTCCAAGGCCGCTGCCAGGGGCAGCGAGGAGGCGGCTCAGATTCTGGAGGGAATTAAGAGATGAGGATGAACGAGTATCAGAGGGACATGATTCTGGACCTCCTGTCCGGGATCAAGGCGCGCAGCCCCTTCTACGCGGAGAAGTTCAAGGATATAGACCTGGGCGGGGTCAGGACGCAGGAGGACTTCGAGAGGCTCCCCTTCACCGACAAGGGTGACCTGAGGGAGGCGTACCCGCTTGGGCTCGCCGCCGTCCCCCAGAAGGACATCGTGAGGATCCACTCCTCGTCCGGGACGACGGGCACACCGGTCATCATCCCCTACACCAGGAAGGATGTGGAGGACTGGGCGGTCATGTTCGAAAGGTGCTACCGCATGGCGGGAATCACCGAGAGGGACGTGATACACATAACCCCGGGTTACGGCCTCTGGACGGCCGGGATCGGGTTCCAGGCCGGATGCGAGAGGCTTGGCGCGATGGCCGTCCCGATGGGTCCCGGGAACACGGAGAAGCAGCTCCGCATGATGGAGGACCTGAAGTCCACCGTGCTGTGCGCCACATCCTCGTACGCGCTCCTCCTGGCCGAGGAGGTCAAGAGGAGGGGTATGAAGGACAGGCTGTGCCTCAGGAAGGGCGTCATCGGATCGGAGCGCTGGGGCGAGAAGATGCGCGATGAGATTGCGTCGGACCTAGGCGTCGAGTTCTACGACATCTACGGGCTCACCGAGATCTACGGTCCCGGCATCGGGATCAGCTGCGACTACCGCAACGGCATCCACATGTGGGACGACTACCTCTACTTCGAGATAGTCGACCCCAAGACCGGGGAGACAGTTCCCGACGGGACCGTCGGCGAACTGGTCATCACCACCCTCAGGAAGGAGGGTGCCCCCCTGATCAGGTACCGTACACACGATCTCACGAGGATAATCCCCGGCGAGTGCCCCTGCGGTTCCAGGTTCCCCAGGATAGACATCATCGTCGGGCGCACGGACGACATGATCAAGGTGAAGGGGGTCAACATGTTCCCCGCGCAGTTCGACGAGGTCCTGAGCGAGATCGACGGGGCCAGCAGCGAGTACCAGGTCATGATAGACCACCTGATGGGCAAGGACGAGGTCACTGTGTACTTCGAGACCGCCCTGCCGGAGAGTGACCGCCCACGTCTCGAGCAGGAGCTCGTCCAGCGCATAAAGTCCAAGATGAACGTCACCGTCATCCCCCGGGCGGTGAGCGTCGGATACCTCCCGAGGAGCGAGAAGAAGACCAACCGCATCTTCGACAACAGGTACTGACATGAGGGAGCTGGAGGTCCTCGAATCTGCGGTCAGGGAGGCTGCCGCGGCAGTCCTGGAAGGGGACCGGCGCGCGTCAGGAAAGTCGACCGACACCGGCGTCTACGACGTGGTCACAGCCCCCGATGTGGCTGCGGAGAAGGCTATCATCGGGAGGATACTCGCGGAGTTTCCAGACGATCTCATCGTGTCTGAGGAGACCCGGCCGGGATCGGAAATGTCTGGCAGGGCTTGGGCGATCGATCCGATAGACGGGACCATGAACTACTCCCGCGGGATACCGTTCTACGGGATACAGGGCGTGTTCGCCGAAGACGGCGTCCCCAAGGCCTCGGCGATTTATCTGCCCGAGCAGGACGAGATGTTCACGGCCTCCGGGGACGGCGCGTTCCTCAACGGGGTGCGCATAGGGACTGCGGAAGCGAGGCCTTTGAGGGAGTGCATTCTGACCACCGGCGACTTCAGCCGCAGGTCGGAGGCCTTCAGGGATGCGCAGTCGGTCCTGCTCACGGAATGCAGGGATGTCGTTGCCAGGTTCAAGATGGTCGGCGCGGCCTGCGTCGACTTCGCCTACCTGGCTGCTGGGCGCACCGACGTCCACGTGAGGTTCGTCAACAAGGTGTGGGACTATCTGCCGGGGCTCTTCCTGGCGGAGTCCGCCGGAGCGGTCTACGACCGCCGCCTGATGGAGGAGAAGAGGCTCCTGGTGCTGTGCTCCTGCGCGGAGGTCCTCGACGAGGCGTCGAAGAAGATATCCCCGGTGCTCAGCGGGCTCCTCCGATGAGAGCCATGTGCGCGAGCAGGGACTCCAGCTGTATCCTGTCGTTGCTGCCCTCCACTATCCTGAACTCTATCTCGCCGGTCTTCTCTATGAGCTTGACCTTGTCGCGATCGGAGATCCCCAGCCCGAAGATGCTGGAGTGGATCTGCTTTATGACGTCCTGGCCGGAGAGGCCGTAGGTCACGATCGCCTCGTCCAGCATGTCCCTGGCCTTCAGGAAGTTGCCGGAGAGGGCCGTTTCCATCATGGTCTTCATGGTGTCCGGGTTGACCATGCCGGCCGTCTGGTAGACCAGGTCGATGTCGACCTTCTTCCCGAGGGAAGCCGCGACCTGAAGCGAGTTGACGGCGCGCCTCATGTCGCCGCGGGCGATCATCACGAGGCCGTCCAGGGCGTCCTCGTCTATATCGACATTCTCCTTTTCGACGATCATGCCGAGGTAGTCGCGGAGGTCCCTGTCGTCCAGCGGCCTGAATTTGAAGACCGCGCACCTGGACTGGATGGGGTCGATGATCTTCGATGAGTAGTTGCAAGACAGGATGAAGCGGCATATGGAGGAGTACTTCTCCATGGTCCTTCTCAGGGCCGCCTGGGCGTCGTTGGTCAGGGCATCCGCCTCGTCCATGAACATGATCTTGAATTCGGCACCTCCCAGGGGGGCGGTCCTCGCGTACTCCTTGATCTTTCCGCGGACGACCTCGATGCCCCTCTCGTCCGAGGCGTTGAGCTCGATGAAGTTCCCCTTCCACTCGTCCCCGAACATGCCCTTCGCCAGTGCTAGTGAGCATGTCGTCTTCCCCGTGCCCGCAGGGCCGGTGAAAAGCAGGTGAGGCATGCTTCTGGAGCGGACGTAGGCCTCAAGCCTCTCGGTCACGTGCTTCTGCCCGACGACCTCCTCGAGCGTCTTGGGCCTATATTTCTCCGTCCAGATATCGTTCATGGGAACCAGACGGGTCAACGCCACAGGACGATATAACGGTTGGGGGATGCGCCTTCAGCGCCTCATCCGAGAATTGTTAAATAAATCTAATCAATCTCCGCGGCATGGATTACGCTCTGCAGGACAGGCACAAGCAATTGATGCTGCTGACGGTCGTGGCGATGTCCCTGTTTCTCGACGGGCTAGACGGGACGATTGTGAACGTGGTGCTGCCCGAGATCGCCATGAGCTTCGGCACCGACACCGGCGGGACGTCCTGGGTCGTCACCGTGTACTTCCTGATGATGGCAGGGCTGATTCTGATCTTCGGCAAGATCGCGGACGGAGGGGCCATCAAGAGGGTCTTCACCTGGGGCCTCCTCGTGTTCTCGTTCAGCTCCCTCGCCTGCGGCCTGTCGGAATCCCTGGGAATGCTCCTGGTCTTCAGGGCCGCCCAGGGCATAGGGGCAGCCATGCTGGCAGTGTCCGCCTTCATGCTGTGCGTCAAGTACCTCCCGAAGAGGATGGCCGCCTTCGCGCTCTCGGTGAGCGTGCTCGGGACATCCATCGGGGCGGCGATGGGGCCAGTGCTCGGAGGGGTCCTAGCCGGGATGGCATCCTGGCACTGGGTGTTCTTCATAAATGTGCCAGTCGGCCTGGTCGCAGTCGCCCTCGCGCACTACGCGATCCCGGCGGACGGCGGGTTCACGGGCAAGGGGTTCGATCTGAAAGGGGCGGTGCTGCTCTTCATCAGCCTCGTATCCGGGCTGTACGTGCTGGAGTCTTCTCCCGGAAACGGGTTCGACGAGCTGTCCCTGGTATGCGTCGCGGTGTTCGTGGTGTGCTTCTCCCTGTTCGTCAGGAACGAGCTCAGGGTGGCTGACCCGCTGCTGAAGCTGTCCCTGTTCAGGTATCGCAGGCTCATCGCCGCCATAGTCGTGATGGTGATAATGAACATGTGCTACATGGGCTGCCTGTACCTCCTGCCGTTCTATCTGGACATCGGCATGGGCCTCGATTCGGTGCAGTCTGGGATGTATCTTCTGATCCCGGCGGCGAGCACGCTGGTGTTCTGCCTGTGGGTCGGGAAGCTCGCGGACAGGATCGGCAACAGGCCTTTCGTCATAGTCGCCTGCATCGTGATGTTGGCCGCCATGGTCCTGTTCTCGCTCATCGATTCGGTGGAAGGCAGATGGATCCTCGTCTCCGGCCTCGTGTGCATGGGGGTGATGTGGGGGATCGGAGGTGGACCGGTGGGCAGCAGGATGCTCGAGAACCTGCCGGACGAGGACCGCCCGTCCGGTTCCTCCATCCTATCCTTCATAATATACTTCGGATGCGCGGCGGGCACCGCGCTGTTCGCAGGGCTGTTCGGACTCGGATCCGGGTCCACCGGCCAGTCGATCTCCGACCTGTCGGCTGACGTGTTCATAGAAGGGTTCTGCTTCTCCATGGTCGTGGGAGCCGTTCTCTCCCTGATCGCCCTCGTCCTTTCATGGGCGGTCAACGAAAGGAGGCCTCTGGATGGATGAGGAAAGGCTGAGGCGGTCCGTGGATCGCTACTACATGAGCATGTCCGTGCAGGAACTCAGACAGTCGGACTCGTTCCCCGGTGCCTCCAGGCTCCCGTACAACACCGTCCTCTACCTGGATCTCATATACTTCCACCCCGGGTGCACGGTCTCACGTCTAGCCGAGATCCTGGGTGTTACGAAGGCGACCGTGACCATGACGGTGAACCGCCTGGAGGCCAAGGGCCTGGTGGTCAGGGAGCGCAGCGGCGAGGACGGGAGGGTGCGCAACCTCCGTCTCTCGGACGAGCTAGAATCGGAGTACCGCTCATACGGGAGGGCTGCCTCCGTTATGGTCTCGCGGATGCTCGAGCGCTTCGGTACGGACGACGTCGAGCTGTTCTGCTCAATGCTGGACTACGCATCGGATGTGCTCGAGGGGCTGGAAGCGGACGGTCTCGGGAAGATGCAGTGACAGACGCATTGCTCAGCAATCCTCTCGGAGACGTCCGGCGGAGGGGCATACGACGGTGCGTGAACGACCAAAAGGATGTTATCCCCCGGCGCCATCCCATTCGTCATGAAGATAAGAGAGGCCTACGAGCTGGCGATTAGGACGGGCATGTCCGCGGACCCACGTCCGCAGGACGAGGTACAGAAGGTCCTGGACGATGCCAAGGAGGCCTACGACAAGCTCCCAGATGACAGGAAGGATCTGTTCGACGGCGAGCGTTTCTGGAATCCTTACGCGGACTCCCGCTTCTCATGGGGATCGGACGAATTCGGCGACATGGAGGCGGAGCGCTTCATGTGGGGGGTTGACATCGGGCCCGCCGAAGTCATACTCGCCGACAGGCTCAGGGAGAAGGGCGAGCCTGTGGACGCCATCGTCGCGCACCATCCCATCGGCACCGCCCGCACATGCTTCCCGGAGGTCATGTGGATGCAGACCGACATGTACGGGGAGGCCGGCGTACCGATCAACGTGGCCGAGGGGCTCATGCGCACCCGCATGGACGAGGTCCTCAGGGGCGTCATGGGCTCGAACTACAACCAGGGCGTGGATGCGGCGAGGCTCCTGGGGATCCCGCTCTTCAACGTCCACTCCCCTGCCGACAACATGGTCCAGAGGTACATGACCGAGATGTTCGAGAGGGCCCAGCCCAGGACCCTGGGGGACATCATCGACACCCTGTACACGGAGCCAGAGTTCAGGGAGGCGGCCAGGTACAACAGCCCGCCCAAGATCATGGTGGGGTCCAAGGGCTCCCGCTGCGGGAAGGTGGTCTGCAAGATGACCGGGGGGACCTCCGGCCCCAAGGAGATCTACGAGAAGTTCGCCCAGGCCGGCGTGGGGACCGTGGTCGGCATGCACTTCCCCGAGAGCCACATCGAGGAGGCCAAGAAGAACAACGTGAACATAGTCATCTCGGGCCACATGTCCTCGGATTCCCTCGGGATCAACCTTATCTGCGACGTGTGGGAGAGGCACGGGATAGATGTCCTCCCATGCTCCGGATTCATGCGCTACAGCAGGAACTGACATGTTCGAGAGGGCTTCCAGCATCATCCGCGACGGGTCCGTTCTGGACTACTCATACGTTCCCCAGGTCCTGGTCCGCAGGGATGAGCAGATGGGCAGGCTGGAGACCCTCTTCAGGCCGCTGGCGGAGTCCGGCAGGCCATGCACCGCGTTCCTGACCGGAGGGGTTGGGACCGGGAAGACGGTGACTGCCAGGAGGTTCTGTGCGGACATGGCAGAGCACATGGCAGGGGCCGGGAGGCCGGTGGACACCATCCTGATCAACTGCCGCAACATCTCCGAGGGCGGGGCCCTCCTGCAGATAATCAGGCACTTCGACAGGGGATTCCCCGACAGGGGGTTCTCTGCGGAGGAGATGGCCCGCGTCATGGCAACCCATCTGGCGTCCAACAGCCGCAGCATCGTCGTGATCCTAGACGAGGTGGATGTCCTCCTGAAGAAGGGGCAGTCCGACCTCGTATACCAGCTTACGCGCCCTTCGACGGAGCACGCCGCGCCGGTGTCGCTCATCATGATCTCGCAGGTCTCCCTGGGATCCCTCGTGGACGAGGCGTCACTGTCCACGTTCCGCAGATCGAACACCGTTCGCTTCGACAGGTACACGAAGGAGGAGCTGAGGGAGATCGTGGCTCAGAGGGCGGAACAGGCCCTCTACCCGGGAAGGATCGGCGAAGACTCCCTCGATCTGATCGCCGAGCAGGCATCGGATTACGGTGATGCGAGGATGGCCATAGAGCTCCTCGACCGTGCGGCCAACATCGCCGAGGAGGATTCCGAGGGAGAGGTGACTGTGGAGCACGTACGGGCTGCCAAGGCGATGACCTACAGCTCCGTCTCCGAGCTGAAGCTCAGGACTCTGGACATCAACCGCAAGGCCGTCCTGCTGGCTGTGGCGAGGGCGATGAAGGGGAACCTGTCCATAACATCCAATTCTGCGGAGAAGACGTACGCCGTCGTCTGCGAGGAGTACGGAGTCCCTGTGCGCAAGCACACGCAGTACTGGACGTACCTCCAGGACCTCGATCGGAACGGATTCGTCAAGGTCACCGTGGTCAACGACAGCACCGGGAGGTGGGCAAGCGTCTCGCTCCCGGACATACCGTCCAAGGTTCTCGCGGAGAAGATGGAGCAGCTCATCGAGGAGGATCTGGAGGAGGCGTCCGATGAAGTGTGATCTCTGCGGGCGCGATGCGGTGACGTTCATCAGGTACAACGGGACGCATCTGTGCGATCAGCATTTCATGCGCTACGTCGACCGTAGGGTCAAGCGTGAGATCCGCAAGCAGATAGATGTGAGGGCAGGCGACAAGATAGCCGTGGCGGTGTCCGGAGGCAAGGACAGCATGGTCGCCCTGAAGATGGTCTCGTCCGTGTTCGGTCCTCGCAACGGGGTGGAGGTCCATGCGATAACCATCGATGAGGGCATCGAGGGGTACCGTCCGCCCAGTGTCGATATAGTCCGCCGGTTCTGCGAGGCGTCGGGAGTGCATTTCCACCTGAGGTCCTTCAGCGAGCTCGGCGTTTCCATGGATGAGATAGCCCCTGTTTCCGGAGATTCCAGCCCGTGCACCTACTGCGGGGTGTTCCGCAGGAGGCTGATGAACGACGAGGCGAGGAAGATAGGCGCCAGATGGCTGGCGACCGGACATAACCTCGACGACATGGCCCAGTCCGTGATGATGAACTTCGTCCGCGGCGACGTCGAGAGGCTGGCGAGGATGGGGCCGCACGAGCGGGTACAGCCGGGACTGGTGCCCAGGTTCCTACCCCTCCGCCTCATTCCCGAGAAGGAGTCCCTGCTCTACGCGCTGGTCTCCGGACTGGAGTTCTGGGACGGGGTCTGCCCGTACTGGGAGGCGGCCCTCAGGAACCAGTACAGGGACCTGGTGGACAGTCTTGAAGACCGGTCCCCCGGTGCGAGGTTCAGCATAATGTCCTCTTTCGACACCCTCCGCCCGATGCTCCACAGGGAGTACTCGCAGTCCACCCTGCATCCGTGCCCAGGATGCGGGGAGCCCACTGTGGGCGACAGCTGCAAGTCCTGCCAGCTGCTCTCGAAGGCATTGGCGGCGATCAGAAATCTCTGAACGGGACGAGGTCGCAGCATCCGCATTCCAGGCACATGGTCCTGGCGTCCTCGGTCGTCAGCCCGTGCCTCTTCATTATGGACTTCTGCATCTCGGCCAGCTTCATGGCCCTCTCAGGTGTGATGGCGGCCCCTGCGACACCGGCCTCTCCCATCCTCTCCATGTTTATGGGGCTGATGCGGACCGCTCTGAGAACCGGGACTGCGCCGATCCTGCACAGCCTCTCCAGGGCTATGTCGATGTCCACGTCCGTCTCGCCCATGCCGTATATCAGGTTGGACGACACGTTGCCCCTGCCGAAGACCTCGACCGCCTCCTTCAGCCTGTCCCAGGCGTCGTCGTAGTTCAGGTCCGGGCAGACCCTCGAATAAACGTCGGGGCGGGCGCATTGGACGTTGATCTTGATCTCTGTGGCCCCCGCGTCCCTGAGCATGCGGATCTGGTCGGCGGACGAGACGTACGGCTCCACACCGATCGGCATATCCGGGTACTTCTCCCTGACCCTGCCGACTATGTCGATGAATCTCCCGACAGTCTCCTCGACGCTCCCGACGACGCCGCTCGTGAAGCTGACGGCCCTGACCTCATGCGATTTCATGGACTCCTCGAGCATCGACATGATCGTATCGGAGTCGAGGTGCTTGTCCTCGGAGGGATCCAGAAGGGGGGAGGCGCAGAAGGCGCAGCGGAACATGCAGCGCGGGTCTATGTCGAAGAACGCCTGCTGGGGGCAGTGGCGGAC
The DNA here is from genome assembly GCA_002504405.1 of Methanomassiliicoccaceae archaeon UBA71. Classification (GTDB taxonomy): domain Archaea; phylum Thermoplasmatota; class Thermoplasmata; order Methanomassiliicoccales; family Methanomethylophilaceae; genus Methanoprimaticola. Next base: position 41,939 of record DARO01000007.1, read on the forward strand.
CACGGGCTCGAAGTCTATGTTCTTGATGAACGGCTTGCCGTGCCTGGTCAGGGAGAGCCTCCCGCGCTTGCCTATGACCAGTTGGAACTCCGCCTCGTCATAGGTCACGGGCTTCTTGACCCTGTACTTCCCGAACCTGAAGACTGCGGATCCCGACCCGGCTCCCGGTCCGGCCGTGGAGCGGGACACCCTGCCTGGAGGGGTGTAGCCGTCGGGGAGCTGGACCGCTCCCCCCAGTATCAGGATGGTCTTCCTCCTCAGATTCTCTTCCATTTGGCGCCCTCCGCCGAGTCCTCCAGAGAGAACCCTGCGTCCTTGACGCGGTCGCGGATGAGGTCCGCAAGGTCGTACATCTTCCTCTTCCTGAGCTCCTGGCGGAGGTCGATGAGTATGGACATGACCGAGTCGAGGTCCTCGTCCCTCCCCTCGTCGTCCGGGATTATGCCCAGGACGGTGTCGAATTCCCTGATGAGGGACAGCCATGACTCGGCGGTCGCCCTGGTCATGGACCTCTCTCCGATGGCCCTGTTGGACTCCCTTGCCATCTCGAACATCACGCCGATGGCGTCGCGGGTGTTGAAGTCCTCGTCCATGGCATCCCTGAACGCCTTGCGGAAGGACTCGATCCTCTCGGCGTCGGCGGTGCCCTCGGGGGCATCCCTGATATAGGCCTGGAGCTCGCGGTAGTTGTTGACGAGCCTGCCGAGAGCGGACTCGGCCTCCGCAAGCATGTCCTCCCCGTAGACCAGCGGGCTCATGTAGTGCGTGTTGAGGAAGTAGAACCTGACCGTGCGAGTACCGTATTTCGCGAGGACGTCCTTGACCGTGAAGAAGTTGCCGAGGGATTTCGACATCTTCTCCTCCTTCGACATCCCCCTCCCCTTGACCTGCAGCATTCCGTTGTGCATCCAGTAGTTGGCCAGGGGCTCGTGGGTGACGGCCTCCGTCTGGAGGATCTCGTTCTCGTGGTGGGGGAATATGAGGTCGTTGCCTCCTCCGTGAATGTCAATCCTGTCGCCGAGGTACTTCGCGATCATGGCGGAGCACTCGATGTGCCATCCGGGCCTTCCGGGCCCCCAGGGGGACTCCCAGGAGATCTCCCCCGGCTTGGCCGCCTTCCAGACCGCGAAGTCGAGGGGGTTCCTCTTGTAAGGGTCGGCGGCGATGCGGCCAGAGGACTGCAGGCTCTCGATGCTCTGGTTCGTCAGCCTCCCGTAGTTCTCCACCTTCGAGACGTCGAAGTAGACGCTGCCGTCATCGGCCACGTAGGCGAACCCATTGTCGATGATCTTCTGGACCATGGAGATGATGTCGCCTATGCACTCGCTGGCCTTGGGGTAGATGTCGGCGCGGTTTATCCCGAGCTTGGCGGAGTCCTCGAAGTACTTGTCGATGTACCTGGCGGACAGCTCCAGGGGATCTATGCCCTCCTCCGCGGCCCTGGTGATAATCTTGTCATCCACGTCCGTGAAGTTGGTGACATGGGTCACCTGGTATCCGGAGTAGCGGAGGTAGCGGGCCACCATGTCGAAGACGATCATGCTCCTGGCGTGCCCCATGTGGATGTCGTCGTACACGGTCACGCCGCATACGTACATCTTTACCTTTCCGGGCTCAATGGGCTTGAACTCCTCGAGGGAGTTGGTGAGGGTGTTGTGGATCCTGAGTGCCATCTGATCAGGACGTGAAACGCCCCCATATAAATAAAAGTGCGCGCGGGCAAACCCGCGCGCGTTCCCTGGTCACTCGAGCTTCTTCTCGACGGCGGCCAGCTGGGACCTCAGCGAGGCGATCTCCTCCTCCATGGCCGCAAGCCTGTCCCTGATGGGGTCTGGGAGCTGGTTGTGCATCAGGTCGCTGTCGCAGGTCTTGAGCCCGGCCTTCCTCACGATCCTCCCGGGAACGCCGACGACAGTGCAGTCGTCTGGCACATCTATCAGCACGACCGAGCCGGCTCCGACCCTCACGTTGTTCCCGATGGTGATGTTGCCCAGGATGGAGGCGTTGCATCCGACGACGACGTGGTTGCCGATGGTCGGGTGCCTCTTGCCCTTGTTGAAGCTCACTCCGCCGAGCGTGACCCCCTGGTACAGGGACACGTCCGTGCCTATTATCGTCGTCTCGCCTATGACCACGCCTGTGGCATGGTCGATGAAGAACCTCTTGCCGATGGTTGCCCCGGGGTGGATGTCGCATCCGGTTAGCTGATGGGCGATGAAGTTGATCTCCCTCGCCTCCTCCTTCCTTCCCTCCAGCCACAGCTCGTGGCTCTTCCTGTACATGCTGACGGCCTGGAGTCCGGTGTGGAACCTCCTGGCATCGTTCTCATCGACGATGGCGGGGTCCTTCTCCATGGCCACCGCCAGGTCGTCTGGGTCTATCTCGTAGTCTATCATTGGTCGAACTCTCCGTTGTCTCTTGCGAAGTTGACTGACGGGCAGGGCCCGAAGCAGTCCCTGCAGAAGACGCAGTCGTCCTCGTGGATCTTCACCTTCCCGTCCTCCATGTAGAGCGCGCCCGGATCGCATCTCGCGGCGCACAGGCCGCATCCCACGCACTGCTCCGCCCTCACTATGGCCTGGAAAGCATGGTCTATCGCCGTCCTGGCGTCGTTCTCGACGTTGGCCTTGGAGATGATTACGCCCTCACGATAGATGGTCGTGAATCCCGCCTCGATGTATTCCCCCTCGGGGTCTACCTCGACGACCCATGCCAGGGCATGGCAGAACGGCTTGACGGCCTCGATGTTTATCGGCCTGGAAAGAGCCGCCTCCACGCTGTAGCCCATTGTGCACGGGGAGTACCCGTCCTGGACCTTGATCGTGAGGGGCCCGGTCTCGGGCGTCTTGGTCTGTCTGGTGAGCTCCGACATGTCCCTGCCGGAGACCCTCTGTACCTCCTCGCGGATGGACTTGGGGGCGTTCTTCCATCTCCAGAGCCCGTACTCCTTCCATTCAGGGGGGAGTCCACGGTCCTCCATGTACTTCGTGAGGTAGGCATCCCACTGGTCCCATCTGGAGCTCACGCCCTCGATGGCGGCGAATTCCGCGAGGTCGGACGCTGGGCACAAGAAGCAGCCAATCCTGTCCAGGCCGCGGGTGTACCAGACGTTGAATGGCTCCTTCCTCAGGAAAATGTACAGCCATACGTGCATCGCGCACCAGTTCTGGATCGGTGACGCACCCGTCTGGCCAGGGGTCCAGGGGTTGGTCCAGACCCTGGGCTTGGCGTTCCTTGCCTCGGACTCGTACTTCCTCTGGCCTATGAACGACAGGACGCCCCCGGGGAAGTGCTTGTTGATGGCGCCCACCGTGGGCCCCAGCTTGTTCGTCTTGCAGCACCATCTGAAGTCCTTGGCCGGAGGGCCGAAGTAGACCAGGTTCCCGAAGAACGCGTCCGTGGGAGCCTTCTCCTCGATAAGCGTCAGGTTGTGCCTGGAGCACACATCGTGGACGTGCTCGACGGTCTCGTCGAACTCCAGGCCGGTGTCCACGAACAGGACGGGCAGGTTCAGACCGGCGTCGATGGTGAGGAGCAGGGACGCCAGCGAGTCCTTCCCACCCGAGAAAGACACTATCGCCGGCTTCTGGGTGCGCTCGATCGTGTTCCTTATGAAGCCTGTGGCCTCCTCAACCCTCTTGTTTATGACACCCTCGTTGGCGGACACGACCTCGTCCCAGGAGTGCGCCGGCTGGGGGCCGCGGTAGGCCTCGGGCTTGTACCATCTCGTCTTGACCGCGACGCCCTTTTCACTGGCAACCATCTCTGGGCCGGTCATCTTCGCCATCCCGGTGGCGATGACCTCCCTCTCGGGGGACAGTATCACGATCTCGTCCCCGGGGACGATGTCGGGGTGCGCGTCCACCACGCCGGGGGCCATCAGGTTCTTGCTCTCCCTGACGAACGGGATCGCGCCCGGGTCGCATATCACGTAGCCCCTGGTGCAGGTTCCGCCGAAGCGGTACGCGCCCTGCAGGCGGGATACGAACTTCCATCCCGAGCCCATGTCGTACCTGAGGGACGCGACGACGTCCCCGTCCACGATAACCTCGTCCATCCTGTCAAGAGCCGGCGCCTTGCTGAGTATCACCACGTGCCCATCGGGAAGGACCGCCTGTCCGGCCCCCTTCCCGTAGTCCCTGTCGAGAATCCCCCTGATGAGGTCGATGTCGTGCTGGAATGCCGGGCGCGCGTCGCCGGGAGGGGTCAGCTCGACCTCCTCCGTCGGGGCGCCGCACACCGGGCACTCCTTTGTTTCAAGTATCGGTAGGTTGCACTCGTGGCACCATCTCAGATGGTTCTTACCCAGCCTAATCGCTCCCATGTCGCTCACATGACAGAGGGGCCGGCCATTATTATACTTTCATCTGCGCCTGAGAGCCACCCCCAGGACCAGCAGCATGAGCAGCATCAGGGCGATGACGGCCAGGACCACGCCGTTGTCCATCCCCGGTATCCATCCTCCGTCCTCGTCCCCGGACTGTCCGGGTTTCGGGGAATCCTCTTCCGATGGGTCTTCGACGCCATGCCCTCCGTCGTCCTGATCGTCTCCGGTATCGTCGGATCCATCCTCCGGACTCTCCGACGGTCCGTCGTCCTGACCGTCGTCGTTGTCGCCGCTGTCGTCTGTGACGCCCCCTCCACCTGGCGTGACGGCGATCCCTGGCCAGGAATGGCCGCCATCCCAGGAGCCGGTCGAGCGCTCCCACACAGGGTACAGATGCATATCCGACGATGGCCTGATCACGTCCCCCTGTTCCACAACGGCATCGCCGCCCTCCTGCATCGCCCATCCCGTGAAGCTGTATCCACTCATTTTACCGGGGTCGGCATCCACCCTCAGCCCGTCGGGCATCGGGAACCTCACCTCCACGACCTCGTCTGCTGTATGGAAGAACGCCGTCAGCATCACTGCATCCCATGTCGAGTACAGGTGGATGTCCCCGTCATGGAGGACCGTTTCCCCGTAGTCGTATTCCGCCACGCCATCCTCTGTCAGGGACCATCCCGCGAAGTCGTATCCCGTCCTGGATCCGGGATCCTCGTCCAGCAACAGGCCGCCAGCCTCACTGAACTCCCTCTCCACCGTTTCGGTGGCCGTGTGCAGGTATGCCGTGTGTATGAGCTCCTCCCAAACCGCATACAGGTGGATGTCCGATCTGGGGGAGATCGTTCCCTCGGAAGGGTATTCTGCCTCGCCGCCGTCAGATGCAGACCATCCGGCGAACTCGAATCCGGACAGGGTCCCTGGGTCGACATCCAGGACGAGCCCTTCGATCTGCGTGAAGCTACGCTCCACGATACCCCCGGGCGTATGGAAGTATGCCGTGTGGACAGCCTCCTTCCAAACGGCATGAAGGTGGACGTCTGCAGTCGGGAATATGCGTTGTCCGTATGAGAAATCGGATCCTCCATCCTCGGATTCGGACCATCCCGCGAACAGGTACCCGTCTCTCGTCCCCGGGTCCGCATCGAGGACTAGCCCGCCGACCTCCCCGAACGACCTCTTCTCCACGCGGTCCAGGGCGTGGAAGTAGGCCGTGTGGACATTCTCCTCCCAAATCGCATACAGGTGGATGTCGGAATCCGGGAACAGGATCTCGCCAGCGTAATGCAGCTCCTCCCCGTCCTCCGAGGCGGACCATCCGGCAAAGGAGTGCCCGTCTGGAGGGTTACGGCATTCCGTCAGCTCGAGTCCGCCGGCCATCCCGAAGCGGATCTCGGAGACGTCTTCCACGTTGTGCAGGAATGCCGAAAGAACGATCTCCTCCCACACAGCGTAAAGGGAGACGTCCGTATCCGGGTGGATGACGTCCCCTATGCTGTAGGCTGGAACGCCGTCTGGGGAGAGCGACCATCCCACGAACGTGAACCCACGCGCCCCGTCGGGGATGATGTATATCTTCAAGCCTTCCGAAGGGAGGAACAAGACATCCGAGACTTCGTCTCCGCTATGGAAGTGCGCAGTGCACGGCAGCTCCTTCCAGACCGCGTACAGGTGGATGTCGCTCTCAGCCTTCAGGACGGACCCGTGCAGGTGATCCACCTGCCCGTCCTGTGTCTCCGACCATCCTGCGAATGTGTGGCCGTCCAGGCTGCCGTAGTCAACATCCAGGGTAAGTCCAGCCGACAGCCCGAAGCGCTTCTCCACGATGCCGTCGGGCGTGTGGAAGTATGCGGTGAGAACGACCTCCTCCCACACAGGGTACAGGTGAACATCGGATTCCGGCCAGATAACATCGCCGGGGAAATGCTCCGCCTCTGCACCTTCCGCAAGAGACCAGCCGATGAGGGTGTGTCCGTCCATCAGCGGATACCTGTCGAGGGTCAGCCCGGCGGGTTCCGAGAAAGTCTCGGTTTCTATTCTGCCATCGATATGGAAATATGCAGTATGCATCACCTCCTTCCAGATGGCGTAGAGCCTCACGTCCCCTTCCGGGTAGATGGTCGAGCCCTCCCCGTAGATCTGGGATCCGGATGTAGATTCTGACCACCCTGAGAAAAGATAACCTTTCTTGGTTCCGTACACGACATCCAATACAAGGCCATCCGGCTCACTGAAGGACTTTGTTTCTATTATGCCATCGATATCGAAATATGCAGTGTGTATCCGTCCCTCCCAGACGGGGTACAGGTGCACGTCGGCTGTAGGATGTATCGTCTCCCCACGTCCGTGGACCGGACCTCCGTCTGACGACAACGTCCATCCGGAGAAATCGAAACCTTTCTTGGTGCCGGGATTGACGTCAAGGACGATGCCCTCTGTCTCCCTGAACACAATGGAGTGAATGCCATCGCTCAGATGGAAGTAAGCCGTGTGCTGGATGGCTTCCCATGATGCATAGAGGTGTATGTCCCCGTCGGATTCCACCCTGTCCCCTGTGGAATAGACGGCATGTTCGTTCTCTGACAGTGCCCAGCCGGCGAAGGTGTACCCGTCCCTGTGCACCGGCACGGTCTCGATCACCAGGCCTTCGGAAGGCAGGAACCTTATCTCCGTCACATCATCCCCGTCATGGAAGTATGCTGTGCGCTCGATCTCTCTCCAAACGGGGTACAGGGAGACGTCGCAATCAGGTGCTATATGCTCCTCCGGTTCGAATTCGACGGTCCCCTCATCTGAAAGTGACCAACCTGAGAAGGTGAACCCGTCCTTCGTCCCCGGGTCGACGTCCAGCGTCAAGCCGTCGATCTGGAGGAATTCTATCTCGACGATCCCATTGGCGGTGTGGAAGCTTGCCGTCCATCTGATGGGCTCCCAGACAGGGTAGAGTATCACGTCCTGTGTAGGGAATATGGTCTGGTCACGGGAATACTCCGAGGGTCCCGTATCCGACGACGACCATCCCACGAACGTGTACCCGTCCACGTTCCCGGGGTCGACGTCCAGCACGAGCCCTTGGGTCTCCATGAACATCTTCTCGACGACAGCCTCTTGGCAATGGAAGTACGCCGTGTGCATGATGGGCTCCCAGACGGCGTACAGGTCAATGTCGGAGTCGCTCCGGATGATATCCCCCGGGGTGTATTCGACCTCGCCTCCATCAGACAAGCTCCATCCTGCGAAAGAGTGCCCCTCTATGGATCCGGGGTCCACGTCTATGACGAGCCCCTCAGACGGATAGAATTCAACCTCCACGGTCCGGTCGGCCGCGTGGAATGTCGCCGTGCGGACGTCCTCGGACCATACAGCGTAAAGATGGACCTCCGTCTCGGATTTCAGCTGGCTGCCTATGCTGTATTGCGGCTCGCCGCCCTCGGTGAGCGACCATCCCTCGAACGTGTACCCGTCCCTAGGCTCGGGCACATGGTCTACTGTGAGTCCGAAGTACGGGATGAAATCCCCCTGGTGTACGGACCCCATCGAATGGTAGAACACCCCGACGCGGGGATGCTCCGACCATTCCGGTGTCAGCACAACGTCCTCTTGGAGGACGAAGCCGTCTCCGACCTCCAGCCGGCTGCCGTCGGGATGGTTCCAGTACAGGAGCTTCCTCCCCTCCGAGACCGGATCCAGGGAGACGAAGAACATCCTGCCATCATATCCGGTTTCAGTTCCGAGCACCACATCCCCGTCGGAGAAAGTGACCGTGAATATCCTGCGGTCCTCGTACACGGGGGTCAGGCGGATATCTGAGAGCACAGTGACCGTGGTCCCGACGGGGGTGCCGCCGATGGACCACCCCGTATGCCTCTTGCCTTCCTCCTCGGTCGGGACCACGGACGCATCTATGGCATGCGTTCCGCCGTAGGGGACCGTGACCCTCTTGAGAACCCCGCCGTCAGCATCCAGATACTCGATATGATGCTCAATTACAGTCCACACGCCGGTGGCCGTGTGGTCCCCGTATGTGGTGATTTCGCTCCCTGCGGGAAGGACCTCGCCGTCCACCTCCCATCCCCCGAAGACGAACCCAGGGATCTCCCCGGGGTCCGGATAGCTGTCCCCGACTGTGAACTTCCAGGTGTCCGGCAGCCCGTCCCCGGCGGTACCTAGGGCCGAGTTGTCCAGTGTGACGGTGGCCTCCTCGTAGACGGGCTGGGCCTCGTACATGCCCCCGGACTGGGTGAACATGTCGATGGTGACGGCCGGGCGGCCCTTCTCGGACACGTCCCAAACGGCGCCGTCGATGATCCATCCTGTGCATGACAGGTCTCCGACCGAGTGGTCGGGCAGGGTGTACGGCAGGTCGGACCAGTCCGAGATGATGACCGGTTCGAGCCCGCTGCTCTCCGGGAACACGATGCTCCCGGCCATCGATTCGACGTAGTAGTTCACGCCGGGCTCCGGGGTGAACCTGGTGTGGCTGTACTGGACGCCGTTCATCGACAGCAGGTGGAATGTGGTATCCACCCTGTTGCCGTCCTCGTCGGTCACCAGGAGGAAGTCGAAGCTCCCGGCGTGGAGGTAAACCTGCCCGTCCACGGTGCCGATCCTGGAGAACGTGCCGGCTTCGCTGTATATCCACGGGACCCCGTCGAGCCTCTGGCTGGATCCCGTCACCGCCTGATGGCCGACTTCCGCGTCGGCGAAGGCGGTGCTGTGTATGCTGGTTATGTTCCTGAGGTCGACGACCCCCATGGACGCGTTTCTGAACGTGTCCGCCTTCAATGCAGTGACGCCGGTGAGGCCGAGGGTCAGCGTCTCTATGTTCCTGCAGTTCTCGAAAGCCCCCGCGCCTATCGTCTCCAGGTCGCCGTAGAGGTAGACCTCGCGCACCCCCGAATCCTTGAACGCGTCCTCGCCGATCGATGTCAGCATGCGGTCGCAGAAGTAGTCCAGGGATCCGCATCCCTGGAATGCCCGGTCGCCGATGGAGTCGGGGACGGAGCTGAGGATCACCTTCTTCAACGTGACGCAGTCGCGGAACGCATCGTCCATCACGGTCTCGCTGTCGAGGTAGATGTAGTCCTCGGTCAGCATGGCATCGGTGTACTTCCTCGTGTCTGCGTTCTTGATGATCATGTATTTGTCGTCGCTCACGTCCGCATCCGCGATCCCCCAGCCGTTGGAGGTTGCCGTCACCGCCAACGCAAGGGCGAGTATCGCAAGGACGATCGCGACTGTGTTCCTATTCATTCAATCACCCGTGCGGCCGCTGTTGCGGTCGCCGCGGACGACTTGGAAGGATCGTATAAGTCGCGTGCCGTCGTTGATACGCTTGCTAGGTCTTAGACCCTGGCGGGTTATCGGGGTTCGACGATAGTCGATTCGCGACTGCACAATTATATATGATTAACGCTCTGGATTGTCGGGGATGGTGCGATGAGGCTCACAGTCTTTCGCAGGAAGAAGGAAACAGATAAGTTCAGCAATGCTGAAAGGAGGTACGTCTCCTCTCTACAGAAGGACATCCTCTACTATGAGGGATGGACGGAGGGGGAGGTGTCCTCGGACTACGGGGCGAGCAAGAAGGTGCACACGATAGTGGCTCTGGGCTACCTCGAGTACGAGCATGATGCCCTGGTCCTGACCGAAAAGGGCAGGAAAATCACACGCAACTGCGCAGGCGTCGTCTGACGCGGTTCATCAAAGAAAATTATTTGGCCGACGCCGAAGCGTCGGCCTTCCTCATTCAAGGCTGGCTTTCTTGAAGAGGGACAGGTCGGATCCGAGGGGGATCGTCGCATCATAGCCGACTTTCCAGGTGGTCTTCCCGTGGGAGCTGGGATCCAGGGACGAGCCGGCGGCTCCCGGTATTTTCAGTATGCGGTCCGCCTGCATCCTGGTGGCCACCGCCCACTCCACCTCCTTGTCGTCGAATATGTCGATGTCGTCGTCCACGACTATGACCTGCTTCATGGACGGGTGGCCTGTGAACGCCGCCATTATTGCGTTGACCCCGTCCCCTTCCTTGTTCTTGGCGATGGATACCACGCCGTTCAGCCAGCAGCATCCTCCCTCCGTGAGCCTGACGTTCTTTACCCTGGGGACCGCCTGCCTGACGGTCTTCAGTATCATCGGCTCCCGGGGAAGGCCCATGAGCATGTAGTGCTCCCAGCCTCCGGGGAGCAGGACGTGGAACACAGGGTCGTTGCAGGTCCATATCCTGTCGACCTCTATCACGGGCTGCTGCCTCTCGAAGTCGTACGTCCCGGTTATGTCCACGAACGGCCCCTCCTTGGTCTCGTTGAGGGTTATGCGCCCCTCCAGAACGAAGTCCGTGTCGGCCGGGACAAGGATCCCGTTGTCGCATCTCCCCACACGAAGCGGGTGGCCGTGCCCCCTCTCGCACATGGCGGAGGCGACCTCCAGTTCGTCCGCCCCGAAGTCCATGGATGTGGCGGCGGCAAGGAGCACTTCTGCCCTGGCCCCTACGCAGATGGCGATCTTCAGCTCCTCCCCGTTCCTCTTCGCCATGTTGTATATGGTGAAAAGATGCCTGGGGACCAGTCTGACCGCTATCCTGTGATCGTCCATGATCATCATCCTGTGGAACGACACGTTCTTCTTGCCCTGGTATTCGGTGACGATCACACCTGAAGTGATGTAGCGTCCGCCGTCCTCCGGGAAGTACTGGGGTATCGGCAGGGACATGAGCTCCACGTCCCGCTCCACCTGGCGGAACTCCGGGTCGTCCACGACCTCGTAGGGGCGCGGGGACGATATCGCATCCAGGAGGTGCTCCACGATGCCGTCCTTCGGGATGTTCAGGGCGGAAGCTATCTTCTCCCTGGTGGAGAACAGGTTACCCGCCGCCCTGCCGCCGTTGAGGTCATCGAACAGGACCGTCCGCGACTGGTCCTTCATGAGGGCCTTTGTGACGTCCCTGGAGTCCGACTCGACACGGCCTGGGACCTCTGCGATATCGCCGAACAGCGATTGCTTGACTGACATGAGCCGATGTAGTGGTTACGCGGATATAATGAGTCTGGAGCCCCGGGCTCCCCCGGGGGAAGGCCCGCCGGTTCACCGGCGGGATTGGGGGCGTCAGTCCGCCACGAGGATGAGGCTGCAGTCAATCAGATAGATGGTGATGTGGCAGTCCCAGAGGATGCCATCCTCGTCGGCGACGTCCGGTATGGTTATGTACTTGACCAGAACCAGGCCGGTGTCCGGGTCAACGCATATGTCGAGCTCCCCTGCGCCTATGCCCTGGACCTCGTACCCATATATCGTGTACACGTCGCAGTCGATGATCCCCCAGGCTGTGTTGAACGTCTTCGTCCCGGTCAGGACGGCTCCGGCGTATCCGTCGTTCATCGTGCATCCGGCGAGGAACTCCTCCACGGTCATAGGGGTGTCGGAATCGGACACGGAGAGGGTGCCGTCCTCGTTGACGGATTCCACTGTGGTCGTGTCGATGTTCCTGGTGTATATGAAGCTCCCATCATCGAGTGTGAATTCGATTTCTGTGTCGTATGTGTACGTGCTGCCTATCGTGGGTTTGGTCCACAGCACGTAGTCCGCCCTCCCTTCGGTCACAGGGGTGAATACGGAGGTGCCGACTAAGCTGCTGGAGAACGTGCCGTCCTCCTCGAAGAACGGCTCGTAGTACCTGTGAATCACGAGATTGGAGGAGGGTTCCGTGTAATATGTGTAGGTGCCCATGCCGTCCTCGTGCGTGTACACGTTGCAGACTATCTTGCCGAGGAACGTTTTCATGGTCTCGTTTCCGACGAAGACCATGCTCTCATCATCGGGATCGATCACGGTAAGCAGGAATGAGTAAGTGATGTCGATCGAGTAGTTGTAGTCTGCCGTCGTGACCTCGGTCCTCACGGTGAGGGGGGTGAGGATTTCCGTGACTGTGTAGGTCGTCTCGTTTTCGTATCCTCTGGAATTGGAGGAGTAGGTGACCCAGTCCCCCTCAACCAGGTACTCCCTAAGTTCGAGGGTGTCGTCCTGATCCTGGAGGTACGTGTAATACGAGGTCCCGACGACGGCTATCGCCACTATGACCACGATTAGGATCTTGTTGTTCATGTCCCTTCAACGGAGTCCAGGTTATTTAATGGCAATCGCGCGCACGCTTGCACGCAGTTATATACGAAGAGCCGAATCGGGACGGTATGTCCGACCAGATCGAAGATACGATCAGGAAATTCGCCCTTCAGAACGCCGTATTCTTCAAAGGCAAGGCCAATCCCAAGGCCGTTGTGGGAAAGATACTGGGCGGTTGTCCGGAGCTGAGGCCCAGGGCGGCCGAGGTGACGCCCCTCATCGAGAGCATCGTGGAGGAGGTCAACGCCATGGGGCTGGAGGCTCAGACAAAGGCCCTGCAGGAGATCGACTCGTCGATGCTGGTCAAGGAGAAGAAGGAGCGCAAGTACGAGCTCCCCGAGCTGCAGGATGTGGATGGTAAGGTGGTGATGCGCATAGCGCCCGGCCCCTCCGGCCCCCTGCACATCGGCCACACCAGGGTATCCGTGCTCAACGACGAGTACGTGAAGAGGTACGGCGGAGACCTGGTCCTCAGATTCGAGGACACCAATCCGGAGAAGATAGACCCCGACGCATACGACATGATCCCGGAGGATCTGGACTGGCTGGGGGTCAGGTGCAACAGGACGTACATCCAGTCGGACAGGTTCGAGATGTACTACGACTGCACCAGGAAGCTCCTGGAGATGGGGAAGGCTTACGTGTGCACATGCGACGCCGACCATTGGAGGAACCTCAAGGAGCAGAGGCAGGCCTGTCCGTGCCACGACCTCCCCGTGGAGGAGCAGCTGGACAGGTACGACAGGTTCCTTGCGGGGGAGTACGAGGAGGGCAAGGCCGTGGTCGTGGTCAAGACGGACCTCAACCACCCCAACCCTGCGGTCAGGGACTTCGTGGCCCTCAGGCTGGTGTCGCACCCCCATCCGCGCACTGGAGACAGGTACGTCGCCTATCCGATGATGAACCTCTCCGTGGCCATCGACGACCACGAGATGGGCATGACCCATGTGATCAGGGGTAAGGACCATCTCAACAACACGCTCAGGCAGGAATACGTGTTCGACTACTTCGGGTGGAAGAAGCCCGTATACTACCACTACGGGCTCGTCAACATCCCCGACACCGTGCTCAAGACATCGCTGATCAAGCAGAGCATCCGCGACGGGGAGTACACCGGGTGGGACGATGTGAGGACCGGCACGGTCAGGGCCATGGAGAGGCGCGGGATCAGGCCGGAGGCCATCAGGAGGTACTGGGTCGAGGCCGGGATGAAGGCGGTGGACATCCAGTTCTCGTGGGAGAACCTCTTCGGCATGAACCGCGACATCATCGACGACGCATCCAACAGGTACTTCTTCGTCCACGATCCCGTCAGGTACGACATAGACGGGGTCGACGTCATCGAGGGCAGCGCTCCGAAGCACCCCGACCATCCCGAGAGGGGCAGCAGGGTGTACAGGCTCGAGGATCCGAGGACCGTGTTCCTCTCGGGGGAGGACTCTAAGGCGTTCGCAGAGGCCAAGAGCGTGAGGCTGAAGGATCTCTGCAACATCGACTACGCCCTCCCTGCGAGGTACGCCGGCAACGACGTCTCCGTCCTGAAGCACGGAGTCCGCGCCGTCCAGTGGGTCGGACGCGACTCGGTCGAGGCCGAGCTCCTGATGCCCGACGGGGCGGTATGGAAAGGGCTCGCAGAGAAGGACCTGGCCTCCGAGGCAGCGGACATGGTCCAGCTCGAGAGGGTCGGCTTCGCCAGGATCGAGGGGCGCGAGCCCGGCAAGGTCTCCATGGTGTTCGCCCACCGCTGATTTTCCAAACACACGGGGCCGTCAGGCCCCTTCTATTCAGAATATGTGAAGGAGCATGTTGGCCGCCCATCCGAGGGCGATGGCCACAGTCACGGACAGCACTGAGACCCCGAGGGTCTCCTTCCACCCGATCTCCCTCCACATGGTTATGAGGGTGGCGAGGCAAGGCATGTAGACGGCCATGACGACCCCGAACACCACGAACTGATCGGGGGTCATGTAAAGGGCCAGCTCTGTGCTGCCGAAGAGGATGGCAAGCATCCCGACCGCCATCTCCTTCCTCAGTATCCCGACGATGAACGCTATGGAGCACACGGCGGGCAGACCGAGGAGGCCCACGGTGATGGGGGACAGGGGGTCGACGATGATATCCAGCAGGTTGTACTGGAGCAGTATCTCGATGACGATCGACCCCACGACCAGCAGCGGGAACGCGATGTAGAAGAAATCCTTGATCCTGTGCCATGTCTTGAAGAGGACGTTGCGGGCGGACAGGAGCGTGAGATCCGGAAGCTCCATCGCCAGGCTGCTGGGCTCGTACTTCAGGAACCTGTTCATAAGGATCCCGGTAGCGGCCGCAAGGGCGATCAGCATCACCAGTATCCCCATGGCGTAGGCGACGCCCGAGTACTGCCCGGTCGCCCCGAAGATGATGGCCATCTGCGCGGAGCAGGGGACCGCCATCACGATCATCGAGGAGAGGATGACCTTCTCCCTGCGGGACTGGACAGTGCGAACTGCCATGATGGCGGGCACGTTGCACCCTATCCCCACGATCATCGGTATGAACGCCCCTCCGTGGAGTCCGAAGTGGTGCATGACCCTGTCCAGAAGAACCACGGCGCGGGTCAGGTACCCTGTGTCCTCCAGCACCCCCAGGATGATGTAGAAGACCATGATGTAGGGTATCACAAGGGACAGGATCGCCGTTATGCTCCCGTCTATTCCCGTGAACACAGCCGTCCAGAACTCGCTCGAGCCGCCCAGGTCCTTGATCGCGCTCCCGACGACGGTGTCGTACACGTAGGAGACGGCCGAATCGAGCGCCCCTCCAGCGTAGATTATCGTGACCAGGATGGCGAGGCAGACGCCCGCCAGTATGGGGATCCCGGTAATAGGCGTGATGGTGATGTCCGATATTCTCTCGGAGAGGCTCGGCTCGGTGTCGTTCTTAGTCACGATCTCCGAGACCATCCTCTTGGACTCGGCGTATCTGGACGATGCGATGGAAACGGCCATGGAAGTACCGTTCTGCTCCGAGTACAGCTTCCTGACGAGCCCCGCGCTGCGGCGGACGTTCTCGTCCACCATCATGTTGAACTCGTGCGAGTTCTCCAGTATCTTGATCGCGACACCGCGGCTGGAGAAAACGACATCGTCAGGGACGGCGTCCGAGACGGCGGCGATGCCCTTCTCGATCATGGGGTCGTAGCTTATGCGCAGGCTGGACACGGCCTCCAGGCCCTGGCAGACCGTGTCGGCCAGCAGGTCCACGCCCTCGGACGTCTTCGAGGAGACCGGTATCACGGGGACCCCGAGGCGTCTCTCCAGGCCCTCCACGTCTATCGTCACGCGCTTCCGCGACTCGTCCATCCTCGTAAGTGCGACAACGGTGGGGAGGCCGAGCTCGAGGACCTCGTAGCACAGGACCAGGCTGCTCTCGAGGTTAGTGGAGTCGGCGACTACGATCACCGAGTCATGCTTCCTGTCCCTGAGTTCGGACAGGACGACCTTCTCGTCATCCGAGTTTCCGGACATCGCGTACGTGCCCGGGAGGTCGAACACGGTGACCGTCCTGCCCCTCCTGGATATGACGCCCTCGTCGAACTCCACCGTGGTCCCGGGGTAGTTCGACGAAATGACGCCCACGCCTGTGAGCCTGGTGAAAAGGGAGGACTTCCCCACGTTCGGCTGGCCGACGAGGGCCACGGTTACGGATTCTCCCTGAGGCAATGGCTCCACTCGCGAATCACTCCATGACGGTGTCGACGAAGATGTTGGAAGCCAGGTTGTAGTCGAGGGCCATGGTGGCGTCCCCCATCCTGACGATGCGAGGTCCCCCGTCCGAGAGGATCGTCTCGATCGAGATCCTGCGGCCGGGGACGAAGCCCATGGAAATCAGCTTCTTGACGACGTCCGTGTCCTCTGACCTTATGTGGGATATGACCCCCGACTCGCTCATGGCCAGCCTGTTCAACGGCATGATGTTGGTGGTCCCTTCGGATGCGGCCTTGCAGGGCTTCTTGCAGCTCTGGCAGTCCGAATCGACGTGGGTGCCCATCATGTGGCACATCTTGATCGCGGACTCGTCGGAGATGGCGTGCTCCATGCGGCAGGCCTCCTCGTGGGCGGTGGCATGGTCGATGTTGAGGTAGTCCGTCAGGAAGCGCTCGAGCACATGGTGCTTCTTGCGGAGCTGCCTGGCATACGCGAGACCCTCCTCGGTCAGAGCCACTCCCTTGTACTTCTCGTACTGGACCAGACCCTCGTTCGCGAGTACCTTGATCATCTCGCTGACGCTGGCCGGTGAGACCTTCATGTATGCGGCGAGTTCGGTCGTCTTGGCGACCCCCTCGCCCTCCGTCAGCCTAAGAATGTTGATGAGGTAGTCCTCGCGGTTTCCGGTAGTCATCGCTCCCACATTGGTGTACCGGATTTAAAGTTAGGGGTTCCTATCAAAGATAAGGGGCGTTGAAAAGACTGTCGCGGCCCCATCTGGGTCCTTCGAGTTAACGGCTTTTGATGGAAGTAGCCGGGGGTGGGTCCCCGGCTGTTTGCAGATCAGCTAAGCTCCTTCTTCTTCGCCTCCAGGTCGGCAATCTTGGCCTCGCACTCCTTGATCTTGGAGTAGATCTCCTCGATCTCCTCCTTGACGGCCTCCTTGCCTTCCCTGAGGGCGCTGACGATCTTCTCGCCGATCTCGGCTGTGAGCTTTTCGATCTCCCTCTTCTGGTCCCTGATCTGGGAGTCCAGCTTCTCCTTGTCGATGACGTTTCCGATCTTCTCGTCCGCGCTCTTGACCGTATCCTTCATCTTGTCCATCAATCCCATTCCAATCACTCCACGAGTTTGTGGTATCCGTAAGCAGGTTCTCCCGCGTTGAAGCAGTACTGTATGGTGGCGAACTGGCTCTTGAGGGCCTTGACGTCCTCCTTAACCTTGGCCGGGTCCTCCTTCTTGACGACGACCCTGGCTATGAGCTCGGCGACCTCCTTCATCTCGCTCTCCTTCATTCCGAGGCGGGTCATCTCCTGGGATCCGAGCCTGAGGCCGGAGGGCCTGACGGCGCTGGTGTCCCTGGGGAGCATGTTCTTGTTGCAGATGATGTTGGCATCCTCCAGGAGCTTGGCGCAGTCCTTCCCGCCTCCGAACTGAGAGACGTCGACGGCGATCGCGTGCGACCTGGTGAAGCCGAGGTCGGGGCACAGGACCGGGACTCCGAGCTCGTACAGGGCCTGTCCGAGTGCACGGGAGTTCTTGCATGCCTGGGCCGCATAGTCCTTGGCGAAGACGTCCATCTCCGCCAGGGTCACTGCCAGGGCCGCCATCGCATGCAGGTGGTGGCTCGATGTGACTCCGGGGAACACGGCCTTCTCCAGGGCCTTCTGCTGCTCCTCGGTGAGGTTCTGTCCGAGCAGCAGGCCGTGGTTGGGTCCGGGGAATGTCTTGTGGGTCGAGGACGATACTATGTTGACGCCCTCCCTCAGAGGGTCGTGGAACTGCCCTCCTGCGATCAGTCCAAGGACGTGCGCGCAGTCCTCCCAGACCAGGCACCCGACCTCGTTGAAAGTGTCCTCCAGCTCCTTGAGCGGCGGGGGGAACAGGAACACGGACAGTCCGAACTGGGCGATCTTCGGCCTGACCTCCTTGAGGAGCTTGACGGTGCCGTCGATGTCCAGGTTCATGTCGTGCTCGTTGAACGGGTAGTTCACCGAGTTGACCGCCCTCTGCCCGAAGGCCCCGAACTCGCATGTGGAGATGTGGGCTCCCTGCGCAAGGGCGCAGGTCGTGATCGTGTCGCCGGGTTGGGCGAAGGCGAAAAGGACCGCCATGTTGGCTACAGTCCCGGAGATCGGCCTGACGTCTGCGAAGTCGGCTCTGAAGAGCTTCTTGGCGAGCTCTATGGCCTTCAGCTCCACCTGGTCCACGTAGATGTTCCCCTGGTAGTAGCGTTTCCCGGGAAGCCCCTCTGCGTATCTGTCGGCGAAATCGGAGATGAGCATCTCTTTGGCCAGAGGGCTCATCAGGTTCTCGGAGGCGATCATCGGGATGCTCTCCTCGAACCATTTGTTGTGGGCCATGACCTTGTCGCGGATGTATTTGGCGTCGTCCTGTGCCATTGTATCATCCGGGAATCCGATTTGGCATCTTAAAAACATCGGAAATCCCGCGGGGCGCCGGGTACGGAGTGTCGTCGCGGCGGCGAATGACGCTCGCACGGGCGAGCTACACTGGCTCTCATCCGAGGTATGCCAGGATCTCGCGGGACCTCCTCTGCGCACCCACCGTGGCGGACAGGACGGACAGGTACGACCTGTCCTCATCGGTCAGCAGCTCCTGCCCGCACCCGGGGGCTTCGCCCCTCAGCGCATCCGACGCGAACCTCCTCCCCGTCTCCGACAGGGTGTCGGAGGTCCTGCACAGGAAGCAGCAGCGTGCCGTGACGCCGTCCTGAAGGGAGAGGAGCATCGACGCGTCCGGGTCCCCCTCCGCTTCCAGGTTCATATGGAGCTTCGAGGATATGCTGGAGGCGGTGAGGGATGCCATGTCCTCTCCTCCCCGCCTGCCGTCCAGAGATTCACCGACGAAAGACAGCATCCGGTCGTTGAGCTTCAGGTACCTGGTGCTCAGGGACCTGTTCTCATCGCTGATCCTGTATGGGAGCACGAGGTAGTTCGCCGCAACCGATGCGACGACCCCGAGCAGCACGAACAGGACCCTCTCAACCACGGCGTCGTCCGCCGGCGTCGATATGGATGCCGCGATGAGCGCAGAGAAGGTGATGAACACCATCATGACATCGTACCTCTTCGGATCCAGGACCGTGTAGATGTAGTTGGCCAGGATCAGGGCCGAGGACAGGACACCCATGTCGCCTCCCGCTGCCACGAGCACCACTGAGAACACGGCTATCCCCGCCAGCGTCCCGGTGAGCCTCATGGCCGACTTCCTCCAGGACCCGTTGACATAGGGGAC
The DNA here is from genome assembly GCA_002504405.1 of Methanomassiliicoccaceae archaeon UBA71. Taxonomy (GTDB): domain Archaea; phylum Thermoplasmatota; class Thermoplasmata; order Methanomassiliicoccales; family Methanomethylophilaceae; genus Methanoprimaticola. The sequence continues at coordinate 61,328 of DARO01000007.1, forward strand.
GATGAGTGCCACTGCCGTGAAGAGAAGCCACTTGGCGTTCTCGACCTCCCAATACTGCCACACGAACGCGAAGAACGTGAAAACGATGGAGATGCGGACCGCGAACGTGAACCTCGCGGAATCCCAGCGTACCTGCTCCCTCGTGGCGGCCCCCATGTTGGCGTGCCTCCCGGCTGCATCATCCCCTTCCGATGCGAGGGATGCCAGCTCATCCTTCATGGACACTGCGGACGCCAGGATGATGCTGTCCGCTCCCGGATTGGACTCGATGAATGCGGTAACGGCCGCCACCACGCCGGCAGCGTCAAGTCCACCGCCCTCGTGCTCGCAAACGCTGGACATGAGGCCCTTGACCGATCTCAGGACCACGGGGTCGCGCTCCCTGTCGCATACCGCATGCCCCATCATCTGCAAGGTAGATACGAGGTCGAGGACCTTGCGGTCCCCGGGCGGGGAGAAGAAGTTCCTCCTCAGCCTGTCGTACATCGTGCTCCTCAACCCGAGGCACAGGGAATCGAGGGCGGAGCTGTCCGACACGTCGGACTCCAGCACCCTGTCGCAGCAAGACCCGATCTCGGAGCATATCGAGGCTATTCCGTTGTGGCATGTCCTGGCGTGCCTCCCCCTGTTCACCAGGACGTTCAGGGCAACTATGAACACAGACCCAGCCAGCAGAGCAAGGATCCTGATCGGCAGCTCCTCCGCCGACACGGGGACCGACAGCATGAACGCGTATCCGAGGAGGAACGGGAAGTGCATCGGCGACCTGAGGTCCTGGGTCGTCATGAAGGCGAGGACGAACACCGTGGCGAAGTTCACGACCGCACCTATGCGGGCGTCTCCGCAGGCCACGGATGCATATGCCCCCAGCCCCATGAGGAGTGTGAAGGCCATGAGCCCCAGCATGTTCATGCCCGGGCGGACGGACAGGTCCTGGCCCAGCATCATCAGGGCGAGCACCACCACTACCACTCCGGTGAGGGAGTTCTCCTGGCCGAACACGTATGCGAACCCGGCTATGAACAGGACTATTGCGATGAAGAACGCGGTCTTCCCCACGAACGTTCTGACGTCCATGGACGGCAGGAGAGGCCTCCGTTTATAAAGACCACAGTAACGCACGTCCGTTTTCCCAGTCCATGATGGGGAAAAGCTTGAAGTCAGGAACCCATATCCCCGGAGGGATCCCATCCGGGGCCTGCTACAGGACGGAGGCATAACCTACAGTTTTCATGGTAGTACGCTCCGCCTTATCTTCCAAACGGCGATTAGCTGCCGAGAACATGAACGGATTCGAGAAGGCTCTGGAGGACATCAGGAGCGGCAGGCCGGTCCTGGTGTACGACTTCGACGACAGGGAGAGGGAGACCGACATGACCGTCGCGTCCGAGTTCGTGACCCCTCAGACGCTCAGGATAATGAGGCACGATGCTGGCGGGCTCGTCTGCACCACGACCCCCGGCAGGCTCGCCAGGGAGATCGGGCTCCCCTTCATGTCGGACGTGTTCTGGGACGACTCCGGAAAGTATCCGCTCCTCGGAAAGATGGCCCCCACGGACATCCCATATGACAGGACGAAGTCCTCCTTCGGGATCACGATAAACCATCGCGACACCTACACCGGCATCACGGACGACGACCGCGCCCTCACCATCACGAAGTATGCCGAGACGATATTCAGCGACGCCCCCGTGGAGGACATACGCACGGCTATGGGCGAGGGGTTCCGTGCCCCCGGCCACGTCCACCTCCTGAACACCACGGACCGCATCCTGGTCGACAGGAAGGGGCACACGGAGCTCTGCACCGCGCTCATGTACATGGCGGGGGTGAAGCCCTCCGCGACCATCTGCGAGATGATGGGGGACGACGGCGGCGCCAGGTCCAAGGCGGAGGTCGAGGCATACGCGGCGGAGAATGGCCTTAGCCTCGTGACCGGCGACGAGATCATCGAGAGGTGGGAGGAGTTCAAGGCCCAGCACGGAGAGGATCTCTGAATGACGCGCGTGATGGCATCCGGGGTCTTCGACATCATCCACCCGGGCCACATATCCTACCTCGAGCAGGCCAAGTCGTACGGGGACGAGCTCATAGTCGTCGTCGCATGCGACGCGACCGTCCGCAGGAGCAAGCACGAGCCCATAACACCGGAGGCTATGCGCGCGAGGATAGTCGGCAGCCTCAAGCCCGTCGACAGGGCCATCGTCGGAGGCGAGGGGGACATCTTCGACACGGTGCGCCTCCTCAGGCCCGACGTTATCGTCCTCGGATACGACCAGAAGTTCGAGGAGCGTGCCCTTGAGAGGAGCCTGGAGGAGAACGGCCTCCCCGGGATAAGGGTCGTCAGGGCGTCCGAGTGCGCGGAGGACCTCAACGCCACCAGGAGGATAATCGCCAGGATAAGGGAGATGGGGGGAGCCCCATGAAGAAGATCGGAATAGCAGACACGACTTTCGCGAGATACGACATGGGGCGCTCTGCAATCGACCAGCTCCAGAGGACGGGCACGGGGTTCACCATCGTGCGGTACACGGTCCCGGGGGTCAAGGACCTCCCGGTGGCAGCCAAGAAGCTGATCGAGGAGCAGGGGTGCGACATCGTCATGGCCCTGGGCATGCCCGGACCGATGCAGAAGGACAAGATGTGCGCCCACGAGGCCTCCACAGGGCTCATCAGGGCGCAGCTGATGACGAACAAACACATTATCGAGGTCTTCGTCCACGAGGACGAGGCCAAGGACGACGCCGAGCTCGCCTTCCTTGCCGACAGCAGGGCGAGGGAGCACGCGGTGAATGTCTACGACCTGCTCTTCCGTCCGGAGAGCCTCACCAGGAGGGCCGGGACCGGCCTGAGGCAGGGCTTCGCGGACAAGGGGCCGGTGATGCAGAGAAGGTGATCCGATGAAGGAGTACAGGATTGGAATGGTTGCGGCGGAGTTCAACTACGAGGTCACGTCGCTGATGATGGAGAGGGCCAAGGCAGAGGCGGACTTTCTGGGTGTGAAGATCTCCAAGACGATCATGGTGCCTGGGGTCTTCGAGATCCCCATGGCCGCCAAGAGGCTGCTGGAGATGGAGGACATCGACGCGGTCGTCACCGTCGGGGCAGTGATCACCGGCGAGACCAAGCACGACGAGGTGGTCGTCGCACAGGCCTCGAGGAAGATCATGGACCTGGGGCTGGAGTACGACAAGCCCGTCGGTTTCGGGATTACCGGCCCCGGCATGACGGAGCTCCAGGCCATGGACAGGATCGAGAAGGGCCGCGACGTCATCGACGCCGTGGTCAAGATGCTCCAGAGGCTGGAGTGAAACACACGCCCGGGCCGCTCCCGGGCGCCATCCTTTTTCTTTCACATGCGCGGGGACTCGCCGGTCACGGCGGTCCTGACCACATCCACCACCATGGAGAGGGAGCATCCGGTCTCCATGGCTATGGAGACGCAGCCGTTGCCAGCAAGGTACCTGTCGACTATGTCGGAGGCCGCGTTGCCTCCCTCCATGGACGTGGTCGCAGACCTCTGAACGCCTCTCGGCCCCCGGATCCAGGAGCGGGTCTTGCACGAGGGGCACCTTAACGGCGATTTGAGGCCGCGGGAGTACCAGCAGTGGTGGCAGACCGCGCAGGTGTTTACCTGAGGCTTCCCCTGCCAGTGGTAGGTTCCGCAATGGGGGCACCTTATTGGGACGTCTGTGTGACTGTTCCATGTATAGCCGCAGCGGCCACATGATTTCTCTCTGTCGACCACATCCATCTTGGACACCTTTTGGATGATACATCCAAAACGTTTCTACTCTATTAAGGATTCGATGGGATTTCCATCAACTTCGATGGACGATATTCCGGAGTATCATCAAGTTTTGCATCCGTATAAATGTGGTGGCTCGGGATTATTGATGCTACAATCTCCAAGAGAAGCTATGGAGGTATTGGAATCGTGATTTTAGTGACCTGTATAGTTCCGATATCGTGCCCTCCGTGCCTGAACAAAGGTACATGTGCCCAATTGCTGTCTTCATGATGACATTCAGTATAAAGGGGCAGGGACGACTAGACAAATGGATTTTAACCGACGGGTAACCAGATTCTAGATGATGCATAAATCAAGTGGAATCTATTGAAACGATAATCACATAACGTTTTAATATGTTAGAAATGATACTTTTTCTAGTGCATAAACTAGCACAGCGGGGGGGGGGGTTGCTCCTTCTCAGCTTCTCCCTCCGGCCCTCGCATGAGAGGGAGACATGAACAAAGTGAGCAGATTTCTGGTCATGGCCCTATGTCTGACAATGGCGATCGCCGCCGTTGTGACAGTGGCAGGTGCCGACAACTCTGATGCAGATTCGTCCATGTACTATGTGGATTTCACAAGTGGTGATGACAGCAATGCGGGTACATCGGAGCAACCGTTTAAAACATTCGAGAAGGCGGTAGAGACAGCTCAATCCGGTGACATAATCGTCCTGAATAGCGATATGACCACCGCAAACAGTGATACGATACTGTCCAAGAGCCTCACTATCGACCTCAATGACAACAGATTAACACTTCCAGAAGGGATCAAGATACAGATAACGGGTGAGGGCAACGTACTCACTATCAAGAACGGCGAGCTCTATGGGAACCGTACCTTGATGATTCTCTGTTACGATAGTGCATCCGTCAATATGGACTCCGTGATGGGTGTCAACGAGAAAAACGAAAATCCATCAGATGACAGCGACTATTCTAATTTCCTCCAGATAGGTAGTTACGGTGTTAATGCCGATTCACCTGGATTCGCCACGATAAAGAACTGCAATATCAAAGCCGGCACGAACGTCGTCTACATTCTAAGTGCAAGCATATCCAGTGAAGATACCGTGACTTCTACCTGTCTGATCGAAGACAGCACCCTCAAGTCCAGGTACCCTGTATCCGGGAATGGTAACTGTATAGCGGACGTGACGATAAGGGACAGTACACTAACCGGAGAATATCATATTATCGATGCCATGAACACCGCTGCAGTTTACTGGCCGGGCGCTGGAAACCTTGTTATTGAGGGAGGAACCTACACCGGCGGCGCGGCTGTATACATCAAATCAGGGGACGTGGAGATCAGGGGAGGATTCTTTAATGCGACTGCTTATAAGTCCGATTATCAGCATGTCGGGAGTGGTTGTCATGAGACTGGTGACACCATAATAATCGACAACTGTGGGTATCCGGGTGGAACTCCTGTCCTGTCCATCCGCGGTGGTGTGTTCTCCAGTGATAATGCCTATGCAGTGGCATCCTACGCCGGTAATGGTCAGTCACAAGCAGTCTCGGGAGTTGTGAGAGGAGGTACTTTCCATTCCAGCATTCAGGATGGATGCATGGCAGAAGGATATTCGTTGTATGATACGGGGAATGGATTAGTTCCTACATTCAACGAAGCAGAAGCCGAGGCCCATATTGGTGAAATCTACTACGAGACTCTCGAAGACGCATTGATAGCGGTCGAGTCAGGGGAAACAATCGTCTTTGATAATGATATTACATGGCAAGGTGGCAAAAATTCGGCAACGGTCTACGATGTAGACGGGGTGACGATAGATCTCAACGGTAAGACACTCGCAAGTGCCAATTTCTCGCTGATTCTCCAAGGAGATGGTTTTACGATCAGGAATGGGAATCTGATTTCAGCTGATAGCGGTAGCTATTCCCTATTCATAGGTGACGAGAGATCGACATCGAATGTCCTGATCGAGGAAATAGAGTCTAACGGGGGCTTCAACTTCTACAATGTGTCGGGAGTGACAGTCCGTGATTGTAATGTCACCGGAACTAATTATTATGCCGTTTGGGCTGACGAGAACGCTTTTGTGGTGGTAGAGAGCGGGAGTTATAGTAGCGAAGGTGTTACGATATTCGGAACCGCTACTATATCAGAAGGAGTCGATGCTACAATCACCGTCAATGGTGGCACTTTCACAGGGAATAACATTATTCTTACCGACGGAAACCGTGGTCCAATAACGATTTACGGTGGCACTTTCGACAAAGAAGCTGAAATATCGGGGTACGTCCCTGATGGATACAGCATAAAGGATAACGTGGATGGAACGATATCCGTCATCGAAGGATACAGGGTTCAGTTCATTATTTGTGATCTGGCTGTGTTAACGACGTACGTCCCGTCAGGCGAGATCTATACAGGTGCAGTTCCGGAATTCCCGGTTTCAGAACCAGGATACGGCTATACATGGGTTTATGGTGATAATGACTACTCTTGGACTCCGGAAACCATTGTTACTGGACCAATGGAAATCATTGCTATGCCGATCTTGACGGACATAACCATAACCATTACTGCTGGTGACAACGGCGAGTTCTCCATGGAAGCTGTGTCTCCTGCTGAAGACATTCAATTCTATTATTACTGGCTGGATTCACAAGAGAATGAACTGGGGGAGGGCCAGACTATCAAGAATCTAGGTCCTGGTACATACCAAGCGGCCGTGATGGCCACAGATGGGGAACTGTACGGTACCGCAACGAAGATGTTCACATACCGCGCACAATCGATAGATGAAGAAGGTCCCACATACGACATAAGTCATTCTGGAGATTCTGTGGAACTTACTGTTTCTTCAGAAATAGTCTTTCTTGAATCTGGAGGCTCATACGAGAATGTGGATATCGGGGTGAGTTTTACCGATACCGACGGCAACGGCATTGCGGACGTTCAGATCAATGGAACCGTCGAGAGTGGAACCATATCGCTGTCGCTTAAGTTGATGGACAGTTCCGTGGTATCCGGTGTAGTCGATACTCTTGCACCTTCTCACGAAGCTTCGAGGGATTCGGTGGGTGTGGATGTTAATCTGAACAGCAAGATAGGCGAGTTCAGTATGATAATCAAGATTCCGATAGGTGTCAGTGACGAAGGGAAGTATGTCGGCAGTGCCGCGGCATATTACATTGAAAACGATGGTAGTTATACAAAGGTGACAAGCCGTGTCGTCGCCGTTAGCGATGATAACAATAACTATAGGAGCGAAATCTGGATTTACACGTATCATAACACCGAGTATATTGCTATCCCGCTGACATATTCGGATGTACCTGTAACAGAACCCGCACCAGAGGTGTCTGACGAATCTCCGAATTTACCGCCATACATACCTGATGACGATGATCTACCCTTTATACCACCGACGACCGTGGATGGTGGCTCATCTGACGAATCTGTAAAGATCATCGCCTGTGCCGCCGCTGCTGCCGCCGCGGCGCTCATGGGGATGTTCCTTATTTTCGACTACCGCAAGAGGTAAGTTTCGACTACCTAAGGGGGCGGCGCCCCCGGCAAACCCCTTACCCCCGCAGGGATTCTGCTGTCCATTCGGAGGCTCCACACATCGAGAAATACTGTAGTGATCTCAATAACCTGGAGTCCTCGTCGGGGTTGTTGCATGGGGTTCCGGCCCGCCTACGAGGTTCGATGCCCAATCTTCCCTATCGCATCCATGCCTTCCGGGCATTCCACGGAGACAGGTCCGCAATCACGGAGGAGTTCCTCCGCCGCCGACAGCAACGCTCCCTCCACTGTGCGATCCCATGAATCCCTGGGACCTATCACGACGGTCCGTTGGGAACCAACCAACGAGACGAATCCTTCCCTGAGGAGAAGGAACGTCTCCGCGCATCCCGTCTCCTCCATCGGTACGGCGCACACCCTCAGGAAGAACCGCGCCTCCGGGAAGTCCCTGTAGTCGCGCTCATCCATTTCGGGCATCGGCCGCCGGTATTCCCTCAGACGAATCAAATCGAATACCAATAGCCACTCCATTGCAATCGGCGGTCGTGGCCGCCCGTTCTCAGGTCTCGGGGGAGTCCTCCTCCGCGGCGGCGATCACCGCATCGCAGATCCTCTGCCCCTTCGGGGTCAGCCTGTACCGCCTGGCCTTCGAGCGCTCAAGCTCGAACCTCTCCACCAGTCCTGCGGACACCAGGGAATCCAGGGTGCGCTGGGCAACGTAGTATCCCATGATCTCCCGGAAGTCGTTCTCGGTCCTCGGCCCGTCGGACATGAAGAGGATCGTTCTTAGCGCATGGTTGGCGCAGATCGCATCGAGCGTCCCCATGCGGATAACATATCTCTATCGGACGTAAAACAGATAGCGTTATACGTCAAACTCGGAACGTTTAATATCTCAAATAATGATGCAATAACTGGGTGCTCGAATGAGGATTGGAGACTATGCCCACGGACGGAGGGTGTCATGAACATCCTTTATGTTTTGATCTCGAAAGCGGATGCCGATGTTGTCGACCCGAAGCCCGGTATAATGCGGAGGTGAGGGGGACGAACAGGGAATCATACATCTACATCGTCGCGGCAATCGCTGTACTTGTCGTTGCCTTCGCTGCCATCAATATATTGGGTGGATCGGGGGATGATGACAAGTCTCCTGCCGATGACCCGGCCCAACCGCCGAAGGAGACCTATACGGTGACTTTCAATGTGAACGGCGGCACAGGTTCGATGGCCTCCCAGACCGTGGAGGGGGGAGGCACGGCAACTGAGCCTGCATCCACTGTTTCCAAGGATGGCTACGTCCTCGTCGGATGGAGAGAATCAGGCTCGTCATACGATTGGACTTTCGACAAGACCCCTGTGTAGTCAGATGTGACTCTCTATGCCAGATGGTCCCCTCACTTCTCCGTCGATATACACGGAACGGAGGCAACGGTCAACATCATCGGGTTCTGGGCGGACTGTCAGTCGAGGATTTATTTCGAAGGACAGGACGATGCGGGGATTCTAGTTACGGATGCAAGCAAGATTACGCACGACTATAAGGAGTCATGGTCCGGCATCATAACCGTGACTTCTTTTTTCGATGGCAACCCTTACACATCATCTTTGCCGGTATCTGTCATTCAGGGTTCGGACGTTAAGGACACATGTACTGTAATCGTGGACGCAGATGATAGATCGCCTACATACACAGTCAAACTGTCATACGGGGAATTGATGCCCGAACCTGCCACCCCTGAGCGTTACGGATACACGTTCCTCGGATGGTATGCGGATGGAGAGCCCTGGTATTTCAACAACAATATGACAAGGGACATGGTTCTCCGTGTCCAGTGGGAGTGCTATGACTACGGGGTCCCGGATACGGAGGAGGTTTTCGAGGTAATATACACCGGTTATGGGAGTGACATCGGTTCGGAGTACGTGCCGTATGGGGGCAAGGCTACCAGGCCCATGGATCCTGCGAGGGAGGGATTCCTTTTCACCGGGTGGAGGACATCGGATGGTGTAGAATGGGACTATCTGAATGATCCTGTCACTGATGATACTATCCTTGTGTCAAGCTGGGTCCCTGTCGGCGATGTTGCCGTGTCCGGATACGGTGTTACGGTCAGTCTCGACGGCAGGTTGGAGGGAAGTATCCTGCTGGATTGGGGTGACGGTTCGTACTATGTCACGGATGGCGGTCAGTTGACGGTGGGGCATGCGTACTCTGAGTCGGGAGCGAAGGAGATCCATGTCACGGCATGGATCGACGGCACACCGATTAGCGCCGTTCTTACCGCTGATATATCGTCATCCCATGCTCCGAAACCATTGGATTGCGACGTCACATTCGAATGCGATGACTACTCGTTCACAACGACCATGATCAGGGGAGAGGCGGTCAATGAACCGCCGATGCCAACGGATTCCAATCTAGTATTTGTCGGATGGTACGCAGGTTCCGAATGGGATTTCGATGACGAGGTAACTTCCGATTTGGTCCTGAAGGCGAAATGGGTCTCGCCTGAGGACCTTTGACCGAGCCTTTGTATAGTGAACGTTAAACCTTTTATGGGGGCGGTTCCCCGCCCATTTTCATGTCTCGGAGGGTTCTCTGGATAACTCAAAACGTACTGTAGTGTATATCAATGTCTATTATGACACTCATAATTTTTGATATTTCACAAATATTCCGTGATTTTGTCATTCTGTGGATTTCACTTTCGATCATTTCCTACTATCGTAATATAGCAACCCAACGGAATCATCGAACTTAGATATCTTTACTGTGTGTTTTTCTCAGATAAAGTAAAGTGATGCATTTTTTGGCATTAATTGCCGAATCTGAGGTGGAACAGAATTGATGAAAACTATCTGTGTCTAAATATCAGCAGGGTAGACCAGGATAGCATCGCGGACCGCTACATCATCGATGGCATGGAAATCAAGTATCACGACAACCCGGGGCTTTGAGAAAAGGTGATTCGCGACGTTTACTCGGTCATCCTCAGTATGTACTTTGTTAGGTACAGGAAGGACCTCGCGCACCACAACGACGGGTTCTGCATCCAGACAGGGGAGAGGGTCGATATCCACGTGAACATGATGGATAGGCTGTCTCAAAGGATTCTGAAGGATGTCGATACGAGTGAAACTGGAGGTAGATGTCGAAAAACCGATCTCGTAAAAGACAGTCTCATCAGGAGGGTCTACGAGTAGAACCAATATCTCGCCGGCAGGCGCCTCGATATGGGTGTGAGGGATTCCAGCCGGACCCCAGCGTTGATGGTCAACGACTTCGTCGTAGGGACCGTCGGCGCAAGCGAGACGGATCCCAGCGACGAGGGCGCCAGGAGGTTGGCTGGGTTCCTTCCAAGGAAACCCAAGCAGGTGTATTACAAGAACAAGAAATCGAAGCGGAGGGGAAGGAAATGACAGGGAAAATCCCCACGCCGCCAAATGCAACATGGGGACCACACAAACGTTCCCTGGGTATTCGCTACGTACACCGCCGTAGGACGGCTCAACCGCAGGACCTACCGTTTGAAGTGTATGACCTGCAGGGATATAAACCGAACACTCAGCGCGAGGATGGATGGAGAGCAGGGAAAATCCCCACGCCGCTCAAGGCAGCATGGGGACCACACAAACGTTCCCTGGGCTTCCACCGCGTATACCGCCATGCGGCTCTACCGCGGGGCCTACCGCACCATCCATCGGACCGCATCCATATAAATCCCGCGCAAGGAGGGGGGTGCGCCCAATGACGAGGAAGGGAGGCGGGGGCAAGTCCTCGAAGAGGAAGGGCGGGGCGAAGCTCAAGGAACTGGGCCGCAGGCTCAGGCCGAGATCGGCCGCCAAGCGCTCGGAGCTGCGCGAGAAGTCCAACCTGATACTGTCATCGGTATCCGTCGTCATGGGCGCGGCTTCCCTCGCCCTCGCGCTCAACGAGAAGCCCGGAGGGGATGAGATCGACCGCACGGCGCCGGGCGCGGGCCAGCATCCGCGTCCAGGAGAGGTTGACATGGCAAGAACCGGGCAGGCGCAACCTGCCCGTCAGTGCCGCATCCGGACGCCCCCGTATGCGGGGACGCCGGTCGGATCGATGGCCGCCAGGGGGCTCCGCCAGCTCACCCCGCAGGACGTGGAGTCGTCCTGCCGGGGGAAGGGCGTCAGGTACGTGGTCCTGAAGGCGTCCGGCGGTAACATAGGGACGATGAGGTACAGGCCGGGGGAGGCGGAGGCCTTCCTCAGCCAGTACGGCAGGCTGGGATACTGGAAGAAGGAGCGCGTCGGTGACACGCTCTACTACTACCTGGGGAACTGACGATGGAGCTCACGGAAACGGCCATCGGGGGATCGACTGCAGGCCCGGGGCGCGCGGGCATCGGCGCGCCGATTGTGGAGACATGGAATTGAGGATGACGATATCAGGAGGACAGGCCGTCCCGCCCGATGGGGGTGGAGGCCGCAGGTCTGCGGGGAGTACCCCGCTGGCATTGGAAAAACGCAAGGAGCCGGGAGGTCTTATGTGTGAGGACGGCGGGAGGCACGGCCATGAAGCCTGATTCCGTCCGTCTCTTAGCGGTCCTCGCGGTCATGTCGATAGTATGTACGGGATTCGCTTACTGCTTGTCCGACGAATCGACCGGCTATGGCGCTGTAAATATTCTTACATTCGGCTCACCCGACGCTCCTCTCACATCCTTCTCGAGTGAAGATGTCGAGTATGATCCCGACGGGAGAACAATCGTCGATGTGTACCTGCAGACTGGCAGTTATGTCGAGATTCGTCCGGTCTCTTATCTTGGGGGTTTCAAAGGCGACGTGTCATCGTCCGGCCTTGAATACACATTCCCAGGCGAAGCGGGGTCGTCGATTTCCGGTAATATATTGACGGGTACCTTCGTCATCGATTGTTTCGATGGGTCAGGAACAGTGGTGATAAGTTACAACTTACATTCCCTTGAAGGACTACCCCTGGAATACACCTCTCCTGATTCCATCATCGCCGTCTCCGGATCGACCCTCGACTACACGGCATCAGCGAACATCGACGGCACTGCATTCGTGTTCTCCGACACCGAGTGGATGGTCTCCCCGACTACAGAAGGGGGGGGGGGGGGGGGGGGGGGATTTACATGGAACGATGCCGGTTGTGAGTCAGAGGGCCGTGCAGACGTTCACGGTCACTGCGACATCCCCGGACGGGCAGGAGCTGACCGTTTCAGTCACGGTGACGATATGGCCGGAGCTGGCCTTCACGTCGTCGCCGTCCCAGGGGGCGGTCTCCTATGACGGGAGCGATGCAAAGGGGGTGGGGCCCTAACCTCACGCATGATACCAGCTCTGCCGGGAGCGGCAGGGCAAAACTCATCCTTGCGATTGTGGCCATGGTGAGCATGGCCCTTCTCTGCTTCTACGTCTCGGCTTGTGCATCCGCCCTTCCCGACGGATCGGAGATCTATACCGGAACGGAGAGCAGTTCGGAACCCTATGACGGGGTCGTTCTGTTCATAGACGAGTTCAAGGAACATCAGGTGGTAGTCTACGCTGGGTCGCCGTACTACGTGATGTGGGGGGATAGCAGGGACTTCGATGTCACCTGCACGGTGAACGACCAGGTCATCGAAAACAATGTGGTGTACGGTATAGCCTCTTCCGGAGACGTGATCTGCCTGGAGATATATCTTGGATACGAACCCATAATACTCGTATCGATCACGACGGTGGAGCCTGATGTCGGTTATGTTAACCCTGTTCTGGGAGACAACCCCTACCTGGGCGGCGCAGACGAGTCCACGGCGGATTCACCGTATTCGGGGGTGTTCTGCACGGCATCCGAGTGCATCGATCCCTTTTACGACGGATACCCGTATGTTCAGGGACTGTTCATCGAGAATCAATCCATGGTCCTGATCCTTCCCTCGGATGAGTATATCCCATTCTCAGAATCCGGGTTCGAGAATCATGAAGTGGCGCTTATCAACGAGATTGGCGTTGCTGAGTTAATTGGTTGCATGTTCTTCGAAGAGGTGACCACGTCCGGTGAAAGGTACTTCGATATTACTGATTACGAAGGGAATCTATGCTCAGAAAATCTGATGATTCAGGTCGTAGATGATGCGGCCGTATTGGAGTTCCTTTCCGATCCCGTCACCGACGGCACCGTGACCTACGTCGGCACCGTCTACCACACGGTCACGATAAACCATCCGACGGAGGGCATCTTCACCATACAGGTGGCACACGGCGAGTGCGTTCCGTCCGAGTACATGCCGTCGGATATCGACGATCGTATGGTCAAATGGTATCTGGCAGGTTCCATGACGGTATTCAATGCCGACACACCGATAACCGGGGATGTCGAGATCCGGGGGAGGATCACCGATTCCGGAGGTTCGAGCGCGTGAGCATCCAGTGATGTTACGATCGTATCGTATTCGACCGCACGCCCATGGCACGGGGGCGAAACCGTGCCATTCCATTCTCAGTACACGGTGGAGGGCCCCCGGAAGGATGGGAATGCGATTTCTCTCTTGTCTAAGACACGAGCAGAACGGGGCCCTCCGATATAATCAATAACTGAAGGTTCAAATCGATTCCGCCGAAGTCGGAGCCGTCTTTCATCGCAATATGCGTTCAACCGATAATTTCCATGTAGCCATGTGTCTGCATCGGGTTCGGGCGTACCATTTCTCCCGGAGGTACGATATGGCGTAGTCAGCCACTTCCGACTTCTCGAACAGCCCTGTAGACAGTAGTTGCTCAAGGACCCAAGGGTTCACCCTGGCTGTCTTCCTGGCCAGTTCGGTCCTCGGAAGTTTGGGAATCGAGGATATCCCTTCCCGGATGTGGATCAGGTATAGCCTGAGCGAGAAGTCGAGGATTTCCGAGAACGTGGAGAACCTTCCATCCGAGACCTCGCGCTCGCACCAGTTGAGGTTGTCGGCGGAAACGTAGAATCCCGTAGGGTTGCCCATGTCCGAATATCGTTCTCAATCTATTTGAACGTAGCCTTTTGTTCTACATTCGGTTAACAATTCCCTTCATTCTGTTACAAACGTAGAACAATATGCTACTATTGTAAAAATTAAATACCTGCAGGTGGATGCTATTGCGAGAAGGGGAGGATGCACACCGATAACCGATCCGGCGCTCCAACGCCAATCGAACCGCCGGACCGGGCCATCAAGCGAGGTGTGCTCAATGACGACAATAAGACAACCGAACGACTACATAGCGGTTCGCATGGAGGATGATCTCCGGACCTTCGCGTCCCTGCTCCAAGCCCGCGGTGGCGCAGAGGCGACTATCAGGGACCATGTCAGGTTCGTCCGCCGCTGTGAGAGGGTCCTCGGCGGGGTCGATCCCCGCATCGCCACGACGGACCACATCCGCATCCTCGAGGATGCCATGGGCGGGATATCCGAGAGGACCCGCAGGTGCTACATACGCTCATGGACGCTCTTCGTCAGGATCATACCCGAAGGGCGTGGAAGCACGGACGGCATCCCCTACTGGCGCTCAGCGAGTTGCGACGCCGACATGGAGGCCTTCCGCCATTGGATCCTTTCCGCGGGAGAGGACGGGAGGCGCGCCGAGGAGCTCGTGAAGTACGCGCGCCACTGCTTCAAGGTCATGTGGGAGGAATCCTGGGACATCCGTCCCGACGACGTCGACGAGGACGTCCTCGAGAAACTGAGTCTCGCAATGTCGGGCCTCGTCGACAACACACGCATCCGCTACCTTAGGGCGCTTGGCGTGTTCGTCCAGTCGCGGACCGGGAGGAACCCGTGGAGGGAGCTGACGGTCCCGGACAGCGTAGCCGATCCCATGGCCTACGTGTACTCCATCCCTGCGGGGACGGAGTACGAGTCGGAGCTCATGGCGTACATCGGCGCCATGGAGCACCGTGGCCTCAAGCGCACGACGATCATCGGCAAGGTGCGCTCCGTGATCGCATGCCTTCGCGCCTTGGAGGGGGCAGGCACGAGCACGTCGGTGGAGGATGTGACGCCCGAGGCCGTGGAATATCTACGCACCCTCCTGGACACGGTATCCGAGACCACGGCTCGTCTCTATATCCGCCATTTCGGGGACTTCGTGGAGTTCCTCACTGGATACAACCCCGTGCGGGAGGCGAGGATCCTCTGGAACCCCGACGGTTCGCTGGTCAAGCGCAAGTTCATCTTCCGCCGGGAGTGGGACAGGCTGATATCCATAGCCGAGGACGAGCAGCGGGTGATACTCCTGCTGGGTGCTCTCATGGGCCTCAGGAGGGCGGAGATAGCGGACCTGCGTCTGGACGACTTCCACGGGGGGACCGTGACGATACACGGCAAGGGGCACGGTGCAGAAGGGAAGGTAGTTACCATGGCCGTACCGCGCCCGGTGGCGGATGCGATATCCGACTATCTCCCGAAGAGGGCGAGGATCCTCGCCGTATACGGCGACAACTCGGAGGGGCACCTTCTTGTCAGGGGCGTGCAGTACCCGGGGGAGCCCATGACTCCGGACACCGTGGGCGAGATAGTATACAGTCTCGGGAAGCGCGCCGGGGTGGATCTGTCCACCCACTCCCTGAGACGCCTCTACGCGACGACGCTAAACGATATCGGAACCGACATGGACTCGCTGAGGAGGATGATGCGCCACGAGGACGTGAAGACGACCATGCGCTGCTACCTCGCGCCCGATCCGCGCCGGATGTCCGAGGCGGGGGAGAAGCTCGTGTGCGCCCTGATGGGGCGAGGGGGTTTCCCCCTCGCTCAGAAACCTGTGCTGGCACATTGCCGACGAACCTTTTTTTGCCTGTTCCGAACCCTTTTTGAGCGGATAATCGATTTTTTATAGTCCGAACTGCGATATCGGCTTCGGAGTAGAAATAGGATTGACGGATGTCTTTCCGTGGAAGGGATGCCACGATCAACTGGTGTGGTGCTTGATGAAGCGCTCCATCTTGTCGAAGGCCTCCTCCAGCACTTCCATGGGAGGTAGTGTGATCGTGCGGAAGTGACCGGACCCGAACTCGGGGTCGAATCCGCTCCCATGGACGACTACGACCCCCTCCTCGGCGATCAGGTCGAGCACGAAGTCTTTGTCGGTTTTCCACGGTGTGCCCTTCAGGTCTATGGAGGGGAACATGTAGAACGCCCCCTTCGCCCTGCGCGTCGAGATGCCGGGGATCTCGTTGAGCCTCTTGTAGGTGAAGTCGGACCTCTCCCTGAGCTTCCTGTTCATGTCGGCTATGTACTCCTGGGGCCCCTGGAGGGAAGCCCTTGCAGCCGCCTGGCAGGGGACGTTCGCGCAGATCCTAGCCCTGAACTGCTTCATCATGCCCTCGCGGACCTCGTCCATGAGGCCGTATTTGTCCATGAAGTAGCAGTATCCCATCCTCCACCCGGGCATGACGTTGACCTTGGAGAAGCCGTTGAATATTACCCTGGGGACGTCGTCGGAGAGCCTGGACGCGGAGTAGAACTCCCCGTCCATGATGATCTTGTCGTATATCTCGTCGGAGATCAGGGGTATGTCGTACTCCGCCGCTATGTCCCCTATCTCGACGACCGCCTTGGGGTCGTAGACCGCCCCCGTGGGGTTGTTGGGGTTGATGAGGATCAGGGCCTTTGTGCGGTTGGTGATGCGCTTCCTGATCATGTCGGTGTCCGGCCTCCAGTCCTCGTCCTCTATCTGCCTGTAGGAGACCGTGCGCCCCTCGTAGAAGTTGATGTACTGGGCGTAGGAGGGGTACCCCGGGCCGGGGACCAGTATCTCGTCCCCCGGCTCGACCAGCGTGCCCATCATCACGTTGATGCACTCGCTGACCCCCGCGGTCACGTAGACGTCCTGGGGGGTGATGCGCGCCCCGTGCTTCTCGTACTCCCTCTGGACGATGGCCTCGCGGAGGTCGAGGTTCCCCTGGGAGTCGCCGTAGCCGTTGTCTGTCTCGTCGACGGCCGCCCTGAGCGTGGCCTTGAAGTACTCGGGGGTCTCGAAGTCCCACTTGTTGGGGTCCCCGATGTTCAGATCAAGGAGCTTCTTGCCGGCTTTGGCGGCAGCGGCGGCGGGAACCGTGACCTCACGTATCGCGTAGTTCATTCCCATCGACCTTCTGGATGCCTTGATCTTAGTCTTCATAAGCAATCGCCAGTGCACCAGCGTTTTTGGATATAAGGGATGCGGGCGTCCGGGGATGCGCGCCCCGGCGTGCCCGGAAGGTTTGAGGCGGGCGGATGCCCGCCATGGGCTCACAGCACGTAGCTGGTCCAGTACAGCTCGTAGGTCATCGTCGACCCGTCCCTGTCCACCTCGAGGGCGTAGAGGATGCCGTCGTCCTGGCCTATGTAGCTGGTGTATACCGTCCCGTCCTCCGCGGTCCACGAGTACAGGTCGCAGTACCTGGTCCCGTACATCAGGTCGCAGGACATCTCGCATATGTACTCCCCGTTCTCGTACCCGGGACCCTTCAGCAGCCCCTCGACGGTCCAGGACTCCTCCACCCCGTCGTCAAGAACCGTGATCGTCCCATCGTCGTTGACGGCGGTGACCTGGATGTGCACCGTCTCGTCGTCGCTGTAATACAGGCACCAGTCGCCTGCCACGATGGACTCCCTGAGCTCGTTGCTCGGGAAGGGGTCGTCGCGGCCCCAGTCGTATCCGCTGTACGTGACGACGGTGTAGACCGTCTCGGTCCCGTCGTCGGCGAGGAGGGCTACCACGACGCCGTTGCTCCTGTAGACGGTGTACTGGACGCCCCCGTCCTCGAAGGAAACGGCCTCGCAGTCCAGGGCACCCCAGGGGGTGTTCACCGTCTTTCCGTCAGCAGTCTCGCCGTCAATGGTCTGGAACGCTATGAACCAGGAGGTTCCCTCAGAGTACCCGACGTACACCATGTCCTCGTATCTCGACGTCAGCGTCCTTCCGTCGTCGTAGACGCAGTAGACCTCATGGTCGACCTCCACCGAGTAGGTGGGGACCCCGTCCGTCATGTGGTATTCGACGGTGGTCACTGTGTATCCGAAGACGTCGTCCGCAGGCATTATGTCGTTCGCTCCGGACCCGATGACCAGGCTGGAGTACAGCAGGGTGTACTCCGTGTACCCGGATCCGTCGTACTCGTAGCGCAGGTACATGACGCCGTCGTCCCTGCCTATGTAGGTCTTGTCGTAGGATCCGTCGCCGTACTCCTCCAAGTAGACGTCGCACAGAATGTTGCCGTAGTCGACGGTCATGACGTAGGCCGTCCCCGAGGGGTCCAGGCCCCTGTACCCGTCGGTGTGGAGGAACTCCGACACCGTCACCGTCTCGTAGGCGTCCGTGCCTACGATGGAGAAGGTGACGTTGCCGCCATCCACTGCGGTGACGGCCTTCGTGTACGTTCTGCTGCTTGTCAGGCTGCCGCCCTCGTATGTGTTGGCCAGGTAGGACATGACGTCCCCGACCTCGACCTCGGTCTCCTGCACGTTCGTGTTCACATCTATCTTGCCCCCGTACACCGTGGACTCGATCAGCAGGAAAGTGTAGGTCGAGTAGCTGTCGACACCCTCGAACTTCACGAACGCGTTCGTGCGCGGGTCCTTCCAGTAGGTCCAGGTCTCGCCGTCACTCTCATAGACGTAAACGTCGCACTCCGCGGTCATACCCATGAATTCCACGGATTCTGTCCTGACCGGGTCCTGGTACTTGTCAACGGTGTAGTCGGGAGCGGTTAAGAAGCGGTCCTCTCCTGATACCGCGTTCATCAGCAGGCGAACTCCGTCGACCTCCTCGAACACGTATTCGTAGAAGTAGTAGTAACCGGCGGCCTCTCCGTTCGTCGGATCCTCGGCCACCACCTCGTATAGGAACATGTCCCCGACACCCGACTCCCTGAGCTCATCCTCATCGCCCTGGGATAGGTGCCATGCAATGGCCGAAGCGGCTACCACCGCCACCACTGCCACGATGATTATAGCGATGTTTCTGGTGTTCATTGTTTACTGATTGGTTTGTCAATATAAAAACCGATATCTTGATCCGGGTTGCAACCGGAGTCGTCGGTAGATGTGGCATGTCTGTTGCCCGGCGGCATGGGCATGGCGGGGGCAGGCCCCATGGTTTGGAAAAAAAGGGTGGCCTCCGGCGTCCACCATGCCCTTGCGGAAGGGTGCCTGGCAGCCGCCGGAGTGGTTACGGTCATTCGATCTTGAACGAGACGTCCTTCTTAAGCCCGAGGTCGCCGCCCACCTCCACGGCCTTCACCACTGCGCAGGGGACGGGGCAGGCGGTGTGCTTGATGTTCCTCTCGGCCCAGCCGTATACCTTGGACTGGGAGAACGGGGCGCCGACCTCCTCCCAGGAGCAGATGGGCTCGATGGCCTCCTTGGAGACCATGGGGCAGTCGCTCTCGATGCTGATGATGACGTTCATCATATCCTCGGAGGGCTTGGCGCTGATGACGGTAGTCTTCCCGCAGATGCCTGCTTTGACGGTGATCTTGCACTCTGCCATAGTTATCTGATGGATAAGGGATGAAAAATGTTTAAATAGGTTTGGCTGGCGGTCAGTTCCACCAGCTTCCGCGGCGGTCGATGGTCTCGTCCCTGTCCGGGCCGAGGCTTATCAGGTCCGCGGGGGTCTTGAGGTACCTCTCGGTGAACTCGATGTACTCGCGCATCTCCCCGGGCAGGTTGTCGTACCCCGCCCTGACCACGGCGCCGGTGTCGTCCCAGCCCTTCCAGCCCTTGAGGTACTCGTACACGGGTTTAGCCCTGTTGAGCTTGGAGATGGATGCGGGGAAGTGCCTGACCTCCTCCCCGTCGATCTCGTACGCCACGCACACGGGGAGCTCGGGGATGTCGCTGAGGATGTCGATCTTCGTCATGCACAGGGAAGTGAAGCCGCACATCCTGGCCGAGTGCTCGCAAACCACGAGGTCGAGCCATCCGCACCTCCTGCCCCTGCCGGTGGTCACGCCGAACTCTCCTCCCTTGTGCTGGAGGGCCAGCTCCTCCTCCCCGGAGAGCTCTGTGACGAAGGGCCCCTCCCCGACGCGGGTGGTGTATGCCTTTATGACCCCTATGACGCCGTCTATCCTGTTGGGGGCGACTCCGGCCCCAGTGCATATTCCGCCGCCGCAGGTGGCCGAGGACGTGACGTACGGGTAGGTCCCGTGGTCGATGTCCAGCATGGCGCCCTGGGCGCCCTCGAAGATGACGTTCTTCCCCTGGTCCAGGGATTCGTTGACCAGGACGGAGGTGTCGCATATGCAGTGCCCGACCATGTCCCTCCACCTCCTCATCTTCTCGTGCAGGGACTCGTCGGTGCAGGAGCAGGGCTCGGCGCCCATGAGGTCGAGGATGTCCTTCTTGTATGGCAGGATGAACGAGATCTTGTCGTCGAGCAGGTCGTCCTCCAGGAGGTCGCCGGCCCTGAATCCGATCCTGGCGATCTTGTCCTGGTAGGCGGGCCCGATGCCCTTCTTCGTGGTGCCTACGACGTTCTTCCCGCGGTACTTCTCCTCGGCCCCGTCAAGCTTCTTGTGGTAGTTCATGATGAGATGGGCCCTGTCGGAGATGCGGAGGCCGTCTATGCTGCCTCCCGCCTGCAGGACCTGGTCGATCTCCTCTCCCAGCTCCTCGAGGTTCACGACCACCCCGTTGCCTATCACGGCGAGCTTCCCCGGCCTGACGACTCCGGAGGGGAGGCCGTGGAGCTTGAACACCTTCCCGTCCACGATGATGGTGTGGCCGGCGTTGTTGCCTCCCTGGAACCTGACGATGAGGTCCGCCTCCTCGTCGAGGTAGTCTGTGATCTTTCCTTTCCCTTCGTCGCCCCACTGGGCTCCGATGATAGCGAGACTGGGCATTTATGGCACCTGAGAATTTGATGGTGCGGGGTTATATATGAGTGTCGGAGGCCAGTGGCCGGGGCGGCCGTCTTAACATCATCTGGAGCGGTCGGGGCTGCTCTCCCTGTAGAGGACCTTGAGCTCCTCCAGCGGGATGTCCGTCTTGAAGCACGTGGGGGACACATGGGACTTGGAGGCCCTGCCGTGCTCGTTGAGCATGAGGATGAAATCGTCGATCCTCGGAGGGGACATCCTCAGGTGGGAGGACATCTCGCTCATGTCGTACACGTAGACCTGGTCGTCCAGCTCGTTCCTCCAGAGGTCGAGGTATTTGGAGCACCTCTTCTCCTCGGCCATCCCGGCGGGGTCCATCCTCCCGAGGAGGCCGGCGTCGTGGAGCGGTCCCATCCAGAAAGGGCCTAGCCTGTGGTCCGCGTCCGGTAGCTTCGAGATGGACCTCTCCATGGTGGAGTCGTCGTGTCCCATGTAACCGAGCTGCGCCAGGCTGTCGTCAGCCGCCTTCGCGCCCTCGGTCACCTGCACGTACGTCCTGAAATAGTGGTCCGCGTAGAACGACAGAAGGGGTTTCATGCCCCTGTCGAACTTGGCCAGCTCCCTGGCGATGTTGCACATGAGGATCCTGAGCCCGCTCTCGTGGCACATGTATCCGCGAACCGGCTCGCACTGGTACCTGCGCCGGCACTTGGGCGAGTGGGCTCCCGCCAGCGGCGCCGTGTCCGTAGCCGTTATCGCAAGGATTCCGTGCTTCGCGCATCCCCTCACCGCCGACTGGATGTAGGGGACAGGCGATCCGAAAGGGTCCAGGTCGACGTAGTCGTAGGATTCCTCCGTGAACAGGATGTGGAGGTTCTTGTTGGATGCGATGCAGTTGGAGAGACTGTTAAGGCGGATGTTCTCCTCGATGTACGGGATCGCCGACGGGCTGATGTCGTTGGCGGTCACCTCGGTACCGGGCACCTCGTTCGCGATTCTGACCGCCCTGGATCCCGTGGCGGTCATGGCGTCGGCCACGGTCATGCGGTCCCTGCCGATCGCCCTGAGGAACATGACGCTGACGTCCCTGTTGAAGGACATCTGCTCGTTGAAGAAAACGGACCCCATCTTCTTGCCGGGCCCGTGGACGGAATGGTCGATCGGCACGAGGATGTCGGTGGACCCCTCGCGGATGACCGAACCCTCGGGCATCAGACGTTCTCCCCGCTCATAAGACGGACGATCTTGTAGGGGAGGATGTTGCGGTTGGTCGGGGTCACTTCAAGGATCCTCACGTCGTCCCTCCTCCTTATGTCCTGCAGGAGGGGGTTCCTCGATTTCTTGTGAAGGGTGATTATCATGGGCTTGTCCGCGTCCAGCGCCTCTTTGACGGCGTCGATGAACAGCTGGCTCTCGACCTCCATCTTGCCCACCTCGTCGATGACGATGATGTCGCAGTCCTGGCAGGCCTCTTTTATCGCTTTGACGCCGATCTCCTCGAGTTTGGAGAGGTCGACGCCAATCTTCCCGATCATTATCTTGCTCTCGATCTCTGTGCTCGCGAAGACGGCGGTTTCGCCCGTCGCTAGGTTCCTTACCGTGAACCCGGTTTTGTGCCTACCGTCCCCAACCGGCTCGTCGATCATGCCACCGATCGAGAGTTCCTCCTCCCGAAGCATTTCTATAACCCTGAGGAGCGCATAGGTTTTGCCGGAGCCAGGAAGACCTGTGATCCCGATCTTGATATCTGCTATCATGGACATGCCCGCCAGTGGAAAGACTGGCCTATCCGCAATGTACTTCAGACTATATAAACGATGGTTCAGTGTGTCGGATAATTTGCAAGACGGTCCGACGTTGGGTACGGAATCCATGCCGAATTATACGTCGATCGTCGAACAATGGCCACCGGCCTACGAATGGCCAGCGTTCTCAGGAGATGTCGGACACGAACATCAGCGGGTACCCGAGTTCGGTGTCGTATCTCATCTCCGCGGTCACCCTCGTGCTGCCGATCCTGACGGTCACCACGGCGTCTATCATGTCGCCCGTGAGCGAGCAGTACGAGTACCTGTCCCCGCCCTCTACGAACTTGGAGCGGTCGATTGCGATGCTGACGGACTCGACGTACGGCTGCACGGATATGGCTGTGCGGATCGACTCCTCCAGGGCCTCCACGGATCCCGCGTTGAAGGGCACGCCCACGAACTGGTGGTAGATCGTCCCCATCTTAATCCCGGCCTCGAACAGCGCCCTGTCCCTATCCCCGCAAGCGAATCTGCCCGCCGCAATGTCTTCCCTGGAGCTCATCGTCCGGCGTATGCCGTGTCGACTTGATTAAAGCGACGGCTCCGGAGGGGATCCCCGCTCATCGGAGGGGGCAGGATATATCTACTGGCTTTCCATGGTACCGCCCATGGACGATATCGGGGAACGCATCGCGGAGCTCAAGAAGGAGCGCAACGCGGTGATCCTTGCGCACAACTACTGCCTTCCTGAGGTACAGGACCTGGCCGACCACGTCGGGGATTCGCTGGGGCTCTCCATAGCGGCATCGAAGACCGACGCGGACGTCATCGTGTTCTGCGGGGTGACGTTCATGGCAGAGACCGCCAAGATCCTCAGCCCCGGCAAGACCGTGCTGATCCCCGATCCCGCCGCGGTCTGCGCCATGGCGCAGATGTGCACCCCCGAGCAGATCCGCACCGAGAGGGAGGCCAACCCCGGGCTGGAGGTCGTGGGATATGTCAACTCTACCGCCGCATGCAAGGCAGAGATGGACATCTGCTGCACATCCTCCAACGCCGTCGCCGTCGTGTCCTCCTTGGAGGGCGAGGGGGCCATATTCGTTCCCGACAAGAACCTCGGGTCCTACGCGGCGTCCAAATGCCCTTCGAAGAGGATGGTCCTGTGGAACGGCTTCTGCCCGGTCCACCAGTCGATCTCCGTCCAGCAGGTGACGGATCTCAAGGCAGCCCATCCGGGCGCCGAGGTGCTCGCGCATCCCGAATGCCGCGGGGAGGTCCTGGAGCTGGCGGACGTGGTCGGGTCCACCGAGGCGATGCTCACCCATTGCCGTTCCTCGGACAGGGACGAGTTCATCGTCCTCACAGAGGTGGGTATGCGCCACAGGATGGAGAGGAGCTGCCCCGGCAAGTCCTTCTACTTCCCCGAGTCCGCGGTGTGCGGGGCCATGAAGATGGCCACGCCTGAGACCGTTGCCACCCTGCTCGAGAATATGGACCGCAGGGTGGAGCTCCCCGCCGACATCGTGGACAGGGCGCGCAGGCCCGTCCAGAGGATGATCGGCGGCTCATGAGAACATCGGGTCCTTCCTGATGGCGCTGGCCGGGATCAGGTCCTTCAGTTTGCCGTCGTTGATGTCCACGGTCTTGAACGCGATGGTCATCAGGTGCTTGACGGTGTTGACCGAGGGTATGCTGTCGAAGTAGCTCTGCACGATCTTGAAGTAGATCTTGGGCTCCCAGTCCGCCATGAAGAACCCTCCGTTGTTGATCGTGTTGTTGAGGGTGTTCAGTTCCGGGACGAGCTTCTTCCTGGCATCCTCGGGGATGTCGAACAGAAGGTAGCAGTAGATGTTCAGGGTGAGGTTGTCCTTGTCCACGGTGACGATCATCCCGATCGGGTTGTCGTCCCCCATGGCGCTCAGGACGACGGTGCCGTCCTCCTTGGACTCGTACTGGAGGTCCATCTCCTCCAGTGCCCCGCGGATGTTCTTGTAGATCTTCTCCTCTTTGGAGTCGAACACGGTATCAGTTCCCCTCCGGCTTGTTTGCCGACGTCCTGTCGTCGAGGTCCACGTACTCCCTGGGCTCCATCATGTTGATGTAAGCCGGGCGCAGGATCTTGTTGGAGGTGATGAGCTCCTCGATGCGGTGGGCGCTCCACCCCACGATCCTGGCAGATGCGAACAGGGGGGTGTAGAGCTCCTTGGGTATGTCCAGCATGTCGTACACGAGGCCGCTGTAGAAGTCCACATTGGCGGACGCGCTGGTCGCGCTGGGCCTCTTGGCGAGTATGAGGTCGGGGGCCAGGGTCTCCACGCGCTCGTAGAACCTGAAGTCGTCCATGCGCCCCTTCTCGGCGGCAAGCTTCTGCACGAACGACTTGAAGACCTCCGCCCTGGGGTCAGATATGGTGTAGACGGCGTGTCCCATCCCGTATATGAGGCCGGCGTGGTCGAAGGCGTTCTTGTCGAGTATGTCGTTCAGGTACGCCTTCAGCTCCTCGTCGTCATCGGTGTGGCGGACGTGCTTCCTGATGTCGTCCATCATGTCCATCACCTTCAGGTTCGCGCCCCCGTGCTTCGGCCCCTTCAGGGACGACATCGCCGCGGCGATCACCGCGTAGGTGTCGGAGCCCGAGGACGTGGTCACCCTGGTGGTGAAAGTGGAGTTGTTCCCTCCCCCGTGCTCCATGTGGAGGACCAGCGCCAGGTCGAGGACCGTCGCCTCCAGGTACGTGTAGGACTTGTCCGGCCTGAGCATCCTGAGTATGTTCTCAGCCGTCGACAGGTCCGGGTCCGGACGGTGGATGTACATGCTCTCGTCGTTGATGTAGTGGTTGTAGGCGTGGTAGCTGTAGACCGTCAGCATCGGGAAGACGCTGATGAGGTGTATGCACTGCCTGAGGACGTTGTTGAGGCTGTTGTCCAGAGCCCTCTTGTCGTACGAGGCCAGGAACAGTATGCATCTGGCGATGGAGTTCATGATGTCGCGGCTGGCGGCCTTCATGACCACGTCCCTGACGAACGTGACGGGAAGCCTCCTTTCCTCCGCCAGGTGCATCTTGAATTCCTCAAGCTCCGCCTGTGTCGGCAGCGACCCGAACAACAGGAGGTAGGTGCACTCCTCGAACCCGTACCTTTTGTTAATGAAGCCGTTGGTCAGGTCCTTGATGTCGTAACCGCGGTATCTGAGCTTGCCGCGGCAGGGCACCTTCTGCCCGTCGATCTTCTCGGTCCCGTCAACCTGTGAGACTGTGGTCAGCCCCACGACCACCCCGTTCCCCTTGGAGTCGCGCAGGCCCTTCTTGACATCGTATTTCTCGTACAGGTCGGCGGAGAAGCTGTCGCTGGAAAGGCACATGGCTGCCTTCCTCTCGATGAATTTCTTGTAATCGCTGTTCATGAATTGGACCCCCTAACTCCAAGTCTGGCGGATTCTTCCGTTCTTCCTCGAACATCCTGGACGTAGACGTTGTGGATATAATACGCTTTCATCCGACCCGCCAGCTTCGCTGAACTATAATATCCTGAAGCGCGTTGCAGGATGGGCCCTGAGAGGCATCAGGCTCACCGGGAGGCCGTTAATGGGAGACGACGAATCCGAGACGAGTATGCAGGGGATCGACGCTCAGACGTACCGTTCGTTCTGGGCGGAGCTGAACGATATGCCCGACTACGATGCGTACCGCATGTACAGGGAGGCGGTGAAGGAATCCGCCTCGGACCGCGCATCGAGGGCCAGGTTCAACGGGATCAGGAAGGCGGCGGTCCGCGTCGCCCGCGGCACCGGACAGGAGACCAGGGCGCTCCGCGCCGTCAAACTGTTGTCGATGGTGGTGGCGCTGCTGGCTCTCCTCCTGCTTTCGCTGAGGATCGGGGGCCTCCCCAGCCCGGACATGATCTACCAGGTCCCTGCCCAGTTCATGACCAACGCCCTGTACCTGGCGATGTACTACGAGGCCGTATGGTCGGCTGCTGTCGCCGTGGCGGTGGCCGGCCTGATCCTGGCCTTCGCCTCCTCCGTGTACTGCGTGCACCGCCGGGATCGGGTGGTCCACAGGCTGACGGTCATCGCATGGGTCGGAGGCATCCCCGAGTCGTCATTGGTCGACCTCGCGGAGATCGTGAGGTCGGACGGGCACCTGGAGGATGTCCTCTACTGGTGGGATCCCACAGGGGGAAGGGCGGAATGAGGGCCATACACATCAACGTCACCGCGCTAATCGGGATAGTTGGGTCCGTCCTGGTCCTGGCGAACGCGTGGGCAATGTACGCGAACCTGGATCCGTACGTCCTACAGCTCATCTTCGAGGCGCCCATGGTCGTCACCGCCGTTGCCTCCGCTGTGCTGTGCTCCGCATGCTGGATCCTGTGGGGCCTCTCCTCCGCCAGATGGTGGGCGCTCCTTGTACTGGCCCTCGCCATCTACTCGCTGCTGATGGTGGGGGACTACTGGGTTGCCGATCCGTACTACGGGTTCATGCTATCGGCCGCAGGGACGGTGGTCATCGCCGCATCCATGGTACTGACGATCGTGGGGGTGTCGCCGGTGGTCTCGGTCGGGGGTGAGGGCAGATGAGCACATCGGAGGGCGGCGAGAAGCTGAAGCGCATCCTCAGGGTGAGGACCGGTTCGACCGTGCGTACGGTGGAGAGCACCGGGCCCGGATCCCAGCCGGCGGAATCGACGACCCGGGGCTTCCCGGAGCTGAGGAGCAGCTGCAGACGCTCCAGGTCCGAGGCCCGTCAGTTCCGCAGGTACTGCCGCCGCGCCAGGGCCATCGCGAAGGCGGATCCATCCGGATGGACCAAGGCCGGCAAGGTCGCTGTCTGGATGATCCCGCTCAGCATCGCGCTTTGGTTCCTGATAAGCTTCCTCGACTCGGGGATCGGCACCGTCTTCATGAT
The DNA here is from genome assembly GCA_002504405.1 of Methanomassiliicoccaceae archaeon UBA71. Lineage (GTDB taxonomy): Archaea > Thermoplasmatota > Thermoplasmata > Methanomassiliicoccales > Methanomethylophilaceae > Methanoprimaticola. The sequence continues at coordinate 89,083 of DARO01000007.1, forward strand.
GCCGGCAGACAACGAGTCGCTCGGGGAATACCTCTGGAAGCTGGTGTACGGGAATGTGGAAGCGATGGTCCACTTCCATCCGGAGGCTTTGGCGCTCGTCGCGATGTTCCTGGCCGGGGCGGTCGTGGCCGTGGCAGGACGCGTGATGGGGTGCTTGAGGAACCGCAGGGTCGCCCGCCGCCTGGTCGTGCGCGCCTACAGCGAGGGCGTCTCCGAGCACGACATGGTCGCCGTAAGGATGATGTTCACCAACAGCATGAAGAATCGCATAATGTGGAGGTCCAGTCATTTCCGGGTGTCGGACCTGGAGGACATGGACCGCATCACAGACATACTGGGGGGTTCGAGGTGACGGCCGTTGAGGTTATGGGGCGCAGGCTGCCTGTAGTTGAAGGGCAGACTATCGAGGAGGCGGTATCGGCGGCGGGCATGCATCCCGACGCTTTCCTCTTCATATTGGACGGTCGCCCCGTCCCGATGGACACCGTTCCCCCCGAGGGGGCGGTCGTCCGCGCCATCAGGGTGGCGTCCGGCGGATGATCAGCCCTTCGACATCTCCAGTATCGAATCGAAGTCGAGGCCGGCCGTCTCGGCCGCCTCCACCATCTCATCGATGTTGGACATGAACGCCGAGCGCGCGTCGGCGCCCTCCAACCTGCCGGACGAATGGGAAAGCGAGTCCTCCTCCGGGAACCTCAGGTCCATGTAAGGCAGCACGCCCAGGCATTTCATCCCGGTCAGCTCCTCGATCCTCTCGATGCCGGACCTGAGTATCGATCCGTCGCCTCTGAACCTGTTGATGACGAACCCCTTGAGCTGGGGCCTGACGTCGTCCGGCAGAAGCCTCCACGTCCCGTAGATGGCGGCGAAGACGCCTCCCCTCTCGATGTCGCCGACGAGGATGGCGGGGATGCCCAGCTCGCGCATGAGCCCCACGTTGGCGAGGTCCCTGTCCATCAGGTTGAGCTCGGCCGGTGAGCCGGACCCCTCGCATATGACCATGCCGTGGCTGGACTCCAGGCGGTCGTACGCCTCGTGCACCTTGGCCATCACGGCGTCCCTGTCCATCGGATGGTCGGGCGTCACATCCATGAACGGCTTCCCGTTGACCACGAGCTGTATCACCCCGGGGCCGGACGGCTTGAGGAGGACGGGGTTCATGTCAGTCTCCGGCTCGAGGCCCGCCGACCATGCCTGGAAGGCCTGGCCCATTCCGATCTCGCCCCCGTCCTGGGCGGCGTAGGAGTTGAGCGACAGGTTGGACGCCTTGAACGGGACGGGGTCCAGCCCCTGTCCGGAGAACCTCCTGCAAAGCATCGCGCAGAACGTCGTCTTCCCGGCACCGGACGAGGTGCCCAGGACCAGTATCCTCATTCGCTCACCCCCAGGATCCCGAGGAGCGCCGGGATGTCCATGTTCTCCTCGAACACGTCGGCCAGCTTCCCGATGTTCTCCTCCACCACGTCGTCGTAGTCCTTCGAGTCGCACAGCTCCACAGCCTCCCCTCCGTGCTTGACGAACGAGAGGAAGTACCTGCGGAACGGCTTCCTGTCGAACACTCCGTGGAGGTAGGTGCCGAACAGCATCTCGCCCTCCCTGACGGAGCCCTCCTCCTGGGGTCCCTTGTCGAACCTGTTCTCGATGCGGAAGAGCGGTTCCTCCGTGACCTCCGACATGCCCATGTGGAGCTCGTATCCCGTCACGGTGCCGCCTCCGCCCACGAGCATCTCGCCCGTGCTGTTTACGATCCTCTTCTCGTACTTCCCGAAGACGGTGGTGTTGCCGAAGAATCCGAGCCCGTCCAGGACCGTGCCCGGCACCCCTCCCTCCAGTCCGAGGGAGTCGTCCAGCTTCGCCCCCATCATCTGGTATCCGCCGCAGATCCCGGCGATCGGCACCCTTCCCCTTAGCTTCCGAACGGCGTCCGCGATCCCCGTCTCCTCCATCCACCTCATGTCGTTGACGGTGTTCTTGGTGCCGGGCAGGACCACGGCGTCGACGCCCTCCAGGTCGGACGCCTTCTCTACGAACACCACGGAGACGTCCTCCAGGAACAGCGGGTCGAGGTCGGTGAAGTTCGCTATGCGCGGGAACTTGATTACCCCGACCAGGCACTTCCCTTCGCCCCTGGACCTGAGCCCCCTGAGCGCCTCGGAGTCCTCGGACGGGAGTATAACGTCGGCATGGGGGACCACGCCTATCACCGGGATGCCGCAGACCTCCTCGAAGGCCGGGATCCCCTCCCTGAACCTCGACGTGTCCCCGCGGACGTTGTTGAATATGATGCCCTTGATCCTGCGGCGGTCCTCCTCCGGGATCAGCTCGACCGTGCCTAGGGCGTATGCGAAGGACCCGCCCCATTCCACGTTCACGACCAGTATGACGTCGGCGTCGGCGATGACCGCCGCGCCCATGTTGGCTATGTCCCTGTCGTAGATGTTGATCTCCGCAGGCGACCCGGCGCCCTCCATGATGACGAAGTCGTACCTCTTCTTCAGGAACTCCACGTTCTCGCGGACGATCTCCCTGCCGGGCCCGGGCACGAACTCCCCGTAGTACGACTCCACGTCGTAGTCGGCGTAGGGCTTGCCGCACACCATCACCTGTGAAACGGTGTCCTTCTTCGGCTTGAGGAGGATGGGGTTCATGTGGCAGTCCGGGTTCTTGAGACCCGCCGCCTTAGCCTGGAGGGTCTGGATCATGGCTATCTCGGAGCCGCCCATGGTGACCTTCGAGTTGAGGCTCATGTTCTGGCTCTTGAACGGAGCCACCAGGTACCCCCTGCGCTGCAGTATCCTGCAGATGGCCGCCACCGTCACGGATTTGCCCGCATCGGATGTCGCGCCCACAACCATGAGCGCTCTGCCCTCCCTGAAGAACCTCCTCTTGGCCTCGATGAGAATCCCCGGGAAGCGGGGGTCCCCGGCCTCGGTGATACCGAGCCTCTCCACCTCGGACAGCACGAACTTCACCACAGGTGTGCGGTGTATGAAGAGGCAGTCGGTGCAGTTCCAGATGGTGTTCCCTCTCTTACCAGTGATGAAGTTGCCGAGGTCCTCGTCCTCGCACGGGTAGAACGGGCAGTAGCAGAAGGTGCAGTCCTGGCCCTCGAAGTGGCTCGGGTGGTAATCGCAGCAGCGGTTTGGTCCGATCCAGCCTTTCGAGAGCTCCTCGTTCACCTTCTTCTTGATGCAGTCCATGTGCGTGTCTCCGGGACTGGATAGGTAATCCAACATATTAATGGTGGTAGACGCGGAGGACACGTCGTCCGGTGCCAGCGCCTTTCCTGGGGGCCCTGGAGGGGGCCAAATGTCGGTCAGCTGCCCTGTTCCGGGTCGTCGATACTTTCCATGTACATGGTCTGCCCTTCATCGGCCAGTCTGTAGCGGAACGTGATCACCTGGTCCTCCGGGCCGAGGTCGGGTATCGAACGGTAGTACAGAATCATGTAGACGGATATCGCAACCAGGATGACGTTCCCGATGGCCGAGCAGATCAAGACGACCGGGCCGAGGCCCACAGCGTACCCCGCCACCGATATAGCTAGCAAGACAGTTCCCACCGCCATCATCTTCTTGTACACCCCGTAGGTCTCCGCTGTGTCCGGCTGGAATATTCCCTTCATGCTCTAGTCATGGATTCATTCATATAAACTGGGGCGGAGGGGTTTTCGGGGACCCCCTGCTCTCCCTTATATCCGCATACGCGGATTCGGGAAGCATGGGTGCACGCTTCAGATTCGTACACTGCTCCGATCTCCACATCGGCAGCAGGTTCAAGGGCATCTCCGACGCGGACCCGGCTCTAGCCAGGAGGATGAGGGAATCCGTGTTCCGGTCGTTCTCCAGGATAGTTGACGCTGCGCTGGAGGAGGACGCCCGGTTCATGGTGATATCGGGGGACGCGTTCGACGAGGACACTGTGACGCCTGCGACGAGGCACTTCCTTGTGAAAGAACTGGCAAGGTTCGGGCGGCCCTGTTTCATGGCCAAGGGGAACCACGACCCTGTGTCCTCATGGGACCTCAGCATACCCTTCCCGGCGAACGTCCATGTGTTCTCCGAGGAGCCGGAATCGGTGGACGTGCCCGGGCTGGAAGGCGTGGAGGTCGTCGGGGCCAGCTTCAAGGACTGGCACGAGGAGAGGAACCTCCCGTCACTCATGAGGGGGTCCCCGACAAAGTTCACGGTGGCATGTCTCCACTGCGACCTGGAATCGGACGGGTCGGATTACGCCTACTCCCCATGCTCGCTGTCCGATATGCAGGGCAAGGGAGTCGACTATTGGGCGCTCGGCCACATCCACGTGCGGCAGGTGGTCTCGACGGACCCGTACGTCGTCTACTCCGGTAACATACAGGGGCGCAGTCCCAAGGAGACCGGGGAGAAGGGCGCGTACCTCGTCACTGTCGAGGGCGGCTCGGTCGCCGACCTGCGCTTCATGCCGACCCAGGGGATGGTCTGGAAGGACGAATCCTTCGACATCACCGGGAAGACGATGGATGTCCTGATCGAGGAGATGCGCGGATGCGCAGACGAGGACACCATCCTGAGGGTGCGTCTTCACGGCAGCGGCATCCTGGACGGGATGCTGAGGAAGAACCAGGGAAGCCTCGAGGAGTACCTGTCCGGGGCCCTCGGCTGCACCGTCTGCAGCGTCGTGGTCGGGACATCCCCGGAGATCGACCTGGACCGGAGGGCGGAGGGGAGCGATGTCACCGCCAAGGTCATCCAGGCGGGTGCCGCCCTACGCTCCGCCGGGAGGGAGGCCATCCTGGAGGCGATCCGTGAGAATCCCATAGCCAGGAAGCAGATCGACTTCTTCGAGGAGATGACCGACGATGAGCTGATGGAGCTGGCGGACAGGGCGACTAGGCTGCTGGTTGCGAGCATGGAGGCGCCGAGATGAGGATCAGGCGCGTGCGCATCGACTCGTTCGGAGCGGTCCGGGGCAGGGAGTACGACCTCGCCCCCGGGATGACGGTCCTGTACGGTCCGAACGAGAGCGGCAAGTCGACCACCATGGAGTTCATCCGCGAGGCCATCGTCTCCAGCGGGAAGAAGAGGAACCTATACCCGTCCAGATCCAAGTCCGACTCCGGGACCGTCGTCTACGAGGAGGGCGGCGAGACAAAGACCCTGAGGCTGGAGTACAAGGAAGTAAGCGGCGACAGGCCGGCCCTGCCCCCGGGCGTGGGCGACCACCGCATGTTCACCAGCGTCTTCGCGATGACTCCGTCGGGCCTCGACGATGAGACCGTAGTGACCGAGGGCGACGTCAGGAACAGGTTCCTAACCGTCCCCGGCGGGGAGAGGATGCCGGACGCTATGAAGGCGGCAGACGACCTGGTCGAAGGCAACCTGGGGAAGAGCGCAGCATCCAAGAGCAGGGTCAACCGCCTGAGGGAGGAGAAGGCCCAACTCAAGGAGAGGATTAAGGAGGCGAGGGCCCGCGTCGACGAGTACGGGGACCTCTCCGCCCGCAGGGACGCCCTCAGGGAGGAGCTCGCCAGGCTGGAGGAGCAGTCCAGGTCGTCCGACGAGAGGAGGGATCTGTACAACAGATACAGGGACCAGCGCGGAAACTACGAGGAGCTCAGGTCGCTGAGGCAGAAGACGGAGGGCCTCGGAAGGTTCGCCAGGGTGACCCCCGACGACAGGGAGTACCACGACGAGCTCGTGGCCGCACACCGCTCCAAGTCCGATGCCGTCGACGCCAACGCCCGGGAGCTCGAGGAGTGCCGCTCCCGCCTCGGCGAGGCGGACCCCAGGAAGGTCAACGAATGCGCCGAGAGGATAAGGTACGTCGAGTCGGGCGCCAAGAGCTACAGGGATGACCGCAGGGAACTTTCGAGGCTCCGCTCCGAATCTGCGGGGAGGGCGGTCGTGGACACCACCCCCGAGCCTCTGCCGTCAGGGAATCGTCGCGGATTCGGCCCCCTCGTGGCCGCAGGGGCGGTGCTCGCCCTTGCGGGCCTGGTGCTTTCGCTCTTCAACGTCTACGCCCTCGCGCTCGTCCCGGTCGGAGCCGCAGTCGCGGTCGCCGGCCTCGTCATCCGCAGACCTGCCGAGGAGGCCCCGGATCGCCCTCCCCCGGAGGAGCCCACGGACACCCATCTGGTCGCCGACCTCCAACGGTCCGTCGACGCGTTCGAATCGGAGGTCTCGGGGATAATGTCGGACCTGTCCATGGAATCGTCGGGCACGGACGCAGACCTCGCAACGCTCTCCGCACTCCTCGAGTCACTCCGCGAGTACAACGGCGTCGACCGCCGCTCACTATCCCTCAGGAACGACGAGGTTACGGCACGCGGGCATCTCATGGACTTCCTGGCCAGGTTCGGAGGGGAGCAAGGGTACGCCGAATGCCTGAGGAAGACGGAGGAGGAGGCCCAGCTGTCCACCAGGATGCAGGCGGTCTCCGATGCGATACGCAGGTCTGGCCTGGATCCCGGGGAGCCCGAATGCCCGGTCGAGGAGCCCGACGACCCCCTCGCCGGGAGGATTGGCGAGATCAATGTCTCCATAGGGGAGATCAACCAGAAGATGCAGTCCATACTGGACGACGGGGACATCGAGAGCCTGATGGACCGCAGGAGCGTGCTGAAGGCCGAGCTGAAGGAGGCCCTGGTGGAAGGCGCGGTCGGTCTGCTGGCGAAGCGCATCGCCGAGGCCGCGTGCGAGGACATCTACTCGAGCGTCCAGCCCGGTGTCGTCTCCACGGCGGACAGATACCTGTCCCTGATGACCGACGGCAGGTACAGGCTCGACACGGACCCGAGGACGAAGGACCTCTCCGTCAGGGAGGGGGAGGAGTCGAAGCCTATGCAGTCGTGGAGCTCCGGGCTGAGGGCGCAGGTGCTGCTCTCGGTGAAGCTCGCCATCGCCAAGGAGATGGGAGGGGGATCGGTGCCCGTCGTACTGGACGATGTGCTGCTCCCGTTCGACTCGGAGAGGAAGCGCGGGGCATGCACCGCCCTGGCGGAGCTGTCGTCGGAGATGCAGGTCGTGATGTTCACATGCGATGCCGAGACACGCGACATCTGCTCGACAATCGACGGAGTGTCCGTGATACCGGTCTGAGATGTGGTGCGGCCGCTTTCCGCATTTTCATGCCAGCGGCCGCATTTCAAACCTTTTCTTAGACATATTTATAAACAACATACCCATACGGATTTTCCAAGGGAATGCACTAACACCCTTCCTATCACATATCACGATCATTACTCGCCTGGATTGGCGAACACCGTAGCACGCGGGCAACGGAGCTCCGACCCGACAAATGACGTGCGTACGGTTTGGTTAGGCGTAAGCCGTACCAGGGCGACGAGGCCCGCATGGTACGCAGCGTGTGGGACCAGGGCACCCCGTGTTTTCCCGTCTACACCCCGGGAGGGTGCACATGAATATTGACCCTAATACAACGAAATACATGGTGAAAGCGAAGATCAATGCCGACGGGATCGTCGAGAAGCCCGACGTCGTCGGAGCGATCTTCGGACAGACGGAGGGCCTCCTCGGCGACGAGCTGGACCTCAGGGACCTCCAGAAATCGGGAAGGATAGGAAGGATCGAGGTGGAGGTCACCTCCAAGGGCGGCAAGTCCGAGGGAATCATCTACATGTCCTCCAGCCTGGACCAGGTCGAGACCGTCATACTCGCCTCTGCGCTGGAGACCGTGGACCGCGTCGGGCCCTGCAAGGCGTCCATCCACGTGCTCGGGATAGAGGATGTCCGCGTCACCAAGAGGGAGAAGGTCGTGGAGCGCGCCAAGGAGCTGCTCAACGAGCTGATCAAGCAGTCCAAGGGATCCAGCTTCGACCTCACCGACAGCGTCAGGCAGAGCGTCCAGGTCGAGGAGATCACGACCTACGGCAAGGACAGGTGCCCCGCCGGGCCCAACGTGAAGGACGCCGAGGCCATAATCATCGTGGAGGGCAGGTCCGATGTCCTGAACCTCCTCAAGGCCGGAATCAAGAACGCCATCGCCGTGGAGGGTACCAACATCCCAAAGACCGTGCAGGACCTCTCCCGCGAGAGGGTCGCCACCGCTTTCGTCGACGGCGACAGGGGAGGGGAGCTCATTCTCAGGGAGCTCTTCCAGGTCGCCGAGGTCGACTTCGTCGCCCGCGCGCCCCGCGCCCACGAGGTCGAGGAGCTCACCGCCAAGCAGATCATCAAATGCCTGAGGAACAAGGTCCCCGGCGACCAGTACATGGAGATGAACGGGCTCGTGACCGAGCAGAGGTCCCTCGACGAGATCGAGGAGGACGAGGACCGCGAGGAGAGGCACGAGCGCAGGGAGCGCAAGAGGGACCGCGACGAGGACCGCGAGGAGAGGCACGAGCGCAGGGAGCGCTCCGAGAAGAAGGACCGCTCCGAGCGCAGGGAGCGCTCCGAGAAGAAGGACCGCTTCAACTCCGATGCCATCGACAAGTACAGGAAGAAGCGCGACGAGGACCGCGAGGAGGTTCCCGATGTCATAGAGATGCCGGCTCCCGAGAGGTCCCTCGCCGTCAAGAGCGAGACCCACCTCATGGTCCGCGAGGAGGTTCCCGAGGCGCCCACGGAATCCGCCGAGGCCGCTCCCGTAGAAGCACCCGTTGAGGAGCCCGTCGCCGAGATGCCTGCCGAGGAGCCCGTTGAGGCCGCTCCCGTAGAAGCACCCGTTGAGGAGCCCGTCGCCGAGAAGCCCAAGACCAGGACCCGCGCATCCCGTGCCAAGAGGACATCCGACAAGGTCCTCACTCCCGAGCAGGAGGTGTTCCGCGGCATGCTGCTGGACCTCGCGACCACCCACAACGCGAAGGTCCTCGGTCCCGAGAACGAGGTCATCCGCGAGGTCGCCGTGAAGAGCCTGGTCAACTCCCTCAAGGAGGACTCGGCGAACGCGGTGGCCATAGTCTTCGACGGGGTGATCTCCCAGAGGATCATGGACGTCTCCTCCGAGAAGGGCATCACCACCGTCGTCGGGACCAGGAGGGGCAACATCACCAAGATGCCCGCCGACATCACGATCTGGACCAAGGAAGACCTCTACTGATTCCCATGACAGAGAAGAGACCCGTCGAGACCTGGGACGACTTCGCGTCGATGTCGTCCACCGATGAGATACTCATCCCCTCCGATCCCCTGGACCGCGTCCTGGGACAGGAGGAGGCTATCGAACTGGCCAAGATCGCCGCGAAGCAGCGCAGGCACCTCCTGCTGGTCGGCCCTCCGGGGACCGGCAAGTCGATGATCGCCAGGGCCCTGTCCATGAACCTCCCGCAGCCCTCGCAGGAGATCAGGGTGGTCAAGAACCCCGAGAACCCCGAGAGGCCGTTCCTGGAGGTCCTGGACAAGGAGGAGGTGGAGAAGGAGGAGAGCATCCGCGCGGAGTCCGTGGGAGTCCTGCTGAAGCCCGAGGACGCCCCTCCCAACGTGGCGGAGCACCTGGGATACAGGTGCAAGAACTGCCACAAGTACTCGCTGCCGACCGACATAACCTGCCCCCACTGCAACCAGAGCAAGATGGAGGGGGTCAACCGCAGCAACCCGTTCCAGGACCTTCTGGGGGGCATGCTCGAGGTCGCGCTCCCACAGGTCACCGCCGGCAAGGAGAAGGTCCACACGACCCGCACCCGCGACGGGGTGGAGGAGGTCGTGATCTTCGAGCGCGCAGGCGACAGCATCCGCATGCTCGACCAGAAGGCCCTCGACAAGAGGGCGGAGCTCCAGAGGACCTCCAGCGAGAAGGTCCTCGTGAAGCTCCACAGGGACCCGTTCGTGCTCGCCACGGGGGCCTCCGAGACGGAGCTGCTGGGCGATGTGAGGCACGACCCGTACGGGGGGCACGAGAAGCTCGGTTCCCCCGCATACGAGAGGATCGTTGCCGGGTCCATACACGAGGCACACGAGGGCGTCCTGTTCATCGACGAGATATCGCATCTCGGGGACCTGCAGAGGTACATACTCACCGCCATGCAGGACAAGAGCTTCCCCATCGTCGGGAGGAACCCCCAGTCGGCAGGCGCCAGCGTGAAGGTCGACGACGTCCCCTGCGACTTCATACTGGTGGCGGCCTGCAACATCCAGGACCTGGAGAACATACTCTCCCCGCTAAGGTCCAGGATCATCGGTGGAGGGTACGAGGTGCTCGTGGACATCGCCATGCCCGACACCCCGCACAACCGCGCGAAGTACGCCCAGTTCGTCGCCCAGGAGGTCAATCTCGACGGCCGCATCCCCCACGCCACGGTCCCTGCGGTGGAGCTGATCATCCAGGAGGGCAAGGCAAGGGCGAAGGCCGACAACCAGAGCAACTCCCTGACGCTGAGGCTGAGGGAGCTCGGCGGGCTCATCCGCGCGGCCGGCGACATCGCCGTCATGGAGGGAGCCGACCACATCACGGACGACCACATACGCAGGGCCCTCAGGAGGTCCAGGAGCGTGGAGGACCAGATCCGCGACAGGTACGGCTCGTACAACAAAGGCCTCTCCAAGGACGTGTCGTCCGCGCAGAAGGAGAGGTCCTCGTACTACTTCCAGACAGAGCATCTGGACGACACGATGTTCAACTGACAAACACGGGGGCTCAGCCCCCTTTCTACTTCCCCCGAGCCCAATCCCCCAACCAATTTATTGGCAAACCGCCTGCGTGGGCTCATGGCCGGGTCCCGTCCACGCAAAATCGCCTATTCGGCCGTCCTCCTGGCGGCCGTATCGATAGTCGCTGCGCTCATCCTGCCGTTGTCATCCCCTGTATCGGCCGTTGCGGTAGACGACCTCGAGGACGAGTACCCTGATGCGGACTGCATAATCGCGCAGGGGGAGAGGTCCTCGGTGATCGTGATCCGCAAGGTCCCCGGTAGCGATGGCGAATGGAAGACCACCACCGTATCCGCCAACTCCAGCCTCGTGGTTTCGCAGCTGTCGGACGTGTCCGGCAGCTTGAACGTGGTGATGGTCGGGGGGACGCTGAGCTCCCTGACTCTTGTGCAGACCGACGTCACGTCCGGCGTATCGCCCATCGACGTCCATTTCACGATGGAGGGCGGATCCGTATCCGATCTTTGCGTCCTGTCCGTCCCATCCTCCCTGGAGGGGAGCCTCAGCAAGTCCTACACCCTGATGTTCGGTCCCCTCGGGACCGTCGATCTGGACCTCATCGCCGGCGATATCGGCGATCTGGTGCCGACGGAGGACATGGTTTCCGTGTCGTACATGGAGGTCACCATCGGCAGCGGGATGACCATAGACCGCATGATGACGTCCGGGACCAACGGCAGGTACGGGGAGATACAAGTCTACCTGAGGGGCGGCAACGTGGGCTACATGGCCAACCAGAAATCAGTCGTGGGCACGCTGTCCTACGATATGGAATCCGGGTCCGTGAACTACCTCTGCATAGGTGCCGACACGGAGGCGAGGACCGGGAGCACACTGTCTTCGATGAACACGTTCTACGTCCAGGGGGACGTGTCCGTTAGCATAAACCACACTGTGTCGATCCGCACCGCCATCATGGGAGGGGGGATCGTGGACGTCCCGAGCATTCTATGGAACGGAGAGGAGGTCACTGCGCCGGCGGCGAAGAACGTTGACCTCGATGCCCCGTCCACGGTGATATCGACCGACAGATGCTTCTTCACGTCCAGCCGTTCCCAGTCAACAGTGTACCAGTTCTCGTCCTTCAAGTACGGCGACAACCCGAGGACCAAGTCGATCTCCACAGATGTGTACATAAGCGGCAGGGGGACGGTACCTGTATACGGCGAGGGGGGCATCTGGGAGTCCTCATCCTCACTGACCATACCGATGGCCTACCATCTCTACAGCAACACCCGCCTGTCTGTTGCATCGGGGGCCGTCCTCCTCGTTGAGAAGGGGTCCGTCCTCGTCAACTCTGGACACATGCTGCTCTCCGGGACCCTCGACGTCCAGGGGTCGGTCATCAACACCGGCGTGGTGGAGAAGAGGGACGGAGGCACCATAGAAGGCGAGGGGATGACCGGCGACGGCCTGGTGGCCTACTGCATAAACGTGAACCCGTCCGGGGATGTGATCGACGTCATGGCCTCGGGCGATGACGCTGTTGTTCTCCGCACGGACTCCACCGTCTACGTCAGCCACATCTCGGTCCTGCTGATGAACGCGCAGACCTCGGTCGTCATCGACGCCCCGGACACGATGTACATAGGGGGAAGCGAGTTCATCATCGGGCTGTCCCTCATCGAGAACGAGGACGGCACGGAACTGTACAGGCTCACGATAGACGGCATCGACCCGGCCGTCCTCAGCATGATGGAGATAACCGTGGGTGTACCGCAGACCTCCTCGCAGACCGTGTACGCCTACCGCGTCTCGGAGACGGGGGACTATGTCCCGATGGAGGTCCTGGACACTTCCTACGGCGAGATAACGTTCATAGCGGACGGGGCAGGGGATTACATAATATCGGACGTATCGCCGGACGGCATCGCCCCCGACGAGGGGTCGTGGCTCACGGAAGGCCGCATGAACATCCTCCTCGCCGCGGCCATCGTTCTCGTAGGGGCGGCGGTCGTCGTGATACTGCTCAGGAAGGACCGAGGCGGGAGGCCATCCTGAATCCGTCGCCGCCGTCGTTGTAGAAGTAGGGAAGCTTTTCGGTGACGGTGAAGCCCCTCTTCTGGTAGAACCGGATGGCATCGGCGTTGGACGTTCTGACCTCCAGCTGTATGGTGCGGATGCCCTCCATTAAGCAGCATCTGCGGAGCCCGTCTAGGAGGGAGGATCCCGCTCCCATGCCCCTGAATGCGGAATCGACGGCGAGCAGGGACACGGATGCCCTGCCCTGGTCCAGGCGGGCGCCGCAGAGCACCCCGGCGAACTGGCCGGTGAGAGTTTCGGCGACGAGCTGTCCTTCCGGCCACTGCATGAGGAAAAACTCAATGACCTCGGGGGCGAAGTACTCGTCAAGGTTGAGGTTGATGACGGAGAACGCCTTCTCCAGATCGGCCCCCGTCATCCTCCTCACTAAGAACATTTTCACTTCCTCCTCTTGGTGCTCTTCTTGCCCTTGCTCTTGGACTTGCCCCTTCCAAGGAGCCCAGCAATCACACCGATGATGACCACCAGCAGCGGAACGAGGATATAGAGGTACCCTTCGATGCCCTCGGGAAGCTCGAAGGTGTCGGAGGATTCGGAGGTTCCGACGGAATAGGGGACCTCCACGGTCTGATCGATGTTGTTCACGTTGTCGTGTACGGTCACCTTCAGCACGTATGCGCTAGCGGTGCCGTCGTTTATCGGTGTGCAGACGATGCGGGACACGTCGGTGACCCTGGGCTCGGACCCGTCGCCCAGGTCCCATGTGTACGTGTAGTCGCCGTCGGGGACCACTGTCACTTGGAACGTGATCTCCTGCCCGCTGGGGTAAGATCCCTTGATCTCGGACGTGTCGATCTTGAACCCGTCGTACGTGTAGTTCCTCTCGAAGTCGTCCAGGAACGCCTTGGCGTAGTAGTCGGCAACCTCCGCCGAGTGTATGACGACGCAGGTCTCCCTGTTGTTGTTGAAGGAGTTGTCGGTCCAGTTGATCGACGACACCCACACCGAGTCATCGCATATGAGGCCCTTGTTGTGCACGTATGGGGTCGACATCTTCGCTGCGGAGACGAGCGTCCCCGCGTTGATGGTGGTGAGCTGGGAGTCGATCCCGGTTATCCCGCTGCTCAGGATCAGCTTGCATTCCACGCCCTCCCCGGCAGCCAGCTTCATCTTGTAGACGGGGGACGATTCAGAGAGGTTCATGTACGACGAACCGAGGCTCTGCTGCTCGGCGTAGATCCTCTCCTTGGCGTTGGCCATGTAGTACTCCATCGCCCTGTAGGAGTTGTCGAGGGACAGGACCGGAGTCACCTGTGTGGAATAGGACCTGAATTCCGCGTCATCGGCGGGCACGTACGTGAGCGTCGTGGACCTGGCGTTGGGATACACCTCGTCGAACTCCTTGACGTCTCCGTACTCCATGGAGTAGTCGTTGTCGAACACGTCCTGCATGTACTGCGCGTATTCTACGCTCTCGATTACCGCGCCCCAGCCGCGGTTCCCGTTGCCGCTCGCGTATACCTCGTCGGCGATGCTCCCGTTGAGATTGTCGGTCGTCCAATTCTCCGAGGTGACGATCACGGTATCCCCGTCGATGATCGCGTACTTGGCATGGACGAACGAGTACCTGTCGCCTCCGCTCTCGTCCGACACGCCTATGAGCCTTATCTCTCCGCCAGCCTCTCTGAGGGTTTTCAGCCCGCTGATGTTCAGGGAGTCCGCCCCTTCCATCGGCTCGCCCTCGAGCAGAAGCGTGACCTCCACCCCTCTCTGCTCCAGCTGGCAGAGCAGTGCGAGCGCGTTGGCGCTGCCGAACTGGTACATTGTTATGAACACGGATTCCTGTGCGGACTCCAGCTGGTCGTATATCGGTATGCCCCCGCTGTCGGGGAAGAGGAACGGTGTGACCTCGGCATCGAATTTGAGGTCGGGGTCGAACGGCAGGTTGGTGCCTCCCTCGACGACCTTGAACCAGTCGTCCGCGGAATCGGTATCGAAGTCCCCAGTCCTGACGACGTAGTCGTACTTGGGTATGCTCACGCTGTACCTGGTCCAGTAGTCGCAGTCCTCCGGGGCATCCTTGTTCCCGTAGAACATCGCGTCGATCAGCGTCCCGTTCTTGAACAGGTAGACATCGTCGCCGCTGTCGCTCAGCGTGAAGCTCCTGTTCTTCGTGACGCCGTCCTCGCCGAATGCATGGGCGCCGGCGCGGTCAGAGAAGTAGTCGCCCTCCACGATGGAGGCGCATATGATTGCGGTCTCCCCGGGACGTAGGACAATCGATTGCTCGAAAGTGATGTATCCTTCGGTTTTGGTGTAATCCATTGCGTCCGAGATGACGTAGTCTCTCAGATCCACGTTGGAGCTTCCGTAGTTCTTAACGGAGACGCCCTCGCCGTCGCCGTACGGGTTGACCTCGTACAGGAGCAGGCCGTTCGCGTCCCCGGAACCGCTCGAGTCATCGGCCAGAGGCACGATGCAGACGATGGCCATTACGGCCATCAGGAGTACCAGCGATTTCCTGAGTGCATCCATGAAAGAGTATCCGCTCGCCGTCGGTTAAGGGTCACTGATAGATGTATCGGGCTTAGAGTTTAGACATGTTAAGAGAGAGGCTTTCTGCCCCTCACATGGTCGGCTGGTCTCCGGGCATGACCTGTCGGGGTCAGTCCCCGGTCCTCATGCATCTCAATGCATTGAGTATCGCGATCACGGAGACGCCAACATCCCCGAAGACCGCCGCCCACATCCCGGTGATCCCGATCATCGTGAGCGCGAGGATGGCGAACTTCACGCCCAGGGCGAAGGCTATGTTCTCTTTGACGATGCGGTCCACCTTCCTGGAAAGCGCGATGCAGCGCGTCACCTTGGAGGGGGAATCGTCCATTATTACCACGTCTGCGGCCTCGATCGCCGCATCCGATCCCATCCCGCCCACCGCGATCCCGATGTCTGCCAGCGCCAGGGACGGCGCATCGTTTATGCCGTCTCCCACGAAGACCACGGTCCTCCCGGCCGGGGATCCGTCAATGATTCCCTGCAGGGCCTCGGTCTTCCCCTCCGGGAGGAGCTCGGACACCACCTCGTCGATGCCCAGGCGCGATCCCACGTCGGCGCAGATGCGCTCGGAATCCCCCGAGAGCATGACGGTCCTGATGCCCGATGCCCTCAGGTCGGAGACCGTCCGGGCGGCATCGGACTTGACGACGTCCGAGACTACGATGTGCCCCGCGTATTCCCCGTCGATGGCAACATGGACATTCGTCCCGGCGACCTCCTCTTTGCAGTAGGCAATGCCCGACTCCTCCATGAGGCGCCCGTTCCCAACATGGACTGTTGCACCGCGTATCACGGCCGTTATCCCCTTGCCCGGCTTCTCCTCCGCGTCCGACACATGTGACGGATCGACCTTCGAATCGCATGCCCTCAGTATGGACTTCGAGATCGGGTGGTTCGACACGGATTCCGCTTCCGCGGCCGTCCTCAGAACCTCCTCCTCATCGACGGAGACGGCATGTATTTCCGAGACCTCGAAGCGTCCCTCGGTCAGAGTCCCAGTCTTGTCGAAAACCACCGTCCCCGTCTTGGCGAGCGCCTCCAGGTAGTTCCCTCCCTTGACGAGGACGCCCATCCTGGATGCGGCGCCGATACCGCAGAAGTAGCTAAGTGGGACAGAGATGACCAGGGCGCACGGGCATGATACCACCAGGAACGTGAGGGCCCTGTAGACCCATGACACCGCATCGCCCACCAGCAGGGAGGGGACCACGGCTATCATCAGCGCCGTGGCGCACACGGCAGGGGTGTAGTACCTGGCGAAGCGCGTGATGAACCTCTCGGCGGTGGCCTTCCTGGATAGGGAGTCCTCCACGAGCTCCAGGACCTTGGTGGCTGTGGAGTCCTCGTAAGTGTTCGTGACCACGGCCACGATCCTGCCGGACACGTTGACGGTCCCGGAGAAGACCTCGGACCCCGGACCGATGTCGCGCGGAATCGACTCGCCTGTGAGGGCGCTGGTATCAAGCGTGGAAGACCCCTCCTTCACAACGCAGTCGAGCGGGACCTTCTCGCCAGGTAGGATCACAATCGTTTCCTCGATCGAGACATCTTCGGGGTCCACATCCTCAAGGGTGCCGTTCCTAACAACGTGAGCGGTCTCGCTTTGGAGATCCATGAGATCGGATATCGACTGCCTCGTCCTTCCGACGGCCCTCCTCTCGAACCACTCGCCCACCTGGAAGAAGAGCATGACCGCCACTGCCTCCGGGAACAAGACGTCGTCCACCCCGGGTATTAGCGACAGGGCGAATGCACCGACCGTGGCCACCGTCATGAGGAAGTTCTCATCGAACAGCTGCCCCCGGCGAATGTTGCGTGCCGCCTTGGCAAGGACGTCGAATCCGACGATTAGATATGCAGGGAGGAAGACCGCAAGCTGTACGGTCTCGGATGCTCCTGCGATGTAATGCAGAAAAACGCCGACCGCGAATAGCGCCGAGCCGACCGCCATCCTCCATGCGGAAATGCCCATGACGATCCTCTCTCACTTGAGCCTCTTGACGGTCACGTCGCCTTCCACCTTCTTGGCGATCCTCGTCGCCTCGTCTACGATGGAGTCGATCCTCGACTCATCGGCCTCCATGGTGAGTTTCTGTGTTATGAAGGATACGTTGACATCAGACACCCCATCCATCTTTCCGACCTCGTTCTCGATCTTCGCGGCGCAGTTGGCACAGCACAGGCCCTCCAGCTTCAGAACGCATTTCATCCAATCACTTGAATATGTGAACAAGTGTTCAAATATAAAACATCTTGCAGTCGGTTCTCGACGGGATGGAGCAGAAGGAAAAGGTTTGACGGACGTGGGCCGTCCGCCATGGGTTTCGATCAGGATCCGTGTTCAGTCCTTCTTTTCCTTTCTGAAGCACATGAACCAGTCCAGGCAGTACATGTTGGGGTCGTTCGACTCCACGCGCTCCTTGGCGGTACCGCATGATCCGGCAGTCGGGATGATGACATCGTCTCCGGGCCTCCAGTCCGCAGGGGTGGCGCAGTTGTCGGCGTCGGCCTTCTGAAGGGCCTGGATGACCCTCTTTATCTCGTCGAAGTTCCTTCCGAGGGAGAGCGGGTAGTAGATGATGGCCCTTATCTTGCCCTTGGGGTCTATGAAGAACACCGACCTGACGGCCTGAGTGTTGGATGCGCCGGGCTGGATCATGCCGTACTTCTTTGCCACCTCCATCCTGATGTCCTCGATCAGGGGGAAGGTGACCTCCAGGTTCTTCATCCCCTTCCACTCCAGTTCCTGGATCTTCCTGAGCCAGGCGATGTGGGCGTAGAGGGAGTCGACGGATAGTCCGATAAGCTGTGTGTTGAGCGCCTCGAAGTCCTTCAGCATGGATGTGAAGGTCATGAATTCCGTCGTGCACACAGGCGTGAAGTCGGCTGGGTGGGAGAACAGAATGACCCATTTGCCCTTGTAGTCCTCGGGGAAGTTGATCTCCCCCTGGGTAGTCACTGCTTTGAAGGCAGGCGCGTCATCGTTTATCAACGGCATCGTGTATTTCTCTTCGGCGTCCATTTAGGCACCTCGGAACGGAGTTGTTTCACGGCGTTAATAAATATTTTGGCAAGCTTAACTTTATTGAATGGCCGTTTAAATACAACACTGTGTACAAAAATGAGGGGTTCCGCCCGTCGGTGCGGACGTAAGGGGGTTTGAGGGGCGAACCCCTCAGATGAGCTTGATCAGGTCCCTGAGCACCGACTCGGGGTCCTTCGCCTTCACGACGCCTGAGGCGAGGAGGACACCGTAAGCGCCCAGGTCTATCGCCGTCTTCACATCCTCTCCGTTCTTGACGCCCGCGCCGCAGTAGACAAGGATGTCCGGGTCGACTGCCTTGACGGCCTCGACCGTTCCGGATACGATCTCCGGGTTGGCGCTGGTGACCGAGACGTCCCCGCCGATGAGCTCGGGGGGTTCGACCGCGATCATGCGGGGGGAGAACTTGGCGATCTCCACGGCCTTCTCAACGGATTCGGCGCAGACGCAGGTGACGAGGTCCAGATCCTTGCACATGGATATGCACTTGGATATGGACTCGATCGGCTGCCTGTGCTCCGAGTGGTTGATCAGGGAGCCGCGGATCTCGGTGGAGTGGAGCATGGAGGGTGTGACGTAACCCGTCCCCGAACCGGGGGCGAGAGGATCGACGTGCTGCGAGTACACCGGTATGTCGACGAGCTGCGCTATGGCGGCCGCGCTGAGCATAGGCGGGCATATGCCGATCTTGACTCCGGATTCCGTCGAGACCTTCCTGCAGATCTTGGCGAGGTTGAAGGCCCTCGTGCCCTCAACCTCTGAGTAGACCTTGAAGTTGACGATCACCCTGGGGCAGCAGGTCTTACTCAAGGTCCTCGAACCTCTGTGTGAGCTCTTTGAGGACCTCGGGCCTGGACGTGTACTCCATCTCCTCGGGTCCGAGGATGGAGGGCATGAACGGCCCCTGGCTCCTGATGAACTTGCTGGCCTTGATGGAGTTCTGCCTGGCGAGGTCCCATGTCTGGTTGCCGAAGAAGTCCACCGGTATGTGCTCTCCGCCCTTCGCATTGATGGGCTCGAGGCCCTGGAGCCTACCCTCGTTCAGCTGGAATCCGAGGCAGCAGATTCTGGGGGGTCCGTCGAAGTAGACGGGGTCGGAGTCCTCGGGGGAGCAGGGGTAGAACGCGCCGTAGTGTGACCCCCTCATCCAGCCCGCGACGAGCATGGTCGTGTTCATGAAGGGCTGGAGGTACTCTCCCACGGAGGGAAGGCCGGACTGGGCACGGCAGATGCAGACGGGGTCGTCCTTGCCGATGTACTTACCGGCCGTCAGGTTGAGCTTGTCGGTGGAGACAACGCAGGCGGGGCCGATGCCGGACCTGGAGTTGATCCTCTTGATGGCGTACCTGGAGGTGTCTCCGAGCAGGCTCAGGATGCTGAGGGTCTCCTCGGGGGAGGACATGGTGACCTTCTTGTGGCCTATGACGTCCTGGATCTCCACGTCGAATCCCTTCTTGGCCCTGGCATCGACGACGAGGCCGGTGGTGGTGAACGGGTCGAGGAATATCCTGGAGAGGGGCAGGGAGTATGCGGAAGGCTCGGTCTTGTCGGCCATGAAGAACAGGAGGGGTTCGGACCCCCTCTCCTCGAAGGTCATCTCGGCGGATCCGGGGCCGGCTCCTTTGACGTTTCCGGAGAACGCGTCGGTCAGTATGTCCTGCCCGGCGGCGTAGAGCTTCATGGACTTGGCGATCTTCGCGGCCTTCTGGAAGCACTCCCAGGCAGTGCCGTGGACGTCCTTGTTGCCGTCGCCCTTGTAGTGGGTCATGTAGAGGTTGATGTCGTCCCCGACGCGGGTGACGTAGAAGTCCTCGATTATTCCCTGCTTCTGGGCGTCGGCGAGGATCTCCTTGCTGGCCTCCAACATGGAGGGGTGGGGTCTCGAGTGTCCGACGACGGAACCGACGTCGGCTTTGATTACCGAAACTGTGACTTTCTCAGCAGACATGATTACACCATATCCTTACGGTACTCCTTAAGGGAAGGACTTATAATAAAGGTTGGTAGGTGCCCGCCACCTTCCCTGGAGCATACGGAGGTCATACATGTCCGGCCCCTTCGGAACCCGGCCCGTCCGGCTCCTCTATGGACACGTCCACCTTCCTGTGGAACAGCTTCACGCCGTTCTCGTTGAACAGCCTGAATATGGTCTCGCGTATCTGGCCAGCGTAGCTTCCCGAGCTGTCGAAGTCGTCCACGAAGACTCCGAGGCGGAACTCCATCCCGGCCTCCTTGAAGTCCGTGAGCCTGACCGATGGCATGGGGCGCGACCCGTCCTTGATGACGTGGGGATGGGACATGCCCGCCTCCAGCATCAGGCGCTTCACCAGATCTGCGTCGGCGTCGTAGTCCACCGAGACGTACACGAACGTCCTGGCGTCCTTGGACTCATGCGTCACGTTCACAATCGTACCGTTGGCGACCACGTTGTTGGGGATCGTGACCACCTGGTCCTTGTCCCAGTTGTCGAACTCGGTGAACATGACCCTCACCCTGCGGACGATGTACACCTCCCCGTTGATCTTGACGAAGTCCCCGTGACCGAAGGGCCTCGTCAGCAGGAGCACCAGCCCGCTGAAGAACTGGCTGAGCGTGCTCTGTGCGCCGAGGGTTATCCCCAGGGTGACGACCCCTGCGCTGAGCAGTATCCCGTTGAGGTCGACGCCGAACAGTGCCAGGACGGCCGCGACACCGGAGACGCCGATGGCGATCTCCCCTATCATCTTGAAGAGGGGCACCAGTGACGAGTCGAAGCCGGAGGTCCTTGTCCTGGACTCGATCCCCTTAAGGATGAACGTGACCACGAACATGTAAGCCGTCCATACGATGTACGCTCCGATGATGATGTAGACGACGCTGGCGACGAGTGAGAACGTCCGTATCAGCCCGTTGTCCGCCCCCAGTATGGGGAGGCAGATGCCGATGCCGAACACCGTGCCCGCGATAACCGCCGCGCTCTCTATCTTGCGGTTTATTGTCCTCCTCTCGTCGGCCGTCTTCCTCTTCTCGGCGGTCCTGGTCAGCATGGTCACGATGACGGCCGTCAGGGCGACTACAATCCCCACCGTGCAGAGCAGGGTGACGATCGCGGCGAACCAGGGGGAGCCGAACGGCATGGGGAGGGTGTTGGGCACTATCCCGAAGAAGTGGTTGTACGCGTCGTCGGAGAAGGCGGACTCGATGTGGACCTGGAGCTCCACGGGAATCTCCAGATGGCGCGAAGACCCGCCGTCCACGAGGTCCGTCAGGACGATGGTGACCGTGGCGTACTCGTCCAGGGTGTCCGCGTACGAGTCCACCTCCACGGTAATGCTCACCGCCGCTATGCTCCCCGCATCGTCGTTCGGCGGGACGACGGCCTCTTCCGGTGACACCGACACATCCAGCGTGTCGGAAGACGCGGTTGCGGTTAGCCTCAGGCTGTCCTGGGACAGGTTTGCGATGTACACGACCACCGTTCCGCTCTCGCCGGCCGATAGCCACAGCGGTATCGGGGATCCGAACTCCGTGTCCCCCGGGAGAGTCACGATGACGTCGTCCATGGACAGGGCCTGCGAGTCCTCGGACTGAAGCGGGAGGGCGAATGCGAGTGACACAGCCGCGAGTAGGCAGAGGGCAAGCGCGGCCGTCCGGCGGAGGGAGCCGTTTCTCATGCTTGGAAATCGCACAGGCACCTATATGAGAGGTTCCACGGGGCCCATGATTATGTACACCGAAGGGGATAGTCCGGCGATCAAAATGAGCGGAACCATGAGGCTGGTGCTCCTCCGCCACGGGGAGAGCGTTTGGAACAAGGAGAACCTGTTCACCGGATGGACCGACGTCGACCTTTCCGACAAGGGGAGGGCCGAGGCGGAGGCCGCCGGCCGCCTGATGAGGGATGAGGGCCTGGATTTCGACGTGTGCTACACATCCTACCTGAAGAGGGCCATACACACCCTGAACCTGGCGCTGGAGCAGATGGACAGGGAGTGGCTGCCGGTGGTAAAGGCCTGGCAGCTCAACGAGCGCCACTACGGTGCCCTCCAGGGTCTCAACAAGTCGGAGACCGCGGAGAAGTACGGGGAGGATCAGGTCAAGGTCTGGAGGAGGTCTTATGCCACGCCCCCGCCGGAGCTCTCGCCCAATGACGACAGGAACCCGGCGAAGCAGGAGATGTTCAGGACAGTCCCGAAGGAGTGCCTTCCACTGACTGAGAGCCTGAAAGAGACGGTCGCGAGGGCGGTGCCGTACTTCGAGGAGGAGATCAAGCCGAGGATGCTGGCCGGGGAGAGGGTGCTGATAGCGGCACACGGCAACTCCCTGAGGGCCCTGGTCAAGGTCTTCGACGACATGTCCGAGGACGAGATCGTCGGCGTGAACATCCCCACGGGCGTCCCCCTGGTCTACGAGTTCGACCGCGACTTCAACGTCGTCTCCAAGAGGTACCTCGGCGACCAGGATGCGATCAACGCGAAGATGGCGGCGGTAGCCAACCAGGGAAAATCGAAGTGACGCGACGTTCGAAGGGGGCGTCGGGATAGGAACCTGCGTCCCCATCCGCATTCCAGCGGGCGTCCCCCTGCGCGGGGGTAGATTAAACACCTTCCATCCCATTACCTCTGCCGGGGGCATCCATGATTCTGAAGTACCTGGGCAGGAGGGAGCGGCTGATGATAGCCGCATGCTTCGTGTTCATCATGGGGCAGGTCTACCTGGACCTCAGGATCCCGGAGTACATGTCGGAGATAACCGACCATCTCCAGACGGGCACCGCCACCGATATAATCGTGGAGGACGGCGTCAGGATGCTCGCCTGCGCGTTCGGAAGCCTGGGTCTGGCCCTCGCCACCCTGCTGCTCTCTTCCAGGATGTCGGCGTCCCTCTGCAGGACGCTTCGCACCAAGCAGTTCCAGAGGGTCGGCGAGTTCTCGAAGCAGGACATGGATTCTTTCTCCGCCGCCAGCCTCGTCACCAGGTCCACCAACGACGTCTACCAGCTCCATCAGTTCTTGCCGAGGGCGGTCCAGGTCGTCATAAAGGCGCCTCTGATCGCCATACTGGCACTGTGGAAGATAAACAGCAGTGCCTTCCAATGGACGGCGGTCACTCTCGTCGCGATGCTCGTCATGCTCGTGTCGTTCTCGGTCATAATATGGCGCGGGATCCCGTACATCCGCAGGATGCAGTCCAAGGTGGACGCGGTCAACAGGATCACCAGGGACGGCCTAGAGGGAACGAAGGGCATCCGCGCCTACAACGCCGAGCCGCGTCATGAGCGCAGGTTCGCATCCACAAGCCGGGACCTGCTCGACAACTCCATCTCCCTCATCCGCGTCATGTCGCCGATGCATGCCATCGCATCGTCGATGCTCAACTTCCTCACCCTCGCCATATACTGGATAGGTGCGGGGATCATCGCGTCCACAGGGAGCCAGGGTGTGCAGATGCAGCTGTTCTCGGACATGATAGTGTTCACGTCGTATGCGGCGCAGGTCGTCTCCGCGGTCATGATGGCGTCGAACATACTCAGGGGATACCCGAGGGCGGCGGTGTCCGCCAGACGCATCGAGGAGGTTGTGGAGCACGCCCCCTCCCTGGCGGAGGGGACGTCGGACCCACCGGAGCGCCTCGGCGACGTCGAGTTCAGGGACGTGTGCTTCACATACCCCGGGGCCTCCAAGGAGACCCTCTCCGACATATCCTTCAGCGTTTCCTGTGGGGAGACTCTGGCGATAGTCGGGCCGACAGGGTCGGGAAAGACCACGCTGCTCATGCTCATCTCACGCATGTACGACGCCACGTCCGGGACAGTGCTGGTGGACGGGATGGACGTGCGGGGGTTCCCCTCCAGGGAGCTGGGCTCACGCGTAGGATACGTCCCGCAGACTGCGGTCGTGTTCTCGGGGACCGTGTCGGACAACGTGAACTTCGGGGACGGCTCCGACTCCAGGACACCCGGCGACGTGGAGCGCGCCCTGAGGATAGCCCAGCTCTGGGACTACGTGACCACTCTGCCGGGGGGCATCGATGCCGACCTGAGGCAGCACGGATGGAACATGTCCGGCGGCCAGAGGCAGCGCCTTGGGATCGCGAGGGCGGTCTGCAGGGATCCGGAGATTTACCTTTTCGACGACACGTTCTCAGCCCTCGACTACCGCACCGACAGGGACCTCAGGGCGGCCCTCGACCGCGAGACGTCCGG
Source organism: Methanomassiliicoccaceae archaeon UBA71 (assembly GCA_002504405.1). Classification (GTDB taxonomy): domain Archaea; phylum Thermoplasmatota; class Thermoplasmata; order Methanomassiliicoccales; family Methanomethylophilaceae; genus Methanoprimaticola. Next base: position 113,441 of record DARO01000007.1, read on the forward strand.
GTCGACCAGGATCATAGTCGCCCAGAGGGTGGGTACGATCATGGATGCCGACAGGATACTGGTCCTGGACGGAGGGAGGCTGGTGGGGTCGGGCAGACACAGCGACCTCATTGAGACTTGTCCCCTGTACCGCGAGATAGCGGAATCCCAGCTGGAGGTGTCCTGATGCCTCCGGGGAAGGGTCCGGCATGGTCGAGGGCAGAGAAGCCGGAGGACCTGGGGGCGACCATAAGGGCGCTCCTTATCTACATGGGGAGGGACAGGAGGTCGCTCCTGGCCGGGATAATCTGCGCCCTGGCGTCCACCGTCCTGTCGCTCATAGGCCCGCAGCTGCTGGCCGACATAACCGACAGCATATCCGGAAGCATCCTCGGAGGGTACGCCGTGGACACAGGGCACATAGCCCTGATCGGCTCGGTGCTCCTGGTCATATACGGGGCCAGCTTCGTCCTCTCCGTCTCCGAGAGCCGCATCATAGGCTCCGCCTCCGAGCGCATAGGCGAGAGGATGAGGCTGGATCTGAACAGGAAGATGGACCGCCTCCCGCTCTCGTATCTGGAGAGCCACAGCATAGGCGACCTGATGAGCAGGATGACCAACGACACCGACACCGTCCGCTCCGGCGCGGCCGAGAGCCTCAGCACGGCGGTGTCCGCGGCCTGCATGATAGGCGGGTCCATTGTCATGATGGCGTACACGGACTGGAGGCTCGCGCTGGTGGCGATGGTCCCCACGGCCGCGGGCGCCGCCGTCCTCTATTGGGTCACGCACGCTTCCCAGAAGTACTTCACCGCTCAGCAGAGGGACCTGGGCCTGATGAACTCCCTCGTGGAGGAGAGCTACTACGGCCACGACGTGGTCAGGACGTGCAACGGCCAGGACGCCGCCGCGGCCAGGTTCGAGGAGATCAACTCCCGTCTGTTCGAGTGCTCGTTCAGGGCGAGGGTCGCCACGGGTTCGATGCCGCAGCTCATGAACTTCATCAGCAACCTCAGCTACGTGACGGTCTGCGTCGCCGGATCGATGCTTATCATGGAGGGCAGCATAGGGTTCGGGGTAATCGTCGCGTTCATTGTGTACATTAAGAGGTTCAACCAGCCGGTGGCGGAGATGGCCGACATCGTCGCCAGGATGCAGTCCGTGGCTTCGGCGTCGGAGAGGGTGTTCAGGATCCTCGCCATGGACGAGATGGAGGATGTCCCGGATGTACGCGATCTGCCTGAGCCCGAGGGGAGGGTGGAGTTCAGGGACGTCAGGTTCGGGTACACCCCGGACCGCGAGATCATCCACGGGTTCTCCCTGACAGTGGAGCCCGGGCAGAAGGTCGCCATAGTCGGTCCGACCGGCTCCGGAAAGACCACGATAGCGAACCTGCTCATGCGCTTCTACGACCCGGATTCGGGGGAGATACTGATAGACGGGGTCCCGACCACCTCCATGTCCAGGCGCCAGGTCAGGGAGAGGTTCTCGATGGTCCTCCAGGACTCCTGGATATCGGACGGGACCATATTCGAGAACGTCGCCTTCACGAAGGAGGATGCCACACAGGAGGATGTGGAGGCGGCATGCGCCATGGTGGGCATCGACGGCCACATACGCTCCCTCCCGCAGGGGTACGGGACCGTCATAGGCTCCAGCGGCATGTCCGCAGGCCAGAGGCAGCAGCTGGCAATCGCCCGGGCAATCGTGAGGGACGCATCGATGATCATACTGGACGAGGCCACGAGCTCCGTGGACACCAGGACCGAGAGGAAGATACAGGAGGCCATGGACGGCCTTACATCCGGAAGGACTTCGTTCGTCATCGCGCACAGGCTGTCCACCATCCGGAACGCGGATGTGATCCTGGTGATCAGGGACGGGAACGTGGTGGAATCGGGCAGCCACGAGGACCTCATGGAGCTGGGAGGGTTCTACAGGATGCTGTACGACAGCCAGTTCGAGGGGTGCGAGTGACCCCTTCCGGCCATTTTTTCTCAGCAATTGGCGAATGAAATACTGTCGTAAGGGGTGGAACTGTACAGTTATGTGCGTCCTCCACTATCTCAATTTGGCAGCTTAGTACTGTGACAGGCTGTACATCATGAAGGATGGCAGGATAGTCGGCGAGGGGACGCCGAAGGAGGCCATTACCGCGGAGACCATCGAGGAGGTGTACGGTGTCAAGGCATCTGTGGATAGGCATCCCGGGATGGGCCTTCTGAACGTCGTGTACCACCCTAGGCACAGTCTCGCGGGGAGGAGCAGACGACGGTGGCTGAGGTTTTGGGCCGATGCCAGAAGGGGGATTGACGTCCACCACTGCACCAGATGCCGCTGGTTGTCCTGTTTAAATACAACCTAGTATTCGCAGGTCTGCGGGCAGCCATATGTCCGCTATCCGGGCGCATCGCATGGAACACGCAAGGCGGACATTTCTGACGTCCGCCGGAAAACGGTGCCTTCGATCCGGGCCAGAGGTATCAGATGCAAGAGCTCAGACTGCCGTGGAACGGCAAGGAGGGGCTCCTCTACGGAGGGGTCATCGCCGTCATCACCGCCTTCTTGATGGCCACAATAAACATATCGCAGACGCAGGGTCGCCTGGATGCGGAGGTGATGGTCAACGTCGTCACATCGCTTCCGTTCATCTGGCTGGCGGTCATGCTGATCATGTCCCTGGTGGTGGGTCGCACCGCATCGTACTGCGTGAGCAGGTTCACCGAACCCACTGACGGTTTCAACGCCAAAATCACCTTCAACATAATATTCTGCGTCCTGATGATGTCGGCCAGTATGAGTTTCGTGGGGCCCGCCATAGGGGCTCTGCTCTCGGGAGGCGACATCGCCGCGGTCGTGCAGGAGTGGCCGTCCAGATGGCCGTCCAACTTCTTCTTCGCGTTCTGGATCGAGGTGCTTATAGCGCAGCCCTTTGCCAGGTATGTGATGAAGACCAAACATGCAAGGAGCATCCGTTCGGAAGGGGGTGTGACCGATGCGTGACCACATCGTGGCGATCGCCAGGCAGAACGGCTCGGGCGGCAGGGACGTCGGCAGGATGCTTGCCGGGAGGCTCGGCGTCCCATGCTACGACACCGCCGTGGTCGAGAGGGCCGCCGAGATAGCGGGGGTCACCGTCGACGATGTGTGGAGAGGGGAGGAGAGGCCGAGGGACTCCGGTCTGTTCTTCGGAGGCATAGCCCCGACCAATCCTATCTACTCCGCACAGTGCCAGGCGATAAGAGAGCTGGCATCCGGTGGGCCCTGCGTGTTCGTGGGCAGGAATGCGGATTCCGTCCTCTCCGGTACCCCCGGACTCGTGACGGTCTTCATCCACGCCCCTCTTGAGAGCCGCATCTCCAGATCGATGGAGAGGAACGGGATCTCGTATGCAGATGCACGCAGGAGGGTCACGGAGAAGGACTCCGCCAGAGGGGAGTACTGCCGCAGGTACACCAGCAGGCTCTGGGGAGCCTCGGAGAACTACGACCTGTCGGTGAGCACCGGCATAATCGGTCCCGAGGGGGCGGTGGAGCTCATCATGGACTACATCCGCAGGGTCGACGGGGAGTGACGGGCTCCTCACTGCCCTTATATATGCGCGTAACATCGGCGGTCCCATGACAGAAATCAGGGATTCCAGCACCATCTCGGTAGCCGACGGCACGGCCACGGTCAGGGGATGGGTCCAGGACGTCAGGAACCTGGGCGGCATATCCTTCCTCACCCTCCGCGACAGGCACGGCACCCTCCAGGTGACCATGCCCAAGAAGAAGATCGACCCCGAGCTCTTCGAGACGCTGACCAAGCTCCCCAGGGAGTCCGTCGTCTCCATAACAGGCGACGTCAAGGAGAGCAACCAGACCGCGCTGGGCCTGGAGCTCATCCCCGTCTCGGCGGAGGTCATAGGGGAGGCAGGCGTCCCCCTGCCCATGGGAGTCATCGACAAGGTCAACGTCGAGATGGACACCCGTCTCAACCACAGGTTCATGGACCTGCGCAAGCCCGAGATCAAGGCCATATTCGAGCTGAAGTCCATGATGGTGGACCTCATCGAGGAGGCCGTCAGGGACAACGGGTTCACCCGCGTCTACACGCCCAAGATCGGGGCCGCTGGAGCCGAAGGGGGAGCGGAGCTGTTCAGGGTGCAGTACTTCGACAGGCCCGCGTACCTCGCCCAGTCTCCCCAGCTCTACAAGCAGATCCTCATGTCCACGGGCCTCGACAGGGTGTACGAGATCGGCCCGGCATTCAGGGCGGAGCAGTCCAACACCAACCGTCACGTGACCGAGTTCATATCCTTCGACGGGGAGATGTCCTGGATACAGAGCCAGAACGACGTCATGGCCATGATAGAGGAGATCGTGGACCACGTACTCAACGGGCTGAAGGAGAGGGGCGCCAAGCAGCTGGAGGCCCTCGGGAAGGAGATCACGGTCCCCGCCAGGCCGTATCCCATCCTCACCTACTCTGAGTGCCTGAAGATGGTGAACGAGGCCGGCCTGAAGCTCAACGAGGGTGACGACCTCGGCACGGAGGGCGAGAAGATCGTCGGAGAGATCATGGGCCAGAGGGGTGTGGACCTCTACTTCATCGCCGAGTACCCCGAGGAGGCGAAGCCGTTCTACATCATGGAGAAGGACGGGACCCCGTACTCCTACAGCTTCGACCTGGACTACCGCGGCCAGGAGATCTCCTCCGGCGGCCAGAGGGAGCACAGGTACGACGTCCTCGTCGAGAGGATGCGCAAGAAGGGCCTGGACCCGGAGGACTTCGGCTTCTACCTCGAGGCCTTCAGGTACGGGATGCCGCCGCACGGCGGATGGGGCATAGGCATCGAGAGGATGCTGGTCAAGATGCTGGACCTCCCCAACATCAGGGAGGCCATCCTCTTCCCCAGGGACCCCAGCAGGCTCTCCCCCTGAAACGATCCCGGAGGGGCTCGCCCCCTCCATCCTTTTTCACGTCTCCAAGGATTCGAATCCACCGGTGCGGATGCCATCACGGATCGTCGATGTGTCCGCACATACCCGTCGCTCGCCGTCCACCCATTCCATTTAGCCTAACCTAAAATTAATAAGGGTATTTGTGATTGGAGCATACGATGAGGATAACAACCAACGGGGTCACGCTGTACTACGAGGTCGAGGGCAAGGGGCCCGCCCTGATCCTCCTGCACGGAAACGGGGAGGACCACACGATATTCGACCGCGCCGTCTTCTATCTCAGGCAGAGGTTCACCGTCTACTCGCTGGATTCCCGCGGCCACGGAGAGAGCTCGCCGGTGCAGGAGTACCACTACCAGGACATGGTTGACGACCTGGCCGGCTTCATACGCAAGCTGGGGATCGAGAGGCCGGCCATCTGCGGTGCCAGCGACGGCGCCATCGTGGGCCTGATGTTCGCCTCGCAGCACCCGGACTCCCTGTCCGCGCTGATAGCGTGCGGCGCCAACACCCGCCCCGAGACGCTGAAGGGCCTGGGCGTGGCGCTGATGCGCATGGGGAGGCCGGAGTCCAAGGACCCCAAGGTCAGGATGATGCTGACCGAGCCGCACATCACCGCCGAGGATCTCGGCAGGATTACCGTGCCCGTCACCGTGGTCGCCGGGAGCAGGGACTGCGTCCGCCGCAGCGACACGGAGTTCATCGCCTCCTCGGTTCAGAGGGGGGAGGTGGTGATAATGCACCGTGCAGACCACACCAGCTACATCGTCCACAGCACGAGGGTCGTGGACCCCATATTCAGGGCACTCGGGATGGACGTCGACGGCCTGCAGCTGTCCCTGGGGAGCTGAACCGCCGCCCTCTACAATCCTTTTAATCAGTCCACGTCGATTCATCGCTATGAAGCTGATTCCCGTCGCGGCAGTGGTCATCATTGCCATACTGGTGTTCTCCTTCGCGTCCCAGCCGGTGACAGAGGAGTATGTCAATGCCGGAATCGACCTGCCGCATGTGGCGGTCAACGAAGACCTCCCCTCCTCCTACGATCTGAGGGACGAAGGACTTGTGACGTCCGTCAAGAACCAGGGGTACTACGGTTCCTGCTGGACGTTCGCGGCGGCGTCCGCCCTGGAGACGTCCATGATCAAGAACGGCCTCGCCGACCAGTCCATCGACCTGTCCGAGGTCCAGCTCTGCTACTTCGCCTACACGGGGGCCGGCACGCCCTATCCCGGGCTAGAGGGGGACACGGTGACTCCGCTGGTCCCCGGAGTCAGCTTCCTGGATGTCGGGGGCGAGGGTTTCTTCACCTCGTACCTCCTGGCATCATGGACCGGCCCGGTAACGGAGGAGGATGCGGGCGTCACCTACGACCAGGTCGATGCCGACACGGTGCTGGACGACTCGCTCAGGTACGGCAGCGACGCCGCCTACCTCGTGGGGGCGGAGTGGATCAGCACAGATGACAGCGATTCTATCAAGAGCGCCGTCCTCGGAGGCTCCAGCCCCATCATTTGCTACTACTGCGGGGCGTGGGATGCCGACTACACCGTCCATCCCGACCAGGACGGGACCAACATGTCCCTGTACCTCTCCGACCCGTCCAGCATCCCCGACCACGAGGTCGTGATAATCGGATGGGATGACGACTACCCTGCGGAGAATTTCGACGAGACCCCTCCGGGTGACGGGGCCTGGCTGGTCAAGAACTGCTGGGGGACCTCGGACTGGGACCCCGATTGCAACGACGGGTGTTTCTGGCTGTCCTACTACCACCAGACAATAGACGAGTACGCGATAGTCCTTGACGTTGCGAGCAGTGAAGTCTACGACCGCGCGTACCAGTACGACGGCGGGGGCTCCACGAACCACGACATAACTTTCGGCACGGAGGGCCACATGGCCAACGTGTTCACAGCGTCCCAGGATGAGAGGATAGTCTCCGTGTCCTTCTTCCTCAACCGCAATGCCGAGTGCGATGTGACCGTCGAGGTCTACAGGTCCCTGGACGATCCCTCGGACCCCACGAGCGGGACGCTGTGCTCCTTCGATGAGATCACCACGGGGTATGCCGGGTACTACACGCTGGATCTGTTCACGCCGGTGGACCTCTCTGAGGGGGATCTGTTCTCCGTCGTGATCACCGTAGTAGACGATGATGACGTGTACCTTCCCGTCGATACGGACGAGGTGCGTGCCGGATGGGTCGAGTTCGACACCTATGCCAGTCCCGGCCAGAGCTTCGTGTCCGCCGACGGGGAGTCCTGGACGGACATCAGCGCTGACGGCTCATCCAATGTGCGCATCAAGGCCTTCACCGTTGATGCGCGAGGTTCCGAGTGAAAAGCGGCATCGGCGGGATGGTAGGCGAAGAGCAGAATGGCCATCCGCCGTCCCGCACCCACTGCCCGGGGAGGTGCCTGCGTCCTCGGGCGGCCGGTTCTGTACAAAGGCGATGGGCATCGGCCGCAACCGTCTAGAACATCCCCGATCATGCCGGGGCAATTCCTGGATCGTTCCTCAAAGGGACGCGTCCGGTCATGGGCTTCAGGGGGTGCTCATATCGGAGTCCATCGGGCGTCCTGTTCGTCCTTGTGTCTCAGGAACATCCCGACGGAGGTCCTGATGGCCCCCAGCTGCATTTCCAGGTACTCCTCGTCCCCGAACATGGCGTAGTGGACGCAGGCCCTGACGAATATGTATATCATGCCCCGGGTGTAGTCCGCCGGCAGCCCCAGCCTCTTCGACACGGTGTCAGCGTACTCCTGGTAGCGGACGTTCACGCCGCGGAAGAACTCCACCCCGTGCTCCCTGTATCTGGGGCTCGCGTACACCTGGTACATGAACCTGTACTTCGCGCCGTGCAGTTCGGCGGTCATGCGGGGCATCTCGACAAGGAACCGCTCCAGATCATCCAGGCTCTTAGGGGACTGGGCCATGAAGTCGTTCTCCACCCTGGCCATGCAGAGCGCGGTGGATTCGACCACGATGTTCTCCTTGGTGCCGAAGTAGTACACCAGGGCGCCGTTGGTGACTCCGCAGGCCTCTGACAGCATGAGCAGGCTGGTGTTCTCCAGGCCGTGCTTGCAGAATGTATCGAAGCATATCTCCAGGAGCTCGATCTCGCGCTCTTCCCTTGATTTAGGACCCATGTTGCTTCCCCCTTAGATTTACTAATCGAATAGTGAGTATTAAATATTTGGCGACAGGCCCAAATGCCCCCACGGTATTCGGTCAGGGGTCGGACGTCTTCATATGATATAGGGGTTTTCGGTGACCCCCTAGTTCCGCTTATATAGAACGCCACCGATGGGAAGCTGTTAAGATGGCTGCTCCAGGTGACACTTACGAACGCGAGCTCAAGGCCCTACTGGCGGGGGACCAGAAGTCCGTAGCCAAGATGGTGAAGACCTGCAACGCGCTCGAGACCGCAGCCTACAACTCGCTCCTTCGGGAGCCCTTCCTGGTCATCCGCGCAGCCGGGTCCCTGGGCGTGGACCTTGTGGCCCTCAGGTGGGACTTCTCGTTCCCGATCGAGGTGAAGAGCTCCACGGACCCGGTGATGCACTTCAGCAAGAGCCAGAGGCTCGTGGAGCAGGCGGACAACATGCTGGACGAGTGCCACCGCTCACATCTGGTCCCGGTCTACGCCTTCAGGCTGAAGGGGTTCCGCGGGGATCCCTGGAGGGTGTTCACGATACCTTGCGACCACGTGTTCCGCGGGAAGCACTCCGTCCTGTACAGGAGGCTCCCGAAGCTGGACGTTTCCCAGAGCGGGAACTACATAATGAGGTGGGAGGATGGGATGAAGCTGTCGGACTTCATCCTGTACACGTCGGGGGACTACTCCTCCGGCATGGAATGAGGAACCGCCGTCAGAACTCATAGGGCTCATCACGGATCAGCCTCGGGTCATCATCATCCGGTTCCGGTTCCTGATGCATGAGGGGTTCATCGTAGTTCATCCCTTCGGTCCCCTCCGCGTCGGAGGTCGTGTGCGTATTCGCCGGAGGGATGACGGGTAAGACGGGGCGGGAGTCGCCCCTGTTTGATCGCGGTCTCACTTCTTGCGATCCATTATCAGGAACGCCGCCAGTATCGCGGCCGCCGCAGCCGCGGCGCATGCGGTGACCTTCACCATGTCGTCGCCGGAATCCTCCTCCTGCACTATGATCGGGAAGAAGTAATCGTCGTCATCGACGACGATGGCCGGGTTGGGCTCGATGGTTATCGTGAACACTACAACGTTGAATCCGCCGCTGTTGGAGGCCTTGACGGAGAACGTGAATTCCCCGGATTCCTGCGGTGTGCCGGTGATGCTGCTGCCGACCAGGGAGAGTCCGCGGGGCAAGCGGCTGTTGTACAAAGTGAAAGAGTCCGCAGACCCTTCGTATCCCAGATAGAAGCGGTACGGCATGCCGACCCGTCCATCAACAGGGGATGTCTCGTCAATACTCGGTATCTGATCGCCGTCTATCTCGCCGTCGATGGTGCCGCCGTAGTTCTGAATCGTGCCTTTGTTCAGAAGCGTCCCTCCATCGATGGTTATTTTGACATCCTTTCCGATAGAGAGCGTTTGGTCACCATCGATCAGCAGTCCGAATCCACTACCGATGGTGAACGAGTCCTGTATATAGACCGCGTTACCGTAGATGTTCCCTTCATTTCCCTTGAAAACTATGCCTTTCCAATTGTCGGTTACGTATTGGGTATAATTTGGGCTATTATTGTCATCAAGGAACACGATAGCATGCCCTTCGTCACCGGTTTCGAATCCGTAATCTTTGGAACAAGTAGTCGAATTTGTCCCGCTCCCAATCGCCACTCCGTTTGTACTCGAGGTGGCGGTTACGACGCCTCCTGTGATCTGGATGCCTTCTCTGGAGCCTCCATTCTTATCTGGATTGTTGCATCCTCCTCCCCCGATAGCTGC
>DARO01000009.1 GCA_002504405.1 Methanomassiliicoccaceae archaeon UBA71
TTCAATTCAGAACGGATGTCGCACTTTATATCGGCACTTCATCCGTCAGCGAATGCGCTCATTTTCGTTGCTGGTCATTTCCAGAGTCTTCAGCAACTCGCACCATCAGTCCTTCTTCATGTACGTGTTGACGATCTTGATGGCGCACACGTCGCCGCACATGGAACACCCCTCGCTCTCCTCGGTACATCCCCTGCATCTGTACCTGCGCGCCTTCTCAGGGTCTATGCACGTGTCGAACATCGTGTTCCAGTCCAGGGCCTTCCTTGCCTTGGCCATGCGGGTGTCCCTCTCCCTCCCGATGCCTCTGCACAGATCACCCACATGGGCTGCGATCTTGGAGGCTATGACGCCCTCTCTGACGTCGTCGACATCAGGCAGTGACAGGTGCTCGGCCGGCGTCAGGTAGCAAAGGAAGTCCGCTCCGTTCTGCGCCGCGACGGCTCCGCCTATGGCTCCGACGATGTGGTCGTATCCGGGCGCTATGTCTGTGACCAAAGGCCCCAGGACGTAGAACGGGGCATCGTGGCACATGCGCTTCTCCAACTGCATGTTCATCGGTACCTGCTCGAGCGGCACGTGTCCCGGTCCTTCGACCATGCTCTGGACCCCGGCATCCCTCGCCCTCTTCACAAGGTGCCCGAGGGTCATGAGCTCCGTGATCTGCGCCTGATCGGAGGCGTCGTCTATGCACCCCGGCCTGAACCCATCTCCCAGCGACAGCGTGAACTCGTACTTGCGCGCCATCTCGAGGAGGTAGTCGTAGTTCTTGTAGAGGGGGTTCTCCTCGTCGTTGTGGAGGATCCATGCGGTGAGGAACGACCCTCCCCTGGAGACCACGTCCGTGATCCTGTCGCATCTCCTGAGCCATCCCACGCTCTCCCTCGTGATCCCGCAGTGGACCGTCATGAAGTCCATCCCGTCCTTGGCGTGCTTCTCGATCCCGTTGAAGATGTCATCCTCGGTCATCTCGACGACGGCGTTTCTGCGGGCGGCGGTAAGCCCGGTCTGGTAGATCGGGACGGATCCCATCATGACAGGGCATTCCTTCAGGAGCATCGCCCTGATCGCATCGATGTCCCCTCCGGTGCTGAGGTCCATGACCGCGTCCGCTCCGTACTGGAGGGCAACCTTCAGCTTCTCGAGTTCGGCGTCGAGGTCCACAATGTCCCTGGATGTGCCCAGGTTGACGTTGATCTTGATGGACAGCCCCTCGCCGATGGCGGCGGGCTCCGCGTCATGAACCGGATTGTGGGGGGCGCAGATGCGTCCGGAAGCGATTCCGTTGCGGATGAACTCGGGGGTGACCCCTTCCTTCTCGGCGATCCTCTTCATCAGAGGGGTGATCTCCCCCCGGCGGGCCTCTTCCATGATGGTGCTCATTGTGAATCGTACGGGTATCGTCAGAATGTCCTATAATAGATTGGTACGGACGGCAGGCAGTTCCGGGTGAGCCCCCTGCTGTTCGTCGGGGTACGATTATCGACAGTGCCAGCATCCTTTGTATTGCAATGCACGCGCGTGCGCATGCGCGCGCCCGCTCCCACGCGCGTACGCGCATATATATAACAACATTGCATCCCCCGCCCAATGACAATAGAACAGAACATGCAGCATGCCGAGGAGGACTACGATGCCGACAGCATCGTGGCCCTCAAGGGTCTCGAAGCCGTGAGGAAGAGGCCCGGCATGTACATAGGATCCACCGATGCGCGCGGACTCCATCACATGGTGTACGAGGTCGTCGACAACGGTATCGACGAGGTCATGGCGGGGTTCGCCACAAAGGTCGATGTCGTGATCAACGAGGATGGCTCCATCACCGTCATCGATGACGGCAGGGGGATCCCGACGGGCATGAACCACGAGGAGGGGAAGTCTGCGCTGGAGATGTGCCTGACGGACCTGCACGCCGGCGGAAAGTTCAACCAGAACAGCTACAAGGTCTCCGGGGGTCTCCACGGCGTCGGTGTCTCGGTGGTGAACGCACTCTCCGAGAAGCTGGAGGCGATAGTGGACCGCGAGGGCAAGAGGTTCAGGCAATCGTACAAGATTGGTGTGCCCGATGGTCCCGTGGAGGTCATCGGCGATTCGGAAAAGCATGGCACGACCATCACCTTCTGGCCGGACAGAAGCATGTTCGAGACCGTCGACTTCGATTATTCCACCCTTCAGAACAGGTTCCGCAACCAGGCGTTTCTGAACAAGGAAGCGACCATCAACTTCGAGGACAGGCGCACCGGCAGGAAGGAGACGTTCCACTACGACGGGGGAGTCTCGGAGTTCGTGGAGTACCTGAACAGGTCCAAGACGCCCATCCACCCCAAGCCCATACACTTCGAGGGGGAGAGGAACGGCGTGATGATAGACATCGCACTCCAGTACACCGACGGTTACAACGAGGAGATAGACTCCTTCGTCAACACCATCTTCACACCGGAAGGGGGGACGCACCTCACGGGCTTCAGGACCTCTCTGACCAAGACGATCAACGATTACGGGAAGGCCAACAACCTGCTGAAGGACACGACCCTCGAGGGGTCCGATGTCCGCGAGGGCCTCACAGCAATCATCAGCATCAGGATGTCCGAGCCCCAGTTCGAGGGCCAGACCAAGGCCAAGCTGGGCAGCAGCGTTGCCCAGGGCGCGGTCTCAGGGCTTATGAACGAGAAGCTCGCCGAATACCTGCTGGAGAACCCCCAGGTTGCCCAGGCGATAGTCAGGAAGGCGGTTTCCGCGTACGAGGGCCGCGAGGCGGCGAGGAAGGCCAGGGACGCCACGCGCAGGAAGAGCGCCCTGGAGAGCACCAGCCTCCCCGGGAAGCTCGCCGACTGCTCCGAGAAGGACCCGTCCAAGTGCGAGCTCTACATCGTGGAGGGGGAGTCCGCAGGAGGCAGCGCCAAGCAGGGGAGGGACCGTGCGTTCCAGGCGATCCTGCCTCTCAGGGGAAAGATCCTCAACGTGGAGAAGGCGAGGCCGGACAAGCTCCTGGACCATGAGGAGATCAAGAACTTGGCGATCGCCATAGGCGGCGGCATCGGGAAGGAGTTCGACGTGACGAAGATTCGCTACCACAACGTCGTCATCATGACCGATGCGGACGTCGACGGGGCCCACATAGGCACCCTCCTGCTGACGCTGTTCTACAGGCAGATGAAGCCACTCATCGAGGCAGGGCACGTGTACATAGCCATGCCCCCGCTCTACCGTGTCTACAAGGGCAAGAAGCAGATCTACGCGTACAACGATGACGAGATGGCTGCGGCCATGGAGGAGATCGGCCCCGGCGCCAACGTATCCAGGTACAAGGGTCTCGGAGAGATGAACCCGCAGCAGCTGTGGGAGACCACCATGAACCCGGAGACCAGGATCATGAAGAAGGTCACGATCGAGGACGGCATGATCGCGGATCAGCTGTTCTCCGTCCTTATGGGGGACGATGTGGAGCCCCGCAGGGAGTTCATAATCGAGCATGCCCACGAGGTCATCAACCTGGATGTGTGATACCATGGACGGAGAGAAGAAACTCATAATCCAGCCCATCGAGAAGGAGATGCAGCGCTCCTACATCGACTACTCCATGAGCGTCATCGTCGGCCGTGCCCTCCCCGATGTCAGGGACGGTCTAAAGCCGGTCCACAGGAAGATCATGTACGCCATGTCCGAGCTGGGGCTGGTGTACAACAGGCCGCACAAGAAGTCCGCGACCGTGGTGGGAGAGGTCCTGGGTAAGTACCATCCCCACGGCGACACGGCCGCGTACGACTCCATGGTCAGGATGGCCCAGCCGTTCTCGCTGAGGTACCCCCTGGTGGACGGGCAGGGTAACTTCGGTTCAGTGGACGGGGACCCGCCCGCCGCGATGCGTTACACCGAGGCCAGGCTCTCCAAGGTGGCCAGCGACCTGCTTGCCGATCTGGACAAGGAGACCGTGGACATGATGGACAACTACGACGGCTCCCTGAAGGAGCCGACGGTCCTGCCCTCAAAGTTCCCCAACCTCCTGGTGAACGGATCCGACGGTATCGCCGTCGGAATGGCCACCAAGATGCCGCCCCACAACCTCCGCGAGGTGTGCGACGCAATCGTCTACACGGTGGACCATCCGGATGCGGCGCTGGAGGACCTGATGGCGTTCGTCAAGGGTCCCGACTTCCCCACAGGGGGTACGATATACGGCATGTCTGGCATACGCTCCGCCTACGAGACGGGGCGCGGCAGGCTTAAGGTAAGGTCCAACACCCACTTCGAGGAGATGGACAACGGGAAGGAGCGCATCATCGTCGACGAGATTCCGTACCAGGTCAACAAGGCCCAGCTGATAGAGCAGATCGCCGAGCGTGTGAAGAACAAGGAGATCGAGGGCATCACTGACCTCAGGGACGAATCCGACAGGCACGGGATGAGGGTCGTCATAGAGCTCCACAGGGACGCCATACCCAACGTAGTCCTGGAGAACCTGTTCAAGAAGACCAACATGCAGGTCACCTACGGGATCATCAACATCGCGCTGGTCAACAACAAGCCCACCACCCTCGGGCTGAAGCAGCTCATAGTCCACTACATCGACCACAGGAAGGACGTGGTGGTCCGCAGGACGAGATACGACCTCGCGCAGGCGGAGAAGCGTTTCCACATACTCGAGGGTCTGATGAAGGCCATCAACATGCTCGACGAGACCATCGCTCTCATCAGGGAGTCCTCCAACGCGGAGGAGGCCAACCAGGGCCTGCAGGGCCTGCTGGGCATCGACCAGGAGCAGGCGAAGGCCATCCTGGACATGAGGCTGCAGAAGCTCACAGGCCTCGAGCTGAACTCCATCAGGGAGGAGTACGAGCAGCTGATCGTTCTCATGGACGACCTGAAGGACATCCTCGCCAACGAGTCCAGGGTCATGGCGATCATCAAGCAGGAGACGGAGGAGATGAAGGAGACCTACGGGGACGACCGCAGGACCATCATCGACCCCAACGCGATCGACACCGACGAGGAGGACCTCATCCCCAGGGAGCAGGTCGTAATAACCATCTCCGCTGACAACTACATCAAGAGAATACCCCTTAGCACCTACAGGCAGCAGAGCCGCGGCGGGGTGGGCCTCACAGCCATGCAGACCAAGGAGGAGGACCACGTCGCATCCATGTTCGTGACATCGTCCCACGACTACGTCATGTTCATAACCAACCACGGCCGCCTGCACTGGCTCAAGGGGTACAGGATCCCGGAGGGCAGCAGGCAGGCCAAGGGCAAGCCGATCGTGAACCTCCTGTCCGATCTGGAGGAGGGGGAGAAGGTGGTCAACACCATATGCGCCTCCGAGTTCTCCGAGGACAGGTGCCTGGCGTTCTGCACCAGGAACGGGCTGTTCAAGAAGACGAGCCTCGCCGCCTACGGCAATGTGAGGGCGAAGGGCATCAAGGCGATCAAGCTGGACGATGACGACGAGCTCATAGAGACGGACCTCACGTCCGCGGGGGACGAGGTCATTATCGCGTCCGCGGACGGCCAGGCCGTCAGGTTCGAGGAGAGCGACGCCCGTGCCACCGGCAGGGACACGATGGGGGTCAAAGGAATGACCCTCAACCCGGGGGACAAGGTCGTCTCCATGGCGGTCGTCAGGCCCGGGGACAGGCTCCTCACCGTTTCAGAGAACGGGTACGGCAAGATCTCCGATGTGGATGACTACCGCAAGACCCGCCGCGGAGGGAAGGGGGTCATAACAATCAAGACGGACGAGCGCAACGGGAAGGTCGTCAGCGTCAGGAAGGTGAACCCCGGCGACCAGCTAATGCTCACATCCGCCTCTGGCAAGATCATCCGCATAGACACGGATACTATCCGCGAGACGGGACGCAACGCCAAGGGCGTGAGGGTGATGGACATGCGCAACGGGGACAAGATCGTCGCCGTGGAGCCCGTGATGTCGGAGGAGCAGGAGGAGGCCATCTCCGAGGCCGAGGTTCTCGAGCAATGACCCAGACGGGCCGGCCGTCGTGCCGGCCCCGTCACAAACTTTATAACGGGCATGAGTATAGGGGGAAATTACGCCGTGGTAACTCAGTTGGGAGAGTGCAAGACTGAAGATCTTGAAGTCGCTGGTTCGAGCCCGGCTCACGGCACCATCTTTTCCCATCATTCCTGGAGCTGATCCCTCATGGAACCGGACAGGGTCTTCATCGACATCCGCACCTGCGACCTCACCCTGTCGCAGGTCATGAGCGAGATCGCCAAGCTCCAGTCCGAGAACCCCGATTACGAGATATTCATGGACGGAGACAAGTACGCCATTGTTGGGCGCAGGAGGCAGAGGCGATGGGAAGAGGTAGGATCACGATCGGGCTTTACAATTCGTACGACCAGAACTTCAGGGAGCCGCACAGGCGCACGATCGCCCGCGCCGGGGACCTGGCGAGGGCCTTCGACATGAATCTGGCACTGTTCGGCTTCCCCATTCCGGAGGAGACCCGCACGCCGGTGGAGGTCGCCCAGTGGATAGCGGGTACCACAAGCATCGGTGCCCACGGGGGCTACTTTATGGATCTGGCCGAGAAGGGCCGCTTCTCCAAATTCCCATATCCCTCGAAGGGATTCCCTCCGCAGCTGGGGGAGCCGGTTCTGACGACCAGCAAGCCCGACGCCAAGAAGCAGGTCCCACTGGCCCAGGTGGTGGAGATGGTCGAGAGGGGGCAGAGCATACTCCTCGTCTTCGGCATCGGTCCGCACGGCGTCCCCAAGAACGTCGCAGCCATACCGCGGTACAATCTGGACATAACCCCCGGCGGGTTCTCCCTGGAGACCTGCACGGCGCTCGGCGCGGTGTGCGGCGCGCTCGGGGCGAGCCTAGGGACGATTAGCTGACCGAGATGATTGTGCGGGCGCACCGACGGGCGGCACGCCCGGCCGGACTCAGTACTTGTCGTACAGGATGTTGCCGGGCTCCAGGAGCACTCCGTCTCCCTTCTCCACTCTCCCCACGATGTCCGCGTTGGCGTTCTCCGACGCGATCGCCTCCGCCTCGTCGGCAGGCGCGATTATGGTGAACCCCATGCTCATGTTGAGCGTCTGGTAGATCTCCCTGTCCTCGATCTGGCCGAGCTCCTGGATGACCTTGAAGATCGGCGCAGGCTCGACGGGGTCGCTTATGACGTAGCGGAGGCCCTTCCTCATCCTGAGGATGTTCCTGAGGCCACCTCCGGTGATGTCCACCAGCCCGTGCACCTCGTGTTCGGCGGTTATTCCGAGCACCTGCTTCACGTAAATCTCGGTGGGGGTGAGGAGCTCCTCCCCGATGCTCTTCTGGAGGCCTGGCACCTTGTCCGTGAGGGATATGTTGTTTGCCTCCACGACCTTCCTCGCCAGGGTGAGGCCGTTCGAGTGTATTCCCGATGACCTCAGCGAGACTATGAGGTCGCCCTCGGCGCATTTGTCTCCGGTTATGATCCTGTCCTTGGCCACATACCCGAGGCATGTTCCGGAGAGGTCGAGTCCGTTGACGATCTCCGGCAGAACTGCGATCTCGCCTCCGACGATCTCCATGTTGGATAGCTCGGCGCCCTTCTGGAGTCCGATGCCCACCTCCCTGGTGATCTCGTCGTTGGGCTTGTCGATGGCGATGTAGTCGACGAAGGACGTCGGTTCGGCATTGACGCAAATGGTGTCGTTGACGTTCATGGCAATGCAGTCGATCCCCACGGTGTCCCATTTGTTGAGCGCCTCGGCGACCATGAGCTTGGACCCGACGCCGTCCGTCGCCATCGTGATGTACTTGTCCCCGAAGTCGATGAGGCTCGCGAACAGCCCCGGCATCTGAACGGACTGTCCGATACCTGTCCTCCTGAAGGAGAGCTCGTCCACGAGGGACTTGATAGAACTGGATTTCTGGTCTATGTTGACTCCGGATTTGGCATAGGTCCATCCGCTCATCTTACCACTGGGCACGGTTAGGGCGGAGGAGGATAAAGCGTTTCCTAAGCGCTGCCCCGCCGGGCTCAGCCTCTCGGATACTTGCCTATGCGTTCGAGCCAGAGGCGCATGCCCCTCTCGTACCCGATCTCTGTTGGGTGGTAGAAGCGCCTGCTCCTGAGGGTATCCGGCAGGTACTGCTGCTCCACATAGTGGTTCTCGTAGTCGTGAGGATACTTGTATCCGAGTCCTCTGCCCAATTCCTTCGCCCCTCCGTAGTGCGCGTCCTTCAGGTAAGGGGGTATGCCGCCGGTGGGTTCCGTCCTCACGGACTCCATCGCCGCGTTTATCGCTGCGTATGAGGCATTGCTCTTCGGGGCGCAGGCTATGTAAGTTACCGCCTGGGCGAGGATGATCTGGGCCTCCGGCATCCCCACGCGCTCCACTGCCTGTGATGCCATCGTGGCGATGACCAGGGCGTCCGGGTCCGCGTTCCCGACGTCTTCTGAGGCGCATATCATGATCCTCCTGGCTATGAACTCCGGGTCCTCTCCCGCATAGAGCATCCTGGCCAGATAGTACACGGCGGCGTCCGGGTCGGATCCGCGCATGCTCTTGATGAACGCGGAGACGGTGTCGTAATGGTTGTCGCCGTCCCTGTCGTAGTTCAGGATCCGCCTCTGGATGCATTCGGAGGCAACCTCCCTGGTGATGTGTATGCGTCCGTCCTCCCCTGGCAGTGTAGTGAGGACGCCTATCTCCAGGGCGTTCAATGCCGCTCTGGCATCCCCGTTCGCCATGTCGGCGAGGAACTCTGCCGCATCGTCGTCCAGATCCGCATCCATCTTCCCCAGGCCGCGATCGGTGTCTGCGATGGCGCGGCGGAGAAGCCCTACTATGTCTTCTCTGGACAGGGGCCTGAGCTCGAATATGCGAGACCGGGAGACAAGGGCCCTGTTGACCTCGAAATAGGGGTTCTCCGTGGTGGCGCCTATGAGCGTGACGGTGCCGTCCTCCACGAACGGCAACAGGTAGTCCTGCTGTGCCTTGTTGAACCTGTGGATCTCGTCGACGAACAGGATGGTGCGCTTCTCCTGCATGCCGAGCGCATCCTTTGCCTTCTGGATGGCTTCCTCCATGTCCTTCTTGCCTGCAGTGGTCGCATTGATCTGCACGAAGCGCGCGCTCGTGGTGTTGGCGATCACTTGCGCCAAGGTGGTCTTCCCTGTCCCCGGGGGGCCGTAGAAAATGATAGATCCGATGCGGTCTGCACGTATCGCCCTGGACAGCAGCTTGTCGTCGCCGATAATGTGCTCCTGGCCGACGACCTCATCGAGACTGCGCGGGCGCATCCTGCTTGCCAGCGGCGCCTCCTTCTCCAGGACGCCCCTCCTCGTGATCTCGAAAAGGTCCATACAGGGTCAACCCATCCTGCGTTTATCCTCTTTCCGTCATCGGTCACCGGGCGCCGTCGCCAGGGGCCCCCTGCCCAGGGACATAACCCTGCGGTCGCCCATGTTTCTGTCGGCTTCGGACAGGATCCGTTCCAGGTCGCCGAACGACCCGATGGCGGTCAGTGCACGCCTGTACTCCCTGCAGTACCTGCACCCGGCCATGAATTTGGGGGCAATGCTGCGCAGCTTCCTGATGCCGGCCTCCTCCCCTTTCTCGTCGATGATCATGCGAGCGAGATCCAGGCACCATTCCGCCTGCTGGGAGACCGTCGGGTTGGGAAGGACGGTGCCGTCCCGGAGGTACCTGTCTATCTGCGTGATGAGGAACGGGTTCCCGATCCCACCCCGGGCAACCATCACGGCATCCGCTTTTGTGCATTCAAGGGCTTCCACGGCATCCTCCAGCGTGTAGATGTTGCCGGACACGATCAACGGTATGGGCAGATCGTCACCCAGCCCTTCTAGGAGGTCGTAGTGGGGGCTCCCCCGATACCCCTCCTTCTGGGTCCTCGGATGGATCGTGACGGCATCAGCCCCCGCGGAGACTATCTCGTCGAGGACATCCCTGAACTCGGGCCCTCCCGGCGCTCCCCTCAGGCGGATCTTGGCCGTCACAGGAATCCCCGAACCATCCTTCGCGGCTTTGATCAGCCTGCCGCACAGGCCAGGGTCCTTGAGCAGAGCCGAGCCCGCCCCGTCCCGGAGGACCTTGTCCGCGGGGCAGCCCATGTTGATGTCGATGAACGCGATTCCCGGATCGATGCGGACCGCGGCCTCTGCAGCCGATCTCATCTCGGCGGGATCGGATCCGAATAGCTGAACCCCGAGCGGGCACGTCCTCTCCGAAACGATGTATGCGGCGCTCCTCTCCCCTCCGTGAACGAGGCCTGATGCGGACACCATCTCGGTTACGGTGGCCGCGGTACCGAACGGCTCGCAGAACCTCCGGTAGCTGCCGAAGGTGTACCCGGACATGGGTCCGAGCACCACCCTGCCGTCCATGGGGGTCCCGCCGATGCTCCACATGGTCGCCACCATGCGATACCGGATATTAACGGTGCGCCGGAGGTAATGTCCTGGTCCGATGACAATATTTAAGCACCGTATGCAATCCCCTGCGCATGGCCGACCTGCACGACCGCTGGGTTGCTGAGAGGAGGAACGAGCACTACTACAAGCTCGCCAAGAAGCTGAACTACCGCTCCAGGGCATCCTTCAAGCTCATCCAGATCGACAACAGGTTCGGGATCTTCAAGCCCGGTGACGCCGTCGTCGACCTTGGTGCCTGCCCCGGAGGGTGGCTGCAGGTCGCGCAGGAGCGCACATGGCCCAACGGCAAGGTCATCGGCGTGGATCTCAGGTACATCAAGCCCCTGCCCGGGGTGGAGACGTTCGTCGGCGACATCACCCACGACAGCACCATGATAGAGCTCATGGACAGGTTCGGGGGCAAGGCCGATGTGGTCCTTTCCGACATGGCGCCGAACATAGCCGGCCACTACTCCATGGACCATGCGCGCTCGATAGAGCTGTGCATGTTCGCGGTGCAGGTTTGCGACCGCATCCTCAAGAAGGAGGGCAAGCTCGTCATGAAGGTGTTCATGGGGGACATGTTCGAGTCCCTGATGGATGAGCTGAAGGGCAGGTTCCAGTCGGTCAAGGTCCACTCCCCGGATGCCTCCAGGGACACGTCCTCCGAGGTATACGTCATCTGCCAGGGCTACTATGGCAAGTCCGGGATAACGCTTCAGAAGCCCGAAGTTGCGGAGAAGAAGCCCGAGTTCACCGTCAAAGGCGGCTTCATCTGAGGCATCAGTGTCCATCGGACTGTGGCCTCACGATTTCCGACCCGACTTCCACGCGGCTCCGCAATATTGAACTCCGGCCATACATATCGGCCTTGCATGAGGCCTTCGAAGATCGTATGCATCGGATGGAACTACCGCTCACATGTGAAGGAGCTCGATTCCGAACTGCCGAAGGAGCCGACGGTGTTCCTGAAGCCGCCGTCATGCCTGATAGGCGATGGCGAGGACATAGTGATTCCAGTCGGCGTCACCAATGTGCAGCACGAGGTGGAGCTGGCCCTGGTTTTCGGAAGAAGGGCGAAGAACGTCTCCGAAGATGAGGCGCTCTCATACGTATCCCATGTGGCAGTCTTCAACGATGTTTCGGCGAGGGACATGCAGACCAAGGCGCGTCACGAGGGCAATACCTGGGACCTCAGCAAGGGGATGGATACATTCGGGCCAATGTCCGAGCCTGTTCCGCTGGATTCCGTCGGCGATCTGCAATGTCTCGACCTGGAGCTGACTGTGAACGGTGAGGTGAGGCAGTCCGGGAACACCCGCAACATGATATTCCCGGTGCCTGCTCTGATATCCTATGTGACCCGCTACATGACGATGGAGCAGGGGGACATACTGATCACAGGAACCCCCGAGGGGGTCTCGGAGATCCGTTCCGGGGATGTCGTCGTCGCCAGTATCGCCACCGTCGGCTCGGTGACCAATCGTGTAAGGTCATCTGAGCAGCGAGAAGCGCCTGACCAGCGGCAGTTCTGACCACCTCTCTTGTAGCCCCCACGTGTCGAACCCTCCCAGGAAGTAGATCGAGAGCATCGCCAGGATGTACACGATGTGGTAGTCCACAACAGGATTGTCGCTAGGTGGCAGTTCCAGGGTGTACATCAGGGCCATCATTACACACATCCCGAGGGTGGACAGCTTGGATGCGATGCCGAGGATCAGCGCCACCCCAACCAGCAGAAGTCCGGCCATCAGCAGGAAGTCCAGTATGCAATTGCCCGCGAGGGTGTTGTAGATGTCGGCGAACGGGCCGTATGTCAGCTCAGTCAGATAGTATTCCGTCGGCGATCCGCCGTTGATGATGGCGGCTTCCGCTGGGGTCTCCATGCCTAGTCCTAGCAGCTTGTCGAAGAACGCCCAGACGAGCATGAATCCGAGGATGATGCGCATGGCAGCCAGGCAGTAACTGCCCTTGGTGCCGTTATCCATGCGGGATGCTGTGGGTTTTCCGATTCTCATGGGGTATCCGGAACAATGAAAGGGTTGACGATAGATGGATTTTCCCCCACGTCAGTCCCAGAATCTCTTGTTCTTGGCGTAGAGTATCTCCGCGTTCATGATGTCCCTGTAGAACTCGTCCTCGTCGACGTACATGCTGCGGAGGATCCTGGACGCCGCATCAGGTCCTATCCCCCTCCCTGCGAGCGTGATGACCGCGCGCTTACCATGTTCGTTTACGAGGTTGGCGTTGCGGGACAGGCGCATCCTGTCCTTCTTCTCCTGCTCCGACAGGTCCTTGAGCTTGACCAGGCGGATGCTCTCCCTCTCGTATCCTTTCAACACGGCGATCATCACCCCTCCGCACTGCGGGCACCTGAACCTCTTCGGGGCATCCCCGACCCTGAATCTCCACTGGGACCCGCAGTTGAGGCACGATGCGAACAGGACCTCATCTTCCAGCCTCTTCTTGAGGGCCATCAGGATGGAGTGATCGGCGCGGACGGGCTGCATCAGCTCTTTGGATCTGACGATGCCTTCGAGTCCGATTGCTGATATGCCACCGAGTGCGATTTCGATACTGCCCTCTGACATCATAGAGACGACCTTCTCTGTGTTCGGAATGTCCAGGTCCTCCCACAGCACCTTGTTGACAGCCTCTCTGTATGCGGGGGTGTTCCTGTGCATCTCGAACAGCCTGCTGAAGTTCATGAAGCGGTGGTCCGCTTCCTTCTCGATTATCCCGAACTTCTTCGCCACGAATACGAAGCGCCATCTGAGGAACGATGAGTTGACCACCGTCAGGCGGGCAAGCGCCTCCACGGTCCCCGGCTTGACGGACTTCACGGTCTGCAGGATGTCGTCGCGCTTTATGTTGCGCGGAAGCTCCAGTATGATCCTGTACGGATCGGCGGTCATCCCAACGCTCTCTCCCAGGCGGGCGGAGAGGAGGGCCGCGTAGATCTTACCGAGGGTCTCGTTCACTCTGCTCCCGAAGCAGCAGTTCACGATGGCGAGCCTGTCTCCGACTTCCACGGTCACCAGCTTGTCGGTGGGCATGGGGAACCTCTCATCCTGGTCCTTGAAGTATTTCTCCAGCACTTTGCGGCATCCATCGTCTCCGGGGTAGTGGTCGAAGTTCCTCAGGCGGCGCATGCTCCCGACCTCCATGGCGACCTCGTACGGGACAGGTATGTCGGACCCTACCCAGTTGGGCACCGACCCGACCTCTCTGGCCTCCTCCACCAGGATCTCGTCCTCCCGCATCTCAACAATGCGCCATGTCCTTCCCTTGGCGATGAACATGGCGTACTCCTCGGCGAATGATGCGACGAAACTCTCATCCAGTGTGCCGATGACAGCTCTGGTGCCGATGTCCCTGATCATGTAGCTGCGCTCGTCGGGGATCATCGAGATGTTCTCGTAGAAGTAGTTCATGCCCTTGCGAGAGCGGCGGAACGAATCCCCGTCGTCGAACAGCATCTTGATGGATTTGAGCTGCTCCAGGACGTCGTCCATGTCCCCGAGCGATAGGTCCCTGAATGGGTATGCGCCCGTGAAGACCTTGTACGCCGTATCCCTGTCGATCCCTCCGCTCATCGTCATCGCGATGAGCTGGTTGGCGACGACGGAGAGGGGGCAGGGCCTCCCCTCCCAGAACTCCAGTTCTTTCGAATCGCATCTGCGGGCTATGACCATAGCTTCGGCGACCTCGTCCGGTGCCGTTGCGATGACCTTGGCGCGTATCGTCTCGCCTATGCGATGGCCAGCGCGGCCCGCCCTCTGTATCATGCGGGAGACCTGCCTCGGGGAGTTGTACTGGATGACCATGTCGGTAGATCCGACGTCTATGCCCAGCTCCAGGGACGATGTGCATATCAGGGCCTTTATCTCGCCCTTCTTGAAGCGGTCCTCCATGTCCATCCTGTTCTCCTTGGACAGGGAGCCGTGGTGCACGTCGATGGAGATCGTTTCGTCCCAGAGGTGGTAGCGGGCAGCCAGCCATTCAGCCGTCTCCCTGGTGTTGACGAAGAAGAGGGTGGACCTCCCGGACTCCACAATCTCCCTCGCCCTCTTCATGACCGCCAATATGTCCGGGTCGCTCTGGAGCTTGTCCAGCAGGACGGGGTCCTGGTCCGGTTCGGGGCTCTCCACATCTATGTCGAAGTCGCGGTGCGTGTCATGCTTGCGGACGGTGACCTCCCTGCGGGTCCCGCCGAGGAATCTGGCGACGCTGTCCACGTTCCCGACCGTTGCGGACAGCCCTATGCGCTGGAACTCCCCGGCTATGAGGGTCAGTCTCTCCAGGGCGACGCTCATCTGCGCGCCCCTCTCGGTGTTGGACAGCTCGTGTATCTCATCGACTACGACCCATTCCACGCCCTTCAGATGCTGGATGAGGCGTTTGCCTGTGAACATCACCTGGAGCGTCTCGGGGGTTGTAATCAGAATCTCCGGAGGGTTCTGCGACTGATGGTTCCTTTCGGCCTGGGAAGTATCTCCATGCCTCACCCCGACGGTGATGCCCAGCGCGCGACCGTATTCCTCCATGCGCCTGAGCATGTCCCTGTTGAGGGCCCTCAGGGGTGTGATGTAAAGGCAGCGGAAGCCCGATCTGCGTCCCTTGGTCTTGTAAATGGTGTCGAAGATGGGCAGCATCGCTGCCTCGGTCTTGCCGATGCCGGTGGGTGCGACGAGCAGTATGTGCCCCCCGCGCATGATCCTGGGTATGACATCGGCCTGCGGCGGGGTGGGTTCGACGATGCCCCTCTGCGCCAGCGCGGAAACGAGCTCGGGGCACAGTCCTGGGAAGGGCATGGTAAAAAAAGGAAGTCGCCGGGGCCGTGCCCCGGCTTTAAAGTCACTCGGAGGGTTCCTCGACCTTGGGCGCGGTGACCTCGAGGAGAACCTGGGACAGGTCCATCACCTTGATCTTGGACCCGATCTTCTTGGCTCCCTGCTGGAGGTTGAGCACGCAGAAGGGGCAGCAGGTGATGAGGACGTCGGCGCCCGTGGCCTCTGCGTCCCTTATCCTCTCGACAGCCACCCCGACGGCGAAGTCGTTGAACTGGCTCTTGTAGCCTCCTCCCGCACCGCAGCACCTGGAGTTCTCCCTGGACCTCTCCATCTCCACGAACTCGACGCCCTTGATCTTCTTGATGACGTTCCTGGGGGCGTCGAAGACTCCCGAGTGTCTTCCGAGGTGGCAGGGGTCATGGTATGTGACCTTGTGCTTGAACTCGTTGTTCAACGGGAGCTTCCTGTCGTTGATCAGCTGCTCGACGTACTGGGAGAAGTGGTAGACGTTCTGCCCGACTTTTGCGTAGTACTTGCCGAAGTCGGTGGATACGGTCTTGTAGCATCCGGAGCAGGTCATGACCATGTCCTTGGCACCCATGCCGTCCGCTTTCTCGACAACGGTCTCGGCACAACCAAGGGACTCGCTGACGGTACCCGTCCTGAGCAGAGGCGAGGAGCAGCACCACTCCTTGTCCCCGAGGCAGTTCATCTTGACGCCGGCGCGAGCCAGGACGATGACTCCGGCCTGGGCGACGTTCTGCATCCTGTAGGATCCGGTGCACCCGGCGAAGAAGATGACGTCCGCAGGGTGGCTCCTCTCGACCTCCGCAGGCCACCAGGCATCCCTCTTGGAGGGGGGCTCGCCGTAGGGGTTGTGGACCTGCTTGACCTTGGCCGCCATGCCCTTGTGGGCGGAGAGGGGTCCGGCGCCGTTCTGGACGATCCAGGCCCTCATGTCCTCCCAGAAGTCCACCAGGCGGATCTGGGCGTGGCACACGACCTCGCAGTTGCCGCAGCCGGTGCACTTGTACATGGCGTCGACGAACTCGGGGCTCAGGGTGACCTCCCTGCCCATGAGGCCGTCAAGGGCGCCGGTTCCGGCCTTGTCAAGCTGGTTGACGTAGTAGATCTTACCGCGGGGGGTGACGGACTCCCAGGGGGTCTGGTTGTGCGCCTCGCAGACGTCGATGCAGTATCCGCACTGCAGGCAGGCTGTCAGGACCTTCTGTACGCGGGGGAGCTTGATGAACTCCGGTTTCTTGACTTTGATCTCGACCATGATTCCGTTCTCCTTGAGCGACCTCCGACGGGCCGCGTGTTCCAATGCTCCGACCAAAAACTGAGGGTATTTAACGATTATAGGGTAAGCCCGCCCTCCCGGGGCGGTTCGCCCTCGGATTAATGAGAATGAATGAGATTATAATGGTGCAGGCAGATGACGGGCCATGGAGGCGCCAGGGCTATACGACGATTGGACCGGGAACATCGTGAACGGGGCGGACATCCGCAATCTGGATCCCGGGGCGATCAGGTCCGCCAGGGCGGCGTTCTCCGAGAGGTTCCCATCCAGGGCGGATGAGGCCTCGGGGTGGGACGATGCCACGTTCCTGTCGAAGGCCGGCGTGTTCAAGCGCGGCAAGGTGACCGTCGCTTCGCTGATACTCCTGGGGAAGTCGGGGGACCATCTCCTCCCATCATCGGTTTGCATCCGGTGGAGGCTGCTGGATCCCGATGGCAGGGAGCAGGACTCCAGGGTTTTCGAGGGGCCCATGCTCCTGACGTCGATGCAGTCGGTGTCCATGGTCCGCAACTGGTCTTGCAAGGTCGGATCAGGCGATTCGGTCTCAACGGTGAGCGCGTACCGCAACGCCACCCTCCTGGAGGCGGTCAGGAACGCCATCGCCCACCAGGACTATGCATTCGGGGGGACCGTGGACATTGTCGAGAGGGAGAACGAATCGGTCACCGTGATAAGCCGGGGAACCTTCCCCGACAGGTCCCCCGAGTCCTTCATCTCGGGCTCTCCTTCGAAGCCTGCGAGGAATGCGTTCCTCATCGGGGCGATGGCCGGCCTGGGCATAGTGCCAGCATCCGGTAGCGGCATACGCTCCATGTACCTGTCCCAGGCGCACCGCAGGTTCCCCCTGCCCGACTTCGACATAGACGGCGAGAGGGTGGCGGTCCGGTTCTCGGGGATAAGGGGCGGGGCCTACGCCAGGGTCCTGGACCTGAGGGAGGACCTCGACATGAAGGCGATAATGGACCTGGATCGTCTGGCCAAGAACCGCTTCCTGCCGGAGAAGAGGGTGAAGGCCCTCGCCCGCAGGGGCCTGGTGGAGGTACTAGACGGCCTCCCCTGCATAGCGTCTGGTGCCGGCCAGGATGCCATATCGTCGTTCACGGCAGGCCCAGTGGAGGACGCGGTGCTCGGACTCATCGATTCCAAGGGCTATGCGACTAGGTCCGACGTCGCGGATATCCTCGCTGCCAGGGACAGCAAGGGCCTTACCGAGGAGCAGATCAGGGTGAAGGCCACCAACCTCCTCCAGTCGATGAGGAGGGAGGGGAAGATCGAGAAAGCAGACGGCAGCACGCGGTCCGCCCGGTATGTGAGGGGCAGGGGGTAAGCCCCCCGCCTGTTAATCGGTTTAGGCCCACTCGTCTACGAGATTGCCGTCGTACACGAACGTGGGTGTGCTGAGGGAGGTTCCCCAGAGTTCTTCCGTCCCATCCGGAATCACATATGAGATCTTCACACTCTCGATGTCGTCCAGGGTCAGGTCGGAAGGCAAATTGGCGCAATATATGTCGACGGTTTCCGTGTTTCCAATGCGGAGGTTGCCGTAGACCTTGCTCATCACGTATTCTTGTCCGTCAGCGGTCACAGTGACGGTGATGTAGTCCACCTGCAGTCCACTGCCGTCGCCCGCGATGTCGAAGCCGTCGTTTCTCAGGACGAGGTCCATATCCATGGTCTGGTGGTCCGGATTGTATACGCTCGGACCGGACAGGGTGATTTCGTAGTTGTACGTGACCTTGCCAGCGGAACCGCCCCCGTTCATGTTCAGTGCTACGGCGACAGCTGCGACGACGATGATTGCTACAACTGCAACCAATATCAGTAGTTTCTTCTGTTCCAATGTACCAACCTCTGTCTCAGGTATTGTCCACTATGGTATGTACTCCAAATATTATAAACCAATATTAACTTCTTGTTTCTGAGTGTAATGGTGATCCTGTTCAAACCGCCTGTTTATTGGAGGGGATGTAATCGACGAGGTACTCGTGACGGCCCTCATTCCCACTTGTTAAGGTAGTCTATTCCCTCCCATCTCTGGCACAGACGGTACCCGAAACTCGTCATACTTATGGCTACATATCCAATCGCCCAGGATATGGGTACGACCGCCAGCAGTACAAGGCCGCTGAATTCGAAGTCGGGCAGGTAGATCGGTACCAGATGCACGTACAGGCCAGACACAATCAGCATTATCGGCAGGGATGCGGCGACGATGTACCAGTTAAGGCTGTTGACAGTCTCGTTCATGACGTACATCAGCCTCAGCACCATGAGTGCTCCCAGCAGAATCCAGAGTTCGTCCAGATTACCGCTGTACACATAGTTCTTGACGACCCACTGGCTGACGCCGATGACTATGGCTGTCAAGAACAGGGCGCAGAACAGGGACATGAAGAAGCCGGTGCCCGACCTGGCCTCGGTCCTCTTCCCTTTGAACAAGATATGCCTGCGCTTGCGGTATTTGCGGGTCTCCGCCAGTTCCTTGGCCTCCTCGTACCCGTCCTCGGCGGAGCTCCTCATCAGGATCCTGGCCCGGCGCATGTTCCTTTTTACGCCGTTCCCTTCCGTGTAGATCATGGCCAGCTTGTATTTTTCGTAATCTGATCCATGGTCTAGCACGTCCTTGGCCATGCTGTTGAGCATGTTCGCCGCCTCCCTATCCTTGCTGTCCATCTCTAGCCGCAGACAACAGAGTTTGAACTTCCTGGCGAGTCCCATGCATGGTCCTCTGCTGAAGATGTCCAGGGCCTCCTCGTCCGAATGTTTGTACATCACTCCGTACAGGAAGAGGCCCATGTCGTTGTCGGAGTTTGCCGACGATACTATCAGTTCCTTGCCACGGGCCTTGTCGTCCGGGTCATCGGAATCGTACACGAGACTGCGGCCCAATATCGCCATGGCCGTGGCGTCTCCGAGGTTCACAGCGCTCTCCAGGTACTCTCTATAGAGGGATTCGTCCTCTGTGGTCTGGGCGCAGATGCGGTATGCCATGCCCAGGGCGACCTCGACGGCTTCCTTGTCGGCACTCCTGATCCTCTGGCTCCCGTCTGGAATCTTCGATTCGACGAAGCGATAGCCCGAGGTATGCTCCGAGTACATTTTTGCCAGGCACTTGAGTGCCCGTGTGTAGCTTTGCTCATCGAACAGCCTGACGGCGCCCCATGCGTTGTTAGCCATGTCCGAGAGGCGGAAATAGCCCCCTCCGTTGCTTCCCACGTAGAAGGAAATGCTGTTTCCATTGCGAAGGAAGGCATTCGCATGGCAGTCATACATGGGTGAATTGGCGCTGTAGACCCTGGTTTTAGCTATCGCCTGATCGAGGTTGTCCGCCATCTCCCTTCTCTTTTCTTTATGACCCAGCGTGTAGCCGGTCCTAGTCACAGGCACGTTGGCGAACATGTAGCTGCCATCGTATCCGTATACGGACCTCCATTCGCTGGTCTCGTAGGTCGTGGGGGTACCAGCAACTGATTCTGTATAGACGACCTCGTATCCGATAATCTCTCCGTCCTTTTCCGCCCTTTTCAAATCCTCGTATTCGAAGGGACTGTACTTCCTGAGGAACAACTCCATGTTGCTGACCATAGGACCACATGCCGTTGTCTGTGCCGTTTCACTACTGAATCGTGGTCGGAACCATCCCGATCCGTCGGTTACGGGTGTGTGAATCAACTTCAGTCCTCGTCGAATCTGGGTTCGTTGAGCATCTTGGCAGGCATCTTGCATATCGGGCAGCGACGGGACAAGTAGCCCCAGATCAGATAGATTATGCCTGGTATGATGAAAATGCAGCATAGGATCAGGAAAAGTATCCAGTTTATCTTCGACTCCGTGCGCACGTTGCGCTTGCAAGATGGGCAGTATCTCAGTTTAGGTGCCATGCTGTTCAATAGACTGTAGTTTATTTAGCATTTTCTATTTTCGAAAATCGATAATCAATGGGAAGGATATTACCTTTGTAAAAAAGCTAAGAGCCATGGCCGATGCTATATCCGGTGGCAATCCACTCGAAGAGAGATATAGCCATGAGGTGCTGATAATCCTGCTAAACAACGGTAGGATGATGAAGACCGATCTTCTCCGCAGTGTTTCAAAATCGTCTTGCATGATCGGGAGATTGGATCGTCTCAGTGATGCCGGACTGGTGGAGATCGAGAACGATACGTTCTCGAACAACACCAAATGGGTGACCCTGACTCCCAAAGGCGAGAAGGTAGCCAGGCTTTTGGAGCAGGTAAAGTCGATAATGGATGGCACCGAACGTCCTGAGGTCGACAATACTATGCCTAGGCAGCACTCTATGCTCGGAGACGATTGTGTGGCGTATCAGCCGATATTGCCCGATAACGACGGCAAGAAGTCCGACGGCAATAATAAGTAAGGAAAAGTGGGCCCGGTCGGATTCGAACCAACGGCCAATTGGTTATGAGCCAATCGCTCCACCTGGCTAAGCTACGAGCCCCTATGGACACCCGATAGGCGTATTGATTAAAAACATATCGATGGACAGATGAGGAATAGAAGAAGAGTGGCGCCGCCGCACGGATTTGAACCGAGGACCTTGTGATTAACAGTCACACGCTCTACCTACTGAGCTACAGCGGCTTGTTGTAAGGTTGCGAATGAAGGACCTGTATAAAAAGACATCGCTTGCAGTGTTTTGCAGAGCAGGCGGTGTCCCCAGGTTTCTCGCCAATTTCAGGCCTTATCCTTCTTCTTGCCCTTCTTTTTCTTCTTGATCTTGGGCGTCTCGGGCTCGGCGGCGGAAACGGCGGCGATCTCATTGCCAGCCAGTATCGCACGGCATTCCAGCATGCGCTTACCGATCCCTTCGCCTTTCGGCGTGAGGGTGTAGATCTTCATCAGGCGAGCTCCCGACTCCAGGCGCATCTCCATCAGACCGATCTCGACTAGCGCATCTGCCGTCTTGGACACGGTCTTGTAGTTCTTGGCGATCCTCAGGAGGTCCGTGGCCATGATCTTGCCGTTCTCGTAGACCATTGCGAGGATGTCCGCCGCGTAGCGCATGGACAGCGGGGACTGGTAGTCGGTTTCCATGCTTGAGAATCGGAAGGGATGTATTTAAACCGCTTGCGAAGAAGCAACCGTGATGCACTTTCAGTCCACTGTACCAGCGGGCGCGCGGGCGTTTTCATAATATACGCATTCCGCGTTTATCGTGTTTGGTCCACATGATCGTTGATGTGAAGTACGGAAAGGACGGGATCCAGAAGGTGGATATCCCGGACCGCAACTATATCGGCACGTTCTACCCCAAGGACGTGGAATGCGGTGACCCCGACGAGGTCATCGGCAAGTCCATAGACGACCCCATAGGATACGAATCCATGGCGGAGTTCCTCAAAGGAGGGGAGGATGTGGTCTTCATCGTCAACGACGGAACCCGCCCTACGCCCACCGCGAAGGTCCTGGACGCACTCTCCAAGAGGATGGACCTCAGGTCCGCCAGATACCTAATAGCCACCGGCACGCACAGGGACATGACCGAGGAGGAGTACAACTTCGTGTTCGGGTCCCACTACGCCGAGCTGAAGGACCGCATCATATGCCATGATGCCAAGAACTCCGAGTGCGTCAACCTCGGCACGTCCAAGAACGGCACGCCCATGGAGGTCAACAAGATCGCCGTGGACGCTGACAGGCTGATCATCATCACCTCTGTGGAGCCCCACTACTTCGCCGGATACACGGGAGGCAGGAAGTCGTTCCTCCCCGGCGTCGCATCCTACAGGACCATCGAGACCAACCACAGGCTTGCCATGAACATGGAGGCCCAGTCGCTGGTCCTCGAGGGGAACCCCGTTCACGAGGACATGATGGACGCCCTGGAGGTCGTCAAGGGCAAGGAGATCTTCTCGATCCAGATGGTCCTTGACAGGCACCAGAACATCTACAGGGTCGCATCCGGTGCCCTCAACCCTGCGTTCGAGAAGGCTGTGGAGTGGGCCAACGAGGTCTTCGCGGTGCCGATCCCCGAGAAGGCCGATGTCGTCATCTCTGTGGCCCCCTACCCGATGGACGTGGACCTGTATCAGTCCCAGAAGGCACTGGACAACGGGAAGTGGGCGCTCAAGGAGGGTGGAAAGATCATCATGGTCTCAAAGTGCAGGGAGGGCATAGGCCACGCCACCTTCCTGACGCAGCTCTCCTCCTCGAAGGACCCGAAGAAGGTCCTCGAGAACCTGAGGGCGGAGTACAAGCTCGGGTACCACAAGGCGGCCAAGATGGCGGAGATTGCCGTGTGGGCGAGCATCTGGGCCGTAACCGACCTGGACCCCGAGCTCCTGAGGAACGCCAACATCACCCCGTTCCCGAGCGTCGCGGACGCGGTAGCCGAGGCTCTAAAAGAGAACCCCGAGGCCAGGGTGATGGTGCTCATGGACGGCAGCGTAACTATACCGAGGCTGGTGTGAAACATGTCGGATTTCAAGGTTGACAATCTCGAGAAAGTAAGGAATGCGGTGAACGCCTGCACGATGTGCGGGTTCTGCAAGAGCGTGTGCCCCTCCTTCAAAGCCATAGGCTGGGACTCCGCGCTGTCCAGGGGACGCATCGTGCTGACCTACGGTCTCCTAACAGGGGACCTGCAGCCAAACGAGGCCCTCGTAAGGAACATGTACACTTGCACCACGTGCGCGGACTGCGTCCGCCGCTGCCCCTCGAAGGTAGAGATAGTGGACATCATCGAGCTCTGCCGCGCAGACCTGGTAAAGTCGGGCAACATACTGCCCAAGCACAAGGCCATGTGCGACAACATCCTGAACGACGGCAACCCCTTCGGGGAGAAGGGATCCAGGGCAGACGCCCTCGGAAGGAAGCCCCACAACGCGAAGGTCGGGTACTTCGCCGGATGCACTGCCACGTACAGGTCGAAGGAGACCGCCCGCGCCACAATGTCCATCCTAGACAAGCTGGGGGTGGACTTCACCACCCTGGACGAGACCTGCTGCGGGTCCGTCATGCAGAGGGTCGGATGGCCCCAGGAAGATGTGACCGTCCTCATGAAGAAGAACGTGGATTCGATAGTCGCCATGGGCGTGGAGACCCTGGTCCTGTCCTGTGCAGGATGCTACAGGATGTTCAAGATGGAGTACCCCAAGTACGTGGACGTCCCGTTCGAGGTGCTGCACATCACGGAGTTCCTCGCTAAGCAGGACATGAAGCTCAAGCCCATGTCCGGAGTGGTCACGTACCACGATCCCTGCCACCTCGGCAGGCACTGCGGCGTTTACGACGCACCCAGGGAGGTCATAGCGAAGATCCCCGGCATCGAGTTCAAGGAGATGGCCTTCTCGAGGAATGTCAGCCACTGCTGCGGAGGCGGTGGCGGCGTCAGGTCCGCCTACCCCGAGGACTCCATGAACATCGCCAACACCAGGCTGGACGAGGCATCCTTCGCCGACGTCATCATCACCACCTGCCCGTTCTGCGTCAACAACCTCGACGCCGCCAAGGGGGACAGGGACCTCCAGGTGAGGGATCTGGTGGAGATCGTCGACGAGCTCCTCTGAAATGACCTTCTCTCCGAGGAGGCCCCCTGGAGGGGGCCCCCTCATCATGGGGATCCTCAACGTCACCCCCGATTCTTTCTCGGACGGCGGCAGGTGGTCGGATCCCTCTGTCGCCGTCGAACATGCGATGGAGATGGTGGATGCGGGCGCGGCGATAATCGATGTCGGCGCGGAGTCCACTCGCCCGGGGTCCGAGTCTGTATCCGAGGAGACGGAGCTCTCCAGGCTGGTTCCGGTTCTGAGGGAGCTCATCCCCAATATCGACGTCCCGGTGTCCGTGGACACGATGAAGGCGCGGGTCGCCGACCGCTGCCTGTCCATGGGGGCGGAAGTGATCAACGACGTCTATGGACTCAGGGATCCGGGGATGCTCGAAGTATGCGCCGATGCAGGCGCCTACGTCGTGATAATGCACATGGGCGAGACGGTCGAGGACTCGCATGCCAGCGTCATGGGGGGATCATTCATGGAGGACATCCGCGGGTTCCTCCGTTCGCGCACCTCGGCCGCACTCGAAGCGGGCATTGCGGATGACCGGATAATCCTGGACCCCGGAATAGGGTTCGGGAAGACAATGGAGCAGAACGCACGTCTCCTGGACAGCAGCTCGTTCTTCTCCGACGGGCATCCGGTGCTGTCCGGATCCTCCCGGAAAAGGGTGATCTCTCACGAGTATCCGGGCATGGATCCCGATCTGGCGTCGGCGGAGGCCGCCCGCAGGGCCGCCGACTCGGGGGCTGACATAGTGAGGGTCCACGACGTGGCGTCGACCGCCCGCAGGCTGAGTTTATAACAGGACGATCCTGATCGCTATCAGTGCGATGACTATGGCGGCGGCGCTCCCGTAGAACATGTACTCCTTGCGCTTCTCCGACGCCTCGCGCTCGTCCTCCAGCCTCCTGCATTCATCATCGCAGTAATCCTGGCCGAACGGCACGGGGTCCCCACAGAACTTGCAGTGCGAATGCTCGGGCAATCTTATGCCTGCCATGCCCCCAAAATAGCATCTATAATAATTAAAACGTAGCCGGTCCGGTTATAATCCGTCCGCGTCGATGCTTATCCCGGTGGTAATTTGGTGAGGTTCACGCTAGCAGACAGGCGCAGGGAGACCGACCTGAGGATGGAGTTCCCGG
The DNA here is from genome assembly GCA_002504405.1 of Methanomassiliicoccaceae archaeon UBA71. Lineage (GTDB taxonomy): Archaea > Thermoplasmatota > Thermoplasmata > Methanomassiliicoccales > Methanomethylophilaceae > Methanoprimaticola. Next base: position 25,150 of record DARO01000009.1, read on the forward strand.
CATGGGACGATGTCGGGGAGATAGGCGCGGCGGTCGCCGAGTACTCGGGGTTGGAGGGGTTCATCCTTCGCAACGGGTACAGTCTCCTCAGACCCGAGTACCGCATCGGCGACTGCATCTCGGAGGGGGACACGGTGGAGCTGATACCGACCTCGGATGAGTTAAGTACGTTCCCGCGGATGCGAACTCATGCTAGAACTCATCTGGGACAACCTGCTGGTCCTGATCTACCTGCTGGATCTGGTGTTCCTGCTGTCGATACTCTTCCTGGAACGCTCCGATCCCGAGAAGGCGCTGTTCTGGATCCTGATGCTCATAGTGCTGCCGGTTGCAGGCTTCATCCTGTATCTGTTCCTAGGACAGACCTTCTACTCGAAGCGGGAGTTCAGGTCCAGAAACATACCCGAGGGCCTCGAGGGAAGGGTCGAGAGCTTCGGCAGGGAGATGATGGACAGGGCTGTGAAGGAGGGTGTGCCGGATGCGGACGTCGCCCGTGCATTGCACGCAGCCGGTGCCCAGATGCTCACACTCCGCAACGATGTCCGCCTTTTCACGGATGGGAACGAAAAGTTCGATGCCCTGAAGGAGGACATAATGAAAGCCAAGCGGTTCATCCACCTTGAGTACTACATCATACGCAAGGACCCCCTGGGGGACGAGATAGTGTCCCTGCTGACGCGGAAGGCCGAAGAGGGCGTGGAGGTCCGGTTGCTGGTGGATGCGCTCGGGTTCAACACCGGTGCGCGCGGAAAGCGGGCTCTTGAGAGGGCAGGGGGCAAGGTCGGCGTTTTCCATTCAGCTGCGACATGCTTCCTGAGCCCCAAGAAGAACAATAGGAACCACAGAAAGATCGCCGTCATAGACGGGGAGATAGGGTACATCGGAGGGTTCAACATAGGCACGGAGTACCTCGGCCAGGGGGAGCTCGGCTACTGGAGGGATTCCGCCGTGAGGGTCTCCGGCTCCGCACTGATATCCCTCAGTCTGAGGTTCAACACGGACTGGTTGTACGCCACGCGCGAGGATATCGTCGCCGACGGTTCGTACTACTGCGGCATCGGCGGGAGCGGCCACACGCCGGTGCAGATCGTGGAGGGCGGACCGGACGTGGGGAGGGACAACGCCATCGCTTTCCAGTACCTGATGATGACTGAGCGGGCGGAGCGCACGCTGTACATCCATACGCCCTATTTCGCGCCCAACCAGGCCTGCCTCCTGGCCCTCAGGTTGGCAGCCATGCGCGGAGTCGATGTCAGGGTCATCATCCCGGACAAGGGCGACCATCCGTTCGTTTACTGGTCCAATCGCAAGTATGCCTACGAGGTGATGCGCAGCGGGGTCAGGGTGTACGAGTACAACAACGGCTTCGTCCACTCCAAGACGGTCGTGGCGGATGGCAGGATGTGCTCCGTGGGGTCTGCCAACTACGACGTGAGGAGCATGGAGCTCAACTTCGAGGCCAATGCCATGATCTACTCCGAGGACATGGGCAGGCAGATGGACGAGGCCTTCATGAGGGACCTGGGGCTCTGCACCGAGTACACGATAGAGAAGTATGAGTCGAGAACGCTCGGCCAGAGGATAAGCACGAGCGTGTCCTGGCTCGTATCGGGGCAGCTTTGAGGGGGTGCATCGGATGTACGCGGATGCCATAGTCTCACGCGCCGTTATGGAGGCCGTGATGGATGCGGCGGAGGACGGCGAGCCGATGGTCCTGCACGGGACGGTGTCCGAGCGTTTGTTCAGAGTACACGGGTGCGGTGACATCGCGGTCGGCATCGCCGTCCCATCCGAGGGCACGTCACCGGACGATGGAGCGGTCTCCGCGCTGAGGGGATCACTTGGATCCGGTCTGCTGATGGTGGTCGACCCCTATGCGGGGGAGCTAGCCATGTACATCGTGGACGATGACGGATGCAGGCCGGCCAGGACCTTGGTGTCGGAGCGATCAGACCCAGATGGCGTGGCGGTTCCTCATGTCCTCCTCGGTGTCGTCGAGGCGGGACATGAGGTCGCTGACGATGCAGTCGAAGAGGAGAAGCGATGAGTCCTCGAAGACCGTTCCCAGGGGGGCGACAGACCGGAGCTCGTCGTCCGACGGCACGTCCATAACAATGGAGATGTCGGATGTGGCGGTGAGGGGGCTTCCCGGGGTCCCGGTGATGCAGGCGACCTTGGACCCGATCCTCCTCGCTATCTTGGCGGTCTGTACGACCGAGGATGTCTTCCCGGTGTACGAGATTAGCAGGGTCAGGTCGTCCTTGCCTATGATGGGGGTCGTCATCTCCCCTACGAAGTGGACGTCGAACCCCAGCTGGACCAGACGGACTGCGAAGAGCTGCCCCACGAGTCCCGATCTCCCGGATCCGTAGACGAACACCTTCCTGCTGCTGAGTATGCCCTCTATAAGGGATTCCCTGCATAGGGGGTCCACAGTCGAAAGGGCTTCGCGGCACCCTTCGATTATGGAGTCGAGTGGGGCCAACTCACTCACCAGCGGCGCTTGCCTCGGCCTTCTTCTTCTCCTTGAGGTCCTTGGCCACTTTCTTGCTGAGGACCCTCTCATGGATGATCCTCATGTACATGGCGTCATGTTCGAGGAGAGGCGAAGTGGATATGACCGTGCATTCAGGCCTCATCTCGATGAGGGCCTCGGCCAGGGGTTCGAACTTGAGGTCGCCTTTCTTGATGGGCGTCAGCCTCTTCTCGTTGCCGTCCACATAGTCCACGCCGGAGAATGCCGTGTGGATCCTGCCGTTGCTGAGGGGCTCTACCTGCTCCAGCACATCCTTGAAGTCGTCGGCCTCGAGGAGGCCGCCGTTCATGCGGGAGTGCAGATGGGAGAAGTTAAGCACGGGGGTCAGCCCCTCGATCTGCTCGCAGATGTCCAGGACCTGCTCCAGAGATCCGAAAACGTCCTGCTGGCCGGTGACCTCTATGCCGAGCCTGGGTTTCAGGCCGCATCCCTGCCACCAATCCATGAGCCCGGCAACGTTGTTGTAGATGCAGTCGTCGACCTCCTCGCGGGGGCGCTTCCCGTCATAGAGGCCGAGGCTGGTGACGACAATGTCCCCGTCCAGCGCATTCATGATGAGCCCGGCGTACCTTATGCTGTCGATGCAGCCCATGGCAAGGTCGCTCTCGGACCCGAGGTCCATGTAGTACGGGGTGTGGATAGACATGTTCACATCGAGTCTCTTCGCCATCTCGCCTATTACGGACAGGTCACCGAATGTGTGGGCGACGCCGGACGGCATGTAGACCAGGTCGTCCTCCTCCTCGATAGGCTCCTCGGGGTCGCTGATGGGCTCTCCGTCCCTCAGGATCTCGATCACGAAGTCCTCCTCGATGTCGTTAAGGGTCATCCCGACCTCTTCGTCCTCCGGTGGCCTGGTGTATGCCCCGGCGCGAACCATCTGGATCTCCAGGGCGCTCAGGCTGAGGTTGTGCACATCCTCGATTCCATCCTCGAGGGTGCGTCCTTTGCATGATAGAGGGATGCCGGCGGGACCGAACCTTATCATAGAATCACAAAGACCGAATCGCGCCATCCTATAATAAGGTGGTGCGTTGGGTTTCGGGTTCGGGAAAGCGGTGATGCCGATGTCTGGCACATGCGGACTCTCCCTTCTCCAGAGGTGTGCCGGCCATCCGGTTCTGGTATTCTCCCGCTCCGCAGGAGGGATCGGAAGGGCTAAGTTTTATAAACGAGACCTGTATACTCGCGTTACCCAATGTCGGGAGAGTCAGAAATATGAAGAGCTGCAAGACAAATCCCCAGCTCATCGCCACCATCGACATGCTGAAGGCGAAGACTAGGGAGACGGAAGCTGCCATCTGGCGAGACATCGCGCTTAGGCTCGAGAAACCCAAGAGGAACTGGGCCGAGGCGAATCTCAGCAAACTGGAGAGGTACGCACAGGACGGGGAGACCATAATCGTCCCCGGGAAAGTCCTCGCCGCAGGCAACATCAGCAAGAGGATCACGGTCGCCGCGTACGACTTCTCGGACGCAGCCGCCAAGGCCATCGTCGCCGCAGGCGGGAAGACGCTCACCTACGAGGAGCTGGCAGCTGCCAACCCCAAGGGGACCGGCGTCAGGATCATGAGGTGATTCGAATGGTTACTGTTATCGACGGAAGGAACCTGATCCACGGAAGGCTGGCTAGTGTGGTCGCCGAGAGGATCATGGAGGGTGAGGAGATCATTGTCCTCAACGCCGAGGCCATCATCATCACCGGTGTCAAGGAGAACGTCTTCGCCGACTTCAAGGCGAAGGTGGACCGCGGAGACACCACCAAGAGGAAGGGACCCTTCTACCCCCGCAGGGCGGACCTCCTGTTCAAGAGGTGCGTCAGGGGAATGATTCCCTGGAACTCCACCTCCGGCAGGGAGGCATACAGGAGGCTCCACGTATTCGTGGGCACCCCTAAGCAGTTCCAGGACTGCGAGAAGGAGAAGCCCGCAGAGGCCTGCAGGAAGATCACCGGCAAATACACGACCCTGGGAGCCGTTTCCAAATTCCTGGGTTCCAACGTGAGATGATCCCATGGTTGAGTGCGTGAACACAAGCGGAAAGAGGAAGACCGCCATCGCCAGGGCCACCGTGAAGGAGGGCACCGGCAGGGTGACCATCAACAAGATCCCCATCGAGGTCTTCACACCCGAGCTGGCCAAGCTCAAGATTGAGGAGCCCCTCGGGCTCATCCCCGAGAAGGCCGAGAAGGTCGACATCGCCGTCACAGTCAGCGGCGGCGGAGTCATGGGCCAGGCTGCTGCAGCCAGGACCGCCATCGCCAGGGGCCTTGTGGAATTCTACAAGGACGAGGAGATGGAGGCCGTCTTCAGGGCCTACGACAGGACCCTCATCATCAACGACGACAGGCGCAAGCTCCCCAAGAACCCCCTTGGACCTGGCGCCCGTGCCAAGAAGCAGAAGTCCTACCGCTGAGGTGTCGGCATGATAATTCCGGTGAGATGCTTCACATGCGGGAAGGTCGTCGGATCGGCCTATCCCGAGTACATCAAGCGTGTCAGCATGGGCGAGGACCCGAAAGCCGTCCTCGACTCCCTCGGGTTCGAGAGGTACTGCTGCCGCAGGATGATCGTCTCCCACGCCGACCTCATCGGGGAGATCGCTCCCCTCGGATGAAACCAGTGCGGTGCCGGGCCCCGTGTCAGCGGGACCCAGGCATCGCCAACCTTTTATATTGAAACCTGTTCCCCCGACTTATAGGGGCCCGTGGGGTAGCTTGGTATCCTTCGTGCTTGGGGTGCACGTAACTCCAGTTCAAATCTGGGCGGGCCCACTTTCTGCATCCCATATTCAGTGAGACTATGCTCCAGTTCACGGCTTTCGATCATCTCTGCGACGATGCGGCCGAAATACGCAGGGAGGTATTCATGGAGGAGCAGGGCTTCCTGTACGAGTTCGATGACTTCGATGACGCCGCGACCCATATAGTTCTGTACGAGGATGGTCTGCCCGTGGCCGTTTGCCGTCTGATTCCGGGAGAGGATGGGCTCTGTTGCACGATTGGCAGGGTGGCGGTCGTAGAACGGTGTCGCGGCAGGTCTCTCGGTCGGGCTATCATCGACGAGGCGGAGCGGCGTGCCCGCCTCATGGGATTCAGGGCAGCTATGCTGTCCGCCCAGGTCCGTGCGAAAGGCTTCTACGAGAGCTGCGGCTACTCAGCATTCGGTGACGAGTACTACGAGGAGTGGTGTCCGCATGTGATGATGCGGAAGGACCTTTCTGAACGAGTCTGCAACGGGTTTACGCAGTCCGTTTTCGGCGGTTCTGACAATGCGACCCGGCCTCTAACAACGATCTGTCTTTCCTCTACAAGTTCCACAAAACCCGTTCTCTTCAGAAACAGAGTCGCACGAAGACTCGGATGGGGATGCGGAGGTGCGGACAGCGGAAAGTCCCGGCGGGGTGCGGTCAGAGGAGCCTGCGCAGGTCCTCGATCCTCACTGCGAGCTGGTCGATGTACTCCGAGATCTCCTGCATGAATTCATCGTAGCGGTCCGTGACCGTGGCGCCGTCTGTGGTGGCGGCGATTATGCCCTGCTGCTCCAGCAGCTTCAGGGAGTACCTCACCCTGTGCTTGGGTATCCCCGTCATCTCGGAGAGCCTGATCAGGCCGACAGGCTGGTTTTCCTTGACGGTCCTGAGTATGGAGATATGTCTCTCCAGGAGCTCCACGTCCTCGCTGAGCGATCCTACTGGGTCATTGCTCCTGGTCATTCATAGCCTCCGCTAAGATAATCTCTGGGGTTCAGAAAGTAATAGGTTTGGAATGGGGGCCGGTTCAGCGGCCGTACCACTTCTGCTTGCCCCACTTGTTGTAGTTGGCCCACCATCCCTGGACGACGGAGCCGCAGCAATCCAGAGCCTTCTGCTCAGCATCAGGGCCCTTGTAGGTCCTGTAGCAGTTGAGGCACTGCCATCTAAGCTCGGGCTGTTTCTCTGATTTCATTGCTGGCGGAATCAGGGATGAGCGTATTAAACCTTTCTGGGGTCTGGCTTCGAAAATTCATTATATAGTTACGAACGCATGAAGGGAGTCCATGAACAGAATCAAGGTCATCAACGAGCCGTCTGAGCTTGTGCCCATGCTCAGGTCCGTTGATACACCCGTCAAAAGAGATGTTTTGAAGGAAGTGACCTTGGAGTGGAGGACTGCAGACGAGATCGAGCAGAAGTTCGGCCCCGAGGGGAGGGACGCGATCATCTTCTTCGAGAAGATGAAGCTCGTAGAGACCCGCTGGCTTTCCAAGAACGGCGGGTACCCTGAGAAGTCGTACCACACCTACTACACATCGTTCAGCATCAACGCCCAGTGGCCTGTGTACGAGATCAGTGACGTCCTGACCGCGGCCATGATGAGCGAAGAGGAGTATGCCGAGATCGAGGGCAAGATCCTGGCCGAGGTCGGTAAAGACGGTAGGTTCTCCGGGGACATAGCGGAGTCCCTCGGACTGTCCTCAACGATGCTCAAGAGCCTTGTCCGCAGGTCCGTGAAGATGGACTACCGCGGCCACAGGATCGAGCTAATCCACGAAGAGTAATCCGATGCCCGATATCTGGATAATGAGGATAGGCCACCGTCCCCAGAGAGACAAGAGGGTGACCACCCATGTGGCGCTGTCGTCCAGGGCGCTCGGCGCCAAGGGGATTTACGTGGACACGGAGGACCCAGTCCTCGAGGAGAACATACGCAGCGTGGTCGAGAGGTTCGGAGGGGACTACTCCATCAAGACCGGGGTGGGCTGGAAGGAGGCTCTTCGCGACTTCGATGGATGCGTTCTGCACCTCACGATGTACGGTCAGCGCGTCGATCAGGCGATCCCGAAGATTCCCCGGGACAAGGACATAATGATCATCGTCGGGGCAGAGAAGGTCCCCGCCGAGGTGTACCAGCGTGCAGACTTCAACATCTCGGTGGGCAACCAGCCCCATTCGGAGATCGCCGCCCTGGCGATATTCCTGGACCGGTTTACCGGAGGGGAGGCGCTCTACTCGGACCGCGGAGGGGAGCTGGAGGTCGTTCCGAACGAGAGGGGGAAGACGGTTGTCGAACATCCCCACTGAGGACGAATGCATACAGATGCTGATGGATGCGGGCTGCAAGCGCCGCGTCGTCATACACTGCTGCACCGTCGAGGCCGTGGCCAAGGAGATGCTGAACGGAATCCCGCAGGCAGACAGAGGGCTCGTGGAGGCGGGCGCGCTTCTGCACGACATCGGGCGCTCGGTGGACCATTCCATCATGCATGCGTACATAGGCTCCCAGATCGTCCAGGCGGAGGACCTGCCGCAGGAGCTCGTTGACATCGTGAGGAAGCACACCGGTGCGGGTCTCGACGAGCAGGACATCGAGGAGATGGGACTCCCGCCGGCTGACTATATGCCGTCGACACTGGAGGAGAAGATCGTCGCCCATGCGGACAACCTGGTCAGTGACAACAGGGTGGTCGCACACGAGCATTCCGTGTCGAAGCTGAGGAACAAGGGGGCGGACCGCGGAGCGGACAGGATAGAGGCCCTGCACAGGGAGCTGTCAAGGCTCTACGGAGAGGACCTGGATGCGATTCCAGAGCGCATAGGCGAGTATCCCGATCTGCCGCTGGCGAGGCGTTTCGGCATCCTCTGAGGCCTGCAAATCATTTACCCCTGTTATAAGGGGACGCTTATCTACCACTACCTGCATCCATCCTCCGATAGACATGGTCACCGAACTCAACGAGACCAACTTCGACAGCTTCGTAGAATCCAATCACATCGCCATCATCGACTGTTGGGCCCCCTGGTGCGGTCCCTGCAGGCGCATGGGCCCCATAATCGACGAGCTCGCGACCGAGCTCGCGGGGAAGGTCGGCGTAGCCAAGCTGAACACTGACGAGAACAGGGCAATCGCCATCAGGTTCGGAATCAATGCCATACCCACCCTCCTCGTGTTCAAGGACATGGTCCTTGTGGACGAGCTCGTGGGGCTCAGGCCCAAGGAGAGCATCCTCGAGTACGTGAGCGGTCTCTGATGGAAGCCGACATCCTCATCATAGGGTCGGGCCCAGCAGGGATCCAGGCCGCCATCCACGCGTCGAGGCGGAAGGCGTCCACGGTGGTGGCAGGGAAGCCGTCTGCCAGCGCCGCTGCTGGCACGGAGGTGGACAACTACTTCGGAGCAGGGGAGATCTCCGGCGATGATCTGATCGCCAAAGGGATAGCCCAGGCCGAGTCCACCGGTGCGGTATTCGTTCGGCAGAATGTCGTTTCCGCGGCCAAGGATGGCGACCGTTTCCGGTTCGTGCTCGACGGCGGGGACGAGGTCGTCGTCAAGGCGGTGGTCATCGCCACCGGCGTCTCCCGTGATAAGCTAGGTGTGCCAGGAGAGTCGGAGCTCTTCGGGAAGGGCGTCAGCTACTGCGCCGTATGCGACTGCAACTTCTACAAGGGGCGCAGAGTCGTGGTGGTCGGAAACGAGTCCGAGGCCGCGGTGGCCGCCGAGATGATGACCGGGTATGCGTCCGAGACCTCATGGGTGCACTGGAATCTGGAGGCCAACCCCGTCCTTGTTGAGAAGGCGCTGGCAGCCGGTGTCAGGATGTACGGGTCCAAGCCCGCTTCCATCGGCGGGGACGGGAAGGTCGAGTCCCTGACGCTCGAGGACGGCACGGTGATCCCCACCGACGGCGTATTCATAGAGCTGGGTGCCAGGTCATCGGCGGATATCGCAATGGATCTCGACGTCATGCCGGAGATGGACGACTCGATAAAAGTGGACTCCGAATGCAGCACCGGGGTCCCGGGCGTATTCGCCTGCGGGGACGTTACAGGCAAGCCATGGCAGGTTGCCAAGGCCGTCGGCCAGGGATGCGTCGCAGGGACGAACGCCGCCATATACGTGAGGGGTGCCAGATGACCGTTTCGGATCTGATCTCAGGCATGCTCAGGGAGGAGGGCGGGTTCCAGAAGGCGTTCCGCAGCATCCTGGACGATGAGCTCAACATGTCCCTGAACGAGTTCTGCCAGCTCTCGGGGATATCCCAGAGCACGATGTACAAGATACTCGAGGACGACCGCGAGCCAAACCTACGCACAGTGCGCCAGGTGATAAAATCCCTGAGGATCCTCATGGAGCCGGAGGACTCCCACTTCATCGCGGTGATCGCATTCACCGCGGTCCTGGAGAACCTGCCGAAGTCGATAGACATGGACGGTCTGACGGTCAGCGTGAGGGAGTACCCGGTATCCACAGTAGAGGATGCGATCATCGCGGCGGTCCGCGCCGAGCGCGATGGCGCACTCGGCGTCGTGTGCGCCCCGATAGTGGCTCCCACGGTCGAGAAGATCCTGTCCATACCAGTGTCGCGTGTGATCCCGACCACTAGCGTCCTGGTGGCAATGGACAGGCTGAAAGATCTGGTGTGACCGTTCCGGATACGGTCGCGGTGCATGATAATTAAATATACCAGCTTAACTTATGAAACGTGAGGCGGTAGACTGTTCGAGCTGCAGGTAGTTAGCAACACCCCCATGACGGGCGTCGACGATGTGAACGTCGTCGCGGAGACCCTGCTTGTGCAGATAGGATACCTTCCGAAGGGGTACGATCCGAAGACCGGTGCGGTTACCGTCCGCGACAGCGTGCCGTACCGCCTGTTCATGGACCATCTCATGGCGTTCCCGTCGAAGGCTTGGACCGTCGAGGAGCTCGCGGCCCTCCTGGGGACCACCAAGCCCACGATATACCGTCACATAAACAAGCTGAAGTCCATGGACCTTCTGGAGGCCATGGACGTGGAGTACGACGGTCAGATGCGCAAAGGATACCGCATCAGGTTCGGTGATCTGGCCAAGGCCTGGAGTTTCACCGAGGCCAACGTGTCCATGGCGATGGAGAACTACCGCAAGACCATCGTTCATTTCCAGGAGCTAACTCAGAGGAGGTAATTCCATGGCAGACGACTACTCTTTGGCGCCAGGCGCCAGGTTCTTTGTGATGTTCAGGTGCTCGCAATCAGAGTGCCAGTCGTTCGAGGGCGTTTACCGGGGACTGTCGGCCATCGGTCCGGAGACGGCGCTCGTCTTCGAGATGGAGGAGGGGCTGAGGTTCGTCAATGCCTCGTCCGTCGTCACGATGGATCAGGTCGAGGCCGCTCCCGAGGAGGCATCGGGCAAGAAGAAGCAGGTGGCGGCAGCGGACAGCGTTTTCTATGGTTGACCGCGATACCGCGGGGCTGTCCCGCGAGATAATAGAAGCCGTCAAGTCAGGCGCCGTCGCCGACCGCGACCAGCTCCAGAACCTCAAGCTGAAGCTCTGCCGCAAGTACGGGTTCGACGAGGTCCCCCCTAACTCCGACATCCTCGCCAACGTGGCCGAGGAGGACCTCCGCTTGTTGACGCCATTCCTCGTCAAGAAGCCGACTCGCACGATCAGCGGCGTGGCCGTCGTCGCCGTGATGACGTCGCCGCACGACTGCCCACATGGGAGATGCGCATTCTGCCCCGGAGGCGTCCAGAACGATTCGCCTCAGTCCTACACAGGCAAGGAGCCGGCTGCCAGGAGGGCGGCGCGCAATCGCTTCGACCCGTGGTCACAGGTCAACGACCGGATCACTCAGCTCGCGGAAATCGGCCATAAGACGGACAAGATAGACCTGATAATCATGGGCGGCACCTTCACGAGCCGCGAGCCGGAGTATCAGGAGGGGTTCGTCCGCCGGTGCTTCGATGCCCTGAACGGGTTCGACTCCGGAACGCTGGAGGATGCCCAGAGGGCAAACGAGACAGCCGACCACAGATGCGTCGGCCTTACCGTGGAGACGCGTCCCGACGTCTTCACCAGGGAGCAGATCGAGAGGGTGATGGGCTTCGGGGCCACCCGTGTTGAGTTGGGCGTTCAGATCCTGGATGACGACGTGCTTCGCGGGGTAGACCGCGGCCACGGGACCGAGGAGGTCCGCCGGTGCACCGCCGAATGCAAGGAGCACGGCCTCAAGGTGTGCTACCACCTGATGCCGGGCCTGCCGGGTTCGTCGCCGGAGAAGGACCTGGAATGCTTCCGGAGGGTTTTCTCGGATCCGACATACCGCCCGGACATGCTGAAGTTCTACCCTGTGCTGGTGGTCGAGGGCACCAGGCTCTACGACAGCTGGCGCAGCGGGGAGTACTCGCCGTACCTCGAGGATACGGCGGTGGACCTCCTGTCGAGGATGAAGGCGGAGGTTCCCGAGTATGTCCGCATCCAGCGCATCCAGAGGGACATCCCGGTGACCGAGATATCGGCAGGGATACGCAAGAGCAACATACGCCAGCTGGTCGCCGATCACATGAGGCTGAACGGCATGGAATGCAGGTGCATCCGCTGCAGGGAGGTCGGGCACACAGGGACGGTCCTCGAGGACCCGTCGAAAATCATCCTCAAAGACACCGTATACGAAGCCAGCGGAGGGGTGGAACACTTCGTCGCTCTGGAGTACGAGGACGCCATCGTCGGCTATGTGCGCGTCAGGCTCGATTCCAACCCCGAGGCGACCATACGCGAGCTGAAGGTCTTCGGCAAGGTCGCTGCGATAGGGGACGATGGCGAGGACTGGCAGCACAGGGGGTTCGGCAGGCAGCTCGTGGCAGAGGCCGAACGGATCGCCGAAGCCGATGGGCGCCGCCGCATAAGGGTGACCAGCGGGGTGGGCGTCCGCGGATACTACAGGTCGCTGGGATTCCACGAGGACCTGCCGTACATGGCCAAGGATCTGTGAACGCATGGGGACGCGTCCTATGGGCCGCCCTAACCAATAAATATCCATTTAAGTAATGACTTAAACAGAGGCGGTCGCATGGAGGATCCGGTGCCCATTCTGAAGGTCATATCCGATGACACCAGGTTCGCGATCGTGACGTTGCTGCTGAGCCGCGACCTCTGCGCAGGCGCAATAGCCAGGAGGCTCGGGGTCTCGGACGCGGCAGTCTCGCAGCACATGAAGGTGCTGAGGGAGGCGGGCCTCGTATCGGTCGAGAGGAGGGGCTACTTCGCCCATTATTCCGTCGATCGCGGGAAGCTCATCGCCCTCTCAGAGATGATCTCCGACATGGCCGGATGGGCGCGCCTGCCCTGCGATCCGGACATGGAGGGATGCGTCATGGGCGGACGCGGCTCCTGCCCGAAGGTCAGGTGCCGCAGCGCCGAAATCGATGGAGCCGAATCCCCCGGTTCGACGGCCGTCTCCAGGGATGAGAAGATGAGGATTGCGGTCACATATGAAAACGGTGAGGTATTCCAGCATTTCGGTAGGACATCTGAGTTCAAGCTGTATGATATCCAGGACGGCGCCGTGGTGTCGTCCGAGGTCGTCGGGACCGGCGGAAAGGGCCACGGTGAGCTTATCGGCGTCCTGCGCCAGCTGGGCGTGTCCGCGCTGATCTGCGGAGGCCTGGGAGAGGGTGCCCGGCAGGGCCTGGAGGCATCCGGGATAAGAGTATGCTCGGGCAACACGGGAAGTGCGGACGAGGCAGCATCCCGCTTCGCCGACGGGTCCCTGGGGGAGTGCTCCAGGGCGACATGCGACCATCACGGCCATGACGGCGACCACCAGTGCAACTGCGGAAGGCACAGCTGATCAACCGTAGAATGGGACGTTGTCCCAGTTGGGGCGGCGCTTCTTTATGTTGCGGCCCATGCTCTCGTACATCTCGAAGGTGGCCCCGTCAACCGACGGTCCGACCTTCCTGAGGGCCTCTGAGAAGTGCCTGGCCCCGACCTTGTCTGCGGAGCGGTCCTCCCTGTAGGCGCACAGCCCGGCCTCCCTGCACAGGGCGGCGAGGTCCGCTCCCACGAAACCGTCCGTCACGGAGACAAGCCAGTCCAGGTCCACGCCGTCCAGCGGCATCCTGCGGGTGTGCACCTCCAAAATCTTCTTGCGGGACTCGCCGTCGGGCTTGCCCACGAGGACCATCCTGTCGAATCTGCCCGGCCTTAGAAGCGCCGGGTCTATCATGTCAGGGCGGTTGGTGGCCGCCATCACGGTCACGTTCTTCATGCTCTCGACGCCGTCCATGGATGTGAGCAGCTGGGCCACCACCCGCTCCCATGCGGACCCGTCCCCTCCGCCGCGGACAGGGGCTATCGAGTCTATCTCATCGAAGAATATGATGCATGGAGCCATCTGCTTGGCGCGCTTGAAGATCTGGCGGATGGCCCTTTCGCTCTCCCCCATCCATTTGCTTGCCATCTCCGGTCCGTTGACCGAGATGAAGTTGGTGCCCGATTCGTTCGCTATCGCCTTGGCGATGAGGGTCTTGCCGGTTCCGGGCGGGCCGTAGAGAAGGATTCCCTTGCCCGGCTCCAGGCCGAGCCTGCCGTAGGCTCCGCCGTCCTCCGGCACCATCATCTCCTCGATCTCCCTGCGGACGGGGTCCAGCCCCCCGACGTCGTCCCATGTGACCTTCGGGATTTCTACAAGGACTTCCCTCATCCCGCTCGGCTCGATTTCGTTCAGGGCGGCGCGGAAGTCGTCCATGGAGATCCGCATGCTCTCAAGCACCTGCGATGGGACGGGCCCGTCGAGGTCGAACTCCTTCATGCGGTTGCTCAGGCACCTCATGGCAGCCTCCCTGCACAGGGCGGCGAGGTCCGCTCCCACGAACCCCTGGGTCATGCCGGCGAGCGCCTCCACGTCCACATCTTCGGTGAGCGGCATGTCTCTGGTATGGACGTCCAGGATGTCCATCCTCGCTTTCCTTCCAGGAACGCCGATTTCTATCTCCCTGTCGAACCTGCCAGGGCGCCTCAGCGCCGGGTCTATGGAGTCCTCTCTGTTGGTGGCGCCTATGACGATGACGTTGCCACGGTCCCCCAGGCCATCCATCAGAGTCAGAAGCTGGGCGACGACCCTCCGCTCGACCTCGCCGTGGGTGTCGTCCCTGCTAGGCGCTATGGAGTCTATCTCGTCGAGGAACACAATGCTCGGGCTGTTCTCCGACGCCTCCTTGAAGATGTCCCTGAGGCGCTCCTCGCTCTGGCCATAAAACTGTCCCATGATCTCGGGGCCCCTGACGGCGAACAGGGATGCGCCCGATTCGTTGGCGACAGCCTCGGCGATGAGGGTCTTGCCGGTCCCGGGCGGGCCGTAGAGCAGGACCCCTCTCGGCGCGCCGATGCCCAGTCTGTCGAACAGTTCCGGGTACTTCAGGGGGAGTTCGATCATCTCCCTGATCCTCCTGAGCTCCTCGTCCAGTCCCCCGACGTCGTCGTAGGTGATCTGTTTGCCCGTAGTCCCCTGGGGCTTCTGCTTCTTCGAGGAGTCCTTGATGACGATCTTGGTTCCCGCCGTCACGAGAACTGGTCCGCCCGGGGACGTCGACACTACGGAGAACGTGGATCTGTTTCCCATGAGCGCTATGTTCGGGACTATTATGTCTGTACCGGAAATCAACGGCCTACCCATCAGTCCCTTGAGGAAGATGTCCTCGATCCCGGCGTCGAACCTGATCTTCTTGCCGTCGGGGATGTTCGGCGCGAGGACAACCTGGGATGCGAGAAGCGGGTCGCATTTCCTCACCGTAACGTTCTCGTCCACGCTGACCCCGGCGCTCGTCCTGGTCAGGCCATCGATGAATATCATCCCCTTGCCCTCGTCCTCTGGGTTGCACTTGAACACCTTGGCGACAACCGACCTCTTGCCGACAATCTCGATGGTGTCTCCCATGTCGAGTCCGAGCTGCCTGCGGGAGTCCGAGTCCATCCTGGCACGTCCGTACCCTGCCTCAGACTGCCTCTGGGCCATGGCGACCTTGAGGACGATAGAATCTGTCATCGCCCGCGTATCCGCGGGTGCAACCATAAAACCTCGGTTCCCCCGGCAGCTGCCGGGGAGATGTACATTAAGGGGTTTCGCCAGGGGTCACCACTTCGGCGGCTGGCCGTTGTGTTCGAGCAGATACCTGTTGTACTCCTTCGCTCCCGTGTACGCGTCGTACATGGAGTAGATCCACAACGCTATGTAGATCAGGCCGACGAATATGAGCATCAGCGTCAGAACACCCAGGACGATGGCAGCCACGAGGTACAGAATCCCAGTGCTGACCTTGTCGATATAGATCTGGCCGAGCCCGGGGAGGATGAGGGACAGTATGAGAGCGAGCCCCTCGCTCTTCTTGTTGATCAGAATCGACGCCATGTCCTGATTGCTGTTGATCGGGCCGGTGCCGCTGAGTCCCCTCCCGCATCCCTTGCAGTATCTCGCATCGGCATCGTTCTCCATGCCGCAGTTGGGACAGAACATGCGTCGGATATGGTTCACCTCTGTATTAAACATACAGTCGGTCCCGCACGCGCCCGCACATGCGCCAACATTATTAAGAGTGTGGGCGATGGCATCCCCAATGACAGTCATCGAGATCAGAATCGAGCTCAAGAAGGGAGTCGCGGACCCCGAGGGCAAGAACACCATGAAGACCCTTGAGTCCCTGGGCTTCCAGGGCATCTCCGGCGTCAAGACAGTGAAGCTGTTCGAGGTCGAGCTGGACATGTCGGAGGCGCAGGCCGTGGAGGCCGGCGAGGAGATGTGTAGGAAGCTCCTGGCCAATCCCGTCATACAGAACTACCGCGTCACCGTGAGATGATACTATGGCCGGTCCGATGATCAAGCGCGACACACCGTTCGCGCTGTACGACGTGGACATAATGTCCGCATCGGACGACGTCCTGAAGCAGGTGTCGTCCGACATGAGCCTCGGCCTCTCCTTGGATGAGATGAAGGTCATCCAGGAGTACTTCGCGAAGGAGGGCAGGAACCCCACTGATGTTGAGCTGCAAGCTCTCGGTCAGGCGTGGAGCGAGCACTGCTGCTACAAGAGCTCCAAGCCCATCCTGAAGGAGTTCGTATTCGGCCTGGACAGGGAAGACATCCTCTCCAGGGGAGACGCGGGGGTGATGGTCTTCGACGACGACTACGGCTACGCTCTCAGGATCGAGAGCCACAACCACCCGTCCGCCATAGAGCCCTACGGAGGGGCGGCGACGGGGATCGGAGGCATCCTCAGGGATGTCGTGTGCATGGGCGCTCAGCCGATAGGGCTGGCGGACCCGCTCTGCTTCGGCCCCATCGACAGGAAGGGCGAGCTTCCCCCGGGGATCAAGCACCCCAGGTACCTGGTAAGCGGTGTCGTGTCCGGTATCAGGGACTACGGCAACAGGGTGGGTATACCGACCATCACCGGCGGATTCTTCTTCGACGAGAAGTACACCGGGAACTGCCTCGTCAACGTTGCCTGCCTCGGCATCGTGAAGAGGGATGACCTCGCGAAGAACTACGCGGGCGGACCGGGCGAGGTCATGATCCTCATCGGCGGCAGGACCGGACGCGACGGGATCCATGGTGTCAACTTCGCATCCGCGGACCTCACTGCCACCTCGGACGAGGACTCCAGGGGAGCCGTCCAGCTCGGTGACCCAATCACCAAGGAGCCTGTGATGCACGCATGCTTCGAGGTCAATGCCAAGCACCTCATCACAGGGATGAAGGACCTGGGAGGAGGCGGTCTGAGCTGCGTCGTGGGCGAGATGGCCCTGGATGCAGGATGCGGAGCCGACGTGGACCTGGAGAAGGTCCCCCTGAAAGAGCCCGGGCTCGCGCCCTGGGAGATATGGGTGTCCGAGTCGCAGGAGCGCATGATGTGCACATGCAAGCCCGAGAACGTCCAGGCGGTGCTGGACATTTTCGAGATGTGGGACGTCCTCGCGACGCCGATCGCCAGGACCACCGGCGAGAAGCGCACGCGCCTGTTCTGGAACGGGGAGATGATATTCGACATGGATCTGGAGTTCCTCACCGGGGGGCCGGTCTACCACAGGCCCTACACAATGCCAGAGGTCTCCTCCAAGGAGAAGGAGAGGTTCCCGGCGCTGCCAGACGACAAGGAGGTCATCCTCAGTCTCCTGTCCGATCCCAATGTGGCGTCCAAGGAATGGGCGATCAGGCAGTACGACCACGAGGTCCGCGCGTCGACCGTCGTCCATCCCATGGTCGGTCCGCTCAACGAGACCGGGCCCGGGGACGCCTCGGTGCTTATGCCCGTCCCCGGCAGGTGGAAGGGCCTCGCGGCGGCCATCGGATGCAACCCCTGGTTCGTGGAGGGAGATCCCTACAAGGGAGGCATGGCATGCATCGACGAGACCTGCAGGAACACCGTGGCTGTCGGCGCGAGGCCCAACGCGTTCACGGACTGCCTCAACTTCGGCAATCCCGAGAAGCCCGAGAGGCTGGGAGAGTTCAGGGAGGCCGTCAGAGGCATAGGGGAGATCGCCAGGGCGCTGAACATCCCCATACCGTCGGGCAACGTGAGCCTCTACAACGAGGCGCCAGGCGGCAACCACATCCTGCCAACGCCGATGATCCTCGGCTGCGGACTCATAGACGATGTGAGGAAGGCTGTTACTGCCGACTTCAAGAAGGTCGGGAGCTGTATCTTCGTCGTAGGGAAGACCCGCGGGGAGATGGGGATGTCCCTGCTGTTCCGCAAGTTCGGTGGGGAGCAGGGGGCGGTCCCCGGAGTGGACATACCCGTGCTCAAGAGGTGCATGGACGAGCTCCTGGACGCCATGGGCGAGGGGCTCGTCCTGAGCTGCCACGACTGCTCCGACGGGGGGATCGCCGTGGCAGTGGCGGAGATGTGCATATCCGGGCACATAGGTGCCGAGATAGACATGACCGCTGTCGACGGAACGGACCTCCGCAGGAAGCTGTACTGCGAGAGCAATAGCCGCTGGATAGCCGAGGTCGACGGGAAGGACGTCACCAGGTTCATGGAGATCATGGGCGACGATGCCACCCTCATAGGGATAACCAAGGGGGCTAGCCTGAGGATCAAGGACAACGGCACGGACATCCCGGTGGATGAGATGAGGAAGGCTTGGAACGATCCCATATGGAGCATCATGGGAGGTGCTGCGGAATGAGGCCCGACGAGGTTAAGGTATGCGTAGTGAGAATCGAGGGGACGAACTGCGAGGACGAGATGGCCATGGCCTTCAGGTCCGTCGGCGCCCAGGCCGAGGAGGTGCACCTCAAGCAGCTGATCGGGCAGGCGCCGGCAGGCATGGCCCGCAGTCTGGAGGACTACGACATCCTGGCGTTCCCCGGAGGATTCTCCGCAGGGGACTATGTCCGCGCGGGTGCGCTGTTCGCCGCCAGGATCAAGTCCGCGATAGGTTCCGATGTCAGGAGGTTCGTCGAGTCCGGGAAGCCGGTGCTAGGCGTGTGCAACGGGTTCCAGATCCTCGTCGAGATGGGTCTGCTCCCCGCCTTCGACGGGGTGATGTCGGACCAGCCCACCGCCGCGCTCTACACCAACGACTCCGGAAGGTTCGAGTGCCGTCCGACAGTGCTCAGGAACGACAACCGCGGCAAGTGCATATTCACGTCAGAGGTGGAGGAGAAGCGGATGCTCATGATCCCTTCCGCCCATGCGGAAGGCAAGCTCATGAGCATGGACCCGGATTTCGTGCAGAGGCTCGAGGACAACGACCAGGTCGTCTTCAGGTATGTGCGTCCAGACGGTTCCGACGCGGAATATCCATGGAACCCCAACGGATCCCCGTCGGACATCGCGGGAATATGCAACCCTGCAGGGAATGTGATGGGCATGATGCCCCATCCCGAGCGTGTGATCACCAGGTACACCCATCCCGACTGGACCCGCTCCGGCGGTTACGAGGAGGGAGACGGGAAGGTGATCTTCCAATCCGTCATCTCGTCCCTCACGAGATGATAAAACGGCCCCGGGTTTTCCGGGGCCCCTTGTTCCACATTTCTGGCGTCAGATGTTCACTTTTATGTCCACGTGATCGCCGTCCTCGAGGCTCAGCGTCCTGCGCAGGTGGTACTGGCAGATGATCTCGATCGTGTCGGCATAGTGGGACCTCTCCGGGACCACGATGGCGCAGTCTATGTTGCGGATCTTCGCCTTGTAGGCGATGACCTCCCCGAAGCTCCTGCCACCGTAGCTGAAGCCGTTTATGCTGACTCCAGAGATGCTCTTGATGACGTCCAGCTTCCCTACGTCTTCTGCGTCCACCTGTATGTTGAGGGTTCCCTCGAACGGTGAGAAGCCGAGTTTGGACTGGAATTGGGACATGTATCCATCCTGGCAGATGTAGTATCCGCCCTCCCCCATACCGGAGGTGACACACCCGTGGATGGTAATGTGGTCCGTGAGCTCGAATATCCTGCGGTATTCGTTGTACTCCTTCTTCAGATCATCGATCCCCTTCTGGGTGATCTTGATGCGCTGTCTGCGGGCGCCGAGGTCGCGGACGATGTACTTCTCCTCCAGCAGCTCCAGGATCCTCTTCGAAGCGGACTGCTGGCTCATCTCCAGGGATTCCCCAAGCTCCCTGGAAGATATCGCGATGTAGTCGTCCATTGCGCCCAGGAGGGCAAGCTTCCTGAGGGCGAAAGAGTACTTCTCATCCATGTTCGGTCGAAGCCTTCCGCGGATTTATATTTACCGAGAACCGCGTAGGTACATATCGAAACTGTAGTTGTTTTCCTGAATAGAAAATGAAAGGGGGCCCTCGCGGGCCCCAGAGCGTTTCAGGCGATCCTCTTGGAATCGACCCATGCGGCGACGTTGGGGCAGGCGCCGATCAGTATGAGCGCTGCGCCTATGACGGCCAGGATGAGGTTGAGTCCGATGTACGAGGCATCGTACAGGATGGAGAGGATGACCGCGGCCTCGCACACTGCGGCGAGGACTGCGATGGAGCTGCCCTTTACGGGAGTGTACTTGGTGAAGCATCCGCCGACAGCGAAGAACATGCATGCAACGAGCATGTTGAGGCCGACGAAGGCCATAGAGTCCGTGGTCCCGTCCCAGGCGCTGGCCATGCCTGCCAGGGCGAGGATGCCTCCGAACAGGCCGAGTCCGAGTCCGAATACCATTTTCTTGGGCATGTCTGTCATTTTCACACCTTCTTGGAGAGGAGCATCTTGGCGCTGAGGTTCATGATCCACAGTATGGCGCATGCGACTGCGACGACCTCGACGGAGGCGAGGTCCATCCCGACGCAGCTTCCGAGGGCAATCAGGAGAAGGGTTGCGGTTATCGCTCCGCCGAGCCTGTTGCCCTCCTTCATGTCTCCGATGGCGCTGAGGACAACGGCGACCAGGAGGAAGAGGAACACGAGGTATGCGATCAACTCATGGAGGTTGCCGTTCCCGAAGTCCTTGCTGATGAATCCGATCATCAGGAGGAAGATTCCGGATATGGCGATCATGCATCCGCTGGCGCGGTTCTCCCTGAACTCGCATCCGGCTTTCCCGAGTCCGAATATGCAGATGAGGGCGCCGACGATTATGCATCCGTAGTTGAAGAGATCGGCGGACAGCTGGACGCTGGATACGCCGAGGTCGGAGAGGGTGTTCTCTCCGTAAACCCAGTTCGGGTCCGCGTTGATCGCGATGGCGAGAATGACCGCGAATGCAAACGCTGTGAAGAGCCCGAGCGCCGCGAATACGGCAGGGTTGGGATATTTCACATTCATGCGTACGGGAACAGAGACCAGTTATTATATGGCTTTCGTCTGATTGGGGTCCGTGGCTCTTGCCAACGGAGCGTGAATGGGTTGAAGAATGTGTTCTTCGTGGGAACCGCCGGAAGCGGGAAGAGCACCCTTGTGGGTGCGTACAAGGAGTGGCTGGATGACGCCGGCGTCGATGCCGTCGTCGTCAACATGGACCCCGGGGCGGAGACCCTCCCTTACGAGCCCGACGTCGACATACGCGAGTGGATCTCCCTCGCAGAGGTCATGGAGGAGTACTCCCTCGGACCCAACGGGGCACAGATCGTCGCGGCCGACCTGATGGCGGTCAACATAAGGAAGATGATGGAGGTCATCAGCACTTTCAGGACGGACTACGTCCTCATCGACACGCCGGGACAGCTGGAGCTGTTCGCTTTCAGGGAGTCATCCGAGGTCACCGTGAGGGCGTTCGGGAGGGAGGACTCCATGATAGCCTACCTGTCCGACCCGTCCCTCTGCAGGACGCCCAACGGATTCATATCGGCCATGACGCTGGGGGCCCTGGTCCAGTTCAGGCTCCAGCTGCCAATGATCAACCTGCTTTCGAAGTGCGACACCCTCTCCGAGGACGATGAGCAGAGGATGCTCGACTGGTACTCCGTCCCGGATGTTCTCTACGGGGACCTCCTCGACTCGGACTCTGTCCCGCAGACTGTGGTGGGGATGGAGCTGTTCAAGGCCATGGAGAACACCGGGGTCTTCGGGGAGATAAGGGCAGTGTCGGCGGAGGAGTCGATAGGCCTCGAGGAGATCTACGCCGCCTCCCAGCTGTCGTTCTTCGGCGGAGAGGACAACCAGAGGGAATGATCCCCCCGGTGTCCCTGAAACAATTAAAAGGCGATGGGGCGGGCCTCCCGGCCCCGCCCTCATCCGAACATGTATGCCGGGGCCGGCTTGGCCTTGTTCCTTCCGGCCTCGAGGACCTTCTCCTTCGCGTCGAGGAAGTCCTTCTCGGTTATGTGGTCGCGGCCGTTCCTGATCGCGAGCATCCCTGCCTCCGTGCATATGCTCTTGATCTCGGCACCGGACACGCCCTCGGTGATCTCGGCCAGCTTCTTGGATGATATGTCCCCGTCCACGTTCATGTGCGCCAGGTGGATCTCGAAGATCTGTTTCCTGCCGTCCAAGTCGGGGAGGCCCACGTCAATGATCCTGTCGAACCTTCCGGGCCTGAGCAGGGCGTCGTCGAGTATGTCTGGCCTGTTTGTAGCGCCGATGATCTTGACGTCGCTCGTGGGCGTGAATCCGTCGAGCTCCGAGAGGAGCTGCATCAGCGTCCTCTGGACCTCCCTGTCGCCGGATGTGGCGACATCGAGTCTCTTCGCCCCCACGGAGTCCAGTTCGTCGATGAATATGATGCTGGGGGCCTTCTCCTTCGCAAGCTGGAACAGTTCGCGTACGAGCCTCGCTCCCTCCCCTATGTACTTCTGGACCAGCTCTGACCCGACCAGCCTGATGAAGGTGGCCTGCGTGGCGTTGGCGACCGCCTTTGCCATGAGCGTCTTACCAGTTCCAGGGGGGCCGACCAGGAGCACTCCCTTGGGAGGCTCGATGCCGACCTTCGCGTAGAGCTCCGGCCTGAGCAGGGGATCCTCGACAGCTTCGCGGAGCTCCAGCATCTGCTGCTTGAGCCCTCCAACGTCGTCGTACGTGACATCGGGTTTGTCGATGATCTCGGCGCCGGAGACCACGGGGTCCACGGGGGCCGGCAGCACGTCCATGACGGACAGCGTCTGCTTGTTGAGGGACACCCTCGCACCGGGGATGAGGTCTGCCTCCGGTACGTACTCGGACACCGAGACGACGAAGTCGGGCCCGGTGGAGCTCTTGACGACGACGCGGTTGTTCGGAAGCACGTCCTTGATCGCCCCGATGATCAGCGGCGGGCTCTTGAGCCTCTCCAGCTCGTTCCTGAGCCTCGAAACGTCCTTCTGGAGCCTGAACAGTTCTCCTTCGGAATAGCGCTTCTCCGATTCTGCGTTCTGAAGGTCCTCCATCAGCCTAACGTTCCTCTCTTCGAGGGTGACTATCTTCGCCTTCAGTTCGGATACCTCGTCGTTAGCGTCCGTCATAATTCCTCTCGTCGGACAACAGGGGGCTGTATTATAAGCGTTTCTAACGGGTGCGCGCATCATGCGATAAATTTTAATTAATGGACCCACGGTATTCCGGTCCATGATTTGCGAGATGTGCGGAAAGGATGTGCCGCAGACCCGTGCGGTCATCGTGGAGGGCACCAAACTCAACGTCTGTCCCGGATGTGCCAGATTCGGAGAGGACTACAGGTCGTCCTCGTCCGGGGGCGCTCCTGTCAGCCAGTCCGTGATAGAGCAGAGGCTCGACAGGCGCGAGAGGAGGATGAAGTCCAAGGACATCTATGCTGGCACCACATCGGTAGAGCTCATCGACGACTATGGCGGAGCCATCAGGAAGGCACGCGAGGCGAAGGGCATGGATCTGGAGCAGTTCTCCGCATCGATCCTCGAGAAGAAGGGGATTATCGCCAAGGTGGAGGCCAACAACCTCGTCCCCGATGACAAGCTCATAAAGAAGATAGAGAAGGCCCTCGACATCAAGCTCACGGAGGCTGTCCAATCAGGAACCACCGTCGGCGGGGGCAGCTCGGGCAAGATGACCCTGGGCAACTTCATCAGGAAGGAGTGATCACCCCTTCCTGATGGAATCGTAAACGGTTTCCACGTAAGGGGTTATGTCCGTGCCAGCGTCCCTCAGGACGATGAGCGCGGCCACCCCGATCTCAATGTTGAGCTTCTTCTGGATGGTGTTGCAATTCTTTATGAAGTCCCTGCGGTCCATTCCTGCGGACACAGCAAGGGCCATGAGCGTTGGGAAGACATCCGCAGGAGCGTCCCCCGAGGGCGCAGGCCCGGATGTCTGGCACTTCGGTGCAGGGGCCCCAGACGGGATGATGTCCTTCGGAGGGCGGTAGCCGATCGGGACGTCGATGGAGGACAGGTCCGAGGCAGGGCGGACGAACCCGTCGCTCTCTGTAACGATCCCTCTCGCCACCAGTGCTTGCAGGAGCCTCTTCGCATCGGACGGGGGCATCCACTTGAGCTCGAGGGATGCGCCCATTATGAACTCCTGGGAGGTCGCCACATCCTTGCCGATGCTGCGGAAGAATGCCGCGGCGCAAATCGTCAGCTCGTCTACCATGGCACGGCATCGACTTCCGATAGAAAAACGGTTGCACGTCCTCTATATACGCGTGCGGGCGTTATTAGTTATTCCCACTAACAGGTAGGGATAGGTTTATATGCGACATCCATAATGAGCCCGTATCCCGTATGGTGACCCATATGAAGTACACAAGATTCGAGAAGGCAAGGATCATCGGCGCCAGGGCGCTGCAGATCTCATACGGAGCCCCAGTTCTCGTGGACTATCCCGAGAGCATGCTGGACCCCATCGATATCGCCATGCTGGAGTTTGACAAGGATCTCATTCCTATCACTGTCGTAAGAAACTAAGGAGAATTCCATATGACCGACGAGGAAATCCAACCTGTGAACAACGCCGACCTGCTGGTCGCTGAAGACATCTACCTGACCTCCGGTGTGCACATCGGTACGCAGCAGAAGTCCGCCGACATGAAGGACTTCATCTACAAAGTCAGGCAGGACGGGCTCTACGTTCTGGACGTCAAGAAGACCGATGACAGGATAAGGGCAGCCGCCTCCTTCATCGCCCGCTACGACCCCAAGAGGGTCCTTGTGGTCTCTGCCAGGCAGTACGGCCAGAAGCCCGCCAGGGAGTTCTCCAAGGCTATCGGAGCGCCCGCCTTCGCCGGACGTTTCGTCCCCGGGACCCTGACCAACCCCCTGAACCCCGCGTTCATCGAGCCCGAGGTCATCGTCATCACCGACCCCGCAGCGGACAAGCAGGCCCTCAACGAGGCCCTCAACCTCGGAATCCCGATCATCGCCATGTGCGACGCCAACAACGAGACCCGCAACGTGGACCTCGTCATCCCCACCAACAACAAGGGAAGGCGCGCCCTCGCCTGCATCTACTGGCTCATGGCCAGGCAGGTCCTCGTCGAGAGGGGAGACCTCAAGGACCCCGACGACTTCAACATGGAGATCGAGGACTTCGAGGCCAAGCTGGTCTGATCCCAATCCAAAAAACTTCTTACCCAAACACCCTTCCACCTTCTATGAGAGCTCCCGCTGTGGCAGGTCGTTTCTATCCAGCCGATCCAGACTCCCTCGAGTACGTCATCAGGGAGTGCTTCGAGCACCCACTCGGTCCCGGGGCGCCCGGGCGGGAGGGGACAGGGAGGAGGATAGTCTCGGCGATGTGCCCGCATGCGGGCTACATGTGCTCAGGCATGACCGCTGCACATGTGTACAAGAGGATTCTGGAGGATGGCCTGCCCGACGTGTACGTCGTCATCGGGCCCGACCACCACGGCCTGGCCGGGGGACGGACCGTGCTATGCTCCGAGGATTTCCTGACTCCGTTCGGCCCGTGCAGGGTCGACGAGGACATCGTCGGCAGGCTTGCCGAGCAATTCACTGACGATCCGTCGGTTCATGCATACGAGCACTCCGTAGAGGTCCAGGTTCCCATCATACAGCGCATCGACCCCGACCCCGCCATCGTCCCCATCATGATGGGGGACCAGTCACTCGGAGAAGCCAGAAGGCTCGCGGAGTCCCTCAGGTCGGCCTGCGAAGGCCGCGACGTCGTCGTGATCGCTTCGACGGACATGTCCCACTACATCCCCAAGGAGTCGGCAGCCTGTCTGGATGGCATGGTTCTCGACCGCATATCCGCGATGGATGTGGAGGGGATGTACGATGCAGTCATCGGCAACCGCATCACTATGTGCGGGTACGGGCCGACAGCGGTGGCCATGATGTTCGCGGATTCTGCGCACGCTGAGGTCCTGAAGCACACGGATTCCTTCGACTCCCTGGGGATGGATGCCGGGTCCGTTGTCGGTTACGGGGCAGCCGTCTTCAGAGTGTGACCACGGTCGCCGTACGCGAATATTTTTATCCGTCACTCGGATGACATCGCATGGATTCACAGAACTTCTGCGAGAAATGCGGACAGTTGCTGTCGGAGAACGCCAAGTTCTGCCCCGCCTGCGGCACCAGGGTGCCCGGCAGGAGTCCGGAGCAGGTGGAGGAGGAGAAGGCGCAGGTGCGCACGTTCATGACGTCCCGTCTCAAATGGGCTGTCGCGCTCATGCTGATCTACTCGATCCCGTTCCTCATAATCGGCATCTGGTTCACAGTGGACATTGACAACATAGTCAACACCCTCATGACGGACCCTTCGCTGGCTGACTACATTGAATACTACGGAATCACCTACGATGAAGCACACGCCTACGTGCAGTACGCGGGAATCGCCTATCTGGTGTCCTCGGTTTGCGGTATCCTGTCGTCCGTCCTGTGCTGGAAGCGCAAGCTCTACTGGGTCGCGCTCATCCTGTGCATCATCTCCATGTTCACCGGAGTCGCGGGACTGTTCGCTCTGTTCATGGGACTGTTCGCCTTCTGGATCATCCTGTCCAGCAAGATGGCGTTCCAGGAGTACTCCGAGCAGCTCGAATCCGAACTGGAGAAAATCCGCTGAAACTCTAAAAAGGGGGGCCAAGCCCCCCATACAGTTTTTCAGATACGCTTGAGGTATCTGAGGTTGGGCTCGTAGACGAGGCCCTTGTCCATGAGGATGTTGGATATCTCCTCGAGCTCTATGCCGCTGATACCCTCGGCTTCCGCGCGTCTCTCCAGCTCCTCCCTGGGGGCGCCCTTCCCGTCGGTGTCTAGCTCCTCCAGGAGGCTCAGGATTATCTCCTCCATCTGACCGTGGCTGTGCTCGTCCGAGCCGCCCCCGTCGATGTCGATCTCGTCGGGGCCGTCGTCCGCCCCCTCGGGGAATCCGAAGTCGACATCCCTCTCGGGCAGCAGCGTGCGGAGGGCGTTCTGTATGGTCTTGAGGTAGAGGGACGAGTCCGGCATCTCACCGTAGTTGTCCAGCGCATACAGGAGCCCCTCGGCCTCCTGGGGGGTCATCCCCAGTCCTATGAGGTCCGCCACCTTCGCGTCCGCCATCCCCATCGCCGTCTTGGCGTACTTGAGCCTCCTCCATGTGGATTTGGACGTCTCCAGCAGCCATTCCTTGCGGGTGGCCTCGTCTATCTGTATGATGTGCTCGGGCCTGACGGATATGTACACCCTTCCGTCGTCGGCCGTGTAGGTCCTCACCCTGCCGACAGCTGCGACGAAGCACGGGGTCTCGAGGTCGGCCATTGCGGCGGACGCCTCGGGCTGGAACCTGCCGACGTTGATGTAGAACATGCCGTTGACGTCCTGGATCCTGGCTTTCCAGAGGGGTTCGTCGTCCGTACCGATGTTCTCCTTTTCGCTCATGGCTCCTGCGATCAGGACCCTGTTCATCTTGGCGCCCAGCGGCGACACTACGTAAGAAGGCATCTTCTCCTCGGATGCCTTGATCTCCAGCGAGGAGCTGTTCAGCTCCGCGGCGAAGACCCTCCATGCGGTCTCCCTGGCGTTCATAGCGCCGCCTCCACTTCCTCGAGGAGCTTCTCCGCTTCGCTTTCGAGGTCCACCTCCACAGGTGCGGCGGACCTAACGATCATGCTCGGTCCGAAGTCGTCGCTCATAACGTTGCCGGTGATGGTGATCCTGCGCATGAGTATCCTGCCCATCATCTCTCTGGCGACTATTCCCTCGCCCCTTGCGGCGGCGAGCCCTTCTGCCGCCTTCAGCGATATGCCCGTGAGCTTCTCTGTGTCCGCCCTGTTGATGACGGCACCTATCGCGCCTGTGCCGTCGTCCAGGACGACCTTGAGCCTGAGGTCGGGAATGCCGTCGACCTGCCCGTGCGCGGTGCACACCCCGTTGAGTATGGAGCGGTTGCACTGGGGACATCTCTTGATCAGCCCGCTTCCGTTCTTCATGTCGACCACGAGCCCTTCGAGGGTGATGTCCAGGCCTCCTCCGATCCTCGCGATGTCCCCGACGGTCTTCTTGCTGTCCCCGCCCTCCTGGATGTCGAAAACCGCATCCACACGGCTAATCTCGCAGCGGTCGCCCATGTTGAGCTGGGGTATCCCCTTCCAGGCGCGTATGTAGGCGTTCTTGGCGCAGATGGTCTCCCCTGCCTTGAGCCCGAAGTCGTGCCAGGCCGAGTACTGTATTTTGCCGGTGTCATCGGCCATGAGGCCGGAGTACACCATCTTCTCCTCGCCCTTCACATTGATTTTCCTGGCCTCGGTGGTCAGGACCTTCCCGGTGACAGTGACGTTGCCCATCCCCTCGCGGATGTCGCCTATCTTGCACTCCTGGGACGACAGAGTTATGCTGCGATCCGGAACGTTGAGCGACACGTTAGGGGCCGGCTCGACCCTTCCACGGTTGCCGAGGTTGATCTGCACCCTCTCGTTCCAGAGCTTGCAGTAGCAGTTCCTGAAGTAGTACACCGAGCCCTTGTCGAGCATGACGCTCCCGGACTCCCACAGGGTGAAGGACGCCGTCCCGGTCTCGTCGCCCAGGATTCCCGACACGATGGTCTTGTTGAGTCCCTTGACCGTGATGTTCTTGCTCTCCACGTAGACCACCTTCGCCAGGACGTCCACGTTCTGCTCGGACCCGGACAGGTCCGCGATCTTCTTGACCACGGTCGCCGATGTGGCGAACGAGGAGGCGTCAGCTCCCCCGTACTTCCTTATGATGCCGCGTTTGGCGGACTCTATGTTAACGTGGTAGTCGTTGAGGTACTTGTCCAGCTCCGCGGCGAGCTGCTCTTCGTCGATCTTGTCTCCGAGCACCCTTTTCATTTCCTGTATATGGGGTGTTAGTTCGTTCCCTTCCATTGCATCGACCTCCCCCCTCTCGGAGGGCGTGATGCCATCGTCCCCATCATATTTAACCGGATTCGGGAGGTCCCCGAAAACCCCGCGAGACATGTCTGGCTCATTGCCGGGCGCCGCTGAGCCAGTGCCCTCCTGGACACAGATTTATATTATCGAACGCTATCACCTGATATGGTTCCCAAGGGCAAAATCGACGAGATTCTCGACGGATACGATGCCAGCGATCTCACCATCGCCACCCTGTGCTCGCATTCGTCACTGCAGATCTTCCATGGCGCTAGGAAGATGGGCTTCAAGACCCTTGGTCTGACGATCACGCACAGCACGAAGTACTACGACGCGTTCCCCCTCGCCAAGCCGGACGAGATCCTGAAGTACCAGGATTTCGACGACTTCGAGGCGCGCATCGATGAGCTGATCGACAGGAACGTCATCATCATCCCCCACGGGTCCTTCGTGGAGTACATGGGCTCACGCAGGTTCGCGGAACTCGAGGTGCCGTCCTACGGGAACAGGGCGGTCCTCAACTGGGAATCGGACAGGGACATGCAGAGGCAGTGGATAACGTCTGCCGGGGTCCCCATGCCGCGTCTCATCACGGACGCGAGGGAGATCAACGAGCCCGTCATGGTCAAGTACCACGGGGCCAAGGGCGGGAGGGGATACTTCATCGCCATGGACTACCCGGACTTCAAGATGTCGATAGACCAGACGCAGCCCTACACGATCCAGGAGTACTGTCTGGGAACCAGGTACTACATGCACTTCTTCTACGACCCGCACAAGACCGACGGCTACCTCTGCGAGCAGGGCGGGTCCCTGGAACTGCTGTCCATCGACAGGAGGGACGAGTCCAACATCGACGAGATGTACAAGCTCGGGTCCATAGAGGAGTCCAAGAGACACGGCCTCTACCCGTCTTTCGTGGTCACCGGCAACACGCCGGTCGTCATCAGGGAGTCGCTGCTCCCGAGGGCGTTCGAGATGGCAGAGAAGATCGTCAACAGGTCGTACGAGCTGTTCGGAGGCATGTGGGGCCCGTTCTGCCTGGAGACGGTGGTCTCCGACAAGCTGCAGTTCAAGGTATTCGAGATATCCACCAGGATCGTCGCTGGCACGAATCCGTTCATATCCGGCTCCCCTTACGCGGACCTGATCTATCCCGGGCTCAGCACCGGGGGAAGGCTGGCTATGGAGATAAAGCAGGCGGCCGAGGGCGGGTACCTCAAGGACATAATGTCCTGACGACGGGAGGACCGGTAGAGGCCTCGTCCCCTTCGGAGTTTTTAATAATAACCGCGTGCATAGACGGCCCGAGGGTACACAGATGGTATCTAAGAGGCTCCAGGAAGTGCCGGCATCGGGAACAATAGCAATCTCCAATCTGGTCAGCCAGATGAAATCGGAGGGGGTAGATATTGTGTCCTTCTCAATGGGGGAGCCCGATTTCGTCACCCCGGGGAACATCGTAGATGCGTGCTGCGACTCGCTGAAGGGCGGGTTCACCCACTACACGCCTTCATTAGGGATCCCCGAGCTCAGGAAGGCCATCGCAGACTCCACGAGGGAGGCCTACGGCGTCCCATGCGACCAGTCCAACGTCCTGGTCACCCCATGCAAGCAGGCCATCTTCATGACCATGCTCGCCTACATCGATCCCGGCGATGAGGTCATCATGTCCGACCCCACATGGGTCTCGTACGAGGCCTGCGTCCGCCTGGCCGGAGGCGTGCCCGTTTACGTCCACACGACGTTCGAGGAGGGCTTCGTCCTGGATCCCGCCAAGGTCGAGGCGGCCATCACCCCCAGGACGAAGATGATCATCATCAACACGCCCTCCAACCCGACAGGCGCCGTCATCCCCGGCGACGTCCTCAGGCAGATCGGCGACATAGCGATAGCCCACAACCTGATGATCCTGTCGGACGAGATCTACTCGGACATAGTATACGAGGGGAGGCATGTGTCGGTGGCGTCTTTCCCGGGCGTTTTCGACAACACGGTCATCGTATCAGGCCTCTCGAAGAGCTTCGCGATGACCGGGTGGAGGCTCGGATGGGCAATCGCCCCCAAGGACGACATCGCGGCCATCAACAAGCTCCAGTCCCACTCGATATCGTGCGCCGTGTCCTTCGTGCAGCAGGCTGCAGTGGAGGCACTACGCGGCCCTCAGCAGTCGAAGGCCGACATGGTCGCCGAGTTCAAGAGGCGCCGCGACCTGGCGCTTGACCTGATATCGGAGATCCCCGGCCTGGAGTGCAACGTCCCGCAGGGGGCGTTCTACCTGTTCCCCAGATACAGCGTCGACATGCCGTCCGCCAAGCTGGCGGAGATCCTCTTGAAGGAGGGGCACGTGGCCGTGACCCCCGGTTCCGCCTTCGGCCCCGGTGGCGAGGGATTCTTCAGGATATCCTATGCGGCCTCGGAGGACCAGATCCGCGACGGCCTCTCCAGGATCAAGAGGTGCATGAGCCAGCTCTGATCCGCCCGAAACGGTTCGGGCGCGCGCGCCTCAGTAGGCGCGCGCATTACTTATAGCACCATTAGGATAACCCCTCAGCCTTCGGGCATGAGGGATTATCTTGAGCAGAATGCTTTACACGGTCGGTCCGGTGTTTGTCGGGCCCGATGCCTACGATGCGATGTCGAAACCGATGATCACGCACCGTTCCAAGGAGTACAAGGAGCTCCACGGGAACATCGTCGAGAAGGTGAAGAAGGCACTCAACACCGACATGGAGGTATTCCTCGTGGCCGGGTCCGCATCGGTCTTCCTCGAGGGAGCGATCAGGAACGGCGCCGCGAGCAAGACCCTGGGCATCACCAACGGGTCCTTCGGCAACAGGTCCATCGAGATCGCCGAGCTCAACGGAAAGGCCGTGGACAAGGTTCAGGTCCCCTGGGGAGAGGCCATGAAGCCCGAGCACATCGCCGGCAAGGTCGCCAAGGACACGGAGATGGTCCACTGGGTGAGCAACGAGTCCTCTACAGGGGTGTTCAGCGATTCCGTCGCCCTCGCGAACGAGGTCCGCTCGCAGAACCCCGATGCCCTGGTCATGGTGGACGCCGTCACGGCCGCCTTCGCCATGGACCTAAGGCTCAAGGAGATGGACGCCGACGCGGTCATCTTCGGAAGCCAGAAGGCGCTCGCGCTCCCTCCGGGAATAGCCGTCATGCTCTGCTCCGAGAGGCTCCTGGAGAAGGCCAAGTCCGTGCCCAACCGCGGATTCTACACCGATCTGCTGAAGATCAAGAAGCAGAACGACGTCAACTACGCGCTCACCACCCCTCCCGTGTCCCTCATGTACGGCATGGACTACCAGCTCGACAAGATGCTCTCCGAAGGCATGCAGGCCCGCTACGAGAGGCACAGGGAGATGGCCGACATGGTCAGGAAATGGGCGGACGAGAAGATGGAGGGCGTGTTCCCCGAGGAGGGGTACAGGTCGAACTCCATCGGCGTCGTCAACCGCGGATCCCTCGACTTCGATGCCTTCCACTCGAAGCTGAAGGCCAAGGGGTACGAGATCTCCAACGGGTACGGGGACGTCAAGGAGAAGACGTTCAGGATCGGGCACATGGGCGATGTGACGCCCAAGGGCATACGCGAGCTCCTTGAAGCAATGGACTCAATTCTGGAGGAATGACAGTGACATCGAAGATTCTTGTATCGGACCCCCTCTCCGACGAGGGTATAGAGATCCTCAAAGCATCGGGCTTCCCCGTAGATGTGAAGCCCGGCCTCAGCGAGGACGAGCTCTGCGCCATCATCGGCGACTACGACTGCCTCATAATCAGGTCTGGAACCAAGGTGACCCCCAAGGTCATCGAGGCCGGTAAGAAGCTGCGCGTCATCGGACGCGCCGGCGTCGGCGTCGACAATATCGACGTTCCCGCCGCCACCGACAAGGGCATACTCGTTATGAACACCCCCTCGGCAAACATCCTCTCCGCCGCCGAGCACTCCTGCGCGATGCTGCTCGCCCTGGCCAGGAACATACCCTTCGCCCATGAGTCCATGCACAAGGGCGAGTGGAAGAGGTCCAAGTACACCGGCGTCGAGCTGAACGGCAAGATCCTCGGGATCATCGGGGTCGGACGCGTCGGAGGCGAGGTCGCCAAGCGCATGAAGGCTTTCAACATGACCATGATCGGTTACGACCCCTTCCTTCCGAAAGAGGTCGCGGACGGTCTCGGCGTCAGGCTCACCACCCTGGAGGAGGTGATAAGCACAGCCGACTTCATGACGATCCACACCCCCCTGCTCCCCGAGACCAGGAACATGATCTCCATGCCCCAGTTCAAGATGATGAAGCCCTGCGCGAGGATAGCCAACGTTGCCCGCGGAGGCATCGTCAACGAGGACGACCTGTACACCGCTCTCAAGGAGGGGGTTATCGCGGGAGCCGCGTTCGACGTATGGTGCAACGAGCCCCTTTGCGAGGCGGAGCAGAAGCTCCTGGAGCTGGACAACCTGGTGACGACCCCCCACCTGGGGGCGTCCACCGTCGAGGCACAGGAGAGGGTGGCCGTCGAGATCTCCGAGCACGCTGTCATGTACCTCAGGGACGGGATCATCTCCAATGCCATCAACGCCCCGCGCGGGAAGCTGGAGCCGGAGACGGAGCCCTTCATGCCTCTTGCCGAGAGGATGGGCAACCTGGTCCAGCAGATGATAGGGAACCATCCCCTCGAGAAGCTAGAGGCCATCTACTGCGGAGGGCTCGCCGGCAAGCAGACGAAGATGCTCACGATCAACACCGTCATCGGATACCTCAGGAACGTGATCGGGTCCGCCAACATGATCAACGCGCTCCCCGTCGCCAAGTCCAAGGGCATCGAGATCGCCGAGACCAGCAACGATACCGCCAAGGACTACGCCAGCGTCATGGAGATCAGGTTCACGTCCGGCGGCAAGACCCGCTCCATCAGGGGAACGGTCATCGGCGGCCAGCCCAGGCTCGTCGGCGTCGATTCCTTCTCCTTCGACATACCCATGTGCGGGGACATGATGTACCTGAGGTACAAGGACGCCCCCGGGGTCATCGGTGTCGTCGGCAACACCCTCGGGAACGCGGGAATCAACGTCGCCCAGATGTCGGTCGGCCGCTCAGGGGCCTGCGCCCTCATGTTCCTGACCGTGGACCAGAACATACCCGAGGACATAGTCGTGGCAATCGGGGAGGCCGTGGGCACCATGGACATCAAGTTCCTGGACCTGGTGGAGTGAGCATGACGATCATCACCGTGGACGACCTCACACAGGCCGTCAAGAACAGCATAGACAGCTCCCGCGGCATGGAGGAGGAGCAGGCCTACGAGCTGGCCCACCACGTGCTGAACTTCTTCGGGTACTCCGACAGGATAATAGACAACATCCTGGAGCCGGAGGACAGGGACGCCTTCTACATGCTGGAGGACGCCGGGATCCTCACCACCGAGAGGGAGGAGACGACGCTCTACGACGGCAGGGAGTGGAGGATCCACTACTGGCTGTTCCGCAGGGAGAAGATCGCCACGCTCATGAACCAGTCGGTTCCGGAATCCACGGAGACCGTCCAGGAGGAGTCCGTGTACGACGAGCTACCGGACGACATCTGGCGCCGTGGATCCGACGCCTGAAACAACCATGGACCTCTTCCCCTACGAGTACCGTCCCGGACAGGGGGAGCTGGTCCGCTTCATCGACGGATCCGTCCGGGACGGCATGTGCCCCGTCATCGAGGCGGGCACGGGCACGGGGAAGACCGTGTCCGCCCTGGCGGGCACCCTTCCTTTCTCCATCGAGCGCGGGTTCAAGGTCATCTACCTCACCCGTACGAAATCTCAGCAGAAGCAGGTAATACGCGAGGCCGCCGCCATCGGCCACGGGGTCCTCTGCGTGGCGATACAGGGCCGCACATCGGAATCCTGCCCTCTTATGAGGGACGACCCGGACCTGTCGTCCGGCACCGCGGAGGAGATATCCAAGCTGTGTTCGGAGTACAAGAAGCGCGATGCCGAAGGTCGCAGGTGCAGGTACTTCGAGGCCATCGAGGCCGCGGACATCGAGGCATGGGCGGAGCGGGTGAGGGTCGGCCACTACGGGCCCGAGGAATTCTCCCGGCTCTGCGAGGACGCAGGCATATGCCCATACGAGCTCCTGAAACGCATCCTGCCGTATGCGGACGTGATCGCGGCCTCGTACCCGTTCGCGTTCGTCCCGCACATCCTGGCCAGGCTGGAGGAGTGGACAGGGACGCCGCTCCACAGGATGGTGCTGGTCGTGGACGAGGCCCACAACCTCCCGGACTACCTCCGCGAGGTCCAGACGTTCGAGTACAGCCGTGCTGCACTGGACCTGGCTGAGAAGGAGGCCAGGGACCACGGCGACCCCGAGATCCACCAGGGCTTCACGGTCACCGACATCGTCGGTGTGCTGAGGGAGATCCTGGAGTATGCTCTGAGGGAGTATCTCATAGACGAGGACGGCATCCTGCCGGGATACTTCCTGGAGGACGATCTGATGTCCCGCACCGGGCTGACGTCAGTTAGCATAATCCGCATGTGCCAGGGCATGGAGGACCTGGGCGAATCCATCTCGGACCGCCGCAGGCAGAGGCGCAAGCTGCCGCGCTCCTACGTGGGAAGCATGGGGCGGTTCATCCGCGCGTGGATCTCCGGAGCCGAGGACTGCCATGTACGTCTCGTTCTGGGAGGGGGCAACCCGTGCTTCCAGTCGTACTGCATGGATCCGTCGCCGGCTGCCGCACCGTTGAACGAGTGCCACGCCTCCGTCCATCTGTCCGGCACCCTCGAGCCGTTGGATGCCTACATCGAGGAGCTCGGCCTGGAGAGGGCGGTTCCGAAGATCCTCCCCCCGGCGTTCCCGCCGGACAATCTGCTGACACTGTACAGCGACGAGGTGACGATGCGCTACGAGGAGCGTTTCGTCGAGTCAAACTACTCTCGTATGATGGACCTTCTCGTGGACACCGTCAACGCCGTCCGTGTGAACACGGCCGTGTTCTTCCCATCATACGGTTTCATGGACCGCATGGTCTCCGATGGTCTGGAGGGGAGGCTCGGGAGGGAGCTGTTCTTCGAGCGCAGCGGAATGCCGCAGGGGGAGCTGATGGAGGTGTTCGACACGTTCAGGGCATCGGAGGGCAGCGTGCTTATGTGCGTCACCGGCGGCAGGATCAGCGAGGGCCTGGATTTCCCCGACAGGAGCCTGGAGCTCGCGGTCATCATAGGGATCCCCTACCCGAAGCCGACCGCCAGGATGAAGGCGATGACCCGCTACTACGACGGCCGTTTGGGCGACGGGAGGATGTTCGTTTCCGTCATACCCGCCTCCAGGAAGATGAGGCAGTCGATCGGACGTCTGATCCGCTCCGAGACCGACCGCGGCGTCGCGGTGATACTAGATCGCAGGGCGGCATCCCTCAAAGGAGTGGAATCGCTGCCGTCGGATGACATTCCGTCGGCGGTCAGGGCCTTCCTCAGCAAGTGAAGTATCCCCTATGTAATCTGATTGTACATTTGGGTCAGATACCATGCATCATTGTAATAAAGGGGGTTGTTTTTTCCCACCGCTATGGAGATCCAGGTAGACGAGGATGTCAAAGAGTACATAATGTCCCAGGGATGCGATTTCCGCATCTGCACAGCCTGCATGGGCCCTGCTCTGGTCCCGATCTCCGTGAAGCGTCCGAAGGACACGGACATCAAGATCCCGGTGGGCGGCCAAACACTCTACGTCTCGCGCATTCAGGCGATGTACATGGACAGAGTCACCATGGACATGCTCTACGACGAGGATGACATAGACTCCTGCCCGGCGTTCTACACCAGAAGGTACTACTGATCAGACTAGGCGTGCAGCATCGGCAGATGTCGCAGCCAGGGCGTCGAGGTCCACCTCACAGCTGAGTTCCGACACTTTCCTGGGGTCGGCCTCTGTTATCGGCTTCACCGGGACGATGCTGCATCCGT
Organism: Methanomassiliicoccaceae archaeon UBA71; assembly: GCA_002504405.1. Lineage (GTDB taxonomy): Archaea > Thermoplasmatota > Thermoplasmata > Methanomassiliicoccales > Methanomethylophilaceae > Methanoprimaticola. The sequence continues at coordinate 62,089 of DARO01000009.1, forward strand.
GTCCCGGCCTTATGGAGATCTCATACGTCCCGATATCCTTGGCCACCGCCTCTATCTCCAGCTTGTCGAGGCCGATGAGCGGCCTCACCACCGGGAAATCCAGCCCGATGTTCTCAGACCTTATGTTCCTGAGGGTCTGGGACGCCACCTGCCCGAGGGAGTCGCCCATGACGATCCCCGAGCATCCGAGTTTCCTCCCCAGCTCCCTTGCGGTTCTCTGCATGACGCGCTTGCACATCACGCACTGATAAGGTCTGGGGCATCCGCGGGCTATGGCCTCCTGGGAGGGCCCGTGGGGAGCGAAATAGAGCGGCATCTCCTGGCCGGTGACCGTCCTGAGGCGGTCTGCGAGGGCGATGGCATCGTCGGAGCTGGCATCCTCCGCGTATGGGCGGTTATCCATGTGCAGGAGGACGATCTCCGCCCCTGCCATGGCCATCTTGTATGCGGCTACGGGCGAGTCTATCCCGCTCGACATCAGGGCTATAAGCCTCATGTCAATCAGATGACGATGTCGCCGTAGTCATCGGCGAGCTTCCTCGGCATGCTGTACCTGCACTCGGGGCAGTAGAGGCCGGCGCCCTTCCTGACCATCTCGGTTTTGCATTTCGAGCACAGTGCCTTGATGCATCCGAGGTGGTCGTCCTTGGTGGTGAGCTGCAGGGACGGCTTGGTGCCCGTGACCCTCGCTCTGATGTAATCGCCCTTCCTGAGCTCCTTGGAGACGTCGTCGGTGTACTTGGGGGAGATCTTGGAGACGTGGATCGTAGCGTACGTCTCTCCGCCCAGGGACCTGTCGACGCCGTCCTTGGCGATGACGTCGGCCGTGGCCATGGTGTTTCTGATGTCGGCGACTATGGCATAGACTATGTCCCCATCCTTGAGGACGTTCGGCGGGTTGGGGGATACGACCCTAACGATGCACTCCTCGTCATCCATCTCCACGATGCCGACCTGGGATGCGTAGACGGTGCCGTCCTCGGAGAACGTCCCCTCTCCGCCCATGTACTCCTCCTCGATTGCGACCTCGTCACCCGGAAAGACCAATTCTGAACTCATAATGAATCACCTTATGTTGACGACCACGACGTCAACGCTCTTCTTCGCCCTCTTATGGAACGAGAATGTATGCGGGATTTCGTACTTATAGATTTTACGCCAGGTAACGCGACGTCCGCGATCGGCGCAGTACCCCTCCACGAAGTCTGCCGTCTCCGCCATATGGATGGAGTACACGCACTCGGACATCTCCATGGCCTTGTCCAGGAACGCACGGTCGGCATTGCGGTTCTGGCATCCGAACGGCGGGTTCATGAACACCGTGTCTGCACCCTCGTCGATCTTGTCCACAGGGCAGTGCCTGAATTCCACGCAGGCTCCGAACGCCTCCCTGTTGGATTCCGCCACAGCGAGCGCCCGTTCCGAGATGTCGAAGCCGACGACCATCCCTGCCCCGAGAAGCCATGCGCCTATCGAGAACATGCCCGTCCCGCAGCCCAGGTCGGCGACCTTCAGCCCCTGGACGTCGCCGTTGGAGTACGCGGTGAACAAGACGTCCGCAGCGATTGTCGCCGGCGTCATGTACTGCTCCAGGGCCGGATCCGGCGATTCGAACCCCCTCACCGACTGGAGGCTGATCTCAAGGTCCCTCTTCCTCATTCGTACCATGGATGGCGTACCAGGGATAAAGGCTGTCAGTGCAAGTTTCTTATACTTGATGCCGGAAGCCGGCTCAGCGGAGGCGGTGGAACCAACCATCCATCGGAGGTCCGCGCACCATGTGGCACATTTGGCGACCCATGGTTTTTCCATGTTCAATCCGTCCGTCCTAAACTGTTATATATGATGCAAAGCTAACGGATGATTAAGGATGTACCTACTGAGTTCAGATGTCGATAGTAGGTACGTTCAGCCCTTAAAACTCCTTACCGGGCCCTAGGCATCCGCCGAAGGCCCCGGGATCCTTCTCTATTGCAACGGTTCATCATCCCGCATCTTCCGATTCTGTGACCTTTGATCGATCGTTCTGCGTTTTCCGTCGTTCGGTCAACGATATCCGTAGACTCCTGAAGCATCTTTATTTACAGGTATCCGATTTGATTCACGCATACAATGAGTATGCGCACCTCGGGAGAGGGGGTATACCACTGTCGAAGATCAGCAGAGCAATTATCAGCGTCTCGGATAAGACCGGCATAGTAGACTTCGCCAAGGAGCTGGCAGCCATGGGCGTGGAGATCATCTCCACCGGCGGGACGTACAAACTTCTGAAAGAGAACGGAGTGAATGTCATCGAGGTCTCCGACGTCACCGGGTTCCCGGAGATGCTGGATGGACGCGTCAAGACCCTGCACCCGATGATACACGCGGGTATCCTTGCCCGCAGGGACGTAAAGGAGCATATGGACGCCATCGCCGACAAGGGGATCAAGGCCGTGGACATGGTGGTCGTCAACCTCTACCCGTTCAAGCAGACCGTCCTCAAGGAGGGCGTGTCGTTCGAGGACGTCGTCGAGAACATCGACATCGGCGGGCCCAGCATGATCCGCGCGGCGGCCAAGAACTACCAGTCCGTAGCCGTTGTCACCGACCCTTCCCAATACTCCGGCATCATCGAGGAGATGAAGGCCAACGGCGGGGGGATCTCCCAGGAGCTCCACGGCAAACTCATGGCAGAGGCTTTCGTCGTAACTGCGAACTACGACAACATGATCGCATCCCGGATGTACGGTCATTTCTGCGAGGGTTTCCCCGCATCGTTCCCGATCCCCCTGGAGAAGGTGGAGGATCTAAGGTACGGCGAGAACCCTAACCAGAAGGCCGCATTCTACAAGGACCCGTTCACACCCGGCGTCTGCGTCTCAAACGCGGAGCACCTGCAGCACGGCAAGCAGCTCTCCTACAACAACATCCTCGACCTGGACAAGGCCCTGGACATCTGCATGGACTTCGAGAAGCCGACCGCGGTAGTCATGAAGCACACGAACCCATGCGGTCTCGCATCCGCGGACAACATCTACGACGCGTTCATGACCGCGTACAACGTGGATCCTCTGTCTGCTTTCGGATGCGTCATCTGCTTGAACAGGAACTGCACGGTCGAGGTCGCCCAGGAGATCTCACAGCATTTCGTCGAGGCCGTCATATGCCCCGACTACGACGAGGGCGCCGTCGAGATAATGGAGGTCAAGAAGAACATCCGTCTTCTCAGGACGAACATGCCCATCGGCCCATCGGAGAGGGTGAGGGAGTACAAGATGAAGAAGGTCCAGGGCGGAATGCTCGTTCAGACCGATGAGGACGTTCCAATCGATCCCAAGAACCTCAAGGTGGTCACGAACCGCGCCCCCACCGAGGAGGAGGTGCACTCCCTCCTGTTCGCCTGGAAGCTCGCCAAGCACGTGACATCCAACGCCGTCGTCTACGTAAGGGGCGAGAGGGCAGTAGGGATAGGTGCAGGCCAGATGAGCCGCGTGGACTCCGCCAAGATCGCGACCATGAAGGCGAACGAGCCCACCGAGGGATGCGTCATGGCATCCGATGCATTCTTCCCGTTCAGGGACGGTGTGGACGAGGCCGCCAAGGCCGGTGTGACCGCGATAATCCAGCCGGGGGGCAGCATCAGGGACCAGGAGGTCATAGATGCGGCCAACGAGCACGGCATGGCCATGGTGTTCACGGGCTGCCGCGTGTTCAGGCATTGAAAACGATGGGGTTTACCCCCATCTTATTCAAAAAAACCATGGCCGGGAATCCGGCCACCATTCTCAGGCTCTGCCGTTGAGTTCGTCGGCAGCCTTCTCCAGGTCTTCCGGGAGGATGGGCTTGCCCTCCGCCTTCCTCTTCATGTGACCACCGGGTCCGCCGCGGGCGACCCTCGCCTTCTCCAGGCATTCGGGGTTGTCGCAGACGAAAGAGGCGTAGACGATATTCTTGCAGGGCCCGCCGCAGAACTCGCAGGTGTAGTCTTCCATGTTGAGTGCCATATCCCGTCAACCGCTTACTGATGATTTATAGAAGTCGGAAGACGGGCCGAAGGCCCGTCAGTTTATGTCCATGGAGAACTTGGCGGAAGGTGCGGAATGCGTGAGGCATCCCATCGACACTATGTCCGCCTTGCCTATGTAGGCGGCGACCCCTTCCGGAGTGATGTCTCCCGAAGCCTCCACGAGGATGCGGTCGCTCACGGACCTCACGGCATCGCGGATCTCTCCGGTCGCCTCAGGTCCTACGTTGTCCGCCATGATTATGTCGGCGCCCATCTCGGCCGCGGTGACCGCGTCCGCGACATTGTCCACTTCGACCTCGATCTTGTAAGCGAAGGAGGCCTTGGACGCCCTCTCCATGGCGTTCCTCACATTGCCGCATGCCCTGATGTGGTTGTCCTTGATCATGACCATGGAATCCAGGCTTGCCCTGTGGGGGTCGCCTCCGCCGATCGCCACGGCCTTCTTCTCGAAGTCCCCGAATCCGGGCGTGGTCTTCCTGGTGGCGGCGATGATCACCTTCCCCTCGGCGGCGGCCACGGCTCTGGACGTCATGTCCGCGATACCGCTCATCCTCATCAGGATGTTCAGGGCGGTCCTCTCTGCCGTCAGGAGGCCTCTGAGGGGTCCGGAAACGGACATCACGCGGGATCCCGCGCTCACGCGGTCCCCGTCCTTGACCAGCAGGCTGGCGTCCCCGCCAACAAGTGCGAAGACCTCCGATGCCTCCTCGAGCCCTGCGACGACGGTGTCGCGTTCGCATGTGATGTATGCGACACCGTCCGTGTCGGTAACCACGAGGTCTGTGGTCATGTCGCCACGGCCGATGTCGGCGTTAAGGAAGCGCGAAACGTCCATACTCACACGTCCAGCTCGAATTCCTCGCCCGTCTGTGGTAGGAGCACGTTGTAATCGCTGAGGTCATCCAGGAACGCCTCCCTGGCCTCGGAGTGCATGATTATGACGTTGTCCGGGTCGCAGCTCTTGACGAACTCCACGATCTGGTCGTGGTCGGCGTGGGCGGAGAAGTCGTACTTCTGAAGCTCGCACTCTATCTTCACGATCTCGCCGTCTATGCACACGCAGCCCTGCTCCATGAGCATCCTCCCGTTGGTGTCCTCGGCCTGGTAGCCCACGAGGAGGATCGCGCTCTTGGGATCGTTCTTCAGCTGGTTGAGGTATCTGAGGACAGGTCCGCCGTCCAGCATGCCGCCCGTGGTGACTATTATCTGCCCCTTCATGGCGGCATCCCTGTTGGCGGGCCTCCTGACCTCGTGGAACCTCTTCTTGGCGTTCCTCAACTGCCTGGCATCCCTTAGGTACTCGGGATAGTCCAGGAACAGGCGTGTAACTGCCCTGCCCATTCCATCGACCCACATCTCGTAGCCGAGGTCCTTCAGGAGCAGCATGATCTCCTGGGTCCTTCCGACGGCGAAGCAGGGGATGAGCACCGTCCCTTCGCGGTCGATGACCTCGTCGATCTTGGCGATGAAGTCGTCCTCGGTCTGGCGCCTGTCGGGATGGTTGCGGTCCCCGTATGTGCCCTCGACGAACAGGTTGGTGCAGTCCTTGGGCTTCGCGCCTCCGACAAGCCTCTGGGCGGCGGTGTGTATGTCGCCGGAGTAGATCGTGTTGACATCGCGGCTGAACTCGAACATGGCGGCGCCGGGGATGTGGCCCGCATCCAGCATGCTGACGTCCACATGGTTGATCGTGATGTCGTCACCGTACGTCATCGGGACGACGCTCTGCATCGTCTTCTCGATGTCATCCATGGAATAGGGCTGGACATAGTCCTCGGCCTTCGCGATCTTGAGCGTGTCCTTCATCATCAGCTCTGATATTTCGGCTGTGAGAGGGGTGGTAAAGAGGTCGCACCTGTCCCTCCCGACGACCTGGGGCACCATTCCGCAATGGTCCAGGTGGGAGTGGGTGAGGAACATGTAGTCGATCTTGGGAGCGGGAAGGGGGAACTCCGGCGGTTTGCTGGGGCTCAGTCCATACTCCACCAGGACGGTCATGCCGTCTCCCTCCATGGTCATTCCCATGCGGCCGACCATGTCAGCGCCGCCGAGGAATTTGAATCTCATTTTCATTCGTCTCATCTCCTTTTCGTAATGCCTCCGGAGAGGGCTTGTGAAAGGGGGCGTTCCCCCTTTGACCGTGATTGATGATACAGGACCGCGCGTCCCGTATTATAAGGATAGGGAAAAGTCAAAGGAACCTAATATATTAACATTGGGGGAACAGGACATGTCCTTCACGTGCCTTCTCAAATGCGAGGAGAGATACAGCCGGACGTCTGGCTATTCGATGACAGCCCTTCTCTCGCCATTTCAAAGAGCCAGACGTTCGATTTCGATGTGGATGTGCCAAGTGTTATATTCCTAATAGGCGTACACTGGGTCATGGGAGCGCTCGACAAAAGAATAGTCGGCAGCATAGGCATTGCAGCCGCGCTGCTCTTCATAGTGTCCGCGGTCCTGCTCCTGATGAACGGGGGCGAGGTGGCCGCAGATTCCAATAAAACCGCATTGTATGTATTGGCCGTCGCCGGTATTTTGGCGGTCGTCCAGTCAGTGACTGTCGTGCTCGAACGCTCGAGCTTCGTGAAAACCATGGGCGGCGTCGTGTGCGCTCTCGCAGGGGTGCTCTTCCTGGCAACCCCGTTCGTCGGCGAGTCCACGGGCACTCTCCTGTCCGTTGCGGTGATCGTCGCGGCCATCGCAGTCATCCTAGACATGCTGGCAATGTGGGTGTCCCGCATATACGGCGCGATGTATGTCTCCGCGGTTCTTGCCGCGCTCGTATTCGCCATGGGTGTATTGTCTTTCGGCAGCTCGGGAGTGAACTACTACTGCTACGCCCCGGTGATCTTCGCGCTCTGGTTCGTCCTTTCCGCAGTTATCGTCATGCTCGTCGAGAAGGAGGTTTCCGTAAGGACGAGGGAGATCAAGGAGGACGCCGTGTCCGAGAAGTCCAAGATTCAGAAGCCCAAGGCCAAGAACACCAAAGCGACCAAGAAGGCGAAGAAGGCCGAGAAGAAGGTCGAAGCTCCCAAGGAGGACGCCGACGAGGCACCCAAGGAGGAGCCTGCCAAGGAGGCTCCTGCCACCGAAGCCCCCAAGGAGGCCCCCAGGCCGAAGGTCAGGACCGTCGAGCTACCAAAGAAGGGGCTGGAGCAGGCCAAGGCCGCACAGGCGGCCAAAGCGGCCAAGGAAGTTCCCAAGGAGGAGCCTGCCAAGGAGGCTCCGAAAGAGGAGCCCAAGCCCCAGGTCCCCCCTGCGAAATCCATGAACGACTTCATGAAGAAGCTGATGTCCTCCGAGAATGCCAACAGGGTGAAGGAGGCCCCCAAGGAGGAGCCTGCCAAGGAGGCTCCGAAAGAGGAGCCCAAGCCCAAGGAGCTCCCCGAGGAGGCCGTCCCAGAGCCGGTTGAGATCCCTGAGGAGTCTCACAAGGATGAGGTTGAAGCCGAGCCCTCCATTGATCAAACCGCAGAGGAGCCCGAGGACGCGGTCGCAGAGGTCGCGGAGCCCGAGTCTTCGGAAGAGATTCCTTCCGAGGAGCCCGAGGAGGCCGTCCCAGAGCCGGATGAGATCCCCGAGGAGCCCGAGGACGAATCCGTCGAGACCACCGTTCCGGAGCCAACAGAGGAGGGTGCCATAACGGAAGCGGTCGGTGACGATAGCACCGAGGAGTCCGTAGCGGAGGTCCCCGTGGATGAGGGCATTGAATACGAGCCCTCGCCGGCGGACGAGCCGTCCGTCGAGGAGCTCCCCGAGGAGGCCGTCGCCGAAGCGCCCGAGGAGCAGCCCTCGTTCAAGATCGACGAGGAGCCCCAGCCTGATTGGACCATGGTGACTCAGGATTCGGCCGTCGATTCCGTAGACGAGGAGCAGCCCATGCCCGAGGAGGAACCAGTCTTCGAGGAGCCCGCAGAGGTGCCTGAAGAGGGACCTGCGGTCGAGGAGAGCGCGAACGAATCCGCAGCAGTCGAGGAGGCCCCCGCCGAGGAGGCCGTCTCCGAGCCCGTACCGGAGATCGCTACCGAGATGCCTTCCGGACAATCCGAGTCCGTCTCCTCAGAGGATGAAGAGCTCGGCGAGGACCTGTACACCGACTACTCGCCGGAGGCGGTGGTCAGGAGGGCAGCTTGGAACAAGGGGCTCAGGTGCAGACGCGGATACGGGGAGTACAATATCCCCGTGGCGTTCGTGAAGGGCAAGGTCGCCGTCTATGTGGATGACGATGAGCCAGACACCACGAACGACGCCGCCCTGACCGATGCCGGATGGACCATCCTCAGGTACAGCGCCTCGGATGTGACGGACGGCAAGGCGCAGGGGGAGGAGATCGCCGCCGCCGTGAAGGCAAACATGCGTGCGTCCAAGCCCAAAAAGAAATCCAAGAAGTGATTCACCAAACGACGGGGCATCGCCCCGTCACTTACCCTTCTATAACTGCGCGCGCTAGTGTTTTATACGGACATACAATCCCCTCCGACAAGAGGCTGATAGAATGTTCTGTCCATCATGCGGATCGATGATGTTCCCGAAGGAGGGGAAGTACGTTTGCAATTCCTGCGGAGCATCCAAGGATATCGGAGGCAAGGCAGAGGTCATCGTGACCGACTCCAAGGACAAGATGATGAAGGTCATCGAGGAGGATGTCGCAACCCTGCCGAAGACACGCATACCGTGCCCCGAGTGCGGGCACACCGAGGCGTTCTTCGTCATCAGACAGACCCGTGCTGCGGATGAGCCCGAGACCAGGATCTACCGTTGCTGCAAGTGCAACTACTCCTGGAGGGAGTTCTGATGTTCAGCGCTGAGCTGAAGTCCGACACACTCAAAGGACTCGTCAACATCATCTCCACACTCATCGATGAGGTAAAATTCACAATCACGCCCGATGGCATGACTCTCAAGGCGGTCGATGCCGCCCATGTCGCCATGATCGAGATGGAGATCGACAAGGGGGCCTTCGAGAACTACACCGCCCAGGACAGTGAGATCGGACTGGACCTCGACAAGGTGAAAGACGTACTCAAGCTCGCATCCTCCGGCAATCCCATCAGGATGGAGCAGGACGAGACGCACGGCAGGCTCGTGTTCAAGGTAGGCAACATCACCAGGACCATGCACCTCGTCGACACCAGTTCCATGAGCGACCCGAAGGTGCCCAACCTGGATCTCGCCGCCAAGATCAGCCTCATGGTGGACGAGCTTCAGAAAGGGATACGCGCCGCGGAGTCCATATCCGATCACATAACCCTCCGCGCCGGCGACGGGTACTTCGAGCTCTCGTGCGAGGGCGATACGGACTCCGTGAACCTTCGCCTCGAGGGCGAGTCAGCCAAGGTCTCGTTCGACGGTGAGCCCCACGAGGTGAGCAGCATGTTCCCTCTGGACTACTTCTCCAACATCACCAAGGCCATCCCCGCCTCGACGGTCGTAACCGTCGAGCTCGACAGGGACTACCCGGTGAAGCTGGTGTTCGCGCTCGCAGACGGACACGCCAGGGTCAGATACCTCCTGGCTCCCAGGATAGAGAGCGAGTGACATGAGGGACATCAGCGTGGCGGAGCTGGAGGCGATCGCCAACCGCCTAAGGATACATGTCATCGAGATGACGACCGCCGCCGGTTCCGGCCATCCGGGCGGGTCGCTGTCCGCGGCCGATCTGATGGCCGTGCTGTTCTTCCGTAACATGAACCACGATCCGTCCAATCCGCAGTGGGAGGACAGGGACAGGTTCGTCCTCTCCAAGGGGCACGTCGCTCCGGTTCTCTACGCCGCTCTCGCGGAGTCGGGATACTTCCCCGTAGAGGACCTCCTGACGCTGAGGAAAATGGGATCCAGGCTACAGGGCCACCCGGTCCGCGGGAAGGTCCCCGGGGTGGAGATGTCCACCGGTTCCCTGGGCCAGGGGCTCAGCATGTCATGCGGCATCGCCCTCGCAGGGAAGATGGACGGCAAGGACTACAAGACTTACTGCCTTCTCGGCGACGGGGAGCTCCAGAGCGGCCAGAACTGGGAGGCCGCCATGTTCGCCGGCCAGTACCAGCTCGGCAATCTCATCGCCATCGTCGACAGGAACCATCTCCAGATCACCGGCAACACCGAGGATGCGGTCGGGCTCGACCCCCTGCCCGAGAAGTGGAGGGCGTTCAAGTGGAACGTCATAGTCGCGAAGGGCCACAGCATCAGGCAGCTGATGGAGGCGCTCGACAAGGCAGCCGAGGCGCATTCCAGGCCGACCGTCATCATCATGAACACAATCAAGGGACAGGGCGTGTCGTTCATGGAGAACAACGCCGGGTTCCACGGCAAGGCCTGCAACAAGGAGGAGTTCGAGCAGGCCATGAGAGAGCTCAAGGGGGTTTCCGAATGAGCGAGAAGCTGGCGCAGCGCAACTACTACGGAAAGGCATTGGCCGAGCTGGCGTCCGAGAGGGACGATGTCGTCGTACTCGATGCGGACCTAGCAGGGTCCACCAAGACTTCCGATTTCCAGAAGGTGTGCCCCGAGAGGTTCGTAGAGGTCGGCATAGCCGAGCAGAACATGATCGGAATAGCGGCGGGGCTAGCGGCCTCGGGCAAGGTGGCCTTCGCGTCCACGTTCGGTGTGTTCGCAACTGGAAGGTGCTGGGAGCAGATCAGGCTCGCCGTCGCGTACCCCAGGCTCAACGTAAAGGTCGTCGCCACCCACTGCGGGATCAGCGTGGGGGAGGACGGCGCATCGCACCAGGCACTGGAGGATATGGCGGTCATGAGGGCCCTTCCCAACATGACCGTCATCTCCCCTGCCGATGCATACGAGGCATACTCCGCAACGAAGGCCATCGCCGATTACGACGGTCCGGTCTACATGAGGATGGGCCGTGCCGAGTTCCCGACGGTCACGGAGCAGGGGGCCCCTTTCACCATAGGCAAGGCGACGGTTCTGAGGGAAGGTTCCGACGTCACGCTCGTCGGGTGTGGCCAGATGGTGTCCTTCTGCCTGGAGGCCGCAGACATGCTCTCGTCAGAGGGCGTGTCCGCGGAGGTCGTCAACATGTCCACAATCAAGCCTCTCGACACGGAGACCCTGCTGGCATCCGTGTCCAAGACCGGTTGCTGCGTCACCGCGGAGGAGCACAGCATCATCGGAGGACTCGGCTCCGCCGTCGCGGAGGCCCTGTCCGAGAGCCTGTGCGCCCCGCTCGAGAGGATCGGAACCAGGGACACCTTCGGGGAGTCCGGGAAGCCGGACGAGCTCATGGAGAAGTACGGGCTCACATCCGCAGACATAGCCGAGGCGGCAAGAAAATCCATTTCGAGGAGGAGTTGAGATGAAGATATTCATAGACACAGCGAACCTGGACATGATTAAGGAGATCAACAGCTGGGGGATCCTTGACGGGGTCACCACCAACCCCAGCCTCATCGCCAAGGAGGGCGTAGACGTAAGGACCCGTGTGAGGGAGATCGCAGAGGTCGTCGACGGGCCCATCTCCGCCGAGGCGATGTCCATGACTGCCGAGGAGATGGTAAAGGAGGGTCGCGAACTCGCCGCCATCCATCCCAACATCAACGTCAAGCTCCCAATGTGCGTGGAGACCCTGAAGGCCACCAAGATCCTGTCCTCGGAGGGCATCAAGGTGAACGTCACCCTGATCTTCTCCCCTCTGCAGGCGCTGCTCGCAGCCAAGGCCGGAGCCGCGTTCGTGTCCCCGTTCGTCGGGCGCCTCGACGACATCGGCCAGTTCGGCTCCGACCTCGTCGCGCAGATAATGACGATCTTCGCCAACTACGGTTTCGCCACTGAGGTGATAGCAGCTTCCATCCGCGGGCCCGCGCACGTGCTGCAGGCTGCTCTGGACGGCTGCGACATCGCGACCATACCCTACGACACCCTCAAGCTGATGGTCAAGCATCCCAAGACCGACGAGGGCATAGCCAAGTTCATCGCGGACTACGAGAAGTCCAAGAAGAGCTGAGCCGATGCACGACGCCGTTGTCGTCGGCGGGGGGCCAGCGGGAAGCCGCGCCGCCGCCCTGCTGGCACGCGACCTCGATGTCCTGGTGCTGGAGGAGCATCCCGTCTCCGGGACGCCCCTTCAGTGCGCGGGGCTGGTCACAGGCGAAGTCATCAACCTGTCCGGCGTCAGGCCGGAAATCCTTTCAACACTGCACGGTGCGGAGGTCTTCTTCCCGGACGGGAGCTCCGTCACCGTGCGCTCAGATTCCCCCAAGGCCTACTCGATAGACAGGGCGGCCCTCGACGCAGCCATGGCGGAGGCGGCCATGGACGCCGGCGCCGTCTTCTCGTACGGCGAGAGGTGCACTGGATGCACGTGCAGGGATTCCGCAAAGGTGTCCACATCCAAGGGGGAGCACAGCGCGAGGATCGTCATAGGGGCGGACGGCGCCAGGTCCGTGGTGGGAAGGTCCCTGTTGGGCGGCGCGCCTCACGAGACGATCCGCGGGATACAGGCGGAGATCAACCGCAGGATGGAGCACCAGGACAGGTTCGTCGTCAGGTTCGGTTCCGATATTGCGCCCGGATTCTTCGCATGGGAGATACCATGCGGAGACACCACCCGTGTCGGCCTATGCTCGACATGGTCGGCGGGCCCGCCGATGCAGTACCTCAGGCGCCTCCTGTCCAGGATAGGGGCCGAGGACAGGGTCCTTAGCTTACAGAACGGAATAATACCATTAGGCGGGAGGGATGCCATAGTGGGCGATCGCTGCGCGCTCGTAGGAGACGCCGCGGTCCAGGTGAAGCCCGTCTCGGGCGGCGGGCTGTTCCCGGGATTGACAGCCGCAGGGATACTCGCGGACACCGTGAGGGAAGCGATGGCGGAGGGGGATCTCTCGGGGAAGAGGCTACGCGGTTATTCCCGCGGATGCTGCCGGGCGTTCGGGAAGGAGCTCAAGAGGGGCTACGCGCTCAGGAAGATGCTCCTCCGCATGGACGATTCGGACCTCAACCGTGCGGGCAGGTACGCCCGCCGCGAGGACGTCCGCTCGATACTCGACGGATTGGACATAGACCATCCCTCGGAAGTTACCAGGCAGCTCATCAGGCATCCCGTGGCGGCCATCTCCGCTCTGCCCCTCCTGAGGTGCATCCTTTGAAGCGCGTGGTCTTCGCGAAGATCCCATCAGGAACCGCCGGCCCCGTCATCAAGGAGATCATGGGCAGCGGCAAGGTGGACCTCCACGCCAAGATATCCAAGGATGCCGAATACAGGTATGTGCCGATACTTCCGGAGTACGTCGACGAACTGTCCGCGAGGTTCGAGATGGTCGAAGGGGATGCCCATACCCTCGATCGCAGGTCCCCGCAGGAAAGGATCCGCGAGAGATTGTCGGGGCACCCGGAGCTCCTGTCCCAGCTCCCGGACAAGTGGGAGTATGTGGGGGACATCGTGATTTTGAAGATGGACCCGGGATGCTACGATCAGAAAGAGATCATCGGGCGGGTGTACGCCGAGGTCCTGGGGGCCAAGACCGTGTGCGCGGACATCCGCGGCGTGTCGGGGGAGTTCCGCAGGCCAAGCATGGAGGTCATCTATGGAACGGACACGGAATCCGTACGTCTGGAGAACGGCATCAGGTACGGTTTCGATGTGACCAAGGTCATGTTCGCCTCCGGGAACACGGATGAGCGCATGCGCATGCGCAATCTGGACTGTGCCGGTGAGACCGTCGTGGACATGTTCGCAGGCATCGGCTACTTCACGCTCCCCCTGGCCAAATTCTCCGGTGCGAGGAGGGTGTTCGCATGCGAGAAGAACCCTGAGTCGTACCAGTTCCTTGTCCGCAACGTCCGCGACAACGACGTGTCCGATGTTGTGATCCCCGTGCTAGCCGACAACAGGGACCTGCTAGGCAGGGCGTTCGCCGACAGGATACTGATGGGCTATGTTCAGACGACCTCGGACTTCCTTCCCGCGGCGATGAGGATGATCAAGCCCGGAGGAATCATCCACTACCATGATACGTTCTACATCAGCGAGTACCGCGAGCGCATCGATTCCGTGTTCTCGGCCAACTGCGAGGACTACGAGGTCCTGGGAATCCGCGAGGTGAAGTCCTTCGCCCCGTCCGTCTCCCATTACGTCGCCGATGTTCGCGTCAGACCTTCTCGTTCGCGCTGCTCGCCGTGAGCAGGGTGTTCATAGCATCGCGGTACTTGTCTCCCTGCGCCTCGATGACGTTCCTTGCGAAGGGGACAAGGTACTCGGCGAAGTCCTTCTCGTCCGCGGACAGTTTAACCGGTGCGTCCATGCCAGCAGCCATGGCGAAAGCCGCGGCAACGACCCTGTGCTTCCCGTCCTTGAGAGGGGTCTTCGAGATCGTGTCCAGGATCATGTTCCCTCCTCCGACCTTAGCTGCCTTGGCGAGCTTGTCGGCGAGGGAGGTTATCGGGCCCGGCTTCTTGAATTCGGGCAGCGACGCGACCACATCAGCGGAGACGAATATGCTGTACGCTGACGACAGCACAGTCATGGGCTGGCTCTTCGACATGTCTCCCATTGCGTCCGCGGTCTTGCGGTCGGTATGGGCGGCTATGAGGTCCTTCCAGTCCGTTTCCCAGAGCACGGTATAGGCTTCGGAAAGCTTGTTGGTCTTCAGCACCACGGCCCTGGAGTTCTCCGACAGGAACCTCTTCAGCGATTCGCGCTCCCTTTCCTCGCCAGCGAGGTCGGCGATGAACGCGTCCAGATCGGACCCGTAGTTCCTGGTGCCGATGATGTATGTGGCTTTGTCCCCTCCCTTGAGGCTCCCGAGCCTGGACCTCTTGACGGAGGAGATCAGGGCGGCGTCGGTCACCTTGCCGATCATGTACTCCTTGAGCCTGTCGCCGGTTATGGGCTCCAGGTCGCTCTCCCCCGCGGAGTGGTACTTGTGTCTAACCGAGACCGTTATGTCGTCCATTGGATCCACGGCGGCCAGTCTCGAGACGATGTACATCAGGGTGCTGACGTCCTTGGCGCATCCGTCGCATATTCTGATCGTCTCATCCAGGGATTTGACATGTATCTCGAGCATCGCGGATGTCTCGTGTCCGCAGGAAAGCCCGTCATCAGGGAACTCATAGGGCGTCTCCCAGAACGTATCGTACAGATAGTCCTCGGGCATGTTGGGCACGTCCGAGCACACAAGATCCTCCCCGAATGAGTAGAGGTGCAGCTTGTTCTTCTTGACGATGCCGTTGTAGAGGAGCAGCCTCTTGCGTGGATCGTCGTAATACTGGCATCCTATGAGGTACGGGGCGCCGACAGTCCCGCGAACCGCATAGGAGACCTTCTCGCCGCCCAGCATTCCGCTGGCGAGCAGGGGGATCGAACCCTCTGCGGCGAGGGAAACCGTTCCCGCGTAAGCGCGGACGACGTCGTCTCCCCCGAGCCTCGATGCCTCCTTGATCAGGGCGTCCTTGTTGAGCTTGATCTTCTGCAGAGAGTCGATGCTTTTGAACGTCTTGTCAAACGCGCATTTCCTGCAGTTTCCGGCGCATTGCGGTCTGAGGATACCGGGATTATCGGCGAGAGTCCTGGAACGATCCAATAGATCGTCCTCCAGCCTCTTGGAAGAATGCTTTACCCCTCTCATTCTCAGACGTTTCTTGCCGGCCATGGATTCCAGATAGTCAAACGCTCCATTAATAGATGCGCGTTGCGTCCTCTGATATTGAGCATGCGATGCGAGGTCTCCGATCTTATCCGTCTATCGAACAACAGGCCGTGTTCCTGGATGCCTGCGGAGTTGTAGATGGTGGGAGAAGGGGTGGTTCCGGCCTTGCGGCCGGTAATCGGTTTCACTGCAGCTGCTCGGAGCAGTATGGGCAGAACTTCGGGGTCTTGGGGAGCCCGGAGATGTCCTGCCCGCAATAGGGGCAGTTGCTGAACTTCTTCGTCTGCGGGGCCTGGGACGTGAACGGGTCTGCGGCGGTCGAAGGCTGCGCAGGGGCGGGGGCCGGCTGGGCCTGCTGCTGCATCTGCATCTGAGGCGACGGCTTCCCGCATCCGTTGCAGTACCTGTAGGGATAGGGGTTCGGAGCACCGCAGTAGGGGCACATGGTCTGGGGCGCCTGCTGCTGCATGCCTCCCTGGACCCCCTGGAGCGGCTGCTGCTGGAGCTGCTGGTACATCTGCGGGAACAGGAGCATTCCGGTCCCCATCGCCGCGCCGCCGTCCGAGTTGCCGATGGCGTCCGCCATCCTGTCCATGACCTCGTACCTCTTGAACGCCTCTCCGCTGGCGGATGTGAACTGGAGGTACTCGAACACCTTCTTCTGGTCCTCATCCGTGGTCCTGACCTCGGCGATCTTCAGGGACAGGAGCTCTATACCCCTCTGCTGGAAGTACTGCTCCACGAGCACCTTGGTGGTAGTGGACGCCTTCTCCAGGTTGTTGAGCACGTCCATGTAGTACTGCTTCGTGAGCTGCTGGGTCACCTGCTCGTTGATGAACGCCTTCATGAAGGTGTTGACATCCCCGGTCGTGTAGCTCTTCAGCCCGCCCAGCACCTGCGTGTAGAACACGGGCACGTCGCTCACCCTGAACTGGTAGTCCCCGTTGCTCATCAAGGTAATCGGGACCTCGTACCCCGGGGCGGCCTTGATCATCCCGCGGATGCCCCATCTGCCGTTGAACATCTTCAGCGACACGAAGATGATCTGGACCTTGAACGGGGTCTCCTTGAACCCAAGGGCCAGGTTGTACAGCTTGGTCAGCCAGGGGATGTTGCTGCTGGTGATCATGTGCCTTCCCGGCTCCAGGACCCCTGTGAGCTGCCCGTCCCTGGCGAATATCGCCACCGCATGCTCCGGGACGGTCACGGAGGTGAGCGTCCTGAGGTCGTCGTGCTCGTACGCGTATATGATGTCGTCAGGACCCTGGGAGTCCCACGTCACAACGTTAGTCTTGCCCATTCAATCATTCCTCCTTCCCGCCGAAGCCTTTCATTATGGTCTCCCTCTGGTTGTAGTCCTCCATCATGGAGTCCACCCCCCTCTCCAGGTTGCGGATCTCCGCCCTGAGCTCGGAACCCGAGTCCACGCTCTGAAGCAGGTCCGACGTCCCCTGCCTGAGGAGCTTGATGTCGTCTATGAGCTTCGCGTCCCATCTGACGAGGGCGTCGAGGTCGTCCTCCAGGATCTTGACGGCATCGTGGAACCCGGAGTAGCCGTTCACAGCCTTCTTGATCGATATGTCGTACCTGTCGACCTTCGTCCGGATCCTCTCGAGGTCCATCATCAGCTCCGGCTGGGAGGCCAGCTCCCTCTGTATCGTCGCCAGGTCTGCCTTGGTTCCCTGTATGGCGCGGGAGAGCTCCTGCCTCACGGCCCTGTCCTCCTCCCTGCGGAGGTTCTTCTCCTTGTATCCCTTGTATATCGGGATGTAGAGGGCTATCCTCTCGGTGAGGGACAGCTCGTCCTTCATCTCCTTCTTCACAGTCTCGTCGAGAGTCATCTCTCACACATCCTTGTTCTTGAGCGCTAGCAGTATTCCGACGATCGCGACTACCACGATGAGCACCGCGACGGTGATCAGCACGTCTCCGGAGAAGCTGTATGCGAACATGGCGAGCCCCACTCCTGCGAGAACGGCTCCGCCGGCCATGGTGGCGTCGGCAGCGGAGGGGCCGAAGTTGTCCTCCCCGCCCTTCTTCGCGAAGCTCGCGACGGCCATGTACGCGCCGTAGAATACCAGGATGGCCGCCAGCACATCGATCAGGTCGCCGGTGACCACGTACAGTATAATGCCCACTGCGATAGCCAGCAGGAGCACGCCCGCCGAGATCGCGTTCCACGTCCTCGGCTTCAGTCCTTTAGATTCCTCTGTCGTTTCCATCCCTCCGTTCATATCCTCAGCGTGTTCTGGATCTTCAGCCCCCTCATCATGGCAGGGGTGAGGTTCCCGAATTCCTTGGGGAGGACGATCCCGTCGGCGCCGTCGCCGCACGGGACGAATATGAGCCTCTTCACGCTGGGCTTGCTGAGCTTGAGCTTGGAGTGCGTTTTCGAGCATAGCTCCAGGTAGTACTCCACCAACCTGGTCGCCTCGGCCTGTGTGCTGAGGGGTATGACGATCTCCCTCGACCCCGGGCTGTTGGGTGCGGCGGAGTCCGCCAGCCTGCCTATGCCCGCGCCACCGCTTATGCTGTCCTCTCTCCCCTTCATCCTGTCGATGATGGAGCTCTCGGGGGCGGCCGAGAATATGTCGGTGACGCCCGCGCGCGGGTTGCCGAGTGCCTCCGCGCTCACCGTGAATGTGGCGGGTATGAGCAGATCCTCGGAGACCTCCACGGCCTTCTTGGAGAACAGGGATCCGGTGGTGAAGCTGTACCTCAGGTCGACGTCCCAGAACGGGAACAGTATCTCGCCCGATCCCGGGCATATCGGCAGGGTGCCGCCGTTCCTGGCCGAGACGATTTCCTCCACGAACCCGAAGAGGTCGAAGGTCCTCTCGTCGCGTTCCAGGGTGGTGCGCCACCGGGGGTCGTTCGGGTAGCTTACGGAGGAGATCTTGTTGATGAGCTCCAGGGACTTCAGCGGGTCCTTCGTCATCCCGCTGGACACCATGTCGGTCACGTTCTTCAGCGTCCTGCACTGCGTTATCTCCAGATCCACGGCGCGGATCATCATGGCGAGCTTCGGGCTGGACAGGATCGCCTTCTTGGCGTCCTCAAGCTGGTTGACCGCGGATTCGGCCTTCATCGAGCATCCGAGGGCGTCGCCGTTGAGGATCATGTCCGAGGCCAGGCAGACCTCCGACAGCGCGTTTAGGCGGGATGCGAGGGGTTCGTAGCCCTTGCATCTGCCTATGGCGTCCGCCGATTCTCTGAAGTTGGTTGCCATCAGCGCGAAGCGTCCTGGGGTGGTGTCCGTCAGGAGCTTCGAGTTGTTCACGATGAGGGCGTATGCGTTGGATAGGTTCTCCCCGTCTTTCACCGACTCCTTGTTGACGCCGTCCACCGCCAGGGGCTCTATGCTCTTCAGCTTGGCGTTGAATTCGAATGCCTGGGTGGACGTGTGCTGCGGAACCGCGGGCTCGCCCTTGGAGAACGGCAGGACGATCAGGGGCGAGGACATCACCGCGTTCAGCGCGAACCTGTATTCGTTCATCTCCACGTCCAGCACCGGCTTGATGTTGGTCATGTAGATGTTGTGCCTGGCTATGGGGTCGACGTTCTCCGTCTGGGACAGTGAGAACCCTCCGGGGATCGCCTTCCCGATCCATGATTTGATCTGGGCCATCATCTGGTCCATGTAGGCTTTCGCATCGACCCTCTGCTGGGTCGTCCCGCAGCTCGGGCACGTGACGTACGGCGAGTCGGATTCCACATCCTTGCGGTCCAATGGCGCCCCGCAGTACTTGCAGCGGAGCTCGATCATGTCATCCATCTTATCTACTCATCCTGGCGAATGTGATCTGGCTCTGAAGCGCCGCTATCTCCGCCTGAAGACGCGCCTCCATCGCCCGCATCTCCCTCATGGCCACGTCGTGGTACCCCTTGGCTATGTCGTCCGCGCGGTTGGATACCGCAGTGTAGCAGGCGCGGCAGATGTAGATGTGGGCGCCGGACGGGTCCATGGACTTGACCGCCTTGTCAGGGTTGTCGTCCAGCGCGGGGGATATGTCGGCAGGTGCCGAGAAGAAGTGGATCCCGGCGCCGGTGGCAATCCTCCCGCATATCCAGCAGGTGCATGTGGTGGAGTAGTCCTTGGATCTGGCGAGGTTGTCGTCTCCGGATTCCCCGCACTGCTGGTGGTACCCCATGGCGATCTGCTCGTACTCAGCCGCCTGGGCGGGGTTGTCCCACACGACCGCGGCCGATAGGCACTCGTAGGACATGGCCATGAGCTTGAAGAATTCGGTGTTCCCGGTCACGGAGGTATTGTTCCTGAACAGCTCCATGACGATCATGTGCTTGTCCCCCTTCTTGGACTGGAATTCCTGCGCCAGGGTCTGAAGCAGCTCGCTCTTCTTCTTGAGCTGGTCGCTTCCTCCGCTTATGGCCTTCGCCTCAATCAGTTTGATAGTGAGATCGCACTCGGTCATAAGGTCGTCGCGATCTATCCTGGTAATGCCGAACTCGAAATCGGGCGTTGAGAGGAGCTTGAGCTTCTCGAGGAGGTTCCTGTATGCATCGGCGCTGCCCATCCTGTCCTTAAGGTCGATCAGTGCGACCTTGACCGCGGCGGAATCGTCGTCCCCGCCTTCCTTGTCAATGGACTTCTGGAGGTAGTCGCGGGCTTTGGCATACTCGCCGCGCTTGATGAGCTCCTTGCCCTCGTCGTATAGTTCGTCTCCGCTTTTGAAGAGCTTGAACACCATGTCCCATCACTGGGTGTCTAATGGGTTCTATGGTAATAAGCATGACCCGATGCTGCTCGGAGACGTTGGAACCGAAGCGACGAGCACACCCCGCCGTTTTTTCACGTCATTACTTTAATGTAAAACGCGCCCGCACGCGCGAGGTTGTCGAAGACGGAGCGCCAATCGTATCCAAATGTACATCTTTGAATGCAAAATCGAATAAATAATAGATATTTGTCTAATCCTGTAAAAGAAATATGATTTTTTATCTCAACTTTGTAGAAAACTATATAAAAGGGATAAAGACAATGCAGGTTCATGTCCTATACAAGGTTCGATGCTGTGGAGGAGGCGTTCGTAAGGACCCCCGTGAAGGTTGAGCCGCCTGCACCTGCCACCTCCGAGTACTACGGATGCTGCGTCTTCAACAGGAAGAACATGAGGAAGTACCTGTCCGCCGATACCAGGAGGAGGGTCTACGAGTCCATCGAGCAGGGCGTCACCCTTGACAGGGACGTCGCCGAGCAGGTCGCTGCCGGAATGAAGCGCTGGGCGATGGACATGGGGGCCACCCACTACACCCACTGGTTCCAGCCCCTCACCGGCGGGACGGCCGAGAAGCACGACTCCTTTGCGGAGCCCTACAACAAGGGGGAGAGCCTCGAGGAGTTCACCGGTAAGCTGCTCTGCCAGCAGGAGCCCGACGCATCATCCTTCCCCAGCGGTGGTCTGAGGAACACCTTCGAGGCCAGGGGATACACGGCCTGGGACCCCTCATCCCCTGCATTCGTCATGGGCGACACCCTCTGCATCCCGACAGTGTTCATCTCGTACACCGGGGAGGCCCTCGACTACAAGACGCCTCTCCTGAAGTCCGAGGCCGCCGTCTCCAAGGCAGCCGCGGACATCCTCGAGTACTTCGACATCAAGAACGATCCCGTGTACTCCTACCTCGGATGGGAGCAGGAGTACTTCCTCGTGGATGCGGCGCTGTACGCCATGCGCCCCGACATAATCATGGCGGAGAGGACCCTCGTCGGTCACAACTCCGCCAGGAACCAGCAGCTGGAGGACCACTACTTCGGATGCATCCCCAGCAGGGTCCTCGAGTTCATGAAGGATCTCGAGTTCGAGTGCTACAAGCTCGGAATACCGATCAAGACCAGGCACAACGAGGTCGCCCCCAACCAGTTCGAGATCGCCCCCGTGTTCGAGCAGGCGAACCTGGCCATCGACCACAACCTGGAGCTCATGGCTACCATGAAGACCGTGGCGGAGAGGCACGGGTTCAAGGTGCTCCTCCACGAGAAGCCCTTCGCGGGGATCAACGGATCGGGAAAGCACTGCAACTGGTCCCTGGGCACCGAGTCCGGCATCGGTCTCATGTCCCCGGGGAAGACCGACAAGGAGAACCTGAGGTTCCTGACATTCATGGCCAACGTGCTCAAGGCCGTATACGACAACAACGCCCTGCTCAAGGCTTCAGTCATGACGGCCTCCAACTCCCACAGGCTGGGGGCGAACGAGGCGCCTCCCGCGATAATCTCCTCATTCCTCGGTACCCAGGTCTCAGCCGCCTTCAAGGAGCTGCTGGAGACCACCGACATGGTCCACATCAAGGGGAAGAGCAAGTTCAGCCTGGGGATCCCCCAGGTCCCGGAGCTTCTGATCGACAACACCGACAGGAACAGGACCTCCCCCTTCGCGTTCACCGGGAACAGGTTCGAGTTCAGGGCGGTCGGGTCCTCCGCCAACTGCGCTTCCGCGATCACGGTCCTCAACACGATCACGGCGAGCCAGCTGAGGATCTTCAAGGAGGCCGTGGAGAAGAGGATCTCCGCCGGGACCCCCAAGATCCAGGCGGTCCTCGACGAGACCAGGGAGACGTTCAGGGCATGCCAGAGCGTATGCTTCGACGGAAACGGGTATTCCGACGAGTGGAAGGCCGAGGCGGCGAAGCGCGGGCTGGACTGCGAGACCTCCGCCCCGAAGTGCTACGACGCCTTCGTTTCCGACGAGACGATCCGCGTGTACAGCGATGTCGGCGTCATGACCAGCGTGGAGCTCCACGCCCGCGCGGAGATCAACTGGGAGATCTACAGCAAGAAGATCGAGATCGAGGCAAGGGTGCTGGCCGACCTCACCGCCAACCACATCCTGCCCGTGTCCACAAGGTACCAGTCGATCCTCCTGGAGAACGTCTCCAGGATGAAGGACATCTTCACGGACAAGAAGGAGTTCGACCAGGTCGCCTCGGGGGAGATCGACATAATCAAGGAGATCGCCCTGCACACAAGCGAGGCTCGCGCGCTCGCCGTCAAGATGGAGGAGGAGTGCGACGAGATTGAGGCGCTGGACTCGGCGAGGGAGAGGGCGATCCGGTACCACGACATCATCGTCCCGTACCTCGAGGAGATCAGGGAGCATGTGGACGCCCTCGAGATGATCGTGGACGACGAGATGTGGCCCCTGCCCAAGTACCGCGAGCTCCTGTTCATCCGCTGATCAAGGAGGTGGGGGCATGGCCGCGGGTCGGGTGGGACTGTATGAGCCGGGGAACGAGCACGATGCGTGCGGGGTCGGGATGGCCGTCGACATCGGCGGCACCCGCAGCCGTCGCATAGTCGAGTACGGGCTCCGGCTGCTGGAGAGCATGGCCCACAGGGGCGCGGAGAACGGCGACGGAAAGACCGGCGACGGCGCCGGAATCCTCGTCCAGGTCCCCCACAAATTCATTTCCAAGCTCGGGGTCCCGGTCCCGGAGGCCGGCCGCTACGGCACGGGTCTCGTGTTCCTCCCCAAGGACCCTTCAGCCGCCGAAGGGTTCCTCGGGATGTTCAGGGACGTCTGCGCTAAGCATGCGCTGTACGTGATCGGCGTGAGGGACGTCCCGGTCGACCATTCCGTCCCGGGGCGCATGGCGCTAGACGGGGAGCCGCGCATAGTCCAGGTCTTCGTCACATCCTATGACAGCCCGGAGGTCCTGGAGCACAAGCTGTACAGGGTCCGGAAGATCGTCAGCAACGCCGTGGCGGATTCAGGGTCGCCGGGTTCCGACGATTTCTACATCTGCAGCCTATCCTCCCGTACAATGGTCTACAAAGGGATGCTCACCCCGGAGCAGCTGGGCGCATACTATCTGGACCTCGGGGATCCCGATTTCGAGTCCGCCATCGCGATGGTCCACTCCCGTTTCAGCACCAACACCCTTCCCGCATGGAAGCTGGCACAGCCCTTCAGGATGCTCTGCCACAACGGGGAGATAAACACGATAAGGGCAAACAGGTCTTGGATGGAGGCCCGCGAGAGCGTGATGGAGACGGACCTGATCCCGGGGCTGTCGGAGGTCTATCCCGTGATGCAGAGGGGGATGAGCGACAGCGCGACCCTGGACAACGTCTTCGAGTTCCTGACCATGGCCGGCAAGGGGATGCCCAACGCGCTATCTATCATGATCCCGGAGTCGTGGAACGACAGGAACCCGATACCGGACAGCCTCAAGGCATACTATGAGTACCATTCGATCCTCATGGAGCCGTGGGACGGTCCCGCGGCCGTCTTCTTCACCGACGGCACGTCTGCAGGAGGGATGCTCGACAGGAACGGGCTCCGCCCGGCCAGGTACTGCGTCACAGACGACGGGATCATGGTGATGGCGTCGGAGGCCGGTGCGATCCCCATCGATCCCGATCGCATATCCGAGACCGGCCGCCTCAGGCCGGGGAAGATGATCCTCGTAGACACCTCCGCAGGGCGCATAGTCCGCGACTCGGAGATCAAGGAGACCCTCGCCACCGCCTACCCGTACCGCGACTGGCTGGAGAGGAACCGCCTGGACCTGGACAAGCTGTCATCGGGCAGGCAGGTCGGCCGCGAGGTCCCCGACCTCCCACGCATGCTGGCGGAGTTCGGCTATTCGGAGGAGGATGTGACCAGGGTCATGGAGCCCATGGCGTCCGCCGGGAAGGAGGCCGTCGGGTCATCCGGCTACGATGCTCCGCTGGCGGTCCTATCAGACAGGCCGCAGCTTCTGTTCAACTACTTCAGGCAGAAGTTCGCCCAGGTGACCAACCCTCCAATAGACCCGATCAGGGAGGAGCTGGTGATGTCCACCATGGGGTACATCGGGTCTGTCCAGCAGAACATACTGGATCCCGCTCCCAGGCTGTGCAAGGTCGTCAAGGTGAGGCATCCCGTCATAACCAACAGGGAGCTGGACCTCCTGAGGAACCTCAGGTACAGGGGGTTCAACGCCGTCACGATAGACACGACATTCCCAGCGTCCGGGGGGCCAGGCGCCCTGGAGGCGGAGATCGGCAGGCTCTGCTCCGAGGCGGATGCGGCTGTCGACTCCGGGGCCGCGTTCATAATACTGTCGGACCGCGGGGTCAGCGATTCCAGGGCGCCCATCCCCTCCCTCCTCGCCCTGTCCGCGGTGCACCAGCACCTGGTGGCCGACAAGAAGCGTCTCCGTATAGCAATCGTTGTGGAGTCCGGGGAGCCCAGGGAGGTCATGCACTTCGCCCTCCTCGTAGGATACGGCGCGAACGCCGTCAACCCGTACATGGCCCTTGCAGTGGTCCAGGACATGGTCGACTCCGGCAGGCTCAGGATCGATGCGGATACGGCGGAGGCCAACTACCTGAAGGCCACAGACAAGGGGCTGCTCAAGATAATGTCGAAGATGGGCATCGCCACGATAAGGTCGTACCGCGGATCCTGCCTGTTCGACGCCGTCGGCCTCGACAGAGGCATGATGGACGAGTACTTCGGGGGCACGCCGTCTGGGGTCGACGGCATAGGCATGGACGACATCGCCGCGGAGTATGTCGGCATGCACCGGGCCGCCCATGCAGGGGACGGCGGTTGCCTCCCCGACAGGGGAGAGTACTCCAACAGGCGCGGAGGGGAGAGGCACAGCTGGTCTCCCGAAGCCGTCAAGGCCCTCCGTTCCGCCGTCAGGGACGGCAATCCGGACGAATATCGCAGGTTCGCTGAGCTGGAGGACGGTGGGATGTTCTTCCTGCGCGACCTCCTAGACGTTTGCACCGGGGCACCGATCCCTCTGAGCGAGGTCGAGCCGCCGGAGTCCATCATGAAGAGGTTCGAGGCGGGTGCGATATCCTTCGGGGCCATAAGCAAGGAGGCCCACGAGACACTTGCCGAGGCCATGAACATCATCGGGTCGAAGAGCAACACCGGCGAGGGTGGCGAGGATCCCTCCAGGTTCCATCCCGGCCCGGACGGCAGGAACCTGCGTTCCGCTGTCAAGCAGGTCGCGTCGGGCAGGTTCGGCGTCACGGCGGAGTACCTGGTCAACGCCGACGAGCTGCAGATCAAGGTCGCCCAGGGTGCGAAGCCCGGCGAGGGAGGGCAGCTGATGGGGTTCAAGGTGGACAAGGTCATCGCCGCCACCAGGCACACGATCCCTGGAATCACGCTCATCTCCCCGCCGCCGCATCATGACATCTACTCCATAGAGGACCTGAAGCAGCTCATATTCGACCTTAAGTGCATCAACCCTCGGGCGAGGGTGAGCGTCAAGCTCGTATCGGAGTCCGGCGTGGGCACGGTGGCCGCAGGGGCCGTCAAGGCGGGCGCCGACATGATTCTCATCTCCGGCAGCGACGGGGGAACAGGGGCCAGCCCGCTGTCCTCGATAAGGTACGCCGGGTCTCCTTGGGAGACCGGCCTCGCAGAGGTCCAGCAGACCCTCATGATCAACGGGCTCCGCGACAGGGTCCGGATACAGGTGGACGGCCAGATGAAGACCGCCAGGGACGTCATCGTGGCGGCACTCCTCGGAGCGGAGGAATTCGGGTTCGCCACATCTCCGATGGTGGCCATGGGTTGCATCATGTGCAGGAAGTGCCAGACGAACACAT
The DNA here is from genome assembly GCA_002504405.1 of Methanomassiliicoccaceae archaeon UBA71. Lineage (GTDB taxonomy): Archaea > Thermoplasmatota > Thermoplasmata > Methanomassiliicoccales > Methanomethylophilaceae > Methanoprimaticola. The sequence goes on from DARO01000009.1 coordinate 88,280, forward strand.
GTCCGGTCGGCATCGCCACTCAGGATCCCGAGCGCAGGGCGAGGTTCTCGTCCAGCGCGGAGGAGGTCGTCAGGTACTGGAGGTACATGGCGGAAGACGTCCGCAGAATGCTCGCCTCGATGGGGTTCAGGTCGATGGACGAGATCATCGGCCGCTCGGACCTGCTAGTCCCCAAGGCCGTCGGCGGCAAGGCATCCCGCCTGGACTTCTCCAGGATGCTGGAGGCCTTGGACGGAGAGAGGCGCTGCGTATCGGGGCAGTCGGATATACTGGGGGACGTCCTGGACCGCAGGCTGATGAGGGACTGCGCTGACGCGCTGGATTCCGGACGCGGAGTGAAGCTCGAGTACACGCTGTCAAACGTCGACCGTTCGGTCGGTACGATGCTGTCCGGAGAGGTGGCCAGGCGCGGCCTGGACCTTCCGGACGACACGATCGACATAACATTCACCGGGGCCGCGGGACAGAGCTTCGGCGCGTTCCTGTCCAAGGGGATGACGTTCAGGATGAGGGGCCTTGCCAACGACTACGTCGGCAAGGGCCTGTCCGGAGGGAGGATATCCATAGCCCCCGGGGGCCGGAGCCCATGCGGTAACGTCATCGCAGGGAACACGATCCTCTACGGTGCCACATCCGGGGAGCTCTATATCGCCGGTTCCGTCGGTGAGAGGTTCTGCGTGCGCAACAGCGGAGCCACTGCGGTGGCGGAAGGAGCAGGGGACCACTGCTGCGAGTACATGACGGGCGGCCGCGTCGTCGTCCTCGGCAAGTGCGGCAGGAACTTCGCGGCAGGGATGTCTGCAGGGATAGCGTACGTTCTCGACGAGGACGGGGACTTCGACAGGCATTGCAATATGGACATGGTGGAGCTCTCGCTCGTCGAGGGGGATGCCGACGTCTCAGAGCTGAGGGCCATTATATGCAGGCACCTGGAAGAGACCGGAAGCGAGAAGGCGAGGGAGATCCTTGATGACTGGGGCCTCTGGGTTCAGAAGTTCATCAAGGTAATGCCGGTGGGCTACAAGCTCCTGCTAGAGAAGGAGTCGGAATGAATAGATGGGGGAGGGGCGTCGCCCCTTCCCGGTTTATCGTTCAGAAGGATTGCGGAACAGCTATCAATGCCCATACAGCAATCAATGGGCTCGCCCCTCCGTCATGCAGGGCAGTAGCGACCGATAATCTTCGCGTGCGAGATCACGTGTCCCTGCATCGCGAAGAACAGGTCGTTCAGCCTGAATCCGCGGGGGAGGTCCAGGACCGTGTCGAGTGCGAAGACCTTCAGGGTATACCTGTGCTCGCAGTTCGGGGGAGCCGGTCCGCCGTATCCGGTGGCCTGCTCCACGCTGTTGTCTCCAGCGACGCTGCACCAACTGTTGCACCCTTCCGTGAAGTCGGGGTCGTTGTGGGACTCTCCCTCTGAGACCTCGGTCTTCCTGAGGTCGGAAATCGTCCAGTGGATCCAGTCGAACCCGCACACGGGCACCGCGTCGTAATCGTCGAAGATTATGGCGAAGCTCTTAGTGCCCTCGGGGGCGTCCTCGATAGTGAACGGTATCGACAGGGAGGGCATGCCGTTGAGGAAGTCCTTCCCCTTGCATCCGTACCTGTCGAGGATCCTGCCGTCCACTATCCCTGCGCTGGACACCTTCATGTCAGGCACCCTCATAGGTGATGAGGGAGTCCATGTCGTATCCCTTGAGGTTCTCCCTGCCGTTGAGTCCTGCGAGCTCCATCACGAACCCGATCTTCACTACGGTTCCACCGAGCTTTTCGACCATCTTGATGATGGCGGCGGTGGTTCCACCCGTGGCAATCAGGTCATCGATGATGACAACTTTCTGACCCGGTTTGATGGCATCCTTGTGCATCTCCAAGGTTGCCGTGCCGTATTCCAGATCATATTCCTCGGATACGGTCTCTCTGGGCAGCTTCCCCTTCTTCCTGACAAGTATGAATCCTTTGTTCAGGCAGTATGCCACAGGGCCTCCGAAGACGAATCCCCTGGATTCGGCTCCGACGACGAGGTCGAAGTCCAGGTCCTTCACCATGTCTACAAGGCCGTCTATTGACATCCTCAGCCCTTCGGGGTTCTGGATGATGGTAGTTATGTCTCTGAAGAGGATCCCCGGCTTCGGGAAGTCGGGTATCTCGGTGACATAGTCCTTCAAATCACTCATGGAATTGGTACAGAGGTGACTGGTATAAAACAATCTTCAACCGGACAGGACCCATGGTCCTGTCCCAGAACACAGACCCCTTAGGGTAAGGGTGGCGTTGGCCTGTTTGTCGCGGTCATCAGTCGAGTCTTGCGAACGACCGATTCAGAGCGCAGACCGAAGGGAAGTGTCAACCGACCAGTCTTTCTTCGTCGCGTCGGAACTATGGTCGCTCTCGCCGCAGATCCCAGTTACTTTCCGTTTACTGATCTTTGCTCGCCTCCTTGAGTGAAAATATTACACCTGCAGTATAAATACCTAACGCATGCCCGCTCGAATTAAGTGTAATTCGTTGCGTAATGCATCTTATCCGTCAATATTCTTACGATTATCGTAGAATAACTACGAATACAGAAAACGATGGATGTAACTGTTGCATCAAGGCCCACCCATCAACGGTAAATCGTAGGTTGTCAATCACGCTCCGATGGAATCTGATTTCGAGATGGGCGTGCGCCAGTTCCTTGCCCGTCCACCATTCGGGTACAGGAATGTTCCCCCGGAATCGCTGTCCCTATTCTGCACGGCACTGACGCACGACAGCTACACCAACGAGCACGGGGGCACCCCGTATGAGAGGCTCGAGTTCCTTGGAGATGCCATCTTGGAGTTCATCGTGTGCGAGGAGGTCTTCTTGAACACGGACCTCGCGGAGGGGGCGATGACCGATTTCAAACAGGACAAGGTGGCCAACCATCGCATCTCCGAGAGGGTCATCGCGCACGGCATCGGAATCGATGCGATCATGAGGGTCGGCGGTGGTCATCTGGATGACCGCGGGGCCCCCGTGATCGAGGAGAACATGAGGTCGGACTCCTTCGAGGCGATACTGGCCGCCGTTTACCTCTCGTACGGGATGGATGAGGCGCGCAGGATCGTGGGGGAGGTCATTCTTCTTGACCATGCCGTGGAATGACGCAACTGGGCCATCGAACATTCTGACAATCCCATAATAAAGGACGAGGAGCATTCCCCGGACGTGGAAGACACAGTCGCCGTCACGGCACACAGGATAAGGACCATGGAGGTCCGTGGCGCGGGCAGGATCGCCCGGGCCGGCGCGGACGCTCTGAGGGATTTCGCCACCGCATACAGCAGCACCGAACTGGAGCCGTTCCTGGACGATCTCAAGAAGGCATCCGAAACGCTCCTCGCTTCCCGTCCGACCGCGGTGTCCCTGTGGAACGCCGTGCACGCATCGACCAAGGCCGCCTTCGGAGCCTCGTCATTCGACGAGGCGAGGGACTCGGTCATCCGTGATGCCACTGATTTTTCCGAGCGCTCTTCGAAGGCTGTGGATGCCATAGCACGCATCGGTGCCAAGAGGATATCCGACGGGGATGTCGTGATGACCCACTGCAACAGCAGCGCCGCACTGGGCGTCATCAAAGAGGCGCACAGGCAGGGCAAGGATTTCAAGGTGTTCGCCACCGAATCTCGTCCCTGGCGGCAGGGCATCTTCACCGTTAGGGAGCTGGCCGAGGCGGGCGTAGATGTGACGCTGATAATAGACAGCGCTGTTCGCACGGTCATGAGGGATGTAGACGAGGTTTTCGTCGGTGCGGACACGGTAACATCCCACGGAGCACTTGTGAACAAGGTCGGGACATCGCAGCTGGCACTTGCAGCCCACGAAGCCCGCTCCAGGTTCTATGTCTGCAGCGAGACTTACAAGTTTTCGCCCATGACCGTGCTCGGCGACATGGTCACTATAGAGGAGAGGGATGTCTCCGAAGTTGTGGCGCCGGGGGAGATCCCCGACTCGGTTAAAGTTTACAACCCGGTCTTCGACAGCACGCCGGCCAGATACATAGACGCGATCATAACGGAGGTCGGGATGATCTCCCCAGGATCCGTCTACGACATCATGGTCAGGCAGCTGGGGGACGGGATTTTCAAGGAGTGATTAGGATGGAGAACTACTCTTATCTGCACCTCGGCGAGCCCGAGGACCCGGACAGGTACGTGATATGCAAATACCGTGTGACCACGGATCTGCCCATGGAGAAGGCAGCGGAGGCCATAGCGGCCGAGCAGTCCACCGGGACGTGGACAGGCATATCGACCCTGGATTCCGGAATATTCGAGTCCCTGGGAGCCAGGATAACGTCCATAGAGGGCGACATGGTTACCGCGGAGTTCCCCGCGGAGGACTTCAGCATCGAGGTTGGATCTGTCCCCCAGATCCTCAGCGTCATCTCTGGGAACCTCTTCGGGCTCGGCGCCCTCAAGGCAGTGAGGCTGGAGGACGTTACCTTCCCGAAGAGCATACTGGAGCAGTTCAAGGGGCCGAAGTTCGGATCCGAAGGGATCAGGAGGCTCCTGGACCGCCCCGAGAAGCCGCTGGTCGGAACGATAGTCAAGCCCAAGATAGGCCTGTCCCCGGAGAGGACTGCGGAGTACGTCTACGAGGCAGGGGCAGGCGGGCTTACGAATTCCAAGGACGACGAGACGCTCGTGGACCAGGCGTTCTGCCCGATACAGGACAGGACCGTCGCCGTCGCGGAGGCGCTCGACAGGCTCGAGGCCGAGGGGCACAAGATGATGCACGCCATCAACGTCAGCACCCGCGGCGACAGGATCGTCGAGCTGGCCGAGAAGGTGCAGGGATGGGGGGCCAGGGAGATAATGGTCGATGTCATCACATGCGGGTTCGGAGCCGTCCAAGCGCTGACGGAGGACCCATCCATCAAGGTCCCCATACACGTCCACAGGACCATGCACGGTGCGTTCACCAAGGACCCGTTCCACGGCGTGGCGATGCTGCCGCTGACCAAGCTCGTCAGGATGGTCGGAGGCGACGCCCTCCACATCGGGACCCTCGGCGTCGGAAAGATGTCCGGTGCCGCTGCGGACAACAGCAATCTGGAGGCATGCCTGGGCGACGACGTCCCCTACAAGCCCGTCATGCCCGTGTGCTCTGGAGGGGTGCATCCCGGCCTCGTCGCGGAGATCGTCAAGCGCTCCGGGATGGACGTTCAGATACAGGCAGGAGGAGGGGTCGCCGGCCATCCCGGAGGCGTCAGGGCGGGGGCGATGGGCATGAGCCAGGCTGTCGATGCGGCTTTCCTCGGCATCCCTGCCGACGAGTACGCCAAGGACCATCAGGAGCTCGCAGTCGCACTGAGGGAGTGGGGTTCAAAATGAAGCTGAGAACGAAGTACTACGATGTAGACGCCTCGGAGCCCACGGTGCTCATACACGATGACGACTGCAGAGAGATAGGTGTGAAGGAGAACGACCGTGTCAGTATAATCGGCCTCCGCACCGCGGTCGCCCTCGTCAGCAGGTCCGACACCCTCGTGGACAAGGGGGTCATACTCGTCCCATCGTCGATCATGGAACGCTGCGCGGTCAAGGAGGGGGAGGAGGTCGGGGTCACGTACTGCCAGAACCCGGATTCCGTCCGGTCCATCAGGAGGAAGATGGACAACGAGAAGCTCTCCGCGGAGGAGATCCAGGCCATCGTCGAGGACATACTCCACAACAAGCTCTCGAAGATCGAGATCTCTGCATGGCTGACCGCCCTTTACATCAACGGGATGGACATCGACGAGATCGCGGACTTCACCAAATCCATGGCGAACACGGGGGACATCCTGGAGTTCGAGAGGCAGCCCGTCTTCGATTTCCACAGCCTCGGTGGCGTACCCGGCAACAAGGTCACGCCCATAGTGGTCTCGATCGTGGCCGCCGCAGGAATCATGATCCCAAAGACCTCGTCCCGTGCCATAAGCAGCGCATGCGGCACCTCGGACTTCGTAGAGACGTTCTGCGATGTGGAGCTGGACGCTGACAGGCTCAAGAGGATCGCCGAGGATGTCGGCGGGGTGTTTGCCTGGGGAGGATCCATGAACCTGGCCCCGGTGGACGACATGGTAATCAAGATCGAGCACCCCCTGGGGATAAACCCCCGCGCCCAGATGCTGGCCTCTATCATGAGCAAGAAGGTCGCGATAGGCGCCACCCACCTCGTGGTGGACATCCCCACTGGATCCGGGACTAAGGTCCCGACTATAGAGGTCGCGAGGGCGTACGCCAGGGACCTTATGGATCTGGGGGAGAAACTCGGGATGCATGTGGAATGCGCCATCACCTACGCGGACCAGCCCGTGGGGAACGCCGTTGGGCCGAAGCTGGAGGCCAGGGAGTGCATAAGCATCCTGGAGGGCAACAAGCATCCGGCCAGCGTCGTTGAGAAGGCCTGCGACTGCGCGGGCATAATCCTGGAGATGGCCGGGGTAAACAACGGTTCCGCCAGGGCCAGGGAGATCCTGGAATCGGGAGAGGCGCATGCCAAGTTCATGGAGATCGTGGTGGCCCAGGGAGGGAGGCCGGACCTCAGGTCCGAGGACCTGGTCCCCGGACAGTACGTCTACGACGTCGTCGCCAACAAGTCCGGATACATACACGCCATAAACAACAAGGATGTCGTGGCGATAGCGAAGGCCGCCGGAGCCCCGAACGACAAGGGTGCCGGCCTGATGATCCATCTGAAGAAGGGTCAGAGGGTGGAGCAGGGGGAGACCCTGTTCACGATATATGCGGACAACGAGGCGAAGCTCAGGAGGGCCCGCGAGACCGCGCTCAAGTACCCGCCGATGACCATCGAGGGGATGCTCCTCAAGAGGGTGTCCTCCATCCCGGTCAGGAAATGAGGCGCCTGTACTTCACGGTGGATGCCGACCGCGATGCCAACATACCGATACCCGGGCAGGAGGCGGCGGGCTCCACCGATCGCGGGTCGGGCACCGCCCCCCGCTTCTCCTCCACCGGCAGGGGCATGGGGGTCCTGGCAGAGCTCCTGGACTCCCTCGGTGTCAAAGGCACCTTCTTCATCGAGGGGAGGACGGCCGAGGTGGTCGATTGCGCCGTCCTGGGCGGGCACGCGATAGGGCTGCATGGGTATGACCATGAGGACCTCACAGGGGCCTCCACGGGTGTTCTGCCGGATCCGGACGCCGTCATAGGCCGCGGATTCGCGGCGGTGACGGATGCTGTCTCGAGACCGGTGGCCTTCAGGGCTCCGTACATGGCGGCTGACGGGAGGGTCATGGATGCGGTCGATAGGGCCGGCATCAGGGCCGACTCGTCGTTCTACACGGAGGTCGGGGGATGCACGGAGCCTTACACGATCGGCCGCATCACCGAGTACCCGGTGCCGAAGGCGAGGGACAGCAACGGCAAGACCATCGCCGCATACCTCTGGCCCATGCACGAGGGGAGGAGGGCCCCCGAGGACTACGTGCACATGGCCGAGGGCATGGACAGCATCGTGCTTGCCACGCATACCTGGCACATGGCAGAGACGGTCTCCGGCGGACCGATGGATCAGGGTGCCGTTCGCAGGAACGCAGATGGTGTCAGGGCGGTCATCGAGGGGATACTGGACCTGGGGTTCAGGGCGGAGACCATCGGCCCACGTCGATCCCCATGATGCTGATTGCAGTCCCGCCTCCGGCAGCGGCCTGGCACACGCCGGGCATGGGTGCTAAGACCAGAGGTTGCCGTCGGACGAGGAGGAGCTATTCCACGGGTGGCGGCGACCATTCCAGCGGTATGCCCGCGAGATTCTACGCGCGACTGGAACCGTCGCACGCGCACTTTAATAAACGCAGCGCCATTGCGCTGGCAGGTGCAATCATGACGGCTAAGCTCATCCTCGGCAAGGAGGTCTCTGAGGAGATCTACGGGGAGCTGAAAGAGAGAATCCAGGCACTCAAGGCCAAAGGGACCACCCCTGGTCTGGCCGTGGTCCTGGTCGGGGACGACCCTGCCTCGCAGGTGTACGTCCGGAAGAAGGGCGAGATGTGCGAGTCCCTGGGGATGAAGTCTCTGACTGTCATCATGCCCGAGGAGACGACCCAGGAGGAGCTGCTGGCGAAGGTCGCCGAGCTCAACGCAGACCCGTCCATTCACGGCTTCCTGGTGCAGCTTCCGCTGCCCCCGCATATCGACGAGGGTGCGGTCATAGACGCAATCGATCCAGCCAAGGATGTGGACTGCTTCCACCCCTCGAATGTCGGCAGGATGCTGATAGGCAATCCGGATTTCCTGCCGGCGACGCCCGCCGGCGTTCAGCAGATGCTGATAAGGTCGGGAATCGAGACTGCTGGCAAGCATGTCGTCGTTGTCGGGAGGAGCAACATCGTCGGAAAGCCCATGGCGGCCATGATGGTCCAGAAGGGCAAGGGCGCGGACTGTACGGTAACGATCGTGCATTCCAGGACCAAGGGTCTCTCGGAGATCACGTCGAAGGCGGACATCCTCATCGTGGCCATCGGCAAGCCCCGCTTCATCACCGCGGACATGGTCGCCGACGGAGCCGTAGTCATAGACGTGGGCACGAACAGGATCGAGGATCCCACGCACCCCAAGGGAAGCAGGCTCGTGGGGGATGTGGACTTCGAATCCGTCAAGGAGAAGGCGTCGTACATCACCCCCGTCCCCGGAGGCGTGGGGCCGATGACCATCTGCATGCTCATGGCCAATGCCGTACGGGCCGCCGAGAAGGTGGTCGGATGATAAGGGAGTGCGAGGAGCACGGATACTTCAGGAGCGAGAGGTGCCCCTGCTGCGGCGATGAGGGCAAGTTCATAATGTCCGATTTCGAGGTGGAGAAGATCGGCAGGACCCTGGCGGCCATACTCAGGCATGGAAAGTTCAATCTGGACATGGACGACAGGGGCAACGTCCCCCTGAAGGATGTACTGGCAAAGATCAGGGAGCGCAACCCGCGCATGAACTGGCTGAGGGCAAGGCACATCGAGGCTCTCGTCGAGACAGACCCCAAGGGGAGGTACGTCATCCACAACGGGGAGATCCGTGCGACGTACGGCCACACAATCCCGCTCGACATAAAACTGGACTGCGAGAACATACCCGACGAGCTGTTCTACCCTGCCACGGAGGAGGAGGCGGATCTGATCCTCGAGTCCGGGATATACCCCTCCGACCGCGCCATGGTCCACCTGTCGCTCACGTATAGGGACGCCCTGAGGGCCGGGTCCGTCCGCACCGACGATCCCGTGATCCTCGTCATCGACACCGGGGTCTGCATGGACCTCGGGTCCGACATAGGCAAGGCGGCGAGGACGGTGTACCTCTGCCGCAGCGTCCCGGCGGACGCCATAGACATCGCCGATCCAGAGGACTGGGACGATGGCCAGGACCCGGATGAGGAGGACTGAACGCATGGTGCAGGTCCTGAGGCCCGACGAGGTCCGCGAGAGGTACGGGGAGCTCTTCTGCCGCGGCTTCTATACCCTGGTGGACGAGGAGAGGGGGAAGGCGCAGGTGATCGAGAAGTGCGTTGCCAAGGGCCCCGGCGAGTGGGATCTGGTCAACAGGCGCCGCACCAAGGGCGTGATAGAGGGCATCCGCATGGAATCCAACATGATCGTGATGGACACGATCATAGGGGAGAGGGAGCTGAGCTTCGGCCCGGTAACCTCGGACGTCGGAGGGCAGGGCCTGAAGGCGCTGAGGGTGGAAGGCGACGAGGTCCGCACGACCTGGTACGGCATCGCAGGGGCCTCCGTGGGGATAGGCGCATGCATCCCCCAGTGCCCCGACGTGATACGCACCGAATACCCGGACGATTTCCAGATCGGGGGTGCGCACAGGGCCCATGTGGACATCATCACCCCCAAGCTGGTCCGCGTGATCATCGGCATAGACGACACGGACACCAAGGAGAAGGGGGCGTCCTGGGTCGCGGCCATGAAGCTGGGGACCTCCTGTCCCATCGGCCATTTCATCGAGCACAAGATCATACAGCTCAACCCGAAGGTCCCCAACAAGACCACAAACTGCTGCTCCACCGCGGTGTCGTTCGCCGTGAGGGAGCAGGAGATACCGGCGCTCATCGAGTACGCAGTGGACTTCATCAGGAAGGAGTCGTACTCCGAAGATGCCGTGATCACCGTGTTCCAGGGTCTGCAGGTCCCCGAAGGTCTGAGGGATTTCGGATGGAGCTGCAAATCCGTCATCTACACCCCGGAGGACGCCATACGCGCGGCCGAGGAGAACGGAGTCCAGATAATCAGCGTCACGGGCATGAAGGGAGTCATCGGTGCGGTCGCCGCCATCGGTTGCTTCGACCTCGGGGAGAGGTCTGCGGGAGTGCCCGAGGACTTCGAGTGATCACATGGAAGTCCCCCGCATAATCTCCGACCGCGCCTACTCGACCTACGAGAGCATGATCGAGAAGGAGGTGTCCTCCGGCGTGATGCCCAGGCACATCGCCGTGATCATGGATGGCAACCGCAGGTATGCCGAGGAGGTCCTGGGGGCCGACCCCGTCGAGGGGCACATGCTGGGCAGGAAGAAGCTGGAGGAGGTCCTCCACTGGTGCCTCGACCTGGACATACATGTCCTCACCGTTTACGCATTCTCGACCGAGAACTTCAACCGCGAGGCCAGCGAGGTGGACTATCTGATGGACCTGCTGGAGAAGTCCCTGTACGAGTTCGCGGACGACGAGGAGGTCCACAACAGGAAGGTCGCGGTCCATGTGATCGGGGACAGGGAGATGCTCCCCGACAACGTCATCAAGGCGATGGAGTACGCCGAGGAGAGGACCGGCATGTACACCGAGAACCGCTTGAACATGGCGATCGCCTACAGTGGCAGGCAGGACATCGTTGCCGCCGTACGTTCGATAGCACGGGATGCGGTGGAGGGGAGTCTGTCCCCCGAAGAGATAGACGAGTCGACGGTGTCGCGGTACATCTCCACCGGCGACCTGCCGGATCCTGACCTCGTTCTCCGCACATCGGGGGAGGTGAGGATATCCAACTTCCTCCTTTGGCAGATGGCCTACTCCGAGCTCTACTTCGCAGATGTCTACTGGCCGGGCTTCAGGCACATCGACTTTCTCAGGGCGATAAGGACGTACCAGCAGCGCAAGAGGCGCTTCGGAAAGTGATCCCATGCGTTCGGACATAATCTTCATGCACGCTCCGAGCGTGTACGACTTCCGCAAGAAGCCGATATTCTACGGGCCGGTGAGTGACGTCATCCCGTCATCGCCGGTCTTCGAGATGTACCCCATCGGGTTCATGACGATATCCTCCCACCTGGAAGCGGCAGGGTTCAAGACCCGCATCGTAAACATCGCCGTCCAGATGCTCCAGAGCGACAGGTTCGACGTGGAGGAGAGGATCAGGAAGCTGGATGCCGACGTGTTCGCCATAGACCTCCACTGGATGCCTCACGCTCACGGGGCCATCGAGCTCGCCAAGATCGTCAAGAGGTTCCATCCGGATGCCAAGGTCGAGTTCGGAGGGCTGACGTCCTCGTACTTCCACGACGAGTTGATACGCCGCCCGGAGGTGGACCTGGTAATGCGCGGGGACACGACAGAGGTCCCCACGGTCAGGATGATGGAGGCCCTTCAAAGAGGCGGCGACCTGTCGGAGGTCCCCAACCTGGTCTGGAAGGACTCCGGGGGACACGTCCATGACAACGGCCTAACATACAGCGCAGAGGACCTCGACGACATAATGTTCGACTACGGAACGATGATCCGCTGCGTCATGAGGAACATGGACATCAAGGGGGCGCTCCCCTGGTTCGGATGGGACCGCCTCCCGTTGACGTCCGCCTTCACCGTCAGGGGATGCAGCGTGAACTGCGCCGAGTGCGGCGGGTCCCATCATGCCAACGGGGTGGTGGCATGCAGGAGGAGGCCCGCGTTCCGCAGCCCGGAGAAGCTCGCAGAGGACCTCGACGGCATCCAGACATACTTGGACACGCCGATATTCATCGTGGGGGACCTCAGGCAGCACAGCATGGGCTATGCGGAGAGGTTCCTCAAAGAGTGCAGGGAGCGCAGGATCGAGAACCATGTGGTGGTGGAGCTGTTCAACGGTGCCGGAAAGGACTACTTCAAGGAACTTGACAGGACGTTCGAGGGCGGCTGGTCCATAGAGTTCTCCCCGGACTCCCATGACGAGGCAGTGAGGCTGGCCTTGGGAAAAGGCTACACCAACGAGGCCATCGAGAGGACCATCCCGGCGGCATTCGAAAACGGCTGCTTCAGATTCGATCTGTTCTACATGAACGGCCTTCCGTACCAGGACCGCGAGTCCGCCATGAACAGCGCCCGCGCATCGGAGAAGCTGTGGGGGCTGGTCGGTAAGGACGATGGGCTGTTCATCTACAATGCCCCGTTCGCTCCCTTCGTGGATCCCGGCAGCAGGGTCTTCGAGGAGCCGGAGAAGTGGGGGTACACGCTCAGGGCACGCACGCTGGAGGATCACCGCAGACTTCTCGACAACCCCTCCTGGAAGCACGTCCTGTCGTACGAGACGAAATGGATGACCCGCGACGACGTCGCCGAGATATCATACGATGCCGCAAACGAGCTTGCCCGCTGCGAGCACGGGGCCGGGCGTATAGACGACGCTGCTTACAAGGAGAGGGTCGAGAGGACCGAGTTCGCACGTTCACTGATGCACCGCGTGGACGAGATCCTTCTAATCCAGGACCCAGAGGAAAGGGAGGCTCGTCTCTGGGAGACGAAGGACGAGGGGACCCGTATGATGAACTCCACAGTCTGCAACAAGAAGGACCTCGACTGGGACGCGGGATCCATATGGTCCAACGCGCCCCGTGTCGCCTTGGGGCTGGTCAGGTCGCTCTTCAGATGAGCTCAGTTGCCGCTCATCCTGCGGGACTTCTCTATCGTGGAATCGATGGCCGCAATGACAGCCGATCTGAGGCCCATGTCCTCCGCGGCGCGTACCCCGACGATAGTGGTCCCGCCGGGGGAGCAGACCTCATCCCTGAGCACATCGGGATGCTTCCCTGTTTCGAGGACCATCTTGGCGGCACCCAGCATCGACTGTGCGGCCAGCTCTATCGAGTCCTTCCTGGACAGTCCGTTGAGGACACCTGCATCGGCCATCGCGTCAATTATCATGTACATGAATGCGGGGGAGCTTCCCGCGATGCCCGTTATGGCATCCATGTAGTCCTCTCCGACCTCCGCCGCGAGCCCCACAGCGCTGAGTATCCCCTCGACCTCCGCCTTGTCAGACTCGGTCACCGACTGATCGCAGCAGTACCCCATCGCACCCTCCAGAACCATGCAGCAATGGTTGGGCATGACCCTCACAATTTTAGCATCTGGCACATATGATTTCAGCTTGTCGACGGTGAGGCCTGCGACAATGCTCACGAGCAGCTTCCCCGACAGGTCCAGGCCCTCTGCGAACACACCCTGGACATGCTTGGGCTTCACGGCTAGGACGACGATCCTGGAATCAGCCGCGGCTTCCGCCGCCGTCCCGTAGACGCGTATGCCGTATGTCCCAGAGACCCTCTCCCTAGTCGCCTCGCTGGGAGCGCTGGCGACAATCCCCTCCTTTGGGAAGACGTTCTTCGCGAGGAGCCCGCCAATAAGGGCCTCCGCCATCTTCCCGGCACCTATGAAACCAATGTCGGCGGTCATGCCCGATAATCTCCCGCCCCGTTATTAAAATCTGGGTAGCCAGCACCCTGGACCTGCTCTTGTATATTAATATAGGGTGTGGAAGCTTTATGTACTAACAAACCATCGTCGGCGCCAATGTCACTAATAGTGTACTACATGCCATTAGCGATAGTGAGCGTTATCGCGCTCGGTTTCGCCCCATTGGCATGGTGGGCATCTAGGTTCATTAGGCCCAAGAAACCCACTCAGTGGATGGAAGCCACTTATGAGTGCGGTTCGGAACCTATCGGAGAAGCCCAGGTGCAGTTCAGGTTCCAATACTACACTTTTGCACTTATTTTCGTAGTATTCGACCTGGTTGCTACCTTCCTGATGATCTGGGCTGTGGCGTTTTCTGGTCTCTCTATGACCGCCCAGCTCATGATGATCGTCTTCTTCGGAATTCTGATCTTGGGAGTCGCGTATGCCCTCAAAAAGGAGGAATACGTATGGATATGAGCCTCTACCCCCATGCGGTTGCGATGAGCGCCGATGAGTTCATGTCATGGTCCGATGCCATGATCAACGATCTCCTCAGCGCCGGAACCAAGAAGACCGTGGACCAGCTCACGGGACCCATATGGTCCTGGGCCATGAAGAACTCCATGCACCCTCTGCACTGGGGTCTGGCCTGCTGTGCACTGGAGATGGCTGCCGCGTCTGCCCCCAGGTACGATGCGGAGCGTTACGGTATGATCTACCGTTCGTCCCCCAGGCAGACCGACATTCTCCTGGTCAACGGATGGATCTCCAAGAAGATCCGCCCCGACCTGAGGCGTCTCTACGAGCAGATCCCCAACCCCAAGTGGGTCGTCGCCATGGGCGAGTGCGCCATCTCCGGCGGACCCTGGTACGACTCGTACAACACGGTCCAGGGATTGGACCAGATCGTCCCCGTCGACATCTACATCCCCGGGTGCCCCGCGCGTCCCGACGCCATGATCGACGGATTCATGCTCCTCCAGAAGAAGATCGAGAGCTACTTCAGGAGAGGAGCGTTCCTGGAGGACTGAGCATGGACACAGAAGCAGTGTATCAGGCGCCCTCCGAGGACGAGGTCAAAGCGCTTCTCACCGAGAAGTTCCCCGAGGTCGAGGTCACCAGGACCGAGGTCCGCAGGGTCTACGCCAAGCTCCCCAGGGAGAAGGTCCTGGAGGTCTGCAGATACATCCACGACAACCTGACGTTCGAGCACTGCTCCACCGTCATCGGTGTCGACTACGTGGACCACATGACCGTGGTGTACCACCTCAGCAACTACTACAACGGGCTCATGATCGAGCTCTCCGCCGACATCCCCAACGACGACCCCCATGTGGAGTCCGTCACCTGCGTTTGGGAAGGGGCCAACTGGCATGAGAGGGAGACATGGGAGCTCTTCGGAATCGTGTTCGACAACCACCCCAAGCTGGAGAGGCTGCTGACCCCGAAGACCTACGAGTTCTACCCGTTCAGGAAATCATACAAGCTCAGGGGGAGTGAGTGATGGCCGATTCATTAGTACCCGTCAAGGAGATCGAGGAGAAGATGGAGACCGACAAGATGTGGGTCATCATGGGTCCGCAGCACCCGTTCTCCCACGGTCTCTGGACTCTGAAGGTCCAGATCGACGGAGAGATCGTCACCGACGCCGAACCCATTGTCGGATACCTCCACAGGGGCTGGGAGAAGGAGACCGAGAACAGGACCTACCCGAAGGTCATCCCCATGGCGGACCGTCTCTGCTATGCTGCATCGATGACCTACACCCATCTCTACTGCATGACTGTGGAGAAGGCCCTGGGCATCGACATCCCCGAGAAGGCAAAGTACATCAGGATCGTCGCCGACGAGGTCTGCCGTATCCAGTCCCACCTCATGTGGCTGGCCGCAGTAGGTACCGACCTCGGTAACCTGACCGTATTCCTGTGGGCAATGAGGGAGAGAGAGTTCTTCCTCGACCTGAATGTCAAGCTCTGCGGAGCCAGGATGACCACCAACTACCCCCGTATCGGAGGTGTGAGGAACGACGTTACCGAGCTCTTCGACAGGGATATCCTGCGCACCGTCGACCGTTTCGAGAAGGCCATGTGGGACATCATCGCGCTGATGGACGAGAGCTCCATCATCGTGTCCAGGATGAAGGGCGTCAGCTACCTCACCAGGGAGCAGGTCGCCAACCTTGGAATGACCGGCCCCGCCATGAGGGGATGCGGAGTGGACTTCGACATCCGCCGCGACGACCCCTACGACAACTACGACAAGATCGACTTCGAGGTTCCTGTCCTGACCGAGGGAGACTCCTATGCCAGGTACATGATCCGCATCGAGGAGATGTTCCAGTCGTGCGACATCATCAGGCAAGCGGTCGCCAAAGTGAGGGCGCTCGGAAAGAACGCCCCCTACAGGATCAAGACCCCCACGAAGGTTCCCGCCGGGACCTCGTTCTGCAGGCTCGAGGACCCCCGTGGAGAGTCCCTCATGTATCTCGTGTCCGACGGTAGCGACAAGCCCTACAGGCTCAAGGTCCGCAGCCCCATCTTTGTGAACGTATCGACATCCAAGGCCATGTGCCAGGGATGCAGGATCGCCGATGTTCCGGCCATCCTCGCCCAGATCGACATGTGCCTGGGTGAGACCGACAGGTGATTCGGATGGCCTATAGCAGCATTCTGAACTGGATAGACTTCTACCAGAATCCGATGTCCAATGCGTACTACCCGTTCGGGGACATCTACAACCTGCCCTTCGACATATCCTACAAGCTCTGGGAGCTCATAGGCGGCACCATCGCCTGGCTGATCAACCTGATCTTCCCCGGCAACCCCGTGTCCATCTGGCTGATGGACGATGCCGCATGCACGCTGTTCGCCCTGATCATCTTCATGCTGATCATCTTCATCGTGGTGTTCGTGTGTACGCTGATATCCTTGTGGATGGAGCGTAAGTTCCTCGGAAGGATGATGGACAGAAGGGGAACCATGGTCGGAATGAAGGGATTCCTGCAGTGCGTCGCAGACGGACTGAAGACCTTCATGAAGGAGAACACCATACCCGGAAAGGTCGACAAGATGACCTACATGTGGACGGTGTCCCTCGTCATCGGCGTGTCCGTCCTCGTGGCATGCATGGTGCCCCTGTCCGACAGGTGGTTCGTCGTCAACTACGACACAGGTCTGCTCATCATCATGGCGTTCTTCGCCCTGGCCCCGTTCTTCATCCTGGTTTCGGGATGGGCGCAGAACAACAAGTACTCCCTGATCGGAGGAATGAGGGCTGCCGAGCTGATGATCTCGTACGAGGTCCCGATGCTCATCATGATCGGAACCACCGCACTGCTCGCCGGCAGCTTCAACATCGGCGACATCATCGATGCCCAGTACGAGACCGTCTGGTACATCGTGCCGCAGATCATCGGTTGTATCACGTTCTTCTTCGCCGCGACCGCCGAGTCCGAGCGTCTGCCCTTCGATATCGCAGAGGCAGAGGCAGAGCTCGTCGAGGGATGGCAGACGGAGTACGCCGGAATGAAGTGGGGTCTCATTATGCTGGCCGACTACTTCAGAGGGTACGTCGCGTGCGCAATGTTCGCGATCATGTACCTCGGCGGATGGATGCTCCCCGGCATCGGAGACGGACCCATACCCGAGATCGTGTTCCTGCTGAAGACCTGGTTCGTCTTCTTCCTGATGATCCTCGTCAGGGCCGCTCTGGCCCGTGTCAGGCCCGATCAGATCCTCAACATCGGATGGAAGGTGTTCATGCCCCTGTCCGTGATCAACCTGGCCATAGTCCTGCTCCTTAAGGTAGGAGGTGTGTTCTGATGGCGATTAAATACCTAGACAAGTACCCCAAGAACCTGGCCAAGAGCCTCTGGGTGCTCAAGCCCCAGTGGACCGTTCTGAAGCTCCTCGCCAAGACGGTCCGCCACAGGCCCGTAACCGTCCTGTATCCCTACGAGAAGGAGTGGGTGCCGGAGAACTACCGCGGCCGCCCCGGACTCAGGTTCGACAAGTGCGTAGGATGCGGCATGTGCGTGCGCATGTGCCCCACCGCGTGCATCAAGCTGGTGGATGCCACCGACGACGACGGCAAGACCGTCAGGAGGCCCCAGGTCAACCTCGGCAGGTGCGCCATGTGCGGATACTGCGCCGAGTACTGCCCCGTGGACGCCATGACCGTCACGCCGGAGTACGAGCTCGCGGAGTTCACCAGGTTCGATCTCCTCTACGGCCCCAGGAGGCTCAACTACGAGAAAACCACGCCTGGGATGGAGGTCAAGCTGGAGGTCACACTGCCTTCCGACATCGCGAACGGGAACCCCGAGAGGCGCGTATCCCTCTTCGCCCTGGACAGGCCCGAGCTGACCGACAGCAAATGCATCGGATGCAAGAAGTGCGCCAAGGTCTGCCCCGTCAACGCCATCGAGATGGTGGAGAAAGGGGTAAACGACAAGGGCAAGCCCATCCTGCGCCCGGTGATCGACAACGACAAGTGCATCTGCTGCAGCAACTGCGTGGACGACTGTCCCAAGGATGCGCTTAAGATCAAGGAGGTGCTCTGATGGGAGCCCTAATGGACTTGTGGAACGCGTTCTGGGGAGGTCTCGGAGACTTCGGCCAGTACGTCCTCGGCAACCTGGACCTGGTTGCGTTCCTGATACTGGCGGCCATCGCCGTCCTCGCCGCGCTCTTCGTCGTGACGAAAGAAGAGGTCATACACAGCGCGTTCTATCTCGCCCTGGTGTTCCTCTGTGTCGGGTTCGTGTACTTCTTCCTCGAGGCCGAATTCATAGGCGTGATTCAGATTCTCGTCTACGTCGGAGCTATCACCATCCTCTTCGCGTTCAGCATCATGTTGACTAGAAGGTACATTATGAAGAAGGGAGGCGATGCCGATGAGTAAGAAGATCGTACTCGGAGCGACCGTTTCGATCGTCCTGCTGGCGGTCTTCGCAGTCGGCATATTCGCCATCAACTGGGACGACTACACGAGCAGCGACGTCCCCGTGGAGCAGCCCACCTTCCCCACGGACGATGGGGACAGCATATGGGACGAGAACGGCGAGCTCAAGGAGAACAGCCTCGCGTACACCGTGTTCGAGAAGTACGGAATAGTGCTGCTGCCCCTTGCGCTGCTGATGTTCGGTGCCATGATAGGCGGAGTCTGCATCTCAAGAGAGGAGGTCGAAAGCGATGATTCCGATTGAGTACTTCCTCATACTCGGAGCCATACTCTTCGCCATCGGCGCCTACGGAGTGCTGACGAAGAGCAACGCAATCGTGGTCCTGATGTGCATCGAGCTCATGCTCAATGCCGCCAACATCAACTTCGTGGCCTTCGGCGCGTTCAACGATGACATCATCGGACAGGCCTTCGTCGTCATGACGATATCCGTCGCCGCCGCAGAGGTCGCTGTAGGAATAGCCATACTGCTCAACGCGTACAAGATGAGGAAGACAACCGACCTCGACGACGCCGAGCTCACTTCCATGAGGTGGTAAGAATGTTCATAGAATACACATGGCTCGTACCCCTCATCCCGATGCTGTGCTTCCTGATCATCGGACTCGTTGGCAGGAAGACCCCCGAGAAAGGAGGGTACATCGCTATAGCGGGAGCACTGCTCTCGTTCATCATAGCCGCGCTCATCGCCTACGAGTACCTCACCGGCGATGCGTACCCCAACCCCGTGACCGAGCAGATCGCTTGGTTCCAGATCGGGGACATCACCCTGAACCTCGGGTACTACGTGGACGGCCTCACCTGCATGATGATGCTGTTCTCGTCGTTCATATCCACCCTGATCTTCGTGTACTCCATCGGGTACATGGGCGACCAGGGGCCCAGGAAGACCAGGTACTACGCCGAGGTCTCCCTGTTCCTCACCGGAATGCTCGGGCTCATCGTGTCCAGCAACTTCCTGGAGATGTTCATCTTCTGGGAGGTCATGGGTCTGTGCTCCTACCTGCTGATCGGGTTCTGGTCCTTCAGGCACCCCGAAGGGGACGCGGCATCTGCCAACGCGGCCTCCGCTGCGAAGAAAGCGTTCCTCGTCACCCGTCTCGGTGATGTGTGCCTCATGGCCGGACTGTTCGTCCTGCTCGGGGAGTTCCACAGCCTCCACAGCCTCGACTATGTCACACTGTTCGACCCCTCCAGCATCGCTGCGGCCGACCCCGAAATGCTGTCTCTCGGTATGCTCCTCGTCTTCGGCGGAGTCATCGGAAAGAGCGCACAGTTTCCCCTGCACGACTGGCTGCCCGATGCGATGGCCGGTCCTACCACAGTCTCCTCTCTGATTCACGCCGCCACAATGGTCAAGGCGGGAGTCTATCTGACCGCAAGGGCCTACCCCCTGTTCATCCAGAATGCCGACGTCATGCTGTTCGTCGGAATAATCGGAGGAGTCACCGCGTTCATCGCCGCGACGATGGCGCTCAACAACATGAACATCAAGAAGGTCCTCGCGTACTCCACCATCTCCCAGCTCGGATACATGATCCTCGCCCTGGGCGCCGGAGGGTACCTCGTGGCGCTCGGAATGGACATGGGCGGTGCCGAGGGCAGCGCACTCGTGGCCGCCGGAGTCGCCGGTTACACCGCGGGATGCTTCCACATGATGAACCACGCCTTCTTCAAGGCCCTGCTGTTCATGTGCTCCGGATCAGTCATCCACGCCGTAGGCACAGAGGACATGAGGGAGATGGGAGGGCTGCACAAGCACATGAAGATCACCTCGATCACCATGCTGCTCGGATCCCTCTCGATAGCAGGATTCCCGCTGTTCAGCGGATTCTGGTCCAAGGATCTCGTGCTGGAGATCGCGATGGAGGCAGGCAGCGACGGAACCGTCTGGTTCACCGTCCTCTGGATCCTCGCCGTCATCACAGCCTTCATGACCGCGTTCTACATGTTCCGCATGTGGTTCATGACCTTCATGGGAGAGGAGGGCCACGCCTCGCAGCACTGCCACGGCGAGTCCCCCAAGACCATGACCGTCCCGCTGATGATCCTCTCCGTGTTCGCGGTGCTCAGCGGATTCTTCATCATGTTCGGACTGGACGCCATGGTGTCCTTCAACGTCACCGACACAGCCTTCATCGTAGGAGGAGGCCACAGCGAGGGCTTCTACTACTTCGAGGAGCTGTTCACCAACCCGTACACCTACCTCACCATAGTCCTCGCCCTCCTGGGAATCGGAATCGCGTACCTCATGTACGTCAAGAAGACCGTGGACCCCGGAAGGTTCAACAGGAACGGGGAGTCCTGGCTCTACAAGGCCCTCTCCAAGAGATGGTGGTTCCCCGACATGTACAACCAGATCTCCTGGAAGTTCGGATACGGCATCGCGAAGGGTGTCAACTACGTGGACAGGCAGGTCATCGACGGAACAGTCAACGGACTCTCCGGAGCCGTCGTCGGCGGCGGAGATGCGGTCAGCAAGATGCAGACCGGACACGTCCAGGACTACTCCTCTGTGATCCTCCTCGGCGTCGCCATCCTGTCCGTTGCGATGGTCGCCATCGCCATGTTCTTCGGAGGTATGTGAGATGGAAATGCCGATACTTTCACTGCTGCTCCTGCTCCCGCTGATCGGAGCCGTTCTCACGCTGCTCATGGGCGGCGAGAGGCAGAAGTATGCCAAGATCGTGGCAGGCGTGTTCTCCGCCATCACCCTGGTCGTCGCGCTGTTCGTAATGTTCAGCAACGACTTCGGATCCTTCGACGAGAGCTGTGCCTGGATCGAGACCAGCTTCATCACCATCAACTACAGCCTGCATGTGGATGGGCTCAGCATCCTGATGGTCTTCCTGACCGCACTGCTGACCCTGCTCGTGGTCGTCTTCTCCTCCGAGGAGAAGGACAGGCCGAAATACTTCCACGCACTGGTCATGGCCATGGAGGTCGGGCTGATGGGTGTCTACCTGGCGGCGGACTACTTCCTGTTCTACGTCATGTGGGAGATCACCCTGATCCCGATGTACTTCATGATCTCGTGGTACGGAGGCCCCAGGAGGCACTACGCCGCCATCAAGTTCCTGATCTACACGCACGTGGCGTCCCTCGTCATGCTCATCGGAATATTCGCGATGGGATTCATGACCATGGAGATGACCGGCGTCATGGACTTCTCGTTCGCGGCCATCAACACTCTGATGCCCCAGACGTCTGAGATGTTCCAGATCGCGGTGTTCGCCCTGCTGTTCTTCGGGTTCATGGTCAAGATGCCCTCGTTCCCGTTCCACACATGGCTTCCCGACGCACACACCGAGGCACCCACCGGCGGATCCGTCCTCCTGGCGGGTGTCATGCTGAAGATGGGTTCCTACGGTATCATCCGCGTCTGCCTGGAGTGCTTCCCCGAGGGAGCCGAGTACTGGCAGTGGGTGATCATCGCCATCGGACTGATCTCCATCGTCTACGGTGCCTACGCGTGCATCGCGCAGACCGATCTCAAGAAGATGGTCGCGTTCTCGTCCATCAGCCACATGGGAATGGTCATGCTCGGCATCGGATGCCTGTCCGATATCGGAATCACGTTCGCCATCTTCCAGATGTTCGCCCACGGACTCATCACCGCCGTCCTGTTCATGGTGTGCGGTATGACCGGGCACATCGTCGGAACCAGGGAGATCCCCCTGCTGGGAGGCCTCGCTGGCAAGCTGCCCATATACGCCACGTTCATGATGATCGGATTCATGGCGTCCCTCGGACTTCCCGGACTCGTCGGATTCTGGGGAGAGTTCCCGCTCGTCTACGGGTTCTACGAGTTCGCCGTTTCCAACGACATGCTCTGGCTGATCCTGTTCTGCCTGCTGTCCCTCATGCTCACCGCGGGTTACTACCTGTGGGCCATGCAGAGGACCCTGTTCGGACCCGAGACCACCAAGATCGACCTGTCCCACGTGCACGATGTCAGCAAGCCCGAGTTCGTGGCACTGGCCGTCCTCGTGGTGCTGATCGCCCTGTTCGGAGTCTGGCCCGATGCGGCTCTCCAGTTCATCGACCCCTATGTCGATGGGCTCATCCTGGGGGTGTTCTGATGGATTTCACATCTGTATTCGGTGATTTCACTGCAATGGCCCCGCTGATCATCCTGCTGGTGGGAGCGCTCCTGCTCCCCGCCGTGCAGTTCATCGGCAAGAGGCCCACTGCCACATGGGCGGTCGCCCTGCTGTTCACCGCGGTCTCCCTGATCGTCAACATGATGATGCTGACCGACGGCACCAGCTACACCACCCTCGACATGTACACCTACGTTGCCTTCACGGGAATCATGGTGCTCCTGTTCCAGGTGGTGCTGTTCCTGGCGATCCTGGTGTCCAACTCCAGTGTCGAGACCACGAGGCTGCATGTCGGCGCGTACTACGCGCTGCTGGTCGGCGCCACCACCGGTATGATGTTCGTCGCGGGATCCAACGACCTGCTGACCATCTTCGTCGGTGTCGAGCTTACCAGTATCTCGTCCTATGCCATGGTCTCCATGAAGAGGAAGGACCCGAGGGCAGCCGAGGCCGGCGTCAAGTACGTCATCATCGGCGGACTCTCCACCGCGCTCACCATCTACGGTATCTCCATGGTCTACGGTCTCACCGGGACCACGAGCCTCTCCGCGATGAGCACCCTCGTCCTCGACATGAACTGGATGATGGCCGTCGCACTGGTGTGCATGATCGCAGGATACGGGTTCAAGATCGCGGCGGTGCCCTTCCACATGTGGGCGCCCGACGTGTACGAGGGAGCATCCTCCCCCGTGTCCCTCTTCCTGGCCACAGGATCCAAGAAGATGGGTCTCTCGGTGTTCATCCAGGTGTTCCTGGTTACGTTCATCGCCGGATCCGTCCTCGGAGCCGAGGCAACCGAGGGTCTGCAGTACCTGTTCGCCATAATCGCGGCGCTGACCATGACGGTGGGCAACATCGTCGCCATCGCCCAGACCAACATCAAGAGGATGCTCGCGTACTCCTCCGTCGCCCAGGCAGGATACATCCTGATCATAATGGCGGTGGCCTCCGAGTACGCCGTCAGCGCGGGTCTTTTCCACATGTTCACGCACGTGTTCATGAAGGGAGGGGCCTTCCTCGTGGTCGGTGCACTGATCTGCGCCGGAATCGGAGAGAAGATCTCGGACTACAGGGGCCTTGCCAAGAGGTCCCCGTTCATGGCCGCGGCAATGATGCTGTTCCTGTTCTCGCTGGCAGGTATCCCGCCTCTGGCAGGATTCACCTCGAAGTTCTTCCTGTTCTCCTCCGCCATCGGCGGAGTGGACGGAGTGACGTCCCAGTGGGTCTGGCTGGCATTCATCGCCATCCTGAACTCGGCTATCTCGCTGTACTACTACGCGAGGGTCGTGAAGGCGATGTACGTGGAGAAGGGATCCTCCGATGAGAAGATCGTCGTACCGAAGGCGTTCACCGTGGCCATCGCCATCTGCGTGCTGTTCGTCATCGTACTGGGTGTCTACCCCCAGCTGATCTTCGACTACTGCGAGCTCGCAGCCGCGGCCATTTTCTGATGCCGATAATCAAACCCCTTACCCAAACCCCTTACCCAGGACCCGGCGCAACTGCGCCAGTCCGCCTTTTTGGACCATTGCTGAAAGCTTAAGTACGGAACCGTCATACTTACGGCGATGTCCGCAGCCTGGCACAAGTGTATAGAATCCGAACTGGAGTCCGTGGAGATGGTTATGATCTCCGACCTGGAATCTCAGAACCCGGAGCTCACGGAAATGTGCCGCTACGTCATATCCTCTGGAGGGAAGCGCCTCAGGCCCGCCCTCTGCATCCTGAGCTACCTCGGGTCCGGGGGCAGGGATCCCAGCATAGCCGTCAACATCGGTGCGGCTTTCGAGATCATACACAGCGCCACGCTCATCCATGACGACATAAACGACCAGGGGACGGTCCGCCGCGGAAGGAAGACCCTTCACCTGGAGCATACGGTGAGCAAGGCCATAATCGCAGGGGACTTCATGTTCGCCGTCGGGTTCCGTCTTCTCGCATCAGAGGCCCCGCAGATCGTCGGGTTCGTGATAGACGCGTCCGCGGCGATGGGGGCAGGGGAGTTCGTCCAGAAGGATTTCGAGCACGTGTCCACTGTGACAGAGGACGACTACATCCGCATCATCACAGGCAAGACCGCCAAGCTATTCGAGGCCGCCTCCAAGTCCGGGGCAGCGGTGGCAAACGCGGACAGCGACATCCTCGAGGCCCTCGGACGGTTCGCCTTCGGGATAGGTCTGGCCTTCCAGATTGTGGACGATACCCTCGATGTCACCGGCGATCCCCACAACACCGGGAAGCAGGTCGGGACGGACCTCCTCGAGGGGAAGCCCACACTGCCAACGATCTACGCCATGCAGGACCCGGTGTACGGGCCGGAGCTCATCTCGCTATTCGAGAAGGAGGCTGTCGACCAGGAGGACATCATCCGTGCGCTGGAGCTCATACGCTCGACGGATGCCATAAGCAGATGCCTCGCCAAGGCCGCAACATACGTCGAAGACGCGCGCCATGCCATCGACCCGGTCCCGGACTCCGAATACAAACAGGCGCTTCTAGGCATCGCGGACTACATAGTAAGCAGGGACAGGTGATTCCGATGGACAGGACCAAGGTCGATGTACTGGTAGTAGGCTCCGGCCCCGCCGGCAGCACGACCGCGCGCTATGCCGCTGAGGCCGGCGCCGATGTCATGTTCATAGAGCGGCGCCATCAGGTCGGCGTCCCCGTGAGGTGCGGCGAGTTCATGCCCTCCCTCGATGAGATCACCGGTATGTTCCCGAATCTCACCGAAGCCGGGTCCCTCTTCGACATACCAGGCAGCCTCCGCTGCAGGGAGATCAAGGGAATCAAGCTGGTGGACCCCAAGGACAAGGTCACGCTCCTGGATTTCGAAGGCTACACAACCGACAGGGACAGGTTCGACCAGTATCTCGCAGGCCTCGCACAGGAGGCCGGTGCGCGTCTGGAGACGGACTGCCTGTTCAAGGAGATACGCGACGGTGTCGCGGTGACCTCCTCCGGGGAGATAGAGTACAAGGTCATAGTGGGTGCAGACGGTCCTGGGTCCCGCGTCGCGAGGAGCCTGGGTCTTCCCAAGAACTCCAACCCGTACCCTGCGGTCACAGCCCAGGCAAAGGGGGATTTCGAGCCGTACCTTCACATGTACTTCGGCGATGTCGCCCCAGGGGCCTACAGCTGGATAATCCCGAAGGACGGGCGCGCGAACGTGGGCGTCGGATTCTCACCAAAATTCAGCGAGGGGAGGTTGTCGGACTACTTCGACAGGTTCGCCCAGAAGCGCGGCTTCGAAATAGAGGGCAAGCTGGAGGGGAAGTACGTTCCCAGCGAGGGCCCGATCGCCCGCACGGTCTCCGGCAACGGGATGGTCGTGGGGGACGCGGCAGGGCAGGTGATCTCGGTGAACGGCGGCGGCATACCGCTGGCCATGATCGCCGGGAGGCTTTGCGGGACCACGGCGGCATCTGCAGCATCAGGGAAGCTATCGCTGAACGATTACGAGACGGGCTGGAGACGCATCATGGAGAAGCCGCTGAAGACGGCCGCGTTCAACAAAAAGCTGGCGGACGCCTTCGCATTCAGATCCGAGAGGAGCACGGCGCTCTGCATGGCCATACTTGGCGGGCGCAGGATGGGGAATCTAATCCGCTGCAAGCGCATCTTCCCGTGATCATTTGCGTCTGTATCCGCGGGTGGCGGAACCGCATATCGGACACTCCCGTGGATCCTCCTTGAACCACTTGCCGCATCCGACGCACCTGTAGTTCCACTTCACGACCTTCTTGATGCCTGCCATACCCACCGGCCTGAACCCTATGCCGAGTATGCGAGCGACGTTCTGGATGGAGTAGTCGTCGGAGAGTATCGTCCCTCCCACATCCAGTGCCAGTGCGAGGACGGTCCTGTCCACCGGGGACAGCCTGCTCGCATCGCCGCTCTTGGCCGCCGCGGCGTCCACAATCGCGAGGGATTCCTTCGTGCAATCCGAAACGCGAACCATGTCTCCCCACAGTGCCAGACGGGGGTCCTCATGGTTCTCCAGCTCCCTGATGACGCCAGGGGGGCATACGTGCTCCTCCTCGGGGAGGCCGTCCATCGAGAAGAAAGCGGAACTGTCCAGGACAAGCATGGACATGCCATCCCCCAGCTCATTTATTAACTGATGGTCGGAAGCGCGGGCGATGAATGCCCGGTCATTACCAAGCATTATACGCACAGTTCTGCATGTAGGGTCGGTGTACCCATGGATGCTCTCGGAGTCGTCGCGATTATGATAACGGGCCTCTGGCTTTTCCTACCGGCCATGGTCCCAAACTCGGCCGCGGTAGTGTTCGGCGGCAAGACGAAGATGGATTTCGGGAAGTCCTGGAGGGGCAAGCGCATCTTCGGGGACGGGAAGTCCTGGAGGGGCTTCTTTGGCGGAGCATTCTCCGGCATAGCCGTGGGGCTGATCCTGATCGGCGTGTCGTCCATATGGGATCCAGACGAGTTCTGGGGATACGGTCCGTTCTGGAGCAACGTGGGCATACTGGCATGCCTTTCGTTCGGGGCCGTGCTCGGAGACCTCTGCGGCGCCTTCATCAAGAGGAGGCTGGGCATGGAGAGGGGGCAGAAGGCCCCCATCCTGGACCAGTACGACTTCGTGATCGGCGCGTTCTGCATTACCGCGCTGTTCTTCCCCGAATGGGTCTATGCCACCTACATCGAGGGCTGGCACATAGCCGCACTGGTATTCATAGTAGCGATAATGTTCGTGATCCACAGGTCCGTCAACATAATCGGCTACAAGATGGGTCTCAAGAAAGAGCCATGGTGATGGTCATGAGCGAATTATCGGAAGCGTTGAAGGAATGCGGCGCCCTGCAGTTCGGCGAGTTCGTACTCGCCTCGGGCGCGAAGAGCAACTACTACATAGACATCAAGAAAGCGAGCACCAACCCGGCCGTACTGAAGCTGATCGCCAGACTGATGGCCAAGAAGATGAGGGATGAGGGCATAGAGGCGGACAGGATCGCCGGCGTCGTTCTTGGTTCGGTCCCCCTCGCTACCGCGCTGTCTCTCGAGACGGGGATACCGTACGTCATGATCCGCAAAGAGAAGAAGGACCATGGAACAGGCAAGCTCATCGAGGGGGACCTCGGCGCGGGCGACAGGGTCCTTGTCGTGGAGGACGTCATAACCACCGCGGGATCCAGCATCAAGGCCATCGCCACGCTCAGGGAGGCGGGGGCCAAGGTCGACTACGTTATCTCGGTCATAGACCGCGAAGGCGGAGGCGCGGAGAACCTGGCAGATGTCGGGATCTCGTTCCGCCCGCTGGTCAAGGCCTCCGAACTGGTGAAGGGATGAGGCCTCCCGAGGGATGCACGTTGTGCGACCTCCATCGGAGGCGCACCAACATAGTCATGCCGGACGGCAATCCGTCGTACGGGATAGTGTTCGTGGGAGAGGGGCCCGGAGAGTCGGAGGACCTGGAGGGCCGTCCGTTCGTCGGACGTTCCGGGAAGATACTCGACCAGATGATGAGGGAGGCCGGGTTCGACAGGACCAAGGTGATGATAACCAACACCGTCAAGTGCAGGCCGCCGTGCAACAGGGACCCCATGCCGGAGGAGATGGCCGCATGCCGTCCGTTCCTGGAGTCCGAACTGTGCGGGGCGAGGCTCGTCATAGGGCTCGGCAAATCCGCCTGCCGCGACCTCACAGGATACGAGGGGCCAATGTCGGAAGTCGTCAACATACCTATGACCATCTCCATCCAGGGCAAGGAGATCGTGTTCATCCCCACGTATCATCCGGCCGCCACGATATACAACAAGAACTCTCGCGAGGCCCTTCAGGAGACCATGCGCGTGGTCGCCGAGTGGTTGAAATGAGGTTCGGCGGCTTCATGATAGACATGGACGGAACCGTCTACAAGGGTGGGGTCCCCATTCCAGGTGCCGTCGGTTTCATATCGGACCTGAAGGCAAGGGGGATACCGTTCGTGTTCCTCACGAACAACTCCGCACACGGCAGACGGTTCTACCTGCAGAAGCTGGAGAGTCTCGGTTTCGATGTGACAATCGATAACATCCTGACATCCACCATTGCAACGATACGCTTCCTGAAGACCAACCGTCCGGGTAAGACGGTCTATCCGGTTGCCGTCCCCCAGGTCGTGGAGGAGCTTAGGGAGGCAGGCCTGCCGGTAGTCGACAGAGACCCTGACATAGTGCTGCTAACATTCGACACGACGGTCACCTACGCCAAGATCAACGACGCGTACCACTTCCTGATGCAGGGCGCGGAGCTGATAGCCACGCATCCCGACGACCTCTGCCCCACGGAGGACTCATACGACATCGACATAGGCCCGTTCATAAGGATGTTCGAGCAGATGTGCGGGAAGGAGGCGGTGATCATCGGCAAGCCGAACCGTCTCATGCTCGAGATGGCCGCGGGCGAGATGGGGGTGGATCCCGCCGATACGGTCATGGTGGGGGACCGTCTGTACACAGACATCGAAATGGCGATGAGGGCAGGCACCCAGTCCATACTGGTCCTGTCAGGCGAGACCAGCCTCCAGATGCTGGACGGATACGGCAAGCAGCCCACGGCGATCCTGGGGTCGGTGGCGGAGATCCCGTCTCTGATCGACCGCGTCTGACCCCCGGTCACCCTTTTTAAGACCTTTTAAATACGCGCATCCTTATATCTTTACAGTCGTGCGCGCGCCCAGGGAGTGAAGGGGCCCTGGTCAGCGACCGGACTGCACGGCGATGGGATGCGGCGGGCGATGCCCGGTAGGCCCTCGGAAGGGGTGTAAAAGGTTGTACTTGAAAGCGGTCGAGATGGAGAACTTCAAATCCTTCGGCGGGAAGCTGACAGTTCCGCTGATGGAGGGGTACACTGCGGTCACGGGGCCGAACGGCTCTGGCAAATCCAACATCACAGATGCCATTCTCTTCGTTCTCGGGCCGAAGAGCTCCAAGGCCGTCAGGGCGGGGAAGCTCACCGACCTCATCTTCGACGGAGGCAAGAACCGCGGGAAGGCATCATTCACAAGGGTCTCCCTGGTGTTCGATAACAAGGACCGCCTGATGCCCTGGGACGACGACGAGGTCAGACTGACCCGCCACGTCAAGATCTCCGAGAACGGCACGGACTACAGCTCGTATTTCTTCGTGAACGACCGCAAGTCAACAATGACGGAGTTCGATGCCCTGCTGACCAAGGCCAGGATAAGCGCCGACGGGTACAACATGGTGCAGCAGGGCGACGTCACCCGCATAGTCCAGATGGGGGCAATGGAGAGGCGCCGCATCATAGATTCGATTTCAGGCATCGCCAGCTTCGATGCCGACATAGACAAGGCCCGCTCGGAGAGGCAGGAGGCCGAGGTCAACCTGGACCGTATCGGCATAGTGATCGAGGAGCTCAACATACAGGTCGACAAGCTGTACAAGGACAGGAAGGACGCGGAGGCGTACATGGAGGCCCAGGCGGCACTGGAGCTCGCCCGCGCACAGCACTCACACAGGAGGCTCCAGATGGAGGAGTCCAAGCAGGAGGGCGTCCGCCATCAGATAGAGAGGATGGAGGCGGCCATCTCCAAGGACTCCCAGGACAAGGAGGGGATGATCTCCAGGCTCTCGCAGAAGGAGGCAGAGATCTCCGCAAAGGAGGACGAGATCGCATCCAAGGTCGGCCCCGAGTACAAGGCGCTGAAGTCCAAGATCGAGCAGGCAAAGATCGACATGGCGACGCGCAGGGACCGCAAGGAGGCCGCCGAGTCGGACAAGGAGGAGCAGGAAGGCTTCAAGAGGAGCTTCGAGGACCTCATGGCCAAGAACGACTCGGAGGTCGTAATGCTGAAGCAGAACCGCGAAGAGCTCTCCCAGAAGCTGTCCGAGGCGGAGGCCAGCATGCAGGAGGCAAGGGCGGAGGAGGCCTCCATATCCCTCGAGATCTCCAACACCGGAGGGGAGCAGAAGAAGCTCCAGGAGAGGCTCGACGAGGTGGAGGGGGATTTCGAGAAGTGCTCTGCCGAGCTGAGGACCTCGCAGGGGGCCCTGGCCAGGGCCGAGGCCGCGTCCGAGGAAGCGCACACCGCGCATGCTAACCTGGACGAGAAGATCCAGAGCATAGACTTCGAGATCAAGGACGCCAGATGGAGCCTCGACCAGATCAAGGCCGAGGCCGGTCCCGGCACGGAGGACTTCGGGAAGAGGATCCTGGACGCCAAGCGCAGGGAGTCCGAGCTGGAGAAGCAGGAGTCCGAGCTGGACTCCGCGTACAGGAGGATAGACAGCGAGTACAACGCCCTCCAGGCCGAGAAGAAGGTCTCGGAGCGCATGAACCGCGGCAGCGCGGCGGTGGAGGCCATAATGGAGCTCAGGAACCGCGGCGGAATAAAGGGCATCCACGGGACCATCCAGGAGCTGGCGACGGTTGACAAGGGCTTCGAGACGGCTCTGGCGGTAGCCGCCGGCGGGAAGATGCAGGCGGTCGTCGTCGACGATGACCAGGTTGCGGCGGATGCGATATCCTACCTGAAGAAGGAGAAGCTCGGGCGCGTGACGTTCCTCCCGCTTACCAAGATGATGGGCGGGAAGCCGAGGGCTAAGGCAATAATGAGCGTGAAGGACTCCGAGGGCTACGCCATAGACCTCATAGACTTCGACCAGAAGTACTACAACGTGTTCTGGTACGTCCTCGGGGACACCCTGGTGGTCAAGGACATGGACACCGCCCGCCGTATTATGGGCGGCATAAGGATAGTCACAGTCGGCGGCGAGCTGATCGAGGCCTCGGGGGCGATGGTGGGCGGAAACCTGAGCCAGCAGAACCTTCTGAAGTTCGGGGCCGCCTCCGAGGACAAGCTGGCGGAGGTCGGCGAGAGGCTGAGGAAGGCCGGCGAGGCCCTGCAGGACGTCAGATACAAGCTGAGGCAGGTCAGGGACGAGATACGCGCCATAGACGACGAGATGAGGAAGGCATCCTCCGCCGGAATGGAGCAGAGGGAGCAGATGGCTCAGCTCAAAGGCCGCGTGGCTGAGCTGGAGAAGGCCAGGTCCTCCGCGTCAGCCGAGATGAAGGCGGCGAGGGACAGGCTGGCCGAGGCCGACGGGGAGCTGGAGAAGGCGAGGGCCGCATTCGGAGACGTCTCCGGCAGGATGTCCGCGCTCACGGACGAGCGCTCGAAGATCAAGGCCCGCATGGCGGAGATCGCCCCCGCGGACCTTCAGGCCAGGATACAGGGTGTCAGGGACAGGATCTACAAGCTCAAGGAGGCCATCTCGGACATGCGCCTGCAGATCGGGGGCATAGACACGGAGGTCGTGGGCTATGGGAAGCAGAACGAATCCCTCCAGATACAGCTGGACTCCGTCAACCGTGCGATATCGGAGGATGTCGCGGCCATAGAGGAGAACACCGGGCTCATGGACCGTGCGAAGGTCGACCTGGACGCGCTCCGCGCCATAGAGTCCGAGATGGAGGGGGGCATAGAGGACCTCCGCAACCAGAAGGACGCCCTGGTGGCCGAGAAGTACGACCTCGATTCCGGCATCAGGGAGAAGTCGAAGGACATAGAGAACGCCAAGGCGGCAGTCGAGTCGTTCCGGGCCCAGGACATCATGCTGGGCGAGTCCATATCGCAGCTGAGGGCGGAGGTTGCCGAGATAACCATCGACGTACCCCAGCCCATCCCGTCCGAGGAGGAGATCAAGCGCAACATCAGGGCCCAGGAGTCGGTGCTGTCGAAACTCGGCACGGTGAACCTCAGGGCCATCCAGGACTACGATGAGAAGAAGGCCCGTCTGGATGGCCTCACGGCCGAGGTGTCCAGCCTGAAGCGCCACATCAAGGAGCTGGAGGACCTCATGGACAGCCTGACGTCCAAGAAGAAGGGGCTGTTCATGCAATCGTACGATGCGGTCAACGAGAACTTCAAGGCCATTTACTCCCAGCTCTCCGGAGGAGGGGAGGCGTTCATGGGCCTGGAGGACGAGGAGGACCCCTTCGGAGGAGGACTCCTCATAAACGCGAAGCCCAGGAACGGCAAGATGCTGAGGCTGGAGGCGCTCTCCGGAGGGGAGAAGTCCCTCACCGCTCTGTCGTTCATATTCGCCATACAGGAGCACCAGCCCTCGCCGTTCTACGTTCTCGACGAGGTGGACATGTTCCTGGATTCGATCAACGCGGAGATGGTGGCCACAAGGGTCAAGGAGAGCTCCGCGAGGGCGCAGTTCATACAGGTGTCGCTCAGGAAGGTCACGCTCGCGCTGGCCGACCACCTGATAGGTGTCACGAGGCCGCCGAGCGGCATAAGCAGGGTTATAATGCAGCCTGACCTGGCAGAGGTCTCCCGCTACGAGGAGGAGGCCCTCAGGAGGCAGAAGGAGGAGGTTTGAGATGGATGGGAACTCAAGGATAGAGGAGCTGGAGCAGCACCTGCTGTTCCACAGGGCGCTCGCCGACGACGGCGTGTCGCTCAGGCGCATAGAGGGGTACATGGACATCCTCGCCCGGGCGGAGTCCGGGGAGAGGCTCCAGGACCCCGTGGACGAATCCATAAGGTCGGTGTTCAGCCTGGTGCTGGAGAGCGGCATGGACCCCTGGGAGGTGGACCTCTCGGAGTTCGCTCGGATGTACGAGCGCAAGGTGGCTTCGGACAGCTTCGACATGATCGTCGCCGGGAGGCTCCTGCTCATGGCGTGGAAGATTCTCAGGCTGCAGTCCGAGTCCACGAGGACGAGGAGCGAGCCCCCCGTGGAGGATGTCTACGAGGAGGTCGACGACGGGTTCTTCGATGACGAGCCGCTGTTCGTCCCAGAGGTCTCCTTCAGGCAGTCATTCGCGAGGGAGCCGGTCCGCCCGGTGACGGTCTACGAGCTCATAGGGGCGTTCGAGGACGCCAGGAAGGAGATCGAGATCCAGAGGGAGAGGGAGCGCGTCCGCGCGGAGCTCAGGGCCAAGGAGCCGAGGAAGTTCGAGGACAAGGCCCACGAGGAGGATGACGAGCAGGACATCGAGGCCGTATGGAAGAGGATCGAGAAGCTCGGGACCGGTCAGATAAGCATACGCGACCTCTACACCGGCGACCTGGGGGAGAACCTGACGGTCTTCGTCTCGGTGCTGCATCTCGTCAGGGACGGCCGTCTGGCCGTATGGCAGGACGACCTTCCAAGCGGCGAGATATTCCTGGAGATCAAGACCGAGTGGACCTCCGGCACGCTGGAGGACTTCCCGGGAAGGAGGATCCCCGAGGCGGTGATCTGAGTTGGATGTCAAAGGGGCGGTGGAGGCCGCCCTGTTCGCAAGCGCCGAGGGGCTCAAGGTCTCGGAGATCGCCGAGAGGACAGGGTTCCCGGAGGAGGAGGTCAGGACAGCCCTCATGGACCTCCGCAGGGAGTACGACGAGAGGGACTCGGCGATAATCGTGTCGAAGGCCGGGAGCAGCTACAGGATGATGCTCCGCCCGGAGTACTCGGACTTCACCGGACGCTTCTCCAAGGCCGAGATGTCTGGCGGGCTGATGAGGACGCTCTCCACCATTGCGTACAACCAGCCCGTGCTCCAGTCGGAGCTGTTCAAGACCCGCGGGCCCCGCACATACGACGACGTCCACAAGCTCGTGGAGATGGGGTTCGTGTCCGGGAAGAAGTGCGGGCAGACCCTGGAGCTGACGACCACCCCCAGGTTCTCGGAGTACTTCGGCATAGGGTCCACGCGCAAGTCCGACATACGCAAGTGGATAGAGGCGCAGGCATCCCAGGGACCGGACGAATGACCGGTCCGGCGGAAGGTTGCTGTTTCGCAACCGTGCCGCCGCAACCCCTCCCATGGCGCCCCGTAGGGGCGCCTCCTTCTCCAAATCTATAAAATACAATAAGGGGCTCTTACTCCGGTTCGATTGACGATGCATAAGGGCTGGCTACGCAGTCCCGGGCGTCGACGGACTCTGAGGTGTTCACCTGTCGTTCATGGAAAAGATCGATGAGCTCTCCGGTAGCGCGAGGATCCGCAGAGCGTGGTTCGTCCTGGCTTGCGTGATCTTCGTCTCGGTCATTGTGGTCCCGGCCATCTACGTGGTCACCTACGTGTTCACCGACTGGGGACTGGTCGATCTGGTTCTGAGCGATCCGGAGATCAGCGGCACGATCTTCGATGCCGTATCCAACTCGTTCTCCATAGCGCTGGTCGTCACGATCCTGGATATAATCGTCGGTCTGCCGATGGCATGGACCCTGGTCCGCAAGGACTTCAAGGGGAAGAAGTGGCTGGACACCCTGCTCGACATGCCCCTGGCGTTCCCCACCGCCGTCCTCGGAATCTCCGTAGTGATGTTCTGGGCGGTGCCGGCAGAGGGGGTGTCCATACCGGGGCTTGGCCTGAACCTGTCCCCATACACCCTGTTGGTCCTACTTCACATAATTTTCACCTATCCGTACATGGTCAGGTCTCTGTCCGGTATTCTGGAGCAGATCGAGCCCAACTACGAGACTGCCGCTATGACCCTCGGAGCCTCCAAGTGGACCGCGGTTCGCACGATCACGCTGCCCCTGTTCCGCGCCGGGCTCGCCACGGGATTCATCCTGTGCTTTGCCAGGTCGCTGTCCGAGACCGGCGGGACGTACATCGCGCTCTCCATGATGGGCGTGAGCAATTCCTTCTTCACCGGGCCGTCGTACATCAGCTGGCTCAAGAGTGAGGTGAAGGGGGACGGATCCCTCTACACCAGCGACGAGATGATGGGTGCGATGACCCTGATCAGCGTGGTCATGATCGTACTGGCCCTGCTTCTCCTGCTCATCGCCAACAGGATCATCAAGAGGTTCAAGATCCCCGTCAAGAAGGTGTGGCCGGACCTGGGAAGAATGGTCTCCAGGGGGGCACTCCCCAGGCTCAAGGACTTCCTAACCGTCGCGTTCCTGGTGCTCGTGGTCCTAGTGCCCTCGTTCTACCTGTTCATGTACCTGACCCAGCCGATCCCGGCGATGGACTACGGGACGCTGATGTCGTCCATAGGCGTGTCGTTCCTCGTGGCGGGCCTGGCGGTGGTCGCGGACATCATACTCGGGGTCCCCATGGCAATGTACATAGCGAGGCACAAGGGCGGTAAGCTCGCGGGCGCGCTGGACAGCCTGGTCAACATCCCCCTGATCATACCCACCACGGCCCTGGGGTTCTCGCTCTCCCTGTTCTGGGGAGGCCTGGGAGGGGGTTTGGACCTTGTCCTGGTAATCCTCGGGCACATCTCGTTCACGTACCCCCTGGTTGTCAGGAACCTGGTGGGGGCCATCGAGGAGGTGGATCCGGCTTACGAGGAGGTCGCCATGACACTGGGCGCGAAGCCGTTCCAGGCATTCAGGAAGGTCCTCTTCCCCGTTATCAAGTCATCCGTTCTCGCAGGAGCGATTCTAGCCTTCACAAGGAGCCTGGGGGAGACGGGTGCAACCTTGTCCATATCCGATTCCGTTAATACCGTCCCCATCTACATCACAAACTTGGTGGAGAGCAGCAACTACACGGAGGCGGCCATGTGCTCCATCGTGCTCATCATCGTGTGTTTCATCCTGGTCTTCGGCATGAAGGCGCTTACCAACAGGAGGCTAAAGCGTGCCTGACATAGTCCTCGACAATCTCTGTAAGAGGTTCGACGGAGAGGTAGCCGCCGACGGGCTCTCCCTGTCTATAAAGGACGGGGAGTACGTCTGCATCCTGGGACCCACCGGAGCAGGCAAGACGACCTGCATGAGGATGGTGTGCGGGCTCACCACCCCCGATTCAGGCAGGGTCTATCTGGATGGCAAGGATGTCACGGACGATTCGGTGGATTCCCGCAACGCGACGATGCTCTCCCAGACCTATGCGCTGTTCCCACACCTCACGGTATACGACAACGTCATGTTCGCGCCCAGGATCAAGAAGTGGCCCGAGGACAGCTCCAAGCAGATCATCAGGAGCATGCTGCACATGGTCCATCTCGAGCAGAAGGCCGAATGGAAGCCCTACGAGCTGTCCGGGGGGCAGCAGCAGCGCATAGCACTGGCCAGGGCCCTGGCGTCGGGATCCAAGATCCTTCTCCTGGACGAGCCCCTCCGCGCACTGGACGCGCGTCTAAGGATCAACCTCCGCAAGGAGCTGAGGTCCCTGGCCAAGGAGATGGGGCTGACATGCATCCACGTCACGCACGATCAGGACGAGGCCCTCGAGATGGCGGACCGCATCGCGGTCATACGCAAGGGCCGCATTATCCAGTTCGACACGCCGAGGGAGGTGTTCGAGAACCCGTCCACGCCTTTCGTGGCGAACTTCCTCGGCAGGTCCAACACGATCGTGGGCACCGTATCCGGTAAACTGGACGGGCTCACGGAGGTCGAGACGGAATCGGGTATTAGATTCCTCGCCAGGGGGTCGGACATCCCGGTCGGGGAGGAGGTCGTGCTCACAGTGAAGCTGGGGTCGACCAAGATCACCAAGGTCAAGGAGGGGATCCCTCCCGGCATGTGCATCGGCACGATCGAGCGCATGCTGTACGAGGGGGTCACTGTGACGGCGGAGATGGCCGTCGAAGGGGTGGGGCTGGTGTCCGCCAAGCTGCCCAACAGGAAGTTCGATGACTTCCAGGCCGGGGATGTCGTCAACATCTCCTGGGCTCCGGAGAAGGCATCGGTGTTCCGCATGCCAGCTGGCGGGCTAGAGGAAGAGATGAGGTTGGACTGATGGCGCGCATCAAGCTCGATCACATATCCATGAGGTTCGGCGACTTCTACGCCGTCAGGGACATTAACCTGGAGATAAGCAACGGCGAGTACGTCACCATCCTGGGACCGTCCGGGTGCGGGAAGACTACCCTCATCAAGGTCATCTCCGGCATCTGGAAGCCCACCGAGGGCAAGGTCTACGTCGACGGTCTCGACGTGACGTCCATCCCGATGGAGGACAGGGATGTCGGCTACGTGTTCCAGAACATCGCTCTGTTCCCCCACATGACGCTCAAGGAGAATGTCTCGTACAGCCCCAGGGTGAAGAACCAGGGCGACGAGGCGATGGAGGAGCTGTCCACGGAGTACCTGCAGCTTGTGAACATGCTCTCGCGTGCCGGGATGTTCCCCAGCGAGATCTCCGGTGGGGAGCAGCAGAAGGTGGCAATTGCCAGAGCGCTCGCATCCGGATCCAAGATGCTGATGCTGGACGAGCCCCTCTCGGCGCTCGACGCCCGTGTCCGCATGGAGCTCAGGTACGAGCTCCGCAGGCTCGTGAAGAAGCTGGGCATAACGGTGCTCCATGTCACGCATGACCAGGAGGAGGCCATGTCCGTGTCAGACAGGATCGTCCTCATGCGCTACGGGAGCATAGCCGAGATCGGCAAGCCCCTCGAGATATACAGGCATCCGTCATCCATATTCGCCGCCAACTTCATAGGCGAGACGAATCTGCTCGAATGCACCGTCTCAGACAAATCCAAGAGTGGCAAGACCAGGGTCAAGCTCAGGGGCGGGCAGGAGGTCAGGGCCTCGAAGACCGATTTCAAGGTCGGGGACCCAGTAGTCATATCGGTGCGTCCAGAGCATGTGTACCCTGCGGATGATGGCCTCCAGGCGGAGGTCCTCTCCACGGTGTTCATGGGGACGTACTGGAGGGTCCGCACCATGGCGTCCAGCAGAGATTACGTTGAATACAATGTGCCAGCGGAGGATCCGGTTCCGGAGGCGGGCGACATAGTCTACCTCGTCTTCAACAAGAAGGCGATCGTCGTCTTCCCGAGGCCCGCTGGAGGTATAGAGGAGGAGATTAAACTTGAGTGAAGATGCGAAGGGGCTTCTCGACTGGTTCGGGAAGCGGAAGGAGGGCGTGGTCCAGGACGGCATGCGCGCCCATGCGCTGGCAACGTTGGACTGCGTCACGGAGCTGGGCAACACCATGCGCTCCATGGAGGCGGGCGACACCGCAGGGGCGTCCAAGGCCATCGAGAGACTCTACGCCTGCGAGCACGAGGCGGACACGCTGGAGGAGAACCTGTGCAACCAGCTGAGCCTGGGGGAGCTCAATCCCCAGGAGAGGGAGGACCTCCTGCATTTCGTGAAGAAGACGGACGCAATCGCCAACTGGTGCAAGGAGGCGGCCATCCACATACAGCTCGCCAGGGATGTCGGGGCAGTGATCCCGATGCAGATATGGACGATGTTCGTCTCCGCCACATCCGACCTGGAGTCGGAGGTGAACGGCCTGATCAACGCCATAAAGATCCTGACGGAGGGCAGGGACGGCATAGACGGATGCATCATGCAGGTGAAGAAGCAGGAGCGCAGCATCGACAGCGCATACATGGTCATCGCCAGTGCCGCATTCGGCCCGAACATGGACCACAGGGGGACCATGATCACCATGAGGATCCTGGATGCCATCGAGGAGGCCGCAGACACCTGCAAGGGCTGTGCGGAGACAATAAGCATCCTTTTCTACGCGAAGAGGATTTGAGTAGGCAATGGGACTATTCGGTATCAGCGGGATAAGAGGCGTCGCCAACAGGGACCTCAGCCCGGAGATGGCTCTCCAGATCGGCAAGGCAGTTGGCCGCACGTTCGGCGGCAGGATAGCCCTCGCCACGGACCCCCGCGATT
Source organism: Methanomassiliicoccaceae archaeon UBA71 (assembly GCA_002504405.1). Lineage (GTDB taxonomy): Archaea > Thermoplasmatota > Thermoplasmata > Methanomassiliicoccales > Methanomethylophilaceae > Methanoprimaticola. Next base: position 127,596 of record DARO01000009.1, read on the forward strand.
CAGCCGACATGTTCAGAAGCGCCCTTTCCGCGGGCATAATGTCCGTCGGGAGCGACATAGTCGACCTGGGCGTCCTCCCGACGCCTGCGCTGCAGTACTATGTGAAGACCCATGACGACGTCACCGGCGGCGTGTCAATAACCGCATCCCACAATGCTCCCGAGTACAACGGCTTCAAGCTGATCCATGCCGACGGCATGGAGGCCACCCGCGAGGACGACAAGGCGATCGAGAACTTCTGCGCCAGGGACATAGAGACCGTGGATCCCTGGGAGACCGGCGGATACAGCCGTGCCGACGGCATCGAGGACTATGTGAACGCGGTGATATCCCATGTGGATTCGGAGGCCATAGCCAAGGCGGGCCTCACGGTCGTTGTGGACTGCGCGAACGGCGCCACTTGTCCGACCACTCCCCTTCTGCTAAGGAAGTTGAAAGTACGCGCCATAACGATCAACGGCGATCCGCAGGGGGAGAGCCCCGGACGTCCGATCGAGCCCACGGAGGAGAGCCTGTTCAATCTGATAGGCATGACCACAATAGTCGGGGCGGACCTCGGGGCAGCGCACGACGGGGACGGGGACCGCACGGTATTCATCTCAGAGAAGGGCGGCTTCATCCAGGGGGACAAGAGTCTGGCCCTCATGGCCAAGGTCATGCTGGAGGAGCGCAAGGGGAAGGTGATCACCCCGATCAGCTCCTCATCCATCGTCGAGGACATCGTCACGGCCAACGGGGGAATCCTGAAATACACGGCCGTCGGCTCCCACACGGTCGTCCACAAGATGGTGGAGAACAAGGCAATCTTCGGCGGCGAAGAGAACGGGGGCATGGTGTTCCCCGAGATGCAGTACTGCCGCGACGGCGCCATGACGCTCGCCAAGATGCTGGAGTGCATAGCCAAGAACGGGCCGATATCCAAGCAAATCGAATCCTTCGACACATATCACACCGTGAAGCTCAGGGTCGTATGTCCCGATGCGCGGAAGGCCGAGCTCCTGGACCATTTCATGCAGGGGGTCGAGGACGAGACCTCGGTCAGCACGATCGACGGTCTCAAGATCATGTTCGATGACGGTTGGGTCCTGCTGAGGCCGTCAACCACAGAGGATTATTTCAGAATCTACTCGGAATCCAAAGATGGCCGTATCGCTGAGGAAAGGGCCGAGAAGTACATGGTGGAGGCCGAGGCGTTCCTGTCTGGCAGAATCAGCACCTGAGGTTCTTCGCGTGAACAGCGAGGACCTCGTTTATGTACCTCGCGGCAAGGATGGACGTAATCCCCGACGGGTCGGCCGGAGGGCACACCTCCACAACATCGAAGCCGGCCAGTCTATCGCCGATCATGTTGATCGTCTTCTTCACATCCATGGGCATCAGCCCGAAAGGTTCGGGGGTGCCAGTTCCGGGGGCGAACGCCGGGTCTATCCCATCTATGTCGAGCGTAAAGTAGATCCTCTCGTTTTTCACGGATTCCAGGGCCTTGTTGACTGCCCATTCGATGCCTTTTTCCATGATCTCGTAGGAGCTGATGAACTGCACGGGGTCGTCCCTGTCCAGTTCCTCCTCCCCTATCGCCCTTGCGCCCAGCACGAAGACGTTATCGAGGCCCAGGTGGTCGGCCGCCCTGCGTGTGATGCAAGCATGGCTGTTCGGGATCCCGAGGTACTCGTCCCTGGAATCGAGATGGGCGTCTATGGAGATGAGCGCGATGTCGTCCCTGTCGAAGTTCCTGATGATGGGGATGTTTATCGAATGCTCCCCGCCGATGGCCACGGTGAACTTGCCATCCCTGATCGCCGGGCCTACGGCGAAGTCAACCTCGGCGAACATGTCCTCCGGGAGGATGAAGTCGTCGCAGTTTCCGTAGTCGCAGATCTCGAGGTGCGGTTGGTGTATCCCGTGCTCGAAATGTATCTCTTCAAAATTGTAGGAGGCCCGCCTTATGGCGGTCGGGGCCTCCCTGGCTCCCGCCTTGAAGCAGGAGGTGTGGTCGTACGGGATCCCGAAGATCACCGCATCGGCGTCATTGTAGTCCGCCTCGGCTCCGGCGTAACCGATCCCGTACGACGTTGTATCAGACCTCACATGATCTTGTATCTGCCCATCGCGACGATGTACAGGAGCTCTCCTCCCTCCTCGACGGGCTGCTCATGGTCGGGGTTGATCTCGACGGAGATCTGCTCGAAGGTCTCGAGGTCCATGATCATGGCCTCGTTTCCAGAGATAGAGAGGACCTGTCCCTTTCTCTTGTCGATCATGGGGACCTGCACCTTGGTGCTCACGGGGCCCACGATGGACTTCTTCGCTCCGGTGAAGATGCTGACGGCGTCGATGTTCGCTTTGGCGGACCCGTGCTTTCCGGGTTTGGACGTCGTGATCTTGACGATCTTGCAGGGCTCGTCGTCGACGTTGACGTACCTGCCCTCTTTCAGCTCCCTGATCTCTTTCATCTCCCACATTGGTCTCACTTTCCTTATTGTAGATTACCCGGACTCACGGCCGGAAGTTCACTCCCCTGAGGGAAGTGCCGATGCTCAGGTCGAACTTGGTTGCAGACCTCATGCTATCTGGCACTCCTGATGCATCCCCGATTTATAGAATTGTCGGGGTTCGGGAGCCCGGCGGTCCGAAGTGCCGTCACCTCTTCCCCTTGCCACCTCTTCCGCGGCGGGCCTTCTTGGATTTCTGAGGCTTCTTGGGAGGATCCGGGTAGCGGCGCCTGATGTCCTCCACGCGTCTCATGAAGTCCTCCTCCAGCGAATCCCCCACGAACTCGCCGCGGTACTGGTCCACCTTTGCTGCGATTAGCACCTTCCCGGCCAGCGCACGGGCGACCTTCCCCCTCTGCCAGTACGGGGACCTGTGCACCTCGGGGTGCTGGTATATGACCCCGTGCTTCGGGCCCCTCTTGCCGGACCTGAGGTGCCTGAACATGGCCTTCTCGGCACCCAGGAGCTGGACGGTGGACGATGGCAACGACGAGAGCCTCTCTAGCCCTCCGGCCAGCGACACGAGCCTGGCAGCCAGCGGTGCGCCCAGGAGAGCACACATGTTGGGGCAGGTCTCCTCGACAATCCCCTGGATGTAATCCTGGGTCCTCTCTTCGTCCTCGTACAGGCGGCACAGCGTGTCCGCGAGGTCCCTCACGGCGTCCATGTCCGCAGGGTCCATGTCAGAGCCTATTGATTCCAGCTCAATCCCCAACTCCTCGATGACCGCGTCCCTGTCCCCGTACAGGGCGATCAGCTGCGCGTACCTCGATTCCTTGGCGTAGTCGGCCAGTTCCGGGAAGTGCATGCCGTACCACTCGTGCAGCCTCTCGTCATACAGGTTTATCGTCGCTATCTGGTCGTCGAGGTTCCTGATGGCCTGGACGAGATTCCGGTCCCTGGGTATGGGCTCCGACGTCCTCAGCTTTCCGAGGCCTATCATCACCTCATGCATGAAAACCGAGTCGTACCCGTGCTTCTCGGGTGTGATGAAGGAGGAATCGAACAGCTCTGGCTTTCCCAATTCGGACTGCCTGCGATCGGAAACCGCCAGCTTCGAATCCACCTGGGATGCCAGCTCCCTCTCCTCGTCCAGCAGTGCGCCCCTCTGCACCGCGGCAAGTTTCTCCGCCACCAGGGCGGCGTCCTTGGGCATGAGCCTCTTGTCGAGGATCCTGCCGGTTTTCTCGTCGCACAGGAAGACCCCGAACCATTTCGTCACGAGTATCGTCATGCGTTCACATCCTGGAGAGCCTCTCCACCTCGTCGGCAGGCAGGTCCTCTGCATCCCCGACCAAGAGTTGCAGCCTTGCCTGAAACTCCAACTCCTCCATCCTGTTGTACGCCTCCTCCAGCGTCCTGCCCTGCGTGAGGGCGCCGTGCCTCTCCATGAGCATGGCCCTGCTCCTCCCCTCAGCCGCCACGGCATCTACGAGCTCCTGGGATCCGGGGGTGTAGTAGCCTATCATGGGGACATGGCCCAGCAGCATGGCGCCCTCGGGCGTCAGGTTGCAGCGAATGGGCTCGTTCCTGACCGCCAGGGCGACGCAGTTCAGCGGGTGGCAGTGGACCACCGCCCCCGTCTCGGGGTTCATGCGGTAGAGCGCAAGGTGGAACCTATGCTCGATCGACGGCTTCCCGTCAGACAGGACTTCCCCATCGATCGATACCTTGACCATGTCCTCCGGGTCGAGGAGCCCCTTGTTCCTTCCGGAGGGTGTGATGATGATGGCGTCATCGGAGATGCGGACGCTCATGTTGCCTCCGGCGGACACGGTGAGGTTCCTGTCGTAGAGCATCTTGCAGAAACGTGCCAGCATCTCGCGGGCGTACCTCTCGTTCATCGTCATTCCCTCATGAGGTGTATCTCGTCCGGTCTAAGGATGCCCTTCTCGGTGATGAAGCCGGTGACCAGGTCGGCGGGAGTGACGTCGAATGCGGGGTTCAGGGCCTGGGATTGCGAGGGCGCGATCCTGACCCCGTTCATCATGGTGACCTCCTCCTGGGACCTCTGCTCAATGACGATCTCCTTGCCGCTACCCATGTCTAGGTTGAAGGTCGATGCCGGGGCGGCTACATAGAACGGGATGCCGAAGTGCTTCGCGACGATGGCCTTGTCGAACGTGCCGATCTTGTTCGCGAAGTCCCCGTTGGATGCGATCCTGTCGGCCCCCGTGATTATCATGTCGACACCCTGGCTCATGTAGTATGCGGATGCCCCGTCGGGGATGATCCTGTGGTCGATCCCCTCCTGTGCCAGCTCCCAGGCTGTAAGCTGCATCCCCTGTAGGCGGGGGCGGGTCTCCGAGACGTAGACGAAGAAATCCCTGCCCTCGTCGTGGGCCTGCCTCATGGGTGCGAGGGCGGTCCCCACATCGACAGTGGCGAGGGCACCGGCGTTGCAGTGGGTCATGAGCTTCATGCCGTTCTTGATGAGCTTCCCCCCGTGCCTCCCGATGGCCGTGCACTTGTCGACCATCATCTGGGCGTATCCGTCCGCCGCCTCGACAGGGTCGGCGTTCTCCGAGAGCCTTGCCGACATGTAGTCCACCGCGTAGAAAAGGTCGTAGGCGGTCGGTCTTGCGGCCTTGATGTCCTCGGCCGCCTTGGAGAGGTCACAGCCCTCCAACGCCGCGGCGCACATGGCGTATGCGGCAGTGGCACCAATCGACGGCGCTCCGCGTGTGGTCATGTTCCTGATCGCCTCCGCGATGTCCCTGTAGTCGGTGAACCCGACGACGGCTATCCTGGAGGGGAGCTCCCTCTGGTCGATCATCATAACCCTGCCGTCCTCAAACCAGACGGCGCGAATGTCCTTCTGAACTCCATCTATGGTGGCCTTCACGTTATCGCACCCTGTGTCTCCATGCACTACTCCGATTATAACCTTGGGTCGGTGCCTCAACGAGCGGTCCGCATTTTTCGGTATTGACAATGCATTCCCCAGGGCTCCGTTGAAATCATAAAGC
>DARO01000011.1 GCA_002504405.1 Methanomassiliicoccaceae archaeon UBA71
GAAAGGCCGCTTCTTATCCCTTGTTCAGCACACCGATCGCGCAGGGCTTCAGCCCCTGCGCTAAGTCTCAAAACTCCTCAGTATGTGTCAAACTCAGGGTGGTAATGATTGCAGTTTGGCGATGATATCATCGGATGAATCCGGTAAGGCTTCGTTGACAATAACCGATGGAAGCGACCCGTCTTCCAGGGGGACGTTCACAGTCGATGGCTTTACCAATTCTACAGTCAGCGTGTTCAGTATCGAACAGAACGGGTCCGTAACATTGGAGAACATCGATTTCGTGACCAACGGTAGTGCCCTCTATCCCAATGGGAAGGCCTCCTCTGTTCTCGTGGATTCATGCACCGTGACCGCGGGGGTATACTGCGTCGGTACAAACAATAAAGTATCCGGAGAGAACGATGTATCGATCACTCTCAGAGACTCCGTCCTCACGGGCAAGGACAGCACGTACGGAAACGGTTACGACAACTGCTCCGTGATGATCAACCTCGAGAACGCCGTGATGGAAATAGATGGATGCACCATAAACGGAGACAGGCAGTGCGTATTCGTAAGGTGCGGTACGGCTACGATCACGGACACCGAGATCAATTTCAGCAATAAGGCATCCAGTCAAAACGACATAACAGCACGTTACCCTCAATCTTCAACTAGTTGGAGTAGCGGTGATGAGGCCGCATGCGCCGCGGTTGTCGTCGGAGACTATGATTGCAATACCAGCTATGCCGGAACCGCCAAACTCACAATCTCTGGCGGCTCCATCAACGCCGAAGCCGGATATGCGATGTTCGTCTGCAACGATGACAATACGAATTGCAACCTGACCGTCGGAAAGGACTCCGCCACCACCATCACCATCGGTAGCAACTCGATGGCGGTCACCAACCTCAAAGCGACGTCCGAGATGTCCATCAAAGAGGGATCCATCGTCATCAGCGGTACACTCGATGTGGGCCAGGACGTCACCATAACGGCGTCCGGCAAGGTCAAGCTCGCGGACGGCACCACGCTTGAAGGGACAGGTGATCTCACAATAGAGACCCAGGGAACTGGAAGCGACGTAGTTATCTCGAATCTCAACATCCCCTCGGGCATAACCCTCAACATCGACGGGGCGGTCACGGTCACAGGCGACTTGGAGATCGAAGGGTCCGTCTCCGTCGGCAGCACCGGAAGCATGTCCGTAGGATCCGGAGCCACGGTCTCGGGAACGGTCACCAACAACGGTACAGTCACAGTCGACCCCAACGCAACAACGAATGGGATGGAATTCTCAGAGGACAGCAACGGGAATGCTGTGGTTTCCGGAGACGGTGACATACAGCTTGGCGAGAATGGAACCAAGGCGCTCCAACCCGGATTCAAGTACGAGGACATCGTGATAACGATCGGTTCCGATGATGATGAGACGAACGCCATTACCGGAACGTTCTCAGTGAACCAGGCACTGAACATCTATGTAAGCAACAGAACTCTCCACATCGGAGGGGAACCGAGTGAAGCAACCACCACCGGCGCCGGCGAAACGGTCATCACCGGCAGCATGTCGATCCTTGTTCCGGCACAGATCGACTCCGACATAATCTACCCCGCAGGCAGCAACTTGGAGATAGAGGGCGATGTAACGATCGCCGCCGGCGTCTCGGTGTCCATGCTCGGGAAGATCACCGGAAGCGGGAGCATCATCCTCAGTTCCGGATCCCTGCTGTACTACTCCGAGCTCCCGTCCACCATCTCCATAGAGAACAACGGGGGGACGGTCAAGAAGTACAACAACCTCGGACTGACCAATGTCCTGGATCAGGACCTCGATGTGCAGAGCGGCATGTACCTCACCCAGGACCTGGAAGTTCCCTACGGGTACACCATAACCGTCTACAAGGGAGGGATCCTGGACCTTAACGGGTACACCATAACCGTCTACGGGGATATCATCGTGATGAACGGGGGAATCATCACCTCCAACGTCGAATCCACCAGCGGCAACCAGATGGTCCTCGTGGAGAAGGGAACCATCTCCAACGAGGGTACCATCGGCATCGCCCAGCCCATCGACGTCGTGAACGGGAACAATGCGGATCAGAAAGTCACGATCCAGAAGGTCAAGGGCGTCGCCATCGAGATGGTGAAGTCCGGACAGACATACAACATGAAGATCTCCGGAAACGTGACGAAGGTCAGCGGCCAGACCGGCTGCGCCCTCTCCGCGTACGATGTCGAGATCGGCAAGGACCTGACCGTCGGGGACAGCGTCACGCTCAACGTCACCGGCGTGACCGTCGCCAAGAACGTCACCGTCACCGTCAGCAGCAACGGGGCCCTGAACATCACCGACGCCCTGACCCTCAGCAACGGCTCCGTCCTGGACGCCAACGGCAAGGTCAGCGGCAAGGTGCAGACCACCGCCGGCGAGATAAAGTCTGGCGATGACTTCTACACCAATGATACTGGCAATGCCAGTCCCAACAACGTGGCCTACGGCACGCCCTACTTCTCCTTCGACGGTCAGGAGGTCGGCTTCGAGGTCTCCGTCGGCAGGGTCACACTGACCAACGCCGACGGCGATGCCTACACCGTCCAGAGGCTGTACATCACCGGCACCATCGACAAAATCAAGAACGCCGAAGACCCCATGGTCACCGTCTCCGGAACCGTCTTCGTGAAGGACAAGCTGGTCATCGAGAATGTGACAGTCGGCCCTGCCGAAGGAGGTACGGCGACCTTCGACGTCTCCGTCTCCGGAACCGTCCAGAAGAACAAGGATGGAACCTTCGAAGCCTCCTACATCGGCGCGAAATACTCCGTGGAGTCCGAGGACAAGACCTACGAGACCGTATACTATGCATCCTTCGACTCCGCATACGCGGCCGTCTCCGGAACCGAGGACGCTGTCATCGAGATCTCCGGAACCTACACCATTTCCGGCAACTACGAGATCGGAAACGGCATGGCCGTGGACATCGTCGACGGCGGCAGCGCGAGCATAACCGTCGCCGAGTCCGCCAGGGTCGATGTCGCCGCCGAAGGAACCTTCGACGGCAACGCCTTCGAGAAGATCGAGGGAATCGTCTATGTCGTGGAGGGCATCGGATGCGAGCCCAGGGAAGGATCCTACGCCGTCTCCTCCGAGGACGACGACGGCAACATGACCTACTCCGGGTTCAAGGTCGCTCTGGATAACGCTGTCAGCGGCAATGTCATAGAAGTGGTCGGAGATGCCACATACAGGGGATCACTGACCGTCACAGACGGGGTCACCGTCAACGTGAACGGGGTCGAACTGCGTATTACCGGCAACCTGACCATTCCCGAGAACTCCAAGCTCGTCCTGAAGGGTGACGCCGAGCTCATCGCAGGAACCGCCGACAAGGAGAGCACAATCAGCGTCTACGGACTGCTAGACGCCACCGATGGAACCGTCACCAACGAGACCGATGCCTCCGTCAACCTGTATTCCACGGGAACGACCGAAGCAGGCGTCAACGGAGTCAACATCGGATCCGCATCTTCGATAAACGAAAGTCCTGACGTCGGTGGAACCCTGACCATCAACGCCGCCTACTATGACGATGGCGAGAGGGTCTACACCTCCGTCGCCAAGGCGATCGCCTACTGCGAGAACAACAGCGGGTACCCCATATCCATAACCGTCACCGGCATAGTCACCGAGAAGGACGCCATCACCAGCAACGACATCGACATAGTCATCGCCAACGGGGCCAAGGTCACCCTCGGCGACGTCACCCTCGTGAAGGCCAGCATCTATTCTGCTGCCTCCGAAGAAGAAGCTGATCAGGGAGTCTACACCGCCAACGTTTCCGGACTCACCGGGACTGGCGATGTCGCCGTGCTCAGCACCGTGTCCGTCACCGAGACCACCGCCAAGATCGAGAACAAGGTCACCGTCAACGCCCAGGGCGCCGACGTCTGCGAGACCACCATCGACAAGGTCGCAGGCAAGTCCACCGCAGTTACCGCAGGCAAGATCGTGTTCGTCGGAACCTCGATCGCCACCTCCGACTCCGTCACCGCACCCGTCAAGCTGTCCGTCTCCTCCGGAGCCGAGCTGGTCATCTACAATGCGACCGATGGTGTAGACATCGACGCCGAGATCGACAACGAGGGCACCGTCACCCTGAAGGGAGAGGTATACTTTGATGCGAAGATCGGCGGTAACGTCATCATCGCCGACGAAGCCGATGTCACTTCGGAACTTCTGTGGATCACAGGAACCCTGACCGTCTCCGACACCGAGGACAAGGAGGGCGCCCTGAGTGTAGTCATGCTCATCGTCGGCGACGTACCGACCTCCCTCGGCTCCGCCGGTACCGTGGTCGGGAAGGTCACCTTGGTGGATACTGAGACACCAGAACCTACTGCACGTAACGGTCCCGCAAACGATGGCACCACAATCTACGGAGCCGCTTTCATTTTCGACGGATCCTCCGTCTCCGATGCCGAGTTCATCTACGAGAACGAGCCTGCAAAGAGCACCTCCTACACCATCAACGGCATCCCCTATGCCACCGTGTACGGAGGCGTCGATATCTACGCGATCAATTTCTTCGTAGCGATGATGGAGGATCTCGTCACATTCGAAGATGATGCCGCTCTCGATGATGTCGAATGGTACTCCGGTGAGACCCTTGTGGAAATGGGCACCACCGTGGGCACCTACGCCGCCGTATCCGCCGAGATCGACTACGCCCTCGTGGACGTGAAGGTCTCCGTCATGCCCAGGATCACCCTGTCCATCGACGGAGTGGTGTACGCGGCTACCGAGGACAACCTCAAGTCCCTGTCCATCGGCACCCACACCGTCTCCGTGACCCCCTACCCCGGGTACTCCGGAGACATCACCGTGACCTTCGACGGCAAGACCGTCACCGACGGGAAGATCGTCATCACCGCCGACATGATCGGCGAGAAGGCGCCTCTCCTGTCCGTCACAGGGAACATAGTCGTGGACAGCGGAACCGTCACCTCCTCCGGGGTCGACGGCCTCGGCCTCACCGACTACCTCCTGATCATCCTCGTGGTGCTGATCGCCATAATGGCCATCATAGTCGCCCTCAGGCTGACCAGGTCCTGATGACTTGAGGACTCACGGAGCCGCACCGACAACCTGAACAGCAAAACCCCCGGGACGGGCGTCCCGGGGCCCCTTTCTTAATACTTGTATTCTCATAGGGTGAATCAGATGGCATACAGGACTTCCAAGGATATCGTGCGGGACCCGGCGACAGTCTTCGAGGAGAGGAACATGGTTACCATAATCCTCTACATCAGAAGGAACGGCCCATGCAGGAGGACCCAGCTCTACGAGCAGACCTCCAGGAACCCGAGGATGCCCGACAAGATCGCCCTCCTCGAGGAGGCCGGACTCATCGACGCCGGGAAGCATCTTCTGACCCTCACACCCGCCGGCGAGCAGGTCGCCGACCTCCTGATCGAGATCTCGGGGATCATATCCGGCGACCGCCCTCCGGACGCCCCCGGCCTGTGACGCCTGCCCTTCTATATAGGCGCACGGAGGCGTACGTCGCCTACGGACAAATCATATAAATCCGACGCTGGACGATACGGGGCTCATGTGGAAGCAGGTAACCGAAGACTTCTGGAAGGAGAACCGCGAATCCAAGGTCGGGCAGGTGGAGGACACCGTCCGCGGGATCGTGGACATGGTGGCCGAGAAGGGCGATGCTGCCCTCATCGAGCTGGCCAAGAAGTTCGACCATGTGGACCTGGACACCGTCGTCGTCTCCAGAGAGGAGATCGAGGAGGCATACGAGAAGGTCTCCCCCGAGCTCGTGGAGGAGCTGGAGAATGCGGCGTACAACATCCAGAGGTTCCATGAGATGCAGATGCCCCCCGGCATGTGGCTGAGGGAGGTCGAGCCCGGTGTCACCCTCGGCGTCAAGTCGACGCCTCTGGAGAAGGTCGGATGCTACATACCCGGAGGGAGGGCGTCCTATCCGAGCACCGTGCTCATGACAGTCATCCCCGCGAGGGTCGCAGGCGTGGACGAGGTGGTGGTGTGCACCCCCGCGCCGGTCAACCCTCTGACACTGGTCGCGGCCGACATCGCTGGCGCCGACGAGATATACAAGTCCGGAGGCGCCCAGGCCGTCGCCGCCATGGCCCTCGGGACAGAGAGCATCGAGCCCGTGCAGAAGATCGTGGGCCCCGGGAACGTGTTCGTCACCGGCGCAAAGATGATGCTCAGGAACAAGGTGGAGATAGACTTCCCCGCGGGTCCGTCGGAGGCCGGCATACTCGCCGACTCCTCCGCCGTACCGGAGTTCCTCGCCGCCGACCTGCTGGCTCAGGCCGAGCACGACCCGTCCTCCGCGAGCATCCTCGTCACGGACGACCCGGACCTCCCGGACAGGACGTGGAAGGTCATGGAGGCCATGATCGCAAAGGCCCCGAGGCGGGAGATCATCGAGAAGGCCCTGGAGAACTCAGGTTACATCGTGGCCGAGGACATGGATCTGGCGATCGAGGTCATGAACGGGATCGCCCCCGAGCACCTGTCCATACAGGTCAGGGACCCGCTGGACGCCCTCGGCAAGGTCAGGAACGCCGGATCCATCTTCGTGGGCCCGTACACCCCCATAGCCGCGGGAGACTACGCCTCCGGCACCAACCACGTGCTGCCCACCGCCGGCCACGCCATGACATGCTCCGGGCTCAACGTCGCCCACTTCATGAAGACGTCCACCGTCCAGTACCTCTCCAGGGAGGGACTGGCGTCGCTGGCCGCGACCATCGAGACCCTCTCCACGGCCGAGGGTCTGCACGCGCACTGCGAGTCCGTGAGGGTCAGGAAGCCTACGGGGGAGTGACATGACCGACGCCCCCTCCGGCCCAGACCTCTACGACGAGAGGTACTACATCAACAGGGAGCTCTCATGGCTGGAGTTCAACAGGCGCTGCCTGGCCGAGGCCATGGACGACACCAACCCGCTGCTGGAGAGGGTGAAGTTCCTCGCCATCTGCTACGGCAACATGGACGAGTTCTTCATGATCCGCGTGCCCGGCATCATGTCCAAGACCCCGATACCGGGCCCGGACTACCTGTCGGTGAACTTCAACTGCCTCATGGAGCAGATCTCGGCCACCGTCCAGGACCTCGTCCAGCAGTACGGCGTGTGCTGGAGGGAGCTCAAGTCCCTCCTGGCCGAGAAGGGGATAAGAATCCACAGGGTCTCGGAGCTGAACCCGGACCAGCAGGCCTGGGTCGCGGGGTTCTACAGGGAGAGGGTCCACCCCCTCCTGACCCCCCTGGCTCTGGACGTGTCCCACCCGTTCCCGTTCATTTCCAACAACTCGCTGAACATCGCCGTCAGGCTCTACGACAGGAACCACGACGAGCTCTACGCCAGGGTGAAGGTCCCCGTGGGGACCCTCCCCCGCTTCGTGGAGGTTCCCTCGTCGTCCGGGCTGGAGTTCGTGATGGTCGAGGACATCATCGAGACGCACATACAGGCCCTGTTTCCCGGGCTCGAGGTGGACGGCGCCTACATGTTCAGGGTCACCCGCAACGCCGACGTCAAGGTCACCATCGACGAAGCCTGCGACTTCATGACCGCGGTCGAGGAGTCCCTGGAGGACAGGGACATCGGGTTCCCGGTGAGGATGGTCGCCGAGGCGTCCATGCCCACGCAGATGGTCAAGCTGTTCACCAGGAACCTCAACCTGGACCCGGTGCAGGTGCACAGGACGGACGCCATAGAGTTGGTCGACCTATGGCAGCTCGTCGGCCTCGACTTCCCCAAGCTGAAGGACAAGCCCTTCGACCCCTACACGCCGCCGGAGCTGGCCGAGGGTTCGGACATATTCGACGCCATCAGGTCCAGGGACTGGATCCTCTTCCACCCCTACGAGTCATTCTCGACCATAGTCAGGTTCGTCTCCACCGCCGCGGAGGACCCCAACGTCCAGAGCATAAAGATCTGCCTTTACAGGATCGGGAAGGACCCGTCCATCATGAAGGCCCTCATGAAGGCCAGGGAGAGGGGCAAGACCGTCTCCGTTCTGATGGAGCTGCGCGCCAAGTTCGACGAGAGCAACAACATCCTCTGGGCCAGGGAGCTGGAGAAGATCGGCGTCCACGTGGTGTACGGCCCGGTGGACCTGAAGGTCCACTCGAAGCTCCTTCAGGTGGTCCGCCTCGAGGGGAGCCGCCTGGTCAGGTACACGCACCTGAGCTCCGGCAACTACAACTCCTCCACCGCCAAGCAGTACGGGGACATATCGTTCCTCACCGCCAACCCCGAGATAGGGGAGGACGTTGGGGAGCTGTTCAACGCCCTCACCGGGTACTTCGGCCCGAGGATGTACAACCACCTGCTCGTCGCCCCCCTGACCCTCAAGAGCTCGCTGATATCCAAGATCGAGAGGGAGATCGAGGTGCACAGGATGTCCGGGAACGGGTACATCGCCATGAAGGCCAACGGCCTCATCGACTCCGACATCATCGCCGCGCTGTACAAGGCGTCCATCGCCGGCGTCAGGGTGGACCTGAACATCAGGGGGCTGTGCTGCCTCCGCCCGGGGATCCCCGGCGTCTCTGAGAACATCAGGGTCACCAGCATCGTGGACAGGTTCCTGGAGCACTCCAGGATCTACTACTTCGAGAACGGCGGCCGGCCGGAGATGTACATGGGGTCCTCGGACATGATGCCCAGGAACCTCCTGGCGAGGGTCGAGGTCCTCTTCCCGGTGCTGGACAGGGACATGCTCGTCCAGATAAGGGACAGCATCCTGAGGGTCCACCTTTCAGACAACGTGAAGTCCAGGGAGCTCCAGCCCGACGGGACCTACCGCCTTGTCGAGAGGGAGGAGGGCGAGAAGAAGCTGCGCTCCCAGAAGTGGTTCATCGAGCACAGGGGAGTATGGCATGGCCCCCAGTGAGTCCGAGACGGTCGGCTTCATCGACGTCGGGACGAACTCCATACACCTGCTGGTGGTCAGGTTCTACCCCGACTCCGCGGGCTCCCCGGTCTTCCAGGACAAGGAGACCGTCCGCCTCGGCCAGAGCCTGTACGGCACCGGCAGGATAGACGGCGCGGCCATCGAGAAGAGCTCCCTCGTGGTGTCCAGGTTCGCACAGATATCCAGGGACCTGGGGGCGGACAAGGTGGTGGCTTTCGCCACCTGCGCCGCCAGGGAGGCGTCCAACAGGGACGAGCTGGTGTCCGCCCTGTCCAGGTACGTTGAGGTCAAGGTCATACCGGGCACCGAGGAGGCCAGGCTCATAGCCCTGGGGGTTTTCGGCGACAGGGGTCCCGAGGAGAGGACCCTGGAGATCGACATAGGGGGCGGGAGCACAGAGGTCATCGTCAGCGAGAGGGGGGAGAACCTCTTCCTGGACAGCCTGAGCATGGGCGCCGTCAGGTATGCCTACGGGCTCGGGGTGGACTGCTCCGCGCCGGTATCCGACGATGACTACTCCATGATGCTCCGCAGCGTCGACATAGCGTCGTACCATGCCGTGAGCCGCGTCAGGGAGCTCGGGTTCGCCAGGGCGGTCGGGTCCTCCGGGACGCTCATAGCCCTGGCGGAGATGTGCGCCGCCCGCAGGGGCGACAGGGACGCCTCCTACCTGAGGCTGGACGAGCTTAGGGCCCTGATACCCAGCGTCAGGCGCAGGGACCTGTCCTCCAGGTTCTCCGTACCTGGCCTCGGGAAGAACCGCGCCGACATCATCGTTCCAGGGGCCGCCGTGGCGGAGGAGCTCATGTCCCTCTTCGGGATCGAGTCCATGGCGATCAGCCCCAAGGGGCTCAAGCAGGGGATGCAGATAGACCACATGCTCTCCCGCGGATACACGGTGTTCGACACCAGGGAGTCGTCCGTCAAGGCGCTCGCATACAGGTGCCACTACGACCAGCACCATGCCGAGACCGTCAGGAGGAACGCCCTCTCGCTGTTCGACCAGGCCAAGACCCTGGGACTGCACGAGATGGGCGACGACTACAGGAACCTCCTGGGGTGCGCGGCCACGCTCCATGACATAGGCGAGCTGATAAGCTACACCAACCACAACGTGCTGTCCCAGACCATCATCGAGAACTCGGACATGGTGGGGTTCGGGGTGGACGAGATCAGGGCCATGGGCCTGATGGTCAGGTTCCACCACAAGAAGTTCCCGGGCGCCAAGGACCAGAGGCTCTCCGGCATGCCGTCGGAGGACGCCAGGGCCGTGAGGCAGTGCTCCATGTTCCTGAAGATAGCGGACGTCCTGGACAGGCACAGGAACGACTCCGTGAGGGAGGTCTCGCTGTCCAGGAGGACGGACGCCGTCGAGCTGGCCATATCCGCCGTCCAGGACCCCAGCATGGAGGTCTGGAGCCTGGAGAAGATCCGCCCGGACTTCAGGAAGCTGTTCGGTCTGGACCTCCGCATAACCGCCGCCGGGCCCGCCGGAGGCCCTTGAACAGCCTCTGCGGAGCCCCCCGGCGGCCTTCGGACGTGCCCGCCGGAGGTCCGGAGGGGCCGAAATGCGCCGGAAACAGCCAGCAAATCAAAACTTATTTAATTCCCGAGGCAGTCTACCATTCAGAGCGGAAGTCAGTCCCCTTGCTGGAATTCGTTCCGTCTGACTTCTGCTTCCTTCTCTAGCCCGGCCGTCCCGCGGCGCGGACGGATACCGTTATCTCCGGCCCCGCCATATCATGACCGGGGTGAAATCGCGTCGCAGGCTGACTTCTTCGAACAGGCTTCCGGGAACGGCGACATCGTCAAGAGCGGCCTGTGCTCGATATGCAAGGGCTCCCACAGGCTGTGCGGGAAGGACCGCTGCCCCCTCATGATCAAGTTCTACTCCCGCCAGAGGACCATGCCCCTGATCGACATGAGGCAGATGGCCGGCTCCAGCCCGCCGTCGGTGTTCGTCGGGAGGTACGGATACCCGAAGGTGGACATCGGCCCCCTCCTCCCGCCTGAGTTCGGGGACACCGCGATCATGGACAGACCGGAGATGTGGGGCGGGAAGACCATAGACGACATCGTCGACTTCAGGTTCAGGCTGGTCAGGGGGAAGTACAGGATAGACGCCACCGACTTCGCCAGGTACGGCCGGGTGGTGGACGACGTGCAGGAGCTGGCACTGGCCGCCAGGCCGGTGGACGTGGAGGCCTCCTTCGCCCAGAGGCCGAGCGGCAGGATCGTGCTGGACGACGAGGTCCAGCCCTTCGGCCCCTCAGCCAGGATGGAGTCCCTCACCGTGGGCAACGGCAGGTTCGAGAGGAACCTGGAGAGGAGCTTCTACGACACCGACATGAAGGCCGCGGACGCGGTCGTCCAAGCCTACAGGAACGGCACCCTGATATCGGAGATAGAGAAGGCGTTCTCCGTAGGCACCATGGGGATCAAGCGCAACCGCCGCTTCGTGCCCACCAGGTGGAGCATAACCGCGGTGGACGACATAATCGGCAAGGACCTGCTGAGGACCACGAAGCACTACGAGACCATCGACGACTTCAGGATATACCAGTGGGAGGCCCTTGACAACAGGTGGATAGTGATGCTCATGCCGTGCACCTGGAGGTTCGAGCTCATCGAGGCATGGTACCCCAACACCACCTGGAACCCCATGGGGAAGACCATAGACATCATCTCCGACTGCGAGTTCTTCGAGGGCAGGACGGAGTACGCCCACATCGGCGGATGCTACTACGCGTCCAGGATGGCAGTCAACGAGCTCCTGATCAAGGAACGCAGGACTGCCGGCGCGGTGATCATGAGGGAGGCCCACCCGGGGTACGTAATGCCCGTGGGGGTATGGAACGTCAGGGAGAACGTCCGCGCCGCGCTGAAGACGGAGCCGTTCCACTACGAGTCGCTGGACCGCGCCCTGGACCACGTGGACAGGGTGATGGACATCAAGAGGAGGACCTGGATCCACCACTCGGGCGTCATGAGGGACTGGATCATCCAGAGGAGGATCGAGGACTATTACTGACACGACGCTGTCGGACTTCACCGGCGAGGCCGGCCCCTGGGACGGGGTGTTCGAGATCGTAACCTGCAGCCGCGCCCTGTCGCCGTCCGGCCTGCCCGGGATGGAGTACGCCCTGAACCCCTACGGCGGGTGCGAGCACGGCTGCATTTACTGCTACGCCCCGGGGCACACCCACTCCGACCTCCGCACGTGGAGGGTCGTCAGGGTCCGCAGGAACATAGCAGACAGGCTGGCCAGGGAGCTTCCTGCGGTGGAGGGCAGGATTGGCATCGGGACCGTCACGGACCCGTACCAGTACGCCGAGAGGAGGTTCATGCTCACCAGGTCCTGCCTGGAGGTGCTGGCTGCCAGGGGGAGGGAGGTCCACATCCACACGAAATCCGACCTCGTAACCCGCGACATCCCCATCCTGCAGGGGATGAGGTGCGTGGTCGGGGTGACCGTCACCGGCATCGACGACCGCGTGTCGAAGATGACGGAGCCAGGGGCCCCGCTGCCGGGGGACAGGCTCAGGGCGCTGGCGGATCTGGCCGGCGCGGGGGTGGACTGCTACGCGCTCGTGGCCCCGGTGATGTCCACGCTCCGCGGATCCGAGGCGGCGCTGGCGGCCGCCATAGCGGGGACCGGGTGCCGCACGGCGGTCATAGACCCGCTGAACCTCAGGAAGGTCGACACCTCGCGCCTGGACAGGATGGGGGTGTCCCGCGCCCCTGACGCCGAGGACGCCCTGGAGGACGAGCTGGGGGCGCTGGGCGTCCGCGCCATCAGGGCATTCAGGGACGACGGGGAGCTCCGCCTGCCGGACAGGCGACGGCTGGGTGCATCCCCCGATGCCGTCCGCCTGGTGCCATTTATGGAAATGCTTTTATAGAAGGACTAAATTATCCGAAATCAGTAATCAGGAGTTCATCCTTATGTACGGAAACGGAAACCAGCCCGTCATCGTGCTCAAAGAGGGCACCGAGAGGAGCAAAGACAAGGAAGCGCAGTTCAACAACATCTCCGCCGCCAAGGCAGTCGCCGACGCGGTCAGGTCCACTCTGGGACCCAAGGGGATGGACAAGATGCTGGTCAACACCATCGGCGACGTCGTCATCACCAACGACGGTGTGACCATCCTCAAGGAGATCGACGTGCAGCACCCCGCCGCCAAGATGGTCGTCGAGGTCGCCAAGACCCAGGACACCGAGTGCGGAGACGGAACCACCACCAGCGTCGTCCTCGCCGGAGAGCTGCTCAAGCAGTCCGAGGAGCTCATCAACGCCAACGTCCACCCCACCGTCATCACCAACGGTTTCAAGATGGCGGCCACCAAGGCGGTCGAGATCCTCAACGACATCGCCGTCGACGCCAAGTCCGACAAGATCCTGAAGCAGGTGTCCGCCACCGCCCTCACCGGCAAGTCCGTGGGCGAGGAGGAGGGCATGCTCTCCGACATCGTCGTCAAGGCCTGCAAGGCAGTCCAGGAGGGCGACCACGTCGACACCAAGAACATCCGCATCCAGAAGAAGATCGGCGGCGTCATCGGCGACACCTACCTCATCCAGGGAATAGTCGTCGACAAGGAGAAGGTCCACAGCAGGATGCCCTCCCTCGTCGAGAAGGCGAAGATCGCCCTGTTCTCCTGCGCCCTCGAGATCAAGAAGACCGAGTTCGACGCGCAGATCCAGATCACCGACCCCTCCGCCATGTCCTCCTTCCTCGCCGAGGAGGAGAACGAGCTGAAGGGCCTGGTCGACAAGATCAAGTCCGTCGGTGCCAACGTCGTCTTCTGCCAGAAGGGAGTCGACGAGCTGGTCCAGCACTACCTCGCCAAGAACGGCATCCTCGCCTACAGGAGGCTCAAGGAGTCCGACCTCGAGGCCATCGCCAAGGCCACCGGAGCCACCATCGTCGGCAACGTCATGGAGCTCACCAAGAACGACCTCGGAACCGCAGGGTCCGTCGAGGAGAAGCAGGTCGGGGAGGACGGCATGGCCTTCATCACCGGCTGCAAGAACCCCAAGGCCATCACCATCTTCGTCCGCGGCGGCACCGAGCACGTCCTTGAGGAGGTCGAGAGGGCCCTGAACGACGCCATCCGCGTGGTCGGAGTCGCCATGGACGACGGCAAGGTCGTCGCCGGCGCCGGAGCACCCGAGATCGAGCTCGAGCTCAGGCTCATGGACTACGCCGCATCCGTCGGCGGAAGGGAGCAGCTGGCCATCGAGAAGTTCGCCAAGGCCATGGAGATCATCCCCTGGACCCTCGCCGAGAACGCCGGTATCGACCCCATCGACAGCATCATCAAGCTGAAGAACGCCCACGAGAAGAAGTCCGCCAAGGCCAAGTACTTCGGACTTGACCTGGACTCCGGAGAGGCCGTCGACATGCTGGCCCAGAACGTCGTGGAGCCCCTCAGGGTGAAGGTGCAGGCCATCAACTCCGCCGAGGAGGTCGCCAACATGATCCTCAGGATCGACGACGTCATCGCCTCCCGCAGGGCACCCCCGGCGCCCGCAGGCGGACCCGGCATGCCCCCGATGTGATCGGGAAGTAAACTCCAAAGGGGGCGCGAGCCCCCAACAATCCCCGCCGGAAGGCGGGATTCCTCCGCGGCCCGACCGGGCATCAGGGGCTTCGGCCCCCCATTCTTTTTTCAAAGAAGATTATCATTCAACCTCGAACGATACTTAAGACATTAATTCAGAATGTAGATTGTTATTATTTACTATCAAACAATTCTTTTTTAGTTGTCAAAGTTTTTATTATTTAAAGTCAATATTTCTTTGAAAGTGCATTTATGCACGCGGGGATGAGAAGCCACTCTTCATCAAACTTCTCGCCCCCGTATAGGAGGGTCAAATGAACAAAATAATAAGATGGTCAATGACTTTGGTCATTGCGATACTTGTTTCAGGGCTTGCCTTATCAATTACTCTTGATGACTCAGAAGGTATCACAGATAATTGTTTTGAAAATGAAGGAATCTGGTACGAGATCGTAGGAGATAATGAAGTCGAGTTGATAAATCCAAAATATGCAGAAACTGGGAAATATAGTTATTCTTCGACTTATTCTGGAGAATTCATAGTACCAAATACTGTGACTGATAGCTCTGGCACAGAATATTCCGTTATCGGTATAGGATCGTATGCATTTTACGAATCAACAATAACCTCAATTGAGTTGAAAGAAGGGTTGAAATACATTGATACCAAAGCATTTCTTAACTCTCAATTGAATAGTATAGAAATACCCAGCAGTGTAGAAAGAATCGCCTCGGATACGTCTTCTTCATCCACCGCCCCGGGATTCGGAGGTGAAAGTGTCTTCTGGGGAAACAACAACAGTACTGACTCCCCTCTTAAAGAAATCAAATTTGCCCAACGCAACCAAGGGGGGGGGGAATCCAGAACTTGTAATCGGACATGGAGCATTCTCCAATTTGGAGATAACATCCATTGATATTCCGGACAATACAACGAAGATTTGCGCTTATGCATTCGAGAACTGTGATAAATTATGTAAAATCAATATCCCGTCCTCCGTATCATACCTGGGATATGGAGTGTTCAAAGGTTGTGCCAGCCTTAAAGAACTGTCGGTTCCTTCTGAAACCGATATCGGCGAGATAAACTATCTAGTTATGGATAAGAAGTGCATGGGCGCCTTCACAGGCTGGTTGAATCAATACCCCGGAATCGAATTATCATTCGGCGAGGGGAGCAAGTACAGGTTTGACAACCAATATCTACTATATGCTGGTACCGATCTCCTCGGCGCAGCGTATGATGCAAGTGAAGTCCTTGAAATAGATGAAGACACTCTGGTTATAGCCCCATATGCATTCGCAAATAACAACACAATTACCGGAGTCTCTATTCCTGCTTCAGTTGTTGAAATATATGAAGGCGCATTTGAGGGATGCACATCTCTTGAAACAATAGAAATTGCGAATCCAGATGTCGAATTTGACCTTGGATCGCTTACGAAATGCAATTCACTCGTTTCTGTAAAAATCGATGGAATCGAGATGATTCAAAATGGCATGATTATCGTAGACCAGACGCTGATAGTGTATCTGGGAACATCATCAGAAGTGAAAATCGAAGATCCAGTTCGTTGGATTGAGGATTATGCATTCCAAGGGAATACTCAGATACAGAAGGTAACAATCGGCAACTCGGTCTATGAAATAGGCAGATACGCGTTTGACGGATGCTCGAACTTAACTACTATCATTTTTGAAGAGGGTTCCACTCTGGGCAGAATAGGTGACTATGCATTTCGCGGTTCTGGAATCACATCCATTGTGATACCCAACTCCACCAGCTGGTTTACAGGAACCGGGTACTTCTATGACTGTTCAAATCTGAAAACGATTATTCTGGGAACCGAAATCGATTATGTCTCATCCTTAATCACCAATGCCAGCACTACATATCCGACAATTATATCTCTGGGAGTGCAAAATGAATATTCTCTGCCTTATGGGCACAAGGAAAGCATCTATGCTCTGAAAGAAACAAACAGAAGCAATAGCATCTATACGGGACCAATCATCACAGAATCAGGATTCGAATTCACTGTCAATACTGCACTTGAAAACATCGAAGGATTGAAAATCACCACAAAATGGTTCAGAAACGGACAGGCCATTGACGGCAATGAAAATAATCCAGATCAAAATGTTCCTGGAAAATATCATGTTCGGATTACATTTGAAATGAATGGTCAGTGCATATCATTGGATACCAAGAGCATTGTTGTCGAGAACGGTGTAAAGGTAACGTTCAAATGCAACAATTCCACATATGAGAACTACTACATTTCGTCAGGAGAAACATGCTCAATGCCTTCCGATCCCTCTATCACGGGGTACAACTTCAGTGGATACTGGTATTCCGAAGGATCATCGGAACCTTTCGATTTCAATTCAAAGATATATTCGGATCTAACTTTGTATGCCGGATTGATTCCATATAAATACACAGTTATATTCAATTCCAATGACGACAGCGGATCGACCTTCAACCAGACAATGGAATATGGAGCTGACATTCCTCTGAGTACAGATATATTCGTTCGTGAGGGCTATCTCTTTACAAAATGGACATCGTATGATACAGGCGGTTCTTCATTTTCTAACGGAAAAGACCTCATCTATCTGATATACAGAGATGGGCAGACGATAACCCTTTACGCTCAATGGAAACCAATCAACTATACGATCGTCTTCGACCCCAATGGAGGAGTCGGAAATATGGACACTCAGGCTATGGTTTATGATTCACCAGCCGAATTGAGAGAAAACACATTCTCACATCAATCATACACATTCTATGGATGGAACACCTCCATGGATGGCAGCGGCACGACATATTTCGATAAGGCAGAGGTATCTAACCTTGCAAATACAGACGGGACTGAAGTAACGCTGTATGCTCTGTGGAAAGGATTTGCATACACTGTCATATTCAATCCAAACGGTGGAGACGGCCCATATACAATCAGACTCTGTATTACAACATAAGTGAGCCGCTAACACCAAATGCATTCGCTTATACGGGACATACATTCATTGGATGGAGTGTAGGGGCGGACAGCCAGGAGATTGTTTACGATGACAAGCAAATTGTTTTGAACCTAGTCGAATCCGTTGATCAATCCATTAACCTTTATGCACAATGGAGAAACAACACTTACACAATCGAGTTCGTTCCCAATGGTGGAACAGGTTCCATGGAGAAGCAGACTATAGAGTACGGTACACCTGCCACCCTTAATACCAACTCATTCATATATTCAGGATACACGTTCTCCGGATGGAACACCGAAAAGGATGGCAGTGGCACATCCTATGCCAATGGCGCGTCTGTCTCCAACCTGACTGAAGTGGATGGGGAGACGATCACCCTCTACGCGCAGTGGACCAGGAACTACATCCCGCCGTCCGGCGGCGGTGGAGGAACGCCTACAGAGCCTGACGAGCCAGAGACCGACATAGAGGAACATCCCGACGGATCGACAACTGAGACCACCACGGAGACCACAACCAACAAGGACGGTTCCAATACAGAGACCACCACCGTGGTGGAGAAGGACCCCGAAGGGAACGTGACTTTATCTACGGTAACCGAGACTACGACATCGGAGAAGGAGGAGGACGGCGTCAAGGAGACAACTACATCCACTACAGTAACCACCAGCGACGGGGAAGGCAACAAGACCGGATCCACCACCTCCTCGACCACGACAACCGTGACCGAAGTGTCCACAACCATCGTGGAGAGGGAGGAGGTGAAGGACGCGGAAGACAACGTCACATCGTCCACCGAGAAGGTAACCGAGACCGTCAGGATCGAGGGAGGGACCCTGACCTCCGAGACCACAGAGGTCAAGGACGCTTCCGGCAACGTCACATCGTCCACCGAGAAGGTAACGGCCGAGTCCGAGGACGGTGCTGTCAGGACCGCATCCGAAGCGGGATCCACTGGCACCACGGTCAGCACGGTCATCATCGTCACAGGGGATGGCGCGGTAGATGATTCCCTGATCGAGACTGCGGTCGCCCAGTCCGCAGCCGTGTCAGACAAGGTCTCGGCAGACGACCCGGCCAAGGTCATCCAAATCGAGTCCTCATCATCGGACGTCACCCTGAGCCCGTCCTCCATGTCCGCCATCGCAGACACAGGGGCGGAGTTCAAGGTCGTTTGCGAGACGGGGTCGATGAGCCTCGACAGTGATGTTGTAGAAACCCTGAAGGAGCCGCAGAAGGACGTCACGGTATCGATGTCGGAATCCAAGGACGACGACCTGACCGATGCCCAGATAGCGTCGAAGGGCGACAGGCTCGGGGTCTCCCTGACGGCAACCGTAGGCGATGAGACATACCATCTTCTGGGCGGCACCGTAACCGTGACGATACCATACAGCACCAGTATGGGCGCGGACCCCTCGGCGTTAGGAGTGTTCTACATAGACGAGGACGGTGCCAGGACGTTCATGCAGTCTGTCTACGACGAGATCCTGAAGTCCTTCGTGTTCAAAACGGACCACTTCTCCCTGTTCGTAGTGGACGACCTCCCAGCACCCGCCGATGAGAACAACACCCTGCTCTACGCGGGTATCGCCATCGCCACGGTGACCGTCGTCTTCGTGGCGGCGATCATAATTCGCAGGGGCTCCTGAGACCATAAGGCGGGGGCTCTCCCCCGCCATAAAACACCTTCCTCTTTAATCCTCAGCAGCGTTATCAATCCCCATGCCCATCCCGATCCATGGATCGGACGGAAGACATTTCACAAGAGAATCCGGGAAGGGAGCTTCGCAAAGGATTCGAGTACGATGAATCCGGAAACGTCGTGACCTCCCGTTTCCACAGGGTCGTGAACACGGACCCGAGGTACTGCGACAGGTTCCGCATCCCCGGCCTCGTATGCACCGCAGTATGCGTGGCCGCCGTCATATACTTCCTGTTCGTGCACCAGTACCACATACACATGAACATCGATGTCGGGATCCAGCCCATCGACGACCACATGACGGCCTACGATCTCATCACCCGCGGCTACCCTCCGTGGGAGGCCTCCGAGGGCACCGTCGCACTGTTCTGGGCCGCCATCGCTCTGACGGCGGCGGGGATCCTGTTCGAGCTCCTCCTGATTTTCCCCGGGTTTCTCGGATGCCTCCTCCTGAACCAGATGGAGAGCCTTGGCGCCGTGAACAGTGTGTCCCCGCTGGAGATCGTGGTGGACACGTTCCCCTCGAGCATGGTGCTGGGGATGACATTCCTCGTGGGGCTGTTAGCCTTCCTGTTCGCGTCTCGCTTCGGATGCAAGTACGTTTACGCGGATTTCGGATGGTAGGATGTGCTGCGCGGATACTACCTCGGCAGGAACCGAGGAAAACAAAATGGGAGGGGCGGTCGCCCCTCCGTGAAAAGGTTTCAGACCTTCACGACTGTGACCTTCATCCCCACCATGGATGCGGGGATCTGACCGACCGTGTAGCCGGTGGCTGTGGTCTCGCAGTAGTAGTATATCGACCCGTCGGAGAGCCTGCAGTAGGAGCCCTCGGCACCATCCACGTAGATGCCGCCGGCCATGTGGCCGGTCATGAGCAGGAGGCTCACATCGTACCCGAGGGCCTTCCCGACTGTGGCGAAGAGGATCGACGTGTCCTCGCAGTCCCCTCCGTGGTCGTACAGGGTCTCCAGCGGGAACTTCCAGTACTCCTCGACTCCCATGGACTCCGAGTCCAGGACGTAGCCGAGGCACTGGGAGAACGCCAGGACCATGTTGGCGTGGTCCAGGTCGGACCACCCCTCGGTGACCCCGGATATGTATGATGCAATCTCCAGCACGTATTTGTCCTGGTACGTCAGCTCCGACCCGGAGTCCCCGTAGAGGACCACCGTGTACACGCCCAGCTAATTTCCATAGACCGAGATAGTAGTACTGACCACCACATGACCGGTATTACCATCTCTGTCGATTTCTTGTTTATATGTATTCTTTTGAAATTATTCGGGTTTGGGTCCTGTCAGACGTTTATAAACCTTCACGTATCGCTACGTAGGTTTCAAAGTACCCGTCCCATGAACTGGAAGCCCAGGATGGGATTGCGAATGTCATGATAGATTCCTTATTTACATCTGCATCATCTCCGACCTATTCCCGCCGGAAACCTTGGTTGCTAAACCTTCCTCTGTACGTTCCCTTTAATAACCCGTCGGACGTTTACTGATACGGGATGCACAATGCGCGCAGCGCTATACGCCAGGGTCTCCACCGAGGACCAGGCTGTCGAGGGTTTCTCGCTCGATGCGCAGGTCAAGAGGCTGGAGGCCTACTGCAGGGTCCGCGGCTGGGAGGTCGCGGGCGTGTACAGGGACGAGGGCTACTCGGGCCGCAACACGGACCGTCCGGAATACACGAGGATGATGTCGGAATCCGACGGATGGGACACGATCCTCGTGCTCAAGATGGACCGTATCCACAGGAACAGCGTCAACTTCGCCGCCATGATGGACGACCTCCGGGCCAAGGGCAAGGAGTTCAACTCCATGCAGGACAAGTTCGACACCACCACCGCCATGGGCAGGTTCGTGATGGACATCATGCAGCGCATAGCCCAGCTGGAGAGCGAGCAGATCGGCGAGAGGGTGTACATCGGGATGGAGTACAAGGCCCGCAACGGGACTGGCCACCTCGGGTCAGGGCACCCCTATGGGTACGTCTACGAGGGCGGGAAGCTCGTCGTGGTCACCGACGAGGCCTACACGGTCAGGGCGATATACAACCTCTACCGCCGCGGCTCCACGATGGAGGACATCGCCTCCTTCCTGAATGACGGGGGCATCCCCGCCAAGAAGGGCGGGCAGTGGAACAAGCAGTCCATAGGCAACATACTCCACAACCCCCTGTACGCAGGGTACATCGAGTGGGACGGCATAGTCCGCAAGGGTGAGCAGGAAGCCATCATCCCCCAGAACGTGTTCGAATCGATCAACGGCCCCATCCACACGGACGGGGAGTCATGACCAGGCGCGCCGCGCTGTACATCAGGGTCTCCACGGACGAGCAGGCGGCAGAGGGATACTCGCTGGACGCCCAGCGGGCGATACTGACAGACCACTGCATAGCCGAGGACCTGGAGATCGCGGAGGTCTACGAGGACGACGGGTACTCCGGGACGAACGCCAAGCGCCCGGCGTACCGCCTGATGATGGATGAGATGGACCGGTGGGACGTGCTGGTCGTCCTGAAGATGGACCGTATCCACAGGAACAGCCGCAACTTCATGGCCATGATGGACGAGCTCAACCGCAACCACAAGGAGTTCGTCTCCTGCTACGAGGCGCTGGACACCTCCAACGCCCTGGGGAGGTTCGTCGTTGACATGATACAGCGCATGGCCCAGCTGGAGAGCGAGCAGATCGGCGAGAGGACCAAGATGGGGATGCGCGAGAAGGCCGAGGGGCTGACCAGGGAGGCCTCCGGCAAGACCACCATGGGATTCACCCCGCCGTTCGGATACAGGCTGGAGGGCGGCAGCCTCGTGGCCGACGAGGACGAGCTCCCCACGGTGAGGAGGATGTTCGCCGCCTACGCGGACGGGGAAACGATCGACTCCATATGCTACTCCCTGAACCGCTCCGGTACGCTCACCCGCAGGGGAAACCCGTGGACGAAGTTCAGCATGAGCAACATACTCCACAACCCGGTGTACGCCGGTTTCATCCGTTGGGAAGAGCTCCTCATGCCCCATCATGCGGAGAGGGCGGTGACGCCCGAGGAGTTCAACGCCGTCCAGGAGAAGATGGCTTCCAGGGTGCGCGACCCGTCGAAGAGGAACGTGCGCCTGCTACCGGTTCTGGACGATTTTTGATACTAACGTACGTACAGTCTTATTTATAGGTTTCTTGATTTTTATAGATTCGAATCGATGCTGGGTAGACCTGCATTGGACGATTCCGTCAACACATCCAACCATCCCCGGTAACAGCGTTAAATGAGTGAGTGTTTTATACTCAGAAACCCAAATCTCCCTAGGTCGAACAGACCTATAGGAGGAAAATTAATGTCTGACGAATGCAAAGTACTCGATCCGACAGCGTTCGGATTGTTCTTTGTCGCACTCGTATCGCTCCCGATTGCAATCTACTGCATCCTGACGTACGGCGGTGTCGACAATGACATCGGGCTCTATCTCGGTGACCTTCTGAAGATCGCTTCGTTCTTCATCTTCATTGCTGCCATTGGCGCATACATCGCCAAGAGCAACTTCGGATTCATCGTCTTCGGCCTGGTCGCACTCGGTGTCTACTTCGCCGGTGCTGACGGCGGCGACCTGTACATCAACCTGACCCTCGGTATCATCTACCTTGTGGCCCTGATCTGGTCCTACCGTGTCGGCAACCCCAAGACCCTCACCCTCATCCTGCTGACCACCGCCCTGATCTTCATCTTCGGCGGAATACAGGCCAACACCGGAGAGGCCGACGTCTGGCTGCTCCTGAAGGGTATCGCGGCCCTGGGCAACTTCATTCTCACTCTGTACCTGGCCTTCGCCCTGGCAGACGAGAAGCTCCCCTGCTACTGATGCGAGAGCATCACGCAGGGACCCACAAACCCTTTAAACCCCTTCCCTCGGTTCTACATCCACTTCCATGATGCCCCTGCGCTTCCTTTATCAAGGTTAAATAGAACCTCATGCATCGGAGCCTCATGAAAGCCGAAATGAAGAAGAAGGTCATGGCCTACTTCATGGTCGTCATCATGGTCGTTGTGGTCGTCACCGTCGCCGCCAGCGTGTTCATCTGATGATAGCGATCGTCACCGGAGCATCCTCCGGGCTGGGGGCGGAGTTCTGCCGCGCGCTGGGCTCCAGGGTCGACGGGATCTGGATGGTCGCCAGGAGAGCGGAGGCCATGGAGGAACTGGCATCCGGAATCGGATGTCCCTGCAGGATCATCGCTGCCGACCTCACCACCCCAGAGGGCATCGGCCTGCTGCGCTCTGCGGTGGAATCCGAACGGCCCGACATCGGTTACCTTGTGAACAACGCCGGCTTCGGTACATTCTCCAGGACCGCGGACATGGAACCGGAGTCGATCCGCGCGATGGTGTCCCTCAACGTCACCGCCCTCTTCGAGATAACCTCCCTCTGCATCCCGTACATGGGACCGGGATCTTCCATCATAGAGGTCTGCTCGGCCTCCGCCTACCTGCCCCTGCCCTACCTGAACGTCTACGCCTCCACCAAGGCCGCGGTCAGGTCGTTCTGCGACGGCCTCAGGCCGGAGCTCAGGGACGCGAGGATATCCGTACTCGAGGTATCCCCGGGATGGATAGACACCGACTTCATACCGAAGGCAGTCTCGCAGCAGGACGTCCCCGAAGGAGTCTTCAAGCACAGGGTAACCGCTAAGCAGGTCGTGGGATGCGCCCTGGAGGACCTGGCCAAGGGCAGGAGGAGGTCCGTCTGCGGAATATACAACAGATTCCAGGTATTCGTCTGCCGTCACCTCCCATCGCTCGCCTCTTTCATCTGGATGCGTTCCCTGGGCCGCCGATAGTTGTAACTGTGCGTGCACGAACACCATTTTACGAGCTCGAACGACGAGAACCGTCCATGATGGAGGACCTCCACACAGAATTCAAGGAGTCTTGGGCGGATAAATATCTTCGAAACATCGCTGCTTTCGCCAACACGGACGGATGAACCCTCTTCATTGGAATCGATGACAAAGGGAAAATTGTTGGTGTCGATGACCATCGGTATCTGCTTAAGATGCTCCCGGATAAAATCGAGTCCTACCTCGGTATTGTCCCGATTGTCGAGCATCACGAAGAAGATGGAATGGTTTACATCAGCATAAAGGTCGAAAGGAGTCCGGAACTGATATTTCTCGATGGAAAGATATTCGGAAAATCAGGTAGCACAACACGTGAACTGAAAGGACATGACCTACGTGCACGTTCACTTAAGAGAGGAGAGGAACCTTGGACGGAAGGAACTACCTCAAGAATCTCTATGTCGGAACTAAACAACGGAATATACCTAGACTTCATCCGCAAGGCACGTTCTATCAACATGCTATCCGAGGATGATGAGCAATCTAGCATAGAAGAGATCTTTGATAAACTGAATCTTAGTGTTGAAGGGAACCCGAAACTGGGTGCCGTACTACTGTTTCATCCTGAGCAACAGAAATTCACCCCAGGGACCTTCGTACAGATTGGAATGTTCAGAGGATCGGACATACTCTATCAGGACATGGTTGGCGGCCCATTGTTCTCAATGCCGGACAAGATTATCGATATTCTGTTCACGAAATACATGATAGCACCCATTAGCTTCGAGGGAATATATCGCAGAGAATCCCATCCGTATCCGATGCCATCCATAAGGGAGGCAGTTTTGAATCTTATCATGCACTCTGATTACGGAGACAAAGTTTCGATGCAAATCAAAGTCCACGCCGATAGAATCGAGATGTGGAACAGTGGAAGCCCTCCAGAAAACTGGACTCTGGAGACCTTGCTCAACTCTCATAGATCCATTCCAGGTAACCCTACGATTGCAACCGTATTTCATCGTGCAGGGATGGTTGAGAAATTCGGAAGAGGGATCAGAACAATAATCGACGGATATGAAGGAAGAGAAACCAGGAGACCAGAATTCAGCTTCTCAATATCAGAATTCTGTGTTACATTCTTCAACGATTCTAACATAGACGATGATTCTATTGTTGACTTTAGCATACCGAATACTTGTAAAAACCCATTAGGAATGAAAGACAACGAGTTTGCTGTCTATCAACTTATTTCCGAGTCTAGATTTACAACATCCTCTGAAGCAGCTACACTTCTTGGAGTTTCTAGTAGAACCGTGGATAGAATACTATCCTCTCTTCAAACAAAAGGTGTGATAGAAAGATCGGGATCAAAAAAATCTGGTGAATGGAGAATTAAACATAGAGATCTCAGGTGATGTCGGAATAAATGTCGGAATAAATGTCGGAATAAATGTCGGAATAAAATATGCCTCTGAAGACGGCGATTTTACATTATTTCTCGTGATTATTGATGCCTTATCAATTGATGATTATTAATTAAGCTAAATAATTAACTACATTGATTAATTTTAATTATCATTAGTATGAACAGATTTTCCAATATTTCCATCAAAAAATGGTTGATTTCCTTCATTTGTTATTAATTAATTTAGTATAGTTATTACATTAATTAGATGCAAATTAACAAAAAAGATGAAAACTCGATGCAAAATCGATAAAAATGTAAAAAATGTCGAAAATACATATTGACTGCTCATTCCAATTGAAAATAATGAAATCTATAGAGAAAAATCGAAAAATCACCGGATTGCACGTATTCTTCGAGAAAAACACCATTTGTCAGGGAAGGTTAATTCCTCCGATATGATCAGATTCAAAATTCACTTGTTTTGCATGAAAATGTGAGGGTTTCCACCCCAAAATCACCCATTTCAAGTAGATATTCGGGAGACCGTCGTGGACAGAGAAGTGCATAAAAAACCGATAAAAAATGAAATCCATCTAGTATTTGAATAAAAATTGGAAAATACTGAAATTAGATCAAAAACAAGAAGCAAATTCATAAAATCAACAAAATATTGATTCATTGAATTAATTAATTGAAATAAAGTTTTTAGCTTAATTAATCAAGTTTAATCATGATTTCAGACCAATTCGAAATAAAATGATTAAAATGCACATGGTTTAGTTGATAGCTAAAATAATAATGGTTTGATGAACCGATTCAGGATGAGATGGAATGGTATTGGAAAAAATTAATCTATAACGTTATCAGCTAAATTAAATACAAACAAAAGGAAATAGCCAGTACACAGAGCAATAAGTCAATAAAAATTATTGAAATATAGATATTAGCTTAATTAATAAATCTAAAGAGAAATAATGCAGAAAAATAGCTCAAGGACTGTAAATGCGCTCGAACTCGGCATCTATTGCAGCACGGAAGAATGCAGACCTCATCCAATTGAGAAGATGCCTCTTCCCCGATTCGATATCGAAGTCACGGGAAGGGAAATTGAAGAAACGGGAGAAGAACAGGTACTCGGGATCGTCAGGAGATTC
The DNA here is from genome assembly GCA_002504405.1 of Methanomassiliicoccaceae archaeon UBA71. Taxonomy (GTDB): domain Archaea; phylum Thermoplasmatota; class Thermoplasmata; order Methanomassiliicoccales; family Methanomethylophilaceae; genus Methanoprimaticola. Next base: position 26,607 of record DARO01000011.1, read on the forward strand.
CCCTGCACCCAGGACGAGGAAGGTGGGCTCGTCGGATGTGTCGACGACCCATTTCCTCATGTCGAAGGTGCGAGGGAAGATGCACACCGACCCATCCTCGGGCTCCTCATCATAGTAGCAGAGGATGCGGAACACCCATTCGTCCTCATCCATGAGGATGATGTCCGGTTCGAAGGGATCGTTGAAGGGATTCGTATCGATTATCTCGTATGCTTCCCCGAGCACCCGGACAACCGCCTCGATGAAGGCGGCCTGGGCGTCCCCGACATCGGAGGGCACATCCCTCATAGCTTCTCCGCATAGCGCTCGAGCATCACGGTCTGGACATGCTCGATCACCCTGTTGTACCCCAGCTCGATGGCAGCCTCCTCGGGAGTGAGAGATGCGACGTACATGCTCTGATGCGCCGGCTCCGGGGATTCTTCGACGATCCTCAGAACCTCCTTCATGCCTGAGAGTATTCCATCCTCCGTGGAACGGTCCATCGAAAGCAGTGCGTCGCATATCGAGACGTCGACCTTCAGGAATGTGACGATGTCGTCGCAGGCCGTCTCGTTGTACTTGCCGGAAAGGGCCTTCGTGATGAACTCGTCTATCTTCCCGGTCTTCATCTCCCTGACCGCTACGATCGTGGAGACCTGCTCCTCATCGAGAACCACGGGGACCTCGGAAGACGAGGGGGTGGCCTGATCTGCCGCTTCGGGCTCGGTGCAGTGCACGGGATCCTCCTCAGACGGCATCTTCACCGAATCCTCGGGCTCGTCCGCGGGATTGTATACAGGAGCGTCGTCGGTCACGTCGGAGTCGGCCTGGACGAATACCTCAGGCTCCATGTCTGGGGAGTCGATGGGCTCCGGACCATCTCCCGCGGCCTCCATCTCAATCATGCGGGAACGGGCAGATTCCAGCTCCTCCGTCACGGAATCCAGGCGCGACCTGAGTTCCGCGGAGGCGGAGACGGCATCATCCCTCTCCGTGGCCAGCCTCTTCGACTCGGCGACGGCCTCATCGAGCTCTGCTTCGAGGGAGGCCATCCTGGACCGGCAGGCCGCAAGCTCCTCCTTCAGGAAACGGGCAGCTTCCAGTTCGGCCTCGGTAGGCAACGAGGACTCCAGCTCCCCTATGCGTGCGCGTGCATCGGACAGCTGAGACGCGATCGATGCGGCCCTTGACTCGGCCTCTTCCGCCAGGGACCTGGACTCGTCCCTCTCCTGCTCGGCCGTGGCGATAGCGGACTTCGAGTACTCGAGCTCCGAAGACAGTGCGTCGATCCTCGCGCGACAGGCTGCCAGCTCCTCCTTCAGGGAATCTACAGCCTCGCGGTTGGATGCGGATCCCTCCGTTATTGTCTCGACGGCATGGGCTATGAGGGACCTGACATACTCCTCTATGTCGTCATCCTCCACGGGAGCTGACTTGTACGAGTTGAAAACATCCTCGTCCTGCGTCTCCGATTGGCCGAGGCGGGACCTGTATTCGGGCTGCAGCATGGGCTCCAGCTCTATGTCCACCTGACCTCCGGTCTCGATGAGCGCATCGCATGCGTCGATATCGAGACTGAGCGAGTCCACGATGTCCACGTAGTCGTCCTTCTTTGAAGGGTCAATCTTAATCATCGCCGCGAAGGTCAGGATCTCGTTCAGCTTGCGCTCCCTGACCCTAGAGGTCAACTCCGCATCCCACATGAATGAGGTATGGTATTGTTCGTATTTAATGGATATAAAACAGTATAAATGGTTGATTAATTAAGCTGAATGCGTTACCATTGTTATTAATAAATAAGAGGTTTTGGGACGGAGGGCGGATGCCCTCACAGTCCCGAGAGGCTTACCGAAACCAGGGTCTTGACCTCGTCGCGGTCCCCCGGCTCTTGGTCGAGCTCCTTCCATACGATGTTGTTAGAATCCACCCATATGGTCTCGGTCTCGTGCCCGTCCTGCTTGACGTACTTGTTGCAAAGCACGCCGTCAACCGATTCGGTGCCGCTGGCTGTGTAGCGGGAGAGCTCATTGTCCGTGACCATAACCTCCTCGAGGAAGTCGTTCACGGACATCCTCTCGATCTCCACGTGGGAGCCCTGGGTCTCCCTAACGATGAGCCTGTTGCCCTCGATTCCGATAATCTCGCTGGTCTCCGAATAGCGGTCGTCGTCATCCATGATGGTGTACGTGTCCCCGACTCCGACAGTGATGCCGTAGGTCGTGCTGGCCCCGGGGGTGACCGGGTCGACTGTGGAGCCGCCATCTACCGAGGGGGCGTCGGAGAGGAGCGTGAGTGACGCGAGCGAGTACACGTCGGTCTCGTAGCGGCCGTCGTCGCGCTCGGTGACCTCTGCCTTGTAGATCACCGAATCTGGACCTACCCACAGCTTGACGCTGTCCCCGTAGTCGTCCACCTCGAACAACTCGCTCCAGTAGAACGCCGGCTCATAGATGCTGCATTGAACGTTCCCGTAAGCGGTGCTGATCGTCTCTGACCCTGTGGGCGAATCTGTGCCGGTGTATGTGTAGATAGCCTTGAATCCCTCCGAGGTCATGCGCTCCTGGTCATCGTAGTCCTCCAGGACGGTGATGTAAGTTCCGTTGATGGCGACGATCTCGAACACCTCGGTGTCCCTGCCGCCGTCGTGCTCTATCACCGAGTACTTGACGTAGTCCCCCACCTGCAGGTCGTCCCTGAGGCCGCCCGGGGATGCCGGATCCGAGGGGTCGGTCGGTACTTCTGGCACCGTCCCCTGGTCGATCATGTTCGTGTCCATCAGCGTGGTGGTGAACACTTCGGTCCCGGAGCCGGTCTCCACGACGATCTCCGTCTTGTAGATGATGTTGGTCCCTTGGCCGATCCATTCCTTGGTCGTGATGTTCACTCCGGAGTTCCCGACGTACTCGTTGTCGACGAATATGTCGCAGAGAACCTCCTGTCCGCCTACGATCAGAATCTCCGAGCCCGTGTTCCTCCCCTCCCAATCCGAGTAGGAGTTGGTGACGTTCATCAGGAACTCGTCGGTGGTGCCTGTGTGGGTGGTGATTACATCGCCAGTGGTCTTGGTGTAGGTGACCATCCCGTCTTCTACGGACTGGGCGGTGTACGTGACCTTCGATTCGGAGCTTGTCCCGGCTCCGCTGTACATCTCCTCCAGGGTGTAGGTGTCACCCGGGGATACCTGGGCCCCTATGGCAACTCCGCTAGGGGCATCCTCATCCCTGTCATTGAGCACGATGATGACTCCTGCTGCAACGATTACGACGGCGATGAGTACTGCTACTGCCTTTACCGATGCCATGGGATTCAGTATCTCGGTGTATATATTAAAGGGAACCGCTTAAGAACATTTATTTAATAATGTACTTAACTGATGACTCGGCTATATAGGACATCTTAAAGTCTTCCTGAGGTAAAAATATTTTAATCGATTGCTGTATCGTTACCCGATGTCCAAGAAGGCGTACACCGAGGAGGAGAGGGCGGCCATACGCATCCACCTGATAGAGAGGGCCTCCGAGGTGTTCCGCGTGAAGGGCGTGAAGGACACGAACCTTGATGAGATCTACCTCCCCATAGGCATTTCGAAGACCTTCTTCTACTCCTTCTTCCCGTCCAAGTCGTCCCTGTACATCTCGGTCCTTGAATACAACATGGACAGGATACAGGAACTCTTCAGGAAACGCATGTCCACCGGAAACGATGAGGAAGCCGTCAGGTCCGCGCTCCTGGACGTCATAGGCGGCTACGCCTTCGTGACGACGATAGACGACCAGAAGTACATGTGGAACCTGCTATCGGATGAGGAGTATTGGAAGTTCAAGAACACCCAGGCCATGTTCCTGGCGGAGATGCAGGCGATGGTCGGCATCCCTGTGAGCCGTTTGGACCCGCGCGTACTGTTCAACCTCGTCATGATGATCATCTGGTCCGACAACTCGAATGAGTCTTCCCTCCCGTTCCTGTACAGGGAATCGGTCCCGGAAAGCATACGCCTGGGGACGGAGCTGCTGGTGGACTACCTCATGTCAGTGAGGGAGATCCCGGTTGAAGATGTGAAACATTAATCCGAAAAAGTTCTTAAGCAAGCCGGAAACGCTGAATCCCACTTAGAAACCCGCCGATGGGTTTTTTCCTGAACCTCGGAGGCAACACTGTTAAATCGGCAGCATCCATGCGGTTATCGGAGGCGTTCGCACGGAACACGAGCCTGAAAACGGTTCCCTGATGGGGGATGACGACACCGGAAGGATGTGCGAGTTGATGGACGGCACATACTCCGGATTGGAGGCGGCACTGGAGTTAATCGGCCGCTTCATATCGGACGGGATCGCGAGCAGGAGATTCACTGAGTCGGAGGTTCAGAACGATGTGGACATCGCCCTGAAGATAGGGTACCTCTGCAACGAGATGGATGACTACGAACACTACTGCACATCGTGTGAGTGGCTGTCAAGAGTCGAATCGAAGGGGCGCGGGATCGGTGCCTGGTACCACCGCTACGCCAAAGCCCTCATGTACACAGGCCGGCCGCGCCTCGCCATGGAATACCTGTCCAGGGGCGTCGACGAGGCCCCCGAGTATGCAGAGAACTGGATGGTGCTGAGCAGGCTCCGCGCCCACTACGGAGACACGGATGGGGCCATGTCGGCAGCGGAGAGGGGCTTCGATCTCCTGCGCTGGGACGAAAGTTCCCGCGATAGGGCAAGGGAGGATCTCGCTGGGAAGACCCTGGAGGAGATGGAGTTCCTGGAGGTTGTGAGGATGACGGGCCTGGAGGTCCGGGGCCCCGACGACCCCCTGTGTCCCCGCGATCCGGAGGTTGCGAGGAGGGCGGAGTCGGTCAAGGGGATCGTCTGCGACAAGGATGCGCTCGAATCGGTAAAGTCGGCCGTCGGCGGCATCGGCTGGATACCCGACCATCCGTACTGCACATGCATGATCCAGCTGGACGGGGCCGAGGTCATGCTCACGTTCGCGATGAACGAGGCCTACCTGTCCCATATGGATCCGGGCCGTATAGCCTCCATCGTGGGTTCCGTCCGTGGCCTCGAATCGGCCGCACGCGAGGAGCTGACGTCCCGCGGAGGCGGGAGGGGGATGCTGTACGGGGTCACGATCGACAGGGGGATGAACACGGTCCTCAGCTTCACATCCGGAGGATTCAAGGACGAGGCCCCGGAGACGGTGACGTTCGACGGCGATGGAGCCATTGTCCGCGGGAACATCAGCGGAGGCCCCTTCGTGTCCTTCGTTCTTCTGGCGGATGACGGGTGGGACCCCGCGGATACGAGACAAGCGCTGGCAGATGCATGGGACATCCATGTGCCGGAGGATGACGCCGGCGGGGGGCTGGTTTTCGAGCTGGAAGGCTGCCTGGCCGCCGTCAGCCTGATACGCAACCCCATCCCGGATGGGGAGGCGGAGGAGAGCGCCGCGAACAACTACCTTTGGCCGGAGGCGACGAGGACGGTCGCCGGGCACCGGGCACATCTCATAGTCGCTCTCGTCAACCACAGCGCGTCGGCCATGGACGCCGCCAGGATATGGACGATGATAACCGCCGCATGCTGCCAGAGCTCCAACCCCCTGGGAGTGTTCATACAGGGGACCGTGCTGGAGCCGTCCTACTACGTGAGAGAGGCGGAGGAGATGGGGCGCGGCTCGCTGCCGGTAAACGACTGGGTGTGGATAGGCCTGTACTCCACCGTGGAAGGGACCAACGGGTACACGAACGGCCTGTCGCTTTTCGGTGAGGAGGAGATCGAGGCGGTGGGCGTGGAAGGCGGCCCCGATGATGTCCGCCGGCTCCTGCACACCCTCGTTCTGCTCGTCCTGTCAGGGGAGGGCAGCCTCCGCGATGGCGAGAGGGTCGGCTTCGGAGACGGGTACCTCCTGGCCTCCAGGGGCCCCGGGATCTCTGTCGACGGTGTATCCATCAGGCTCATGCGCCCGGACAGGAAGGTCGTCTGACGCTGTCCGCCACCCAGGAGTTCAGCACCATCCTGGCGACGAGGACGGTCATCAGGTAGTCGTCGTCCTTCCTGAACGCCCTGTACTTCTTCTTCGACTCGGGGTCAAGACGGGAGACGAGCTTCGAATCCATGGCACGGCGGTCTGCAGAAGTGAGGCCTAGGAAGACGCTGTCCAGCTCTGCGGACCCGACCTCCCTCCCCGAGTATATCCTGAAGATCAGCGAGCACATGCGGACCATCGTCTGACGGTACTCCTCGGGCTGACCCGAGAGGCCCTGTATGCCCTCGAGCATCGCCTTCATCTCCCTGCACCTGGGGATGTCCATGGGCCGCAGGATCGAGCTACCGGTGCTCACGAAGCATGCCAACTCCGAGCCGCGGTAGAGGAACCAGGAGAGCGATGTGAGCTTCTCCACCATGCCGCGGTAGGCTTCCTCGTCAGCACGGTCGTCGGGACGCAGGCCGCCGATGTAGGCGTCCATGATGCTCCGGGGGAGGTCCTTCGGGAACGCCTTGAACTCGGAGACTGCGGTCCCGATCTCCCCCAGGTCGTCGTTGGCGAGGGCCAGCAGGACGGAGCAGCGGGCGACGTCCTCGGACAGCTCCCTCCTGAGGAACATGGCCTGGAGGGGTGTGAAACCATCCCCGTCGCCGACGGTCACGGACTCCAGCCCCTTCCTCACCTGCACCCTGCGGAGGATGGCGTTCTGGCTCTCGTCGAATATCATGGGCCGCCCCTCAGGGCGGACCTAATCGCCGCCTTGAGCTCCAGAAGCGCCTTGTGCGTCGCCTTCTCATCCTTCGCGTCCTGCCCGATCTCCCTGAGGTACATGGCGTATGCGCGGGGGGACGGCTCGCTGGCCTCGGTCAGGAGCAGAAGGTCCTCCTCCGCCCCGGTGTCCAGGGAGTCGATGTCCCCCCTGTAGTAGGCCGCCGCCAGCCTGTAGTAGCGGATGTCCAGCTCTAGGTATTCCGTGAGACCGACGTAGAAGTCGTACCTCTCCGGCCTCTCGAAAGCGAGGGCCGCGAAGCGCTCCCTCTCCGCCGCCTTCCTGTCGGCGCCTTCCGAGAACATCTCGGAGAGGCGCGCGGGACTCAACCCCGATGCCATGCCGAACATGACGTAGGACGTGTTTATAAAACAGACGCAGGCGCGGGATCACTCGCCGCCCGGGCGCTGGTTCATGTTGGTGTGCAGGTTGATGAAGTCGCTGGCGCCCTTGACGCTTATCTCCATGCTGCGGACGAGGTGCTTCTCCGCCTCCTGGATCCTGCCCTGCTTCATCAGAGCTCCTGCCAGGTCGTGGTGGAGGGACACGAGGAACTCCGTGTCGTCGAGGCGGTGGCAGGCCAGCATCTCCTCCATGAGCGTCACAGCGGCGCCCATGTCCGCTATGTACATGTCCAGCAGCCCCATGTCCGCCTCGGCGTCCGCCTTGGATATGAACGACGCGAGGACCTCCTCCGGGTCCTCCATGCTGCCCCTCTCGAGGAGGGAGAGCCCGAGCTCGATTGCCTGGGCGTAGAGCTCCACCGCCCTCTGGGGATCGCCGGACTCCTCCGCCGATTCAGCGGACAGGTTCAGCAGCTCCATCCTCCTGTTCTCTGACCATTGGTCGCGGGAGCCGACGAGCGACAGCCCCTTCTCCAGGTAGGGTGCGCATCCCTCGGGGCACTCGGAGTCTATGAGGTTCTTGCAGGCCACGATGCACATCCTCACGATGCTGCGCCTGTCGAAGTGCCTGGAACCGTCGGAGAGCCCCCCGACCCTCGTCGCCGCCAGGGCGTACTCCTCCACGGCGTCCCCCTCCTGGTCGAACAGGATGCTGGCTATGGTAGAGTGTATCTTTACGAATGTGCCGTCGTCGACCCTCTCGCCCTCTGACTCCAGGTATTCGGAGATCTCCGCTGCGGAGACGAGGTCCTCCATGGCGGAGGTGCGGTACTCCATCATGTACAGGATGCACCCGCGGTTGACGTATGCGTCCAACAGCCGTGCGGGGTCTCCCCCTTCCTCCAGCTCGTTCACCTTCTGGTTGTACTCCTCCAGTGCGGATTCGAAATAGGCGTCGGTTGCATCCACGACCCTCCAACGTCCGGGAGGTATTTAGGCACGCGCCTGAGACGGGGCACTGTTTATAGAGGAGTCAGCAGATGTCAGCCGCATGAATCAGGAAAGGATTCTGGCAATCCACGACATATCCTGCGTCGGCAGATGCTCTCTGACAGTCGCCTTACCCATCATTTCTTCCGTGGGGATCGAGTGCTCGGGCCTCCCGACGGCGGTCCTTTCCACGCACACCGGGGGTTTCACCGGCTTCACGTACAGGGACCTCACCGAGGACATGGTGCCGATAGACGAGCACTGGCAGACCCTCGGGATCAAGTTCGACGCGTTCTACACCGGGTTCCTGGGATCCTTCGAGCAGATCGACATAGTGAAGAGGCTGTTCGACGACCTCTCCCACGAGGGCACCACGAAGTACGTGGACCCCGTGATGGCCGACGGGGGCAAGCTCTACCCGATATTCGGACCGGACTTCCCGGCTGGGATGAGGGGGCTGTGCGAGAGGGCGGACGTCATAATGCCGAACCTCACCGAGCTCTGCTTCATGCTCGGGCTGGAGTACAGGGACGGGCCCTACACCAGGGAGTACATAGACTCCGTGCTGGAGCAGGCCCGCTCCTTCGGGGTCAGGGAGATCGTACTCACCGGGATCAGCTTCGAGAAGGGGAAGGTGGGGGCCGTTTACATGGACTACTCCACCGGTGAGACCGGGAGCGTCATGAGGACCGAGATCCCGGGATACTACCACGGGACCGGGGACGTCTTCAGCTCCGCATTCGTCGGGGCAAGGGAGTCCGGGCTCTCGCTCGGCGACGCCGTGACGGCGGCGGTGAACCTCACCGTGAGCAGCATCATCAGGACGTACGACGCCAAGGTCGACATAAGGTACGGGGTGAACTTCGAGGCCGGCCTGGGCGATTACATCAGGGAGGTCGAGGCCGGGAGGACAGGTTACTCGATCGTCCCCGCCGTGTCCGAGAACGACCTGCGCATCCTCGCATCCATCGGGCACTCCGTCTGGAACGAGGCCTACAGCGGGATCGTGCCGAAGGACCAGATCGACTACATGCTCGACAAGTTCCAGAGCTACGAGGCCCTCGACGACCAGGTCCGCAACAAGGGCTACACATACCTCAAGGTGATGTCCGGCTCCAGGATCGCCGGCTACGCGGGGTACGTCCCGGACGGGAGGGGGCTGTTCCTCTCCAAGATATACATCCTTAAGGAGTTCCGCGGGAAGGGCCTCGCCGCACCCGTCTTCGAGCACCTGAGAACCGTGGCGAGGTCCCTGGGGCTCCCCTGCGTCTACCTGACAGTCAACAGGGGGAACGAAGACGCCATCGAGGTGTACCGGCACGTCGGGTTCAGCATAGTCGCCTCGGAGGACAACCCGATTGGCGACGGGTTCGTCATGACCGACTACGTCATGGAGATGAGAGTCTAATCCCATGTTCATACCCACGACCATGGAGGAGGCGCGCTCCCGCGGATGGGACGCCCTGGACATCATCCTGGTATCGGGAGACACCTACACGGACAACGCGTACAACGGCGCCGCGCTCGTCGGGCACTGGCTCATCGACCACGGCCTGAGGGTTGGGATCATCGCCCAGCCCTCGGTCGACTCCGGGGAGGACATCTCGCGCCTAGGCCAGCCAGAGCTCTTCTGGTCCGTGTCCTCCGGGTGCGTCGACTCCATGGTGGCGAACTACACGCCGACCCGGAAGTTCCGGAAGGAGGACGACTTCACCCCCGGGGGCGTGAACGACCGCAGGCCGGACAGGGCCTGCATAGCCTACTCGAACCTGATCAAGAAGTACGCGAAGGGGAAGCCCATAGTGCTCGCCGGGATCGAGGCGAGCCTCCGCCGCATCGCCCACTACGACTTCTGGTCGGACTCGGTCAGGAGGTCGGTGCTGCTCGACGCCAAGGCCGACGCCATCGTATATGGGATGGCAGAGCGCGCGACGCTGGAGATCGCCCGCCTCATGCTCTCCGGAGAGGACTGGCACGGCGTGAGGGGCATCTGTTACGCGTCGTCCTCGGCTCCGGAGGACGCGGTGATGATGCCCTCGTTCGAGGAGGTGTCGGAGGACGGCCCGAAGTTCATGAGGGCGTTCATCCTGTTCAGGGACAACTGCGACCCCGTCACGGCCAGGACACTGTGCCAGCCCCACGGGGGGCGGTTCCTGGTGCAGAACCCCCCTCAGCCGCCGTTGACCACCGAGGAGCTCGACTCCCTGTACGAGTCGGACTTCGAGGACGCGGTCCATCCGTTCTATGCGAGGCTCGGCCACGTCAGGGCGATGGACACCGTGTCGAACTCGATAACCACCCACCGCGGATGCTACGGGGACTGCTCCTTCTGCGCCATCGCCGTGCACCAGGGGACGACCGTCGTCTCCAGGTCGGAGGAGTCGATCCTCCGGGAGGCCGGCCGCTTCGCATCTCGCCCGGGGTTCAACGGCATCATCAGGGACGTGGGCGGGCCCACCGCCAACATGTACGGGATAGAGTGCGCCGTCAAGCAGGCCAAGGGCAGGTGCAGGGACAGGGGATGCCTCGGCAGGAGCCCGTGCCCCAGGCTGCCCATCGACCATGGCAGGCAGATCGCCCTCCTGGAGCGCATATCGAGGGTCCCGGGGGTGAGGAGGGTCTTCGTGAGCTCAGGGGTCAGGTACGACATGGTTGTGGCCGACCGTGCGAACGGCGCCAGGTACCTCGACTGCCTGGTGCGCGAACACGTCTCGGGGCAGATGAAGGTCGCGCCCGAGCACGTCTGCCCGCACGTCCTGAGGTACATGGGGAAGCCGGACCGCGAGGTCCTGGAGAGGTTCAGGGGGATGTTCCAGGAGTCCGTCGGGAGATGCGGCAAGGACCTGTACCTGACGTACTACTTCATGGCCGCCCACCCGGGATGCACGGAGGACGACATGAGGGAGCTCTCCAGGTACTGCAGGGAGGAGCTCCGCACGGTGCCGGAGCAGGTCCAGGTCTTCACGCCGACCCCGTCAACGTACTCCACCGCCATGTACCGCACCGCGAAGGACATGCGCCTCCGCGACGTCCGCGTGGAGAGGTCGGTCCAGAGGCGCCAGAGGCAGAAGGAGGCGGTCACCGGTGGCCGCAAGGGATGACCTGGGGCCGATCGTCGCCGGCTCGTGCCGCCCGATGTACGGGTCCGTCACGGCGGAATGGAACAGCCGCAAGGAGTTCACCTACCAGTGGAGGAGGAGCGGGGACTCGATACACATCACGATCCCTGACTACCTGGACACGGCGCCGGACGACGTGCTCCGCGAGTTCGCCGCCTTCGTCTGCCGGAAGTCACGGGGCTCACAGGAGGGCTTCCCCGCGGATGTGAGGAGGTACCTGATGTCCGACGGGTACATCACGGGGAAGCGCCCGGTGTACCTGTCCCGGTCCAGGAACCTCGCGATGACCTCCGCCGGCGACAACTACGACCTGTGCGATTCGGTCCAGCGCCTGCTGGACTCCGGGCTGCTGGTGGAGGCGGACGTGGACAACGCCTACATCTCCTGGACCCTCAGGGACAGCGTCCGCAGGGTCGGCTTCTGCAGCACAATGTTCCGCGTGGTCGGGGTGTCGGCGAGGCTGGACTCCCCTGACCTGGCCGATTGCGTGAGGGACTACGTGGTCTACCACGAGTGCCTGCACCTGCGCCAGGGGAGGATGGGGGCCAGGGGGCACGACCCTGTGTTCCGCGCGTGGGAGAGGTCGTTCCCGGGCTGGCGTGACATAGAGAGGACCCTGTCGGGCCTCGGACGATGTTTATAACGTGCACCTGCATCAAGGGGCCATGACAGACGAGAGGGGGTTCGTCTTCCACGGAAGGGACGGGGAGAGGGAGCTGAGCATCGAGGAGGTCCGTGACCTGGCCGCCTCGGGGGACCCGGACGGCCTCTACGCCCTGGCCATGGCATACCTGTTCGGCTGGGACGTGGATCAGGACGAGGGGCGCGGGTACGAGCTCCTGGAGAGGGCGGTCGACGCCGGGCAGACAGAGGCCATGACCCTCATGGTCAGGCTGTACATGCACGGGGAGTACGATGGCCTCACCCCCGAGAGGGCCGCGGGCTACGCCATCGAGGCGGCGGAGGACGGGATCCCCGACGCGCAGCTCTTCGCGGGCATCGCGTACAGGGACGGGGTGAGCGTGGATGTGGACTACGCCCGCGCCGCGTCGTACTTCAGGCTCGCAGCCAACCGCGGGAACCACGAGGCCAGGACCTGCCTGGGTCAGATGTACGAGGAGGGCCTCGGCGTCGGGAAGGACGAGGAGAAGGCCTACAGGCTCTACAGGACGGCCGCCAAGGGCGGCGATGTCAACGCCATGTTCCGGGCGGGGGTGTGCTGCGAGTTCGGCGCCGGCACCACGGCCGACATGGACGCCGCGATGGAGTGGTACTCCATGGCCGCCGGGCAGGGGGACGCCTTCGCGATGGAGCGGATAGGCGTGATCCTCTCGGAATCGGACCCTCCGGACCTGGAAGGGGCCTTCGAGTGGTTCCTGAAGGCCGCGATGGAGGGGGTTCCCACCTCGATGCTCATCGTCGGGAGATGCTACAGGAGCGGCAGGGGCGTCGAGAAGGACCCGGAGGAGGCCGCCAAGTGGATCAAGCTGGCGGAGGACAACGGCCTCGAGGACATCCCCGACTACCTCGGCAGCTTGGGGGCCATACTGGGCTGAATCGAAGAGCACATTAACCCGGTGCTCGATTCACGGACGATTCAAATGGTTTCCTCAGAAGCTCTCCTCAAGGCCGCGGAAGGCGGCGACCCAGACGCACAGTACCAGCTCGGCCTCATCTACCTATACGGGAACGACGCCCCGAAGGACGCCGCCAGGGCATTCGACTGGCTCTCGAGGGCGGCTGCGCAGAACGTCGTCCCGGCCAAGAGGGAGCTCGGGATCATGCTCGCATCCGGAGAGGGGACCGAGAAGGACGTGGACCGCGCCGTACAGCTGCTCAGCGATGCCGCCGACGACCTGGACCCGGGGGCGCTCTACCACCTGGGGCTCATGTACGAGCAGGGGACGGGCGTCCAGAAGGACCTCCAGAGGAGCGTCAGGATGCTCGCGTATGCCGCGTCCATGGGATTCCCCGGCGCGGACGTGGACGCCGAGAGGGTGGACTCCATACTCACCGAGGAGCGCAACAGGAAGCTACGCGCACGCCCCTTGCTCAAGCTGCAGATTTCCGACGTGGATGTGGAGGCGGCCTGCTGCAAGAGGATGCTCGACGCCCTCCTGGAGCAGGACATCGTTTTCACGGAGACCGCCCAGGGCCCGGCGCTGCTGGGGGAGGACGCCGACGGGATGGACGCGGTGTTCACCAGCTGCCCGTTCTGCGGCAAGCCCCTGCAGCTGATCCCTCACGACACCAAGTTCTGAGGGAGCCTGCCGAGGATCTCCGCCGACTCGCGGTGCCCCACCTCGGCGGCCAGCTTCAGGAGACCGATCCCCTTCTGCTCGTCCTTGGGCACGCCCTCGCCTTCCAGGTACATCACCCCTAGGCGCCCTATGGCGCACCCGTTCCAGTTGTTGGCGGCCATTCTGTAGTACTTGACGGCCTTGAACGGATCCAGGTCGACACCGATCCCCTCGCGGTACATCTCGCCGAGGATGAACTGCGCTTCCGTGTTGCCGTGCTCGGCAGATGCGGTGAACATCTTGGCGGCCAGCGCCTCGTCCTTGCGGACGCCATCACCCATGTAGTAACGGATCCCCAGGGAGTAGAGGGCCTGCGCATCCCCGTGAGTGGCACCGGCGGTGTAGCACTCGAGAGCCTTGGAGACGTCCTTGGCGACGCCGTCCCCGGACTCGTACATCCTGCCGAGGTTGAACAGAGCATCCATGTTGCCCTGCTCGGCCGACTTCGTGAACAGCCCTAGCGCCATGCCCTTGTCCTTCCTCACCCCCCATCCGTTGAAGTACAGGTTGCCGAGGTTGCACTGTGCGCCGGCATGGCCCTTGTCGGCCGCTAGGTGGTACCACTTGGCGGCCTCCATCTTGTTGACCTTTATGCCCTCCCCCATGTCGCACATGTATCCGAGCCCGTACTGGGCCTCGGTGTAGCCCTGGTCCGCCGCCTTCCTGTACCAGTGGATCGCCGCTATCTTGTCGGTCTGTATGCCGATCCCGTAGCAGCAGAAGTATCCGTAGGTGTACTGCGCGGCGGCGTTTCCGAGCTCCGCCGAGCGGCGGATGAGAAAGACTGCCGTCTCCATGTCCTTGTCTATACGGTCGCCCTCGTACAGGCGCCTGCCGAGAATGTACATGGCCTCCGGGTCACCGCGGTCGCAGCGCGCGGTGAGTTCGAAGACTGACGGATCGTCACCCATCGTATCATGAGGTAATTGTCTGAGCCTTATATAAACAGGTCCAGCAGCCTGGGCCTGCCGCCGCCGGTGCGCTCCCGGAAAGGAGGGGCTGGCATCCAACCTCTTATTAATTCGTTGAACGGTACCATCCACGATGGATATGGAATCCGACTACACAATCGACGATGCCATCGCAGTCATCAGCAAGGCGATCGAGAGGAAGAGGGGTGAGATCGCCTCGCTCGAGCAGAGGAAGAGGAGGATGAAGAAGGAGGAGAGCATCTCCGAAATCCAGGGGCTCATCGACTATCTGGAAGCTGATGTGACCGCCTACCTCACGGTGCTCGCCGACATGACCGAGGACGACTCCATACTCGAGGGGATAGACCTGGAGAACGACTCCATAGTCGAATGCCCCGCAAAATACGACAAGTACATTTCCGGACTCTCTGCGGACGACCTCGAGAACGAGCTCGAAGCAGACGAGATCCGCGCGGAGTACTGCGACCAGATCATCGACATGATGTGCTACGACATAGGTCAGGCGGCGCTGGACTCCAAGAAGATGATCAAGTTCATGCTGGAGGACCCCTACGCCCTCACCGCCATCGGGGAGATCATCTTCTACGACGACTATCTCTACGACAGCTTCAAGGCCATGTGCGAGGACTCGGAGCCTAAGAAGAAGAAAAAGAAGAAGAAGGACTGAACATGGCTACGAGCAAATTCGACCGCGAACTCAGATTCATAGAGAGGGACTCCAAAAGGCTTAGCTCCGAGATCGAGGCCCTGGCCCAGGAGATCCCCGACGACCCCGCCGGTGCAGCCGAGAAGGAGAAGAAGATCAGCGAGATGCAGGAGAGCCTCTCCCACCTCCTCAGGAGGAAGAAGGAGATCCTGGATTCCTACATGGAGGCGGGAATGGACGCCCCCGACATCTCCCAGGACCTGAACGCCAGCGTCTACCTCGGCTGGCGCTCCTTCAACGACGATGCGGGGAAGCCCGCCGGGAACATCGGGCCCTTCACCGGCACGGTGGAGGACCTCGAGGAGGAGATCGAGTCCATCAACAAGGAGATCGCGGAAGTCAACGCACGCATCGCCAAGGCCGGCATCTACGGGGACGACAACGACAGGGACAAGCTTTCCATGTCCCTCTCGGTTCTCGAAAACAGGCGCGAGGTCCTCATCCTCAGGGCCAGGGCGATGCTCGAGGCCCCCAAGGAGCCTGAGGCGCCCGAAGAGGAGTGCACTCCCGAGATGGACGGCAGGATGCGCGCCCTGGAGGAGGACAACCGCGCCATCAGACAGCAGGTCACCGACCTCAGGGGGGACGTCTCCGACCTCAAGAACGACCTCAGGCAGATCATGCGCGCCCTGAAGATCGACGATTGAAAACTTCGACATCCTCCGGGGGGACCTCCCGGAGGATGCCACCTATTAGCTCCCCCTCCCTGTCCATCCAGAATTCTCTGTCGCAGACGATTATCAGGCGCCTGCGCGCCCTGGACACCGCCGTGTTCACGACCCTCAGCCCCATCTCGGTGGACGAGCTCGTGAACCTGTAAGGCACCTCCCTGGATTCCGTCCCGTTGTCCGCCACGCTGAGGACGACCGTGTCCCACTCCCTCCCCTGCGATCCGTGGACCGTCGAGACGCAATCCCTGTAGGCACGTCCGACCGCCGACCTGAGCATCCTCGTCTGTGCCGTGTAAGGGGAAAGAATCGCGATTCCACTCGGGTCGGGGCACTCCCTGTCGAGGAAACGGCGGACGGCCTCCGCCTCCGGCCGGTTGCCGCGTCCGTCCCTGTCCTGGCAGACCGCATCGATGCAGAGGATCTCCAGGTCCCCTCCGTCCTGCCGCCCGGACATTCCATTACAGTAGACGAACCTGTCGAGGACAGAGGCGAGATTCTGCCCGAAGCGATGAGACTGCGTGAGGTCTGCCCTGGCTGTCCTGCGGAGCATCGGCGGGGAACCAACACAGAACGCCTCTGCCAGCCACCTGACGCCGGGTTCGAAGGCCCCCTCGCAGTACAGGGCCGACATGTTCCATAGGAAGCCGTACCTCAGCCTGCCTACCCCTGATGCCGACTCGCGAAGGATCGAGTCGTCCAGCTGTGAGACCGGAGGGAGCTGCATATGGTCCCCCAGGAAGGTTACCGGCACGCCGTTCGTGAACAGCGACAGGGCATTGACCAGCCCGCAGTAGCATGCCTCGTCCAGGAATATGTGGTCGACGTCCAGCTCCAGGCGCCCGTCCTCCGCGGTTCCACGCGGACGGAACCTCGACATGAACTGCTGCGGCGTGGCAGCGACTATGCGGGCCTTGCCTATCCTCCCCGCGGTGGTGGCTGACAGTTCCCTGCGCTCCCGGTCCATCTCCATGATCTCCGAAAGCAGGTCTGCATCGGACCATCCCGAGTACTCCTCCAGGTCGGCTGCGGGCCTCCCCCGGCAGTAGAGCTCCGATACGACGTCGCCCATCACGTCCCTGAAGTCCCTGCGTACGGCGGATGACGCCAGTTCCCGTGTTGCGGGGCGCATCGACAGCAGTCCGGAGAGCGATGCGAACGGCTCCGCCAGGTCCGGGTTGTCGATCAGCATCACGCGCCCCTCGCCGTCCGGAGGACGCCTGCACGCGCGGGCCCTGAGGTCTAGAACCTCCCACTCCAGAACATCGCATGCCCTCTCGTACATGACCTCCTCCAGCATGTCGATCGACCTGCAGAGCCCCTCCATCCTGCGCTGGGCCTGCCTGTCCTCGCACATGCCGGGGTGCTCCCTCAGAAATGTGCTGGAAGGGACGCCCACCCGGACTATGCCGCCTGTGACCGACGGGTCATCGGCGAAGGCCCTCAGTATCCCCCTCAGGACCTGCTCGACGGAGTTGTTGGTTGGGGCGAACACCGCCACCCTCCTGCCGGCGTCGAAGAGGGCGCGTATGCACGTTGCCAGGACGTACTGGGTCTTCCCTGTCCCGGGTGCCCCCCATACGTAGCATGTACCGCTGCGGAGAACGGTGCGCACTGCCTCCTCCTGCTCGGGCGACGGGTCTGAACCCTCTGGATACCTGGGCGACGACGGCACAGGGCGGGGTTCGGGCATAGCCAGCAGGTCGCCGTAGCGCCTGTAGAACTCACCCGCCGAGGATATTAGGAACTTCAGATCGGAAACCACCCTGACCCTGGGGGAGGACTCGCGCATGACCGCGAGGACATCCTCGCCGGGCCTTGCGACGATCGTCCTGGAGATCTCGTCGTACCTGGTGAACCCCGAGCCCTCCTCGTCCACGAGGGAGCCGTCGACCATGAGCATCAGGCCTGACGTGTCCTGGAGCGCCGACTCGAGCCTCAGGACCGCGAAACCGTCGCCGACCTCGTATGAGACCACCTCTGTGGAGGAGACCCCCAGCGGGGGGTCCGTGGCGAACTGCATGTCCTGAACGTACTCGTATACTGCCCTGGCCGACTCGACCAGCGCTTCCGCGATGCCTTCGCCCTCCATGGCCGCCGCTCGCATCGGCGGGATATAAGCGGGGCCCCCGTTGCTACGGACGCTACACCTTAGATCAGGAGTAGAAGCTGGACCAGTTCTGCTCCAGGTTCTCGTCCTCGAACTTCGGGATGCCCTCCGAGAACTCGTCCCAGTCGACGGGCTCCCTTGACAGGAGTATGAAGGAGTTGTTCTTCCCATCGAACTTGATCGCGTCGTTGGAGACCATGATCTGGACGTCGAACAGGATGTTGAAGTCCACGTCCTTGTACTCGCCGTCCGGGTCCTCCACTGAGCGGTCCCTGCGGATCGTGTTCAGCTTGATGTGCTTGACGCCCAGGAGACCCTTGACGCTCTTGGTGACCCTGTCGAGGAAGTACCCGTTTCCCAGGTTGAGGGACCAGAAGTCGACCTCCCCGGCCTCTGGGTTGGGCACCTCCACCCTCTCCCATCCGGTGTAGTCGTCCTTGCGCGTTCCGGCGTATATCCTGTACTGGGTCTCCTTGGATATCATGTCAACCGCCGTGGCTATCTTCCCGGTAATATATTAGTCTGACCTGTGCACGCCCGAAGGGGCTGGCAACCAACCATTAATACACGCCTCCCCATATCCTCGAGCATGTTCGCAGATGCGTGCCAGAGGGCCTCCGAGTACACCAGGCCCGTAGTCATCTCCACCCGCCGCCAGGACGGCTCAGTGTCGACCGAGTGCGGGACCTTCATCGTCCTCAACCGCGAGGGGTGGATACTGACGGCCGGACACATCTACAACTCCTACGTCAAGTTCCAGTCCGATCAGAACAAGATCAGGGAGATAAATGAGCTGAACCACTCCAGGGACTCCCGCCCCGGCAGCCCCCCGAAGAGGATAAAGGCGGACCCCGCCTACATCACAAACCATTCCTTCTGGTGGGGATGGGACGGGGTCAGGATAACCAACGTGTTCGTGAACATGCAGGTGGACATAGCGGTCGGGAAGCTGGAGCCGTTCGACCCGTCCTGGGTGTCCGAATACCCGGTCCTCAGGTCCCCGGACTCCCTCCGCCCTGGGACCAGCGTGTGCAGGATGGGCTTCCCGTTCATGAACATAACCTCGACTTTCGACGAGGAGACCAACACGTTCAGGATCCCCAAGATCCCCTTGAAGAGCGCCATCTTCCCGAACGAGGGGATGCACACCCGCGACGTGATGAACGGCAGGACGTCCGACGGACGGTACGAGATGCTGTATGTGGAGACGTCCTCGCCGGGCCTCCGCGGGCAGTCAGGGGGGCCGATATTCGACGCCGAGGGGAGGCTCTACGCAATGCAGGTCAGGACCATGCACATGCCCCTGGGGTTCCACCCGACCGTCGAGTACGACGGCAAGACCGTCATAGAGAACCAGTTCCTGAACGTCGGGCTGGGCGTCCATGTGCGGACGATACGTGCTGTGCTGGACGAGCGGGGCGTCAGGTACGATGCCGAGGAGGACTCCGGCGGCTACAGGATCACGGGATGACCATGGAACCCCTCCACACCGTCAGCACGGCTTTCACGTTCTCGGAGTACCAGGACTACAACCGCACCATGCAGAGGATGCGGAAGATACCGCTTAGGATAGGGGCGACCGCATGCATATACGCCGCCATCGGGGTGATCGTGGGCGCCATCTGGGGCCTTTGGATCCTCTGCGCGATGTTCGTCGCGCTAGGGGCGGCGGTGGCGTGGATGAACGTCAGGGCCCTAAGGAAGGGGGAGCTGGCCCAGTACCAGACGGAGCAGCTGGCAGGGACGATCACCTACCGCTTCTACGAGGACCGCATGGAGGTCTCCTCGGAGCACGGGTACTACACGGTGCTGTACTCGGAGATACCCGCGGTCATCGAGAGGCCCGACGCATTCTACATAATGACGGGCAAGTACACGGGGGCGATCCTCCCCAAGGCCGACTGCTCCGAGGCCCTCGCGGCGTTCGTGAGGACCATTGCCCCCGTGACCGGGCGATCAGACCGACCTGCCCATCTGGTATGCCTGGTCCATGAACGGGGTGCCGTTGACCGCCCCCTTCTCCCAGACCCCGGTGGCCTTTATGACCCCCTTCTCCACCGCCCCATCCAGGCAGTCGCGGGTCAGCCCCCTGAACGCCTCAACGGCGAGCTCCAGCATCGATTCCTCCGGGTCGGCGGCGGCCACGATTATGTAGACGTCCTTGTCCCTGAGATCGGCGTAGAACGGCACCATCCTGTCGATGACCGTCTTTATCTGGGCGGAGATCGTGTAGAAGTACACCGGCGACGAGAACACGATGGCGTCCGCGGCCAGGAGCTTGGCCCTGAGGCCCTCCATGTCGTCCTTGAAGACGCATTTGCCGGTCTTCACGCACCCGTCGCACCCAGTGCAGTAGGCAACATCGAGGTCGCAGACCCTGACGACCTCCACCTCGTTGCCCGCATCGCGGGCCCCGTCGGCGAACCTGCCGCAGAGCAGCTCCGTGTTTCCGTTCTTCCTGGGCGATCCTGAGAGGATGAGAACCTTAGCGCACATCGGGCACCGTATCCGGCTCCGATGTTATCATTCTTTGGTATGGCGCGAGGTCTTTCGCCCACCCCCCTGTGGGGTTCAAATACCATCCGACGTTAGCGCCAAGCATGCAAGGTCAGTTCTGCCCCGGATGCAAGAGCCTGATGCCGCCAGGCAGCACGCGCTGCAGGCAGTGCGGGAGGCCCGCCGAGTCGCTGGTTACGAGCACGCAGTCGTGCCTCGGGTCCGAGGCCCCCAGGAGGGTGGCGAGGGCCGAGATAGTCCAGGACTCCGGGGCCCCCTACATGCCGTACAAGCCGCGCGAGGGGCAGCTGGAGATGATATCGGAGATCGGGAGGTTCCTCGACGAGGGCAGGCACGTCGTCGTGGAGTCCGGGACGGGGACCGGCAAGACCATCGTCTCGCTGGCGTCGGCCCTCGGCCACTCCAAGCCCCTCGGCAAGAGGATCGTCTACCTTGTCCGCACCATAACCCAGACGGACGCGGCCATGAGGGAGCTGAGGGCCATATCCAAGGTCAAGCCCGTCTCCGGCGTGCCGATTACCGGCCGTGGGAAGTCCTGCCCTCTGTTCAGGTCCACAGGGGACCTCGAGTCCGTCCCCGCGAACGTCCTCTCCATGATGTGCGACGACAGGAAGCAGAAGAGCATCTCGGGAAGGGCGGGCGGATGCAGGTACTACGACCGCGTCGCCGGGGAGATAGACAGGATCGAGGCCTACTGCCGCCAAGAGCTACCGTCCTCGGACGAGCTGGACAGGTTCTGCGAGAAGCTAGGTGCGTGCCCCTACGAGGCCAAGAAGATGCTTATGAAGAGGGTGGACGTGGTCGTAGCCCCGTACATACAGGTGACGGACCCGTCCATCAGGCAGAGCTTCATGGCCAACATGGACAGGGCTGACGATCCGTCCGGCATCACCATAATCATCGACGGGGCCCACAACTTCCCCGATGCGGCGAGGGACGTGGAGGGGTTCACCATAGACAACTCCCTCGTGGACGCCGCCATCGACGAGTGCTCCACCTACCGCGACCCCACGGTCTGGATGGATGTCAGGCTGGAGCCTTTCATCAGGGCGTTCAAGCAGGCTATGAGGGCGGCGGCGGTGGACCGCCTGGGGCTGAACGAGAAGGAGAAGGTACTGGAGGACGACGTCGTGGAGCAGTCCCTGATGAGGAGGTTCGGCATGTCCCGCACCGACCTGGAGTCCGCCGTCTCCGCCATGGAGGACCTGGGGAGGGCGAGGACCGAGAAGCTCATCGACTCCGGAGACGCCAGGGTGTCCGACGTCGAGACCCTGGCCGTGCGGCTGGGGCTGTGGTGCTCATCGTCCTCCGAGAGGTTCGTGAGGACGGTCAACGCCGGGGAGGGAGGGGAGTTCCTCAGGGCCTCGTGCATCGACCCGTGGGAGATCACGTCCTTCCTCAACAGCGTCCCGTCGGCCATCCACATGTCCGGGACCCTCGCGCCGCTCGACCAGTACGCCAGGGTCCTCGGCCTCAGGGACAACGCGAGGCTGCGCAGGTACCCGTCACCGTTCCCCCGGGAGAACAGGCTCGTCGTATACGACAGGACGGTCACCACCAAGTACACCACGATGAGGTCGGACCCCTCGATGCAGAATCGCATAGAGCGCAGGATCTGCGACCTGTGCGACGCCGTGGACAGGAACATCATGGTGTTCTTCACCTCGTACGGGATGATGCGCACGATGCGCCCCTACCTCGAATCGCACATCGACAGGCCCAGGTACTGGGAGGAGTCCGGCAACCAGCGCAGGACGTCCGACATGCTGACCAGGTTCAAGGCGGGGAGGGGAGGTGTGTTCTTCGCGGTCATGGGAGGGTCCATGGCCGAGGGGATAGACTACCCGGGCGACGAGCTGTGCATGGCCGTCATCGTGGGGATCCCGTTCCCGCCGCCTTCGCCGGAGCTCAACGCCCTGACCTCCCTTTTCGAGTCCCGCTACGGCAAGGACAGGGGATGGGACTACGCCAACGCGGTCCCCGCGGCGAGGAAGATCAACCAGGCGATCGGCAGGCTGATAAGGACCGAGACTGACAGGGGGATGGCGGTCATCCTGGACAGCCGCACCGCCAGGTTCGCCAGGACCATCGAGGCTTCGCCTTCCGACGACCCGGTTGCGGATGCCGTCAGATTCTTCTCGGAATCCGCAGTGCGACCGGAAAGAATCAAATATGTTCCGGAAATCGAAGCTTCATGCCGTTGATGAACGTCCTCTCGGACGTGAAGGTCTGGGTGATCCTCGGGATAGTCCTCGCGCTCGCCATCGGGTTCGACAACCCCGATGCCGCCACGATCCTGATGCTCGTGCTCATCGCCCAGATGACCGTGTCCCTCGACGGCATATCGTTCTGCAGGCGGGACCTGAAGGACTACGACAGCCAGATCCTCATGTGCGTCCTCAGCTGCTTTCTGGTGAACACCGGACTGACCCTGATCACGGGGCTGTTCTTCATCGATAACACGCAGCTGTGGTACGGCTGGGTCATGCTCTCGTCGGTTCCATGCGCGGTGTCCGTCGTGACCGCGTCCCTGTTCATGAAGGGGGACACGAAGCTGTCCGTCCTGGGCCTCACCGTCGTCTACATGGTGGCCATAGGGCTCACTCCCCTGATCACCCACCTACTGATAGGCGATGCGGTCAACCCGCTGGAGATCCTCAGGTACATCCTGATGTTCATCGCTGTCCCGTTCATCCTCACCGTTCCCCTCAAGAGGCTCCACCTGAAGAGGGGGCCGAAGGTCGTTTTCATAAACCTCATGATGCTCCTGATGGTCTTCATCAGCCTGGGCTCCAGAAGGGACTACATATTCGGGGAGCCGGAAACCATACTCTGGATCATCGTCGCGTGCAGCCTTAGGATATTCGCCTTCAGCATAATCCTGGTCTTCCTGCTGAAGAGGTCCGGCGTCCCGCGCGACTCCGGCATTGTGTACCTCGTCATGAGCGTATGGAAGAATTCGGGCATGTCAATCTCCATGACGATGGCGCTGCTCGGCGCGACGATGCCCGATGCGGTCCTGCCCTGCGTGGTCTCCCTGGTCATGGAGGCTGCGTGGTTCGCGGTGATGTCCAACCTCATCGACAGGCTGTGGCCGCCTTCTGAAGGAACGGGAGCGTCCCTTGCGACCACATGACCTCAACGCTTATCTACAAGCCCGATAATCGTCCGGTCACGCGGAGGTAGCCCAGTCCGGCCCACGGCGCCGGTCTTGAAAACCGGTGGAGAATCTCCTCGGGAGTTCAAATCTCCCTCTCCGCGCCATAACTTTTACCCAGACATCGGGATAGCGCATCGCATCCGATAGCGCCAACTCATATACTTTGAAGCAGGTAGCTCTCGGTTTTCGTTGTCATCCTACGATTATCGTCATTGCACCACATCGCACCCCTGGTTCAACAAATGCCGAGATTAACCGGCATTCACCCGACGACAACCCCTGATTCCGGCCCGTCAGGACGAAATGACAGATGGTACTCGCTCATATGGAAGATATGGGAAGGGCATAGACTCCGGGCTTGAGCGGATACGCCTTGTCTGTTAGGCAGATGAGACATGACGGCCCGACCTCGTAATCGGACTTGTCCAGTCTGGAGAAGGCCTTGACGTCCGTGGAGTCGTAGGTCATCCCCGCCTTGCACTCGATCAGCGAGAGCATGGCGTTCCTGAGGATGAGGAAATCGATCTCGTTCTTATCCGCGTCGCGGTAGTAGTAGAACCCGGCCTCCTCGGTGTTATTGGTGTATGTCTTCATGATCTCGTTGATGATGAACGTCTCCACCATGTGGCCCCCCAGATACCCTACACGGAGCGTCTCCGCATCGAAGACCTTGGCCAGGTAGCAGGCAAGACCTGTGTCGCAGAAGTAGATCTTGGGACGTTTGACTATGCGTTTTACGTTGGATCTCTCGAAGTAAGGCTGCAGCAGGCGGACGATTCCACCCGCAACAAGCACTCCCAGCCAGGACTGGATCGTGTGGATGCTGACACCGATGGCTTTGGAGATGCTGTCGTACACAAGCTCCTGACCCGTTATCGATGCGAGGTACTCCATGAACTGCCTGAACTTCAGCTTGTCCTTCAGGGTGATGATCTCCGAGACATCGCGCTCGATGTAGGTGTCCACGTAGTCGGAGTAGAACTTGGACGTCCTCATCTCCGGCTGGTCGTAGAGCTCGGGGTACATGCCGCGGACTATCATCCCATATACATCATCCACGGAGAACACATGCTCCATGGCCCTGCGGATGTTCTTCTCGAAGTCGACCACGAACGGCTTCTCCTCGCGGCCGAGGACCTCGCTCATGCTGAGCGGGGACATCTCTATGATGCCGACCCTTCCGGCCATGGACTGCGTGACGCCTTCCATCAGTTTGTACACCTGACTGCCCGTCAGGACGTACATGCCGGCGTTGTTCCCGACCTCCAGTTTCTTGGCGTCCACGATGCCCTCTATGATGTCGAATAGGCCGGGGGCGTGCTGGACCTCGTCGATGATGACGGGAGCAGGATGGAGGCGGAGGAACATCTCCGGATCCTGGATAGCGATGGCTCTCTCGCTGCCATCGGCCAGGGAGACGTAACCGAAGCCGTGCTTCTCGGCGATATGATTGCAGAGGGTCGTCTTCCCTACCTGACGGGCACCGGTCACAAGGGTGACGGGCTTGAACCTGATGCTCTCCTCGATGGAGTCCAGAATCGTCCTCGGTATCATCGATAGGATGATGGGGTCGGAGTATATGTAAATTCTGAAGTTGGACTTCAAATTTTACATTCCCATTTTCGTTCCCCCGTGCCTCGTGCCCTTCTGGGGTACGCTGCGAGCGCATATCGGACCAGTCGGCGCCTTTTCTTACAGATATTCTCTCGGCGCGCGCCCGTCAAGTAAGCGCGTCACGCCAGGTCTCTCTCCGGACACTATAGTCCAGGAGGATATGAGGAAACTGCAGCAGCAAGAAACTGAACGAGGCTCTCTGAAGACCAACGCATTGGACGAGATCAACCTGACTCTCCCATATGGGGACCCAGAGCCCTCTCCTCGGGAACTCCTTCGCATGATCGAAATCGATATAACTTGGCGGCATCCCCTGAAGGGGCGGCCGAGTCATATACGTAATTCATCCCATCCGTGTTACGGCCATGAGATGGCCGCGACCGCGAGATCCCTTTCGACGACGCCATCAAGCGTCGAGATGCGATCATCGGAACATGCGCAGGCGCCCCCCTCATCCCGTGATGGGGATTCCGAAATGCGACATAAAGTACCGAATTGTACATACGATTCTGGAAACATACATTGTGTCGGAATCTTATTATATGCACATCGGCGCAATCCTTTACCAATTGTTTGGTTGATACGATGGAAAGGAAAAATTGATCGCGGCGATTGCGATCGTCGCGGTGATATGCGTTGCCGGCGCATCGTACCAGATGATGGCCGGGAACGACAGGGATGTGCTCGTAGTAGAGACTAGTCCCGATTTCGCTCCCTTCGATTATCTCATCGGGAACAAGTACGTCGGCATCGACATGGACATCGTCCGTGCCGTGTGCAACGACATGGGCTACGAGGTGGAGTTCAGGACGAACACGTTCGACTCCATCCTTATGTCGGTGCCCCAGGGCAAGGCGGACATAGGTGCCTCCGGGTTCACCATAGACGAGGACAGAGCAAAATCGGTCAATTTCTCAATACCTTATGCGGAGATCAAGCAGGTGGTCGTCGCTCCGATCGACACGGACATCGAGACCCTGGAGGACGTCTACGGCAAGAGGATCTCGGTCCAGACCGGAACCACCGGCGCGGACTACGCCGAGACAGTGACCAAGAACGTAGTGTTCCAGAAGACCTACTCTGACGTGCTCCTGGACATAACGACCGGCAAGGCGGACTGCGAGGTGGTCGACAGCACGGTCGCCATCGCCCAGGTGGCCGCGCATCCCGAGCTGCAGGTCCTGGACATCCTGACGGACTCGCCCGTTGAGGAGTACGGGTTCATCTTCTCCAAGAGCAACACGGAGCTGCTGGAGAAGTTCAACGCCTCCCTCCAGAGGATAATGGACAACGGCATCTACGACCAGATATGGGACCACTACGAGAGCAACGGGTTCTCCCCGGACACCCCCTCGTTCTACGACTACAAGGGGACGCTCGTCGTGGAGACCAGCCCCGACTTCCCGCCGTTCGAGTACATGTACGGCAGCGAGTACGCGGGCATAGACATGGACATCATGGCCGCGATCGCCAACGACATCAACTACAGGCTGGTCATCAAGAACAACAACTTCGACTCCATCGTCCTGTCCGTGTCGCAGGGCAAGAGCGACATGGGCGCTTCGGGGTTCACGATAGACGAGGACAGGGCGAAGCAGGTCCTGTTCTCGGACCCGTACTACTCCATCAAGCAGGTGGTCGTAGTCAAGGAGGGGTCCAGCATCCAGAGCCTGGACGACGTGAGGGGCAAGAGGATCGCCGTCCAGACCGGCACTAGCGGCGCCGCGTACGCGGAGACGGTTACCAGCACCACCAACGTCTCGTACCAGAAGATGTACACCGAGGCCGTGATGGACGTCATGACCGGGAAGGTCGACTGCGAGATCGTGGACAACACGGTCGCCCAGTCCCAGGTGGCCATGAACCCCGGCCTGAAGGTCATGGACATCCTCACCGACGCGGAGACAGAGTACTACGGATTCATCTTCGCCAAGGGGAACCAGGAGCTCTGCGACATGATCAACGCGTCCCTCGCCAAGCTCCAGGGCAACGGGACCATCGACAGGATCGTGAAGTACTACGCGGACAACGAGTACAAGGAGGTCCCGTCCTACTTCAGCTCCCAGGTGGCCGAGGACGACCAGGACTCGGGAGGCGGCTTCTGGGCCGACCTCTGGGACAGGATTTACAACGACTTCATCAAGAACGACCGCTACAACTACATATTCGAGGGTCTGAAGAACACCCTGATCATAGCGGCCGTCGCGCTGGCCATAGGGATGAGCCTGGGTGCGGTCGTCGCGATGGTCAGGAGCACGCACGACCAGACCGGGAAGCTGAGGATACTGAACGCGGTATGCAAGGTCTACACCACCGTGATCCGCGGGACCCCCGTGATGGTTCAGCTGCTGATCATATACTATGTGATATTCGCCACATCCGACCTGAACTCGGTCCTGATAGCCTCGGTGGCGTTCGGATTGAATTCGGGCGCCTACGTGGCGGAGGCGGTGCGCGGAGGGATCAACGCCGTCCCCAAGGGACAGATGGAGGCGTGCCGCAGCCTGGGCATGACCGACAGGATGGCCATGACCTCGGTGATACTGCCGCAGGCCGTCAGGAACATCCTGCCGTCTCTCGGTAACGAGGGGATATCCCTGCTCAAGGAGACGTCCGTCGCAGGATACATCGGGATCATGGACCTCACCAGAGGGGCGGACATCATCAGGGGGCAGACCTACGACGCCCTGCTGCCCATGATAGTGGCCGGTGCCATCTACCTGGCCATCGTGCTGATACTGACATACCTGGTCGGGAGACTGGAGAAGAGGTTGAACAATGCCTACTGACGGAGATTTGCTGATAGAGGTCAATAACCTCAGTAAGTCCTTCGGAGACCACGAGGTGCTGAAGGACATAAGCCTGAAAGTGCACAAGGGGGAGGTCATATCGATCATCGGCCCCTCGGGGTGCGGGAAGTCCACCTTCCTGCGCTCCCTCAACCTCCTCGAGAGGCCCACGGCCGGCAGCGTCGTGTTCGAGGGCATAGACATAACGGACCCCGACGTGGACATCGACCTGGTCCGCAGGAGGATCGGGATGGTGTTCCAGAGCTTCAACCTCTTCCCGCACAAGACGGTGAAGGAGAACATCATGCTGGCGCCGGTGAAGCTCGGCATCCTCACCGAGGCGGAGGCCTCCGCCAAGGCGGAGGAGCTCCTCAGCAGGATCGGCCTACTCGACAAGGCGGACCAGTACCCCTCGAGGATCTCCGGCGGGCAGCAGCAGCGCGTCGCGATAGTCAGGGCGCTCGCGATGAACCCGGACGTCATGCTCTTCGACGAGCCGAC
The DNA here is from genome assembly GCA_002504405.1 of Methanomassiliicoccaceae archaeon UBA71. Lineage (GTDB taxonomy): Archaea > Thermoplasmatota > Thermoplasmata > Methanomassiliicoccales > Methanomethylophilaceae > Methanoprimaticola. Next base: position 55,084 of record DARO01000011.1, read on the forward strand.
CTCCGCCCTCGACCCCGAGATGGTCGGCGAGGTCCTCAACCTGATCAAGGACCTGGCAGACTCCGGGATGACCATGATCGTGGTCACCCACGAGATGGGTTTCGCCAGGGAGATCTCCGACAGGGTCCTCTTCTTCAACGAGGGGGTCGTGGCCGAGGAGAACACCCCGGAGGAGATCTTCGGGAACCCGCAGAACGAGCGCCTCAAGGACTTCCTGTCCAAGATGCTCTGAAACCGGGGAGGGGCATGGCCCCTCCCCATTATACCCTTCTCCGACGCTCCCCGTCATAACGGCTCACGTTCCCGGACGGGCGCCTGGCCCCATAGACTTAATAAGCAAGTTAGGGAGTGGACTGCCGGATCCCCATGACCGACGACCGTCAGAGCAGAGGCACCGGCAGCGAGAACAGCAGGGGCGACAGGCCCCGCAGAAAGCCCTATCCGAAGGACCGCAGGGACGGAGGGCCCGACCGCCGCAAGGGACGCAGGGATGACGACGGGGGATACCGTAAACCACGCGGGGATGAGCGCAAGGACGGAGAGAGGCCTCGCCGCCCCCGCGAAGGGGACGGGCGCCGCAGGGACGGGCGCTCCGGCAATGGCAACGGCCGCCAGGATAGGAGGGGCAGATCAGGCAGATACGGGGACCGCAGGGACGGGCGCCAGAGGAAGGAGGGCGCCCACAGGGAGAGGCCCCGCGGACCGAAGGCCGCCGAAGAGAAGCCCGTGAAGCCCGTCGAGGAGCAGAAGCTCACGATACCGTCCACCCCGCAGAAGGTGCTTTTCAAGGGGATAGACTGCGAGACCAACGGAAGGAGCGACCTCGCGATGGTCCTGTACCTGAACGGGGCGGTCATGCTCAGCGGAGGATGCGAAAACAACGCACTCCGCATGCTGCGCAACATGGGCAGCAAGGAGTTCCGCAGCGCGAGGGGACGCGCGGCCAAATCCTGCCCCGACGAGGCCATGGTCGTATTCGACTACCTCTGCTCCACCCTGGACGATGCCTACGACAGGACCTTCATCAGGGAGTGTTCGGCAGCGGGGATGCCCATGGCGACCTACTGCCTGATCCGCCTCGAGGAGATCGAGGGCGACGACCCGGCGATAGACCTCTTCGCATCCTGCGTCGAAGGCAACGAGGAGATGGTCGTCGGGGGGCTGAAGCTCCTGGTCAGGAAGAAGGACTCCAGGAAGGCTAAGGCGCACCTCAGGGCGATCGAGGAGCGCGGCAAGCGCAGGCAGTCCATCCGCGGGACGTTCACCAAGGCCATGAGGGGCGACCAGGACTCCGTCAGGAGAATGGACGCCCTGTCCGAAGAGTTCCCCGAGGCGAGGCTGCTGAGAGGGTACCTGGACCTCCAGGATGACGACTCCAGGACAGAGTACCTCAGAGCCGCCATGAGCGAGCACCAGGGCACCATCGTGTCGATGTCATCCGAGCTGGGCATACAGGACACGGCGTTCGGGAAGTTCCTGAGGGCAAAGAGGCTGCAGTCCAACGAGGAGGAGTGGATCAAGCCCATGGTGGATGCGTTCCGCGCGGGCTCCGAGGAGGCGATGGACGAGCTCCGCCCGGTTCAGAACCGCAGGGACGTCAAGGCCGCAATGGCATCCGTCTACCTGGAGAGGGGCGAAGCGGAGTCGCTCGTCCGCTGCTACGACGGGGAGGACGCCGCCTACCTGGAGAGGTACTGCGCCGGCGACCCCGACAGGATCCTCGAGGTCGGCAGGCTGATGGGCGGCACGAGGGAGATCGAATGGCTCAAGAGGGGCTGCATCAACGGCTGCCAGGAATGCAGGGACGCGCTCGTTGGCATCTCGAAGGACGAGGGGCGCGGATGCAAGCAGCTCGTTTACGCCCTGCACGATATCGGCGCCGACATGGATGCGGCCCGGCTCTACTTCGCCATGGGCGACGACCCGACCCTCCCCGCCGTGAAATGGCTTAGGAAGGTCTGCGCGGACGATGAGACCAAGGAGTACGTCCGCCAGAGGTTCGAGGAGAGAGGGGACTCCGCCACGTTCGAGTCCATCTTCGTGGACGACGGCTACGAGTCGAGACGCCCCAGGGGATCCGGAAGGCCCTCGGGCGGGAAGGGCGGCAAAGGCCGCCGCTGACCCCTACGGCTCACTCAGCTGGCGGCTCGGGGGACGGGACCCTGAACTCCCCGAACGGTATCAGCCTGAAGACCACCGTGTCCGCGTATATCAGCGGGTCGGCGTGCCTGAAGAACACGACGCCGTCGCACCCCGCCCTGATCTCCTCCCTGACGGAGCCCTCGTAAGGGTCCCTGATCCTTCCAAGGAGCTCGCCCTCGGAGACGGTCATCTTAACCTCGACGGCGGGCTCGAAGATCCCGGCGGAGTTGGACTGGACGCTCACCAGGTGGCCCTCGTCGATCACATCGGGTACGTATCCCGCCTTTCCCGCGTAGCGTATGACCCCGACCTTGTCCAGGAACCTGGTGATGCTGTCGACGACCTTGAGCGCGCTGCGCCTGTCGGTCCTGGCAGTGTTCTCGGTGTACAGGGAGAACGCCTTGGTCTCCCAGACCTGCCAGTTGTAGTTCAGCGTCCCGGAGTCGATCGGCATGGGGTCCACGAGCACTATGTACGGGAGGTTGAACAGCTTCGCCTCCTCCACGGGCTCGAACCCGGTCCTCATCATCCTGACGTGGGGGGCGAACTTGCCGGGTATGTGGTAGCTGGCGAACTGCACCCCGTACCTGAACCCCATCAGCTCCTTGAAGAGGCCGTCGGCTATCCTCTGCGTGGTCTCCCCGAGGGAGTATCCGGGGAACATCCTGTTGATGTCCGAGCTGTCGGTAGGCCAGAACCTCTTGCTGATGTTCATGGAGAACGGGTTGGCGCAGGGGATCACCGTTATGGACTCCCCCTCGTTTATCAGCCCCTTGGCCTCGATGCCCTTCAGCCTGTTGATCAGGAGGGAGCAGGCGTACATCTGCTGGATCTCGTTCCCCCTCATCGCCCCCACCACGCACATGCTCTTCTCGCCGGAACCGAACCTGTACCCCATGACGCGGAACGAGTCCCTGTACAGCGATTCCATCTCGTAAACGGTGTACTTCTCCATGCGATCACATCCTGAGTATCCTGGCGATCAGGGAGCCCTCGTCCACAACCGGGTACTCCCTGAGGGTGAACACCACCCCGTTGCACGGGGACTCTATCCTGACCAGGATCTCCCCCGTGAGCGGGTTCACTATGTCCCCCAGGTGGTCCCCCTCCCTCACGTCTATCCAGTGCTCGATGCGGGACACGAATATGCCGCTCCTGGCGGCGTTGATGAACTCCACCTTACCGTCGGAGGAGACTATGGGGGTCCTGACCTCCGGGACGGGGCCGTCCCAGATGCCCACCGCGGCCATGAGCGACACTATCCCCCTGGACAGCTGGTCGCCGTATTCCTTGGTGAGCCTCATGCCGACGCCCATCTCCGCCACCAGGGTCTTGGTGCCGACGGCGTTGAGGGAGTATGCCAGCGTGGACTCCAGCACCGTCGCGGCCGAGTGCACCCACACGAAGTCGACGTTCATCCTCATGGCCAGCGGGACGAGCTCCTTCGCCGAGATCTCGTTGATGCGAACCTGGGGGATCTCCCTGAGGAAGATGTTGCTGGCGTGGATGTCCACGCACACGTCGGCACCCGCTATGTCGTCGAAAACCTTGGCGGCGACGTAGTCGTACATGGAGCCGTCCCTCTTGCCGGGGAACGTGCGGTTCATGTCCAGGTCGAACCCCGGGACCCCCCTGGTTATGGAGTCGATGCCCAGCGGATTGAGGGCCGGGTAGATGTCGACTATGCCCCTGAGATGCCCCATGTTGGCCTTGATGTACCTGACCAATTCGAAGCACACCAGCTGCCCCTCCAGCTCGTCGCCGTGGGTCCCGGTCACGATGCATATCCTCTTGGGGTCCTCGGGGAGGACCTCCGGCTCTATCCTGTTCTTGACGATCCTCAGCTCCTCGTCCACGGGGAGGCTGACGGACACTACGTTCTCTATCATGGGAATACCCTCGGGAACCGCTCTGAGGCGGTGACCACGGCGGATGCCTGCTGGGCGGAGACACTCCCCCCGTAGAACACCCCCCGGTTGATGCGGCAGTCGTCGTAGTCCCTGCCGTGAGATATCTTGATGTGGCCGCAGCCGACGAACCTGTCAGCCGTCGGGTCCAGGCCGTACCACGACCCGTCGGCCAGGACCTCGACCCAGGCATGGCTCTCGCCCTGCCCCTCGGTCAGCCCGACCACGTACCTGGCCGGGACGCCCCTCGACCGGAGCGCCGATATCATGATGTGCGCCATGTCCTGGCACACCCCGGCCCCGCCCTCCATGGCCTGCTCGGCCGTGGTCGACGCGTCGGTGATCCCCCTGCGGTACTCGACCGATGAGTGAACCAAGTGCATTACCGCCTCCGCCACCTCCAGGGGACTGCCGTCCGGGGCCGAGTCGGCGAGCCCGAGCACCGCCTGCCCCGGAACCGTCTTGCGGGACTGGTGCCTGTACAGCATCTGGTCGTTCGGCAGGGAGGCCTCCTCCCGCACCGGGGCCCGACCGTCACCGGGCAGGACCTCCACCGACCCCGTGACCGAGACCGAGAACTCAAGGTGCCCCTGGGGGACGGTGCCCTCCGTGAGGATGTTGCCGAAGCTGTCCCTGGACATGGACAGCCGGGTCTGCGGGGTGACGCACGTCATCGTCCGGACCACCCTCTGGCGGAGCGTGTCCCTGGGGGTGCACCTCAGCGTGAAGGAGTGCCTCCCCACCTCGCGGTCGAACATGACCTGCAGGGAGTAGCCGAATCCCAGAACGGTCGAGTCTATCGGATCACGCCACCTTTCAGACGTCCACCATGTAGTCTATGACCCTAACGGCCTCCTCGTAGGGGACCGGGTCCATGGACAGCATCTCCCTGAGCCTGGGCACGGCGGCCTGGTCGTACCTAAGCCCGGTGCGCTCGATCCTCTTGACAAGCCTCTAGATCTCGAACTCGACGGCTTCGGACGGCATCCTCAGCCTCAGGTACAGGTCGATCCTCTCGACCCTCCTGGCGGCCTTGACGATGCTCCTCTGGCTGTAGCTGGCAACCTTGTCGTCCAGGCATCCCCAGAACGCGAAGAGGTCGTCGATGACCGTCTGGAGCCCCACGAGTGGCGCCTTCCCGAGGGCCGCCTTCCTCATGTCGTATATCGCCAGCTGTATGTACGAGAGCGTGTCGGACCCTATGTCGTCCCTTAGGACCACCGCGTTGTCGTACGCCCTTATCAGGTTGCTGATGATCGAGTCCGGGACTGAATCGTCGAACGGGTACCTCCTGAGGAAGTCCTCCTTGTCCGCGTACACGTTGGGTATGTTCATCCTGCTGCAGTAGTCGGGGTACGAGTCCGACGGCTCGTCGATCATCACGTCGTATCCCTTGAAGAACTCGGCGATCGTCGTGTAGACCCTCTCCACGTACCTGCCCAGCCAGAACAGCTCGTTCGCCTTCTCCGTGCTTATGACCGCCATGGTATCACCTCGAAAGGACCCACGTGTCCTTGAACCCTCCGCCCTGGGAGGAGTTGACTATGAAAGAGTCGGGATTCCTGGAGAAGCGGGTCAGGCCGCTCTTCCACACCATGGTCGTCTCGCCCGTAAGGACGAACGCCCTCAGGTCGGCCTTGCGGAACACCCTGCCGTCTCCCTCGAACACCTGCAGGTCCCTGAAGTCGATGACCTCCTGGGCGATGAACCTCCTCGGTTCCCTCTCTATCAGGGACATGAGAGCCTCCTTCTCCTCCGGGGACAGCTTGCTGCCGAAAACCACGCCGTACCCCCCGGCCTCGGCGACGTCCTTTATGACGAGCCGGTCGAAGTTCTCCAGGACGTACCTGCGGTCATCCTCGTAGAACGGGAGGTACGTCGGGGCGTTGTCGAGTATGGGCTCCTCGCCCAGGTAGTACTTTATCATCCTGGGCACGAAGTAGTAGATGCCCTTGTCGTCGGCGATGCCGTTCCCGGGGGCGTTGATCAGCGCCACGTTCCCCGCCCTGTACGCCGACATGATGTGGGGCACGCCGATCACGGACTCCTCCTCGAAGACCATGGGGTCGAGGTAGTCGTCCGAGATCCTGCGGTACACCGCGCCGACCCTCTGCCTGCCGCCCTGGTAGTCGGTGTAGTAGACGACGTTGTCCTCCACGACGAGGTCCTGGCCTGTGACCAGGACTGCCCCGGTCTTCTCCGCCAGGTAGGAGTGCTCGAAGTAGGCGGCGTTGTACCTGCCCGGGGTCAGGATCACGTTGATGCCGCCTGTGTTGACGTTGTCCATGGTCCTCCTCAGCAGGCCGGCGTAGTCCCTGTTGTCCTCCACGGCGTAGTGCCTGAACGTATCGGGGCTGGACATCCTGGTGAGCTGCCTGGCGATCAGCGGGTAGGATGCGCCGGAGGGGACCCTCAGGTTGTCCTCGAGAACGTACCACCTGCCGTCTATGGCCTGAACCAGGTCTATGCCCGATATGTGGCTGTAGATGCCCTTGGGGGACACGATCCCCTCGCATTCCCTCAGGTAGCCGGAGGATGCGAACACGAACTCCTCCGGGACGACCCCGTCCTTTATGATCCTCTTTTCGCCGTACACATCGGCCAGGAACATGTTGAGGGCGTCCACGCGCTGCCTCAGGCCCTTCTCCAGGAACGCGAACTCGTCCTTCGAGATTATCCTGGGTATGGGATCGAACGGGAACAGCTGCTCGTTGAACACGCCGTTCTTGTAGATGCCGAACTTGACACCGTACCTGGCCAGAAGGCTGTTGACGGTCTCTGTCTGGGAGAATAGGTCGTCCATGTCGTCACCCGTATGCCACCGCATGGAGCTGAGCCGATAAATCTGTTTTCACTCCAGGGGCCGGGATGCTGGGTCGACGCGGATCGCTCAGGCCATCGGCTGTTATGGTGGGCAGGGTGCCGGCCACATCCCGGGGAACCGTGGATCTTGGATCTCCCCTCCCCCCATGTCAAAAATCCATGGTCTCCCGCAACGCCTGGGCCACCGTACACCCGGCGCTCTCCGCTCCGAAGACGCGCGGCCGGCAGGTCCTTCGACCCCGTCGGGGTGGTGGAGGATGCCGGAGGAGCGTATGACGCCGCCGACCCATCTTCTATAAGTATCGTTAATTCACTATCCAATCAGTACATCTGCATGCGCCGGATAAGGGACGGACCGGATGCCCCTCCTGGAGAGGCTGCGGACCCCCAGCCCACAGTCAAGTGGATGCGGAGGAAGGGAGAACGATGGGATCGGAAGGAAGGTTGGGATTGGCATTGGCGGCAATGGTCGTCGTGTCCGTGCTGGCAGTTTGCATAGCCCCATGGGATGCCTCCGACGGGGCTGGGCCGACATACATGGATTCCGAGGGCGTGGTCAGGAGCGTACCATCCGGTTGGACAGAGGTCAAAAGCGAATCGATTACGTGGTCTGACGGATGGTATGTCGTAACTAATTCTGTCATATTTGATAACAGGATAGAAATTAAAGGAAACGTCAACCTGGTGCTGGGCGACGAAACCACCCTGGAAGCAAATCAGGGCATTCACCTTAAAGGTAAATCGTCTGAAGAAGACAATTCATCACCTGAAGAAGTCAATTCGCTGACAATATGGGGTCAATCAACAGATTCGGGAAAGCTCATAGCTAAATCTGGAAATAATTACGAAGCGGCAATCGGAGGAAACGGGAAAGAACCCTGCGGAAACCTGACCGTCAACGGCGGGAACGTCACAGCCACTTCTAACGATGAAACAGCAGCGGCCATAGGGGGAGGAGGCCAAGATAAAACAGAATGGGCAACTACTGATGTAATCAGATGTGGCGGGACCATCACGATCAACGGCGGGAACGTCACAGCCAGCTCGAATGGATTTGGAGCAGCCATAGGGGGCGGTACTTCAGGTTATGGCGGGACCATCACGATCAACGGCGGGAACGTCACAGCCAGCTCGAATAATGGGGCGGCCATAGGAGGAGGAGCAACGAATTTTACTGGTAAAGAAACCAGTGGCGGGACCATCACGATCAACGGCGGGACCATCAAAGCCAGCTCGACTGGCAGCGGGGCGGCCATAGGAGGCGGTACTTCAGGTTGTGGCGGGACCATCACGATCAACGGCGGGACC
>DARO01000014.1 GCA_002504405.1 Methanomassiliicoccaceae archaeon UBA71
GGCTTTATGATTTCAACGGAGCCCGTATCCATGACAACTTTTAATCGTGGCATCCCGTTTCATTGGACATGCCCATATCGGTATTCCGCGGGATAGTCAGGAAGACCGGCCCCAGCCTGGTCCTGCAGGAGATCCTGTACGGTTTCATAATGGGTCTGATATTCATAACCGCGGCCAGAATAGGCATCCTGGACTACAAGGACAACATCAATCTGGCGATGCTCATCATAGGCATGAACCTGACCTGGGGAGCCATCGATGCGATCGTCTTCTACATGATAGACGTGTTCAGGCAGAGGACGTTCCTCAGACTGATGAACTCCTCCGACGACATGGATCAGGAGAAGCGCGTCGACCTCATTATGGACGAATTCAGCGGCACGCCCCTCGACATCCTGGACCCGGAGTGCGAGAGGATGGTGTGCAGGGAGATCCTCAAGATGAGGACCCAGGATCCCGAGATGTCCGCCAGGGATCGCAGGGACATGCGTGACAGCTCCATAGGGTGCTTCGTTGTAACCGCCCTTACGATACTGCCCCTCGTCCTGCCGATCCTCCTGATAGGAGATACCGACACCGGCCTGATGGTATCGTCGATGCTGTCGTCGATCATCCTGTTCTTCGTCGGATTCATGATGGAGCCGTACCTCGGCGTGAACAGATGGGTTCTCGGACTGTTCCTCGCAGGAGTGTCCTGGGCGATAACAATAACCGCCACGTTCACGGGCGGATGATGGTTCCCGGGGCGTCGCCCCGGGATGGGTTTGACAATCAGATGTCTCTGAACAGGGTTGCGTACTGCATCTTCTTGGCGCCGAAGTACTCCTTGCAGAACTCGGCCGTCTTCTCCGGAGGGAAATGCTTGCAGGAGAACACGTCGATGAACGCCCTGTCGGTATCCTCGGCGAAGTGCCCCGCGATGCAGGATGTCTCGATGAGCTGTATGAGGGAGTAGCCCTCCACCTTGGGCTCGGCTCCGAACCTCACGGCTATCGGTTCGCCGTACCTCTTCATGTCTATGTAGTCCGCCAGGTCGATGGCGAACTGCTTGATGCATTCGCCGTCGCATATCTTCTGGTGGTCGCACTCCCCGAGATCGATGGCGATATGCAGCCCCCACTGCTTCTCGTCATTGTACTTCTTGATAGCCTCCTCGTCGGAGAGGAGAGGGCCGGAATAGGGGCTCATGCTGTACATCTTAATCACCGCGGTTACCCGCAGAGGCATCACGATGGTTTCCGTATTTGAAAGTGACCCTGCCCCTCGGAGACCGTTGTCCCGTGAGAGATAAACGGGGTCCGATTGTGTCTCCCACGTGTCACGTGACTCCCTGCAGAGACAGGGCGGCAACCCGCGAAAAGTGTATCTAAAACCGCGGGGATACACGCGCATGGGCTCCAAAGTGTACTGGTCAGACATGAACTGCAGGGTGGGCGACAGCCTCCTGGACAAGCTCGAGAGGGTCATCCGCGCGGCCGGAATCGAGGAGATGGACCTCGACCGCAAGTTCGTCGCGATAAAGATGCACTTCGGGGAGTACGGCAACCTATCGTTCCTCAGGCCCAACTACGCCAAGGTCGTTGCCGACATCGTCAGGGAGAAGGGAGGGTTCCCATTCCTGACGGACTGCAACACGCTCTACGTGGGCAGGAGGAAGAACGCCCTCGAGCACATGGACACCGCCAACCTGAACGGCTTCAGCCCCATGTCGACCGGGTGCCAGGTCATCATCGCCGACGGGCTGAAGGGCACGGACGACGTTGAGGTGCCCATCGACGGGGAGTACGTAAAGAACGCCAAGATCGGCCGCGCCATCGCCGATGCGGACGTCATCATCTCCCTGTCCCACTTCAAATGCCATGAGCAGGCCGGGTACGGAGGGGCTCTCAAGAACCTGGCTATGGGATGCGGGTCCCGCAGGGGTAAGCTGGAGATGCACGCCGCCGGGAAGCCCTACGTCGATGACGACGGATGCAGGGGATGCTCCAAATGCGTGGAGTTCTGCGCCCAGGACGCGATCTCGGTGGACGGGAAGGCGGAGATCGACCAGGACAGGTGCGTCGGATGCGGGAGATGCATAGCCGTCTGCCCGTTCGATGCCATACAGCCCGTGTTCGACGAGAGCGCGGACATCCTCAACGCGAAGATAGTCGAGTACGCCATGGCCGCGGTCAAGGGGAAGCCCAATTTCCACATCTCCGTGGTGTGCGACGTCTCCCCGTACTGCGACTGCCATGGAGAGAACGACATGCCCGTGGTCCCCAACGTGGGGATATTCGCATCGTTCGACCCGGTCGCCCTGGACAGGGCGTGCATCGACGCCGTACAGAGGCAGCCCATGGTACCGGGCTCCCTGCTCTACGCCAACAGCAATGGGAGGAAGCCCGCGGACATCTTCTCCTGCGTGCAGCCGTCGACCAGATGGCAGAGCACGTTCGAGCATTCCGGGCGTCTCGGGTTCGGTTCAGAGGATTACGAGCTGGTGAACGTCAGATGATTTCGTACATATTCGAGATCGCCATGCTGCTGTGCTTCGCGGCGGCTTGGCCACCCAACATATTGAAGGCCTGGAGGTCCCGCTCGACGAAGAGCGTCAGCCTCGCCTTCGTTACAATCCTCGAGGTCGGATACGTCTTCGGGATGGCGAACAAGATAATCAACGGCATAGACCTCGCCATGGCGTTCTACATCCTGGACTTCGTCCTGGTCGCGATATACATCGCCCTGTACTTCCGCAACCGCAGGATCGAGGCCGCGGAGGCATCATCGGAATAATCGGATATTCGTATATGAATATTCTAACCATCGGAGACGCATCATCTTCATATAGGGAATCCCCCTCGATGCCCTCCGATGGCCGAGATCAACCCTGCGACACTGGCCTCCCTGCGCCGCCACGGATGGATCATATTCGCCGTCCTGACGGCAGGGTACTTCTTCGTATACTTCCACCGCGTCTCCGTGAGCGTCGTCGGCACCGAGATGGTCGCCGAGGTCGGCGGGTCCGTTGGGATCCTGAGCAGCGTCTACTTCTGGACCTACACGGCAATGCACATACCGTGCGGCATCATGTGCGACAGGATGGGGGCAAGGCTCTCAGCCACGATCTTCCTGGTGATAGCGTCCCTGGGGTCGCTGATCACATGCGTCAGCACCAGCTTCGAGGGGATCGTGATAGGGAAGATCCTCATAGCGGCCGGAATGGCGGTGGTTTATGTGCCGCTGATGAAGCTGGTGAGCGTCTGGTTCCCCAAGTCCGACTTCGCCGTACTGACAGCTGTGGTAATCGCCGTCGGCAACGTTGGCGCCGTCGCTGCAGCGGGGCCTCTCGAGATGCTGTCCGAAGCTGTAGGATGGAGGGACGTCTTCCTCGTGCTGGGGACGGTGACGCTAGCCCTCGCGGTCCTTTGCGCGACCCTTGTCAGGGACCATCCCCGCGGATGGGGACTGCCTTCCGTGGAGGAGGTGGAGCACCATGTTCACGGGACTCCGATGGTCGAATCCTCCGCCGCCAGGATCCCTGTGTTGAAGGGACTCCGCATAGTCTTCTCCGGCGGAAGGAGGTTTTGGACATGCGCGCTCGCATACTTCCTGGTGTACGGAACCATCATGACCTTCCAGGGGACCTGGGCGGTCACCTACTTCAACAGCGTGTACGGCTTCGCCCTCTCCGCCTCCTGGATGGTGACGGCGCTGGGCATAGGGAAGATCGTTAGCACGGTGGCCATAGGCGCCATGACCTCCCGCGGCATGATAGTCTCCAAGCGCAGAGCCATGATTGCGGGCACTTCCTCGTTCGCCGCCGTGTGGGCAGCCATATTCCTCCTGGCGGGGGATGTCCCGAACTACTGGTTCTGGCTATGCGTGAACTTCGCCTTCGGGTTCTTCGGGGGGTTCATGACTCTGGCGTTTACCCAGGTGAAGGAATGGTATCCGATAGCCGTTTCCGGCACCGCGGTATCCGGAACGAACATGTTCCTGTTCCTCGGTGCCAGCGTGTTTACCACAATTTCTGGCGCCGTGATCGGAACCCAGTACACGCTCGGCAACTTCTCTGAGCTTTGGGGGATGATGACGGTCGCAGCCCTGGCCGCCGTCGCACTGCTGGCACTATCCGTGGAGAAGCATCCTGAGGATCCGCCGATCGGTGTTTCGATGGTCGCACCGGACAAGGAGGGGGTGTGAAGGGCGCATCCGCCATTTTATCTACACTTTCCTGGATACGGGAGCATGAACCGCAAAGGCATCGGCATCATCGTCGTTGTGGCGATAGTGATCATCGCCTGCATGCTCTACTCGTGGAAGAATGCAGAGGATGACCAGACGTCATTCGACGGAGAATGGCAGCTAACGTACACAGCGACCCTGCATTCACCAGCCGGATGGGAGGGGCAGTACCCCTCCACGGTGATCATCGAGGACGGCGTCGTGTCCGGCGTTGCTGAGCTCCGCCCCGTTACCGACGACATCGCCGTGACGGACAACGGCGACATATTCTACCTGCAGGACAGGATGCTATTCATCTGCACTACCGTCATTGTGGAAACAGAGGATTCCGGCGAGGACATAGTTCTGGGGTACGCCGCCTACTCCAAGGACGCGACCGGAACGTTCCCAGGAGATGACGACTCGATCGCTGGCACCTACGCCACGGATCTTGGCCAGATCGAGTTCGGGACGATCAGCATGCTCTCGGTTGACTTCACGTTGACCACGGACGACGGGTCCTTCCAAGGGGACGGCTTCGCCATGGAGAGCGATGGGGACTACTACATCATCGGCGTCCTGGACATCGGGGACTCCTGCACGATCGTCGACATCCTCGTGTCGAACGGCGAATGCACCATCTGGATGATTGATTGAAACCTCTTCGGCCGGTGCATCATGCACGGCCGTAAACATCCTCTGGAACGTACCGTGGACGGGCATGTACTGGCCACATTACGCCCATAGGAACATATTATAACCACGTACCTGTTTCAGAGCCCGATGGAAACCTTAGAGCAGTTGATTTCCAAGGCCGAGGCAGGGGACGTGCAGTCCTGCTTCGAGCTTGGACAGAGATATGCGATTGGGAAAGACGTCGATGCCGATGAGTCCGCTGCGTTCAGCTGGTACCTCCGCGCCGCCAGGTTGGGCTACCCCCTGGCCGAGTTCGTGGTCGGTCACTGCTACGCCAACGGGATCGCAACGGCGGAGGATGCCACTGAAGCTTCGATGTGGCTCTTCCGCGCCGCCATCAAAGGCTGCGACGACGCCCATGCTGCCCTGTCCGACTACTACGAATCGCACGACACGCCTGATGACAAAGACGTCTTCGAATACTTCAGCGCGAAGGCATCCGCCGAGGACCCCGACGCCGCGTACATGACCGGCAGGCTCATGGAGCTCGCCGTCGGCACCGACTTCGACCCCGCGGGAGCATACGCAAAGTACGGAGAGGCCGCGGCCGCTGGACACCTGGATGCCCGCCGCTGCGTGGCGCTCTGCGTCCTGAACGGAACCGGGACGTCTCGTGACAGACCCAAGGGCGCGGAGATGTTGAAGGCCGTGGCCGAAGACGGGTCAGTTCAGGCGTACGTGGATCTCGCCAACTGCTACGAGTACGGCATCGGTACGGCGAGGAGCCCCAAGGACGCCCTCGCCGTCTACCAGGATCTCGCGGAGAACGGAGTCCCCGCCGGCATGTACAACCTCGGAAGGTGCTACATGGACGGGATCGGAGTCGACAAGGACGGGAACCTCTCCTACGCCTGGTACTTCGCCTCCGCCGTCAGAGGTTCCAGGGACGGCGTCTACGGCCTCGCAAGATGCCTCATGGGAGGTGTCGGCACCGACAAGAACCGCGAGCAGGGCCTGACCATGCTCGAGACCGCCGCCTACAGGGGCCAGACCGACGCGATGATCATGCTCGGCCAGCTCTACGCCAAGGGCAAGCAGGTCCCGAAGAACACACAGATGTCCGCAGGCTGGTTCAAGAGGGCCGCGGACCTGGGTGACGGATATGCCCAGCTCGTCACCGGCGACAACTACGTCAACGGATCCGGCGTCAAGAAGGACGCCAAGATGGGGCTCAGGTACTACCTCATGGCAGCCGCCCACGGCATCTCCATCGCATGCTACAACGTAGGCAACGCCTACGCGCTCGGCCGCGGTGTGAAGAAGAGCGACGAGCAGGCCTTCGTATGGCTCTGCAGGGCCGCCGAAGACAACTACATGAAGGCGCAGTTCTCCGTCGCCGAGGCCTACTCCAAGGGGAGGGGCGTCAAGAAGGACGAGTCCAAGGCCTTCGAGATCCACCTCCAGCTCGCGGAGAACGGGTTCGGGAAGTCGCAGTACCATGTCGCCTACTCCTACTTCGAGGGCAACGGCGTCCCCAGAGATGCTGCCAAGGCCTTCGAATGGTTCGTCAAGGGCGGAGAGAACGACAACGCCATCTGCCAGTACTACGCCGGATACTGCCTCTCCAACGGGATCGGGACCGAGAAGGACGAGCAGCAGGCTCTCGCTTGGTACACCCGCGCCGCGGAGCTCGGCCACATCCTCTCGAGGGAGATCGTCGAGAACGCCACCGGCCAGAAGGTCACCGTCAAGGTGGATGACTCCCCGTTCAACAGCTACCTCCGTTCCGCCGAGAAGGGCGATGCCGATGCCATGTTCATCGTCGGCCGCTGCTATCAGGACGGCGTAGGCGTCACTGCCGACGCTTCCAAGGCGAAGCTCTGGCTCGAGAAGGCCGCCTCGAAGGGCAACGCCGCTGCGAAGAGGATGCTGGAGCAGAAGAAGCCCCAGCTTTGAGAAACATAGGGGGCTACGCCCCCGTTCCATTATTCTAATTTAATTGAATGGGCAACGGCGACCGGGCCGATGGAACCATAGCCTGCGCTGAAACCTGTTGGAAATCGCGGCATCAGCCGCTTTGGGTTAATTGTCCGGTCACAGGACGAAAGCGACCAGGAGCCCTGCGACCGCCAGCACGAGAAGGCTGATGGCGGGCATGGCGTTGACGATCTTGTCCTGAGTGGAGATCTTGCCTTCCATGCCGGATAATCCAGATTGTCCTATTTATTGCGTTCTCCGGACCTTTCATGGAAAATGTAGTTATCCGAGCAGGCCTTTGCCCCCTCCGGTGAGAAAATGGCAAGGATAGGGGTAATGTTCGTATGCTACGGGAACATCTGTCGCAGCCCCATGGCTGAATTCGTTTTCAAGAGGCTGGTTTTCGAAGAGGGGCTCTCGGACAAGTTCGAGATCGAATCGTCGGCCACCAGCGGAGAGCATATCGGAGACCCGCCCGACCGCAGGGCGGCCAACGAACTGAGGATGCACGGCATATCCTGCGACGGCAAGAGAGGCAGGAGGCTGAAGAGGTCTGACTTCGTCGACTTCGACTACATCGTCTGCATGGACTCCATGAACATGGAGTACATCCGCTGGATGGCCCCGGCCGAGCCCGTGTGCGAGATAGCGAAGCTCCTCGACTACGCGGGCGGTGGGGACATATCGGACCCTTACTACACAGGGGATTTCGGAAGGACATACTGTGACATCGAAAGAGGCTGCCGCGGCCTGCTGGATAGCATACGCGCGGAGCATCCGGAGCTGCGACCATGACGGACATCAGGGTCTTCGTGTCCATAGCCATTCCCGATCCCGCCCCGCTGGAGGAGGTCCTCGATGCGATCGGCTGTGTGAGGAACGTGAAGGCATCCCCTCCTGAGCAGATACACATCACCCTCAGATTCATCGGAGATGTTGACGAATCCAGGATAGGGGATGTAGAGGACTGCGTGAGGAGGGCATGCGACGGAACGGGACCGTTCACGGTCCGCGTGGCTGGCGCAGGCTACTTCTCTAGGCAGGGCAGACCGTCCGTGGTCTGGATCGGCGCATCACCCCAGAAGGGCATGGCCGCCCTATCGGACAGGATCGCCAGGAACCTGGATGCCGCTGATATAGACTACGACAGGAAGCCGTTCAAATCCCACATCACCATCGGAAGATGCAGGGGGCCCGCGGACCTGTCCGGTATCGTATCCGAGTACTCCGGCAGGGAGTTCCTGACGTTCGAATGCGCAGAGGTCCTGGTGATGAGGAGCGTCCTGGGCCCTGCGGGTGCAAAGCACACTGTCCTCAGGCGCATCCCCCTGCAAAAGTGACCGCACGGTTCATTGGATATAAGCCTCCAACGCAAGAGCGTCCCGATGGAAATGGATTCCAGAGACATCAGGGATGACAGGAGCGGGGGCATAGAGGGATTGCCTCTACAGCTGATGATTGTGATCCTGGTCGCCACGATGGGGACTGCGATCATCATGGGCTGGATGGGGAGCCTAGACACGCCCACGTCCATCGGGGACGTGATCGTGGAGGATGACCCGGTGCACGTCGGCGAGGACGGACTGATAGACGTGAGCATCAGGGTGCTCGACCAGGACGGGAACGGCCTGGAAGGGGCCACGGTGGTTCTCAACGGACTAAGCGTGGAGACGACCGGAGAGGATGGAGGTGGCAGGACCCCGGTGGCAGTCACCGACAGCAAGGGGCTGGCAGTGTTCCACGACCTGTCGATATACAGGTACGGTACCACAGGCATCGGTTTCATAGATGTTATGGCCTCGAAGTCGGGATACGGGGAGCATGGCAGCACCAGGGTCACGGTGGTATTCTGAAGAAGGACCGCAGGGGAGTCATGGACCTCCCGGTCAAGCTGGCCGTGTGCGCAGTGATCCTTGGCATGATGGTCCCGCTGGTCATGGATGCGGTCGATACTGCCGACGATAGGCTCTCCGGGATAGAGCTGGAGTTGGAGGCAGATAGGCTCGCAGAAGCTGTTCAGAGGACGTACATGGGCGGGGCAGGTTCCGTCTCCACCCTGGACCTCCGCATCCCCGCCGGCCAATGGATAGAGGTCGGCGGGGAGAACGGATACACCCTTAGGATGCACTCGGAGAAGGGGCTGCTGGGCACGGTGTATCTGGACAGCCCCGCCGCAAGGATTCTCGGTCCTGCCGAGACAATAAGCGGAAGCGTTTTGCTGGAGCTGGAATGCGTCAACAGGGATGAAGGGTACGGCGTGGAGATTCGGGTGATTGCTTGATCGAGCTCACCATATCCCGCGTCGTCCTCTGCATATGCGGAGTGGCGCTCCTCGCTGCATCCATTGGCGTGATGGAATCGGCGGAGGACAGAGCGGGGTCGGACCTGGACACGATGGCGGCCGAGAACCTCGCAGCAGTCTTGAACGCATTCCAGAGCTCGAGACTGGATACCATGTCCTTGGATTCGAAGAACTTCCTGCCGACAGAGAGGCACGTTTGCCATGTATCCGACAACATCGTCATGATGGAATGCGGGGGAAGGTCGTCACGCGCCTACACGGAGTTCGAGGGGAGCTTCGTGATGGCATGGGGCGCGACCCTCGTCCTGGTTCGGCCGTCAGTCCCCGAAGGTCTCGGCTATGTGCCTGACAGTATCGGTGAAGACGTCGATCTCCTCGGGGGAGTTGTAGATGTACGTGGATGCGCGGGCGCTTCCGTCGATGCCTCTGGACACGTAGAATGGGTGCGCGCAGTGCATGCCCGAGCGTATCATGACCCCGGCCATGCTGTCCAGCATCATCGCTATGTCGTGTGCCCCCAGTCCGCCTATGTTGAATGAGAAGACCCCTCCCCGGGATACGGCGTCCGTCGGCCCGACGACCTGGAGGTTCTTCACATCCTCCAGGTTCCCAAGGATGCGCTCCATGAGCTGGTGGTCCCACTTCCTGACCTCGTCCATCCCCACACCTTTTAGGTACTCGAGGGCGGCCTTCGTCGCGATTATTCCCGCGTAGTCGTGGAGCCCGGCCTCGAACCTATCGGGTATCGGTGCTTGGTTCACCGATGTGTATGTGGTGAGCCCCACGGTGCCTCCCCCCATGGTCAGGGGCTTGAGCTCCTCCAGCACATCGCGCTTACCGTACATCACGCCCATGCCCGATGGGCCGAGCATCTTATGCACCGACATGCAGTAGATGTCGGCACCAATCCGATCCAGATCGACGGGCATGTGGGGGGCCGCCTGAGCGCCGTCCACGATGACCTTCGCCCCGAAGTCGTGTGCTATCTCGGCGACCGCCCTGACAGGAACTGTGCAACCGGTGACGTTGCTAGCGTGCTGAACCGATACGACCTTGACGTCGTGACCCATGCACTTGTGGAACGCCTCCAGGTCGAAGACCCCGTCTGGACCTGACTTGGACATCCTCCTCCTGATCCCCACGGATCCTTCCAGATTCAACCAGGGGACATGGTTGGAGTTGTGTTCTGTATCCGTCGTGATCACCACGTCGCCCTTCTTCAAGCCGATGCCGTAAGCAGCGGTGTTCAGCCCCTCCGTGCAGTTCTTGGTAAAGATGTAGCAGTCGGGATCCCTCGTGCCGAAGAAGGATGCGAGGGCCTCCCGGGTCTCATCCATCGAAACGGACACGCGCGTCGCCATGGAGTGGACGCTGCGGCCTCCGCATGCAGGATACTCCTGATAGTACTCCAGGATCGCCTGGATGACGCTATCCGGCCGGAGCGACTGGCAGGCGCTGTCCAGATAGATGCCCCTCCCGTCCCTAACCGTGGGGAAATCCCTGCGTATCCTCTGCACGTCCATGTCCAGTCTAATCCCGTCCGCGTAATTAAACCAACGCCTGCGCGCTAGTCTTATAATGTCCTCTCCCATCACAAAGGGCATGGTGTCCCTGAAGACCTCAATCGGCGGAATTGATCTGGATAAGCCCGGGATGGTAGCATCCGGGATAATGGATGAGACCGGACCGTCCATGGTCCGCATGTTCTCTTGCGGAGCCGGAGCGGTGGTCTCCAAATCCGTAGGGCTTGAGCCGAACGCTGGACACGCCAACCCCTGCTTCACCGAGGTGGATGGAGGGTACGTGAACGCCATGGGCCTTCCCAACCCCGGTATCGAGCTCTTCAGGGAGGAGATGGAGACCGCCACCCGCGCTGGCAAGGTCGTGGGATCTATCTACGGCGCCGGCCCGGAGGACTTCTCCATGCTAGCAGGAAAGATGGAGGATTACGGGGCATGCGCTGTGGAATTGAACCTGTCATGCCCGCACGCCAAGGGATACGGAATGGAGGTGGGGACCGACCCCTCCATGGTGAAGGAGATTGTGTCCGCCGTCAAATCCGCAGTTTCCATACCCGTTTGGGCAAAGCTGACACCCAACACACACATCCTGCCCTCCATAGGCATGGCGGTTCAGGAGGCCGGAGGGGACGCGGTGGTCGCCATCAACACCCTGAAGGCCATGGTCATCTGCCCCGAGTTCGCAAGGCCCCTGCTTAGCAACAAGTTCGGAGGCCTGTCCGGCTCCGCGGTCAAGCCCGTGGGCGTCAGGGCGGTGTACGACCTCAGGACTGTCCTCGACATACCCATCATAGGGGTCGGGGGGATCTCCAACTGGAGGGATGCCGCAGAGTACATTATGGCCGGTGCCTCCGCGTTCCAGGTCGGCAGCGCCATCGGGACGGTCGGCCCCGAGGTGTTCGGATCCATCAACGAGGGACTGTCCTCGTTCATGGAGGAATACGGCTATCCGAGCATCGGTTCCATGACGGGGGTGGCACATGACTGACGTCGTCACCATCAAGAGGGTCGTGGACGAGTGCTACGACACCAAGACATTCGTCTTCGACTGGGAGGCGGAGGCGAGGCCCGGGCAGTTCATCATGATATGGGTACCGGGAATCGACGAGATACCCATGTCGATATCCGGCATAGACGGCCGCGAGAAGAGCGTCACGGTCAAGGCCATCGGGGAGGCCACCAGGGCGATACACGGGTTCAAGGCCGGGGACAGACTCAGGATCAGGGGGCCGTACGGGAACGGATACGACCTGGGAAGGGGCAACCTACTGATAGTCGGAGGAGGCGTCGGGACCGCCGCGGTCATGCCTGCGGTCACGACCACGGGGGCGGACACCATCCTAGCGGGCCGCACCCAGAACGACATCATCATGGAGGGCGTCGCCACATCCCATTCGGACAACGTGTGGATAGCCACCGATGACGGCAGCCGTGGATTCCACGGGAACGCCGTCCAGCTCATGAAAGAGAAGGCCGCCCTGAAGAGGTACGATTGCGTCATCGCCTGCGGACCCGAGGTCATGCTCTGGTTCACCTACCAGGCGTGCAAGGAGCTCGGCATAGACTGCCAGCTCTCCCTCGAGAGATACATGAAATGCGGGGCCGGCGTCTGCGGATGCTGCGTCATGGATGATTCCCGCGTATGCAGGGACGGGCCGGTGTTCGATTCCGAGAAGCTCGCGAAGCTGTCCGAGTTCGGTGTCTCCAAGAGGGACGAGTGCGGCCGCACGGTCAAGTTCAGGTGAGCATGTCCCAGGCTGACCACATAACGGTGGTCCACGGCAGCCTGACCGTGGATGTCCCCCGCAACATCTTCAAGGGGCCCGAATGCACGATCGACGAGGACCGCGCCGCCCCGTTCCGCAGGATGATACAGGACCGGTACCCCTGGATCACCGACAACTCCATGACCGTGCTCCTAAACAAGGCACGGAAGGAGATGCAGAGGGTCCGCGACGAGGAGACCAACGGGAGGCAGCACAGCACGGCCCTGGAATCACAGGGGAAGCTGGACGAGGCCATCGCCCACATGCGCAGGCACCTCGAGATGGACCCAAGCGATGCGGATTCATGGTACAGGCTGGGGGAGCTCCTGTGCAGGGCCGGCAAAGCCGAGGAAGGGTACAAGGCATTCAACAGGGGCCGTGAGCTGTTCGGTCATCAGAAAAAAGATCGTTGATGGCGTCCACGACCTCGGGCACCGTCGCACCCCACGGGACCCTGACCAGGTTGCCGTCCCTCTCGTGCCCCTTCTTGACCTTGCAGCACTTGACGATGGTCTTCACCCCCGGGTCCACGTAATCGGCCGGACAGACGTTGATGAACGGCACGTCCCCTCCGTACAGCGCGGTGTAGATCCTCTTGGACAGATGGCACCCTATCAGCGTGACCTCCCTGTCGACCTCCGGGGCATCGTCCAGGAAGTAGAACGGGATGTCCGCCTCCATATTGGACACACGGCAGGGGAACATCACCGCCTCCGTCGACACGTCGCCTATCTTCTCCGACATGTCGATGATCCTGTCCTCGTTGATAATCGGATGGTCGACGAACCCCGAATCCAGGGCCCTCTGGACAAGCACGCCCAACTTAGATGGGGACGGAGGAACGTTGTCCACGACCATCAGCCTCTCGGGCACCACATCCTTGATGTAGTTGATGTGGGAGAACATCCCGCGGACCACAACCGCCTTGCCGGGATGCTGGGCCTGTATGCGTGCGAGGGCTGAGGTGTTCAGCACGTCCAGGGACGGGTCCTCAACGAAGACCGTGTCCTCGGGAAGGGAGACGATCCTGTACCCTTCCACATCCCTGAAGAGCCCTTTGCCATCCCGCTTGCGGAGCTCCACGACCGCGTAGTCGTCCCCATTCCTCAGGACCAAATCGTCCGTGCGGACGTAGGAGACCCATCCGTCCATCAGCCTTGCTATGGATTCGGCATCCAGAGGCACATCCACATCCCGAATGGAGACGTCCTTGCAGTGCATGAGCCTTGATGCTTCCCCTCTTATTTCATCCTGAGGTACGCCACAGTCGCCTGGAGTCTGTCATTCTGTGATGCTCTTCACAACCCGCGCAGGAACCCCTGCCACAACCACGCCGGGCGGGACATCGCGGGTGACGACGGCTCCTGCGGCTACGACCGAATCGTCCCCTACCGTGACCCCGGGCATGATGCGGGCCCCGGCGCCGATCCAGACTCCCCTTCCGATCCTGATTGGCGACGGATGCATCCCCTTCCTCCTCGGGGGGTCCAGGTCATGGTTGAGCGTGGCCATGATGACACCGTGGCCTATGAGGGCGCCGTCCTCTATCGTTATCCCCCCATGGTCCTGGAACTGACAGCATGAGTTTATGAATACATCCCTGCCGACCCTGATGTTCCTCCCGAACTCGGAATAGAACGGCGGGAACATGCTGAAAGTCGGATCCTCCTCCTGGCCCGTAAGACGGAAGAACAGGGACCGGACCTCCGCAGGGGTATGGAAACCGCTGTTGAGCTCCGATGTTATCCTCATCGCCTCCACAGCGGCTTCCGACATGGTCATGTGATCCTTCGATCCTCCTTCTATGAACTCCCCCGCATCGAGCCTTGCCTTCAACGCTGCAATCCTGTCCTCGTACCCTTCTTCCATGGTCCACTCTCCTGGAGTTGAATCCAAGTCTAATATACATCACCAGTATATCCGTTTCGGCTCATATGCATCGCCCGGGATCGGAAGGAATGGCTATGGAATCCGATGAGAATAGGTATATGAATGGTGGTACGGAGGCCTGCCGGGCGACGATAGCCCGAAACTCGGGGTAAAACTGCGCCCTCGCTCAATCTGGCATCTAACAATCATTATATATCTCGAGATATTGGGGAGTTTTGCGTCGAGGTACCACAGTGGCTATGGGGCGGACTGCAGATCCGCAGACGGGGGTTCAATTCCCTCCCTCGACTCCACCTCTCTCTTCTCTTTCCCGATTGCGGTTCAGAACCAGAATCTTCGTAACCCCGTCATTGAGACGCTTCCCGGAACAGTCCCAGATGCTCGTACCGAACACCTTCGATGGAACCCCGGACGGCGTTCCACTTAACCAAAGATTTATAAATACTATTTAAATAGCCCGTGACGGTGTAAAAGATGGCCAAAATGAACATTGAGAACGTGGTCGCCTCGACATACCTTGGTCAGGAACTGGACCTGAACAAGATTGAAGATGCGCTGGACGGTGCTGAATACAACCCCCAGCAGTTCCCCGGTCTCGTCTACAGGCTCAAGGAACCCAAGACCGCCACCCTTATCTTCAGGAGCGGTAAGGTCGTCTGCACCGGCGCTAAATGCCGTGAGGACGTGAAGGTCGCCATCGGAAAGGTCTCCAAGGACCTCGAGAAGGCGGGCATCAAGATCACCATCGAGCCGAAAATCGAGGTTCAGAACATCGTCGCCTCCTCCGACCTGGAGCAGGAGATTAACCTCAACACGGTGGCCATAACCCTCGGCCTTGAGAAGGTCGAGTACGAGCCCGAGCAGTTCCCCGGCCTGGTCTACAGGCTGGACGACCCGAAGGTCGTGGTCCTGCTCTTCGGATCCGGAAAGATGGTCTGCACAGGTGCCAAGGTCCCCGAGGACGTCACCCGTGCGGTCGACAAGATCGCCGCCGAGCTCAGAGCCGCCAGTCTGATGGTCTGAGACCTGACGGCGTCGGGAGACGCCGTCGGAGAAACCCATTTCCCCTTTTCCCATTGATTTCTTCCATGCCCCATCGACCAGGAGTCGCACTGATCTTGCAGTCCCGGCTTCAGAATTCGGATGATGTCGGAGCCTCGGAAAGAAGTGGGCTCGCAGAAGCGGATGGCCCTCCGGAACGTAAGGCTGAGAGGATGACTCTGATGAATGGTCAATGATCCCGACAGGCCGCAGGCACGGCTTCCGATGCGGATCGGGACCTGGCAGGCTGCATCACATGCGCTTGCAGCCGCGAAGGAGCCACTCGCCGATGGACTTGATGCCGTACTTCATGGTCGCCTTCATGTGGCGGCTGTGGCTGCAAACTATCTCCACCCGGTTCGACATGATGTATTCGACGACCTCCTGCCATGTCGTCAGGTCGTCCGGGACCTCCACATAGCCCTCGCCGATGTGACGCGGTGTGTGGGCATCGCTTCCGGCGGTCATCGGCTTGCCAATCTTCCTCGCCAGCCTCTCGGACCTCCGGTTGGCGGATGGTATCGAGCGGCCGTTCCTGGCCTCTATGCCGTCGAACGGGTAGTTCAAAGTGTTCTTCACCCCGAGACCGGACCACCACCTGTATGGGTGGGCGGCGAAGGCGTATCCCCCGGCCTCGTGTATCAGGTCTATGGTCTCCTGTATGGAGCGGTCCCTGGGGATCAGCCTGTCTATCCCCAGGGCCACGATGTGCCCCTCGGCGGAGGACACCTCCTCCGCCGGGATGATTATTATCCTCCCGTTGTCCTTCAGCTCGTGGTACGCCTCGAAACTGTTGTGGTCCGTCACTGCGACGCAGCCGATGCCGTGCCTCTCCGCGTATTCGAGGAGCTCCTCCATGGTGGTCTTCCCGTCATTGGAGTAGCATGTGTGGACATGGAGGTCTGCCTTCATACTACGTCAGCACCGTCCATGATGTCAGACTCGACGGTCATGACGCAGCCCTTGCCGTCACCGAAGACGATCGTGCTGTCCCCGTCGATGACGGCCGCCACCACTTCCGGGCTGCCCTCCGGGAGATCGATGTCGCGTCCCATGAACTTCCCGCCGGCGATCCTCGCCACCTTGATCTTCACGGCCTCGCAGTGCTTGACCTCTATGCGGGATGATGAGTTCTCCAGACCGCAGTTGACCTTGGTTCCGTTGGGTACGTCCTTGGACGGCTTCAGGAGAAGCACGGCGCTGCCCCCGAGAGGCTCGTCGTCGGCTGCCATCAGCATTCCCTCGGACTTCACGCCGCGGAACTTCGCGGGCTTGAGGTTGGATATCACCAGGAGCTTCCTGTTCATCATCTGGTCTACGGTGTAGTATGACTTCAGGTTGGTGACGATCTGCCTGGGCTCCTCCTCCCCGAGGTCGATCTTGAGGATGTAGAGCTTCTCCGCGTCGGGGTGGTCCTCTACCGATATGACCTGGCCCACGCGGACATCCATCTTCTTGAAAGCCGCGAACGGCTCGTCCTTCTGCTCCTGCTTCTTCTCCTCTGTCTTCTCTTCCACGGTCTCCTCCTCCTTCGGGATCTCCACCTTCTTGTAAACCGGGACGGGCTCCCTCAGCTCCTGCCCCGCCGGGAGCGGCCTCAGGGCCTCGTCCAGACCTGCCCCCTCCAGGTCGCCGTCGAACCCGAGGAATCCCCAGATCCTCTCGGACGACTTGGGCATGAACGGCCATGCCATGACGCTGAGCGCCTTGACGATCGTCAGGTTGTCGTTGAGGACCCTGCCGCAAGCATCCTTGTCCTCCTTCACCAGGGCCCAGGGCTTGACGGAATCGAAGTACCTGTTCCCGAAGCGTGCGAGCTCCATGACGACCTTGATGCCCTTCTTGAAATCGCATACGTCCAGGCAGTCCCTGTACTCCTGGAGGGACTTCCCTATTGCGGACATGACCTCCTCGGATGGCCCGGCGGCACCGGCCTCAGGGATGGTTCCGAAGTTCTTCTTTGTGAAGCTCAGGCACCTGTGGTAGTAGTTGCCCAGGGCCGCCACCAGCTCGTTGTTCACCTTGGTCTCGAAGTCCTCCCATGAGAACTCGGAATCATGGGTGTCGGGCATGTTGACGGACAGGTAGTACCTGACGACGTCCGCGTCGTACTTCTGAAGAACGGACGGCACGTCTATCGCCCCTCCGCGGCTCTTCGAGAGCTTCCCTCCGCCCAGCATCAGATACTCGTTCGCAGGGATATCGTACGGCAGGTCCATGTCGCCGATCCCCATCAGAATCGCCGGCCATATAATGGAGTGGAACGGGATGTTGTCCTTCCCGATGAAGTAGTAGTGCCTGACCTCGGGGTCCTTCCAGAACCTCTCCCAGTAGTCGGGCTGGCCTATCATCTTGGAGTACTCCACCGAGGAGCTCAGGTATCCGATGACCGCCTCGAACCACACGTAGATGACCTTGTCGTCCCATCCCTCCACAGGGATCGGCACCCCCCAGGACATGTCCCTGGTGATCGCCCTGTCGTTGAGGCCCTCCTCCAGCCAGTTCTTGGTGAACGTCTTGACGTTGGGCCTCCAGTAGTCCTTATCCGAGACGTAGTCGATGAGCCTCTCCCTGAAGGCGCTGAGCTTGAGGAAGAAGTGCTCCGTGGGCCTGATCTCGGGGACCGATCCGCACAGGGTGCAGTAGGGGTTCTCGAGGTCCCCGGGCTCGAATGTCGTGCCGCAGGCGTCGCACTGGTCGCTGCGTGTCTTCTCGTTCCCGCACTTGGGGCAGACCCCCTCCACGTACCTGTCGGGGAGGAAGCGGGAGCATTTCGGGCAGTAGTACTGGTCAGTCTCCTTTGTGTAGATGTATCCCTTCTCCCTGAGGTCCAGGAAGATCTTCTGAACCACCTCAAAGTGGGTGGGACAGTGGGTCTTGTTGAACAGACTGTACTCTATTCCAAGGTCCTCGATCGCCTTCTTGTTTATCTCATGGTACTTGTCGGCATACGCCTCGGGGGTCATCCCGCACTTCTCCGCAGAGACTGTTATGGGAGTCCCGTGCTGGTCGGACCCTCCGATCATGAGGACCTCGTTGCCTATGAGACGGTTGTACCTGCTGAATATGTCGGGCGGGAGCAGGGAACCTGCCACATGGCCCAGGTGGATGGCCCCGTTGGAGTAGGGCCAGGCGATGTTGATGCAGACTTTGGACATATAACCGCGCGCGCCATCGCGCACGCATGATATAAATGCACGCACGTTTCAGCAGGATGGCGCATCCGGTAGAGGATACTTCCCTGCCATGAGGCCCTTCAGGACGTACATCCCCCATGCCCCTATGAACACCGCTGCGAGGATCTCGGAGGAGGCCACCCCCCACCATATTGCCGAGAGCGTCCCAAGCAGTGAAAGGGCGAGGCAGATTGGAATGCGGACGAGGTTCAGGAACAGAGTGGACAGGAGGGACTTCATCCCCATGCCCAGCGACTGGAAGAGGCCGGCGCTCACGAAGCTCAGGACCAGGAACGGCAGGAAGACGCATCCGACCCTGACGAACCTGGTCATCTCCTCCGCCAGGGATGCGGCGGATCCCGCATAGGTGAATGCATGGACCATCAGCGGAGCGGCGAACAGTGTGACGGCCGAGATGGCGATCATGGTGATGAACCCGTATCTCAGAGAGACGAGGATGACGTCCCTCAGCCTTCCGTTGTCACTCGCACCGTAGGCGGCCGCGCATATCGGCACCAGGGCGTACCCGAGGGCCATCTGCGGGATCATCAGCACATTCAGTATCCTCCATCCTGTCGAATACACCGCGACGCCATTTACTGGGTCGACCGAGAGGATGATCTGGTTCATCAGGATGGACATGAACGACATGACGACCATCTCCAGGGATGCAGGGGCGCCCACCCTCATGATGTCCCAGTCCAGAGAAGCATCGAACCTGAACCCCCTGAGCCTGATCCCAACGTAAGTGTCCCTCTTGATGAAGTACCAGTACAGGGGGAGAGCCATCGGAATACCCACTGCGACCATCGTCGCAACTGCCGCGCCTGTCACCCCCATCCCCATCCCGTAGATGAGCAGCGGATCCAGTGCCATGTTGAGCGCCGCCGCGGCCATCTGGATGCCCATAGAGCGCCGGGCCGCGCCCTCCGAGCGGAGAAGACCGCTGAACATGAATGAGAACAGGGCAACCGGGGTGCCTACGAATATGGGCATGGCGTATGCGATGCACTCGTCCAAATAGTCCCCAGCCCCCGCCGCCACCATCAGCGGCTCGCACAGCAAGACGAAGACGACTCCCAGGACGATGCTGCTTGCCAGCGTCAGGAAGAAGGCCTGTGACGCCACACGGTCTGCACCGTCACGGTCCCCCGCCCCGATGCGCCTGGCTATGGCCTGCGCGGCTCCCGTCCCTATCCCGTTCCCCACACCGACCATTATGAAGTAGTAGGGGAAGACCACACCGACAGCGGCAAGAGCGGATGTGCCCAGCCCCGCCAGCCAGAAGGCGTCTATGAAGCTGTTGAGGGACTCGGCTAGAAGGGCGACCACCATCGGGATGGCCATCGCCTTCAGGGCGGCCTTCGGTGGGCCCATCATCACATCAACGTCGCCCTCGGGCAACCGCCTCCCCTCCGGGCCGTGAAACCTTCCTTAGCGTGTATACAGCATGGAGGCCCATCATCACTCCCCCGATGACCTCCGACACCGCCATGGCCCACCACAGGGAGGTCAGCGTACCGAATGCCCCTGCAGCCACGAAGAACAGCACGCTCAGCATTATGTTCCTGGCCAGGGAGTTGACCATCCCGCCCGTCGCCCTGTCCACGGACTGCATCAGCGCGGAGCCTGTGTACACCAGAGACATGACCGGCAGGAAGGCTGAGAAGAAGTAGAGCATCTGGACCATGTCGTCGTGGAGGTATGCGAGGTCATCCGACACGGTGAACACGGATGACAGCGGTCCTGCCCCCAGCGCCAGCAGCGCCGATAGAACCACCGTCCACGATACGGACACGACGACGGTGTACCTGAAGGCGTCGCGGATCATGTCGAACCTTCCCATGCCGTACTCGGCGGCGCAGACGGCTACGATCGCCCCGCCCATGGCCTGGGCTATTATCAGGATGAAGTTGGCCACCCTCCACCCGGTGGAATACAGGCCGACCATGTCGGTGCCGCCGCACTCTATGACCATGTAGTTCAGGAAGATGTTGAACAGATACATGATCGACAGCTCCAGGGCCTCTGGGCCCCCGACGGTCAGTATGCCCCTGCATATCCTGGCGTCCGGGCGGTAATCCTGCCTGCGTATCGTGATGTACATCCCCTTCCCGCGGAGGTACCAGAACGAAGCCATGGCGCAGGAAACCACGAAGGCGATCACGGTCGCCCATGCGGCTCCCGCCACCCCCATGTCCAGGACATAGATCAGCAACGGGTCGAGGATTATGTTCACGACGGCACCGACGACCTGTATGGCCATGGACCTCTTCGCAGCCCCCTCTCCGCGCAGCATCCCCGACATCACGCCGCTCAGGATTATGAAGAACGAGAAGACGTAGATGGGGTACGCGTACTCGAGGCAGTCGCCGACGGTGTCCCCGGCTCCCATCAGGATCATGGTCTGCTCGGCGGTCAGAAGAAGGACGGCGGTCAGCACCAGGCTCACGGCTGCCGTGATTACTATCCCCTGGGCCCCGGACTTGTTCGCATCGGCATGGTTGCGGTGCCCGATGTTCCGGGCTATGGCCGCCCCGACGCCGATCCCGAGGCCGTTCCCTATCCCTATCAGGATCGTGTAGATCGGATAGACGATGCCCAGCGCCCCCATCGCCGAACCGCCCAGCCCTGCGACCCAGAGGCTGTCCACGATGTTGTTGAGCTGCTGGAAGAAGAGGGCGACCCCGATGGGTATCGCCAGGGCTATCACTCCCTTGCGCTGGTCCCCTAGAAGGACCCTCGTCCCCGCCGTATCCTCCGCCATCGAATCCCGGATGCCCCCTTCATATATACAGAGGACTAATCCACGTCGGAAGGCGTACTAACCGATATCCCGCGCAGGCATCGGGCGGTGACTGTAAGCACCTATAAATCGAAGAAGAAGATAGCAGACGCATGCGGATCGCGGCCGTGCTGATAGACAGATGCCAGAACAAGAAATGCAATCAGGAGTGCGCCAAATTCTGCCCCCTCAACAGGACGGGCGTGGAGTGCGTCACATTCGGGGAGAGGGGGAAGCCCATAATCTCCGAGAGCCTGTGCCAGGGATGCGGCATCTGCGTCAACAAGTGCCAGTTCGATGCCGTCAAGATCATAGGCCTTGCCGACGAACTGAAGGAGGACATGATACACCAGTACGGCGAGAACTCGTTCCGCCTGTACCGCCTGCCCGTCCCCAAGAAGGGAATGGTCACCGGTATCCTGGGACCGAACGGTATCGGAAAGACCACCGCGATAAGGATGCTGTCCGGAACGGAGATCCCGAACCTGGGCAGATACGACGACCCTCCCACCAAGGAGGAGGTCCTCCAGCACTTCGCAGGTACGGAGCTGCACGACTACCTGGAGAGGGTGTACGCGGGGAAGGTAAAGGTCGCGATCAAACCGCAGTACGTAGACAAGCTCCCCCTGGCGGCGAAGGGCGTCGTGAGGGACCTCCTGTCGAAGGTGCAGGAGCGCATGACCCTGGACGAGGCCGCAGTGGCGTTCGACTTGACGGAGGTGATGGACAGGGATCTGTCCAAGCTCTCCGGAGGGGAGCTTCAGAGGGTCGCGATGGCCGCCACCATGCTCAAGGACGCGGATGTCTACTTCTTCGACGAGCCCACGTCATACCTCGACATCTACCAGAGGGTGAAGATGGCCCGCATGATCAAGGAACTCAGCGCCGAGAAGCAGGTCATGGTGATCGAGCACGACCTGGCGATCCTCGACTTCCTGGCGGACAACGTCAACGTCGTGTACGGGTCCGAGGGGGCGTACGGAGTGTTCACCCTCGCCAGACAGGTGAGGACCGCCATCAACGTCTACCTGGACGGATACCTCCCGGAGGAGAACATCCGCTTCAGGGACCGCCCCATCGAGTTCGAGGCCTCCCCTCCGAGGGGGGACTGGGAGACCGCCGACCTCATCTCGTTCGACCACCTCAACAAGAACTTCGGAGAGTTCCAGCTGGACATCTCCGGCGGTGCCGTCAAGATAGGCGAGTCCGTGGGGATAGTCGGGCCCAACGCCACCGGTAAGACCACGTTCGTGAAGATCCTGGCAGGGATGATCGAGCCGGACGGCGGCAACATGGACAACAAGGTGAAGGTGGCTTACAAGCCCCAGTACATCACCGGCGACTTCGACGGGACCGTCCAGGACCTGCTGTACGCCAGGGCCTTCGATACCGTGAACTCCGGATTCTTCGTGGGCGAGGTGATCGAGCCCCTGGGCATCAAATACCTCATGGACAAGCAGGTGGCCAACCTGTCCGGGGGAGAGCTCCAGAGGGTCGCCATAACGCTCTGCCTCGCAACAGAGGCCGACATCTACCTGTTCGACGAGCCCTCGGCATACCTGGATTCCAACCAGAGGATGAACGCCGCGAAGACCATCAGGCGCATGATGGAGAAGACCGGGCGCAGCGGCATGATCGTCGACCATGACATCTACTTCCTGGACATGGTCTCGGATTCCATGATGGTATTCGGCGGCGAACCCAGCCACCATGGAATCGGTGACGGGCCGTTCGACATGAGGGACGGGATGAACAAGTTCCTCGCCGCCGTCGACATAACGTTCCGCAGGGACGCGGACACACACAGGCCGAGGATCAACAAGCCTGATTCCAGACTGGACAGGGAGCAGAAGTCGAAGGGCGAATACTACTACGCCTGACACGGAACTCCGACAGCAGATATAATAAAATACAACCAAGGTTCGGGTCCCATGGGCAGAGCCGACACCCATCTCCACACCGAGTACTCGGGCTTCAACAAGCTCGGGGTCATAAAGTTCCCCGAGTCAGTGACGCAGCCCGAGCGTCAGGTGGACAGGATGAGAAATCTCGGCATGGACGTCATGGCCATAACCGACCATGACGAGATCGCTGGTGCGTTCATAGCGGAGACGTACGCCAGACGGTTCGACGACATCGAGGTCATCGTCGGCGAGGAGATCACCACCGCCGACGGCGAGGTCATTGGTCTGTTCCTTAACGAAAAGATCCCCTGCGGGATGTCGGTGGAGGAGACCATTGACGTAATCAGGTCCCAGGGCGGGCTGGTCATAGCCCCGCATCCCTTCAGCATGCACGCGCCGGGACTCCAGGAGCGCATCCTGGACCTCGACATAGACGGATTCGAGATCATCAACGGAGGCCACCCGGATCTCTACGCCAACATGTTCGCCACCCTCGTCATGGACAGGTACCCCGGCAGATGGGCGGAGATGTCTGGCAGCGACGCGCATTCCGTGTACACATCGGGCTACAACTGGACGGAGTTCTCCGGAACCACTGCCGATGACTTCAGACGCGCGATCCTCAGCAAGTCGACGATAGCCGTCGGAAAACCCGCGCCCGTATTCGGACAGGTCCAGTGGAGCGTCGATGTAGTCCTCGGCGGCCAGAAGCTCCTGCTGCAATCGCTTCTCGGAAGGCTCAAGAACGTCCCCCACGACCACCTCATAGAGAAGATCAACAGCATCACCGACCTGAAGAAGGCCACAGCCATATTCGCCGGGATACTCTATGTAGTGCCTCCGCTGTCCTTCGTAGCGACGATCCTCAGCACATCGTACCTCAAGAACACATCCAAGTCTATGACCACATGGATCCCCGAGCGGCTCGTCCGCATAGACGAGATCATGAAAATGGTAGATGCCAGGGGCGGGCCTGGGGCCGGCGACGGGATGCTCCCGGAGATCGCCTCAGCGGTGGAGAAGATGGAGAACTGCAGGGGGCATGTTCCTGGGATGGGACGTCTTTAAGGTCGCGGTCAACGTACCGGAGAGCCACCTGCATGCGGTGATGGACTCCCTGGACGGAATCGTCACGCCCATCTACCCCGGATACGACCACGTGTTCTCGTGGTGGCCGGTCAGAGGATGCTGGAGGCCCCTGGAGGGGTCTGACCCCTATGACGGCAGGATAGGCGAGGTCTCCTGCGCGGACGAGTTCAGGCTGGAGTTCGCCGTGCTGGAGAAGGACCTGGAAGCCGCCGTAAGGGCGGTCCGCGGGTCGCACCCCTATGAGGAGCCGGCAATCGACGTGATCCCGATGATCCCCTGGAAGGACCTCACTGCTTCGACTGGAAATTGAAGATCCCGTCGAAAGTCCTCTGCATCCTGTAGATCTTGATGCTCCTCAGCCTGTAGCCCTTCTCCTCCTCGTCTATGAGCCCCATCTCGACATACCTTGTGAGTATGGGGTCAGCCATGTCGTACTCTCCGAACACGCCTATCGAGATGTCGATGAGCCTGTTGCGGCACGACATGTGCTTGGGTAGCTCCCCTCCGTTTTCCTCGAGGTACTGCTTGCTTACGACCGGATAGAGATCAAGGTTCCTGCAGCATGCCTCCTTGGCCTCTGCGTACATCTGCGCCCCGTAGAGGCCCTCGATGTAGCCCTCCGTGAGCTTGAACCTCGTGTAGTCGTCGGTCTGAAGACCCATGGCGTACGTTCCTATTAGGACCGCGAGACGGTAGTTGTGGTCCTCCGTCGCCTTGGACATGAGGTCCGTGATGAAGGCTGTCTGGGAGGATGTGTCGATTCCGGGCAGGTACCTGCGGACCTTCACCCTCTCCGGGTCGGTAAGACCCGCGTACCAGTCTCCCAACGATGCCTCTGCGATCTCCTTCGGAATCTCGAAATCCGCCATGGTTCCTAATCCGTCGGCTCATAGAAAAAACAAGCGCAGGGGAGGCGCGGTTGTGAAGACTCATTTACGGAACGTGACCTTGTTGCTCGGGGAGTGCGGGTGGCGATTGCAGAGCTTCTCGGGGGACCAGTCGAGATCCGACTCGAACTCGCATACCCTCTCGAAGCAGTTCCTCTGACAGTGGCGGCAGTTGTAGTCCCTGCACGGCACCGGTATGATCGCCGTCTCCACCGAATCCCCGAACCTTGCCTGGACGGCCTCGTCTATCTCGCTGGCCTCCAGGTACTCCTTCTCGAGGGTCATCGACTTGGGGAACACGACATTCATCCTGATGTGGATGTTCGACCCGTACTTGATCAGACGGAGGTCGTAGAGGTCTATCCAATCGTCGTGGCGGTACTCGTTTATGATGCCCACCACCTCGCGGATCAGGTCCTCGTCGGCCCTGTCCATGGTGTCGTCGGCGGACTTCCTTATAACCCTCAGACCGGTCACGATGATGATGGCCCCGAACACGGCTGCGATGGACGAGTCCAGCCAGCGGGCATCGTAGCCCATGAACTGGGCGACGTAGACCACCGCCAGGCCGATGATTATCCCTATGGAGGAGTACGTGTCGGAGCATAGATGATGGCCGCTGGCCTGGAGGGCGGAGGAGCGGTTCTTCTTCCCCTTCGCTATGGCCATCCTGCCGACGGCGTAGTTCGCCACAGCCGCCAGGGCGACGAGGATTATTCCCACGTCCAGCGAGGGGATCTCGCCGCCGGGGTGGAGGAACGACTCCGCAGACTCGTAGATGATCATCAGCCCTGCTATCACGATCATCGTGCCCTCGATCGCGGAGGAGATGATCTCTATCTTGCCGTGCCCGTAAGGATGGGACCTGTCCGGAGGCTGGGCGGACAGGTACAGGGCATAGATGCCTATGCACGCGGCCACCACGTTGACGATCGACTCCATGGCATCCGTAAGTATGGCGACGGATCCCGTCAGGTAGTAGGCGAAGAACTTGATGGCCATCAGGGTGAAGCCGAGCACCACGATGACCTTCTGGAACTCGTAATTGTCTCTCGCCAGACCGGACATAGCGTCCCTTGACTGGAATCATCGGTTAAAACGGTTTTCAATTCGGCTTTCTTAATTAGATTCGCTTAAACGCTGGGCTGCTTTCCCCCGCGGAGCATTGACAGGACCGCGCCCATGACGCACATGGCCACGCAGACGCCGAAGCTGCACCTTATGACCTGGACGAACTGCGGGTAGGTCTCGGGGGCAAGGTTGTCCATGCTCCCCATGATGACGGATATGAACAGCATGGCGATCCCCATGCTCACCATCATACCCGTCTGCCTCATGACGGCCACCATCGCCGAAGCCTCGCCTGTGTCCTTCGGCTTGACGGAACCCATCACGAGGGACGTGTTGGGCGCGGAGAACACGGAGAAGCCTACCCCGATGGTGACCATGGCGAGCACCACGCGAGTCACCGGCGTGTCGACATCCAATGTGAACGCTATGGCGAGCCCGAGCGCGGATATCAGCATGCCCGCCGTGGGCAGTATGCGCTTGTCGGGCATCCTGTCGGAGAGCCGCCCGAAATACGGTGTGAGGAGAGCCTGTATCGCAGGCTGGCACAGCATCAGTGCCCCTGCCTGGCTGGAGCTCAGGGCCCCTATGCTCTGCAGATAGAGGGCCATGAAGAACGAGACGGAGTAGGATGCCGCGTAGTTCATGAATGCGGCGACGCACCCCCCGGAGAACTGGCGGATCCTGAACAGCCTGACGTTGAGGACCCTGCGGGGATCCCTGGTCTGATACACTGCGAACACGACCAGGACCACCAGGCCGACGATGAGCATGGCTATTGCCCATGTCTCGGGCATGTTGATGATCCCTCCCATCGTCAGGAGTATAGCCGCCCCGTACAGCACAGGGCTGGCTATGCCCATCTTTTCGCCCTTGTCCGGAGCTATCTCGAACCTGAACCTGAGCATCGACACTATGGATGCAATGGCTATCGGCACCACGATCAGGAACAGGCTGTGCCAACCAAGCACGTCGTTCAGGACGCCCCCGATGGCAGGCCCGAGTGCGAGCCCGATGTAGGTGCAGGTGGTGTTGTATCCTATGTACATGCCCCTGCGCTCCGGAGGGAATACGTCAGTGATCATCGAGACGCTCGTGGTGATGATGGCGGCTGATCCGATCCCGCAGATAGCCCTGCATGCGATCAGAAACCAGAAGGACGGCGAGAACGGGGCCACGATGCAGGAGGCGGTTATGACGACGAGGCCGGAGATGAACACCTTCCTCTTACCGTAGATGTCCCCGAGCTTGGCGAGGGGCACCATGAAGATGACGGACGCCAGCAGGAACGAGGTGTTCACGTACGCCTGGTCATGGGACCCCACGTTGAACTCGTTGCCTATGTTGACCAGGGACAGGTTCATCATGGTACTGAGCAGGGGCATCGTGAATGCGGCTATGCAGCACGCCAGCAGCAGCGCCCTGCTCTGATCCTCCGGGTACTTGGAGCTCACTGGCGTACACTCCTTGATGTCCTGCTCTTGATCAGGAAGAGCGCACTTACTACGAACGCTATTACGCCCATGACCGCGAACATCGACGGGTATGAGGATCCCACCGCCGCGAACAGCGGAACGCTGATCAGGGATATGGAGAACTGACCGAGGTTGAGACAGGTCCCGTACCCGCCCATGATCGTACCGGAGTTGGATCCCGTGACCTCGGATGCCAGCATGCCCACGATGGCTGGGGTGGTGAATCCCATACCCGCTCCTGTGGCGATCATGGTGAGCACAGCCATGGGGACGGTACCGGATATCAGAAGCAGACAGAGGCCGACGCCCATCAGCAGGAACCCGACCGCAACGGATGTGATCGGAGATATCACATCGGTTATCCTGCGGTGCATAAGGCTGAGGGCTGTGCTGCTCACCCCGTGGATGCCCAGGAACAGCCCCACGACTGACGAGGACACCCCGATCTCGTCCAGATAGTACGGAATCTTGGTCGGCATGAGGAAAGCCATCGTCATCATCAGGAATATCGCCGCATAGCATGTGGCCACGACGCCTCTGTTTACGGGACGGGACTC
The DNA here is from genome assembly GCA_002504405.1 of Methanomassiliicoccaceae archaeon UBA71. Taxonomy (GTDB): domain Archaea; phylum Thermoplasmatota; class Thermoplasmata; order Methanomassiliicoccales; family Methanomethylophilaceae; genus Methanoprimaticola. The sequence goes on from DARO01000014.1 coordinate 28,280, forward strand.
CCTATCCGTGGAGGACACGGCCCTCCTGGCAGGCTCCCTCAGGGACGAGATCACCAGGATCATAATCGGCAGACCGATCATATAGACCAGGAACGGCTCCCTCCAGGATATCTCGGCCAGCGTGCCTCCGGTGTACTCGAGGATGAGGACCCCCACACCCATGGCCGCGGACTGGTAGCTCAGGACCTTGGTCCTGCTGACCCCCGTGTAGTAGTCCGTTATCAGAGCCGTGACGGACCCCGTGATGCCCGCGATGCCCACACCCAGCAGGAAGCGAGCCGCCAGTATCATGTAGAGGGAGTCGAGGACGAACCCCGCGGCTCCGGCGACGACGAATATCAGGAGGGAGATGACCAGCGTACGGACCTTGCCGAACCGATCCGCAATGGCCCCCATCGCAAAACCGAAAATCGCAACCGAGAGCGACGGTAGGGTGATGATGAGGGAGACCATGAACGTCGAGTCGGGGAAGACCTCGTTGATCTGCGGCAGGGCTGGGGCGACAGCTGCACCCCCCATCAGCATCAGCATCGAACAAAGCAATATGGACAGAAGTGCCAGCTTTGTAGGCGAATAGCTAACCTCCCCGCTCATCGTTACATAAGAACAAGATGTTGTATGTATAATTGCCGAATGCCGCTTCCCCGATGTTTCGAGAACGTTCGGACACAGCACCGAAGACGACCGAGATGTCTATAGTATTAGACCCCAGGTCTGAGATTCACACGAATTAACGTTTCTTTACATGTAATCAAGGTTTATACGGTGTCGAGTGAATCTGGAGGGTTATGTCATTAGGAGGCTTCCTTTCGAAGAACGGCCTCGGCATTCTGGCAGCCTTCGTGATCGCCATTCCCTCGTGGATCCTGGTGAAGAGCGTGGACGGGCTGGAAGTTGTCGGTGCCCCCATCATCGCCATCATCATCGGCATGATCATCGCATTGGTGATGAAGGACAACAGCCGTATTTCCAAGGGGACATCGTTCACCTCGAAATACATACTGCAGTTCTCGGTGGTTCTCCTGGGGTTCGGCCTCAACCTTTCCACCGTTGCATCGGTCGGCGTCTGGTCGCTGCCAGTCATCGTGTCGACCATCTCCACTTCGCTGATAGTTGCCTACATGTTCTACAAATTAATGCACACCCCTGCCAGGACCACCACGCTGGTCGGCGTCGGTTCATCGATCTGCGGCGGGTCCGCCATCGCCGCCACTGCCCCCGTAATCAAAGCGAAGGATAACGAGATAGCCCAGTCCATAGCGATCATTTTCTTCTTCAATGTGGTCGCAGCCATAATCTTCCCGACACTGGGCAATGCGCTCGGGATGAGCAACGAGGGATTCGCCCTCTTCGCAGGAACCGCGATCAATGACACCTCGTCGGTCACTGCCGCAGCATCCACATGGGATGCTATGCACGGGCTGGACCATGAGGTCCTGGACCAGGCGACAATAGTCAAGCTCACCAGGACGCTCTTCATCATACCGATCGTCATCGCCCTGTCCGTGTACATGGCTAAGAAGGAGAGCCAAGGAGAGAGCCTGTCTAAGAACGTGAAGCATGCCTTCCCCCTGTTCATCCTGTTCTTCATCCTGGCGTCGCTGATCACCACCGTGGTTAACGCCGTCCTCACAGGAGATGCGCTTGAGACCGCTGGCACGCTGTTCCTGGATCTGAAGACCCTCAGTTCGTTCCTGATCGTGGTGGCCATGGCGGCCATAGGCCTGAACACGAACCTCGTCCAGCTCGTCAAGACCGGCGGGAAGCCCCTCGCCATAGGATTCAGCTGCTGGATCTGCATCACGCTCGTCAGCCTGCTTGTTCAGCACTTCATGGGCGCCTGGTGAAACCATAATCTTGGGGGTCGGCCTACGGCCGGCTCCCGAATACATTATCTCTTTACACACGGATACATCACCGGTGAGGAAATGACCTGCGATCCTGGTATCAAGAAGGAGCTTGGACTCGTGCATGTCTACACTGGAAACGGCAAAGGCAAGACCACCACTGCGCTCGGGTTGGCCCTGAGGGCAACCGGAAGAGGGCTGAATGTCATCATGCTGCAGTTCCTCAAGCCCGACGGAGGATACGGGGAGCACCTCGCCGCCAAGAACCTGCCGGGCTTCACACTGGTTCCCATGGGCACAGACCACCTCGGCAGGTGCGTACCCGAGGACGAGGAGGCGATGCTGACCCGCAAGGGGATGGAGCGCGCAGAGGAGGTCCTCACCTCCGGGGAATACGACCTGGTGATTCTTGACGAGATCAACAACTCGATGAGGTTCGGACTCGTGAAACCCGAGGAGCTAATAGGCCTTCTCGAGAGGCGCGCGCCCAACACAGAGGTGGTCCTCACAGGGAGGGGCGCACCTGACGAGATTGTCGACTACGCGGACCTCGTGACCGAGATGACGCTGGTGAAGCACCCATTCGACAAGGGCATCGATGCCAGAAAGGGGATAGAGTACTGAGTTATTTCTATAAGTAAACGGTTCATGGGCCCCATGGCAGTCTACTCCAGCATCACAGAGACCATCGGTGAGACCCCCCTCGTCCGCCTGAACAGGATCGCTCCCCCCGGCTCGAACGTTTACGTGAAGATCGAGAAGGGCAATCCCGCGGGATCCATAAAGGACCGTGCGGCTCTGTCTATGATCAACGATGCTGTGGCTAGAGGCCTTCTGAAAGAAGGCGGCACCATAGTGGAGCCGACCTCCGGAAACACTGGGATAGCCATCGCGATGATCGCCGCCGCAAGGGGGTTCAAGGCAGTCATCGTCATGCCCGACACCATGTCTGCCGAGCGCATCTCTCTTATGCGCGCCTACGGAGCCGAGGTCGTCCTGTCCCCGGGATCTGAAGGGATGCAGGGCGCCGTGGACCTTGCCGAGTCCATCGCCAACGAGAGGGGCGGGTTCATCGCAGGGCAGTTCGACAACCCCGCCAACACCGCCTCCCACAGGACCGGCACCGGTGTGGAGATCCTGAGGGACCTGCCGGATGTGGACTACGTGTTCGCAGGAATTGGCACGGGCGGCACCGCCTCCGGGATCGCCATGGCATTCCGCGATGCGGGATCCAAGGCGAAGGTCATAGGCGTCGAGCCCGCCGAGAGCCCCCTCATTAGCGAGGGCAAGGCGGGACCCCACAAGATACAGGGCATTGGCGCCAACTTCATCCCCGGCAACTACATCGGCGACCTGATCGACAGGGTCGTCCAGGTCAAGGGGGACGACGCGATACAGACCTCCGTTGACCTCGCCAGGAAGGAGGGGATCTTCGCCGGGATATCGTCCGGGGCGAGCGTGCACGCAGCCATCCAGATGGCCAGGGAGTCCCCCGGCTCCAGAATCGTCGCCATACTGCCCGACGGCGGAGACAAGTACATGAGCCTGGGGATCTACGACTGAGGTGCCGACGGATGCCGGTCAAGATCCCAGACGACCTGCCAGCCGCCTCCATCCTGGAGTCGGAGAACATATTCGTCATGACCCAGCACAGGGCGGACACCCAGGACATACGTCCCCTGGACATACTCATCCTGAACCTCATGCCCACCAAGGTGGAGACGGAGACGCAGCTACTCAGGTGCCTCAGCAACAGCCCGCTACAGACCAACGTGGAGTTCCTGAAGACCGCCACCCATGAATCGAAAAACACGTCAGCGGCGTACCTCGACAGGTTCTACCGCACGTTCGACGAGATAAGGGACAGGAAGTACGACGGCATGATCATCACCGGCGCGCCTCTGGAGAACATCTCGTTCGAGGACGTCGACTACTGGGACGAGCTTTGCGTCATCATGAACTGGACCAGGACTAACGTGTACTCCACGCTTTACATCTGCTGGGGCGCCATGGCCGGCCTGTACCACCAGTACGGGATCCCCAAGTATCCCCTGGATTCCAAGATCTCCGGGATATTCGAGCACAGGGCTCTGGTCAGAGACGAGCCCCTTCTCAGAGGGTTCGACGACAGGTTCTTCATGCCCCATTCGAGGCACACGACGGTGAAGGCTTCGGACATCGAGAGGAACCCGCACCTTCACATCCTGGCATCCTCCAAGGAGGCGGGCGTGGCGATCGTCCAGTCCGAGAAGAACGAGGTGTTCATCACCGGACACTTCGAGTACGACGCCGACACGCTTGCCTACGAGTACGAGCGCGACGCCAAGGCCGGGATGAACCCGCATGTGCCCGACCACTACTTCGAGGACGACGACCCACGCAAGGACCCTGTCGTCCGGTGGAGGGGACATGCGACACTGTTCTTCACCAACTGGCTGAACTACTGCGTCTACCAGCTCACGCCCTACAACATGGACGAGATCGGAAGATGATCACTGGAGGATGGTCTTGGGGTTCACCAGCTTGCCGACGACGGCATCCCTGATGAACGGGTTCACCGACGAGATCTCCACATCCCCGTCCAGGACCTGCTGGACCCTGACGGCGATGTGCCCGAAGACCTCCCTGTATATCCTGCAGGAGTCCCCTCCGTTCTCCTCGATGCTCCCCTCGTGGTAGGCGTCCATGCTGCACCCTCCGTTGCAGAACCTGTATACTGGGCATGAGGCGCACTTCTCCCTGCGCCTTATCGACCCGATAAGTATCCTCTTGAACCCCTCGGAAGAGAAGAGCTCCGACACGGAGGACACCTCGTTTATGTTCCCCATCAGGAACTCCTTCGGGCATGCCTTGGCGCAGGGATAGACGGAGCCGTCCGGGTTGACGCACATCCATTTGGTGAGGCATGACGTATGGGCGCAATCTGAGGGCGTCGGATCCCCTAGGTAGTTCATTATGTACAGGTAATGGGGGATGAGCGGAACGTTTGCCTCCGTGTCGGAGAACCACTCCTCGAAGGCCTCGATGCTCCCCCTGATGTACTCGTCGGGATCCGGGACGGTGCCGTTGCACTTGGCGCATCCCGCCGGGATTACCGGCGACAGGGAGAGGTTGGTCCCGTCCTTCTTGAAGTAGTTGTAGAGATCCTTCTGCTTCAGGGCGGTCTCCGCGGATATGGTCGCTGAAACCGAGTACTTGTTCTCCTTGGCGGAGAGCATCGAGAGGGCCTTCGACGGGTCCCCCTCCCTCAGGACGGAGTTCCACGGACCCTCGTATGAGACTCCGACGTTGATCATCTTCTGCCTGCAGAAGGCCATGAACCTCCTGTTGATCAGCGTGCCGTTCGTCTGGAAGGTGTTCCCGCAGCGGTAGTTGTTCTTGCCGAAGTACCTCTCCTGGAGCTCGACGGCATTCTTGTAGAAGGACATGGGGAGGGACAGAGGCTCCCCGCCATGCCATATGAACCAAGCGGACTCATACTCCTGGGAGACCAGCCTGAACAGGCGGTCCAGCGTCTCCAGGGCGATTTCCCCTTCCACCCTCTCCTCGGGGGTGTGGTAGCAGTGACGGCAGTCCGTGTTGCAGTGCAGGGTCGGTTTTATGACCACTGACAGGTAGGGCTGCATCGACCTTCGACCGTGTCAGAACGGCCAGTAGGTCCAGAGGCCGTTGAAGCCGTTGGTGGCGTAGCAGCAGCAAGCGCAGCAGACCACGACGCCGCCGACGAGGCATCCGTACCATCCGGGGGTGCTGCAGCATCCCCTGTCATCGCAGCAGCAGTAGTCGCACTTGGAGTCCCCATCGTGATCGCCCTTGTCGAAGCGCTCGTTGTGGTCGTGCTCCGGGAGCCCCTCCATCGCGAAAGCGATAAAAGCTGCGGGGGACTGGCTCTCATACAGTGCTGTCAATTTGTCTACGGAATCGGACTCGTACGACATGGATACTCACACCTACCGACGCTGGATTCGGTACAGCCAGCCGTACCTTTTGCGCGTATATAACAACTTTGATGCCAGACGTGTGCTGTAGCCGCTTCTGGCCAGGTGCCTTGAACCCTGTTGCCCGCTCGGAAGGACATCCTTTTATGGCTGATCAACGGATGACTGTCCGTGTTCGGATATGTCGTGCCCGCATACGGGAAACTGTCCCCCCTGGATGCATCCGCATACCGCAGGTACTACTGCGAGGGCTGCCATCAGCTCAGGGAAGGCTTCGGACTCACCGGCACAGCAACCGTCAACTACGACATGACGTTCAACACCATCCTACTTTGCGGCCTGTGCGGGGAGGGGCTGGATTTCGATGGCACCAGCAGGAAGCTCTGCGTCCTGGAGCACCCCCATGCGGAGTCCGAGATCATGAGGAGGATGGCCGCCTACACCCTCATCCTCACGAAATGGGAGCTCGAGGACGACGACACCGACAAGCCCTCGAAGAAGACCAAGGCCATATCGTTCGTCCTTGGCCGTGCCATCGCGAAAGCCGTGGAGGAGTTCCCGGAGTACGATCGGATGGTGGGCGAGGGTTTCGCCGCCCTGCGCGATCTGGAGGAGGCGGGATGCAGGGACGCGAGGCTGATGGGACGCACCTTCGGGAAGGGCCTCATTGGCGCGTTGGAGGACATCGCCGGGGATCACTACTCCGAGGACCTCGGCGAGATGTTCACGGAACTCAGCACCGCCGTCTACATCATGGACGCGATCGACGACCTGGACCAGGACTTCATGGACGGGACCTACAACCCGCTCCTGCCGGAGACGGGGTACGTGAACGCAAGGACCCTCGTGGACAGGGACATTTTCGAGATCACATCCCTGGTGAACGCGACGATTGGCGAGCTCCAGGGCAGGTACTCGAGGGTCAGGCCGATGCTCAAGGGCAACGTGTCCCTATGCGACAACATCGTGTACTACGGCATCCCCCAGTCGGCCAAACAGGTCATCACCGGCGATGCCACCGCCAGGGCCAGCGTCAAGAACGTCCTTACGAACAGAGAGGCCAGGACCTCGAAGCGAGCCCGACGGGTCGTACCAGGAGCAGACGTCCAGCTCGAACATCTCCTCTCCGGTCCTGGAGCATCTGCCGCCCTCGTATGAGTTGCAGTTCTCGCAGCAACCGGGGCGGTACCTCCCGCATGTCCCGTCAGAATCCGTGGGCCTGGATTCGGGTAGGCAGACCCACATGCCATCCGCGTGCCTGCAGAAGCGGCAGGTGCGGCACTTGCGATAGCTCTCGTCCATGGGCATGGTATCCGCAGGCTGGTATTTCATCGTCCCTATCGGTGAAAACTTAATTATCTCCTCCCGCTACGGAGGCTCCGTTATGAAGGTCTCCATTGCCTACATGGGAATCCCCGGATCCAACTCGGAGCAGGCTGCGATAGAGTTCGCGGCGTCTATGGGCTGGGACGAATACGTCCTCCTGCCGCGGGTGGACTCCAGGGGCGTCATAGACGCGATGGACCTGGGGGAAGCGGAGTACGGAGTCGTCGCCGTGGCGAACATCAACGCGGGACCTGTGATGGAGACTGCTGACGCCCTCCGGGGCAGGGACGACATCGAGTTCGTGCTCAGCTCATGGGTGCCTATCCACCATTGCGTATTCGTCAAGGATGATTGTAATGTAATCCATGTCACATCCCACATCCAGGCTCTGCTCCAGACGGCGGACCATCTTAAGATGCTCTTCCCCGATGCGGATCAGATTGAGGTGGAGGACACGGCGATCGCCGCCAGGTATCTGTCCGAGGGGAAGCTCCCCGAGGGTACGGCGGTGGTGTGCAGGAGGAACGCCGGCCACATGTTCGGTCTGAAGATGATCCATGAGAACATAGAGGACCGCGCGGACAACATGACGGAGTTCCATCTCCTCCGCAAGGTGAGCGGATGATTTCCGAGCAGATCGAGGAGGATGCCCGTAGGCTCGATGAGATCATCGCCGGCCTGAACAGGGATGCGGCACGCGCCAGAGCCGCCAGGGACGATTACAACAGGCAGGCCACGGTCCTAGCGGAGAAGAGGGACAAGCTCCAGGCTCAGGCGAGGAGGCTCTCTTCCCAGGCCGCCGTTTACAAGCAGCAGAGGGACGAGTGCAACATGTCCTCCAGGGAGGCTAAGCAGAAACGCGACGAATGGAACGACCGTGCGGCCAGGATGCGCGCGAGCGGCGGCCTCGGAGACATCGGCGAGGCCAGGTCACAGGCTCAGAGCTGGCACCAGAAGGTCATCAAGTACTCCGAGGGGGGGACTGCCGCCCACGAGAAGATGCACTCCCTGATGGAGGAGGCGGATAGGCTCAGGGAGCAGGCGCAGACATGCCATGAGCAATGCCAGCTGTGCCGCAGGGCTGCGAACTCCGAGCACGAGAAGTACATCGCCGCGGTGCGCAGGATCGAGCAGGTGAGGGACAACCTTCCGGAATGATCAGTCCGGGAAAAGCATGACGTCGCTGCGCATTATCCTCATGAACCTGTAGGTGCGCTGCATCCCCGTCTTCGGGTCCGGAAGCTCCCTTGTGCACGCTTCCCTGTAGTTGCATTTCTCTAGAACACGGCCGGAGGCCTCGTTCTCGGTGTCGTAGCGTGCCTGGATGAAGATGTAGTCGGTGATGTCCAGTATGTACCTGGTGACGGCCCTGAGGGCCTCGGTCATCATCCCCATGTCCCAGAACCTCTGGCTGAGGCAGTATCCGATCTCGCAGTACCTCTGGGACGGGTGGTCCCTCACGGCCGTGATGCTCCCTATGGGCTCCCCGGTGGACTTCAGGGTAATGCACCAGTCCATCGTCCCCGACGCGTACTCCGATATCCACGTGGACAGGGTCGAGCGGGTCTCCTCGATGTCCCTGTGCGGCCTCCATGTCGCGAAACGGGTGACCTCCGGATCGGACATCCAGTTCCTGAAGCACGCCTCGGCATCCGCTCCCTCGAACCTGCGAAGAACCAGCCTGTCGGTCTCGAGCCGCAGGGTTCTGATCAACGGATCACCTCCACCTGCAGGGACTCCATGACGTCCAGGGCCTTCTGCCCCAGGACGGCGTCGTAGCTGGCCACGCAGTCCGCCCTCACCGTGATGCGCGCCTCGGGATTGGCGGTGCGGGCGATGACGGCATTGGCCATGACGCAGACGTTGGTGGCGACACCGCACAGCTCGATCTCGTCGTACTCCCTGAGGATGCCGTACAGGTCGACACATCCGAATGTTCCCTTCTCCAGGACCGTGCATCTGGAAGCCATCGAAGCGACACGGCCATGCAACTCCCACCCGGGCGTGCCCCTGATGCAGTGCTCCACGGGGAGAATCCTACCTTCCAGGGTTCCAAGGTATCCCGGACCGTGGGTGTCCATGGTCAGAACGACGGGGTCTCCCGAGGACAGGTACGAGTCGATCCTGGACATGACCGCGTCCTCTATCGAAGCCGCATCCGCGCTGCCGAGCGCGCCATCCACGAAATCGTTCTGGTAGTCCACTACGACGAGTATCCTCATCGCGGCGGTCCAGCATTTACACCTTTATGTTGATGTTGGCGATGTGCCTGCGCACGATGTCGTACACGAGGCTGTAGGGTATCCCGTGAGCTATCGATATGTCGACGCACGAGCTGCCCCTGCGGTACTCCCTGACAACAACGCCCTCGGTCGCCTCGTCGATCTCTGAGTCGTGCTTGGAGGCCCTTCTCGTGTCCTCGTCCCTGCCCACCGCCCAGTCCTTGGACGAACACGAGGGACATTTGCGTGGAACCTTGCTCCCTTTGGCGTTCCATGTGTAGTTGCACCTTTTGCAGGTGAACACCCTCGGCGGCACGTTCCATTGATGGGTCCCGCAGGATGGGCACCTCTTCGGGGTGCCGTTGTGAGAATTCCATGAATGTCCGCACCTCTGACAGGTCACCTTCAGCGACGGATCGTTCCATTTGATGGAGCGACACTTTGGGCACCTCTTGGGCAGGCCGTCCTTGCGCGGCATCCACTCGTAAGAGCACCTTGCGCAAGTCAGCATCTCCCCCTGAGGGAGGTTCTGGGACATGATTAGGGCTGGCGTTATACCATATTTAATACTTTTGTAAATTTTTATATTGCTGGATGGTCGGGTCTCACCATCCGTAGCGGAATCCTAGCCAGCAGCCCATGTACATGCCGGCCAGACGGGGACGCCTGATCATCGCCGCGACTCCCCTCGCCAGCGAGTACCCCCGCCTGAACGGGTACATCGCATCCGCGATCTCTTCGTCGTCCATGCGGGAGAATGCGACGTGTACGTCCATGAAACGGCGATCGAACATCCGGGACCTCTCGACCCACCTTGCGTATGAACGGAGATCCCCCGCCTTCACGGCCTCCGCCGCCTTCCTCCCGGACAGCAGAGCCGCGCCTATGCCTCCGAAGCTCAGGGGGTTCGCCAGGCATGCAGCGTCCCCTATCAGCACGGCGTTGCCGCGGACGACCTCCGGCACCCTGCCGATGGGGATGTGGCGTCCGAGGGCGACGCCTTCCGGGGAGTACATGCCCCTGACGCCCCCTCTGCACTCGTACCCCGGGCTGGACGAGAAGCGCCATGTGTACGCGCCTCCCAATCCGCCGCCTATCTCGAACCCCAGTATTCCGCGGAAGTCCCCGGGAACCACCTCCGTGACCACCGGGACCTGCTCCTCGGGGCCAGTTCCGAATACGCTTCCCCTGACTATGGAGTGGGCACCGTCGGCACCAATGAGGTACCTGCAGCGGTAGACCTCCCCTCCAGCAGACACCTCGAAGCCCCCGTCAGTCTCCGCCACGCTGGAGACTGTCGCACGCACCAGAGTGGCAGACGACGCCGACCTCATCGACTCGAGCATGGACGGCCGGTCGACGATCGCCCCCTCCACGCCTATGTCGATCCCGATGCCGGGCCCGGACAGCCTGAGCGTGCTGACCTCTGCCACGACCGGCGGCTCCGTCCCGGACAGCTTGAGCATCCTCCTGCTCACCGCCTCCCCGCAGATCGAATGGTACCTGCGGAAGGCCTCCGAAGACAGCCTCTCGATGACGACCACCTCCAGCCCGGAGCCCTCCAGATGACCAGCCGCGGACATTCCCGCCGGCCCCGAGCCGACGATCACCACATCAGCGTCCCTCATGCTAGTAGCCTCAGCTGCCTGGACACCGCCATGCGGACCTTCATCTTCGTCGTGCGGGCCTCGTACTCCTCCAGCGTGTACTCCCTGCTCCTCTCCAGGTCGCCGAGGAATACCGACACGGCCTGGTCGGCTATGCGGCGAGAGTAGACCATGAGGTTCGCCTCGAAGTTCAGGACAAGCGACCTGTTGTCCAGATTGGCGGACCCTATGGAGCAGCAGTACTCGTCCATCACGATGAGCTTCTCGTGTATGAATCCGTCCATGTACCTCCAGATCCTCACCCCTGCCTTCATGAGCTCGTAGGAGTACGTCATGTTGTTCCAGTAGACGAACATGTGGTCCTTCTTGTCGGGGATCAGTATGCGCACATCGACGCCGGACCTGGCCGCGTTAACAAGGGCCACCATTATGGAGTCGTCCGGGACGAGGTACGGCGTGGTGATGTACAGCCTCCTCCTGGCACCTGTTATCATCGACAGGTACTGCATCTGGACCGGGTTGTTCGGCATCGTGTCCGGGCCCCCCGACACGAGCTGCATCCTGTCCGCTCCGACATCGAGGTCCATGGACACGTACTCCCTGACCGGCCTCAGCGGGTCCCTCTTGGAGGAGTAGTGCCAATCGGCGCAGAACCTCCCTATGAGCGGCAGGACCCCTGGGCCGACGACCCTGGCGGAGGCGTCCCTCCAATGGCCCAGCGGGCCCTCCCCGAGGTACTCGTCCCCGATGTTGAACCCGCCGCAGTACCCTATCCTGCCGTCGATGACCGCGATCTTCCTGTGGTTCCTGTTGTTCTTCTTCGGACTGAGCATCAGGGTTATCGATGAATGGAACATCGCGTAGTGGCCGCCGGCCCTCTTGAAATCCAGGATGCCCTGCTTCGGACCCTTCCCGATGCCGAATCCGTCCGTGAGCAGACGGACCTCCACGCCTTCCCTCACCTTCCCGGTGAGGATGTCCATCAGCTCGTTCCCGGTGCGGTCGTTGCGTATGATGTAGTACTCCATCAGAATGGTCTTCTTTGCGGACCTGAGGTCCTCGAAGAGGGAGTCCATCTTGTCCCGGCCCTCGGTGAACAGGGTGATGTCGTTGCCCTTGGAGTAGGACCACGCCCCGGCGCGATCCAGGGACTTCGCCATGCGGTAGACATCGGCCCTTCCCGGATGCTCCGCAAAATCGAGTTCCAGGATGTTGCTCTGGGCCTCCACCGCGTTCATCATCTCCCTGTCGGTGATGTTCTTCGGTGTGAACTTCCTGCGGTTGTATATCGTGCTGCCCATGTACATGTACAGTATGAGGCCCGCCGGGGGGACCAGTATCAGGACGATGAGCCAGGTGATGAAGATGCGCGGATCGTACTTCTCCATGAACATGAGTATGAAGAGCCCTATGATGTCCACTACCACCAGGAACATCACGAAGTCTGAGATGTAGTTGGTGTACGAGAGGAACTCGTCCACCTGGGACTCTTCACCTAGCATCCCCTGTCCATCGGAACTCCGATTATTTATCGGATTCCATGCACCTTTCGTGGACTGGCCACGATAAGCTTTGACGGAACTACACAAAACCACTCTTCGGATTCAATTATGCAACCGTTAGATGCAATGCCTGGTTGAGAAGGAATGGAGCCACCTACGAGATTTGAACTCGCGACCTGCTGATTACAAGTCAGCTGCTATACCGCTAAGCCAAGGTGGCAGTATCATGTCGTATCTCCGCCTCCTTTATATCCGTTTTCCTTGGTTGGTCCTCAGACGGACACGCACCGACACCATTATAACATATAATGCGTTGGCCAGCCACTACCTACTAAAATTCAATGGTGAATCCAATGGCTGACACTAAAAGGATCGTCCGCATCGATTACAAGGCCTACTACGCCGACGCCGACAAGCTCTACGACACCACCAACGCCGACTGCGCGAAAGAGGCCGGAATCTTCAACGAGAAGACCACCTACGCCCCTCTGCCCTACATCGTAGGCAGCGGCAAGCTCTACAAGGACCTGGCCGATGCCATCGCCGCTGCTGAGGTCGGAAAGGAGACCGAGGTCACCATCCCCTGCGAGAAGGCAGCTGGAGTCAGGAACCCCAAGCTCATCGAGCTGTACCCCATCAAGGACTTCTACAAGCAGGAGATCAACCCCTACCCCGGCATGCCCGTGAGCCTCGGCAACCGCAACGGTATCGTCATGTCCGTCGGTGCTGGACGCGTCAAGGTGGACTTCAACAGCCCCCTGGCCGGCCACGACCTCATGTACAAGTTCACCGTGGTCGATGAGGTCACCGACCCCATCGAGAAGGCCAGGTGCATCCTCGAGACCGACTTCGGAACCGCTGACGAGTTCGGAATCGCCGTCATGGAGGACAAGGTCGTCATCACCGAGGCCGACGTCTGCAAGTTCCACGAGGGCTGGGCCGTCGCCAAGTACAGGATCGTCGCCGACCTCCGCGAGGTCTTCGGCCTCGACCGCATCGAGTTCGTCCAGGTATGGGAGTCCGCCAAGAAGGCCGATACCCCTGCCGCCGACTCCGAGTGATCGCATCAGGATCAATAAAACCCCTTAGCAAACCCCTTACTTCTCACTCATACTCGAACCTGACATCCCGGACGGGGCCCTTCCTGAGGTTCTGAACCATCTCCGCCTCGAACGGACCTTTGTCCATGGACCCCTTGATGCGGAAGACCACCTCACGGAGGGATACGCCATCCGAGGACATCGGAACGTTGCCGCCGCTGTCAGTGTATATCTCCAGAACGTTGGAGAGCCTCTCCACCGCCTTCAGGATGTTCAACGGCAGCCTTCCGGATTCAGTGTCGGCATCTATGTACAGGGTGTGAGCGGAAAGAATGTCGGGTATTGCCTTCGAGAAACCATCGTCTATGGCACAGCCGCCATGGTTCTCGGTAAGACATTTGACGCAGCCCCTGCACCTCCTTATCCCCATGCCCTTGAGGGACAGCGCCCCATCCTCTGGAGCGTCTGACAGAACCATGCCGTCCATGCCCCTGTATGGGCTGGGGATGTATTTTAATGAGGTGCGGGCGTCAATCGAAGAACGCCAGTATCGTATTCAGGTCGCTGTTGTTGGAGTTTCTGTACTCCCTCTCCCTCCGCCTGTCCCCGCGACTGCGCATGCACGGCTCGTTGAAGCGCTGTCTTGGCTCTGGGATGATCAGTGTCTGCTGATAGTATGCCATTTCCTTCACTCCTGCGGCCTTTTTGGCTGCATGATTGTGATGGATGGGAGAATATAATAACAGCTGGATGTTATCTTTGTAATGTTAGTTATTTATGTTATTCAGCCTGCGATGACCCGGAATCGTAAGGAGGCCGGTCAATCGGTGTAGAAGGTCGATATAACGGTCTGACCGTCGACCGTGAGCACGTACCTGCCGCGGAGCTCATCCTTCTGGATCCAGCCGTTCTTCATCCATTTGGCTATGAAATCCCTCTGGTAGTACACAGCCTCGGTCTGACGCTGGTTGGATTTGCGATCGGGGTTCCCCTCGGTGTCGCGGTACCACAGGCCGGCATCCTTCAGGGCCTGGACCATGCGGCCGCTTGTCACAGACTGCTTGGCGGAATTCCTCTCATGAAGTATGCGGAGGCCGCGGACGAGGTGCTCCTCAGGGATGCTGATGGCGTACACGGGCATAGTCCTCGGGGGATACGTTGATTTGGTCAGGCCCACGGGCAGTCCATCCACATAGTACACGTCCCGGATCATGTCGGGGGAGACAGTGTACTCCTTCGTGTTTACGGAGAATGGGATGGTGCCCGGGACCATCATAGAGGCTATTGCCGATGCGGCGGAGTAGTCCGGGGATCCGGAGGAAACGTTGACAAAGATCTCGCAATCCTCCTCCGCCTTCCGTTCCGCATGTATGATCGACACCACGGTGCGCAGCATCACGGAGAAATCATTCACGCTGGCATTGTGCATCTCGATCTCTATGGGACGGGGCGATTCGGCCTTGAGGCGTTCGCAGACCCTGTCGCAGAAGCTGGCATAGAGTCTGCCAGCATCCGATGCCGGATCCTTCACATAATGGATAATGTGAATCTTGTTGATCTCGTAGAACAGAGCCGGTTCGACCACCTTCGAGGTCTCGAAGGTAACGCATGCTACCATGATCCTCTTCTTACGGCCAGACGGCAAAGTACATCCCGAATCAAGATGAGCTGGTTGTTATTTAAAACTTTGTTTCGTAAATTGTGATAGTTACATTTGTTACTAGAATAACAGCAAATAGTTTATCTAGTCGTTGGCCCATGTTGTAACTGTGCCTCCCCCGAGGTACATCACCCGTAAAGGGACCGGGGTCCCATTTTTCCCATCCAGGGACCCCGGACATCCACCCCCTCTACCAAAATGCTTTTATGTATGTGCCCATTCCAGGGACTTAGCGGACGGGTGGCCTAGTCTGGATATGGCAGCAGCCTCCTAAGCTGCAGGCCGGGGGTTCGAATCCCTCCCCGTTCGCCATTGTTTTCCAACTCCTGTTTCTCAGATCCGATCGATCCTATTGGAACCTGTATCCCGGAATCCGTGATGGAAAGGACAACATAGCCAGCAGACCTGTCCGGACTTCGAATGCATGGCGGGCCCGGACCACATAGAAGGAGGACCGTGGATTGAGGGGCGTTCCTTATGGCCGGAGCACTGGGGACCCGGTAGGCCGCCATGACCCAGCAACCGAGTGGCCGCCAAACTGGAACAGTTTTTAATTCAGTACGGCATAACACGTACCCTTCCGAGAAGGTTCGGAGTGCGGGGAAATAGCCTTGGCCAAGACGTACGAAGAGATCAATGAGAAGATCCGTTCCGGAGAGGCCGTCGTCATGACTGCCGACGAGGTCGTGGACCTTGTGAAGAAGAAAGGGAGCGAGAAAGCGGCGGAAGAGGTTGACGTGGTCACAACCGGCACGTTCGGTGCCATGTGCTCATCAGGAGCGTTCCTGAACTTCGGCCATTCCGATCCGCCGATAAGGATGACGAACATCAGGCTAAACGGCGTCGAGGCGTACGGAGGTCTGGCCGCGGTGGACACGTACATAGGGGCCACGTCCCTGATAGACCCGCCTGGAAAGGGATACGGTGGCGCCCACGTCATCGAGGACCTGATCGCCGGCAAGAGGATCCACCTCCAGGCATCCGGACCCGGCACTGACTGCTATGTCAGGAAGAGCATTGACACGTACATCTCCCTGGACGACATAAACGAAGCGTACCTGTACAACCCCCGCAACCTGTACCAGAACTACGGAGTCGCCACGAACACATCCAACAGGACGCTGTACACCTACATGGGGAAGCTCCTCCCCAACATGAAGAACGCCACATACAGCTCCGCAGGGGAGCTGTCGCCTCTTCTCAACGACCCGCACCTGGACACCATAGGGATCGGAACCAGGATATTCCTCGGCGGAGGGGAGGGGTACGTCACCTGGCAGGGAACGCAGTTCAACACGACATCCCAGGAGGTCAACGGGGTCCCGGTCAAGGAATCCAGGACCCTGGCGGTGGCAGGGGACATGAAGCAGATGGATCCCGCTTACATACGCGGACTGGACATCACCGGCTACGGCATATCCCTCGCGATCGGCATCGGCGTCCCCATACCGGTACTCGACGAGGACGTGATGCGCAGATGCGCCATCTCCGATGAGGAGATATACGCGGAAATGGTCGACTACAGCCTCCCGTCCGGGAGAACCTGCATGCAGAGGTACAGCTACGCGGAGCTCCGCTCGGGCAGCGTCGAGTACCAGAGCAAGAAGATCAGGACCTCGTCGCTCTCATCGCTAGCCGGCGCGAGGAAGGTCGCCAACGAGCTGAAGGACTGGATAGAGCACAGGGAGTTCCTACTCACGAGGCCGAGCCATATGCTGCCGCGCGAAGGACGGGTCAAGCCCCTGCAGGAAAGGAGGCAGTGACATGGAGAAGAAGTTCAGGATTGATTTCGACGAGAGCAACGTCCTAGAATCGGTCACATACACGCTTGTCTCCGAGTTCAACCTCAGGCCCAACGTCCTCAGGGCGGACATCGACGGGGACGGGAGCGGATTCATGCTCCTCAGCATCGTCGGCGAGAAGGAGAACATAATCGACGGGATGAGGCACATCCGCGATATCGGGTTCGGGGTCAGGGAGCTCAGCGGCCATATTTTCCACGACTACGCCAGATGCTGGAGCTGCGGCGCGTGCGTCTCGCTGTGCCCTACGAAATCGATATTCTACGATCAGGAGACGAAGGAGGTCAGGCTCAACACCGACACCTGCATCGCGTGCGGTTCCTGCATCAACTCCTGCGCGGTCAAGGCGATACAGCTCGAGCTATGAAACACCGGTTCCAGTACAAGGAGACCGTCGTCACGGTGATATGCGACGACGGTCTCCGCGGCCTGGCCTTCGATGCGCTTATGGAGGCCCGGTCCGCCATAGAATCCAAGATCGCCGAGGACCCCTTCTTCGGCATAACCTACGACCCGTACGCCCCATCCCCATCGGATGATGATCTCGTCAGGAGGATGTGCCGTGCCTCGGTCCTGTCCGGGGTAGGCCCCATGGCGGGAGTGGCTGGGGCGGTGGCCGTCCACATGGCCGAGAGGCTTGTGGAGGCCGGATCGTCTTGCGCGATCGTCGAGAACGGGGGCGACATCGCGTTCATGTCCCCCGAGGAGAGGTTGATTGGCGTCTTCGCCGACCATCCCGTTTTCAAGGACCTGGCGTTCGCCGTCTCCTCTGACCGCATCATCGGGATGTGCTCTTCATCACGCACCGTGGGCCCGTCGGTGTCGTTCGGATCCAGCAGTATAAGCACCGTGGTGTCCGACGACGTGATACTCGCAGACTGCTGCGCGACCGCCCTGGGGAACCTCGTGACGGAGGAGGGGGCGCTCGCCCCTGCCTTGGAGAGGATCGGCTCCATAGACGGCGTCCGCGGATGCATGGCGTGCTGCGGCGACAAGGTGGCAATGTTCGGGGAACTCCCCGAGATAGTGCCCGCTGACTGCTCGCACCTCGATCCCTACGGCGGCGGAGCCGGGGATGGTTGACCCCCGAACGCGCCGTGCGTTCTACGTCCGGAACCGTCACTCGCCGTTGATCGTCTCTTCGGCGGACTGGATGCACTTGGTCAGCACAGAGTAGGCGTTTATCATGTCCGACTCGCCTACGATGAATATTGTGTCGGTGTGGCAGCTGACGGTCTCCTCGATGTTGATACCCGCATCTGACAGGTTAGTGATGAGATAGGCGATTACACCGCTCGTGTCGACGATCCTCTCGGGGGACTTGACGGCTATCTCCACCAGGTTCTCCCTCACCTTGATGAGGTTGAAGCGCCCGACGGTGTCGATTATCCTTTCCTTCAGGAGGGTGTCCGCGATGATGGTCACCGCGGAGGCGGACTGGACGCACTGCATGATGCTGTTCTCGTTCCAGAGGTCCTTGAAGAGGTTGTCCATCTTATGGAGAACCGACCAGTCGTTCTTTGCCGTCACAATGCATGTCTTGGTCCTCATCTCGAGCCTGCTGTCCTTGAGGATCCTGAGGATGCTCATCTCGTGGTCCGTGGTCACGGAGAGCTTGGAAGCGTAACGGCGGCATGCGATCATCACGGCCTCCTCGTTGTCCACGCCGATGTCCTTCATAATCATCCTTGCAAGAGACGAGTAGTTGATGAGCCCCTTACCCACGCAGTCCTTGATGCTGGGATGGGCGTCTATGTACATCCTGGTCTTCTCCGCGAGGCTCTCCTTGATGACGCTCTTGGACATGCTGAACGCATTGTCTATGTGAGTTATAAATGTTTCATAATGGACACATGAACGGGTAAATGGCTTGGAAATGGGACAAGTTGTCACCGCATCCCAATGCGGCCCACGGCGAATGGATGGCAGGCGACCGGATGTGATACCGACAAATACACGTTTGGGCCATACATAAGCATGGACGCCAGGGCCGTTGCGGGGAAGACCGTATTCTTCATCCTCATATGCCTCTTCGTTTCGGTATTCTCAGGGGTGTTCGGCCAGGAGAACTACCAGGTCGGGGTGATAGTGATCGTCCTTGCCCTGACCATGCTCGGCAGGGACATGTCCGTCAGGCCTTGGATGAACCTAGGCGCCATGCTGGGGTCGACCGTGGCCATGTGCCTCGTCTCCTATGCGTCCGTATGCCTCGGCAACCCATTCATCGGAGTCGTGCTGAACTTCGCGTTCGTTTTCGCCGTGTGCTTCGTCAACATGCGCGACCTGAACACACCCCTCCACTTCCCGTTCCTCCTAGGCTATGCGTTCATGCTTACGGACCCCGTGACCGCGGAGGGACTTCCCATGAGGGTGCTCTCCATGGCCATCGGATCGTTCCTCATCGTCGGTCTCAACGTCGCCTTCAACCACGGGAACAGGAAGAAGGAGAAGGAAGGTGTGTCAGGGATATGCGACGAGGTCGTGGCATGCTGCGATGCCGTCCTCGCAGGGTCCACCCCGGACCCGAGCCGCCTGGAGAGGATGTGCTCTGAGGCCAGCAGACGCCTGTACGACCATCTGCGCGATCACTTCTACTCGTCCCCGGGGGACCGCGCCTTCCTGGACACCGTCGTGTCGCTGGAGGTCATAGGCACGGCGGTATGCGGCAGGGTTCGCGACCCTCCCGTCCTGAACGGGATCTCGACCGTGATGGGATCCATAAGGAGCATAAGAGGGAAGGATGCCGACACAGGGCCGGCGATCTCCGAGATCGATTCGTTCCTCCGCGAGCACAGTGGTGCGGACCCGGAGGTGCTAGCGGCCATGCGCACGATCAGGGACGTCATGTGGAGGATGTCGTATCGCACATCAGATGCCTATGATCCGGAGAGACCGGGCAGGTCCTACGCTTTCAGATTCCTGGCCAGGGAGAGCTTCCGCATGGATTCGGTGAGGTTCACGTTCTCGTTCCGTATGGCGACCATGTTCGCCCTGTGCGCGTTCATATGGCAATACTCGGGGATGGAGGAGTCCAAGGCCCTGATGTTCGCTGTGATAGCCATGATCCAGCCCTATGTGGAGGATGTCCGCAGGAAGACGGCACTGCGTCTGGCGGGGGCCCTCGCCGGGATCGCCGGCGCGATATTGGCCCTCCTGGTCGCCGACGGGGACGTCGCCATCATCACGGTCATACTGCTCATCGTGAACTACGCGTTCACGCTGGTTGGTCAGAGCAGATACGATGTCATGATGGGGTTCATCACCCTGTCCTCTCTCCTTGCCGCATCCATGACGACTCCTGCGGAGACCGTCATGACTGAGAGAGTGGGATTCATGTTCCTCGGCATCGCGATGGCCTTCGTAGCCAACCACATACTGCTTCCGTACAACATACGCAACGAGAACATGAGGCTGGCAGGCAGGTATCTGGACATCTCCTGGAGGCAGCTCCTCAGCCTGGCCGACCTCGCGAGGGGGTCCAGGGACGACCAGGCGGACGCCGCGATAACACTGGAGGCAAGGGCGATATCGGCCAAGATGGGGATGAACGTGAGCAGGGACAGGGACGTGGCGGTGGAGAGGTTCCTCGTCAGACAATCCGGCCTCACGGCCAGGTGCCGCCTGATGTCCAGGTCCGTATCCCTCGCCGGACACGAGTGCAGGACCAGGGTGGCCGAGATGATAGGCTCCTACGATCCGTCGAAGCCCCGCAACGGGGAGGTGCCGGAGGTCGAGGGCCTGGAGCAGGAGGAGGCGGACATCGTTCGCAGTGTCGCCGACATACTGGACGTGTACGGCAGGGACCGCGCGATATACCAGCGCCTGGCTTCCGCCTGACGGGCGCTTCCATGGACATCTATATCGTCCCATAGCCCGATTCGGCATCCATGAAGACCATCTTCCTCAACGGCACGATCCTCACCATGAACGACATGACGGCGGAAGCCGTGCTTGTCGAGGACGGGAAGATCGCCCGCCTCGGTGACGCTGAGGACCTCAGGAGATCATCCCCGGATGCGGAGATCCGCGACCTCGAGGGCAGAACCCTCATGCCAGGATTCATAGACCCGCATGGGCACTTCGCCGCCTATGCCATGTCCCTCCTCCAGCTTTCGCTGAGGGATGCGCGCGACATAGGATCCCTGCTGGATTCGGTCCGTTCGAGAGCGGCGGGGACGGACGAGGGCAGATGGGTTGACGCGCGCGACTACGACCCGTCCAAGCTCCGCGAGCGCAGGGACCCCACTCTGGACGAGCTCGATTCCGCATGTCCGGACAGGCCGCTGTGCCTCCACCATGTGTCCGGTCACCTCGGTCTGTTCAACTCCGTCGCCATGAGAACCCTCGGCCTGCAGGGATACCGCTTGGAAGAGGGACCGTTCATATCGGCGATACAGAAGATTCCTACCGGCACCCCGGATGACGTCTACAACGCCCTTCTGGAGGCCCAGAAGAAGTTCGCATCGTACGGGGTCACCACCGCCCAGGAGGCGCTGATCACGAAGGAGATGGTCCCCCTCGTGGCTCCGCTGAAGACCTCACCCGACTTCTGGATAGACGTCCTCGGTTTCATGGATGCACGCGACCGCGAGAACGTTCAGAAGGGGCTGGGGTCGAGATAGGGAAGGCCTCGGGGCGCCTCAAGGTCAAGGGGATAAAGATCCTCCTGGACGGGTCCCCGCAGGGCGGCACAGCCTGGATGGAGGAGCCCTACAAGGACGGCCACAACGGAGCCGCGACCGTGGATCCCGAGGACCTGCACCGCTACTTGAGAGAGGCGGCCGAACTCGGCATGATTGCAGCGGTACACTGCAACGGCGATGCCGCATGCAGAACCTTGGTGGAGAAGTCGGAGGCCGTGGCAAGGGAGACCGGCAGGCCCCAGGATGTCGTCATGGTCCACGCCCAGTTCCTCGACCGCGGGCTCATGCCACGCATGAAGGCCGTGGGCATGGTCCCGTCATTCTTCGTGTCCCACTCCTGGTACTGGGGGGACCTGTACGTGGACCTCTTCGGAAGGGAGAGGGCGGACAGGATGAGCCCCTGCAGGAGTGCCATGGATGAGGGGATGACCATCACGATACACCAGGACACCCCCGTCCTGGACCCCTGGCCGATGGACTCCGTGTTCTGCGCGGTGAACCGTTCGACCGAGGGCGGGGATGTCCGCAACCCCGGCGAGAGGATAGGGGTGATGGATGCCCTCAGGGCCATGACGGTTAACTCCGCCTCGCAGTACGGGGAGGAGGGGATAGGCGAGATCGCGGAAGGGTTCAGAGCGGACCTGATCGTCCTGGACAGGAACCCTCTGGAATACGACCCCTCCGACCTCAGGGAGGTGAGGGTGCTCGAGACCCTGAAGAACGGGAAGACCGTGTACAGGGCCTGAGGGGACCCCGCCGGAGGGGAATGCGTTTTAAGGCCTGGGGCGCCGGGCGTGCCGCCCGCGCTCCGAGGCCGTTGTCAGCTCAGGGCGTCCCTGAGCAGAGAGGTGAAGCGGTCCTTCTGGGCATCCTCCAGGATGAGCGGGGGTATCAGGCGGACGGTCTTGCCGTGACATACGTTGACCAGGACGCCATTGTCGCGGCAGTACTTCTGTACCATCGATGCGGTCTCGGGGGTGTCCATCTCCACCCCGGTGATGAGACCGTACCCGCGGATGTCGACGATCCTGTCGGAATCGACCGCAGCCAGGTCGGCCCTCCACCTGGCGCCCATGTCCTTGGAGTGGGCGACCAGATTGTCCCTCTTGATGATGTCGAGCGTGGCGCATCCGGAGGCGCACACCAGGGGGTTGCCGCCGAAAGTCGTCCCGTGTGTACCGGGGGTCATCACGGAGGACAGCTCGTCCGTCGATGTGACGGCACCTATGGGGACCCCGTTGCCGAGGGCCTTCGCCATCGTTATCACATCGGGGACGACCCCGAAGTTCTGGATGCCGTACCACTCCCCGGTGCGGCCGATCCCGGTCTGGACCTCGTCCACGATCATCAGGGCACCCTTGTCGGTGCACTCGTCGCGGATCGTCTTGAAGAACTCCGCGGATGCGGTGACGACGCCGCCCTCCCCCTGGACCGGCTCGACCATGACGGCCGCTACGTCCTTGGTGATCATGGATTTCACGGATTCCGGGTTCCCGTACTCATAGTACTCGTAGGCGTTGGAGATCAGCGGCTCGAAGGACTTCTGGTACTTCTCCTGGCCAGTGGCCCCTAGCGCAGCTGATGTCCTGCCGTGGAACCCGTTCAGGGCGGCCATGACCTTCGAACGGCCTGTGTAACGGACCGCCAGTTTCAGGGCCCCCTCGTTCGCCTCCGCGCCGCTGTTCACGAACAGCGTCCTGTTCAGATCCCCGGGGGTGATGGAAGCGATCCTCTCAGCCAGCTCCGCCTGCTCCTCTATGTAGTAGAGGTTGGAAACGTGGGCCATCCTGGCGACCTGGTCCTGGACGGCCTCCACCCATCCGGGGTGGGCGTATCCGAGAGCGTTCACGGCTATGCCTGCCACGAGGTCCAGGTACTCCCTGCCGTCGCTCCCGTACAGGTAGCACCCCTTCCCATGGGTGAATGACATGGGTATGCGGCCGTAGTTCTGGAAGAGATAGCGGTCGCTCTTCTGCTTGATTTCATCGAATTCCATCTTGATCACTTCGTAATGACAGTGCCGTGTGGCGTGTTCTTCATGATGTCCGTCACTATGCTGCGGGGATCCTTACCGTTGACCATCCTGACGGTGCCTACCCCTGCCAGGAGGGCCCTCCTGCAGGCCTCCACCTTGGGAATCATTCCGCCGGAGATCGTGCCGTCGGCGATCAGTGCATCGACCTCCGCGAGCGTGAGGCTGTTGACCTTTGACGACGGATCGTCGATATCGAGCATTATTCCCGGGACGTCCGTGATCGTGATCATCTCCCTGCATCCGACCCCGGCGGCTATGCCTGCCACCATGGTGTCGGCGTTGACGTTGAGCTTCCTGCCGTCGGCGTCCTTCCCGATGGGGTACACGACGGGCGTGATTCCCTGCTCCAGGAGGTCGAAGAGACACTGCGGATCGGTGTCGGCGACCTCGCCGACCAGCCCGAGGTCCACCTCGGTTTCCCTGCCGTCCTCCGATACGGTCACCGGGGGCTTCTTCGTGCACACGGTGCAGAAGTACCCGGGTATCCCCAGCGCGTTTACACCGCACTCCTGGAGGCAGCCGACGACCTCGGAGTTCAGCCTCCTGAGCACGATCTCCGCCACATCGAGGGATTCGGCATCGGTGACCCTGACCCCGCACACCTTGCGGGGGGTCATCCCGCGCCTCTCCATCTCCTCGGAGATCTCAGGGCCCCCACCGTGCACCAGGAGGATCCTCGCACCGTCGTGGATGAGCTGCGCTATCTCCTTGGACAGGCGAATCATGTCCTCCCTACCGCGGATGGCGTTGCCTCCGAACTTGAGAACGTAGAGATCTTCCAACGCTAGCACCTCAGGTCGCGTACTCCGCGTTGATGCGGACATAATCGTATGTCAGGTCGCAACCCCATCCGGTGGCGGACTCCTTGCCGATCCCCAGGTCGACCATTATCGTGACCTCCTTGTTGTCCATCGCCATGCGGACGACCTCCACAGCGCGCTCGTCCTGGAAAATGGGGGCGCCGGAATCCAAGATGGGGACCTCCATGTCCCCTCCCTTGATTGTCAGGCGAACATCGTTCAGGCTGAACTTGCATCCGCTGTTACCGACCGCCATCATCAGACGGCCGTAGTTGGGGTCGGCGCCGAATATAGCGGACTTGACTAGAGGGGAGTTGGTGATGGCGCGCACCACCTTCTTCGCATCCTCCTTGGTCTCGGCTCCGGTGACCTGGACCTCGATGAGCTTGGTCGCCCCCTCCCCGTCCATGGCGATCGTGCGGGCGATCTTGGTCATCACTGTGCGGAGAGCCATCTCGAACTCGGGATCGTGGTCGGCTGGCTTGCTCTTCGACATGCCGTTGGCCAGGAGTATGCAGGTGTCGTTGGTCGACTGGTCCCCATCCACCGTGACCATGTTCATCGTATCGTCGAGTATGGACTGCCAGACCTCGCCGAAATCGGGACCGAGCGTGGCATCCGTCGTGATGAGGGACAGGGTGGTCCCGTGCAGGACATTCATGTGCGGGGAGATCATGCCGCTTCCCTTGGAGATCCCGGCCACGTACACGAGCGTCCCGTCGCTGAGGCGGGCGCGGACGGCGCACTCCTTCTTTATCGTGTCAGTGGTCATGATGGCCTCGCAGATCAGGTTGTCCGCCTCGCGACCCACGTCGAGTTCGCGGGACGCGCGGGATATTCCGTAGCGGATCTTGTGCATGTCCAGGAAGCGTCCTATGAGACCTGTGGACATCACACCGACCTGCTTCGGGTCGAGGTTGAGCTCTGCGGCGACTGCCTGCTTCATGGCATAGGCGTCCTCTATGCCGCGGCGGCCGGTTAGGGCGTTGGCGTTACCGCTGTTCACGACGACCGCGGACAGCTGCGGCGAGTTCTCCTCCATCATCACCTGCACAGGTGCGGCCTTCACGTTGTTGCTTGTGTACGCCGCGTACGCGGTCGCTGGAACCTCCGAGTACAGGAGACCCATGTCCAGGGACCGGTACTTCACACCGCTGTGCACGCCGGCCGCCTTGAACCCCTGGGGGGTCGTCACACCCCCTTCGATCATCTCTACCATTGTCAAACCCCCAGTCCGGGCATGTCCAGCCCGGCGTTCTCTTTGTTGTTGAGCATAAGATTCATGCACTGCACCGCCTGTCCGGCTGCTCCCTTCACGAGATTGTCCACGACGCCGAAGGACACGACCTTCCCGCCGATGACGCGCGAGGAAACCTGCGCATGATTGGACCCGACCACGGCACGGATGGACGGCTCCTTCACGTAATGGACGAAGCGCTCGCCGCCGTACTGGCCCTCGTACACCTCGTCGATCTCCTCCTGGGTGCAATCGCCCTTGAGGTCGAAGTAGCAGGACGAGATTATCCCGCGGACTATCGGTACGAGGTTGGGGACGAACGTGACGTTCATGTGCGAACTCGCGAAGCGGTCCACAGCCATCTCAACCTCCGGCGTGTGCCGATGGGATCCCACGCTGTACGGGATGATGGACTCCCCGCAGGTGGAGTGGTGCGTGCGCTGGGAAGGGACCATCCCGGCGCCTGATGTCCCGGACTTCGCGTCGACGATTACATCCTCCTCGACCAGCCCCGACTTGAGCAGGGGGGCGCACGCCAGGATGATGGACGTGGCATAGCATCCGGGATTCGCCACCAGGTCCGCACCGCGGATCTCGTCGCGGAAGAACTCGGGAAGGCCGTACACCGCTTTCGGCAGGTTCTCGGTGTCGGTGTGCTTGTGCCCGTACCACTTCTCGTACACGGAGACGTCGTGGAGGCGGTAGTCACCCGACAGGTCTATGGCCTTGATCCCCTGATCGAGCAGCGCGGGGACCTCCGACATGGCGACGCCATGCGGCGTGGCCACGAACACAAGGTCCAGATCCTTCGTTTCGGATATCTTCTCGGTGAAGGTGATGTCCACGTATCCCTTGAGGTAGGAATGGATGTCGCTGACCTTGGCACCTGCGTTCTGACGGGAGGTCATCGCCGCGATCTCCACATCAGGGTGGGTGGAGAGGATGCGGGCTAGCTCCCCGCCCGTGTACCCCGTTCCGCCTATGATCCCTACTCTTGTCATATCCATCACTCGGTTAATATTGGGCAGTCGCAGGCCTGACCTCTAAAAAAAGGTATTGTTTGATTTCAGACATGCTCCGTCGGGTACATCCTCCGCAGAGACGGTTTTGGCGCCACATGAACCGCTTGTGGGCAGAGAGACAACAGAATGCATGCGCCGATTGGCCGTTGTCGCCAGGAGCCGTCAGGGGCATGGACACCGAGTGTACACCTGCGGACTTGGTATGCCGGCATATGTGCGTTGTCGCACACGCGAATGAACAATGATATAATGTAAAAGGCAATGCGCGTCAGCATGGCAAGCTGCAACAAACCCAACAGCGCTTCCACCGAAGCGAACAACAGGGACAAGGTCGTCCTCGCCTACTCCGGAGGACTGGACACATCCGTCGCCATCCGCTGGCTCCAGGACACCTACAACGTGGATGTCATCGCCATCGCAATCAACGTCGGACAGCCCCCCAGCAAGGACGACATCGTCGCCCGTGCTCTTAGGAACGGAGCGATCAAGGCCGACTTCATCGACGTCACCGACGAGTTCGTGTCGGACTACGTCTGGCCCTCCCTGAAGGCCAACGCCCTGTACCAGAACGTCTACCCCCTGAGCACCGCCATCGCCAGGCCCCTGATCGCCAAGAAGCTCGTTGAGATCGCGAGGGCCGAGGGCGCCAAGTACATCGCCCACGGATGCACCGCCAAGGGAAACGACCAGGTCAGGTTCGACGTCGGGATCGTATCCCAGGACCCCAACCTCTCCATCATCGCCCCCATGCGCGAGTGGGTCACCACCAGAGAGAAGGAGATCGAGTACGCCAAGGAGAACGGCATCGAGATCATCGTCAAGAAGGAGAGCCCCTACTCCAGGGACGAGAACCTCTGGGGAAGCTCCTGCGAGTGCGGGATCCTCGAGGACCCCTGGGAGGAGCCTCCCGCGGATGTCTGGGAGAACACCGTGGACCCCGAGAAGGCCCCCGACACTCCCACATACATAGAGATCGAGTTCGAGGAGGGTGTGCCCGTGTCCCTGAACGGGGAGAAGATGGGCGGCGTCGAGCTCATCGAGAAGCTGGACAAGATCGCCGGAGAGAACGGGGTAGGGAGGATCGACCATGTCGAGGACCGTCTCGTCGGAATCAAGAGCCGCGAGACCTACGAGTGCCCCGCCGCTGTGACCCTCATCAAGGCCCACCAGGCCCTCGAGGCCATGACACTTGCCCGCGACACCATCGAGTTCAAGCGCGGCATCGAGCAGAAGTTCTGCCAGCTGGCGTACGACGGACTCTGGTTCGGGGGACTCATGGAGCCCATACAGGCCTTCATCGACGAGACCCAGAGGTACGTCTCCGGAACCGTCCGCGTCAAGCTCTACAAGGGCAACGCAACCGTCGTCGGCAGGAAGTCCCCGTACTCCATGTACGACGCCGGGCTCAGCACATACGCCGAGGGCGACTCCTTCGACCACAACTCCGCGACCGGGTTCATCTACGTGTGGGGACTCCCCGGAAGGACCGCGGCCAAGAGCCACGCCGTGAAGAAGAAGTGATGCCCTTGCAGCAGGCCCTATGGTCAGGCAGGTTCTCGGCCGGGATGGACGACTCCACCCTGGCTTTCACATCCTCCCTGGACGTGGACTCCCACCTGGCGTTCTACGACGTCATGGGCTCCCTCGCCCACGTGAGGATGCTGAAGGCATGCGGGGTCATACCGCCCGAGGATGCGGACAGCATCGTATCCGGCCTCAAGGACATACTCGCCCAGGTGGAGGCCGGGACGTTTGAGTTCGACTACTCCCTGGAGGACGTCCACACGTGCATAGAGTTCTCCCTGACGGAGGCCATAGGCCCCGCGGGAGGGAAGCTGCACACCGGGAGGAGCAGGAACGACCAGGTCGCCACCGACTTCAGGATGTACCTCAGGGACGACGCGCTCCGCGCCGCGGAGGCGGTCAACGGACTGATGATGGCGCTGGTGAAGGTGGCCGAGGACAACGGGACCACCGTGATGCCCGGATTCACCCACATGCAGCACGCCCAGCCCGTGACACTGGCCCAGCATATGCTGGCCCATGCCTTCAAGTTCTCGAGGGACGCGGACAGGTTCCTGGACGCGTTCAGGAGGATGGACAAGTGCCCCCTCGGGGCCGCGGCCCTCGCCGGCACGACGTACCCCATCGACAGGCGGATGACCGCCGAGGCCCTCGGCTTCAGGGAACCGACCGAGAACTCCATGGACTCCGTGAGCGACAGGGACTTCGTCACGGAGCTCGCATTCTGCGCCGCCCAGACCGCCCTGCACCTATCATCACTGTGCGAGGAGCTCGTCCTGTGGTCGTCCCAGGAGTTCGGATTCGTCGAGATGGACGACAGGTACACCACCGGATCGTCGATCATGCCCCAGAAGAAGAACCCCGACATCGCGGAGCTCGTCCGCGGGAAGACTGGTGCGGTCGTCGGCGCGCTCATGACGATGGTGACGATGACCAAGGGGCTCCCCCTGACGTACAACCGCGACCTCCAGGAGGACAAGCGGCCGGTCATGGAATCGATGGCGACCGTCATCTCCTGTGCGCAGATGATGTCCAAGGTCGTCTCCACATCCGTATTCGACAAGGAGAGGATGCTGGAGGTCACCAGCCGCGGGCAGATCAACGCCACCGACCTGGCGGACTACCTCGTGACCAAGGGCGTCCCGTTCCGCGAGGCCCACGGGATCGTCGGGGCGGCCGTAAGGCACAGCATCGACACCGGGAGGAACCTCGAGGACATGACCCTGGAGGAGCTCAGGCAGTTCTCCGACAGGATTCAGGAGGATGTGTTCGACATCCTCCCCATCGTGAGATGCGTCGAGCGCAGGAGCTCCTACGGCGGCACATCACCTGACTCCACGGACATCCAGATCGCCAAGGCGATCGAGCAGATAATGCTCAGAGACGAGACCGTGAGACAGGAGGCCCAGCTCATACAGGGGTGCTGGGACAGGCTGAGGGCCTGAACCGAAAACCATCCCGGGGCCACGGTCCCGGGACCTTCCCCCATTCTCTTCTTGACCGTCCCGCGTTCTCGACGGGGCGGGATGCGGGCATCAGTCGAACTCGATGTTGTAGTTCTGCTTCACATCGAACTTGATCCCTGCCGCGGTCAGCATATTGCTGATGTTGTCCGCGATGTGGGACATGTCGGTGGACTTGTTGTAGGTCTTGAGGTAGAACTCCTTGCTGTCCATGGGGAACACGAGGCGCACCTTCCCCTTGCGGTTGTAGCCCTCGGGTTTCCTGTTGAGCTCGAGATCGGACACGTTGAGGTCGATCAGCATCTGGAGAAGCTCTTCTTCCTCGGGCATCTGGTCGATCTCCTCCAGGAACATCTTGAGAATGTCGGGGAACACGGGTGCCAGGTCCTTGTAATCGGATTTGCCCTTGAGAATGAAATGGGTGCTGTAGACCTTCATCGACCCGCTTGATTGGCGGTTCGCTATTTAAGGATTGGCGATGCCTTCCGACCCACCGACAACATATAATCTTATTATCCCATCTACCAGGGCATGAGAACCGCACTCACGGTGGCAGGTTCGGACTCCATTGGAGGCGCCGGCATACAGGCCGACATCAAGGCAATGGCTGTTATAGGGGTCCATGCCACATCCGTCATCACCGCCGTTACGGCCCAGAACACAAGGGGCGTCGACGGCATCCTCCCGATCCCGGAGGAGTTCATCAAGAGTCAGCTGGAGGCTGTGCTCAGGGACAGCGACATCAAGGCCGTGAAGACAGGGATGCTCTACAGCGCCGAGATCGTCGAGACAGTTGCAGACGTGCTCGAGGACCATGACATGCCGCTCATCGTCGATCCCGTCATGATATCGGGGACGGGATCTTCCCTTTCCGACAAGGGATTCGAGACGGCCCTGAAAAGGAAGCTCCTTCCGATATGCGAGCTTGTCACGCCGAACCGCCACGAGGCCGAGGTCCTGGCCAATATGAAGATCGAGAGCAAGGACGACCTCATGCTCGCCTGCGAGCTGATAGGCAAGGAGGGATCCTCCGTGCTCATGAAGGGCGGGCACTTCAACACGCCCGTGGTTACCGACTACCTGTACCTGTCCTCGGAATTCACCAAACTCGAGTACCCCAGACTTAAGAAGGCGGGACACGGGAGCGGATGCGTCCTGTCATCATTCATCACCGCCAACATGGCCAAGGGCCTGGACATAGTGAACGCGGTGCTCAAGTCGAGGGAGCTCGTGCAGGAGTCCATCGCCACGCAGTACGCTGTCGGCAAAGGGGACCTGGTCGTCAACCCGATGGTGAAGCTCAAAGGGGACACCGACAAGTTCCAGGTCCTTGACGCCCTGGACTCCGCCGCCGCGAGGATCGTCAACCTGGTGCCCGACGAGTTCGTCCCAAGGTCAGGGATGAACATCGCCATGGCCCTGAAGGATGCCGCGGGACCGGAGGAGATAGCCGCCATAGACAAGCGCCTAAACGTCCACAACGGGATGCTGAGGAAGGGCGGGCCGGCCAAGTTCGGGACCGCCGAGGGTCTGTCCTATGTTCTCCTGACCGTGATGAAGCACGATCCCGAGATGCGTTGCATCATGAGCCTCGCGTATCGCGACGACATCATGGATGTCATGGAGGAGGTCGGCATGACCGCGGTCACGACCGAGATGGGCAAGGACAAGATCAGTGTCGCCACCGAGAAGGCCCTGAAGAAATGCAAGGGCATCCCCGACGCCATCGTTGACAAGGGCCCTAAAAAGGAGAGACTCGTAAGACTCCTGGCCAGGGACACCAACCAGATGCTTGAAAAGCTGGAAGAAATCCTTTGATGAAACGGTTTATTTTCCCGGGGGGATTGATCCCCCCGGCGGTATAATGACCTCAGTCTATCGAGACGATCTCTATCTCGAAGTAGAGTGTGGCGTTCCTGGTTTCTTCGCAGGTCTTGTAGTCCATTGTGGAACCGTTTATGTTGGTGATGTACCAGGTCTCGGTTCCGAAGAGGATCTCGACCATCTTGATCTCATGGGTGGATTCGTCCACCACGGTGGTGTCTGTGACGGAGAGGTTGTAGGTTATGACGCCGTTGGATATGCCGGTGACGTTGAAGGTCACCTTCCCGTAGACGTCCTTGTCCTCATAGTCCTCGTTGCCGACGGACGCATCGTACTCGTAGGAGGAGCCTGCAGAGGGCATGTTCGTAACGTAGTACATGTTGTCGGTGGCATCGTGGTAGACGCTGGCCTGCCATCCGTACACGGTTGTGATGACGGCGGACGAGCCCGTGCTTATGCTGACGTCAGGGTAGACGCTCTCGAACTGCTCCTTTGCCATCTGCTGTACCTGGGGGATGGTGAGCCCGTTCATCGACACGTCCTCATACATGCTGGATTCGGGTGCCGGGTACGCATCGGGGATCTCGACCCTGACAACGTCGCCGACCTTGTGGCCGGCGATTGCTTCCTCGAATGCCTTGAGGTAATCCCCGTCGCCTATCGTGAAGCTGATGGTGCTGTAGCTGGTCTTTGAGTAAGTGTTCGCCTTGTCAACGTCACCGTTGTTGCCGATGCTGCTGTAGGTAGTGTCGAACACCACAGCGTTCTCCTCGCCGTAGTAGGCGTAGAACGTGCCGGTGTAGTTGACGGTGACATCGTCCCCGTAGCCCGCGATCGTATTGTCTTTCTGAATGTAATGCTCGTTGACGTACACGCCGATGACTCCTACAGCCGCCAGCATGAATATGACGAAGCAGACCGTGAAAATTGGGTCCCTCTTCTTTTTCTCATCGCCAGTCATTGGTACCGTCCGGTGCGATTGTCCATTTCTTATAAAAGGGCTACGTCGCGCGTGTCTGTCAATAGGTAAGTGGCCGACATCCGAAAGAGTAATGTCCGACAGGGTGGATGCCTAAGGCAAGCCTGTGATTACTGTATATACTGTGCATATACAGTTATATACACATACAGCATGCACTCCCATAGAAGGATCCGATGGACATAATCATCAGCAACTCCAGCGGCAAGCCGATCTACGAGCAGATCGTCGACCAGATAAAGTGCCAGATCATCGATGGCAGCCTGTCTGCAGGTGAACCTCTGCCCAGCATGCGCGCGCTCGCCCAGAGCCTCAGGATCAGCGTGATTACCACGAAGAGGGCGTACAACGATCTGGAGGCGGAGGGGTTCATCGAGACCGTCGCCGGCAAGGGATGCTTCGTTGCCGCGAGGGATCCGTCCCTGCTTCACGAGGCCAATCTCAAGGCAGTCGAGGACCATATGCGCAAGGCCGTCGAGAAGGCCAAGAGCGGAGGCGTCTCGAAGGAAGAGCTGACCGAGATCCTGGAGATCCTGTACGAAGGTGAGTGAATGGACAACACGGTCGAGGTACGGGGCCTCGTGAAGACCCTGAACGGATTCAGGCTGGAGGCGGACCTGGACATACCAGAGGGCTACATAGTGGGCCTCATAGGGGAAAACGGCGCGGGGAAGACCACGCTGATCAAGTGCATCACCGGGATCAACAGGGTGGATTCGGGCAGCGTGAGGATCATGGGAAGGCCCGACGGCATCAGGGAGACCGGGGACGTGGGCATCGTGTTCGACGACTGCCATTTCTTCCCTGCCATGAACGGCAGGAACCTGGACAAGCTGATGGGCAGGATGTTCGGCAACTGGGATTCTGGAAGATTCGCCGTCCTCATGGAGAGGTTCCAGATTCCGATGGACAAGAAAATCAAGGAGTACTCCAGAGGGATGAGGATGAAGGTCCAGGCGGCCGTGGCCCTGTCCCACGATCCGCGTGTCCTGATCCTGGATGAGGCGACGGCCGGCATGGACCCCGCCGCCAGGGACGAGTTCCTGGATGTCGTCTTGGAGTACATGCGCGACGGGACCCGCAGCGTGATAATGTCCTCCCACATAACATCGGACCTGGAGAAGGTCGCGGACTACATAGTGTTCATCCATCAGGGGAGGATCCTCATGAACGCTCCCAAGGACGACATACTCGACAGCTACGGACTCGCCAAGGGGCCCGAGAATTCCGTGAGGATGATCGGCGATGACATCGTCGCATTCAGGAAGGACGAGTACGGGGCCTGTGCCCTGGTGGCGGACAGGCGCGGGGTCGCGGAGGCATTCCCCGAGCTGGTGGTGGATCCTGCCAGCCTCGAAGACATAATGGTCATGATAATCAGAGGTGGAAGGCCATGAACGCCCTGATCTGGAAGGACATGTTCCTCATGAGGAACGGCCTCCTGTACATCGCCGTATTCGCTGTCGTGTTCTCGGCGATATTCAATGACGCGGGGGTCATGTGCATCGTGTCGTCCGTGATCTTCTCCTCGGTGGCCAACAGCAGCATCTCCATGGACGACATGTGCAGATGGGATGTCTTCGCCACGTCCTCCGGCATTTCCAGGAAGGCCATCGTTAGGTCGAAGTTCATGGTTGGCCTGGTCTTCGTACTGATAGGTACGGTCATCGGCATGGCGATGTCTCTGATGATCGGAACGTACTCCGGGAACATGGACCTCCCTGGAACCATCCAGATGGGTGCGACCGGGTTCGTCCTGGCCTACCTGGTGAACAGCCTGAACATAGCCGTGACGTACTACACGGGGGACAGCACGAAGTCCCAGTACGTCTCGATGGTCGTGATGATCCTCAGCATAGTCGTACTGGTGAGCACCACGTTGATCGCTTCCGAGGTCCTAGACAACATGGTCCCGATCCTGGCTGTGCTTATAGTAGCATGCGCCGCGATGGTCATGGGCTCGTACAAGGTCTCATGCGCCAGGTACGCGTCGAGGGACCTGTGAGATGGGCATGATTCGTACGATCCGGACGGACCTGTGGGTGTCCAGGAGGAATGCGCTGTTTGCGGCGGCGATAGTCCCGATATACCTCGCGATAGAGGTCGCGATCGGATCGCACACGAGGACGGCATTCCTGGCAGGCGCCATAATGTCCTTCGCGTCGGCGTTCACCGCATCGATAGAGAGGCAATGCGGATGGGACTGCTTCGGGGTTGCTGTGGGGGCCCGCCGCGAGAACATCGTGCGTTCCAAGTTGGTGATGATCGCGGTCTTCGCTTCCGTGGGGCTGGCAATGGGAACGGCCGTGGACGTCTTCATTGACGGGGGGTTCCAAGGGGATGCCCCATCAGCCGCTGCATATACGGCGATGTGCTACATGCTCGCAATATCGGTGGGGACGGCCACACTCCTTCTGACGGACTGGTTCGAGGACGATGCCGGATTCGCGAGGAGGTTCCTGATGATTTTCGCGATCATCATGATAATATTTGCTGGGAACAACCTCTGCGACTCCCTCCGCGGGGGCCCGGCACCTGACATCCTGTCGGTGGCCGTACTCTCGCTGGTCCTGTCGGCAGCCTTGTACTGGCTCTACAGGAGGAGGTATCTGCGGAGGGACCTCGACCGATGGCGGGCGCCGTCAGCGTACCCTGAACCTCACTCCCATGCCTTCGGCCATATCGGCGCACCTTGCCTCGGACTCCTCGCTTATCGATCCGCCCACCACAGAGACTGTCACGTCCCCGATGACGTCCCTACATTCCTCTATGAATGCGATGACGGCGGGGTAGGCGTCGTCCCCGAATGACGGCCTGGAGACCTCCTGGTACTCCTCCGAGTCCGGGGCGTTGAGGCTCACCGAGACGGCGTCCACAAGCCCCTCCATCTCCGGCACTATGTCCCTTCCGTTGATGAGGCATCCGAGCCCGTTGGTGTCCAGCCTGACCCTCATGCCGAACTCTTCCTTGATCCTCCTGGCTATCTCCTTGAGGTCGTCGAACCTCTCCGTGGGCTCCCCGTACCCGCAGAACACGATCTCCCGGGATCCGGAAAGATCCACAGACCCTATCTCGCCCATCACCTCGTCCACGGTGGGCTCGCGGTCGAGCCAGAGGCACTCGGCATCGCCCAGCTTCGGTTTGTAGTTCCTGACGCAGAAGACGCACCTGCAGGGACACCTGTTGGTCATGTTGATGTAGTAGGTGCTCCCGTAGCGGTAGAGGATGGTCATGACCCCTCATTCCTCGGCGGTCGTGAAATATGTTCCGACCGGTCCTGCCGGTTATATATGCGTCCCCCGTTGTACCCGCCATGTTCGATCTGTACGTTGTCACCGACAGCGACCTCTCGAAGGGACGCTCCGATGCCGAGATCGCCAGGCTCGCATATGAGGGCGGGGCGGACGCGGTACAGCTGAGGATGAAGCATGCCGACGGCAAGGAGATGCTAGAGCAGGCGGTCGCCATACGCGAGGCCGCCGACGAGATGTGCAGGTTCTTCATAGTCAACGACAGGGTTGACATAGCCATGGCGTCCGGCGCGGACGGGGTCCATCTTGGCCAGTCCGACATCCCCGTCGGGACCGCCAGGGAACTCATGGGAGAATCGGCCATAATCGGGGTGTCCGTCGACAACGTCCAGCAGGCGGTCGCGGCCGTCGAGGGAGGGGCGGACTACCTGGGCGTCGGAGCCGTTTTCCCAACGTCGACAAAGCCCGACGCGTGCCAGGGCGTAGGGCTGGACGCCATCTTCTCGATAAGGCAGGCGGTGGACGTGCCGATCGTGGCGATAGGGGGGATCAACCGCGGGAACATCCAGGACGTGATAAGGGCCGGCGCGGACTCCGCTGCCGTGGTGTCAGCCGTCGTGGCCCAGGAAGACCCCCGCGCGGCCGCCCATGAGCTCAGGGACCTCATCCTGAAGGTGAGGCCACACATACCTCCGGAGAACCTGCGATGAGGATCACCGTGAACGGAGTCTGCACGGACGTCCCCGAGGGGACCACCGCCGAGGGCCTCGTCGAGATCGTGGGCATGGACCCCTCCAGGGTCGCGGTCGAGGTCGACGGCGACATATGCCCGCGCGCCAGGAGGGGGGAGACCGTCTTGAAGGAGGGGCAGACCGTGGAGATCGTCGGGTTCGTCGGAGGGGGATGATGCGCGGGTCCCCGTTCCCGAAGGAGGTCTCCGAGGCCCTGAGGGATGCGGTGGTAGGCGTCGCGGGCCTTGGGGGCATGGGATCCCATGTCGCCACCGCACTTGCCCGCACGGGCATCGGGCACCTGGTCATCGCGGACTTCGACGTGGTGGACGGGTCGAACCTTTTCCGCCAGTGCTACACCCCCTCGGACGTCGGGAGGCCCAAGGCCGAGGCGATGAGGGAGCGCCTGCTGGAGATCGAGCCGGACCTCGACGTCGTCGCGGTAGATGCCAGGATAGGTCCGGACAACGCCTGCGACGTCTTCAGAGGCTGCGGGATCGTGTGCGAGGCGTTCGATGCCCCCGACCAGAAGGCCATGCTCGTGGAGGCACTGCTGTCAGGCGACGGCTCGGTGACCGTCGTGTCCTGCTCGGGGATGGCCGGGGACGGGAGCTCGAACTCGATCGTCACGTCCCGCCCCATGAGGAGGCTCTACGTCTGCGGGGACGGGACGTCCGACGCATCCGAGGGGTTCGGGCTGACCGCCGCCAGGGTCATGGTGTGCGCGGGGCATGCCGCGAACATGGCGGTAAGACTCGTGCTCGGACACGACAAACCGTAAATCCAGAACCCCGATGCCTTATGCGATTGAAATGACGGACGAACTCGTTATCGGAGGCCACAGATTCAACTCCCGCTTCATACTCGGCTCCGGGAAATTCTCGCTCGACGTCACACGCTCCGTGATCGAGAACGGCGGCGTGGGGATGGCGACCCTGGCCGTCCGCAGGGCTCATTCAAAGGACTCCAGCAACATCCTCGACAGCATGCCCGAGGGCATTGTCCTCCTCCCGAACACCTCCGGGGCCAGGAACGCCGAGGAGGCCGTCCGCATAGCAAGGCTGGCAAGGGAGCTGGGATGCGGGGACTTCGTGAAGATAGAGATCATCCGCGATTCGAAGTACCTGATGCCCGACAACTGCGAGACGATTAGGGCCGTCCGCATGCTGGCGGACGAGGGGTTCATCCCGATGCCTTACATGATGCCGGATCTCACCGCCGCCAGGTCCATGGCCGATGCCGGAGCCGCGGCGATTATGCCCCTGGGGGCCCCCATAGGGTCGAACAAGGGGCTTCTGACCCGGGACTTCGTTAAGATCCTGGTCGAGGAGATTGACCTGCCGGTGATAGTCGATGCGGGAATCGGGAGGCCGTCGCAGGCATGCGAGGCGATGGAGCTGGGATGCGCCGCGGTCATGGCCAACACCGCCGTGGCTACGGCAGGAGACATACCGGCGATGGCCAGGGCCTTCAAGCTGGCGATAGAGGCCGGCAGGCTCGCGTACCTATCCGGGCCTGGAAGGGTCATCGAGGGCAGGGCGGAGGCCTCCAGCCCGCTGACCGGGTTCCTTAGGGAGTGAGCCCGTGGCCAGGAAGAGCACCGATGCCATGGACTACCTGGACGGCATGGAGCATATCGATTCCGACGTCATGGGGTCCGTTCTCGAGCTGCGCTCGGGCTTCGACCCGTCCGCGTACACCGCGTCCGATGTCAGGCGCGCGATCGACGGGGACGCCGGCGTGGAGGGGTTCGCGGCCATGCTGTCGCCCGCGGCGGAGCCGTTCCTCGAGGAGATGGCCGAGAGGGCGAGGGACGAGACTCGCCGCCACTTCGGCAACTCCGTGTGCATGTTCACGCCGCTCTATGTGTCGAACCACTGCTCCAACGAGTGCGTCTACTGCGGATTCCATCGCTCGAACCGCATACACAGGGCGCGCCTCGACCTGGACTCTGTGGCCAGGGAGCTCGATGCCATCGCGGACACTGGCCTCAGGGAGGTGCTGATCCTCACGGGGGAGTCCAGAGCGCTTTCCGGGATCGACTACATAGGCGAGTGCGTGAGGCTCGCGACGGAGAGGTTCTCGACCGTCGGCATAGAGGTCTACCCGATGAACACGGACGAGTACGCGTACCTGCAGGGATGCGGGGCCGACTACGTGACCGTCTTCCAGGAGACTTACGACCCGGTTCGCTATGCGGAACTGCACCTCGCGGGGCCAAAGAGGGTGTTCTCCTACAGGTTCGATGCCCAGGAGAGGGCCCTCCGCGGAGGGATGAGAGGCGTTGCCTTCGGTGCGTTGCTCGGCCTTGGGGACTTCAGGAGAGACGCGTTCAGCTGCGGCCTCCACGCCCACCTCCTTCAGAGGCGTTACCCGCATGCGGAGATCTCCATGTCCCTCCCGCGGCTGAGGCCGGCCGGCGGAGTGGAAAACCATGTGTCCGTGAGCGAGGCGCAGCTGCTCCAGGTCTCCCTGGCGTACCGCATCTTCCTGCCTTTCGCAGGGCAGACGATATCCACCAGGGAGCGTCCCGGGTTCAGGGACGGGATCGTCGGACTGAGCGCAACAAAAATATCCGCAGGAGTCAGTGTCGGTATAGGTGAGCACAGCGGAGAGGCCCGCGGAGACGGGCAGTTCGTGATCTCCGACCCCCGTGGGGTCCGCGAGATCGCCGACTCGCTGCGCAGCCTAGGGCTCCAGCCCGTGATGACGGACTACGTGAGAACATGATCGTGATAACCAGCAGAAACCTGTGCGCAAGGCCGTTCCTCGAGCAGATAGAGCTTATAGCCAAGGCTCGCCCGGAGATGGTGATCCTCAGGGAGAAGGACCTGTGCCACGACGAGCTACTGTCGCTGGCGGCCAGATGCCTCGACATTTGCGAGAGGTACAACGTACCTCTGGCGATCAACTCCAACACGGAGGTCGCAAAGGAGCTGGACGTGTGCAGGATACACCTGCCCATGGCGCTCATGCGCGAGATCGAGGACCTCGGGGACTTCTCGCTCGTCGGCGCTTCCGTCCATTCGGTGGAGCAGGC
Source organism: Methanomassiliicoccaceae archaeon UBA71 (assembly GCA_002504405.1). Classification (GTDB taxonomy): domain Archaea; phylum Thermoplasmatota; class Thermoplasmata; order Methanomassiliicoccales; family Methanomethylophilaceae; genus Methanoprimaticola. The sequence goes on from DARO01000014.1 coordinate 67,773, forward strand.
CAGGGAGGCCGAGGACCTGGGCGCGGACTACATCCTCGCAGGGCACGTGTTCCCGACCGCATGCAAGATGGAGGAGCCTCGCGGCATCCCGTTCCTCGAGGCCATATGCGATGCCGTGGAGATCCCGGTGTACGGCGTAGGGGGGATAACCCCCGACAACTACCCGGAGGTCATGCGCTGCGGAGCCGCGGGAGCGGCCGTCATGTCGTCGATCATGACCGAGCAGGAGCCGTCGGAGCTCGTGTCCAGACTGTCCCGTCGGATAGAGTGACTTACGCAACCTCCGAGCAAAACCCCCTTATCCTTATTTATTTAGGACCGGGATACCCTCGTTATGGGCACTCAGGATGAGTATCTGCACAACTTCACGGTCCTGCTGACCGAGAAGGGGATAGTCCCGTTGACGGACCCCATGCAGATCGCAGTCTACAACGAGCTGTGCAGCGGGAGCAAGAGGCCCAGCGACATCTCCGCCGCCCTGGGGATACCTTCCTCATCGCTCCATTTCGTATTGGATAAGATGTCGGATGCCGGGATCATCGTAAGATCCAAGCCCGACCCGGAGAAGAAGTCGGTCTTCTACTCCAACCTCGCCCTGAAGATCGCCGGATCGACCGCCCCTGCGGAAGACGCCGAGCAAATATGCGAGGAGACTTTCAGAGACCCCGCCAGATACTACAGCGGAATGTCCGCTGTGGCGAATATGCTGGACAGCTACACTGCCGAGATCGGCCTCAGCCTGGACCAGCTCCGCGGGATGTACGCCAGCGACCTGGCGGATTCAATGAGGTACGACATCGGCACCGGATCCCTCGAGGACATGATCCTCGAGATCAAGAAGAGGTTCGCCGAGTCCACCGGATTCAAGTTCAGCGTGTTCTCCCTGACGCCGCTCACGCTGGTGTTCGAGGGGGACAGGGTAATGTCCGGTAAGATGGACATGCTCACGAAGTTCGTCCGCAAGGCGATCGTCAACGCCACCGGGACGAACTACGAGATAGCCTCCGTGGAGGATTTCAGCAACCCGGACACGGCAAGGTTCAAGGTTGTCTACCAGAGGGCCGAGCCCAAGTACGAGCCCTACATCAACATGTCCCTGCCGCAGTCGCAGGAGGTGTCCAGATTCATGATGATGGAGCTGGACGGCATCGCGGGCATAGTCACCAGCCCGGTGCAGATAGACATAGTGGACGCGGTCTACGAGAGGCCGCTGTGCGTAACCGACATCGTGAACAAGGTCGAAGCGCCCAGGTCCACTGTGACGTCCAACATCCTCAGGATGGTCGAGGACGGGGTGCTCTCCGTCTTCTACTCCGAGTCGGGAAGCGCGTACTACGGGCTGTCCTGCTCCATCCTGATGAAGAAGTCCCGCGGGCTCAACCGCGACCAGGACGAGACGCGCGCCATACTGTCGTCAGTGAAATCGAAACCAGGGGCGTTCATGGAGGGGTTCCTCCTGTACACCCTGTCGTCCCTCAAGGGGATGGGGTTCGACACCGACTACATGATGGTCGTCCTCGGCGCCAAGTACATGAGGGTTGCCGGTCACGACGACCCGCGCAGCTTCGACGTCTTCTTCGGCAAGATGTCAGGAATCGCCCAGGCGATAGGGCTGTCGCTCAACGTGGTGTCCGTGTACCCCCTGACCATCGGGATCGTGAGCAACGACCCCGAGTCGGAGATGTCCCCTGCCATGACGTTCGTCAAGGGCATGGCCCACCAGGGCCTCGAGATGGCAAGCAACGGGATATTCGTCAGGGTGTCCGACGACAACCCCGCGGACAGGAAGGTGGCGTTCAAGGAGATCTATCCTGCCCTCAGCATGACCCCCCTCCAGGGGACGGTCGTCGAAGGGCTCGCCGAAGAGGCCCCTGTCAAGAAAAAGAGGACCTCCTCTGTCAAGACTGCCCTGCTCAACCGCAGCGCCAACGTCAGGGACAGGCCTGTGAGGACCGTCAGGTACATCACCGGTGTGGCCCTGATGATGATGCTCGCCGCCGTTATCGTCTTCGGACTCGCGGGCGGCGACGGCAACAACTCCAGCGCCGACCACTACTCCGTGGACCTGGCCGACGGATGCGACGGGGTGATGTTCTACGATGACGACGGCAACGAGATGTCGATGCCCCTCACCGTCAGCACCTCGGAGACCGTGGAGTTCACGGTCGAATACCTGGGCGGTACACAGAACCTCGGCGTCGTGAAGAACGGCGTCGCGTATCCGATAGACGACTACCTACAACAGGACGCGAACGGGAACTACATGATCGCCGCGTCCGAAAACCTCACCTTCATACCCATCTTCGAGATGTCCATGCCTTCCGACGACGGGCTGAGCATCTCCCTGTACTGCTTCGACTCGGTGGTTTCCGAGTCGTACGCGTACTCCTTCGGCGGATACATCCCCGCCGATGCCTACGCCGAGAAGGCGGGAGGCATGTGGGTGACCTCGTGGTGCGCGGTCATGGTCACCGCGGACGACGGGCTGTACGTGCGTACGGTGGACAGCAGCGCAGACATATTCTACTTCGACAGCATCGTGTGCGTGCCCGACGAGGCGTCCGGCATGAAGTCGGGGAAGATCCCGTCCGATTTCATCACCATCACGCTCCTCGGAGACTTTGAGGCGGACGGATGGTTCGTCACCGGCGAGCTCAAGGTGTCCCCGCAGAGCGTGGTTTCCCTGAAGTTCGTCAGCACCGACGGCCCCGTCAGCATCAGCCTCGTGTCCCTCGGCGGCATAGAGACCGTTCTGGACCTGTCCAGCATGGACCGTACCGTCACGTTCAGGGTCGGGTCCGACGACGTAGTGTTGAAGTACCTCCATGTCGGGATAATCTGACGATACCATGAGATGCCCCAACTGCGGCACCGATGTCGGAGACGGGGTGCTCTTCTGCCCCCATTGCGGACAGAACATCTCCATGAAGCACAAGAGGAAGCTCCGCTTCATCCTCATGGACGTCCAGGACGACAGGCGCTTCAGGCACCTCGCTTCCGCCGCGGTCATAACCGTGGTCATAATAGCGGTCCTGTCCGTCCTCTTCGCAGAATGGGACTTCGGTGGCGACGGGGACGAAAAGGACAACCCGTCCGGCCCCAGCGAGTATGCGATCATCCTGGGGGATGGCGTGTACATCGACCTATACGACGACTTCAGGACCGGGGAGATGTCGGCAGTGGTAGACGTGTCCGGCGGGATCCGCATAAGCCTGAACGCCGATGCCGGCGCCGGGTCGACCAGCTACCTGTGGGTTCTGAGGAACGACTCCGAGGACGTGTTCATGTTTAGGACCAAGGAAACCCCCGAGATACTCTGGACGACCCCGTCCGCAGGGATCTACTCCGTGACCGTCAAATGCACCGGCGAGGACGGGGAGCAGACCGTGTACCAGGGCGGCATCTTCTACCACGACGACCTGCACCGCTCGTACTCCTTCGAGTATTCCGGGAAGGTGTACAGCGTGGATTTGACCGTACCCATAGACGAATACATGGCGGCGATCAACGAAGGGCTGGACCGCACCGTCGACTCCCCGGAGGAGGCGGCCTCGTTCATCAGGACCAACGGGGTGGTGGCAGACCTGGAGGCGGTACTGAGGGCATCGTTCCTCAGCGCCAACCCCGGGACCTCGACCACGGGGCCTGAGTACGCCTCGATGATACTGGCGTTCGTCCAATCATGCCTCTCCGAGGCGAGCGACACGGCGGTGCACAAGGTGTCCGAGTACTGGGCGCTCCCGGTCGAGACACTGTTCACCGGATGCGGCGACGATAGCGACCTCTCGGTGGTGGCCGCGTCACTGCTGTGCGCGGCAGGTTACAGCGCAGGAATAGCCCTCATCCCCGAGCACACGGTCGCAGCGCTTTACCTCGACCGCTACACCTGCTCCGACGTCCCCTCCGGGTACGAGCTGATCAGGGTCCCGCTGGACGGCAGGTACTACTACCTCTGCGAGTGTACCGAGGCCGTGCCGATCGGATGCTTGGGCGATGGGTACGGGTACCTCAACGGCAACTTCTACTACTACGGGGAGCAGGTGTCCGGCGACTTCGGGATCGCCCTTCCCTAACGTTATATACGGAATCCAGGATGGCCTGGGCATGGGCTTCGGATTCAAGGTCACCAGGAGCGATGAGGAATACAAGGTCGTGGTCCTCGTCAGGACGGACCTGGACATGGGCAAGGGGAAGATGGCGGCACAGGTCGGCCACGCGTCGGTCGAGCTGGCGCTCCGTGCCCAGAAGATGGACCGCAAGAGCTTCGACTCGTGGATGTCCGGAGGGCAGAAGAAGGTCGTCCTGAAGGTCTCCGGAAAGGACGAGATGCTGTCTGTCATGAACGAAGCCAGGAGCAACGGCCTCTACACCGTCATCATCACAGACGCCGGACGCACCCAGGTGGAGCCCGGCAGCATGACCTGCGTCGGGATAGGGCCTGCGCCCTGCTCGGACATCGACAAGGTCACGGGCCATCTGAAGATGTTATGATACCCTGATGAGCTCGCCCGTGGTGGAATCCATTACGAACCCGTGTATGCGCACGTCGTCCGGGATGAGCGGATGCCTCTTCAGAATGTCAACCGAATTTCTGACGGCGTCCTCCACGCTGTCGAACCCCGACAGCCACTTGTCGAAATCCAGGTCGAAGTACCTGCACTGGTCTATGGCATCATCCGATATTCCGCGGGACCTCATGCGCTCGATCATCTCGGGCCCGCTGATGTGCTGAGCCCCGCAGTCCGTATGGCCTATGACCATGATGTCCTCGACCCCGAGCTCGTAGATGCCGACCAGCAGGCTCCTCACTGCCGTGCAGAATGGCCCTGAGATTACGCCGCCCGCGTTCTTGATCAGCTTGAAATCACCGTTGCCCATGCCCAGGGCCGCCGGCAAGAGCTCCACCAGCCTCGTGTCCATGCATGCGACCACGGCCACCTTCTTGTCAGGGTACTTGGTGGTGAGATACCTCTCGTAGCCCTTCTCGGCGACGAAACGGCGGTTGTTCTCCAGGATCTCGTCTATCAAAGGACCTCCCACCTGGCGCGGGAATCCAAATCCTCGGGACTGAGGGAATCCATGCAGTCCAGGAGAGCGACCTTGAACGAGCCCGGGCCGGAGCATCTGCCCTCTGCCAGCTCCGCAGCGACGTTGAGGGCGGTGATCGCACCGCACACCGACTCCATGGAGGGACCGCAGGCGCCCACATAGCATCCGACAACCGAGCTCAGCATGCACCCGGTTCCCGACACCTTGCCCAGCAGATCGCTCCCGTTGGAAAGGCTGACCACGACGCGTCCGTCGGAGAAGTAGTCCACCGGGCCGGAGGCGGCGACGATGCACCCCCTGTTCTCCGCCAGAGACCTCACCGCCTCCGCTATGTCTTCGGATCCCCCGGAGTCCACGCCCCTGACCTCCCCTCCGAGGCCGGACAGGACGCCGATCTCCCCGGCGTTGCCCTTGATAACGGAGGGCGACATGCCCATCAGCATCGTGGACACCTCTGTGCGATAGGGCGTGGCCCCGGCGCCCACCGGGTCCAGCACCATGGGTATCCCCCTGGCCGATGCCTCGGAGGCCGCCATCTCCATCGATGCGACGGTCCTCGAGTTGAGTGTGCCTATGTTGAGCACTGTCGACGAGGCCAGGGCGACCATGTCCACGACGTCCTCCCCGTCCGTCATGACCGGGGATCCCCCGGCGCAGATGCACATGTTCGCGCAGTCATTCACTGTGACGTAGTTGGTGATGTGATGAACCAGGGGGCGGAAGGAGCGCACCTCTTGCAGGAGCCTGGATGGTCTGAAGTCCATGGAGGCCCCTAAAGCGCCCATCGTTGAAATTAGTAATCTCCGAACTCCACATGGCAGAAGTACAGTGCGTTGTAAGGGCGGTACCCCGGTGCGGTCCAGCCGATGTCCCTCTCGGAGGTGGTCTCGCACATGTAGTAGCTCTCCCCGTCGATCACAACCTTGTATCCCGATGCGTCCACCTCCACCGCCGACATGGCATGGTCCTGGAAGAGGATGAACGCCACATCGTACCCGGCTATCCCCATCAGCGTCCCGTACAGTATCGACGAGTCCTCGCAGTCTCCCCCGTAGTCCCACAGCGTCTCCAGGGGGTACTTCCAGAACTCGTTGGAACCTGTCGTGGATGTATCCGTCTTGTAGGGTATCGTCTGCACGAAAGACAGGACGAACTGAGCGAACTCTGTCCTCCCCATACCCTCCCCCATGGCCATCAGATCTTCCACTATGCTCACGAGGTAGGGGTCGCCGGCCGTGTGGTAGTGGGAGATGTACTCCGTGGTCTCGATCGTGCCCCTGAAATCCCCGTAGGGGCTCGAATAGCCGTACCGGCAGACATCGCTGTAAAGGAGATCCACGTCGATCGTGTATGTCTTGCCGGCGTAAGTCCAGACATGATGGAATGTCCCCCTGTCCTCCACGAAGAACTCCACCGTCTCGGACAGGTTCCCCTCCAGCGAGACCGTCATCCTGTACAGTCCCGGCACCAGGGACCCGGCGGCCACCGGATTACCGTCAGCGTCCTCTATGGAAACGGGCCCTCCTGCCCCGAAGAACAATTCCGGATCCGTCCCTGGTTCGATGACCGTGTATCCGGCCGATGAGGCCGCCCTGTAGGACCTGTACGGGTCGGCACGGCTCACGGTTATGGTGCGGTCCTCCGTGACAAGGACCCCGTCGACATACCATCCGGAGAAGCCTTCCCCGGTCGCCGTCATCGTGAAGCTGTCGCCTATGCGGACCTCCCCGGGGTAGTCCACCGACAGCCCGTAGGCGAAGCTCACCGTCGGGTAGAACGTCTGCTCCGGTTCGAAGGCGTACTCGTCCACGAGGTCGTAGACTATCCTGGTGGTGCCGGACGCGAGTTCGATGCGCTCCTGTATGTACAGGTCGCGCAGCCAGTATGTCGTCCCCTCCCCGTCGGTCCAGACCGTGCACACCACCCCGTCGAGGACGTCCAGGGAGACGTACTCCAGGCTCGACCCAGCGGCCTCCCATGAACCCTTCTCGGTGGTGTCCGTGAACGAGCCCCCAGGCCAAGCATACGTGATGTTGTTGATCGATACGCAGTAGTAGACCCCGTTGGAGAACGCCGTGTACTCATAGCTCCAGGTTCCGTCCATGGTATGGCGGATGGTGCCGTTGTAGTACACGCCGTGCACCTCCCACGTGAATCCTGTGCCGACCAGGTCGTCAGCGACCCATTTGGCGAAAAGGGTGATGTCCCCGCATTCATCCGCCTCGATGACGACGAGGGGCTGCGTGAAGCCCTCGTCCCTGAACCAGCCGCAGAATATGTACCCGTCCCGGTTCGGCACAGGTACATCGGACCCTTCGCCCTCGGTGTAGGATGCCGGGGGCTGCACCCCTGCGGCGAAAGACCCTCCGTTGAGGCTGTAGTCGATGGCGTAGACGACCCCCTCCCTCCAGGAGGCATGGAGGACGACATCGCCCGAGAGCCCCGCCACGGTCTCCAGGACCTCCTCCGGATCGCTCAGGTACCATCCCGTGAAAACGTATCCCGGCATGGTAGGCACAGGGAGCGCGAAGTCGTCGCCTTCCCTGTAGGAGACGGGATAGCTGTCCGGCATCTCCCCTCCCGCCGCATCGTACTCTATGCTCCACTCCTCATCGTACAGCAGGAAGGCTGCCGAGGACAATGCGACGATGGCGGCCACGATCGCGACCGGGATTGCCCACCCTTTCATGCCACATGTAATCGCGGACGGCTTTTAATTGATTGTTAAACTTAGATTAATCCTGCCGTGATTCCTCGGATAGTATTATTAACAGCGTTATACCTGCTTCCGGCCATGGCAATGATCGACATCGAGTACAGGCACACCTCCCAGGACCCGGACGACCCCACGATCCGCAGGAGGACCTGCGCCGTTATGAACGCCTACATCAAGGACCTCGTCTTCGAGATGCAGATGGCGGACGTCTCCTGCAGCTACAAGGAGACCTTGATGGACTCCGGCAAGAGCGAGGTCTACATCAACGGCAGGACCATACCCCAGATCATCGAGGGACTGGAGATCAAGATGCTCGACGCCGACGAGGCCTGTGACGCGGGGAAGGGGTCCCTGGTGAAGTTCGGCAGGCCGACGCTCGACTGGAAGAGGGAGTACGTCGAGGACGTCCCCGACACCATCATGAAGAACGCCATCGCGAAGGTTTTCGCCGACATGAACAGGAACCGCATTGAGGTAATCGACTGATCCCGCGGCCTCGCGCACGGCAGGAGGACGGCAGGACCGCCTCCTGTCGCATCCTTTTATAATACCGACTGAATCCCAGTCGCAATGTTCGAGATCATCAGAAGGGACGGCCTGGCCAGGATAGGTAAGTTCACCACGAGGTCCGGCACGATAGAGACGCCCGCGCTCCTGCCGGTTGTGAACCCCAAGATTTGCACCGTTCCCCCCAGGGAGCTGTACGACAGGTTCGGCTTCAAGGCGCTCATCACCAACTCATACATCATACGCAACACCCCCGCCCTCAAGGAAAAGGCGCAGGAGGTCGGCCTCCATGAGATGCTCGACTTCCCGGGGGTGATAATGACGGACTCCGGGACCTTCCAGAGCCACATGTACGGCGAGGTGGAGGTGACCAACGAGGAGATCGTTGAGTTCCAGAAGTCCATAGGGACCGACATCGGGACCGTTCTGGACATCTTCACCGAGCCCGACTGGTCCCACGCCAAGACCAAAGCCTCCCTGGAGACGACCCTCGAGCGCACGCAGAAGGCCTGCGAGATCAAGGGGGAGATGATGATCAACGGGGTGGTCCAGGGATCGATATACACCGACCTCAGGGAGTACAGCGCATCCAGGATGGCCACCATGGACGTCGACGTGCATCCCATAGGGGGCGTGGTCCCGCTCATGGAGCAGTACAGGTACGCCGAGCTGGTGGACGTGGTCATGTCCTCCAAGAAGGGCCTGAACCCCAACCGCCCCGTTCACCTGTTCGGGGCCGGGCATCCCATGATCCTCGCCCTTGCAACCCTGATGGGATGCGACCTCTTCGACTCCGCCTCCTACGCCAAGTTCGCCAGGGACGACCGCATAATGTTCCTGGACGGCACGTTCAGGCTCCAGGACATGCAGACCCTCGACTGCCAGTGCCCCGCATGCAGGGGCCACACCCTCGAGGAGCTCAGGAGGATGGAGAAGGGGAAGCGCACCAAACTCATCGCGGAGCACAACCTCTACCAGATCACCCAGGAGCTGGCCCTCGTCAAGAGGTACCTCAGGGAGGGGCGCCTGTGGGAGCTTGCCGAGATCAGGTGCAGGTCCCACCCCGCCCTGCTGGACGGACTGAGGAGGCTGAAGGAGTACCAGGACCAGATGGAGCTCTACGACCCCATAAGCAGGGAGGGCGCGGTGTTCTACACCGGCCCGGAGAGCCGCAACAGGCCGGTGTACAAGCGCTACCTGGACAGGCTCGGGACCAGGTACGTCCCCCCGACGGACAAGGCGGCCCTGTTCCCGGACTGCCAGGGGAAGCCCTACAGCAGGCCATACGCCGAGCAGTTCGACAAGGCGCGCAGGGCGGGGTACACCCCGATAGTCGTAACACCCTGGGGGCCGGTCCCAGCGGAGCTGGATGAGATGTACCCCCTGGCGCAGTCCCTGTTCCCTTCCATACCCGACGAGGAGACCGAGACGGAGTCCGAGAGGATCGCGTTCCAGTTCCTCAGCATGGCAGGGTTCAGCACCGCCGTGGACTGCGATTCGATCCCTGAGGGCGGAGACGTGGAGTACGATGCCGACAAGCTGAGAGCGAAGGCCGTGGCAAGGTACCAGTTCGGAATCGAAGCCGCCGATGCCCTTTTCAGGGAGCCGGTTGAACTCGTCACCAGCAGGAAGACCGGCAAGATCAGGAACGTCATATCCGACGGGGAGCATGTCCTCTCCATGCGCGCGGGAGACGGGCTCTACACCCTCAGGATGGAGGGGGCGAAGAGGATAGTCTCCGCGGTCCCCGCACCTCACATGAGGGTGGCCGTGTCGGATGACGCGGTGCCTTTCGTATCGGAGGGCAAGAACGTGTTCTGCCAGTTCGTCATCTCCTGCGACCCGGAGACCCGTCCCATGGAGGAGGTCATAGTCACCGACAAGGACGACAGACCCATCGCGACGGGGCGCGCGTTCCTGATAGAGTCCGAGATGAGGCAGATGAAGAAGGGCATGGCCGTGAAGGTCAGGTCCGGCTCGGACGACGAGTGAAACGCTTACTATTGCCGGGCCGGCGCCGTCCGATGCCGGCCCTGGCAACTTTTATCCGACAGCTAGGAGTTCCATACAGCAGACCATGCTGTACACCCTGTTCCAAGCGATACTGATCACCATCGTATTCCCCTACTTTGCGACGGCGTTCATGACCGGGAGGACCCTGGAGCGCAGATTGCCGCTACCAGCCACGGTTGCTGTCTGGATACTAGTGTTCCTGCTGTCGTACGGCGCGTGCTACGTACTGGTGGGCAGAGTCGTACCCATCATCGACGACCCGAGGCTTAGCCTTCTCACCCCGGGAGAGGTGGACAACACCGTCCTGATCAGCAACCTCACCCTGACGGCCCTCTGCATCATGACGACCCTGTGCCTGTACAGGGGAAGCCTGTCCTCGAGAATCATGGTCTCCCTCCTCTACTCGGCCATTTGCTTCACCACCTTCATCGGGATAGACACCCTGCTCACGGCGACGGATCTGAAGTCCCTGAACGGCGACAACATCCGCAACTCTGCGAGGCACATCGTCGCCACGATGGTCATCTACATACCGCTGTCCATGTGGCTTCCGGGGAGGATGAGATGGGTGATCCGCTCCACGGACGGGCATGTGGGAAGGTACATACCCGCACTAGTGGTGATGTTCGTGGTCTTTGTTATGAACTATTCCATCCTGATGTACGGTGGCAACGACGACACCCGGGGGATGGTGATGGACGCGATGGTGGTCACGATGAGCATCCTGTGCATCTACCTCATACTGGCGAAGCTCGACGGGGAGATCCGCATAGACGAGTACCGGAGGGACCTGGATGCGGCCACGGTGATACAGAGGTCGTGCCTTCCGAACAGGAGCGTTCTCGAAGGCATCGAAAGCGCAGACGTGAACGCCCTCATGATCCCCGCCAAGGAGGTGGGCGGAGACTTCTACGACGTCATCCCTCTGGATGGCGGCGGATGCGCAATCATAGTCGCCGATGTCTCGGGCAAGGGGATGCCGGCTGCAATGTTCGCGATGCGGGCGAAGACCCTGGTGTCCGAGAGGCTCCGGAGCGGCGACGGAGCGGCGGCCTGCCTCGATTCCGTCAACAGGTCCCTGATGGAGGGCAACGCGGGGAACATGTTCGTCACCATGCTGCTGTGCATCCTGGATCCGGACGGCGGAATCTCGTACTGCTGCGCCGGCCACCCCTCGCCGCTCATCCGCAGAGAGGGCCTTGTCCGGGAGGCGGAGACCGTCAGAGGACGGATGCTGGGGGTCCTGCCGGCAACGTACAGCGAGGGAAGGATGGAGCTGGAGCCTGGGGACACGCTGCTGATGTTCACCGACGGCGCCACGGACGCGGAGGACCCGTCTGGGGAGCAGTTCGGGATGGACAGACTGATGCGGGCGTTCTCCGCGGCGGGGGACGACCCGTGCAGAGGCATATCGTCATCGATCGGATCGTTCTCGCAGGGAGTGGAGAGAACGGACGACCTGACTCTCATGAGCATATCCATCAGATGACCGCCGGTCCGCGCGAATCAATCTCGCTTAAAAGTAACACATCGATATCCGATCATGAATGTGAAGATCGCTCCTGCGGGAGACGACACAGTGGTGCATGTCTCCGGGAAACTGAACACCGTGACCGCCCCGGAGTTCGACAGGTACCTTGCGGACATACCGGACAGCGCCTCGGTGTCCGTGGACATGTCGGATCTGGAGTTCATATCCAGTGCGGGCATCCGCTCCATTGTCGGACTGACCAAGAGACTGGACGGACGCGTCAGAGTGGTGAACTCGAAGGGCCTGGTGCGCGAGGTGTTCGTGGTATCCGGCATACAGGACATCCTGGGGGACTGACATGGAGCTCATCCGCGTGACGGTCCGCGCCGAGCCGCAATCCATTCCGATAGTCCAGGACATCATCAGATACTATGCCGGAATACAGGACCTTCCCGCGGATGATATCGAGAGGTTCCTCGTGACCGTGGAAGAGGCGATGACCCAGGTCATCGAATACGGATTCCCCGGAAGGCCGGAGTCCACATTCGATGTCAAGCTGGAGATCGAGGGGCTCGACCTGGTGATCACCATCACCGACAAGGGCATGCCCTACGACTACGAGAAGCTCGAGAGCATCCCCGAGGGGCTGCTGTCGGTCAAGCTGCTCAAGGGATTCGCCGACCGCGTCTCGCTGACCCTCAACGGGATCGATGGCAGGACCCAGGTGCTGATGAAGCACCTGTCCGCACTCCCGGTGTACGAGAGGTCGGGGGCGCAGCCCCTGAAGTGCACCGCCTGCCCCCCTGAGGGGACCCCTCCGGTAGAGCCGGACTTCCACATACTGCGCAGGGAGGAGGCCATCGAGGTCGCTCAGTGCATGTACGACGAGTTCGGATACACGTATCCGCATGAGATCGTCTACCATCCCGACGAGTTCTACGAGTCGGTGCTCAGGGGCGAGTGCATATCGATGGTCGCCGCAGGGCCGGACGGGAAGGTGATGGGGCACGTGGCGCTGGTCAGGTCCCCGGCGCTGAAGGGGTCGGTGGAGCTGTGCATGGCGGTGGTCCGCAAATCGTGCCGCGGGGGATCGGTCATGGGGAGGCTGGCCCAGCGGATGATCGACCACGCCAGGACCCTCGACATCACGTCGGTCAACGCCCTTCCCGTGGTGTACCATGTGTACACCCAGAAGATCTGCAACAAGCAGGGCATGGGGCCGAGCGGCTTCGAGTTCAACGTTATGGAGGAGGAGCTGTCCACATCGTTCGAGCAGGGCATGAGGGCCAGCCTGGGACTGGCGTGCCTGCCGCTGCGCATGACCAGTAGGACCGTCCACGTCAGGAGGGAGGCCGCCGGGATCGCGGAATACGTGTCAGAGCATTCCGGGCTGGAGAGGGAGGTCGTGATCGTGGACAAAGACCCGCCCGCGACCGGGGAGACGGACATATCCGTGGAGTACGACCCCCGCACGAGCACTGGCAGGATCATGATAAGGTCGGTCGGGGAGGACGTGGTCCACAAGCTAAAGACGATGGACCGCTTCCTCAGATCCCAGGGATGCAAGGCCATCAACCTGCTGATCGCCACAGGATCCGAGAGGTCGGTGCTGGCGTACGACGCCGCCAGACCTCTAGGATACTTCTGCACGGGGCTGTTCACAGGCTGCGAGGACGACGACTACCTGATGATGGAGAACGTCGTCTTCGCCACGGTCGACTTCGATTCCCTGTCCACGATAGAGCCGTTCACGGGGCTCCTGTCAATTATTAGGGAGGCTGCCTCGGATGAGTGATGCCCCCGATTACCACATCCGCAGGCTGGGGTCGGAGGACCCCCGCCTCCCGAAGGAGCTGGATGCGGTCCAGAGGCTGTGGGCCCATGAAGACCCGTTCGACATCGAGGGGACGGACGACACCTTCGCCGAGGCGATGAGGCAGATAACCGCATGGCACGCCGCCAGATGCCCGTACTACGCCGACTGGCTTAGGAGGAACTCCTTCGAGCCCGGCTCCATACGCACGGTGGACGACATCGGACGCATACCGTTCCTCCACGCGAACTTCTACAAGACCCATACCATCAAGTCCGTCGCCGACGAGGACATAGTGATCACCCTGACATCCTCGGGGACGTCCGGGCAGAAGACTCAGATGTTCTTCGACGAATGGACCATCAACGCATCCGACAAGTCCGCCGATGTGCAGTTCGGATGGTACGGCAGGATCACGGACGAGCCCACCAACTTCATGATGTACTCGTACGAACCCGCGCCCGGGGTGAACACCGGCACCCTGCGCACCAGGCAGATGATGCGCAGGTACGCGCCGGAGAACGACCTGGAGTACGCGCTCAAGTTCAACGGCAGCGGCCACGACTTCGACCTCTTCGGCAGCATCGAGGCCCTGAAGAGGTTCGAGGTCGACGGGAAGCCTGTGAGGATCCTCGGATTCCCCGCGTTCCTGTACTTCACGCTGGAGAGGATGGAGGAGATGGGGATGCCGCCCCTGAGGCTGAACCCGGATTCGCTGGTCATGATGGGCGGCGGATGGAAGGGGTTCGTGGACAAGCAGCTGTCCCCGGCGGAGTTCCGCGACTACATAGAGGAGCGCCTGGGCCTCCCCCACACCTGCTGCCACGAGACCTACGGGGCCGTGGAGCACGGGGTCGCCTACACGGACTGCGACGACCATCACCTCCATGTGCCGATCTACAGCCGCGTGGTGATCCGCGACCCAGTCACCCTGGAGCCGGTCCCAGACGGACAGCCGGGGTTCATGAACGTCATCTCGCCGATGAACACGGGGGTGCCCGTCCCCAGCCTGCTCCTCGGCGACATGGGAAGGAAGCATCCGGCAGGGTCGTGCGGATGCGGCAACCCCGCCCCGTGGTTCGAGATCCTGGGAAGGGCGGGCACCAGCAAGAACAGGAGCTGCGCGATAGCCGCTTCGGAGCTCCTGAGGAGGCGCTGACATGTCGCACATCTGGAGAGGCAGGAAGGTGGAGTCCCTGGAGGGGCTCCTCGAGAGATTGGATTCGGAGATAGAGGCGACCCTGGACTCCCCGCTCGACATCAACGAGGTCCTGGACTCATGCGACTCCCTGTCCCGCAGGATACTCGCCGGCAGAACCGATGGCCTCAGGGAGGCACTGATCAGGGACGGGTCCCCGGACCCGGACTCCGTGCTGCAGGGGCTGGCCGGGAACCTGTCCCGCGAGGCCATGGTCCGCAAGCTCATATCAGAGCTGGGGACGGACGACCCGTTCGAGATGAGGAGGGTCGGGGCAAGGAACCAGCACTACGAGGCATGGAGCCCCGTCGGGGTGCTGCTCCACATCACGGCCGGGAACTCCCCCATCGTCGCTCCCATGGCTACCGTCGAGGGGCTGCTGACTGGGAACATCAACCTGGTGAAGGTCGCCAGCAACCTGGGCGATTTCGCCACCGAGGTCCTTCTGGACCTATGCCGCGTGCCGTCCATAGCAGAGCGCGTGTACCTCCTGAGGGTCAGCTCGTCCGACAAGGCGACCATGGGCGCCCTCATGTCCAGGGCGGACTGCATAAGCGCCTGGGGAGGCGAGGAGGCCATCGAGGCCATTCGCAGGGAGGCCCCCCGCGGAACACCCGTGGTGGAGTGGGGGCACAAGATAAGCTTCGCGTACGTGTCCCCCAGCCGCTTCGACGCCGAGACCGCGTGGATGATCGCCCAGAGCGTATGCAGGAACGAGCAGCAGTCCTGCTCCAGCCCTCAGTGCGTGCTGCTGGACACCGAGTCCAGGGAGGACGTGGACAGGATGGCCTCCCTGCTGGCGGAGGCCCTCGAAAGGGCCAAGTCGGAGCTGCCCCGCGTCGCGCCCGAACCGGCGGAGGCGGCGGAGGTGACCACGGTCACCCTGCTCCACAGGAGCGACCTGTACTACAACGACGGGGACGTGATAGAGGACCCAGACCACACCTACAGGATCCTGGTGAGCTACGGGACCAGATTCATGCCGTCCCCCCTCTTCAGGACCGTCTGGCTGTCCCCACTGCCGCGCGGGAGGCTCACTTCCGGGCTGAGGGACATGCGCAGGTACCTCCAGACGGCGGGGCTCGCATGCTCCCTGCAGGAGCTGGAGGGGATCTCGTCCGCGCTGTACCGCGCGGGCGTCCAGAGGATAACCCCCGTCGACTCCATGAGCGCCAGCTACCCCGGCGAGCCGCATGACGGCGGGTACGCCCTCCCGAGATTCCTGAGGAGGGTGTCCATGCGCGTGGACGAGCCTATGAACGGCATCGTCTCCATGAGGGAGCTCAGGCGCCCCGACAACACCGCCCCCACCGGACCCATCCAGGGGAAGAAGGACTACCCTCCCATACCCGACGACGGGGTGCGCGTCCTGACCAAGAGCGGCGGCACGACCGGGGAGCCCGTGTTCTGCGGCTACAGCGAGGGGGACTACAGGAGATACATAGTGGAGCCCGGGTTCAAGTCTATGATGGCCCTGGGCCTGGACCCCGAGAACGATGTGGTCGCGGACCTGCTGAAGGCCGGCAGCCTCTACGGGGGCATGAACTTCTTCATCTCGATATTCGACAGGATGCAGGTCAAGAACCTGAACATAAGCGGCCTGGACGACGTCGAGCAGGTGGCGAGGTTCATGATCAAGGGTCGCGCCACCGCAGTCCTGGGCGCCCCCAGCTACATCATGAGGGTGTTCAGGGAGAACCACGACGCCCTCAAGGAGTATGGGAGGGTCAGGAAGATCTTCTACGGGGGCGAGATGTTCTCCTCCGGCCAGGTGAAATGGCTCGAGGAGGAGTTCGGCATCGAGAGCATACAGTCCATTCTCTACGGGGCAAACGAGACCGGGACCATGGGGTACTGCTGCCAGTGGTGCGACAGGAACGAGTTCCACCTGAACAGCGAGATACAGAAGCTGGAGATCCTCAAGATGGACAGCGACGAGCCCGTGGACGAGGGCGAGGCCGGGAGGCTGATGTTCACCGGATACCTCAGGGAGGAGGGCCGCACCAGCAGGTACGAGATCGGGGACATGGGGGAGTGGATCGCGGGCGACTGCCCGTGCGGCAGGCTCGAGCCCAGGTACAGGCTCCTCGGGAGGTACGGGGACGTCATGCGCATAGGCGGGACGTTCTTCAACGTCCGCAGGATATCGAAGATCCTCAACGATGTCGCCGGATACTGCGGCAACATGCAGATCATCCTGGAGAACGACGGCCTGAGGGACAGGATGGTGGTGTGCATCGACTCGGACCTGGACGAGGACGCGGCGCTGGACGCGCTGCTGTCCGAATACGACTCCTTTGCCAAGACCGTCCCGTCCGGCCTGATGGAGCTGGAGTTCAGGAACGTGGGTACGGACGGCTTCGTGATCAACGCGAACAGCCTGAAGATGACCCCGGTGGTGGACAGGAGATGAGGAACCCGTACCTGGTGAACAAGGCGTTCAGGACGTTCGCCGCTTCCACCATCCTTGCGGTCATGGCGACGTCCCTCGGCACGATCGTGAACGGGGTGATCGTGGGCAATATGCTCGGCGAGCAGGAGCTTTCCGCGGTGAACCTCGTGTCCCCCGTGATCCAGCTCTACAACGCCATCAACGCCCTCATATGTGTGGGAGGCGCGACGTACTGCGCCCTCCTCGTGGGAAAGGGGAACAACGACGACGTCGGGAAGGTGTTCACGACATCGATGCTCATGATGCTGGCCGTGACCGTCGCCATGATGCTCCTGGGGCTGTTCTCGCTGGATGGCATGGCGTCGATGCTGTGCTCGAGCGAGGCCCTGATGCCCCTGGTCAGGAGCTACCTGCTGATCACCCTCCTGGGGGCGTCCGCGTACCTGTTCCTGCCCGGCATCGCCATGTTCATCAGGGTGGACGGTAGCCCCAACGCCGCCACGGTCGCCCTGGCCGTGGCGAACGTTCTCGCGCCCGTCCTCTGCGTGGGTCTCATAGAGATGGGCTTCGGCATATCCGGGGCGGCGGCATCCATGGTCATCGGGTACCTGACCGGGGTGACCATCCTCGTGGCACATCTCATCAGGAACCGCGAATCGTCCCTCCTCCGCCCCTCCGGGGGCGGGATGCGCCATGCCCCCGGGCTTCTTCTCATAGGGTCCCCGGTTGCCCTGGCGTCCGTGCTCATGATGGTCAAGATGCTGAGCATGAACCACCTCACCCTGGAATACCTGGGCGACGGCGGGATGGTCGTCATGGCGGTGGCCATGAACATCCTGATGCTGGCCACCATGGTCATAGGCGGAACGTGCCAGACGATACAGCCGATAGGCGGGACCCTGTACGGGTCGGGGGACCAGGACGGGATATCCTTCCTCACCAGGATGGTCGCGAAGGTCCTTCTCGTGTCCCTCACCGCGCTGATGGCCCTGGTCATACTCGTGCCCGGGGCGTTCTGCACCCTGTTCAGCCTGGACCCGTCCTCCGTCGACGGGGCGGTCACCGCCCTGAGGCTGTTCGCCCCATGCGTTCTGCTCTACGGGCTCAACTACTCGATAATGATAATGTTCCAGGTGCTCGGCCACAAGGGCCTGTCTATAGCCATCTCCGTGGTCCAGCCCATAACGGTGATGGCGCTGGCATTCGTCCTGACGCCCATGGACGGGGAGCTCCTTTGGGCGTCGTTCTGGATCGGGGAGCTGATGGTCCTGGCTGCCATCGCGGTCGCATCCGCGGCCATACGCAGGAGGGACGACAGCCTCAGGGGGCTCCTGCTCAGCAGGGACCCCGAGATACCCACCATGACCCTGTCCGTCAGCGGCGACCTGTCCGACCTGGAGCCCTCCCTGGAGGCGATGTCCGGGTTCCTGGACTCCAACGGAATACCGAAGGACCGCTCGGACAGGGCGGTGCTGTGTTGCGAGGAGCTGTTGGCGAACGTGTCCCAGCACGGGCTGTCAGGGTCGCCGAAGAGGAGCATGGACGTTATCGTGAGGGCAGGAGAGGAGCCCAGCGTGCTGATACGCGACGACGGGAAAATGTTCAACCCGATAGAGTACTCGGAAGGCGGCATCGGCCTTCAGATAGCCAAGGGGATGTGCAGGGAGATGACCTACTCCAGGACCATGGGCCAGAACAACGTGAGGTTCACGTTCTGAGCCCCCTGGAACAGGGGGCAGTATCCATAGCCATACGGACCTCCCTGGGCGCCGAAGGATCCCGGAAGCCAACGTTTATTTATATCCGACCTATGACAGATAGATAATTTGCCATTTGCAAACATCAACGGAATTGAGATGCACTACCACGACGAGGGCGAGGGTACCCCCGTCGTCCTCATCACGGGATTCTCCGGGGACACCTCCTTCTTCAAACAGATGATACCCGAGCTGTCTTCGAAGTACAGGGTGATCACCTTCGACAACAGGGGGGCCGGACTGACCAAGTATCCCCGGCAGGGCATCAGGAAGCAGGATTTCGTCGATGACGTCTTGGCACTGATGGACTACCTCCGCATATTCAAGGCGCACATGCTCGGATGGTCCATGGGAGCGCACATAGCGCAGGAGTTCGCACTGCAGCACCCGGACAGGCTCAAATCCCTGACGATCGTCTCCGCGTACCCATACAGGCCGGCCAGGTCCAGCTACTTCATGAACGGGATCGTCGACTGCGCCCTGCGCGGCGGCGACTCCGAGTACATCAGCATGATGACCAACGCGTTCTGCTTCACGGAGAACTTCTTCTCCGACCTGGAGTCCAGGGGCAAGACGCTCAGGTCCCTCAAGAACCTGGACGCTCGCGGGCTGAAGGACCAGATGGGCGCCTTGGACGAGTTCGACACCCGCGACAGCGTCGCGGGCATCACCGTCCCGACCCTCTCGATCCACGGGCTGAGCGACATCATGGTGGAGCCGAAACTCGGGGACTACATCTCCGACAGGATCAGGGGCTGCAAGGTCCTCAGGATACCGGACGTCGGGCACATCATCAGGACGGACCTCTACTTCAAGGAGTTCCTGGAGCACATCAGGGCGAACGATCAGTGATCCCCCGGCAATATCAAACAGAATCAAAATCGAGGCGATATCAATGACAGACACGAACAAACTCGGGAAGAGGGTGAGGAAGTACAGGGAGGAGCTAGGACTCACCCAGGAGCAGCTCGCGAAGAATTCGGGCCTCGATGTCGGTTACATCGCGGACGTGGAGGAGGGCCGCGTCTATCCTCCCGTCGGATCCATCATAAAGCTGTCCCGCGCGCTCGGACAGAGGGTGGGGACGTTCATGGACGACCAGTTCCAGCCCGACCCCATCGTCGTGAGGAAGAAGGACCGGGAGGAGGAGACGTCCGCCAAGGCGGCCGCCAACCAGTACCACTACTTCCCGCTCGGGAAGGGCAAGACGGACAGGCACATGGAGCCCATGTTCATCAGGATCATGCCCGACGAGTCGCACTGCACCTCGTCCCACGAGGGGGAGGAGTTCATAGTGGTGGTCTCGGGGAAGATCCTCGTCAAGTACGGCAAGGAGGAGACCCTCATCGAGGAGGGCGACAGCGTCTACTTCAACGCCGTCGTTCCCCATTACATCGGCGCCGTCGACGGGCCAGCGGAGATCTACGCGGTCCTCTACGCCCCGTTCTGAGGTGGTCCCATGGTATGCATACCGAGGAAGAACATCACCAGCGACGAGCGGCTTGGGGACCTGCTGGACAAATGCATCAGGAACCACCCCGACAACGATGCCATCGTGTACGTGGACAGGGACATCCGCCTCTCCTGGAGGGAGTGGGGGGTCGAGGTCGACCGCGTTGCGAAGGGGATGATGGCGATGGGCGTCCAGAAGGGCGAGAAGGTCGCCGTCTGGGCAACCAACGTCCCGGACTGGATCACCATCATGTTCGCCACCGCGAAGATCGGCGCAATCATGCTCACCATCAACACCAACTACAAGAGCGCGGAGCTGGACTACGTGCTGAAGCAGTCCGACATGGAGAACCTGTACCTCATAGACGGCGTCAGGGACGTGGACTACGTCCAGACCGTGTACGACCTGATCCCCGAGCTGAAGGTCCAGCCGAGAGACGGCTTCCGCAGCGAGAGGTACCCCCACCTGAGGAGGGTGGTGTACCTGGGCCCGGAGAAGCACCGCGGGATGTACTCCATGAACGAGGTCAAGTCCCTCGCCTGCCAGATCTCCGACGAGGAGTACCAGGAGAGGAAGGACTCCGTTGATGTCCACGACGTCACCATGATGCAGTACACCTCCGGCACCACCGGGTTCCCCAAGGGGGTCATGCTCTCCCACTTCAACATCGCCAACGACGGGTACTGGCTCGGGGCAAACATGAACTACGGCCCCACCGACCGCCTGTGCATCAACGTGCCGCTGTTCCACTGCTTCGGCTGCGTCCTCGGGGTCATGGCATGCATCAACCACGGGGTCACGATGTGCTTCGTGGAGGTCTTCGACCCCGTGAAGGTCATGACCACCATCGAGACCGAGAAGTGCACCGCGGTGTACGGCGTCCCTACGATGTTCATCAGCATCCTGAACCACAAGCTGTTCGACAAGTTCGACTTCTCATCGCTGAGGACCGGCATCATGGCCGGTTCCCCCTGCCCAGTCAAGGCCATGCAGGAGGTCGTCGACAAGATGAACATGAGGGAGATCACCATCGTCTACGGCCTGACGGAGGCGTCCCCCGGGATGACGCAGACGACCTACGACGAGCCCTCCATCGAGAAGAAGTGCTCGTCGGTCGGGAAGAAGCTGCAGGGGGTGGACACGGTCATCCTGGACCCGGAGACCAACGAGCCCTGCCCCGACGGGGTGGTAGGTGAGTTCTGCTGCAAGGGGTACAACGTCATGAAGGGCTACTACAAGATGCCCGAGGAGACGGCCAAGATCATCGACTCCAACGGCTACCTGCACTCCGGGGACCTGGGGTACAGGGATTCCGAGGGCTACTTCTACGTCACCGGCAGGATCAAGGACATGATCATCCGCGGAGGGGAGAACATCTACCCCAAGGAGGTGGAGGACTACCTTTACCACTGCCCCGGCATCAGGGACGTCCAGGTCGTCGGCGTGAAGAGCGAGAAGTACGGGGAGCAGGTGGGTGCGTTCATCGTCAAGGAGCCCGGAGCGGACCTGATCGAGCAGGACGTCATCGACTACTGCAAGAACGGGATCGCCTGGTACAAGACACCCAAGTACATCCACTTCATAGACGAGCTCCCCATGAACGCGGCGGGCAAGATCCTGAAGTACGAGCTGAGGGAGCTGGCGACGAAGCTCTGGCCGGATGCCTGAGATTGTGTATCACACTTGATTACTGGCAGACTGCCAGTAATCAAGAACATTGAGGATAGGTAGCGTATGCTGGAATGAATCCATGGGGCATCCTATGTTTTGTGGACAATGCATATTGTCTAAAACTAAAACGTATTAGTTTCAGATTCCATTTTTTACAAACTTCCATTTTATTATCTCGAGTTGGACAGTTGAGTTTTCAGTGCGAGCCGATTTTTTGACTCTGTCACCTCTTGAATCAAATTGTCGAATCGGAACTTCACATCTAAGTATCTGAGGGAAATTTTTCTGAAGGAAATCTCCTGTCCAATGGACATAGCCAGATATCCGTAAAAATTTGGGAACCAAGGTTCATTGGACAGTTGGTGTTTTATACGGCTTCCCAGGGGTCTACGACCTCGGGAAGCACCATAGAACACCCTCGATAACGGTCCAAAACCGCTGAAATCCGGCGTGTGAGATCGTTTTCGTCGGTGTGTATGCGGTCGACCTTGAACCCGTCCCTCGGAATCAGCACAACTGTCCAGCTCGAGGTCAAAGAGCCTTCCGAATCATCGTTGAAATAATACATGGTTAAAGAATCAAATTCCCGGATAATCGTGAACACATACCAGTGCAACAGATGCTTCAGGAACAGAAACACCACTTATGACAGGAGATTCGGGGACAGATCACATGGTATAGGGAAGGAAATATCACCTGTATGCGCATCGGAAAAGCAGATTACCTAGGTTAACACATTCTCTAAATCCGATAGACCACCGAATCCGATCTAGCCTTTAGAACGATTTCCCGTCAGAGCTTCCGACATCTCCGAAAGCTCGTTCAGGATGCGCCCCGTGACTGACCGGATGGACTTTCAATCCTCGTCCTCGTGCACGATGAGGTCCTTGATGTCCTGGTTGCGGATGACCGCCCTGCGGACCTTCCCGCTTATGGACTTGGGGATGGCGTCCACGAACTCGATGATGCGGGGGTACTTGTACGGCGCCGTCTTCATCTTGGTGAACTCCTGGATCTCCTTCTTGAGCTCCTCCGTGGGCTGGTACGTCTCCCTGAGGATGAGCGTCGCCTTGACAACCTGGCCCCTGATCGGGTCCGGGACCCCGGTGACCGCCACCTCCAACACCGCGGGATGCTCCACCAGGACGCTCTCGATCTCGAACGGGCTGATCCTGTACCCGGAGGACTTGATGATGTCGTCGTTCCTGCCCATGTACCAGAAGTACCCGTCCTCGTCCCTCCAGGCGACGTCGCCGGTGTGGTGCCATCCGTCCCTGAGGGTCTCGTTGGTCTTCTCCTCGTCCCTGTAGTACTCCACGAAGATCCCGGGAACCCTGGGCGATATGGAGACCACGATCTCCCCCTCCTCACCGGGCGGGACGGGCTTGCCATCCTTGTCCACCAGCTCGACGTGGAACTGAGGGGACGGCTTCCCCATGGAGCCGGGCTTGGACTCCATGCCCCTCAGAGTCCCCACGATGACGGAGGACTCCGTCTGCCCGAACGCCTCCATGAGCCTGAGCCCCGTGGCGTTGTACCATGTGTTGTAGGTGTCGGGGCTGAGAGCCTCACCGGCTATGCAGCAGTTCTTCAATGATGAGAGGTCGTGGCCCTCGATCCCCGCGTTGAGGTACAGCCTGAACATGGTCGGGGGACAGCAGAAGGTCGTGATCCTGTGCTTCTCGATCATGTTCATTATATGATGGGGCTCGAACCTGTCGAACTCGTACACGAACACCGCAGCCTCCATGATCCACTGCCCGTAGATCTTCCCCCAGGCGTTCTTCGCCCATCCCGTATCGGCCACGGACCAGTGGAGCCCCTCGGGGTCGACCTGCTGCCAGTGCTTGGCGAGCAGTATGTGCCCCAGTGGGTAGCTGTAGTCGTGCACGGCCATCTTCGGGTTCCCCGAGGTCCCCGACGTGAAGTACATGAGGAACCTGTCGGTGCTCTTGGTCGGCACCCTCTCCCAGACATCGGAGCACTCCTCCATCTCCCTGTCGAAGTCGGTCCAACCCTCCCTGCTGCCGTTGACTGTGAACCTGCAGGCGAGCTTGCCGATGTTGCTTGCCCCCTCGAAGGACTCGATTATGTCGTCATCGTCCGTGACTATGGCGGCCTTGATCCCGGCGGCGTCGATCCTGTACTCTATGTCGTGTGATTTCAGCATGAACGTGGCCGGGACGGGGACGGCGCCCATCTTGTGCAGCGCCACGGCGATGTACCAGAACTGGTAGCTGTGCTTGAGGACGAGCATGACGAAGTCGCCCTTGCCGATCCCCTTCGATGTTAGGTAGTTGCAGGTCTTGTCGCTCAGCCTCTTTATGTCGGCGAAGGTGAACTTCCTGCACTCCCCGTTCTCATGCTCCCATACGAGCGCGATCCTCTGAGGGTCGTTCACGGCGATGTCATCCACGATGTCGTAGCCGAAGTTGAAATCGTCCGGACAGTCGATGTCAAGATGCTTGAGGAGACCGGCCTCGTCGTAGGTCTCCTTCACGTACCTCAGATTGATGTTCCTCATGGCATTCACGCGTATACTCAGGAACAGAAAGACCGATTATTTAATGGAATCGTAAAAGATTACGGATTCCGTAATTTTGTATAAATACCTATTACGGAATCCGAATTGAAGTTTAAATACCTGGTATCGGAAAGCGATGCCGCTCATTCGGTTCTGGACCTCTCGAGGTCCCTGTTGCGGATCTCGACCCTGCGGACCTTCCCGCTGATCGTCTTCGGCATCACATCTACGAAATCGATGACGCGCGGATACTTGTACGGGGCCGTCTCCTTCTTGGTGAAGTTCTGGATCTCCTTCTTGAGGGCGTCGGTGGGCTCGTATCCGGCCCTCAGGATTATGGTGGCCTTCACGAGCTGGCCCCTCACGGGGTCCGGGACCCCGGTGACCGCGCATTCGAGGACGGCGGGGTGCAGCATGAGCGCGCTCTCGATCTCGAACGGGCTGATCCTGTACCCGGAGGACTTGATGATGTCGTCGTTCCTCCCGACGAACCAGTAGTAGCCGTCCTCGTCCTTCCAGGCGACGTCTCCGGTGTGGTGCCACCCTCCCCTGAGGGTCTCCGCGGTCTTCACCTCGTCCCTGTAGTACCCGATCATGATGCCGTACGTCCCTGCCTTGACGACTATCTCCCCGTTGACACCGGGTGGGCAGGAGCTGCCGTTCTCGTCGACGATGTCGACCTCGAACTGCGGGGACGGCTTCCCCATGGAGCCGGGCTTCGGGACCATCCCCCTGAGGGTCCCGACGACCATGGTGGTCTCGGTCTGCCCGTACCCCTCCATGAGCTTGAGCCCCGTGGCCTCGTACCATGTCTGGTACGTGTCCGGGTTGAGCGCCTCCCCTGCGATGCAGCAGTTCTTCAGCGTGGACAGGTCGTGGCCCTCCAGGCCCGCGTTGAGGTACAGCCTGAACATGGTCGGGGGACAGCAGAAGGTCGTGATCCTGTGCTTCTCGATCATGTTCATGATCTCATGGGGCTCGAACTTGTCGTACTCGTACACGAACACCGCGGACTCCATGATCCACTGGCCGTAGAGAGCGCCCCACACGGATTTGCCCCACCCTGTATCGCTGACGGTGTAGTGCAGGCCGTCCGGGTCCACCTGGTGCCAGTGCTTGGCCGTCATGAGGTGGCCGAGCGCGTAGAGGTGGTTGTGGAGGACCATCTTAGGGTTGCCCGACGTCCCGGATGTGAAGTACATGAGCATGGGGTCGGAGGCCTTGGTGTCCCTCCTCTCGAAAACGTCGGAGGCCTTCTCTACCTCCGAGTCGAAGTCCACCCACCCGTCCCTGGCCTCGCCGACGAGCGCCCTGAGCTTCAGGGAGGGTATGTTCTCGGCCATCTCGACGGAACCGCTCACATTGGACTGGTTGGTGCATATGACCGCCTTGACGCTGGCGGCGTTGATCCTGTACTCTATGTCGTGCTTCGTGAGCATGTGGGTGGCGGGGGCCACTATGGCGCCGATCTTGTGGAGGGCCACCATGCAGTACCAGAACTGGTACCTCTGCTTCAGTATGAGCATCACGACGTCGCCCTTGCCGATGCCCTGGGATGTGAGGTAGTTGGCGACCTTGTCGCTCATCCTCTTGATGTCGGCGAAGGTGAACTTGTGCTCCTCCCCGGACTGGCTGTCCCATACGAGCGCGACCCTGTCGGGTTCGTTGACGGCTATGTCATCCACTATGTCGTAGCCGAAGTTGAAGTTCTCCGGATGCTTGAGCCTGTACGTCTTCAGGAGGCCGTTCTCGTCGTAGGTCTCGTCGACGTACCTCAGGTTGATGTTCCTCATCTTCAGACCTTCACTACTACGGCGATGAACTTGCATCCTTCCTTCGATGTGGCGTACATCCCATGGGGCTTGCCGGAGTCGTAGTAGACCGAGTCTCCCGGTCCGAGATCCATGACGTGGCCGTTGTGGGTGAACCTGAGCGTGCCCTCGAGGATGTAGTCGAACTCCTGGCCCTCGTGCGTGGATATGCGGATGGGGGCGTTCTGGTCCTCCTCGATGTACGGGGCGATGACGATGAACGGCTCGGAGATCTTGTCCTTGAAGTTGAAGGCGAGATGCTGATACTCGAATCCGACGCGCCTCTTGATGGGGAGTCCCTTCCCATTCCTGACGAGGGCGCACTCCTGCAGATGGGGGTTCTCCCCTGTCAGCAGCTCGACGATGTCTATCCCGAACCTCTCGGCGCACTTGTGCAGGAACGTGAATGAGAAATCAAGATTCCCGCTCTCATACTCGATGTATTCATCAACGGTCTTTCCTACCAGCTCTGCCATTTCCTCGACCGGTATTTCGCATAGCTCACGCATTGCGGCTATACGCTGTGCTATCTCTGCGATGTTGGGTTCCATTGATTCCTCCGTTCTCCATAAAATTCCATTGGTTATAAACAAATCTATCCGCGCGTCATGGAGAACCCGGAGGCGCCTCCGCACATGAAAGCTAGTTATACACTGGATACGATGAGGTTGGGATGTTCCCGCTGGAAAAGAGGGTGACCGTCGTCTGCGGACACTATGGGACAGGGAAGACGAACCTGTCGATCAACCTCGCTTTGGACTGCGCCAGGATGGGCGAGGACACTGTCCTCATCGACCTGGACGTGGTCAACCCGTACTTCAGGTCCGCCGACTACGCCGACGTCCTTACACGGAACGGCGTGAGGGTCGTCGGGCCGAACTTCGCCAACACAAACCTCGACACCCCGTCCCTGCCCGGCGCGGTGAGGGACGCGATATCCGAGGGGGAGAGGGTCATCGTGGACGTTGGGGGCGACGACGCGGGAGCGACCGCCCTGGGGGTGTACTCGAGGACGCTCATGGAGGCGGGCCCGGACATGATCTACGTGGTTAACAGGTACAGGTCCCTGACGACCCGTGCGGAGGAGGCCGTCGGCATCCTCGGCGAGATCGAGAGGACATCGCGCCTCAGGGCCACGTGCATAGCGAACAACTCCCATCTGAAGAGGGACACCACCGAACAGACCGTTCTGGACTCGATGGGGTTCGCGGAGGAGATCTCCGCCTTGACCGGCCTCCCCCTGAGATTCACGACGGCCCCCCGCCGTCTGGATTTCACTCGTTTAAATAAAATCTCTAACATATACCCTGTAGACGTCCATGTCAGGGCGCCGTGGGAGTGAAAGGTAGTTCAAATGCCAAAAGTAACCGTTGACAACAACATCTGCAAGGGCTGCGAGATGTGCGTGGTGGCATGCCCCAAGCACATAATATCGCTCGACAAGACAATTACGAACAACAAGGGGTACCACCCCGCCCATGTCACCGACCAGGACGCCTGCACAGGCTGCGGCTCCTGTGCGACCATGTGCCCAGATGTGGCGATCAGAATCGAGGTGTGAACATGAACGAAAAGGTACTCATGAAAGGCAACGAGGCCATCGCCGAGGCCGCCATCGCGGCCGGTTGCAGGCACTTCTTCGGATATCCAATCACGCCACAGACCGAGGTCGCCGCGTACATGTCCAAGAGGATGCCAAAGATCGACGGGGTCTACCTTCAGGCCGAGTCCGAGGTCGCATCCATCAACATGGTTCTCGGTGCAGGGGCGGCCGGGGTCAGGGTCATGACATCCACATCATCCCCCGGGGTCAGCCTGATGGCCGAGGGAATCTCGTATCTTGCCGGGTCCGACGTGCCCTGCCTCATCGTCAACGTACAGCGCGGGGGTCCAGGCCTCGGGGGCATCCAGCCCTCCCAGGCGGACTACCACCAGGCGACGAAGTCCACCGCTCACGGGGACTTCCACATCCTCGTGTTCGCTCCGTCCACAGTCCAGGAGACCGTGGACCTCATATCCACCGCCTTCGACCTCGGGGACAAGTACAGGATGCCCGCCATGGTCCTCTCCGACGGTATGCTCGGGCAGATGATGGAGCCCGTGGTCCTCCCGGAGCCCAAGGAGCCCGACAACGACTCGAAGGAGTGGGCGGCGAGCGGCCACCAGAACAAGAGGGCGCACAACGTGGTCAACTCCCTGTACATCAACCCCCAGGAGCTGGAGTCCCTCGTCATAGCCAGGTACGAGAGGTACGCCGAGATCGAGGAGAACCACCAGATGGCCGAGGAGTACCTCGCAGACGACGCCGACATCATCATAGTGGCGTATGGTTCCTCCTCCAGGGTATCCAGGTCCGCGATAGACGCGGCTAGGAAGCAGGGGATCAAGGTCGGCATGATCAGGCCCATCACGCTCTGGCCGTTCCCCAAGAAGGTCATCAGCAAGCATGCGGAGCATGCCAAGGCGTTCCTGTCCGTCGAGATGTCCATGGGCCAGATGGTCGATGACGTCAGGCTCGTCGTCAACGGCAGGGTCCCGGTCGAGTTCTACGGGCGCACCGGAGGAGTGATCCCCACGCCCAA
Source organism: Methanomassiliicoccaceae archaeon UBA71 (assembly GCA_002504405.1). Lineage (GTDB taxonomy): Archaea > Thermoplasmatota > Thermoplasmata > Methanomassiliicoccales > Methanomethylophilaceae > Methanoprimaticola. The sequence continues at coordinate 96,730 of DARO01000014.1, forward strand.
GGAGATCCTCGGGGAGATCGTAAGAATCAATGGAGGTGTTCAGTGATGACTGTGAAAGGCGAGAGGCCGCATGCGCTGACCGACGCCCCGTTCCACTACTGCCCCGGATGCACGCACGGAATAGTCCACAGGCTCGTCGCAGAGGTAATCGACGAGCTTGGCGTGGAGGGGAAGACGGTGGGGGTCGCGTCCGTCGGATGCTCGGTCTTCACTTACAACTACTTCAACTGCGACATGGTCCAGGCCCCCCACGGGCGCGCGCCCGCTGTCGCCACCGGCGTGAAGAGGGCCAGGCCCGACAACGTCGTGTTCACGTACCAGGGTGACGGCGACCTCGCCGCCATAGGGATGGGCGAGACCGTCCACGCCGCTGCCAGGGGCGAGAACATCGTCGCGATATTCATCAACAACGCGATCTACGGAATGACGGGGGGCCAGATGGCACCCACGACCCTCCCCGGGCAGGTCACCCAGACCACGCCCTACGGAAGGGACGTGTCGGTCGCGGGCAACCCCATCAGGGTGTGCGAGCTGCTCTCCTCGCTCGACGGCGTCGCCCTCGCGGAGCGTGTCACCGTCGACTGCGTGAAGAACGTCAGGGCCGCCAAGAAGGCAATCAAGAAGGCGTTCGAGTACCAGATGGCCGGGAAGGGGTACTGCATCATCGAGGTCGTGTCCACCTGCCCCACCAACTGGGGCATGTCGCCTACCGACGCCGTCCAGTGGCTGAGGGACAACATGCTCCCGTACTACCCGCTGGGTGTCTACAAGGACGTAGGGGAGGGAGAGCAGTGACCGACCTCAACGTTCTGTTCGCCGGATTCGGGGGACAGGGGATCCTGTTCGCAGGGAAGGTCATGGCCTACGCCTCCATGATGGAGGGCAAGGAGCTCTCCTGGCTCCCCTCCTACGGGCCCGAGATGCGCGGGGGCACCGCCTCGTGCAGCGTCTGCATATCGGACAACACCATCGGATCCCCGCTGGTCGTCAACCCCGATGTGCTCGTTGCGATGAACCTCCCCTCCCTGGAGAGGTTCGAGAAGGATGTGGTCCCCGGCGGGATGATAATCGTCGACAGCTCCATCGTCAAGAAGGATGTCTCGAGGACGGATGTCAAGGTCATCCGCATCGATGCATCAAAGATAGCCGAGGACAACGGACTTAAGGGGGCGGCCAACATGGTCATCCTCGGAAGGCTGTTCAGGGAGACCGGGTTCTGCTCCGCGGAGAACCTCGACCTCGGACTCCAGAAGAGCATCCCCGCGAAGAAGATCAACCTGCTGGAGAACAACAGGAAGGCCCTCTCCCTGGGGATCGAGAGCTGAAAAGGTAAACAAAAACAGGGGGCGGAAGCCCCCTTCTTCAGATGGTTTTCTGGACATGGGACCCATTCAGAGGCCCCGGCCGTGCCCCTCGGACACGGAGGTCAGCTTCACGGATTCCTCCGCCACCTTGATGCACGCCATCAGGTCGTCGGCTGTGTTGCGCATGGTCCCCGCGGACCCGGCCTCGATCCTGAAGACGATCTGGGACCCCTGGAGCTCAGACCGAACGTACCCCTGGTTGTCCGGGTCCAGAGCGCGCATCACGGATTCCGCGGTGACGGCATCCTGGTACGATACCCTGAGCTCCAGGGATATCATGGTCTCAGTCCCTCCCGCTCCTCACGAGGTCGGCGATGTGCCTCCCGACCTCCGAGGTGGACATGCTCCCGCCGAGGTCCGGAGTGGTCTTCCCTGTGTCGAGGCAGGTCCTGACCGCATCGTGCAGCATCCTCCCCTCCTCCGAGAATCCCTGCTCCTCCAGCAGCATCTGGGCTGCGAGGATGGCCGCGATCGGGTTGGCGATCCCGCGGCCGGCGATGTCCGGAGCGGATCCGTGGATCGGCTCGAACATGCTGACCCCCTCGGGGTTGATGTTTCCGCTACCGCCCATCCCCAGGCCTCCCTGGAGCTGGGCGCCGAGGTCCGTGAGGATGTCACCGAACAGGTTGGGCACCGCCACGGTCCCGAAAGTCTCGGGCCTGACTATCATGGCCATCGCCATGGCGTCCACGAACATGAACTCCAGGTCGAGGCCGTGCTCGGCGGTCTTCTCCTTGAAGATCTCCCTCTGCATCCCGTAGTTGCGCGTGATCACGTTCGCCTTGTCCACCAGGGTGACCTTCTCGTCCCCCCTGGACTCCGCGTACCTGCAGCAGTACTCGGCGAACCTGGACACGGCCCTCTTGGACAGCAGGCCGATCTCGAATGCGAAGTCGTCCCCGTTGGAGGACTTCGCCTCCAGGTCTATGTCGAGGTCGTAGAGCTCCCTGGTCACGTGGACGTGCGCCCTGTCGCCTCCGGCGCCGGGGCCGAACGTCCCGTTGGCGCCCATGTAGAAGTCCTCCGTGTTCTCCCTGAGGAAGTGTATGTCGAACGGCACCTCCCTCTTCAGGGGGACCAGCGGGAACCAGGACGTGACCGGCCTGAGGTTGATGTACTGGTCGAACACGGCCCTCATCTTCAGGAGGATCCCCTGCTCCAGGACCCCGGGCTTCACCCTGGGGTCGCCAATCGCGCCGAAGTATATCGCGTCCTTCCTCTTCAGGACGGCCACGTCCTCGTCGGTGAGGAGCTCCCCGGTCCTGAGGTAGCGGTCGGAGCCTATGTCGAAGAACTCGGCGTCGTACTGGAAGGATGAGATCTCGGAGACGGCGTCCATGACCTCCATCCCCGCGGCTATGACCTCCTTCCCTATCCCGTCGCCGGGTATGATCGCCAGATGCTTCAGAATCTCCCCTCCCTCACGAGGTTCATGAGCCCGCCTGCCTTGACGAGCTCGGAGATGAACGGAGGGTACTCCGGGAACGAGTACTCCTTCCCCTCCGCGACGACCTTGCCGTTGTCCGGGTCGACCTCCACCGTCTCCCCCTCGCGGACATCGACCTTGCACTCCACCAGGAGCAGTCCGATGTTCATAGAGTTGCGGTAGAAGATGCGGGCGAAGCTCTCCGCGATGATGCATGAGAACCCGGCCTCGATGAGGGACAGCGGGGCGTGCTCCCTGCTGGACCCGCATCCGAAGTTCCTTCCTGCCACCAGGATGTCCCCCTTGCGGACCTCCTGCGCGAATCCCGGCCTGACCTTCTCGAAGATGTAGTCGTTCAGATGGTCGAGGTTGGCCGCGACCAGCCTCTCCGCCGGTATTATCTGGTCCGTGTCGACGTTGTCGCCGAACACCCACACCCTGCCTTTGATAGTGTCCATTCAGTTCCCCTCCAGCTGGTCCGGGGTGACGATCCTCCCGGCTATGGCGGATGCCGCCACGACGGCGGGCCCCGCGAGGTACACCTCGGAGGCCTTGTCGCCCATGCGCCCGATGAAGTTCCTGTTTGTGGAGGCGACCGCCCTCTCCCCTGCCGCAAGGATCCCCATGTACCCTCCGAGGCACGCGCCGCAGGTGGGGCCCGATATGAACGCCCCGGCATCGAGGAATATCTGCATCAGCCCCTCCTCGATCATCTGCCTGTAGACCTTCTGCGATGCGGGGACCACGAGGAACCTGACGTTGGGATGGACCTTCCTTCCCTTGACAATCTCCGCCCCTATCCTCATGTCCTCGATCCTGCCGTTTGTGCAGCTCCCGAGGTACGCCTGGTCGATAGTGACGTCGGCATCCTTCACGGCGCGGCCGTTGCTGGGCAGGTGGGGATATGACACGAAGGGCTCGAGCTCTGAGAGGTCGTACTCCAGGACCTGGCAGTACTCGGCGTCCGGGTCGGCGTCCACGGGGGTGTACTCGCCGCGGACGGTGTCCTTGATGTACTCGCGGGTGAGGTCGTCGCAGGGGAAGATCCCGGCCTTCCCGCCGGCCTCGATCGCCATGTTGGAGATGGCGAGCCTGTCCGCGACGGGGATGTTCTGCACATCGCCGTGGAACTCGAAGGCCTTGTAGTTGGCCCCGTCCACGCCGATGTCCGTGATGATCCTGAGGATGAGGTCCTTCCCGCCCACATACTTCCTGAACTTCCCGCGGACCACGACCTTGATCGTCTCGGGGACCTTGAACCACAGCTTCCCGGTGGCGAAGGCGGCCGCTGCCTCGGTGGAACCTATGCCGGTGGAGAACGCATTGATGCCGCCGTATGTGCATGTATGCGAATCGGCTCCGACGATGAGCCTCCCAGGCGCCGCGAAGCCCTCCTCGACCATGAGCTGATGGCAGACGCCGCTCTTCCCGATCTCGAAGTAGTTGGGGAGCTTGTGCTCGTGCGCGAACTCCCTCATCTCCTTCGCCTGCTCGGCGGAGGCCACGTCCTTAGCGGGGACGTAGTGGTCCGGGATCAGTACCATGCGGTCCTTGTACATGGTGCCGGTGTTCAGCTTGGCGTATTCGCGGAACGCGATGGGGCCTGTCACATCGTTCACCATGACGTAGTCCACATCCGCCATGACAACCTGCCCCGCACGTGCATCCTTCCCGGATTTCTCCGAGAGGATCTTCTCTGCTATCGTCTTTCCCATCTCACTCACTCTTCTGTCTGGAGAAATCCCTGTTGATCGCGGCCATCATGGCCTCGATGGAGGTCTGGACCACATCGAGGCCCACGGCCTTTCCGACGGACAGGTTGCCGTCGTTCTGAACGTTCTTGACCATGACCGTCGACTCGCAGATGGAGTCGCTGCCTCCCGTGACGGCTGCGAGCTTGTACTCCTCCAGCGTGATGGCGGGGTTGACAGCCTCCGCGATGGCCTTCAATGCGGCATCCACCGGCCCCACGCCGGTCTCCGCGACGGTCTTCTTCTCGCCGTCCACGGTGATCGTGACGGTGGCCGTGGACGTGATGTCCTTGCCGGTGAACACCGCGATGCTGTTCAGGACTGCCGCGTTGGACTTGGTCTCCTTCTTCCACAGCACGCCCTCGGCTATGGCGATCAGCTCGGCGTCGTCTATCTCCTTTCCGCCGATCGCTATGCTCTTGATCGCCGACATCAGCTCGGGCATGTGCTCCTCCGGGAACTTGACGTTGAGGGCATCCAGCCTGCCCCTCACGGAGTGCTCCCCGGAGTGCTTCCCGATGACTATGTGCCTCTCGACGCCGACCATCTCCGGCTTGAACGGCTCGTAGGTCAGGGTGTTGCCCATGATGCCGTGTACATGGATGCCGGACTCGTGGGCGAAGGCGTTCCTCCCGACGATGGGCTTGTTGAATGCCATGGGGAACCCGGTTATCCTCTCGATCAGCCTGGAGACCTGCCCGATCTTCGGGAGGTCCACGGTCTCCACCCCGTAGTTGGCGAACAGGTTAACAGCGACCTCCTCCAGGGCGGCGTTGCCCGTCCTCTCGCCGATGCCGTTGACGGTCACCTGGCATATGGACGCGCCCGCCTCGACGCCGGCCAGCGTGTTGGCCACGGCGAGCCCCATGTCGTTGTGGCAGTGCATGGAGATCGGCACGTCCAGGACCTTGCTCATCTCCGACACGATGTACGCCATTCCCTGTGGGACGATGACGCCCACGGTGTCGGGCAGGTTGATGCTGGATGCCCCTGCCTCCTGCACAGCGACGCATATGTCCTTCATGAACCCCAGGTCCGACCTGGTGGCGTCCTCGCAGGAGAACATGACCTCGAGTCCGTGCTCCCTTGCGTACTCGACGGTCGACACCGCCCTCTCCTTCACCTGCTCCGGCGTCATCTTCAGCTTGTACTTCATGTGGAGGTCGCTGGTGGCGATGAACGTGTGGATGTAGTCCAGGCCGCAGTCTATGACCGCGTCCACATCGGATTTGACGGAGCGCGACAGGCTGCACACTGTGCAATTGGTGCCGGCGTCCATTATCTTCTTGAGGGTGTCCCTCTCGATGTCGGACGAGGCGGCGAAACCCGCCTCCATGATGTCTATGCCCAAGTCATCAAGTGCGAGGGCGATGCGCACCTTGTCGTCCGAGCTCAGCGCTATGCCCGGGGCTTGCTCACCATCCCTCAGTGTAGTGTCGAAGATCTGGATCTTGTCTGCATGAGGGATGGACTTGAGCGCTAGCTGGTTGTAGGGGCTGACGGCCAGCATTTCCTTCAACTTACTAGCGTTCTCACTGGTTTGCGGTTCCATACAAAACACCTCAAACCGTCCTAGCTCTCACTGGATTCACAGAAGAAGTGTAAGTCCGGTGTTAGCGTTGCAGATCATTTTATGACCTCTGACGGTGAGGCACCCTATTTTTTTAATGTATAAAAATCCGATGGAAGACACGGACCATGGGGTGAGAACAACCTTCATCGGAAGGATGGCCGGCGGTCTCCCGCCGGCTAAATTGTTTGTCAACAGGCGAAGTAGCCCTTGGTCTTCAGCATGTGCTTCTTCACCGCGTGCGCGCCGAAGAAGTACACGCACGCTATGAACGGCATCCAGATCAGCGTCCACAACGGAACCGCGATCAGGTCCGTGCAACCCGATATGGCCTCCCACAGCGGGCCGCTGAACGGAAGCAGCGTCCCTACGCAGAGCGCTATGATGGTCGTGACCACCAGTGGCTTGGACGACCACGCCTGGAAGAAGGGCAGCTTGTTGGTACGGACTATGTGGATGGCCCATACCTGCATCCAGTACTGCTCGATGACCCACAGGGACTGGAACAGGACCACGACGCCGAGGAACTCGGGGTGGTCGTCCAGGAAGAGCCCGTTCTGGGTGCCGTAGATGACCACGTCCAGCGCGTTGGTGAAGTCGTACCCGGGTATGTTGACCGCGACGGTTGGGAACACCACGAACAGGAAGAACGCCCATGACATGATGTCCGTCACGACGCACATAGGCCCGTACCGCATCATCACGTTACGCAGGTTGATTGCGTCCCATTTCCGCGGCTCCCGCACGAACTCGTCCTCCACCTTGTCCCATATGATGAAGATGCAGGCGAAGTCGTTGATCAGGTTGAAGATCAGGATCATGATCCCGCCCATGGGCTCGAAGCAGAACAGCAGGGAACCGAGGATCAGGGAGAACATGTATCCGAAGTTGATCGAACCGATCATCTTCACGTACTTTATGGAGTTGACGTATACCTTCCTGCCCTCGATGGCCCCGGTCTTGAGTATCCCGAGGTCCTTCTCCAGCAGGATCATGCTCGCGGCCTCCTTGGCTATGTCCGTACCAGTATCCACCGAGATGGACACGTCGGCGCTCTTCATTGCGACCACATCGTTGATGCCGTCGCCCATTAAACCGACCGTGTGGCCGTTCGCCCTCAGGGCCTGGACGACCCTGGATTTGTTGTCGGGGCTGAGCCTCGCGAATATGCTCGTATCCTCGACCGCACCCTGGAGCTCCTCGTCGCTCATGGAGTCGATCTGCGGACCGACCAGGACGTTCTCCGAGGAGATGCCGATGCTGTCGCACACATGCTTCGAGACGTATTCGTTGTCCCCTGTGAGGACCTTGACGGCTATTCCGTACTCGTCGAGGTCCTTAATCGCCTGCGCGGCTGTGGGCTTGACAGGATCGGAGAACACAAGGAAACCTGCGATGATCAGGTCCGATTCGTCTGCGGATGAGAAGGCAGTCTGCCCTGCGGGGATGTACTTGTGAGTTATCCCCAGGACCCTCATGCCCTTCTGGCTGTACCACTCCACCAGGCCCATCATGTCGTTGACTATCTTGTCGTTCAGGGGCTGTATGTCCCTGTTGGCATCGAGGTAGCCCGTGGATATCGAGAGAATCTCCGGCATCGCACCCTTGGTGATCATCATGTTGACCTCGTCGTCCTTCCTGACGACGACCGTGGCGCGCCTCCTGGTGAAATCGAAGGGGACGTCGGCAACGTACTCGTAGGCGTCGAGCTCCTCGCCCAGGTCGTACTCCTCCGCGTACTCGTCCAGCGCCCAGTCGATCTGGTTGGTGGCGGACTTCAGGTTGCGGGAGTTCAGACAGGACATAATCTCCACCGAATGGCTTGCATTGCCGTAGACATCGTTGCAGTCATGAACCGAGATCCTGTTCTGTGTCAGCGTGCCAGTCTTGTCGGAGCATAGCACATCCATGGCACCGAAGTTCTGTATGGCGGTGACGTCCTTGACGATGACCTTGTTCTTGGACATGCTTATGGCGCCCCTGGCCAGATTGGCCGACACGATTGTCGCCAGCATCTCTGGCATAAGGCCGATCGCCAAAGTCAGGGCGTACTTCACTGCATCGATGAGGTCCTCGATAATGGGCGTGGACGGGTCCATGTAGCCCTTCACAAATATTATGACGAAGACGGGAGGGACCATGAATGCCATCAGTTTCAGAAGGACGTTGACGATGGCCTTGCTTCCCTTGTCGTATGTGGTCGCGGTCTTCTTCCTGGTGAGCTTCTCGGCCATGGAGCCGAAGACCGTGTCGTCGCCGACGGCGACCACGACCGCCTCGGCGGACCCCCCGATCACGCTCGTCCCCATGAATGCGAGGTTGTCGCATCCGAGGACAGAGTCGACATTTTCCATCCTGTCCGCAACCTTGGTCACTCCCCCGGACTCGCCGGTGAGAGCGGACTGGTCCACCTTCAGATGATTGGAAGAGATGATCCTGACATCGGCGGGAATCATGTCCCCCGTGTCCAGGATGATTATGTCACCGACGACCAGCTCCCTGGAGTCTATCTCGGTCTCGGTGTCCTCGCGGCGCACGGTGATGATCGTCGTGACCATGCTGGCCAGTTGAGCCGCCGCCTTCGAGCTGCGGGTCTCCTGGACGAACGTCACGGTACCGCTGACAAGAATCAGCGTCGTGAGAATGATGAAGTAAATCCAGTCCGGATCAAGGACCATCCATAGGACGTCGATGATTGCCAGAGCGATGATGAATATGTTTGCGAAAGAGCGGTACAGCCTCTTCAGGACGACATGCTTGTTGTGGTTGGTCGCCTCGTTCTTCCCGTACTGGATACGGGAAGTCGTGATCTCCTCGTTGAAGTGTCCTTCCTGCCTGCTGTTGTATTCCTCGATGACGGAGGAAGCATCCTGGGATGCCGCCCTCCTCATCCTTTCTTCTGGTGTAGACGAACCATTTACCACGGAAGAAGGGATGAAGTCAAATTATTTAAGAGCCAATCCCGGGGGCGTAGCCCCCGGGGGGCCAGGAGGCGTCACTCCTCCTTCTTGGAGGCCTGGTCCGGCTCCTCTGGGGCATCGACGGTGTCCGCGGGCAGCTCCCCGGGGACCCCCTCCTCGTGGGCGGTGGGGGCGACCGCATCCTGGATCTGCTCCGCGATCTCCTCGGCCTTGGACTCCTGGACGTCCTCAGCCCTCTCCGCGGACTGGATGGCCTCCTCGACCTCCTGGTGCTCATGGGCGACCACGCCCTGTGCGTGGGCCTCCGCGGCCTTCCTCTCGGCCTCCCTCTTCGCCTTCTCCTCGGCCTTGAGCTTCCTCTTCTGCTCCTTCTCGGCCTCCTTGCGGCGCCTTATCTGCTCCTTGAGCTCCTTCTTGGCCGCGGCGCGCTCCTCCTTCGGAAGCTTCTTGATGGCCTCCTTGCGCTTCTCCTCCGCGAGCCTCGCCTTCCACTTGTCGTCGGAGATCTTCTCCTTCTCCCTGATGGCCGCCTCCTTCTTCTCGTTGGCTATCTTGGCGTGCCTCGCTTTCGCTTTGGCATCGTCACCCGTTGACTCCACGATCTTGGCCATGAATTGTAACCTCGCGTGCGTAATCGCGCATTAGGTATAAATTGGCACGCGGGAAGGCTTCGGACCGCGTGGGAGAAGGCGTCGTTGGGTTTGGATGGGGGACGGGATGCCCCGTCCCGCCGGTTTCATCATCACTGGTTGGATTTCCAGAGGCCGTGCTTGTTGCAGTACTCCCAGGCGGCAATCTGCTTTGCGTCCGTCTTGAAGAACGCTTCGGGTGCATCCCCGGGCTTCAGGTACTTCCTCATCAGGACGCCGTCGGCGCAGATCTCGATGAAGACGATGTAGTGCTCCTCGGTCATGGGGTGGGCGGTCTCCTTCCCTACCTTCACGAGGACGCCTCCGTCCTGCCTCTCGATGTACGGCACGTGCTTCTCCTTGACGAAGTCCTCGGTCTTGACCTCGGCGGGCTTCATCTCCTCGCCGCAGCAGGACGAGACTGCGCCCCCCTTGTAGAGCAGCTCGACGACGGTGCCGCATTTCTCGCAAACGTATTTCGTGGCCATTTACAAACCTCTGGAGGCTTAGTGGAAGCCTCTGCTTATATACTTATCTAAACGCCGTTAATTCTTTAACCCCCGACGAGGCCCCGCTCATTCAATATACGATGCGGTCCATGCCGGGTGCATGCTCGTCCCAGCCCTGTTCTCATCCTGCCCCCAGGATACTGTGGTGTCTCATGACGCATGGTTCACGGACAGGGGGTTCTCCGCGAGGGCATCGGTGCCCCTTGAGGATGCGATCGCCTCCCTGCCGCGCTCAGACACCAGGACGCCGGTGGTGATCGTGGACATGGACAGCCTCGCGTCCCGCACTTTCAGGGAGGGGGTCGTCAAGGGGATGAGGGCGAGAGGCCACGACATCTGGTTCATGACTTGGGTTGAGAACGCCGACGACCTCTTCGATGCCTTCAACACCATCGCCGACATCGTCATGGGACCGTACCACGCCACGGCGTCCGACGCTGACCTGGAGGACATACTGACCGTCTCGGACAGCTTCGTTCCCGTCGTCTTCGTGGAGAAGGGCAGGGCGCTGCTGAGGAACGGCCGCGGCGACGTGGTGGATGCGGTGTCGCACCTGGATGCGATGGGCTTCCACAAGGTCTGCGTGCTGGATGTCGACGGGTCCGTGCCCGGCTACGACTGGGACCGCCTTTACGAATCGTTCCCTTCGACCGTCGCGTTCACCAGGAGCGTCAGGGATTCCGGCCCGTCCCGGACCGCCGTGGTCCCCTCGGACGTCATCGGACTATCGTCCCTATGAAGCGGCGGACCTCCTCGTCGACGCCGTCGTTCCCGCGGCGGTCCGTGTCCGGGAATCCCAGGTACCCCATCCATTTCATGCCTGATGTAATGGACAGGGCCTTCATCGGATATACCGCATGGGAGAAATCCGGATCCGGGCTGCCCGCGCAGACCATCCCCGCGGATCTCGAGGGATGCGGGGAGACGTGGTCGAACCATCTTACCTGGAAGCGGTCCATCACCGTCTTCAGGAGGGAGGACGGCCCTCCGAAATGCATCGGGGACGCGAGGATGAGGAGATCGGACTCCGCGAATGCCCTGTAGACCTCGGACATGTCGTCGTCTATCACACAGGGGCCTTCCGAGCACCTGTCGCACCCCGTGCAGTGGGCGATGCTCATCCCGGACGGGAACAGGACCTCGACGTCCCAGCCGAGGCTTCCCAGCTCGGATTCGGCCACCCTGCACATGTCCTCCGTTACTCCGCCGCGACCGGCGGAACCGCAGATGATCAGCGCCCTGGCCATGGATACCGCATCCACGCCACCATTTATAATGTCCTCATACCATTATCCGAGGCACGGAGGATAGCAGATGAACGACTTCACGAAGGTTAAGGCGGTGGAGTTCCCCAGGAACATCGTGGCCGGGCACGACGTGCTCGGAAACGTCCGCGAAATGTGCGAGGGGATCCACACCAGCAGGGTGGGCACCGTCATCACCGGCGAGACCACCATGAAGGCGGCCGGCAGGGATGTGCTAAGCTACCTGGACGGCTACGACATGGATGTGGTCACGCTGGGGGAGGCCACCGTGGAGAACGCTTCCGTGGCCGTGGACAGGATTAAGGAGCACGGGTCCTCGTTCGTCCTGGCCATAGGCGGGGGAAGCAAGATCGACCTGGCCAAGGTCGTCTGCAACGAACTGAAGCTCCCGTTCATAAGCATCCCGACGTCCGCCGCCCATGACGGGATCGCGTCCAACAGGGCATCCCTCAAATCGGCATCAGGTTCCCGCTCCGTGGCCTCCGCATCGCCGATAGGCGTCATCGCTGACACCCAGGTCATAGTCAAGGCGCCGTACCGCCTGCTTGCGTCCGGCTGCGCAGACGTCATCTCCAACCTCACCGCCATAATGGACTGGGACTTCGCCAGAAGGCTCAGGAACGAGGAGTTCAGCAGATCGGCCAGCTCGTTGGCGCGCTACGCGGCAGAGTCCATAATGGACAGCTGCGACCTGATAAAGCCCAACATGGAGGAGAGCGTCTGGATAACGATCAAGCCCATCATCATGTCGGGCATATGCATGAGCATCGCGGGCAGCTCCCGCCCCACCAGCGGGGCGGAACACATGTTCTCCCATATGCTGGACCTGAGGCATCCGGGCAGGGCCCTCCACGGTGAGCAATGCGGGGTGGGGTCCATCATGACCATGTACCTCCACGGCGGCGACTGGGAGGCCATCAGAGATGCGCTAGCGGAGATAGGCGCGCCTACGGACGCCAAAGGACTCGGTATAACCGCCGACGACGTCATCGACGCCATGGTCCACGCCCACGAGATAAGGCCGGACAGGTTCACGATACTGGGCGACAAGGGCATCAGCGCCGACGCCGCGGAGAACGTCGCGAGGGCGACGGGAGTGATTTGAGGTCGGTAGGATGGCACTGATTACATTGATCGGCGAGCCGCAGGCCGTGGAGGGCAGGGAGTTCTACTTCATGGGCCCCATAGCGGATTGCAAGGACTGCAGGCTCAAGGGGGTGTGCTTCAACCTGGAGGCCGGATCCAGATACCGGGTGGTCGCCGTAAGGAGCCAGAAGCACGAGTGCCAGGAATGCGAGGGGGAGGTCGTGGCAGTGGAGGTGGAGAAGGTCCCCACCCCGGCGGCGGTTACCAAGAAGGGCACCATGGACGGGGTCACGATCACGTACTCCGAATCCAGGTGCGACATGGTGTCCTGCCCGAACTACCACATGTGCCACGCGCTCGGTAAGAAGGACGGCCAGAAGTACATGGTCACGGCCGTCAGGGGCGACGTGGACTGCCCACGCGGCGAATCCCTGCTGGACGTCGACCTGCTCTGAGTCCGCGGAAGAATGGGTCCGGGACGCCCTGGGGCGCCCCGGGCTGACGTTTATCAGAACTTCTCGCCGGTGATGCGCTCGTACATGTCGACGTACAGCTTGCTCACGCGGTCGATTATCTCCTGGGGGAGTGCGGGTATGTCCGGCTCCGGGAGGCCCTTCTCGCGGGCGGAGTAGAGCGCCTCGTGGTACCCGGTCTCGCGGTAGTACTGGCGGACGAACTCCTTGGAGAGCTCTACGATGTTGCCCTTGGCGTACTCGTCGGCATCCCACCAGCGGTCCTCGTCCAGCGTCCCGAAAGTGTCGACGACCATGAGCTTCCTGTCCTTGTCGTAGGCGAACTCCTTCTTGCCGTCGCAGTGGATCAGGCCCCTCTTGCCCGCCTCGCGTCCGATTATCTCGTCGATCCTGAGGACGGTGTCCTTGATCTCCTGGAACTCCTCCTCGGAGAGGCCTGCCATCTCCTTGGCCTCCTCGTCGGTGAGGTTCTCGTCGTGCTCCTCCAGCTTCGTTGTGCACTCGATGAACGGGACCGGGAGCTTCTCTCCCCTCTTGACCTCATGGCCAGCAGGGAACCCGAGGTCCTCTGCCTTGACCTTACCGGACTTGATCCTGTCCAGGAGGGAGCCGGCCGCGTAGTACCTGCAGATGACCTCGAGGGGGATCAGGTAGTTGGTGGTCTCACCGTCGATCTTGCTGTAGTCGCGGATGATGTCGACCCTCCTGACCCTCATCCTGTCCTTGGACGGCTCGCTGATGTAGTGGTTGTTGATTCCCTCCTGGGACAGGAGCGTGAACCAGTACTTGGCGGTCCTGCAGAGTGTCTCGCCCTTGTGCGGGATCTTCGAGGGTATGATCTTGTCGAACACCGAGATGTTGTCGGTGTAGGCGAACTCCAGCGTGTCGTCGTCCACCTTGTAGACTTCCTTGACCTTCCCGGTCATTATGTGCTCCATGGGCCCTCGAAGGGGCCATGGGATAGATAAGGATGTTGAAATGGCTCAACGCGGCCCGCACGCGGGGCAGTCGGGGTCGCGTATCACCTCTACGGACTCCGACGACATGGACTCCAGGTCGAAGGCGACGATCCGCCCCCTGCTGGAGGGCTCCATCCCGGCGATGACCCTCAGGGCCTCCAGCGCCTCCACCCCGGCTATGGCCGATACGGCCGCCCCCACCGACGGGACCGGGCCCTCCGGATCCGCCATGGTGCCCAGCATGCACCTTAGGCACGGGGTCTCCCCCGGGATCGACACGGCGACCTGACCGTGGGTTCCGGTGACCCCCGCATGCACGAGGGGTATGCCCTCGGCCACGGAATAATCGTTGAGCGCCATCCTGGCCTGGAACGAGTCCAGGCAGTCCACGATGACGTCGCACCCCTTGAACGCGGATGCGGTCACCTCGTCGATGGGCTGCGATACCGCCTCCACATCGGCGCACGGGTTCAGGGCGAGGACCCATTCCGCGGAGATCACCGCCTTGGGCCTGATGTCCCCTGCGGCGTAGATGAACTGGCGGTTGAGATTGGTCACCTGCGGGACATCGTGGTCGGCGAGGACGAACCTGCATACGCCCGCCATCGCCAGCGACGTTATCACGTTGACGCCCAGACCGCCGCAGCCGGCGACCCCGACCTTGGCGCTCATGATCCTCCTCTGACCCTCCTCTCCGAAGATGGGGATCTGCCTTTCGAACCTCCCGGTCACAGTATACCCTCCACGAAGTCCCTCATCAGGGCGCATGCCTCCCTGACAGTGCTGTCGCGGACCTGCTGGCGCTCCCCCTCGAAGTTGTTGCGGGTCGTTACGCACCGGCTGCCGTCGGACACGGAGATGTACACCAGTCCGACCGGCTTCTCCTGGGTCCCTCCACCGGGGCCGGCTATGCCTGTAACCGCCAGCGAGTAGTCGGCTCCGAACACCCTCGCCGCCCCCAGCGCCATCTCCTCCGCGGTCTCGGAGCTCACCGCCCCGTGTGACGCCAGCGTCTCCGCGGAGACTCCGAGCACTGACTCCTTGGATTCGTTGCTGTACGTGACGGCGCCGCCGAGGAAGAACCTGGATGATCCTGGGATTTCAGTCAGGGATGCCGATATGAGGCCCCCCGTGCAGGATTCGGCGCAGCAGACGGTCGCCCCCCTGGCCAGGAGGGTCTCGGCGAGACGGTCGGCATCGGAGGGGCGCATCGCTCATACCTCCGGAGATCGCCTTCAGCCTGCCCTCCCCGTCTATGTCGGCTATGACCTCCGCCACCGCCTCCGGGACGAGCTGCCTCCAGTCCTCACCGGCGACCATCCTGCGGCGGACCTCCGTGCCCGAGTACAGGCTGCGGTCGTATATGGGCGAGTCCCTGACCTCGTAGCCCGCCTCTTCGAACAGCCTCCTGGTCATGGGGTTGTTCGAGTATACGGCTCCGAACGGGGGGACCATGGACACCACGTGCGACACCCAGACGGAGTACCTGTTCAGGTCCTCCACCGGGACGATGCTGTAGTTGGAAACGCCCTCTGCCCTCAGGGCCCTGTTGATCATGAGGTAGCGCTCCCCGGCCGTGAAGGGGTTGTCCGGGTGATGGGAGTACTGGGCGCTCCCGATGCCGACTATCAGGTGCTCGGATTCCTCAGCGCATTTCAATAGGACTCCCATGTGCCCCCTGTGCAGCGGCTGGAACCTGCCGATGACGAGGGAGGAACCGGAGCAAAGGTCCCTGCTCATGCGTTTCCAATCGGGGATTCCGTATTTAATGGACCGCCCTCCGGATAACGCCCGGAGGGCGTGTGGATGGAATGCGTTTCACTGGGGCGCAGGGGTCGGAACCGCATGGTCGGCGACCGTCGCCTCGGCGGATGCGGACGGCTCGGGAGCGGGCCCCGGCTCCGCCGGGACCTCCGCAGCCGGACCGGCATCCATGTGGTAGTGGTGCTCCGCGGGAGGCTCGATCCTCTTGGCGGTCGACTTCCCGTCCTCGGTGAGGGGCAGGAGCTTGTCCATGTACTGCCTCTTCATCGGGCAGTCCACGAAGGCGTACTCGAACACGTCGCGGAGATTCTCCACGGTGTAGATCTCCATGTCCTTGTAGTACCTGTTCTCGATCATGACGTCCTTTGCGTTGTCCTCGGGGATGAGGGCGATCTTGATGCCCGAGGCGGCGGCGGCCTCCAGCTTGGCGGTGACCCCTCCTACGGGCAGGACCTTACCCCTGACGCTGAGGGACCCGGTCATCGCCAGGTCCTGGCGGATGGGTATGTTCTCCAGGGCCGAGATTATGACGGTTGCCATGGTTATCGATGCCGAGTCGCCCTCGACACCGTCGTAAGTCCCGATGTACTGCAGGTGGATGTCGCTGTCGGACAGGTTGGTCATGGTGTACTTCTTGATGACGGCGGAGATGTTGTCCACGGCCTCCTTGGCGATGGTCCCCAGCTGGCCGGTGGCCACGATGCGCCCGGACCTCTTGGTCTGGGACGGGGACACCTCGGCGACTATCGGGAGCACTATTCCGGAGTACTCCGCCATGTTGGAGCTGGCGTTGAGGGCGGCGAGGCCGTTGATCATACCGACCTTCTCGCCGCTGGTGCTGAACATCTCGTAGGCCTGGTTGGCCTCGATGTATCTGTCGGCCACCTGCTTCTCGAGGCTGCGGGCGGTCCCCCTGGCGACGATGACGTCCTCCATGGAGACGACCTTGGAGTTCCTCTGGACGGCCATGTCCCCGGCCACCCTGACGAGCCCTCCGAGCTCCCTCATCCTGAGGGTGAGCTCCCCCTTCCTTCCAGCGCGGCGCTGGGCCTCGCGGAGGATCTCGGCGACAGCGAACCTGTCGAAATGGGGGATCTTGCCGTCCTTCCTTACCTCCTGGGCGACGAAGCGGGTGATCTTGTCGCGGTTCTCGTCGGTGTCCGGCATCGTGCTGCGCATGTACACCTCGTAACCGTATCCCCTTATCCTCGACCTGAGGGCAGGGTGCATACCCTGGATGGCGTCCATGTTCCCGGCGCAGACCATGATGAAGTCGCAGGGCACGGGTTCGGACTTTACAAGCGCGCCCGAGGAGCGCTCGGACTGCCCGGTGATGGCCATCTTCTTCTCCTGCATCGCGGTGAGCAGGGCCTGCTGGGACTCCATCCTGAGCATGTTGATCTCGTCGAGGTAGAGGACACCCTTGTTGGCCTTGTGTATGGCCCCGGCCTCCAGCCTGTCGTGGGACGGGGTCTCGAGGCCGCCCGACTGGAACGGGTCGTGCCTGACATCACCGAGGAGCGCACCGGCATGGGTTCCAGTGGCGTCTATGAACGGGGGCATGTCCCCCGGATCGTGTCCCACCAGCACCTTGGGCACTATGGCGACCTCGTTCCTGGTCTGGCCCGGGGTCCTGAATATCATCACGATGAACAGGGCGCCCATTATGGCGATGAGTGCGATGGTGAAGTTGTTGAGCATGATGGATGCGAGGAATCCCAGGACGATGATCGCCAGGCAGGCGTAGATGTACATCGTGTTCTTTTGGTTCCTCTGCTGCGCTGCGATCGCCTTCTGTTCGGCGACCACGGCCTTCCCCTTCCCGGCGGGGAACACCCTTATCCTGGGCTCGTTGAAGTCCTCCGGGTTGTGGTACGACACGATGTCCTGCAGGTCCTCCTTCGGCAGGTACTCGACCATGGAGTTCGCCAGCATCGACTTGCCCGTACCGGGCTCGCCGATGAGCATGACGTGCCTCTTCTGGGAAGCGGCCTTGCGCATGACCTCCACCGCCTCCTCCTGGCCTATGACCCTGTCCGCCATGAGGTCTGGGATCTGTATATCCTCTGTGGTGGCGAAGGTCTGCCTGTCAGCCCACTCCTCTACCGAGAGCTCGGACCTCTTGACATCTTCTCTTCCTTTCATGTTTCCCCCGATAATCTAGTTTGTTGTTGTATATAAAGCTTAATGGAGCATCCTCCGTGCTGGTCAGAGCTCCCCGCTCCTCATCGCGTACAGTATCACCGCGACTATGATGACCATCACTAGCACTGTCACAATCTGCAGCCCGTACTTCTCCAGGATGGACCTGTCGTCCGGCCACTCGTAACCCGTGTACGAGAGGCTTGGCGCCTGCAGGGAGTTCTCCGCCGAAAGGTCCAGGTCGGCCACGTGGACCGAGCCGAACCATCCTCCGGACACCTGCGTCGTGAAACCGGCGAGCAGAGGGGACCTGTCGTCCCCATCGTATATCGTCACGTCCGTCCCGTACACGCTGTCCCCGTCGACGATCACGTTCCAGTACCCCCTCTCGGAGGACCCGTCGGAGGACAGTATGTCGCCGGCGACCGTCATCACCGTCGTAACCCCGCTGTAGGCGCAGAGGTAGGTGAAAGCAGCCGCGATCCCGGCCGACGATGAGCTGCCACCGACCAGGGCGTCGTAGGCGTTGCTGACGGCCCCCTCCTCGTCATCGGTGACGGTGACCCTGTGGAGACGGTCGGAGATGGCCTTGACCTTGTCCGACAGCGACCCGCTGTACTGCTCCCTGGCCGACCTCAGCTTCTCGATGACCGAGGCGGTCTCGTTGGCCTCCGTGGACGAGTCGTCCGCGTACCTGTCCGGCACCGTGAGCGTGAACCTGACCTCCGAGGCCACGAAGTACTGGCCGCCCGACACAGTGACGGTCTTGACCGATGACTCGATCTCCACGGCCGACACGGGAAGGTCCCAGAGCCATACGGCCTCAGGGTTCGTGTAGTATATCGCGGCGAGCGCGGAGTTCACGGTTTCCGAGGCATAGGCCTTGGCCTCGTCCTCGGAACTGAAGAGAACTGGGTTCCCCAGAACGATGACGAAACTCAGCTGATTCGAAGGGGACGCGAGGGAAGCCTCGATGCTGCTTGAGACCTCGGAGTATACCGCCTCCCCGTTGGCGTCCAGCTGGGACCTGTAGTCGGTCACGGCAGCGGCGCCTTCCGCCGATGGGGCGAATGCGACGGCCACCATCAGTATGACCGCCAGGGCTGCAAGGCATTTTCCTCTCATGATGCCCGTCCCATCGCTCATCCCTTATTAATTCTAATTCCCGGAACCCTCGGAGAATGGGTTCGAAGGCGAGGGGTTATGAACGCGTTAGCGCTCGGGTTTCCGATGAGGGTTGACGAGTTGGACGTTCCCGACAGCGTCGCGGAGGCGCTGGTTTCCGCAGGGTTCAGGGAGCTCCATCCGCCGCAGGCGCAGGCGATACCCGTCGCGCTCGAGGGGAGGAACCTGGTCGCGGCGATGCCTACCGCCAGCGGGAAGTCCCTCATCGGATACGCCGCCGCCCTCAAGACCGTCGCCGAGGGGTCGGGGCGCGTGCTCTACATAGTGCCGCTCAAGGCCCTCGCGGCCGAGAAGCGCGACGACTTCATGCGCTTCGAATCGCTTGACATCAAGGTCCACCTGAGCACCGGGGACCTGGACTCCGAGGACAGGGGCATCGACGATGCGGACATAGTCGTGGCCACCTCCGAGAAGGCCGACTCCATGCTCAGGCACGGAAGCAGGTGGATCGAAAAGGTCAAGCTCGTCATCGCCGACGAGGTCCACATGATACACGACCCCGGGAGGGGCCCCACCCTGGAGATCGCCCTCACCAAGATGATGAGGAGGCGCAGGGACCTCCAGGTGATCGCCCTGTCCGCGACGATCTCCAACGCATCCGACCTCGCCGATTGGCTGGACGCGGAGCTGGTCAGGAGCGACTGGCGCCCCATCAGCCTCAGGGAGGGCGCCTACCTGGACGGGAGGATAACCTTCGACGACCGCACCGTGAAGGATGTGCCCCCGGGGGAGGACGGGATCTCGTCCCTCGTGATGCAGACCGTGTCGGAAGGGGGGCAGTGCCTGGTTTTCGTGAACTCCCGCCGCTCCACGGAGGCGGAGGCGGTCAGGCTCTCCTCCCATCTCCGCCCGGTCGCGGGGAGGGCGCTCGCCGACAGCGAGCGCGCCCAGCTCGAGGGGGACGCGGAGACCACCGCCATAGGCAGGAAGCTCGCATCGTGCGTCGCCTCCGGGACGGCGTTCCACAACGCAGGCCTCACCTACAGGCAGAGGCGCTATGTAGAGGAAGCATTCCGCTCGGGCGCCATAAAATGCATTGTCGCCACGCCCACTCTGGCGGCCGGGATTAACCTGCCCGCCCGCAGGGTGGTGGTGAGGGACACCACACGCTTCGACAACGGGGTCATAGCCCCGATCTCCGTGATGGAGGTCAAGCAGATGTGCGGAAGGGCCGGAAGGCCTGGGTACGACCCGTACGGCGAGGCGGTGCTGGTCGCTAAGAACGACCGCGACCAGGACCACCTGATGCAGGACTACATAGACCATGACACGGAGAGGCTCACATCGAAGCTCTTCCAGGAGAGGGTGCTCCGCAGCCACATCCTCGGGATGTTCGCCACCGGTGACGCCGACTCGGAGGGGTCGGTCGTCGACTTCCTGAAGGACACGTTCCTCGGCACGACCTCCAGCCTGTTCGGGATAGACGGGGTGGTCAGGGAGGCGGTGGACTTCCTCGTCAGGGAGAGCATGGTCCGCAGGGATGGGGACGCCATAGCCATCCTGCCGTTCGGGAAGAGGGTCTCCGACTTGTGCATAGACCCCCTGACGGCCTCCATGCTGAGGGACGCGGTGATGAGGATAGACGACACCACCGAGCCCATGCCCATACTCGTCGCCGCCGCCATGACCCCCGACATGATAGGCATGTACCCGAAGAAGAAGGACGCCGACCGCCTGAAGGCCGAGGGGGAGCTGTGGTTCGACAGGCTGCTCCTGGACCCTTACGAGACCGAGTCGTACGACCCGGAGTTCTTCCAGAGCGACCTCAAGGCAGCCGTCCTGGTGCAGGACTGGATAGAGGAGGTCAGCGAGGAGCGCATGACTGACGAGCTCGGGGTCGGGCCCGGGGACATACGCTCCAAGGTGGACCTCATGGACTGGATAATCTACTCCATGGGGGAGATAGCCTACATCTTCAATCCGGACGCGATACGCAGGATCAGGCCGCTCTCAACCAGGATAAGGTACGGCGTGAAGGAGGAGCTCTCCGACCTTGTGTCCTTCAGGGGGGTGGGCAGGAGCCGCGCGAGGGTCCTTTTCAAGGCGGGGTACGCCTCGAGGTCCGACATATCCTCGGCAGACGAGGCCGCCCTGGCGGCGGTCCCGGGCATAGGGAAGGCGCTGGCCGCCAGCATGAAGGAGCAGTCCGGAGGCGCAAGGGGGCCCGAGCCGCAATGGTCCCCGTCCGAAGAGGAGGAGGCGATGATGGACGAGATGGCAGCGGCGTACGGCGAGGCGCCGTCGACGGAGCCGGAAAAAGAAAATGGGAAGGTGGAGGCCGGACCTCATCAGTCCAGCCTCTTTGATTTCTGAGTTCACTGGGAGAGGATCCTCTCCACGTCCTCGACGGAGTTCCCGCACTTGATCGGGGGCTCGCAGTTGTTGATTATCGTGTCGGGGTCCTTCAGGCCGTTCCCGGTGCAGATGCACACGACCCTCTCGTCCCTGTCGATGATGCCCTCGGCGCGGAGCTTGCGGAGACCGGCGACGGATGCGGCGGATGCCGGCTCGACGCACACCCCCTCCCTCCTCCCGAGCAGCTGCTGGGCGGAGATGATCTCCTCGTCGGTGACCGTGGCGGAGTACCCGCCGGTGGCGTAGATCGCCTTGAGGGCCTTCCTGCCGCTGACCGGGTTGCCGATCCTTATGGCGGTGGCGACCGTCTCGGGGTGCTCCTCGGGGACGAAGTCGGAGGCGTTCTGCCTGAAGGCGGTGGCGACCGGCGCGGCGCCCTCCGCCTGTATTCCGGTGAGCATGGGGACCTTGTCGATCCACCCGACCTCCTGGAGCTCCGTTATCGCCTTGTACACGGCCCAGATGTTGGCTGCGTTGCCGACTGGCAGGATGATCCTGTCGGGGACCTCGTACCTAAGCTGGTCCATGATCTCGAAGAGCACGGACTTCTGGCCCTCGGGCCTGTAGGGGTTGATGGAGTTGAGCAGGTAGAGCCTCCTCTCGTCGGCCATCTTCCTGGCGAGCGCCAGGGCGTCGTCGAAGTTCCCGTCGATGGACAGCACCTTCGCGCCGAAGAACAGCGCCTGGGCGAGCTTGCCCATGGCGACCTTCCCCGACGGGAGGAACACCGCGCACTTCATGCCTGCCTTGGCGGCGTACGCGGCGAGGGCGGCGGACGTGTTGCCGGTGGACGCGCATCCGACGACCTTGGCGCCGAGCTCCTTGGCGTGGGAGACCCCGATGGTCATCCCCCTGTCCTTGAAGGAGCCGGTCGGGTTCAGACCCTCGAACTTGACGAAGGAGTTCTCAACGCCTACCTCGGCACCCAGGGCCCTGACGGGGTAGAGGGGCGTGCCCCCTTCCTGTATGGAGACCTTGTGGGCGGGGTCCACGGGCATGAAGGGAGCGTACCTCCACACGCCTATGGGCTCGGAGCGGAGGTCCTCGGGCCTCATCTCCTTGACCGGTTCCAGATCCATCTTGACGGTCAGAAGGCCGCCGCATCTGGGGCACGTGTTGACGAAGGGGTCGTCGACCTCCACGCCGCAGTCCCAGCAAATCACCTTGTGCGCTGCCATTTCAAATCCTCCTGCAACCGGAGCCGGGCTCCGTGATCCAGGTCTCGCATTTCATATCGTTCTCCGCGTAGATCTTGACGATGCTCTCGGCGATGGTCTCGCCCTGGTGGGAGCTCTTGTCGTAGAATGAGATTATGCAGGGGCCGGAGCCTCCGAGGAACGACGCTATGGCGCCGTGGGAGAGCGCGGCTGCCTCGGCCTCCTTGAGGTGGGGTACAAGGCACGTCCTGGCGGGCTCGAACACGGCGTCCTTGACGGACCTGCCGATGAGACCGAGGTCGCCGGTCTGCATCCCGTACACCATGCAGGCCGCGTTGCCGAGGTGGAACACCATGTCCTTGATGGGGACCTCCTTGGGGAGGACCGCCCTGGACTCCCTCGTGGGCACCATCACGTCGGGCATGGCGACCACTATCCCGAGGGACTCGGGGGGCTGTATGGATATGACCTCGAAGGGCTCGTAGGAGCGGATGACCGTGAATCCTCCGAGCACGCAGGGGGCGACGTTGTCGGCGTGGAACCCGCCGGACGTGACGTCCTCGGCATGGGCCGCGCAAAGGACGACCTCCCTGGGGTCCAGCTTCTCGCCGCACAGGATGTGCGCCAGGAACGCCCCGCCCGCGGCGGATGCGCCCGAGGACCCGATGCCGCTGCAGGGACGGATCCCCTTCCTGATCCTGATCTCGATGCCGAACTCGGCCTCGCATCTCCTGAGGACCTCCGCGGCTGCTATGCTCACGGAGTTCTGCTCCGGGTCGGTGGGTATGCTCTCTGACCCGGGTCCTGAGACCTCGGATATGACTATTCCCGATTCGATCCTCCTGCCCTCGATGATGTCGAAGGGCTCCTTGAGCGCCAGCCCGAATATGTCGAAGCCGGCCCCGATGTTGGAGGTCGTAGCTGGTGCGGCAATCCTGATCCATTCGTCGGCCATTTTGCTCACGCGTTCCTATCGGGGCCGTACCGTGCGTTCGGTTAAAATGCTTTTTATCGTCATGCGCGCATGCCCCAGAGGATGAGGTTCCAGGTAATCGGCATGCGCGGAGGGGCCGCGTTCGAAGACATGATATCGCACTTCACGTCCCTGGGAGGGGATGCTGTCATAGTGGACCCGGACATGGTCGCGGGGAAGGACCACCTCCTCTCGGCGGCCATGCACGCGGAGAGGGCGTTCGCGGAGGGGACCAACAGGTCCAAGACCCTGCCCACCGAGATCATAATCTACAGCGCCTGGGAGAGGCAGATCGGCAAGGCGATGGCGAAGATGCGCCCCAAGCCGGGGAGGGACGAGTACGTCGCCCTCCTCATGGACATCGACGACCCGCGCCTGGAGGACATCGGCATGGAGAGGGACGACTCCCTGGCGGATGCCACCCCCTGGAAGGCCGAGAGGCTCGGGCTCAGGAGCTGCTTCCTGTCCCCGGAGGATCAGGCGGTAGAGAATGTCGCGATGGTCGAGCTGCAGAAGGTCTGAACCTCGGCAGAGGAAGGGGTTTCCTACGTTAAACGTGGCCTCTTGCCACTTTGTTTTCATACTTCAAATGAAGCAAGAGGCCACTTTTAACGAAATCGTTTGAGGGCCCGGATGCCGGGCCCCTGCGGTTCGGCCGGTCAGTCCATCGGCACGAACTTGTATCCGTAGCGGATGATGCCGGCCTCGCCGTCGGTGGACAGCTTGCGCAGCACCGCCCTGACGGACATGCCGATCTCGATCTTGTCGAGGTCCACGTCCACCAGCTGGGCCGAGATCATGACGCCGTCGTCGGTCCTGACCATGGCGACAGCGTACGGCTTCTGCATGTCGTTGCAGTCCGGGGCCTCGTGGACTATGGAGTACGTGTAGACCTTGCCGGTCCTGCACACGGCGTACTCCTCTATCTTCCCTATGCCGGCGCGCCTGCACTTGGGGCAGAAGTGGCGGCTCGGGAAGTACACGGTCCCGCAGTTGGTGCACTTGGTCCCCTTGAGGTTGTACCTGCCGGGGATCTCCCTCCATTCCCTTGCGACGGATGACATCAGATCGCCTCCAGTATGCTGACGGTGACGGCGGAGCCCGTTCCTCCGGTGCTCTGCGCGAGGCCGTACTTGGCGTTCGGGACCTGCCTCTTGTCGGCGGATCCCCTGAGCTGCTCGGTTATCTCCACGATCTGGGCGACGCCGGTCGCGCCTATGGGGTGCCCGCGGGCCTTCAGCCCTCCGGAGGTGTTGATGGCTATCTTCCCCCCTATGTGGCACTGCTCCTCGAGAACGGCCTTGCCCGCCTCTCCCCTCTTGAAGAAGCCCAGGTCCTGCAGGGCCATTATCCCGGAGACGGTGTAGGTGTCGTGCACCTCCGCCACCTGGATGTCCTGCGGGGTTATTCCCACCTGGGAGTACGCCTGCTGCGCGGCCGCGACCGTCGCGCCGTAGGTCGTGATGTCCTCCCTCTGGAACAGGGCCAGGGAGTCACTTGCCTGCGTGACGGCGGACACCTTCACGTACGAGTCGGTGTACTTCTTCGCGTCCTCCAGCGGGCAGAGCACCAGCGACGCCGCGCCGTCCGAGATGGGGGCGCAGTCGAACACGCCCAGGGGGTCGGCGACCGGGCCGGACCTGAGGACGGTATCCAGCGTGATGGCCTTCCTGAACTGGGCGTTGGGGTTCAGCGCACCGTGGAAGTGGCTGTTTACCGCGAACGAGGCTATCTCCTCGCGGGTGGCGATGCCGTCGTGGATCATCCTCCTCGCCATCATGGCATGAAGGCTGGCGAAGGTTATCCCCATCCCCGCCTCCCACTCTGCGTCGGCGGTGGCGTCCAGGACCGAGTTGATGGACGTGTCGTCCATGTCGGTCATCTTCTCCGCCCCTCCGACGAGCACGATGTCGTGCATGCCGGACGCGACGGCCATGACCGCCTGCCTGAAGGCGACCCCTCCGGAGGCGCCGCCGGCCTCGACCCTGGTGGCCGGGATGTTCCTGGTGGCCATCCCGGAGTAGTCGGCGATGAGCGCGTCTATGTGCTTCTGCTTGATGAACTGGCCGGCGGACATGTTCCCTATGAAGATCCCGTCGACCTCGCTGCCGGAGAGGTTGGCGTCCTCCATGGCCTTCATCCCGGCCTCTATGCCGATGGCCCTGAACGACTTGTTCCACAGCTCCCCGAACTTGGTAACTCCGACACCTATGATTGCTACGTCCCTCATGTCATCACCTCGCCAGGACGATCTTGCCCTTGTACTTCGCGTACACGCCGTAGTCCAGGTAGACCGGGTCGGCCATGACCTTCTCCAGCACGGGGGCGTTGTCCCTCCTATACTCCTTGATCTCGTCAGTCACGGTGATGTCGAAGGCGTCGCTCCCGGCGCCCGAGCCGTAGGACGTCACGAATATCCTGTCCCCGGGCTCCGCATGGTCCAGCACGTTGGCCAGGCCCAGGGGCACGGCACCGCTGTACGTGTTTCCGATGTTGGGGGTGAGCAGCCCGTACTCTATCTGCTCCGGCGTGAAACCGAGCTGGGCGGCGACCCTCGTGGGGAACTTGCCGTTGGGCTGGTGGAACACCGCGTACTTGTAGTCCTCGGGCTTGGTTCCCATGGCCTCGAACATCATCTTCGCCGCGGAGGTTATGTGCCTGAAGTAGGCGGGCTCCCCGGTGAACCTGCCTCCGTGGAGCGGGTAGGGCTGGCCCTCCCTCCTCCAGAAGTCGGGGGTGTCCGTGGTGAAGCTCAGGGTCTTGTTGATCCTGGCGATGATTTTCTCCGTACCGATGAGATACGCCGCACCTCCGGCGGAGGCGGAGTACTCCAGCGCGTCCCCGGGCGCCCCCTGGGACGTGTCCGCCCCTATGGCGACGCCGTACCTTATCATCCCGGACCCGACCAGGCCCATGCAGGCCTGTATCCCGGCGGTCCCGGCCTTGCATGCGAACTCCATGTCCGCGGCAGTCATCGCTGGGGTGGCCTCGATGGCCTCCGCCACTATGGTGGAGGTCGGCTTCACCGCGTAGGGGTGCGACTCAGATCCGACGTATATGGCGCCGATATCGCTGGGGTCGACCTCGGGGACCCTGGCCATCATGTACCTGGCGGCCTCGGTGGCTATCGTCACCACGTCCTCGTCAGGTCCGGGGACCGACTTCTGGTAGATCATCAGCCCCTTCCCCATCGATTTCCCATCCACTCCCCAGATCCTCCCGATCTCCTCGGGCTTGATCCTGAACCTGGGGACATACGCTCCATAACTCACGATTCCTACATCCAATCAGATCCCCTCCTTGAGGGATTCCATCCTCTCCACGATCCCCTCTACGTCGAGGTCGGTGGTGACCAGCGGGATGCCCTCCAGCCTCGCCAGCTTGATCGCCAGCGGGTCTGTCTGCTCCGGCCTGACGTACACCACCATCCCCGGCGTGAGCGGATGGGCGCGGACGGCGACCATGGGGGAGCGGCCGTAGTGGACGTTCGTGAAGATGAGCGCCCTCTCGGTGTTCCACCCGTAGATCTTAAGATAATCCTCCGAACCCAGGGAGAGGATCGCCTTCACGGAGTCGACCACCGTGTAGCCGAACACCGACTTCGCGACCACCCTGTCCGGGTTCAGGTTCCTCCCCGATATGGCGGCGATGAACGCCTCCGCGTCCACGCCTCCGGGGAACTCGTCCATGGCTATGATGCAATCCAGCTTGAAATCCGGATTGTACCTGGAGATAACGGGCGAGCCGTTCTGTATGTCGAGCTCGATGAACGCATCGACCATCTTCTTGACCACGTTCACCCCGGGCGACTTGCGCCTCCCGGACTCGTAGTCGCTGACGACGGAGTGGGACACCCCCATCGCGTCCGCCAGCTGGTGCTGGGAGAGGCCGAACTCCTCCCTCCACTTCCTGATGGTCTTCCCCGGGTCCGGGGAGATCGCGATCTCCCCCGCGATCTTCTGCTTGAACTCGTCAACCATTGGTTGGAGAATCTGACCTGCCTATATAAGATTGTCGAATAGTATCCACGTCAATCGACGAAACCGGTTCGCTCCAGCTCCCTCTCCAGGACGTCCCTCACGGTGCGGAGGACCTTGAGCCTGCCGTACTTCTTGTCCTCGGACTCCACCACAACCCAGGGGGCGTTGGGGGAGTTGGTCGCGGCCATCATCCTGTCGATGTACTCCTCGTACAGGTCCCACTTCTCGCGGTTGCGCCAGTCCTCGTCGGTGATCTTCCACCTCTTGACGGGGTTGGCCTCCCTCGCATTGAACCTGGCCAGCTGCTCCTCGGGAGATATCTCCATCCAGAACTTCACCACTATGCCGCCGGACTCTGTTATCAGGCGCTCGAACGCCCTGATCTCGGCGGCGGACCTGGCATACTCATCCTCGCTGCACAGCCCCTCGATTGGCTCTACCATCATCCTCCCGTACCAGGAGCGGTCGAATATCACGATGTGGCCCTCCTTCGGCATGTTGATGGCGAACCTCCACAGGTACGAGTGGACCTTCTCCTCCCCCACCGGCGCGGCGACCGGCCTCACGTAGTACCCGCGGGGGCTCAGCGCCCGGACCAGCCTCTTGATGCTCCCGCCCTTGCCGGCGGCGTCCCAGCCCTCGAACACGAGAACCAGCGACCTCCCGGAGACCGCCAGCTTCTGCTGCAGGTCCCCGATCCTGTCCGTGAGCTCCTCCAGCTCCGACTTGTAGCTCTTGGCCTCCAGGGTGAGGTCCGCCTCCTCCCTCGGGTTGGGGAACGGGAGCCTCATCTCGATGGGCTTCGAGGGGATGGGGTGGTCGAAGCGGTGGGAGGTGCGCTCCATGAAGGTGTGCACGACCATGGTCATCGCCAGGTAGAGGTCCTGGACGTCCACGATGTCCCAAGGGGCGTTGGGGGTGTTGGTGGCCGCGATCATGGGCATGACCAGCTTGTCCCTCCACTTCTTGGGGTCGATGTGATCCACCGACAGGAATGAGACGCACTTGCGCTTGGACTCCATCCTCTTGGCCACGGCATCCACCGCCTCGTCCGGTATGTTCAGGAATATCTTCACCACGGTGACCCCGTTCGACGTCAGGTAAAGCTCCAGGTTCCTGGCCAGCTTGAGCATGGGTTCCACGTCGTCCCCCTCGTTGGCCCTCTTGACGAGCATGGAGTACCATGAGCGGTCGTATATCGCGATCTTGCCCTTCGCCGGCTCCCTGGCGATGTACCTGGCTATGGTCCTGGGGCCGGTGATGCCCTCCGGCTCGAAGTGAGTATAGGAGATCCCCCTCGGCTCCATGAGGTTCATGAACTCGTTGATGACCCTGCCCATGATGCGGCCGCTGCGGCCCTCGAATATCACGAGAACCTGGCGGTTCTCGTCCACTATGCGCCTCTGGAGGAGGGTGAGTTCCGCTGCGAGTTCATCTGGGATCGTGGATGCCATGGTGGCGTAATCACGATGCAGCCATAACTAACTTGGCTTGCGCTCAATACAGAGCATGACTCCCGGATACACCGCGTGACAAACCTTATCCGACAATGAGCCATGCGAGCACACGTGCTCGGGAAGATAGCGGACATAGCGGTGGAATCCGGCACCCTGGTCATGGGTGCCCACGGGTTCACTGTAGACAGGAAGGGCGGAAGGGAGAATGTCGTGACCTCCACGGACATAGAGAACGAGAGGTTCCTCAAGGGGAGACTGACCTCTCTCATCCCCGGATCGTCGTTCGTCGGCGAGGAAGGCGACGACTCCCCGGTGCTGGAGGAAGGATACACCTGGATCGTGGACCCGATAGATGGGACCATGAACTTCTCAAGGGGGATCCCAGAGATCGGGATATCCATAGCCCTCTTGAAGAACGGAGAGCCGTTCATCGGAGTGGTCCACAACCCGTTCACAGGGCGGATGTGGACATCGGAGGTCGGCAGGGGCGCCTGGATGAACGGGGAGCCCATCCGCGTATCGGACCGCCCCCTGGAGGATTGCATCCTGAGCACCGCATGGTGCTGCTACCGGAAGGATCTGGCACCGAAGGTATTCGAGGTCAGCGAATCCCTGTACCCGAGGATCAACGACATCAGAAGGATCGGCACAGCTGCGGTGGAGCTCTCCATGCTGGCCGAGGGCGCCGCCGACATGTACTTCGAGATAAGGCTGTCCCCATGGGACTATTCCGCGGCCCTGACGTGCGTAATAGCAGCCGGTGGCGTGTTTACGGGAATCGACGGCGACGTGTCGTTCGAGCGTCCGTCACCGGTACTGGCAGCGAACACGCAGGACAACCTGGACGTCCTGCTGGAGACCGTGAGGGAAGCGTTCGGCTGCAGGACGCCCTACTGACCGCCAATCGGCAAACGTTTCTTCAAGGGACGCGATACCCCGTCCATGTCTAAGGAAGACGGCTCAGGTAAAGGATGCGGGAACAGCAAGTTCGGCCAGATGTGCTCCGGCATGGGCGGATACGCCCCCGACACGCTGAAGGCCATAAACGAACTCGACCCGTCGTTCATCGACACCCTCCACATCATGGACAGGGTGATGGTGGAGGACGGCGCCCTCGACAGGAAGACCAAGAGGCTCATGGCGCTCTCGTGCGTCGCCGTCAGGATGTGCGAGGACTGCGTATACGCCCAGGCGAGGGTGGCCAAGAACTACGGCGCCACCAAGGAGGAGATCCTCGAGGCCATCAAGGTCGCGGTGCTGATCGGCGGTGTGCCGTGCTGGTCCGTCGCCAAGAAGGGCATCGCGCAGCTCTTCGCCGAGTGGGACGAGTGAACCCGCGTGCGGGGGCGGCGCCCCCGCTATCTTTCTTATCAATTGTGTCGACAGTGTCGCCACAAATTTTGGATGTGACCTCGGGAGGACTACCGGATCTCGTCATCCGGACATGGAAGCGTGTATCCGCCCGATTCCGTGGATCGGACCCCGAACGGACATTCCGGCATTCAGACCAGCGCGTCCCCGCGGTCCATCTCCCTGAAGAACGGGACCCAGCGGGACATGACCCAGACTGCAAGGAAGGCCGCGGCGATCCCCAGCGCGGCACCGGCGATGACGTCCGTGGGCCAGTGCACGCACAGGTACATGCGGGAGATCCCCACCAGGGTCGCATAGAGCATCGCCACGCATCCCCATCTCCTGCTGTGGATCAGGATCGCCGTCGCTCCGGCGAATGCCGAGGCTGTGTGACCGGAGGGGAAGGACCAGGTGTCAGGTGCTGATATCAGCAGGTCGAAGTCCTCGACGGCGAACGGACGGTCCCTGCACACCAGCGGCTTGATCATGATGTCCGCCAGGATGTATGCGACGACGACCGAGACGATCACCGACGCGCCGCACCTGCGCCATCTGGGGGAGCATGTCATCAGGAAGCCCAGGACGAACCATATCAGGCCGGATGTGGCGCTGTAGGTGATGCCGACCATGGCCGGGTCCAGGACGGTTCCGTGGATGGAATCGAACCAATGGAGGACGTTGAGCTCCCACATGACATGGGTCAGGCGGCCATCGGATTAAAACGTTGAGCAGGATCCCTTCTGACGGGCCAAGCACCGGGAACTCACCGCCCCGGACCCATGCATATTGGACCGATAAGATCAATAATCAACTTACTATTTTTTTATAATTTATAGTAAGTAAGTAATGGTAAACCCCTTCATCCTAACGATACTGGGAATAATACTTACTATTAATTAAAGATTAATAGTAAGTAATCCTTACCGATATCATGCACAGGTTCGATTTCTCCGAGATGCGCGGGGCAATCCCCTCGGACATATCGGATCTCGTCTCGCACATACGTGAGATCGGGGCGATGGACAGGATCCGCGAAACCAGGTACCGCAGGGAGTTCTCCAAGGTACAGGAGATCGCGAAGCTGAAATCGGTGAAGTACTCCAACGAGATCGAGGGGATCGCAACCAGCGACGAGCGCCTTGCCGACATCGTCCTGAGGAACGGCGCCCCGAGGAACCACAGCGAGACGGAGATCGCCGGATACCGCGACGCCCTGGCGGCCATCCACGAAGACCCGTCCTCGTTCGACCTCGACGAGAGAACTGTCCTGGGCCTCCACAGGACCATGATGTCCCACACGACCCAGAAGGGCGGCCTCTACAAAACGAGGGACAACGTGATTGTGAGCGTCTCCGACGGAAGGAGAGAGGTCGTCTTCGAACCGGTGCCCGCGTCCGAGACGCCCGATGCCATGCGGCAGCTGTTCCTGGCATATCAGGAGGCCAGGGACGAGGGCATGGAGCCCCTCCTGATGATACCGTGCGTAATCCTGGACTTTCTGAGCATCCATCCCTTTCCGGACGGGAACGGGAGGACCTCCAGGCTGCTCACGATGCTGCTCCTGTACAACAGCGGCTTCGACGTGTGCAGGTACGTGTCCATGGATGAGCACATCGCTCTGACAAGAGATGAGTACTACAGGGCGCTGGCACAGTCCTCCGATGGCTGGTACGAGAACCAATGGACGTACGTCCCGTTCGTCCGCTATTTCCTGAGGACGCTGCTGGAATGCTACATCGACCTGGACACACGGTTCGCGGTGGTCAACGACAGGAGGATGAAGAAGTCGGAGAGGGTGGAGGCGATGCTGGAGAACAGCCTGGTACCGGTCTCGAAGAGACAGATATGCGTCGCGCTCCCGGATGTGAGCCCTCGGACCGTGGAGTCCGTCCTGTCGAGACTGCAGTCGGATGGTAAGGTGGAGAAGATAGGGAGCTACAGGGACGCCAGGTACAGATGGGTTGGACCCAAGGACATGGGGTGATCCGCCCATGTCCTCGGAATGATCGGATGCGGACGATGATCCCCTTAGAATCGGAAACACAACATGACTGGGAGTAAGCCGGTCGCCTACACTGAACATAAACGGTGACACGATCTCATTTGGGAATTGAATAACGGAAAACGCGCACAGCTGCATCATCCCCATTGAGGGATCATCGTGGGATCGGGGATTCGTTCGATGTGGCCGCACGCTACTCCTCTCATATACGGTCTTGACGAGACGCGGTCATGGAAGGGACCCGGACCGCCTCGGAAACATTCGGTGATTATAGACAAGACACAAAAAATGAGATACTCTATTCAAATATAACATCTGATTTCAATAAATATTGTATCAATTTGAAAGCTTTTTTCAATAATAATAACGATTATCCCGCCATGTTCAAGATCATCCGTCTCAAGAACTTCCGCGTGTTCAGGGACTTGGAGTTCGACCTCTCCGGTCCGAAGGACGTCCCTCTGAAATTCGCAGTCATCTACGGCAGGAACGCATCTGGGAAGACGGCCCTGGTCAAATCCATGGAATTCCTGAAGGTATCGGCGATCTCGTACTCGGTGATGACCAGCGCAACCGCCATGACGGACTCGGACATGGCCGGACGCATCTGGGCGTACAACGGCGGCACCTCCATCCCGTGCCACGACCTCGGAATCCTGGCTAGGCTGAACATCATGGAGGGGAGCGACGGGCCGATGGAGCTGTCGTTCAGATTCGATGTGGACGGCAAGGATGCGGAGTACGGGATGGTTTTTTCGGAGAAGGATGGCAGGCTGGTCTCCGAGACCCTGAAGTACGCATCGGCCAAGGGGAGGAAGATCACATACATCCATGCAGAGGAGGTGGACGGGAAGCCGAGGATCCGCCTCAACAGGGACCCCTTCCCAGAGTCCGACTTCAGCTCTTGGCTAATCGATCAGGGCAGGCAGTGGTGGGGGAAGCACACGTTGCTGTCCATCGTCATGTACGGGGCGCTCATGAGGAACAGGTCTTTCATGGACGATTTCTCGCCGAGGCTGATGACCTTAGTAGACTCGATAGACGGATTCAACTCGGCGATGTCCGGATTCGGAGGCAGGACAGGTGCGACAGTCGAAAGGGACCAGTTCCATGGATTCATCGATTCCCGGGACAGACACATCCTCGATGCATACGAAAACGCCCTCGGGAGGTTCCTGACCCGCGTGGACCCGGATCTGGACGGCGTGGTCTACGAGACCGCGGAGACCAACGGGCGGCTGGAATACAGCCTCTGCTTCGACAGATACATCTCAGGACGCATCAGACGCATACGTTACGGGCTCGAGTCGAAAGGTGTGACCGAACTGGTCCGCCTGTTCCCCCGCATCCTCGGATGCTGTCGCGGAAGGGTGGCGTTCGTGGACGAGCTGGACAGCGACATCCACGACAAGCTGGTGCTCGACCTGCTGGACCAGATCCTCCCCGACATCACCGGACAGCTGGTGATGACCACCCACAACTCGTCCCTGTTGGAGGAATTGGATCCCAGGTGCGCCTTCATAATCGGTATCGACGCCGACGGGGACAGGAGCATCTCCCCGATCAGCTCCATAGCGAGGACGTGCAGGAACAACAACAACCGGGACCGCTACATGCGCGGCGACCTGGGGGGCGTGCCGCACCTGGCATGCATCGACATGGACAACATCGTCGACCATCTGAGGGAGGATATCGATGGGAACCGATCATGTGATCATAGCGCACGGGAAGTCCGAGGTAGTGCTGTTCCGGGGGCTGTTCACCAGATTCGACGTGGACGCCAACATATTCAGCCGCGAGGGCGGCGAATGCAACATGCCATCTCCCATCTACCCGTAATACTGTCCGACGAACCGTTCGCCTCCGAGAAGGCGCTCGCCGACAGATGGAAGAAACTGGACTACGAGTCGGGACGCATCCCGAACCTCGGGATCTTCCCCGTGGTCGACCATGACGACGACAACAGGAACGCACTGCCGTACATAACTGGCAACCTTCTCAGGGATGTGCCTCTTGCCCATGCCGTCCACCCTATCCTGAACCATCCGAACATGGATGCGGTGATGGAGGAGATCGGGCTGGGAAGACCTGCCGGGAGGAAGGACGACCACTACCAGAGGCTGGCGAACAAGCTGAGAGGAGGGGGACGATTATCTCGTTCTACGACGGCCTCTGGGACTGCGAGAACACGAACATGGAGATCCTCCTATACCATGTCATGAAAAGAGTCCCTGCATACCAGGATGTGATAGAGCCGCCGAGGAGGAAGGAATGGAGATGCCTTTCCGAAAGATGAATACTGATGCCGATTGATGGTGATATCTACCCCCTATTACGGATAGACACCCGATATGAATCTCATCCTCCAATTGCTACCCCGCCCTCAGCCCGAAATACACCTGGGCAACGGCGGTAAATCGCTTTCTCCTCATGATTGCCCCCCCCCCCCAGATGTCTTCCGAGCCCGGCCTGTGGACCTGCCTCTCATTCGTCTCGAGACCGCATTAGAGCGAGCTTTGGCGGATCCCCTCAGGTCTGATATCGTAGTCTTCTGCATTTTGGTATCTTCAAGGACGGGGCGGGATGCCACCCCAGGAAGGCGACCGATAGGTCGATGAACCACCTCCGCAGACAAGATCTGGAGGATGCGGAGTGGATGTCCGGACCCATCACAAAGAAGACGTTCGCCTGCTACGAGGATACATTCTGATCCCTGGAAGAAGTGATGAATCTCCATCGCTACAACGCATACGACGTCTTCGCCGTTATAGTCTGGAGGGACGTCGTCCAGCGGAAGGCATCCCGCGGATATCCCTCCTCCGGAGACACGCACGGAATGGAGTGCCGAATCCAGGTTCGAGTTCAACGAGATGCGGGCGAATGCCATCGCCGCGGAACACGATCCAGGGGCTGGTGACCAACACCGGTTCAGGACGGAGACAGCGACATAGTCTGTCATTGTACCGCCGCTGCCGAGATCCTCAGACTGTACCTCTACCAGTACAAGGTCGGATACACGTACAGGTTGATGGAATTAGGCATAGGCGACGATTCTATGTACGTCCGCACGCCAGGGATGCGGATAAGCTCCTGTTCGTAGTGACAATCGCGACCTTGATCTCAAGCATCATACATACGCTGCCCGGGGGAAGCGGCAACTAACCTTTCGCGAATGAGGAAAGTCCGCTGAAGCCAGCCCGCATGTGGTGTTCAGGTTCCACGTGTACTGGAGATTCCATGGTTGCCGGACCCGAAGTGCCCGTTGTCCGTGTGTTCGCCTACATCGATGGAATCTGTCTGGATCCATTGGCATTGCTGGAATGAAACGATGATGGATCGAAATCGCAGTGGTCCAAGACATCTCTCATCGAGAACTCGATTCAACAGGATGTCGATGTCACGAATGTGTTGTCTGGTGTAAATATGCAGTTTTTAAACTTTCGTGAATAATAAGATACAATCACCATGGATGATTATAAACGCGGTATTATCCCCCGCGTCATGGAAATGTGTTTACAAAATCATTTTTTCTTGTCGACAATCAAAAACACAGACAGGATGGCTATCGCTACGGCTGCTGCAACACACGCCACAATCGTAGTCGTATCATCCTCACCTTCTGTAGTGGTAACAGATGGTGGAATGAAGTAATCGTCATCATCGTAGGTAGGGGGGATGTAGGGCTTTTCAGACTCCACGACTTCTATGGTAACGTTATCACCAACAGACTTGAGTTCTTCATCCTCTGTGACGGCATATTGCGTCATAAGTGACGGGTCAGCAACTCTATTGTCGGCATTATAGTACCCCGGGGATTGATACTGTACTTCCGCATCGGTATTGCTTATACTGACAGTTACATCCCTACTGACTTCGCCTGATCTTCCATCGCCTATGAGTATGTCGCCATTGCAGGACTTTACACTATAGTAGGAAAACGAGCACCCAGAGATGCCGACACTCATGGATTTATTGTCTTTGCCCGCTGCGATACGTATCGGTGCAGAATAGCTTTTCTGATCGTCGTTCCCTTCACCACAATCCGTGAATGAACAATTCTCAATTATAACCGAAGAATCCCCTGAAGGTTTTGGTTTGATATTGATTGCAATAGGGATGCCTGTGAATGTGCAATCTCTGATTGACGCAATGACGTACCTATCCGTGTGTACTCCTGAATCGTTCCCTGCCTGAGCAGACGTGATGTCGCAGCCAGATATATTGAGTTTGACGAGCCCGTTACCGGTATCGCCACGGATCATTACAAATCCATTGTTCCCCACTTCTGGATCTGATGAACTATCGCAATCCTCGAGATTGACTGTCCAGGTGTGGTCGGTATAAAGGTTGCCCCATATCTTGACATTGCGGAGATTGTTGATGTTGTATGTTATATCGGATGATACTTCTTGACATCCAGAATAAGAAATACCAATGTCTGCCTCACCTATTTTATTACTTAAACTTTGTATTAGTGTGGCGCCGTTTCCATAGATGGTCAGATCGATCGGGATAATCGTATGTGCTTGCCCGTTCACAACATACGAGTTACTGGCCATGGTAAGGGTGATATTATCGAGTTTTTCGATGACATCCGACAGATTTGTATTGGAATGATCGAAATCTTTCATTTCATCGTAGCAACCCACAACCTTCTCCACTCCATCGTCAATGGTTGTCGCTACGATAAGGCTCTGTTTATCGGTTAGCGTTCCAGCAACGATTTTCACGCCAGCCCGCAATTCCACAGGATCAGTCAATTCGAACGTACCTGAGAACAGAATAGTATCTCCCGGTGAAGCATTTTGTATAGCTGTAGATAGCGAGTCTGAGTCATTTACCGCATACGTTTCGTTAGCATCCGCGGAGTCGCTTATAATGACCAGGGTTGCCGTAATTGATAAGACAACAGCAATTAGAAACAGAAAGTTATAAAATCTATTCATTTTCCCTCCTTACAGGAAGGATGGGGGACCACAACGCCCCCCCCCCCATATGCAAATATGCAATATAGGCACTGAATACATATTATATTAAATTTAATGTTTTATTACCGTGACAGTGAATGATTTGCATGCTTTGACACCCAGCCTAACAGGTATCGTCGATTAACTTCGATTCTGATGGTGTTCTGTGTAAAAACATCACTTTTCCGGGCCGTTTCTACAGCCAGAAGATGGGAAGTCTTCAGCTGCCGAGATCCCCAGGCTGTGCATCGCCAGTATAGGTCGAATATGTGTACGGCGATGGAATAGGTCTGGATCCTTGGCATTGCTGCATTGATATCGATAATCGGTCGAGATAGCAGATAGTCCAGCGTCAACTCCAATCGAGAACTCGATTCTAGAGGAAAACAGTCACATCCTACCATTTTAATGCGAGTAGTAACAAGAAAAAGTGTCATACGCAGACCAGATTACTCCGACATACATGGGACCGTCCCGTCTGACGTATCTGAACCTTACTCATATGCATAGAATCAGGTCGATGGTCTGAATCCGTCATCGAATAATTCGAAACGGAAAATGAGCTGAATCTCGATCTGATGACCCGCCTGTCCGGAATAGGATGAATGATGTCCCGCGATGATCATCGGACAAACTCCGCTCGCCATACAATTGTATAGCAATCATCTCTATTCTTGAAGGACCCACTGTTGTTGCGTGAAGATCAGAATTATGAATTTTGACCGAATCATCACGGCGGCATCTGAGGATGAAAACAGAGATTATTCTTCGAATTCCTTTAATCTCGATAGATCGGCATTATCGAGCCTATATGATCGATGATACTTAGGTGATTCCAAACAATCGACATCGTGAGGATACCCCGACATCTTCACAAAATCAGGCGATCTCACGATACAGTACAGGCACACTTGCAGTATTTAATAATCGAAACAAATAGCGAACCATTCTCGGAATCTGGGAGGTGACTCATGGGAAGAAACGATAGGGATCGCTATGTGGAAAAGATCGCATATCAGTTCATCACGAAATACAGTTCTCAGAACAACGAGTTGCCGTACGGTGTCATCTTCAATAAGTACATGACTCTTGTACACAGGGATGTCCGCGATTTCCTGGGAGAGGACATCGGCCTGCCTCACTGCTGGTACCGCTGGGGGGATGAGGTCGTACGCTATGACATGCCCTACGTATCATGGATCCATGAGAATTCCGGTGAGACCAGAGTGTCCTATGTGGGCTCCCTGGACCACATACAGAGAAACGATCGCATACTGT
This sequence comes from Methanomassiliicoccaceae archaeon UBA71, assembly GCA_002504405.1. Classification (GTDB taxonomy): domain Archaea; phylum Thermoplasmatota; class Thermoplasmata; order Methanomassiliicoccales; family Methanomethylophilaceae; genus Methanoprimaticola. The sequence continues at coordinate 135,296 of DARO01000014.1, forward strand.
CCTATGCGGGATTCCGTGCCGATGAGTTCATCGGAACCTATCGCGGAAGGGAAGGGATGGAATCTGCCATCGATCAGGTGTACTCGAATGCCCCGTTCGAATTCCAGAACAATTTCAGAATACTGAGAGAGAACCTGAAAATCGCGAAGTACAGAAACCCCTTATCGAATCATGTGTCCCTGGTCCGCGGTCTGTTCGAAGAGGCGATGGACTCTTTCCCCCGTGACGAATTCCCGGGCATGGACATAGAAATAGAGGAGTTCGAATCCGTCTTCAACAGGGCATTGGATAGGAACCTGTCCGCGGAGAAGCTGCAGGACATATCCGAGAGCTTCTGGTTCATGTTCTGCTACCATCTGAGACTCCACCCGCGCTGTCACGAGAACGTATCCCGGAGAACCCTCGAGATCTGGAACGAGGTCCTCCTGGACTCTAAAGAGGATTACTCGATGGACATGGAACGCTATGCCAGCTACCTGGTAGATGATGTGGAGGCGGACAAGACCATCATGGATCTCGATTCCCGCTGCAGGAAACGCTTCGGAGAAATAGAGGCGCTCCTCAGAGAGATGCACACCGAAGGGGAGTGACCTGTGCCTGTGAATCTGGCCTTGGACACATGCGTCATCTCCGACGTATCATTCGTCCTGGAGATATCGAAAAAGCCGGGGGTTCGTCTGGCCATACCTTCAGTGGCCTACATGGAAAGACGCAGACAACTATTGAACAACAAGGACCCCGGCAAACTGGATGAACTGCTGAGGAAAGCGCACATAGAGGTCACCTCGTTCGACAAGAATGCGGCGGCTACAGCTGCCGAACTCATGAGCGGACAGGTGAAGGTGTGTCCCGAATGCCATAAGCTGGATTGGACTGATGTCATGATGCCTGTACACAACCTCCAGGACGATCTTCGAACCCATTGGCATGGTCACATTATCATTCAATGCCGAGATGCCAGCACCTATTATGCTCTTCCTATGAGATGCTGTATCAGCCACCCCGCTTGCATGACAGAACTTCCGTGGATAACAATATACATTAAATCCCGAGTTTGACAGATAATCTCGA
>DARO01000012.1 GCA_002504405.1 Methanomassiliicoccaceae archaeon UBA71
TCCTCAGTATGTGTCAAACTCAGGTTGCAAGGGATGAATCTCAGACGGATGAGTTCTGGATGCAAAATGATCCTCTATGTGCTTCTCAACAACCTAGAAGGTCTGACTGATAAAGAATTGAGAGATGAAATCGATCGTCTGCGTGTAAATAACGGTAATAATAGAATATCTGAAAGAAACTACAATAATTCTAAACATAAAATGATGAACAAACTTATCGAACTGAATGATGATAAGCTATACATATCAAATTTGTCAAAAGCAATTGAAGAAATGTTAAATTAATCGGGACCAGCATGCAGGACGCCATTCGGACGTCAGCTTGTAATCAACAATCTAACTGACTTGTCACATCGTAGTCGGTTGATTTCAAATTATGATTTTATTCTTAATCTGTTGAAATACATCCGACTCATCTTACGATATTGATCAGAAATCTGGTTCCGTGATTAAGGTAACACTTTCATCATTACTGCAACAGCAGAATCTGAATTTAAACAGAAAACGTTAATCTCAGGTAAAATGATGTGAGAATGATGGACGGAACATGTGGCAGACCCGAGCTAAACAACTTCGAACTCGTGAATCGTGCCCTGCGCACGGCTATGGTGCCGATGCAGGACTATGTAATATCAGAGATGAAGTACCAGTTCGGACAGGATTGGTGGAACGAGGGCGTCATCCCCAAGAAATACACACTCGGTGTCCCGGATTACGCCCCGTCGAAGGGCGACGTTCCCGATGATACTGCGAGATCGTACATGGACATCACTCTCTGCTTGAATCTGATAAGTACATACAAGCTCCTGCCCGCAGGCCTCCACAGGGAGGCCAGGGATCCCCTGAACTACATTCGCGACCTCAGAAACAACCTTTCTCACTTCGGTAAACCGGACTACACCATGCTCCAGGCCCAGGACGCCATCAGGCTTGTTTGTGTCCTTGACGAGATTATGGAACTCGGATGCAAGGAGACCCTTGACAGCCTTTACATGGCTACGATGGTACCGATTAAGAACGAGTCCTCAGAAAGATGTACCGAGACGCCCTCAGCTCCTTCACCGCAGACCGCACCAACAGGATCATCCAACGAACCTGTCCGGTCTAACGGGGTACAATACACTTCTCAACCCACCACCAGGTTCCCCAGACCCGCCGGGCAACGGTGCTCCCAGGTGGATGCCTGCGTGATGGCGAGCAATGGAATGTATAATAAACTCAAGGAGAAACAGACGGAGACCTGGGACACCTCGCGCTTTACCTCCAGGGTAGTTAAGATTGTCCCGATAGAAGACCACTACGTCCTGACCATTGAAAAATCCATGATGATAGATGATTCCCTGGGAATAATTGCGAACGGACGCGAATTCACAGGAATGCAGGTCAGCTTCGACCGGTACAACAGCGCCTCAAGGACCATTCATATGTACCCCGGACTGGAACTTCGTGAACTCATCGAATCCGGATCTACGGACATCCAAGTGTTCTCTGACATGAAATGGCTCGTCTCCAGGACCGCGGACTTCATGTCCGCCTTCGGCGACTGCATGAGATTTCCTCCTGTCCCGCTCTCATACACCCCGAGCATACTCCTCACCGGCATGAGGATGTCCGACGAACAGAAAGACGCTGTGACAATGGCCATGTCCGAGCCTCTCTCCTATGCATGGGGAGTTCCCGGGTCTGGTAAGACCCAGTCCGTGCTGGCCGCATCCATAGGCGAATGCATCCGCAGAGGCGAGAGGGTCGCCGTAATCGCCCCCACCAATCTGGCACTCGAGCAGGTGCTTAGAGGCCTTCTGAGAGCGTTCAGGGAGATTCCACAGTTCCATGACATCATTGATCCTGCAACGGATATCATCCGTGTGGGGACACCGACTTCGGAGTTTGCCACCGAGTTTCCTGATATCTGCGAGGGAAACGGTGTCCGTAGACAACTGATGGATAAAATCCAGATGTTCAACCATGTGAACACCACGCTACTGGAGAGGAGATACGAAAATTACAGAACCTTGTGCGACGAATGCGTCAAGACAGCCACAGAACTCAAGCCGGATGACATCTCCGGGCGGAAAGCTCTCCTGAAGAAAATGGGGCCCATAATAGACACAATGCTCGAGGACGAACGCTACACGATCAACGCCCGGAGGATCAATCAAAGTAACATCGCAGAGAACGTTTCCCGTGTGAGGAAGCTGATCTATGAACACGACCGCTCAGATTATCTGGAGAACGACCTAAAGGGTCGCAGCAACGACGGTCTGGACACCTGGCTCACCGAGATAGCGGGACAGATTGCCAGCCTCAGACCTAAGGACAGATCCTCGGATCTGAACAACTTCAAAGTCGTAGCCATGACACTATCCAAATTCATCATCTCCTATGGACCTAACGGGGACGACAGAAGAAGATCACTGACGGTGGACCACATCTTCGTCGACGAAGCTGGCTACTGCAACTGCCTCCAGACACTTTCCCTGTTTACACTGGGAGCCCCGATTACACTCCTGGGAGACCATATGCAGCTCCCTCCGGTATGCGAACTTAACCACGACGAGCTGGAGGAATCTATCATCGAGGATGGAGAACACAGGTTCGACTACCTATGGGACCTGTCCGCTCTCTACGTCGATCACTTCTTCGACGAGAGCCTAGACATGCTGAAGAACATGTATTTGGAATCCAAGGAGCCGGACTTCATCAGGATGGCCCATAAAGAGCTGAAGACGACGTTCAGATTCGGATCCAATCTGGCGGGGGCTCTGGGGAAGTATGTCTATCCCGCTGGAATGGTGAGCGCGTCAAAGAATCCGCTGGATGTCCAGATCGTAAGAGCGACCATCGAAGAGTTCCCACAGTTCAACGGCAAGGTCGTCAGAAAGAACGAAGCTGAGGCAGAGGCTGTGTCGGCGATAGTGGATAGCATGGGACTCAGAGGAACCGACTTCGTCATCCTCACCCCATACAATGACCAAGTTTCCTTCCTGAAGAAATACGATCAGACCTTGCGTGACCACACTCTTACAATACACAAGAGCCAGGGACGCGAATGGGACACTGTGATTATCTCGGTGGTTGACGGACATCAGAACCCGGAAGATAAGCCTCCACGCTTCACGAGCACCCAGGTCATCGAGGGCGCTCGTATCGGCCTGAAGGTCATCAACACCGCACTGTCCCGTGCCAAGAAGAGCCTAATCATCGTCTGCGACAGGGACCACTGGGCAGCACAGCAGGATGAGCTCCTGGGGGAGATTGTCAGGAACAATTCCTGAGGAGAGGACTGAAAACAGTCCTAATAAACTTCTTACCGTATTAATAATTCAATATATGTCTATCATTGCATCATATAATCCATGAACAGCAAGACGACAGCCACGGTGGTTGCGGTCATCGTTGTAATCGTCATCGTGACCACCGCGATCGCTCTGGCCCTGGGGTCAGGGAACGGTGGCGACAGCGAAATGGACACACCGGAAACCCCGACCGAGAACCCCCTCCTGAACAACCTGACAGACTTGAACATAGGTGACAAATTGGTGTTCGAAGTCTCCGGTTCGTACACCAACCGCTACGCATCATACATCATCGATGGAACAGAAACATACACAGTTATCGGCAAGACATCCGACTCCGTGACTTTTGAGGTCAACGGAACAACCTACGCAAAATACGGCAACCAGTCTATAGTGTTCTCACAGTCAAATGGCGATGTGAAGACGTGGGAAATGCCAGATCCAGATCAGCCTCATGAGAGCGGTGTACTGGATACCCCGTACGGACCCATGGACGTCATGATTGTAGACTTCGATCTCCCTGACACCGCCGCAGGATACAAGATAACGGACCTCGGATCATACCAGTACTGAACAGAGACCGGATTCGGTGTCAAACAGAGCATGAACTACACTATTGACTCCACGGGAGAGTTGACAAAGGTGACTAAGACCTTGGTCTCCGTCACCGTAGAATGACGGTTCCATGCACGTGCACATAGCTCCTGTGGGTTTCTCCAAAGAGCCAATCCTCAAGGTGATCAGCATGATCCACGGGATCGACTCCCTCTTCCTGCTCCACACTACCAACGACGATTCGAAGAGGACGGCCGAAGAGATTCGCGACACTTTCTCGTGTATGATACCCCAGATTTCCTTGCGGACGATTCCGTTCTCTGATTTCATGGGGATAGTCTCGGCAATCTATGGGATCTACGACGAGACGAACTGCAGAGATGTGAGCTACTCGGTAAACATTACCGGCGGAACAAATCTCATGGCCGCCGCCACTTGCTACAGCAGTTACTACATTCGCGCGAAGATCTACTACTCGCTGAATTCCGAAGGACCGATCGACAGCCAGGTCATCGAGATAACCGCTCCGAAGGCCGTGGATGTGAGCGGATACAGAAGTATGACCAAAGACATCTTGAGATACGTCTTCGTTTGCAGGAACTCAGGGATTCCGGTTACCAGCACACAGATTGCCTCTAAATTCGGAATCAACAAGCAGAAAGCTGGATATCACATAAAGATCCTGGTAGAGGATGGCCTGCTAGAGAAATACCCCTATGTCAATGAGAAGGGAATTGTGGATGCCCGCAAAAACTCACTAAGGCTAACAGCCCAGGGCGTCATGATAGCCAGCACCATTAATTGACGTCAACTTAGACGAGCGCGAATCGTGAAGATTCATAAACACTTCAGAAGAGGAAAGATAACATGTTCCCGGAAAGAAACCAGATAGTCGCTGAAACATTCGCCTACATTTCAAATAACAGAACCGTTCATCTCGACGCCCTCTATCGGCACATAATGACATACTTCAATATGACTGATGAGGAAATCGCCAGGAAAGATGGCCAGGGTGCCAGTCTGATTAAACACGAGGTCCGCTGGGCACTACAGACCCTCAAGAACGACGGCCGTGTTGTCCGCGGTCCCGACACTGGAATCTGGATGATCGCCTAACACTGTCACTCGCTAAGCCAGCTGGCTACCAGCCTCCCCTGTCCCGTGAGTCTTATTGATTTCACTCTGCGGTTCATCTTCCCGTTGATGACCGCGCCCTGCTCCCTCTCGATGAGCCCCTCATCCTCCAGGATTCTGAGATGGTATGAGGAGTTCTGTTTGTCCACATCGAAGCGGGCGGTTATCGCCGACGATGTGATCGACCCTCCATCCCCGCATTCCTTCAGTATGAACGCCAGGATATCCTTCGTCTTCCCTTTTATACGACGGAGATCCGGCGTCCTGGGCGTAGGAATCCAAACCAGCTGCTGGGATGCGGACCTCTCCGGATCCCTTAGAACATAGCATATTCTGGCCCCGACAAAGAACGCGCAAGAACATGCGGCGGCCGCCATCAGGTTGGTACCGCCAGTTATGTTTAACGAGAACTCGACGCCCTTTCCCTGCTCCTCCTCGTAAACGGAGTATATCGTGTCCACGATCCCCTGGAAGTCGAAACCATCCACTATCCTGACCCTGACATCCACCATGGCACGGATGAAGAAGTCCTCCAACACCATGGCCGACTCCTCGAAGACCCCGCTGATGAGGATGTAGACCCGGTCTATCCCGGGGATGGCATTATACGCCTTGATTACGGGTTCCACCGCCTGACCGGCGGTGGCTATGTGGATGTGCATAGTCATAAATTATCTTTTACCGTAATAGATTTTCGCCAAATATCTATGACGAGATATTACTGTCTGAGGAAACAGAGATGATCATAGGGATCGACTTCGGAACCTGCTACTCCTGCGCAGCGATCATGAACGGACTCATCCCGGTGACCACGTTCACCAGGGACACCGGCATGGGGATCCCCTCGCTGTTCATGTACTCCAAGGCCAGCGACCAGGAGCTGTACGGCAACGACTGCGACACGCCGGAAGCCTTCCAACACTCCGAGGACATCATCCGCTACATGAAGCGTACCGTCCGCGAGGATCCCGCCAACCTGGACAGGAAGGTCGTCAGCGGCGGAAGGGAGTACACCATCAGCCAGGTGATCGAGAAATACCTGACCTTCCTGATCAACGAGGTCAAGACATCCGCCATCAGGAGCGGGGAGTTCAGAAACAATGAGATCGAGGCCGTCACGATCACCGCCCCTGTCGGCATCGCCGCAGGACAGATGATGGCTTCCGAGTACAACCGCCTCATCCAGGAGACCATCATGCGCATCACCGGCCTCCAGAAGGACGACGTGAGAGTGCTCCAGGAGCCTGTCGCCGCGGCCATATCCTATCTCTACAGCGAGGACGTGCGCACCCACTACGACGGCATCCAGAAGATCATGGTCTTCGACCTGGGAGGAGGCACCCTGGATGTGAGCATCGTGGAGCACGATCCCTCCACCCTGGAATACCGCATCCTCGCCAAAGAGGGCGACCTCGAACTCGGAGGAAACGACTGGGACGCGGCCTTGAGGGAGAAGATCCTGGAGAAGACCGTTCCGAAATGGACTGGGTCCACGGAAGAGACGGCCAGATTCGTCAAGGTGGTCACCAAAGCGAAGTTGGAGCTGTCCACCATGGACGACACCATCGTCATCTTCACGATGAACGGCCAGGACAAGTTCACCCGCATATCCCGCAGGGAGTTCGAGGACTGCACCTCCCACCTTGTGGACAGGGCCATGGAGGTCGTGGACAGGGCGTTGAGCTTCGACGACGGATACATGCCCGACAAGATAGTGCTGGTAGGCGGCGGGTCCAACATGCCGCAGATCGCCGAGGCCATCATGGAGAGGACGGGCTTCGACGCCGAGGACGTCTCCGTCTACGACCCGTCCAAGGCCATCGCAAAGGGCGCGGCCGTATTCGCCAAACTGAACTTCGCCAGCGACGGCTCCGCGGTTGGCCCGAGGATCCTGGACATGTCCACGCTGACCTACGGTTTCTCCTCGCGCTACCACACAGATATCGATGCAATCTACAACATGATCTACAAGGGCGACCGCTTCGATGGGTCCGGCAGGATCGTCAGGAAGTCCGATACCAGCTTCATCCCCCTCAGGGACGACCAGACCGTCGTGTCATTCGAGATATACGAATCGGAGAACCAGGCCGGCGAAGGGTTCGACGGCGATTGGTTCAGCCTGGGATCCGGGGAGACGTACAACGGCTTGAGGGTCACCGTGCAGGTCCCGCCGGAGTACATCGGGAAGGCCCGTGGGTTCCATATGTGGGCCACCATGACTCTGGATTCCAACGGGGTACTGGAGATCACCGTCACCGACCCGTCCGGCAGGAAGCTCGCCCATGGATCCACCGCTCTGGAGGGATGACCGTGGGCAAGCGCAAGAATCGGCGGCAATCCACATTCGATGACGTGACACCCGTTTACACCGCCGTCAAGACGACATGCGGGTGCAATGAACCAAGACCCGTAGTCATAAAGAACGACAGACTGTTCTGCAAGAGATGTGGAAGACCGATGGCGATTTCCCTGGAATCCGAATGGTGCAGGAGCATCGAGATCCTCGTGAAAGTCCTCTCTGAAACCATGGCACCCGGATCGATCCAGCCAAGGCCTGCGGAAGCGCCAGGGGTTATCGAGTCCACCATGACGGCTGACGCTGCAAACGAGCGCGAAAGGGAGCTCAACAACCGCATAGCCGAGCTGGAATCAGAGATGAAAGAGGCCATCCATCAAAGGAACTCTGAGATAGAGAGGATCGTTAAAGAGAACAAGACGCTGGAAAACCGGATATCCAAACTCACCTCAGAGCTTGATGACGTAGATTCCACCCTGAAGCAGAGGACAAGAGAGTTGAAGGAGATGATGTCGGTGGATGTCCGTACCGCCTTCGATGACGTCATGGAGTTCGCGGCTGGAGTCAACAGCACCGTTGCCGAGAACGATGACCTCTCTAGTATCAGGGAGACGGTTGACATACGCACCGAGCGTCTGATCATGAATCTCAAAAACCACGGGATAGAAGTCAGCGCCCACAAAAGGGGCGACATCCCCGAAAATGTCCCAATGGATATCATCCCCGTATCGACGGACGACCAGTCTCTCGACATGACCGTTGTGCGCTCACACAAATACGGATGCAGATTCCATAATGATGTCTACGCCTACATTCCTGAAGAAGCGTCCATCTACCGCTATGAATCCAACAGGATTGGGGAATCCGGAGAGGAGAGGAAAACCGAAACCAGACTTATGGCAAGGGAGGCGGACATATGACTTCCGGCGAGAGACCATACAGACTGGTCGTGAGACTTGTGGACGGCTCGTCCATAGTCAGGGACTTCCCTGATGCAAACAACGCCGGAGCCGTCCTGAAACACTTCGTCGGGGAAGCTGGCAAACTGGCGGTACTGAGATTCGCCAACCACGACGGGACACTGTTCCACACCAACCCTGAGAACATCGCGTTCATAGGGGTAGTCAGACCCGATACCTGCGACCTGCTGGACAGATTCACTATTATCGAGCCCAGGAGAGGATGAACCATGGAATCGTGGAAGAAGAGCACCGCTACGATACTCGTCGTCATGGTGATGACGTACGCCATTGTCGGTGCGGTCATGGGATGGGTACTGACCCTCTGGTGGGGAGGGTACGGATGGTCGTATGGGATGGCATTGTTCCTCATTGTCGCACTGATCCTCGCAGTCTACAGCATCAACGTTCCCGTGGACAGGATTGTAGCCAACTATGGTGGAAGGAGGATATTCGAATCCGACGACCCCCGTCTGTACGGCACTGTGAGAAGGCTTGCCGAAAGAGCAGGCACCCCTATGCCAGCTGTCTACATTATTGACGAGCCTTTCCCCAATGCATTCGCACTGGGCCGCACCCCAGACAAAGCGATGGTGGCGGCCACTCGTCCGTTACTGGACATCCTGGACGACGACGAGCTGGAAGGGGTTATGGGTCATGAACTCTCCCATATCATCCACCGGGACACCGTGGTCAACACGGTGGCCAGGACCAGCGCGAAATTCCTCACTGTATCAGCGGCAGTCATGGGGGCCGTAGCAGCATTCGCCATGGCCATCCTCGGGTCGGGAGGGAAGAGCACGGGCGGTGCCGGAGGCATCCTGTTCCTGCTCATATGCGTGATCCTCATCCCCATCGCCTTGATATGCCTGCTGATGTGCCTGGCACTCCCCTCCGCGGGAGCAGTAATGAGGTTCGGCGTGTCCCGCAGCAGAGAGTACGGGGCGGATGAATCATCCGCTAGACTCACCGGGAAACCGATGTCCCTCGCCAGTGCCCTGCTGAAGCTTGAAAGGGGATGCTCCGTCGAGGCCAACGCTTTCAAGGACAGTTCATCCGCAAACCTGTGGATCGTCAATCCGTTCGGAAAATTCAGAAAGAGGTTCCTGAACAGCCTGATGGACACCCACCCCTCCACCGAGGACAGGATCAAGAGACTGAGGGAACTGGACAAGAAGATCAACGGATGATCCTCGCGGAAATCAGCCCTATAGAAACAGGACCTCCGCATCCGATACCGACATGTCCCGGGCTATCGGAACGCCCGTCTTGATCCCCAGATCCGGTGAGGAACAGATCGAACGGACGCACATATCCACCGGAAGCTTTCGATAAACACATTTGCAGTTGCCTGGCCCCGCTCGCGAGACTCGGCGACTGCACCATGTATGTCAACCCAGAGCAGAACTGGACGTTAACATTCATAAATGGGAGACGAGCGCCTCATCGCCGTTCGTCGAGTGGACACCCTGAACGATTCTGCGCACCTCCCCGATCCGCTGCATATCAACGGACCGTCATACGAACGAATTCTTTCTGAGGAACGGGCCCCAGACGTCGCCTTCTTTTCTTAACTCTTCAAATATTGTAAACCTGACTTTGACATGACGAGTAAAATCTGATTGGAATCGCTTTGGGACGAAACAATGAAAAGGTGTCCTGGAATGATGATTTGTGACCAAACAAACGCATTTCAGGACACCTCTTCATCGTTTCGCTGAAATCGCATCGGGTCTCGAAATCAGATTGACCTGTCAAAGTCAGGGAACAGGATTACTCATCCGTTAATTCGCTCTAATATCCTAGCTGAAGAGATGCTCAGTCACCCGCCACATCTCCAGACAACACCGACCTCATCATCCATGCAAGACACAGCGGCAGCTTCACCACATCGCCGTCCCTGGGCGGATTCATCGACAGGACCACGGACCTCCCCGGGGAGAACCTGTCTATGTACGCCTTCAGACTAGCCGCCCGCACCTTCCATCCGGATTTCACCTCCACGGGAACCACGCCCGCCCTGCTCTGGAACAGGAAGTCCACCTCATGCCTCCCGTCCCTCCAGTACCTGGGAGCCCTGCCGTTCATCGATACGATCTCCGTGAGCACATAGTTCTCGGCCACCGCACCGCGGAAATCCGGGTCTACAGTCCCCGAGAGTCCCTCGTAAGTATACATCGAGAGCTCCGCCCCGACCATCCTGGACAGTAGCCCCACGTCGCACATGTACAATTTGAATAGCCCCTCGTCCGGTTTGAAATCCAATGGTGTACCGGGCGATGACACGCTTCCCACCCTGTAAAGGAGACCCGCATCCGTGAGCCATTGCACCGCGTCCTCCAGATCCGACGCCCTGACGCTCCCCCTGACATGGCTGTAGAAGAATCTGCTGTTCTCGGCTGCCAGCTGCTGCGGCACCGACTCCCATACCCTGCTGACCTTGGGCCCGTCGTCATACGGCACATGCTTGAGGAAATCGGAGTCGTAAGACATCAGGATGCGTTCCTGTTCCTCGATGACGGATCCCTCGTTCCTGTCCCGCACCCATGCATCGACCGCACGGGGCATCCCGCCGACGAAAAGATAGCGCCGGTACTCCGACTCGAGCTCGTCGAGTACCGGCTGCGACACGTCGAAGGGGCCGGCCTCCTTGACACGGTCCCTGAGATTGCCAAGTCCGTCGGCGACCAGGAACTCCTCGAAATCCATCGGCCTCAGCGTCATCATGTCCACCTTCCCCACCGGGAAGGAACCCTTCCTGGAAAGGGCGACACCCAGGAGAGACCCCGCCGCTGCCAAATGGTATCCGGGAGCTTCCTCGCAGAAGTATTTGAGTGAGGTGATCGCCTCCGGACACGCCTGTATCTCGTCGAATATCATCAGCGTCCTGCCCTCCTCTATCCGAACCCTCTTGATTGATGACAGGTCCGCGATGATCCTGCGGGGGTCGAGATCCTTGTCGAACAGAGCACGGAGGCCCTTCTCGGATTCGAAATTCACATACACCGTGTTCTCGTAGCACTCCGCACCGAAACTCTTCAGAAGGTATGTCTTCCCGCACTGACGGACACCGCGAAGAAGCAGTGGCATCCTGCGTTCGCTGTCTTTCCATGCCACGAGATCCCCGAATGCCCTGCGCCACATGCATGAACATACGTTTGTAAATTATATCAATATTTTCACAGTTTTTACTGTAAAAATATGTATTAAAACATCAGTTTTTTACAAATTGCGACTCAGACACCGTACGAGCCAGAGGATCGATTTCCGATAGCGACATTGAGAAAGCGCTCGAGGAGATTCCTGAGCCCGGTCTCTTGTTCGATAATGCCTCCGCGCAGACGAGAGCGGGACAGATGTTCCGCGCTGTACCGGATCGTATCAGGAATGACCGAACAGATCGTCATGCGTACCTGTGCGGGAAAGCACCAGCACCAGATCCCCTCCGTCGATTCTGTAGACAAGCAGCCAGTCCAGAGCGACATGGCATTCCCTGTAGTGCTTGAGCTCCCCCTTGAGCTGATAATCCGAGTGCTTCGCAGGAAGCCTCTTCCCATCCGCAAGCATGAAGAGAACCTCGTTGAGGAGGGACATGTCATACCCCTTTTCTTCAACAGTCTGTAATCTCTCCTGAATTGGCTTGTGGCCATTATATTCAAACTCATGAATCCAACTCTCTGATGAGCTCCTCCGCCGTATAGCGTCTGGCGTTAGGATCGTTCAGCAGCCTCTCCGACTCCTCTATCGCGGCCGCTGTCGTCGCGTTCGGGACATCCACCCTCACCTCGAACGGCAGCCCCCCGTGGCGCAGGGCCTGCCTCAGGAAAACATTGACCGCGGCAGACAGGGTCAATCCCAGTTCCCCGAACAGCTCCTCGCTCTCCTTTTTCACATCCTTATCGATGCGTATGCTGACGTTCACTGCTTTAGCCATTACATGCAATACAACATACTCCTTTTTCAATGCATTGCATTGATGTTTCAACCATCGGCATATGACGATTTGAATCGTGCACCGTGCATGCACGTTTCGCGGTCCGACCCGCGCTTCGGAAACCCCGGAGGCACCGTCCGGTCCCGCCCTCTCGACAAACCCTTATAAGATACGCGATTAACCTGATGAATCAGGAGAATCCGCTCATGACCGAAGTCGGACCTTGCACCAAAACCCTCTCGACCAAAGAGGGCGACATCACGATCTACAGCCTCCGCGAGCTGGAAGCAAAAGGCATAATCAAAGACCTCTCCAAGATTCCCTACTCCGTCAAGATACTCATCGAGGGCATGCTCAGGCAGCGCGACGGCTCCACCATCACCGACGAGGACGTCATCACCGCCGCATCCTGGAACCCGGAGGAGAACACCGACCGCGACATCCCCTGGATCCCCGCCAGGGTGCTCCTCCAGGACCTCACCGGCGGAGCCGTCGTCACCGACCTGGCGTCCATGAGGAACGCCGTGGCCGCCATCGGCAAGGACCCCGAGCTCATCAACCCCCTGATGCCCGTGGACCTCGTCATCGACCACTCCGTCAACACCGACTACGCCGGCCGCGACGACGCCCAGGAGCTCAACGAGGAGCTGGACTTCCAGCGCAACAAGGAGAGGTACGCCCTCTTCAAGTGGGCCCAGAAGTCCCTGAAGAACTTCCGCGCCGTCCCCCCGGGCAACGGGATATGCCACCAGGTCAACCTGGAGTACCTGTCCCCGCTGGTCCACGTCAAGGACGTCGACGGGAGGAGGGTCGCGTACCCGGACTCATGCTTCGGGACCGACTCCCACACGACCCAGATCGACGGCCTCGGGGTCCTCGGATGGGGGGTGGGCGGTATCGAGGCCGAGGCCGCGATGGTCGGCCAGCCCAGCTACATGAAGCTGCCCGACGTCGTCGGCTTCAAGCTCACGGGTAAGCTGAGGGAGGGCGTCAACGCCACCGACCTCGTGCTCACCGTGGTCCACATGCTCAGGAAGAAGGGCGTCGTCGGGAAGTTCGTGGAGTACTTCGGCGAGGGGTACAGGAACCTCGACCTGGCGGACCGCTCCACCCTGGCCAACATGGGCCCCGAATACGGCGCCACCACCGGGTTCTGTCCCGTGGATGAGAAGACGATCGAGTACCTCCGCCTCACCGGCAGGTCCGAGGAGCACATCGACACCGTGGAGAGGTACTGCAGGGAGCAGGGCCTCTGGTACGAGTCCGACCCGGAGTACACCGACGTCCTGGAGCTGGACATGTCCACCGTCGAGCCCTGCCTGGCGGGCCACAAGAGGCCCCAGGACCTGATCCCTCTCAAGGACATGAAGCCGAAGTTCTCCGAGTCCCTGGAGCAGCTGGGCGTCAAGGAGCAGAGGAAGCCCGTCGCCGGGCAGCTCGGCGACGGATCGCTGGTCATCGCATCCATCACATCCTGCACCAACACCGCCAACCCCTCGGTCATGATCGCCGCCGGGCTGGTGGCCAAGAAGGCCGCCGCCCTCGGACTCAAGCCGAAGGACTACGTCAAGACGTCCCTCGCCCCGGGATCCAAGGTCGTCACCCAGTACCTCCAGAACTCCGGCCTGCTGGTCTACCTCGAGCAGCTGGGCTTCCAGGTCTGCGGCTACGGGTGCATGACATGCATAGGGAACTCCGGGCCGCTGTCCGACGAGGTCTCCAACGCCATCAGGGCAAACGACCTCACAGTCGCGGCCATAGCGTCCAGCAACAGGAACTTCGAGGGCAGGATCCACCCCCTCGTCAAGGCCAATTACCTCGCATCCCCTCCCCTCGTGGTGGCATTCGCCATAGCCGGCCGCGTGGACATAGACATGTACAGCGAGCCCCTGGCCGTGACCGAGGACGGGAGAGAGGTGTTCCTGAAGGACATCTGGCCCTCCGACGCCGAGGTCCGCAAGCTCACCGAGGAGTACGTCACCCGCTCCACCTTCCAGTCGAAGTACAGGGACATCTTCAAGGGGTCCGCCAGGTGGGACGCCGTCCCCTGCGAGGACTCCCCGCTGTTCCAGTGGGACGAGGGGTCCACCTACATCAGGAACCCCCCGTTCTTCGACGACATCTTCGAGGAGCCGGAGATCAGGAGCATCTCCCGCGCCAGGTGCCTCGCCAAGCTCGGCGACTCGATCACCACCGACCACATCTCCCCCGCCGGGGCGTTCTCGAAGGACACCGACGCGGGAAGGTACCTGATGTCCAAGGGCGTCGAGCCCAAGGACTTCAACTCCTACGGCTCCCGCAGGGCCAACCACGAGGTGATGGTCAGGGGGACGTTCGCCAACGTGAGGCTCAGGAACATGCTGGTCCCCGGCAGCGAGGGCAGCTGCTCCGTCTACCACCCCGACGGCACCGTCGACACCATCTTCGAGACCTCCAGGAGGTACGAGGAGGACATGACCCCCCTCGTCATACTCGCCGGCAAGGAGTACGGCACCGGGTCCAGCAGGGACTGGGCCGCCAAGGGCCCCCTCCTCCTCGGAGTGAGGGCGGTCATCGCCGAGTCCTTCGAGAGGATCCACAGGTCCAACCTTGTGGGAATGGGCATCGTGCCCCTGCAGTTCCTCCCCGGGCAGACAGCGGAGACCCTCGGCCTGAACGGAACCGAGACCTTCGACATAGACCTGGAGGACCTGGAGCCCAAGTGCACCGTCAGGGTCACCGCCTACAGGGACGGCAAGAAGCTGGAGTTCGACACCCTGTGCAGGGTGGACGTCCCCGCAGAGGTGGACTACATCGCCAACGGCGGCATCCTCCAGTACGTCCTGAGAAGGATGATAGAGTAAACATCACAACGAGGGGGCACGGCCCCCTCCAACATCTTTGATGCATCGATCCGATTGTTTCAAAGGATTGTTACATTAAATTGTAACAAATTAAGGATCCTTTATATACAGTAGATTCCGAACTTCGTTTTGTACCATCCGATTACCACAATAAAACGGATTATCCTGAATTCAAAGTAGATAGATACCTGGTGAAGCACAGGGCGAAGAA
The DNA here is from genome assembly GCA_002504405.1 of Methanomassiliicoccaceae archaeon UBA71. Classification (GTDB taxonomy): domain Archaea; phylum Thermoplasmatota; class Thermoplasmata; order Methanomassiliicoccales; family Methanomethylophilaceae; genus Methanoprimaticola. The sequence goes on from DARO01000012.1 coordinate 15,229, forward strand.
CCCGTTCGATGCGCTACATCTTCATGGATCCATTCCGTGACCTCAGGGGCATGAGGCCGGACGGTGCCATTCCGGGATCCGGAAGGAACGGTGGAAGCTTGGATGACGGAGCGTCGAGCGACAGAGCCGGAATCCGATCCGATACAAAGGCTTAAGGTAGGTTCCGCCTAGGCGGTCCCCGGATGTTCGAATGACCCCCGGTGACGAAGCCCTACTCGTGACAGCGTACATGCTCCTGCTGCTACTGCCAGCGACCTTCGGCATCGCGGCTGCGCCCCTGCGCGGGGAGAGGTGGGCTAGGCTCCCGGGCGCGCTCTGCTCGGTCTCATGCATCGCCGGGATCCTCTGCTATCCGCTCTGGATGGCGATCTCCGACTTCTCTGCGGCCTTCCCGCTGTCATCGGCCCTCGGCGGCTACGCGGTGGCCGTGGACCAGCTGGGCGCCGTCTTCATATCCTTCTCGTCGGCGGTCTTCCTGATGGTCGTCGTCCACATGTCGCACTCCGGCCACGGCTACACGCCGGCGTACATGGCGCTGGTGTGCGCCCTCTTCGTGTCGTGCACGCTGTGCATGTGCGCCTCCACCGCCATCCTTCTCCTGATGGCCTGGGAGGCCGTGTCCATGGTGACGTTCCTGCTTGCCTGCAACAACAGGAGCGACACGCCCCGCTGGAGGTTCTTCGCGATCACCCATATAGGGGGGCTGGTCCTGATGGCGGTCTACGGATACATGTGGACGGTCTCGGGGAGCGGGGACCTGGCCGACTGGCACGGCATCGGAGCCGCGGTCGGACCGACCGCCGCGGCCGCGATCACCGTCCTCCTGTTCATCGGGTTCGGCACGAAGCTGGGGACCGTCCCGTTCCACGGGTGGATGCCGGACGTCTACGCCGACTCCCCCACCCACACGACCGCCCTCCTGACCACGGTGTGCTCGAACGCCGCGGTCCTCATGCTGTTCAGGGCCGTCTTCGAGTACGTCGGTACGTCCGGGGCATCGGTGGCGTGCGGCGCTGTCCTCTGCCTCCTGTCCGCCGTGACCGCGCTCTGGGGTGCCTTCGAATCGATGGTCCAGACCGAGCCCAAGAGGATCCTCTCCTACTCGAGCATGGAGAACATGGCGCTGGTCACCATGTGCCTGTCGCTGGGTCTGATCTTCTCGGACGGGCTCTACGGCCTGGAGGCCCTGGTCCTGACCGCCGCCCTGCTCCACACCCTCAACCACTCGGTCTTCAAGTCCCTGATGATGCTCGCGGTGGACTCCGTGGAGGACGTCACCGGGGAGAGGAAGATCGACAGGCTCGGTGGTCTCGGATGCGTGCTCCCAGGGCTGTCCGCCGTCGCTATAATAGGCGTCGCGTCCCTGGCGGCGGTGCCGCCCATGAACGGGTTCATCAGCGAATGGCTCATGCTCCAGTCCCTGGTGGGCACCGAGGCCCTGGCCTCTGACCTGAGGGTCGTCATGCCCCTCCTGGTCGCCATGATGGGTGTGTGCGGCATGGTCGTGGCCACATCCTACGCCAGGCTCTACGGGTTCATGTTCCTCGGACGCCCGAGGTCCCCCGGCGCGGCGGAGCCGAGGCCCCTCAGGAAGGGGTCGCTCGCGCCGCTTGTCGTCCTGGCAGCGCTGTGCGTGGCCATGGGCATGCTGTCCTACCCCCTGCTGGGTGCCCTGTCCGGGGGCGCATCCGCCGCCGCAGGCATCGACGCCTCGTACTCGGACGGCCTGTCCGGCAGCCTGGAGCCCCTCACGCTGGGACTGATGGTGTTCGGGTGCATGGCCGTCCTGCTGGCCTTCACGCATGTGCGCAGGAAGAGCAGGGAAGCGACGGACACCTGGGGATGCGGAGGCACCCTGGACGAGCGGATGCAGTACTCCTCGGAGGGGTTCTCGCAGCCGGTCGTGAAGGTGTTCCACCCGTTCATCGGCGACAGCTCGAAGGTGGAGAACCACCGCTACAGCGTCAGGTTCCAGGAGCCCTTCATCAAATACATCTACACACCCGCCGGGAGGCTGGTTTCCTTCGTGTCCAACCAGGTCACCAGGCTCCAGACCGGCAACATACAATCGTACCTGGCCTACATCCTGGTGACCCTGATGGCGGCCCTCCTGGCGGTGAGGCTCCTATGATCGAGACCGTCGTATGCATGGTCCAGGCCGCCGTCCTCGTCGCCATCGCCCCGCTCGTCAGCGGGACGGTGTCGAAGCTCAAGGCCATGATGCAGAACCGTCCCGGGGCCAGCGTGATCCAGCCGTATCGCGACCTGGCCAAGCTGTTCAGGAAGGACTCCGCGGTGTCCCGCAGCTGCTCCTGGCTGTTCCGCGCCGTGCCGTACATATGCATGGCATCGATGCTGATACTGGCGATGATGACCCCGTTCATCTACACCGGGGTGCTTGCCCCCTACGGCGGCCTGATCACCGTGGTGTACATGTTCACCATGTACAGGTTCGCGATGGTCCTTGGAGGACTGGAGGGAGGGTCGACCTTCGGCGGCATGGGGAGCAGCAGGGAGATGATGATGTCCGTCCTCATCGAGCCCGCCCTCCTCCTGTCCATCGCCACGATGGCCGTACTCACCGGGGCAGGAACCGACATGGGGGACATCTCGGACGCCGTGGTGTCCATGGGCATCGCGGCCGTGGGCCCCGCCCTGGTGCTGGCCGGGTGCTCGTTCATGATCACCCTCCTGGCTGAGAACGCCAGGATACCCTTCGACAACCCCACCACCCACCTGGAGCTCACGATGGTCCATGAGGCCATGCTCCTGGAGTACTCCGGTCGCGGGCTGGCCATGATGGAGCTCTCCTCGATGATGAGGCTCACCCTGTTCATGGCCCTGCTGGGCTCGCTGTTCTTCCCGTGGGGGATAGCCACCGAGCCCGATGCCGCCGCCCTCGCCCTGTCGGCGGCCGTCATCGCCTGCAAGATGCTCCTGATAGCCCTGGCCGTCGCCGTGGTGGAGTCGGTGCTGTGCAAATCGAGGCTGTTCAAGACGCCCAACCTGCTGACCGTGTCTTTCACGCTGTCCCTGATAGCGATGATCTCCCTGTACATCCTCTGAGGCGATAGAAATGGACCAGCTGATCTCCGGAAACCTGATTGACCTCTTCGCCGTCCTGATGCTGCTTACGTCCGTCCTGGCCATGGCCACTACCCGCATGAGGCCGCTGATAACGCTGTTCTCGCTGCAGTCCGTGTTCCTGGCGGCCGTGGCATTCGTGGTCGGGTACTCCACCGGCACGACACACATCTACATCATGTGCGCCCTCACCGTCGCCCTGAAGGTCGTCGTCATGCCCCGCCTGCTGATCTACATAATGAGCAAGATCGGCAGCGGGAAGGAGGTCGACCTGAGCATAGGGATCCCAGGGTCCATGATCGCATGCGGAATCGTCATCATACTGTCGTACTACATCACCGAACCGCTCATAGTCACCATGGAGGCCGCGGAGAGGAACTGCCTCGCCCTCTCGATGTCCATGATCCTGATAGGGCTGCTTATGATGTGCACCAGGAGGATGGCCATATCCGAGACGGTCGGGCTCCTGATGATGGAGAACGGTCTGTTCCTCGGGGCGATCGCCCTGTCCCACGGCATGCCGCTGATGGTGGAGCTCGCCGCGTTCTTCGACGTCATGGTGGCGGTGATCATCATAGGGATATTCGCCTACAGGATCAACAGGTCGTTCAACTCCGTGGACACGACGTTCCTGAGGAGGCTGAGGGAATGATCCCCATGACCGTCCTGGTTGCCGCGATGGTGGCGGCGTGCCTACTCTGCATAGCCGTCAGGAGGTCGCCGGCTGTGAAGATCGTTACCCCCGCCTGCATACTCGTCCTGCTGGTCCTAGCCGTCGGCGCGTGCATGCCCGCCATCGAGGGCGGGGTCGTGGACGACGGCGTGTTCTACATGGACGGGCTGTCGGCGGTGTTCATGCTGCTGGTGGCCTTCGTGGGGCTGATGGCCTCGATCTACTCCGGCGCCTACATAACGGCGGACCTGGAGGAGGGGGAGATCACCCACAGGGAGCATAGCCACTACTACCCGCTGCTCATCGTGTTCGTGTCGGTCATGATGCTGACGTTCTCCGTCAGATCCATGGCCGTGGTCTGGCTGGGCGTAGGTGCCACCACGCTGGTGTCCACCTTCCTGGTGGGGTTCTACAGCAGGGAGGAGTCCACGGAGGCCGCGTGGAAGTACATCATCCTGTGCTCCGTGGGCATCACTATCGCGCTCTTCGGGCTCACCCTGACGTACGCCGCCGCGGTAGGCGTCGTGGATTCCGGGGAGGCCCTCGACTGGCCGGTCCTGATGGCACACGCGGCTGAACTGGACCCGGTCATGATGAAGATGGCCATGGTCCTGGTGATCGTCGGATTCGGGACCAAGGTCGGTTTCGTGCCGATGCACACATGGCTGCCGGATGCGCACAGCCGCGCACCCAGCCCGGTCAGCGGGCTGCTCTCGGCCGTTCTTCTGAACTGCGCCATGTACGGGATCCTGAGGATGTACGGCGTCTCGGAGATCGTCAACCCCGGTTTCGCGTCCACCCTCATGCTTGCGTTCGGGTTCCTGTCGCTGGGCACGGCGGCGTTCTTCATAGTCTCGGCCAGGGACATGAAGAGGATGCTGGCGTATTCCAGCATAGAGAACATGGGGCTGATCGCCATCGGCATAGGGATAGGGACCCCCGCGGCACTCTTCGCGGCCATGGTCCAGCTCGTCGCCCACTCCATCACCAAGCCGATCCTGTTCTTCTCCGCGGGGGACATCATCCAGGCATACGGCACCCGCACCATGTCCGAGATCAGGGGGGTATCCAAGGCGCTGCCGTTCACGGGGGCGATGATGGCGGCGGGAACGCTGGCGATAGTCGGCTGCCCCCCGTTCCTGGTGTTCGCCGGGGAGCTGGGGCTGCTGATGGGTGCCCTCGGTTCCGGGATGGCATGGGCCGCCGCGCTTATGGCGGTGTTGCTGGCCATCGTGTTCGCAGGGTTCGTCAGGAACGTGTTCCCGATGCTCACGGGCGAACCCGGGAAGGACGTGGAACTCGGACACAGGGCATCCAGATGCCTCCCGGTCGCGATCCTGTTCGCCGCCACCCTGCTGCTGGGGCTTTTCATGCCCGATGCCGTGGCGGACTGGCTGAGGGACGCTGCCGGATGCATATTGGGGGTATCATCATGATTAATGAGATGGAGACAGAGCCGGAGACATTCCGCGACGAGGCGTCCGCCCTCCGCAGGGACGGCTTCCGCCTGATGGACATGTTCGCCGACGAGCCCTGGGGAGGGTCCAGGACGGTGAACGCCCTGTTCAGGAAGGGGGCGGAGGTCGTGCGCCTATGGTACTCCTCCGGGGACGTGGCAGCGGACATCTCGGACCTGATACCCTCCGCGTTGCCATTCGAGAGGCGCATGTCGGAGATGAGCGGGATGTCGTTCGGCATTGAACTGGACCCGATCGTATACCGCAGGAAGGGGCGGGGGCACCCGCTTCAGAAGGCATCGTACGACAGGTCCGGGGAGGAGCGCATACCCATCCCCCACAACATGACCGGAGGGGACGACGTCTTCGAGATCCCGGTTGGCCCGGTGCACGCCGGGATAATAGAGCCGGGGCACTTCAGGTTCAGCGTCGCGGGGGAGCCCGTGATCGAGCTGAACCCGTCCCTGGGATACACCCACAGGGGCATCGAGAAGCTGATGGAGGTGCCCGTTACCCGCGACATGTCGAGGCTCGTAGAGAGGATCTCCGGGGACACCTGCGTGGCCAACTGCATTGCGTACTCGGAGATCATGGATTCCGGGTCGTGCATACCCCGCAGGGCCGCATGCATCAGGACCCTGATCGCGGAGATGGAGAGGCTGTACAACCACATTGGCGCGGTGGCAGGCGTCTGCACCGACACCGCGTTCAACGTGCCTTCCGCCATCGGATGCGGGCTCCAGGAAAAGGTCATGCGCATGAACGCTGGGCTGACCCGCCACAGGCAGCTCATGAACTGCGTCGTCCCGGGAGGTGTGCGCAGGGACATCAACGACCAGAGGCTGCGGGAGCTGGACGACTTCCTCATCCACCTCAAGTTCGAGGTGGATGAGCTGGAGGGCATAATGATGGACAGCCCCGCCCTCCTCGACAGGATGGAGACGACCGGCACCCTGACCCGGGAGAAGGCGGAGCTCATAGGGGCCGTGGGCCCGATCGCCCGCGCCAGCGGGATCGAATCCGATGTCAGGAAGGACATTCCCTATGAGCGCTACGGAGAGCTGGGCATGAGCCTGGTCACCGCATCCCGGGGGGACGTTCACGCCAGGACCGCCGTGAGGTTCGGCGAGATATCCGAGTCCATCAGCCTCGTGCATCAGTGCATAGAGTGGATGGAGCCGGGGGAGACCCGCATCCCCGTCAGGCCGAGGGACGGGTTCCACTGCTCCGCGGTGGAGGCGCCACGGGGCGAGCTGGTACACTCCGCCATCGTGAGGGACGGCCACATCTGGAGGTACAGCGTGAGGGACCCCTCCTTCGTGAATTGGTTCGGAATGTGCCATGCGGTGCCGGGGAACGTGGTCCCCGACTTCCCGCTTATCAACAAGAGCTTCGGGCTGTCGTACAGCGGCAACGACCTGTGAGGGATCTCATGTTCGGTATCTGCTTGTCTAACATGGCCTCCAAAGGGAGGAACACTGAGTCGTCGGAGGAGATGATGGGGCGCAGGGACTCCATGCCCATGGCTGTGGGCGACTGCCGCGGATGCGGCAGGTGCGCGGACAACTGCCCCACGGGTGCCATAGCCATCGATGATGGATGGAGGGTCGACCTGGGCAAGTGCATATTCTGCATGGACTGCGCCATGGTGTGCGCCAACGGCGCCATCGAGGAGGTTCCCGCACCGGACTACGCGCTGACGCGCGAAGAGCTCGTCGTCGGCCCCGGTTCGGATCCCGCGTCCTTGGAGCGCCCCCTCGACGAGATGACGCGCAGGATGTTCGGAAGGTCCATCGCCCTCAGGGAGCTGGATACCGGCTCCTGCAACGCCTGCGAGGTGGACCTGAACGCCATGTCCAACCAGTTCTACGACATGCACAGGTTCGGGATCAAGGTGGTGGCATCGCCCCGCCATGCCGACGGTCTGATCGTCACGGGCCCCATGGTGAACAACATGAGGGAGGCCGCGGAGAGGACGTACGAGGCGGTCCCCTCGCCGAAGATCGTGATAGCCTCCGGGACATGCGCCATATCGGGCGGGATGTTCGTGAAGGGGGACGTCGCCTCGAAGGGGATATCGCCGGTGCTGGAACCTAACCTGTACATACCGGGATGCCCGCCTGCTCCCGACAAGGTGATCAGGGCGCTCGTGAAATCGCTGGGGCTCCCTCACTGAACGACGATGACGTTGCACTTGGCGTTGGCCACTATGTGGTTCGACACGCTGCCCATGATGACCCTGTCGAAAGAGGTCTTGCTGGACCTCCCGACCACTATCGTATCGCATGAGAAACGGTTCGCCGCCTCGAGGAGATCCTTCTCTGGTGATCCGGACTCGATCAGGGCCTGGGCATCGACGCCCCTCCCCCTGGCTTTCTCCAGTGCCTCGTCCATGTATGCACGGACGCGGGAGATCTCCTCCGGGGACGAGGAGCTCTTCGGGATCACGGACACGATGTAAAGCCTGTCGCCGTATGTGACCGAATGCGATATCGCGTACTCCAGCGCTCTGCGGGTGTTCTCCCTGCCGTCATAGGCGATCATCGTTGTCATGTCCCGGCCAGGGCGGTTCTCGATATTAATGATGTCGGGAAGACGCCTAGGCGAAAATCTTTATTAGAGGAGTGTTTCACGAGTCCCGTGGGCCCGTGGGGTAGCTTGGTATCCTTGTGGCTTCGGGAGCCATTGACTCCGGTTCAAATCCGGGCGGGCCCACTCATCCCCTCAGCCAGCATGTTTTTAGGACTCCCTTATTCAGTGTGCATTCCGATTGTTTGATTCCCGTCGGGCCCACTCGGTGTGGTCCCGACGGTTCCGGTGGACCCGCACCGAGTGGTTCCGTTCCCCGACGGATGTGTCATGCGGTCATGTCTTCGTACCGATCTTCTGGTCGTTCTTCATCTGGAATATGCGGTCCAGGACGTTGCGCTCCTGGTAGTCGGCGTAGAACTTCTGGGTGGTCTCTATCGACGCGTGCCCCATCGACTTGGAGACCAGCTCGATTGGGTAGCCGGCGTTGAGCATCCTCTGCCCGTATGCGCGGCGGCCGTCCCTGAGCTCGAACCTCACCCCGAGGATCCCCTCGACCCTCTCCTTCAGGCGCCCGAAGGACTGCTGGCGCATGAACTCCCTGTCGCTCCTGAACGAGGGGAACATGGCATCCGATTCGATCCCGAAGGACCTGAGCTTCTCCGCCCTCATACTGAGGTACCTCTCCAGGACGTCCTCGACGCCGTCCATGACGGGGACGGAGCGCCTGCGGCCCCACGTCCCCTCCCCCTTGACGTGCTGCACGAATATCGTGGACTTGTCACCCATCAGGTGGACGTCGCTGGCGTACAGCTGCCTGGACTCCTGCGGCCTCAGACCTGCCGCGCATCCGAGGATGATGGCCACGCAGCCCTCCAGGACCTGCCAGCTGTCGGTTTCCCTCGCCAGGGCGTACACCCTTTCGATGACGTCGTCCGACAGTGGGTCCAGCTTCCCGTTGTACGCGTGGGGCTTGCGGTTTCCGTACTGCACATCGTAGATCTCCTTCGCGTCGTTGCCCTTCCACCTGAGGAACATGCCGATGATCGACAGGTCCTTGGCGATGGTGGAGTCCTTGACCCCGCGGGAGCGCCTGAACGTTACGTAAGTGTGAAGGTCGTCCGCCGTCAGCTTCGACGGCGCATTGGTCCTGAACCTCCCATCCAGATGGAGGGTGTAGAACACCCTGGCGTAGTAGCGGAGCTTCCTGGACTTCTCGTCCATGGTCGATTTCGCATAATTCGGTGATATGGCCTCGAGATAAGCGTTGGCGTCGGTGAGGAACTGGTTCCTTGTCATATCATCCTCCCGGCTCCGAGGCCCTTGTCGATTCTCATTCTGTTCTCTGTGTGTGCTCCGATGCCTGTTCCGAGGTCCGTTCCCGCCGTCGTCTCGACGGCATCGGTGCGGGACGCCCCTCCGCGCTCTGCGATTCTCCTATTGCTGCTTCTGTAGCTCTCCATACGATCCTCCCGCCGCTCCCGCCTCATGGCCGGGCGGCAAAGGTGTTTCCGCGTCCGCCGGAAGCCGACGCCTGAATACGGATCAGCTGTGTGATATTTAATAATTACCAAATTGGATATTCACAAAGAATGTTATTATTGGTTAAATATCCGTACGGGGATTCAGTGGATATGAGGGAACCGGAGATCGATGACCTGGAGCTCCTGGAACGCAGCTGCTCCATGTTCGTTCTGAGATACCTGCTGCATCATCCGAGGAAGAACAAGACCGAGATCATGTCCACCGAGGGGCGCAACCTGACCACGAAGAACCGCCGTATTGACGAGCTTCTCGCTTACAACTTGCTCGAAGTCGAGGAGGGTTACAGGAGAGAGACGATCTACTCCCTATCGGACCAGGGAAGACGCATCGCCGAGCACCTGGATGCGATCAGCACCATACTCGATGAGATCAGGCCGGGGATGAGCGAAGAGGGCGATGTCTACATCGATCCGGATGCGGATGCACTCATGAATCATTACAGGGACAACCCCCAGTGAAGACTGTTCGCGACGTAGAGAATTCCACCACATTCATCACGAACACGAGAAACGCTAACCTCCATCGATGGACATGATATCAGATATGACCGACACTCATCAGGGCTGACATCCAAGTTAAAGACAAAAAAAAAGTAATGTCTTTAAATGTTTGAAGCGATATCATACTCATGTCGAGGAAGGCCTACTCCGAGGAGGAACGCGAAATTATCCGCGTGGGACTCATGGACAGAGCTATGGCCCTGTTCTCCGAGAAGGGCATCCGCGACACGAACATCGATGAGATCTACGCCCCTTTGGGCATATCGAAAACATTCTTCTACTCGTTCTTCCCGTCGAAATCTCACCTGGCGGTCTCCATAGCCGAGAGGGAGATGATGCGGATCAGAGATCTGTTCCGTGGTAACGTCTGGGAGTACGGGGCGGAGAGCGGCATGAGAGAGACCTTCAGGGAGGTGATCTCCGGAAGGTACTATGTCCTGAGCATGGACGACCAGGCGTACCTGAGGAGCCAGATGACGGAAGAGGATCTGATGAGGTTCCGTAACGACGTCATAGTCCTGTTCTCGGACATCCTGTACACCGTCGGCGTTCCTGCATCCAGTCTGGATCCCAGGGTGTTCTGCAACCTCGTCATGTCGGTGCTGACGACCAGGATGGCCGACGAGAACTCCCTCGTTCTGACATATCCGGAGGCGTCCGACGATACCACGGACATACAGCTCGATACGCTGGTATCCCTTGTCATGGGAAAGAGAGTGAGATAAAGTCAGATTTAATTTAGAGTCTTTAACAAGGAGGGTGAAAGGATGGATTACAGCGAACTGCTGGACCGCTGCGAAGCATGGCATGAGGCAGAGGAGTACGAGAAGATCGTGGAGGCCCTCGAGGCGATCCCCGAGGAGGAACGCACGACCGACATCGACATGGAACTCGCCAGGGCCTACAACAACCTGGGGGACTCCGGCGAAATCAAGGGCAGGAGGCTACTCAAAAAGGCCCTCAGACTCATGGAATCGCACGAAACAGAGCTATCCGACGACTACAGCTGGAACTTCCGCATGGGATACGCCCTCATCTTCCTGGAGAGGGAGGGGGAGGCCCTCCCGCACTTCGAGAAGGCGCTGGAACTCCACCCCGGGGACGATCCAAAGTACAACACCAGGGAGGAGATCCAGACCCTCATCGACTCATGCAGGGAGTGCATGGCACTGCCCATGTTCGAGATGACCTTCAGGACCAGGGTCGCCAGGGCCTGGGAGGAGTTCTCGAAGGAGGAGGCGGAGATCCGCATGATGATGGACTCCGACAGGAGGGACGATTACTCCGAGGAGCTCATCCGGAGGATCCAGGACATCCTGGAGATAGCGTTGGACGATCCGGCGTTCGAGTTCGGTATCGACGAAGGGAAGCACGACCTCGTCCTCGTGGCCCAGGGCGACAAGGCCAGGCTGTTCGAGTACGTGTACTTCAGGGACCATGCCCCGGAATCCGTGCTGGAGAACTGGAAGATAACGGTCGGACGCCCTCCGAGGCCGGGATTCCATCTGCGCGCCTTCGACCTGGATGTCTGCGGCGACGACGTGGACGTCTGGGCGGAGAGGACGGAGGAGGACCGCGTGACCCTCAGGGTCCGCTGCGACAAGGTGCAGGACTCGATCGAGGACGAGGACAACGTCTGGTGGATGCTGTTCACTATCGTAGACAGCGTCATCGGAGAGATAGCCGACATGAGGCACGTGGAGAGCTTCGAGGTCGTCGACAATCCGCCCGGGGGGCAGTCGGTCAAGCTGAGCGACCTGCCCGGGGCCATCGAGGACATGGGCATAGTTCTGACGAACGATGCCGATTCCTACCTGAAAAGATACACGGTGTACAAGACGGAACCCAACAGGGAATCAGAAGGTCCGTGGCGCTTCGACATAATATCCGGGTCAAGCTGCTGCCCTCCGATCATCAACGATTACTTCTCCGGCGGCAGGGGATGTGTGGACATCCTCCACGCCGACGGCGCCGTAGCCGGGTACATAGCCTATTCCCTCGACATATTCGACGGCGATGACAGGAGTGACAGGATATTCGACTTCCGCGACAGCCTCGAAGAAGCTCTGATCGAAAAGGCCGGAGAAGATGCCATCACAGTGATCGGCGGTGCCACCGGACTGTACTACGGGTATCTGGACCTCATCGCCTGGGACATTCCGTCGGTCCTCAGCGCGGCCCAGGAATTCCTCACCGGTTCAGGCGTCTCGGAATCGTTCTTCCGCGTGTTCGCCATGGATGTCCCCTCATGTCTCATAGCCAACAACAGAGTCGGGGATGCGGATCTGGACCTGGATGACATAGATTACATCCCCTACGATCCGGAGGATCCGGAACCGTTCTACGACCAGATCGCGAAGTGGAATGAGGATGACGAGTACTCCCGTTGCATTGCCGTGCTGGAGACCATACCGGAGGATCAGAGGGACTACCGTTCGGAGTACGCCCTGGTCCGCGCCCTGCAGAACTACGCGATAATCGGGGACCATGACGAGGGCACCCCCGGCTACAAGAGCGACAGGGCCCTGCGCCGCTCACTGGAGATCCTGGAGTCCATACGTGACGAAGGGGAGAACAGGGCTGAATGGAACATGCGCATGGCATACGGACACCAGTACCTCGAAGGACAGGAAGAGCTGGCCATACCGTACGCAGAGAGATGGTCGGAACTCGACCCCGAGGACGAGGACGCCAAGGGCGTGATCAGGGAATGCCTGGAGGAGATCGCGGCCAGAGAGAACGGTTCCGAATGCGAGGAAGGCGGCGAGGAGGACGAGACCGGCGTGTTCGCAGGATTCGTTCTCATGTCGAGGGCCTCATGGAGCAAGATGCAGCTTATCCGCGACCTGAGGGAGATGTGGGGCATCGAGGCAGAGGAGGACGATGACGAATCCGACGATGACTCCCTCGTCTTCGAGGTCGACGGAAGGGTGGCGGCGGTCAGTCTGATGAAGGGGCCGATCCCCGACGGGGAGGCGGAAGCCAACGCCGAGAACAACTACATGTGGTCCGAAGCGGTTGAAATCGCGAAGGAACACAGAGCGCATCTCCTGGTGTTCGTCGGGAAGAAGGACGACGACGATCTGATCGAAAGGGGGAAGCTGTTCGTGAAGATCCTCGCGGCATGCTGCCGCCAGGAGAACGCCACGGGCGTGTACACCAGCGGAGTGGTGTTCCAGCCCGGGTTCTACGAGGCCATGGCCGAGATGATGAATGATGACGAACTGCCGATATTCAACTGGATCTGGTTCGGACTGTACAGGACCGAGGATGGCATCTCGGGATACACGTACGGGATGAGGACCTTCGGAAGGGAGGAGGTCGAGGTCCTGAACGCGGAGGCGGAGCCCGACAAGGTCAGGGACCTCCTGGTCAACATCGTCTCATACCAGCTTGAATGCGACGTGCACCTGAAGGACGGGGAGACCATAGGGTTCTCGGAGAAAGACAGGCACACGATCTCCCTCAGCGAGGGCGTCGCTCTTCCGGGGATGACCCTCAAGGTCTCCTACAATGCTGCCGAGATATGGATGGACGATGCGGAATACCATCTGGAGAGCATACGCGAGAAGTCCCTTCCCGTGGACGAGATCGCCGCCTACAACCACATGGCGATCTACCTGAGGTGGTGCGTCGAACACGGCCTGATGGGGGAGGACTTCATGGAGGTGCATGGGGGGCAGGTGGAGGGGAACGACCTGCGTCCCTTCATCAGGGATGTGCTCGGAGGCAGGATGGATGCGGGCATGTTCAACAGCGACGGCTGGGGGTTCGCCAGATACTATTACAACTACTGCGGCGAATTGGACTCCCCCCACTACCCCTCCGACATCGATGACTACGCCCTGAGGTACTTCGGTCCGGAACGCTACAACTCGGACGAGTTCAAGACGGAGGCGTACCTGTTCATCCCGTTCGACGAGGGGTACTACGACGGCATGGCCGAGGTCATCGGCCGGCGCTACGCCAACTGGAAGAACCAGATGATCGACCCCGACACCCGGGATCCCTCCGATCTCGCCAAGGCCATGATGGGGTATCTGGATTGCGAGTGCCTGTACTTCCCGTCGATGAGGGATGACGACCCCATCATGTCCGCCTACGGATACGCCAGACGCCTCGGCGTCAGGGAGGGGTACGTACCCGTACTGGTGAAGGTCGACGAGATACTCTGGGAATGCCTGATACTCAACTCTGACCCCGACAATGACGGTTCCGAGGACTACACGTTCGACCGGGAGAAGGTGGCGGAGTACCGCGAAAGCGCACTCTCGACCCCGACCGGGGACGGCAGGAAGGTCCTCGATTCACTGATAGGACAGCGCAGGTCGGAAGCCGAGGACGACGACATGGACTGGGATGAGGAGATCATCGGAAGCGTTCAAGGAGGGGAGGGACGCGACCGCCTGGCCAGCTACTGGAACTACGAGACGCAGATGACCGACCCTATGATCCTTGCCAAGATCCCGGTGAGGAACCCCTGGGAGGTCTTCGCATACCTGCCCTTCGGAAACTGGAACGATTGTCCCGACACACCGGAGCTGATGGCGGCGGCAAAACACTGGTTCGAACGGCATGGCGCGGTGCCTGCCGCCATGAGCCATGACGAGCTGGAGTTCATCCTGCCGGAGCCGGTTCCGGAGGACGAGTCGCTGGACGTCGCGCTGGAACAGTACGGACTGTGCCCGGACATGGACCAGACCTACGGGACGATGGGACATCTGGCCGACGAGCTGCGCCGGTCAACCGTTTGGTACATGTGGTGGGACTGAGGGGAGATCCCATGTTCGGAAGGTCCATCGCCAGGGTCCGCGAGAAGGCGGAGCTCCTAATTCAGATCAACGAGTACTCGAAATGCATCAGGGAGATCGAATCCGTGCCGGAGGACCAGCGGGGGTACAGGCTCTCGATTCTCCTTGGATGGGCGTACAGCAACCTGGCCGTTCTCGGCGACCACGACGCAAACAGAGGCGACATCGACCCGGACCAGGCAATGCTGGAGAAGGCCGTCGGGATACTCGGGTCGGTGGAGGAACAGGGCAGGGATGACCCGCTTTGGAACTCCCGCATGTGCTACGCCCTGTGGATGCTCGACGGCAGGGAGGGCGACGCCCTCCACTATGCGGAGAGATGGAAGGAACTGGATCCGAACAGCGAGGAGGCCAGGAATCAGATCAATAAAATCAGGAGGTTCCTGGATGACTCCCTGTCCAGAGCCCCGGAGATGTACGACGAGGCCCAGTGGGATGCGGTGGAGAGGCACATAGCGGATCACTTCGGGGACTTCCCGAACGTGTACCATGAACTCGTTTCCCCCGACATCCATGTGGACATATGCGTCATACCTCCGAGGAGGGACCATGATTACTACACGCTGGTCACAATGGGGATGGGTGCCCACGAGATGGACATCCCGGACGGTGTCGAGGATACGCGCAGGCGCGCCGAGGTCATGATCAACCTGCCCAGGGACTGGAGGCTTGACGAGGACTCCCTGCAGGACAGCAGATGGTACTGGCCGATCAGGATGCTGAAGGATGTGGCGAGGCTCCCGATTAACACCGGATGCTGGCTCGGATGGGGGCACACCGTAGGGATGGATGACGAAGGCACATATGACGACAGCACGAGTCTGTGCGGATGCATACTGCTGAGCCCCGGGGTGTTCGGAGACGGCTCGTACGTCTGCGACCTTCCCGATGGGGAGCGGGTGGAGTTCTTCCAGATAATCCCCCTGTACAGGGAGGAGATCGAGTACAAGATCGAGAACGGAGCGGAAGGGCTGCTGGACATCAGCAACGACGACCTCCTGGAGGTGATAGACCCGTGCAGGCTCAACATCGTCAGCGATTACGACAGGATGGAGCACGACGATGCCATCATGGACGCCGCCGGAAAGCACCAGAGCATCATAGACCGTCTGGGACTGGACGTGGATGCGCTGGCGGCGTACAACCACATGGCCATCTACCTGAGATGGTGCATCCTGAACGGGAAGGTCAACAGGGGGTTCGTCGACAGACACCGGGACCTCGTATCCCGGGTCGCATCCGGGGAAGTCACCGACCTGCGCGCATTCGTGCGTGACGATCCGGATCTGGATGGGAAACTGACCACCATGCACCTGAACCCCATAGGTTCCTGGTTCACCCAGTGGTACAACTGGGGCGACCGTTCCAACCCCTACGAGTACCTCCGGGATGTCAAGGACTATGCGGACAGGTTCTTCGCGGGAAGGGAGTGGGGAAGCGAGGAGGAGATGTTCTACGCCTACCTCCAGGTGCCCTGGTCGGAGGGGTACTGCAACGACATGATGGGAGTCATCGACGGGCGCTTCGGACAGTGGCTGGAATCCAATCCTTCTGTGTCACCCGATTACGAGGACGATGGCCGTCCGGATCCCGAGGGATGGGAGGGGGCGAGAGACTGCATCATCAGCGAGAGGGTGTCCTCAGGGGACGTCCCCATCGGATTCTGCATCCGTCGGGAGCCCGAGAGGGAGGATCAGGGATGGGACTCCGGATGGCGCTTCTTCGCCGATGACGATGATGACACCGACGAGGGACGGATAATGTTCCGCAGTCTCTGGTCCGTGTGCGATTCGGATCCCGACATCAGGAGGATACTGATGCTGCCGTACGGTACGGCTTTCGTACGCGGGGACGACGGCATGTTCCATCCTTACGAGGAAGACGATCAGACGGAGCTGTGAAAATGTACATAGACAAATACTGGGGCAACTACATCGGAGGCTCGGATGACAGCCTCAACCTTGTCGCGTTTCTGGCGGATCAGGGGAAGGAGGAAATCCCTCTGAACGAGATATTTTCCAAGATCGGACTGGACAGACAGAACTGGGACTTCCACCAGACAGTGGAGTATCTGGAGTTCACCCACTCCGACGGAGTGGAGATGGACTTCCACTTCGCCATCGATGTGGTCACCGATCTGGCCGCCATCCTGCTGGAGTGCAGCGTCAGCGGCAGTGTGGACCTCCACGATCTGGATGAGTACAACACCCCCTCCCGCCGCATACGCATCACTGCCACGGTGGAGGAGCACAACGCCATGGACAGGACTCTGGCGGATTTCGCCCAGGACCCTCTGTCCTATGATCTCCACGAAATGATGGGCGACGAGGATATCATGGAGATGGCACGTGATGTGGAGGCGCTTCGGAAGGAGCTGTACGAGTCCGCCGGCCGCAACCGCAGCTTCCATGTCAAGGCAGAGGACATGAAGGATCTGCTCCCCGACTGGGATGGAGCCAACGGCTGCATCGCCACCAACCGCATCACGGTGGAAGGCTGCAAGGTCGGATTCTGCTACCGGGAGAAGTCGGATGGGGACTGGGACAGCGGCTGGCGCTTCACCGCCGGAGATGAGAGTGACGAGTACATGGACGACCCCAACAACTCCGGGATCTACGGCCTCAACACCATCTGCAACGACGACCCCGACATTATCCCGCTGTTGCATACGCCCGCCCCCTGCGCCTTCGAACGGGATGAGAACGGCGTGTTCCAGCAGATCAAAGACTGGGAACCGGATGAGGACGAGGAGGACACGGATATGGATATTATGCAGCAGTGCCAGAAGTGGCATGAGAACAACGAGCATCACAAGATCATTGAAGCACTGGAGGGCATTGAGGATCGCACTCCGGAAATGGACAGCCAGCTTGCAAGGGCGTACAACAACGAGGCAGACCACAGAACGCCGGAAGGCAGAGCTATGCTCAAAAAGGCCATCGCTCTCTTGAAACCTCATGAGGAATACTTCGAGGACGATTTCTACTGGAACTTCCGCATGGGCTATTCCTATTACTATCTGGATCAGGAGGGCAGGGCTCTTCGTTACTTTGAAAAGGCATTGGAGGCCCGCCCCGACGACGAGGACACCATGCAGCTGATCGACGGGTGCGAGAAGAGCATTTCTCTGCCTCAATTCTCGGAGTGCTTCCGGGAACGGACAGAGGACTGGTGGGAGACCTTCGCCGAGATGGAGGCGGAGCTGCGCCAGATGATGGACGATGATGAGGATCACACACGCGGCGCGGAGATCGTGGCCCAGATGCAGGGATCACTGAACCTGGTCTTTGACGAGATCTCCTTGGAAATGGGATTCAACGGTGAGAAGCATGAGCTGGTCCTCACCCCGGAGGGAGACAAGGTCAGGCTGTTTGAGCTGGTCCAATTCCGGAAGCGCGCCCCCAAGGAGGTGCTGGAGCACTGGAACATCCTGGTTGGCCGTCAGCCCCTACGGAACATCGGCCTGCGCACAGATGACGGCTACGAGGTTACAGGGGAGGATGTGCGGATCTGGCTGGAGGAGCAGGACGAGAACAGCTTCACCATCTCCGCCTACTGTGAAAAGCTGCTGCCTATGCTCAAGGAGGCGGAAGGCCGGGTCTGGTGGATGCTCACCACCCTCACCGACCAGGTGCTGGGTGAGATCCCGCACATGAGGTACATACACGGCTTCGACGTTCTGGAGACACCAAAGCCGGAACCGTCCATTCTCATGCAACAGCTTCCCGATGCTCTGAAGGAGCGTGGCCTGGACCTCTCCACTGATCCGGAATCCTATCTGGAGTGCTACCTCGGCTACGAAATGGAGCCCGACGAGGACCCGGACGCCGACTGGCGGATGGATGTTATGGCCGGTTCCACCTGCTGTATGGCACTCATCAACGGCTATCTGAATGCGGACGACGGCTTCGTGGACGACCTCGAGGCAGACGGCGTGGCGACGGGCTTCTTCTGCTATCCGTTGGATACCCTGCGGGAGGACGAGGGTGCCCAGAGGATCTTCGACTTCCGGGACAGGCTGGAGGAGGTGTTCGACACGGACGAGGGCCGTGAGGTTCTCATTATCACCGGCGGAGCCACCGGCCTCTACTGCGGCTATGTGGATTTCATCGCGTGGGACATCATGGAGGCGCTCAGGATGGCAAAGGAGTTCTTCGAGGAAAGCGACATCCCCTGGGCCAATTTCCACACCTTCCGCCGGGACGCGGGCACGGTCCCCCTGAAACAGCCATCGGACTGGGAGCTGGATGAAACATTGACCGGCATGGACTACATCCCCTACGACCCCAAGGATCCCGAACCGTTCTACGACCAGATCACGAAGTGGAATGAGGAGGACGAGTACACACGCTGCATTCAGGCGTTGAATGCCGTGCCGGAGGATTGGCGGGACTATCGCCTGACCTATGCCTTGGCTCGGGCGCTGGAGAACTACGCCATCCTGGGCGATCACAACGAGGGGACCCCCAACTACAAGGGAGAAAAGGCCCTGCTCCGCGCCATCGAGGTGCTGGAGTCCGTACGTGATGAGGGACGGGACAGAGCGGAATGGAACATGCGGATGGCGTATGCGTATCAGTATCTCCACGGCCAGGAGGAGAAGTCCATTCCATACGCCCAGAGGTGGGCGGAGCTGGATCCGGAGGACGAGGACGCCCCGGCGGTGATTCGGGAGTGCCAGAAGGAGATTGCGAAACGTGCCGAGTCGGAGGACGAGGACGAGAGCGACCACACGGGAGTCTTCACCGGCTTTGTGCTGCTGTCCAAGGGAGAATGGGACAGAGAGCAGTTCATACGGGACATGAAGGAGAAATGGGACGTCGCCGTGGACGGATACGATGCAAGCGAGGACAAGAGCGACGACGCCCTGGTGTTCGAAGTTGGCGACATGGTCGCCGCCGTCAGCCTGGCTACACATCCCATCCCGAACGGCGAGGCCGAGGCAAACGCCGAGAACAACTACATGTGGGAGGATGCGGTCGGAGTGGCCAGGGAACATCGCGCCCACATCATGGTGGCAGTGTTCGGAAAAGAGGAGGACGCGATAGAGAAGGGGAAGCTCTACGCCAAGATAATGGCCTCATGCTGCCTCCAGAGATATGCCACCGGCGTCTACATCAGAGGCGTGGTGCTCGAGCCCCGGCTCTATGAGGGGCTTGCCGACATGATGAAGGAGGGCGAGCTGCCCATATTCAACTGGATCTGGTTCGGCCTGTGGAGGGACGAAGGCGGGATGAACGCATACACCCGCGGAATGGAAGCGTTCGGAAAGGATGAGATGGAGGTTCTGGGCACCGATGCCGAACCGGTCGACCTCAGGGACTTCCTGGCCGACCTCGCATCGTTCGTGCTGGAGAACGACGTGGAACTCCACGACGGGGAGACCATCGGTTTCACCGATGATGACAAGCACAGTATCACCCGCAGCCCCGGGGTCGGTCTGTCAGAGGACCGCATGACGCTGAAGATCTCCTGGGAGTCGTCTGGAGAAGGCTCCGATGGCGGCGGCGGGAGCAGCGTTCCCCGGGAAGAGGAATCGGACGCCCCCGAAACCTACACGGCGGAGGAGATGAGGGCCATCGAGGAGCACATCCAACAGTACTTCGGAAAGTTTGAGAACGTGTTCCATGAACTCGGCTCCCCGGACATCCATGTGGACATCTGCATAGTGCCTCCTTCCGAAGAGAAGGACTACTACACCCTTGTCACCATGGGCATGGGTGCCCATCGGATGAATGTCCCCGAGGATATGGCCGAATACAAGCTGGAGCGGGCGGAACTGGCCATCTCCCTGCCCGGATATTGGAAGCTGAAGGGCGAGGACCTGAAAGACGAACAGTGGTACTGGCCCATCCGTCTGCTGAAGGTACTGGCCCGCCTGCCCATCGCCAGCGACACCTGGCTGGGATTCGGACACACCATGGACAACCTGGAGGACTTCGCAGAGGGGACGGAACTGTGTGCCGCGATGCTGATCAATCCCCAGAACACCGAAGACGGCAGCGATGTCTGTGTACTGCCGAACGGCGAGGACGTCAATTTCTATCAGGTGATCCCCCTCTACCGCGAGGAATTGGAATACAAGATGGAGCATGACGCGGACGCCTTGCTGGACAGGATGGACGGCATCAGTTTCGTCACATACGGCACACGTCCCAACTCGATCGGCACGGACGCCGTCGGCGGCGTTGCGGAAATGGACTGCGCCTACTATCGCCTGGAGACCGTTCTGGAGAAGGACCTTCCCGTGGATGAGATCAACGCCTACAACCACATGGCCATCTACCTGCGCTGGTGCATGGAGCATGACCTGATGGGCGAAGAGTTCCTTGCGGAATACGGGGAGGTGGCGGAAAGGGTGAAGACGGATCCTTCCGGCGTGGACCTTCGGGAGTTCATCCGCGATGAGCTGGACGGGCAGCTGGTCGGCCCGATGTTCAACAAGATCGGCCGGGCCTTTGCATCATACTACTATGGATGGGGTGACGCCCCATATTTCCCAAGCGACATCGACAACTACGCCATCGGCGTCATAGGGGCGGAACGCAACTATTCCGACGAAATCCAGGACGAAGCCTACCTGTTCATCCCATTTGACGAGACCTATTATCGTGACATGGCGGAGGTGATCGAAGAACGCTTCGAGAACTGGCAGAATCAGGAATTCGATCCGGACACGATGGAACCCTCTGAGCTGGCCAATGCCCTGATGGGGTATCTGGATTGCGAATGCTCATACTTCCCTTCCATGAAGGACGACGACCCCATCATGGCGGCCTACAGCTATGCCGAACGCGACGGCAGACATGAGGGTTTTGTGCCTGTGCTCATCAGGGCGGACGACGAAACCCTATGGGAGTGCCTGGTCATGAACTCCGATCCGGACAGCGATGGTGAGGACGGCTATGCCTTCGACCCTGACAAGGTGGCCGAATACCGGAATGGGATGCTCTCCGATCCCGTCAAGGACGGCAAGGCGGTTCTGGAGGGACTGATAAGCATACGCAAAGCGGAAGCCGATGATGACGACGAGGACTGGGACGAGGAGACCGTGGGTGAGATGACCGGCGGCTATGCCAACGACCGCTTCTCCAGCTATTGGGATGACGAAATGACCTGCCCGCTCATCCTGGCCAAGATTCCGGTGAAGAACCCCTGGGAGGTCTTCGCATACCTGCCCTTCGGAAACTGGAACGATTGCCCCGATACGCCCGAGCTTATGGCCGCGTCCAAATACTGGTTCGAGCAGTACGGCGCGGTGCCTGCCGCCATGAGCCATGACGAGCTGGAGCTCCTGCTCCCGGCCCCCGTCCCCGAGGAGAGGGCCATGGATGCGGCGATGGGGCTGTACGGCTTCTGCCCCGATGTGGTCGACCAGGGACCGGAGGATGCAACGGTGGGCGCTCTTGCCGATGTGCTGCGGCAATCCACGGTGTGGTATTTCTGGTGGGATTGACGGGAGCGGCCTGGAGGGGGAACGCCGCACCGAGAAGCGTGATGGAGGGACGATGACATGACGGAAGGAAACGAAGGATCCATGCTGGAATCCGCTCACAGCTGTCCTGTGTGCGGAACCCCGTTGAGATACGAGGGCCTCTGCTGGAGATGCAGAGCCGAGAGGGAACGCGAGGATGCGAGACGGTGGTCACCTGAGACCGTAGCGGAAAAGCAGAGGTCCGTCACAGAGAACATCGAGGCCGTAGGGGATTTCAGAGATCCGGTGTTCTCCGATTTCTGGAAGCTGCTCGGGTATCATGACGCCATCGCGCCCGACATGCAGAGGGCGGCGTTGGACAGAGGCGTGTTCTATCCCAGCGAGATCTATTACAGGGCACCCGACGACGTCAGGGACGGTTTGATCTCGGCACTGATGGGAACCGAGGACCCCCAGGAGGCCAATCAGCTGATGATGTGCCTGGCGATGCAGGGTGACGACAGGGCGCTGGAGGTCCTGCTCGAACTCGAGAATAATCCTCGTCCGTGGATGAGCAGTCTGTTCGTCGGCCCGTCGGTGTATGCTCAGTGCGGGGGATGGACCTTCGATGAAGATGGACGCAGGTTGGAGCTCAACTACGCAAGGTGCCATCCCATGGTGGACGGCGACGATCCGGATGCATCCCCGGTACGCATCGGGCTCCTGCGGGACGATGTGTGTCCGCACTGCGGCGGGAGGATGGTCGACATCCTGAGAATGGATTGCGATGACGGACGTCTCGGCTTCCTCGGAATCGATGGGATCCTGACGGCGACGTGCTGCCCCAGCTGCGTCGGATTGCTGAAAGGAGCCGCGTTCAGCAGGTACACCACGGACGGCGGCAGCGAACCCCTGCCGTCGGAACTGTTCGACGGCAGCGACAGCATCGACTGCTATCTGAGGCCCGAGGACTACGAGCGTCTGTCCGGGAACCGTCTGACCCTGTCGGAGGAGGATGTGCCACTCTTCTACGGGAGGGTAAGCGACGATGTCGACACCGTGGGCGGATTCGCCAACTGGGTACAGGACTGGGAATACACGGAATGCCCGGACTGCGGCAGACCGATGCGGTACCTGGAGCAGATACAGTGGTGCACCCTGATAGACGGGATGGAGGGGACGCTTTACATAGAGGTCTGTCCCGACTGCAGGATGGTCTCGATGCAGCACCAGCAGACATGAGGTCCCGATATGAGCGGACAGAAACACCCATCTGACATCTTCGAGGAGATGCTTGCCTACCTCTGGGACGGACTCGGCCTGGAGGGGAGAGGCTGGAAGCGTCTGAAGAAGGGCGACTTCAAAAAGAGGATGAGGGACGGACCGACCTACAACATCTGGTTTCAGCGTAGCCACTACAACTACATAGACCACGAGATCGGCCACGGGAATGTGGAGGTGGGCTTCTCCTGCGTAATCGTGCAGGGGGATGACACCCTCTACTCTTTCAGGATAGAGCCGACGACAGGCGGTTCGTTCTTCCGGATGCTGACAGAGGATCTGCAGCTGGACACCGAGAAGCTGGACACCTTCCTGCCACTGATCAGAGCCCACTACCTCGACTTCATCGACCGCTTCGAGGTAGACCCTGTGGAGGCATTGCAGCCGGTCTGCGCCCCCTTCACCGAGGCGGAGGACTACAGCTGGTTCATCGGTGTGCGGGAACGGATGGTGGAACTGTACGGAACGGCGGAGCAGCTGGAGGAGTACCGCCGTCAGGCGGAATTGCGCGGAACGCCGGAGTGCAGGGCGAAGACCCATACCGGAAAGCTGCTGTTCTACCAGTCCCATGCTGAGGATGTGGATCATGCCTGGGCGGCGAGCCGTACCCGGAAGGAGCTGGACGCCATAGTGGAGAAACAGGTCCGTGCCAAGAAGCTGAACGGCGGCTGGGATGAGATCGAGGAGGCATGCTACGACCTCTACCTTAGGGAGGAGGACATGGAGAGGAGGACCTTCAGGGCGTGGTACATCATGGTCGATCACTATAATCAGCCGGATGACGAGGTCAAGGAATTCATGAACAATCTGTTCCCGGACATGAGGAATAGGGGAAAGGAAGAGGACATCGCGGAAGGCCAGGGGTCACGGTCATGAAGGATGCCGACAGCATATCGGAGGAGATCAGAACCTGTGCCGCCCGTCCCGAGGTCGATGACGTCCCGTGGCACCGGCTCACCGCCGCCTATGGGCGGGGGACGGATCTTCCGGCTCACCGGGCTGTGCTGGAGCGGATGCCCATCAGCTTGTCACTGAAGGATGGATATCCCTACCATGCCCTGTGTCTAGAAGATGGAACCATTGTCACGGGGAGGGACCGGAGTTTGAAGAAACAACGGAGGTTGCCCCTTCTTTTCGAGTTTTTCTGCAAATGCTCTGCAATGGCGAGTTGGATTTGTAATAAGGAGTGAGACCATGACATCCATAGACTTTCTGAACAAGGTGCATAAAAGCCTGGACTCGCAGGAATATAGCCTCTCTTATTCCCCGGCCAAGTCCAAGAATTTCATGCTGTACTGCAATGGCAAATTCATCGGCGGCCTGTTCGATGAGGAACTGTGCTTCGTTTACGCCGACAGTGTGAGCGAGCTGCTTGGACAGCCGGAACCCGTCTATCGCGGCTATTCCAGCACCGCCCAGCACAGGATGCTGGTGATCCCGGAGGAGCACTGGGCGAAGGCGCTGAAACTGCTCTATACCGAGAAATTTGACTGGAGCCGTTTGGTGTACGACATAACATACACCAGCATTGGCGCGGCTGTGGTGGAGGATTTCTACGACGAGAACGTGGTATTCCTGCGCTTCTGCTTTGAAAAGGAATTGCTGAAAGAGAACCCTCTGGACCGGCAGGGCCGTATCCTGCGGATGGTCTACATCAACCAGGACTTGACAAATACCGGTAAGAATTTGTTTCCTGAGTTGCTGGAAAAGTTCCTTGCATTTTATGATCGGAAAGGAAAAACCAGTCTGGAAACCATGCCGAATCGGTGGTACACCGCGCTGGAGAAGGAGTACCGCAGCCAGATATCGGGATAAGGGGGCGACGACATGGCCGGTACAACGACATGGGGTGGGATTAGGAAGAAGCTGGAGAAGGACTACCTGTGTCCTGCTCTCCGCGGACACATCCAATACTACGCCACCAGTTACGACGACGGCGCCGGCCACGGCAGGGCCGCCATCAGACTGGACGGAGTCGAGATACTGAGGAGCGACTACTACGCCTACATAGATGAACTGTGGACAAGGTACAACCATCTGCGCTCCACGACAATGGTGGGCCGGGACTCAGCAAAAGAGGCGATCGACCTCGCTCATGCCAATGCGCTGGATCAGGGGACCTTCGATCAGATAGTCTTCTACGACGCGTTTTCCATCTTTGACAACCAGAGCATCGAGAAGAGCGTCGTCAGCGAGAATCCCCTTGTCCGCATCTTCGCCCTCCTGGACCGCAGGCTGGGGAAGCGCCGCCTGCTTACCATGGAGGAATCCATGGAACGGGAACTGCACTGGGTGAGGATGTTCTATGTGATCCGGATGCGGGCCGAAGGGCTATGGAGAGAGAATGACGTTCCGGAGGAACCACGATGTCACAGATCGCATCATTTTATCTAATCAAAGAGGGCTGGCGGCAGGAACTGTCCAACGGTGACTGCTCCGGCGAGGTTTACATGGCCATATGGGACTGGTGCGAGTGCGAACTGGACCTGGATGTCCGTTTCCCCGCCCCCCAGACTGAGGACACCCTGGACTGCGCCTTACTGGAGGGGAAGCTGGCGTCTGCCCTGCTGACGGCTCTACGGGAGCAGGACATCCCGGAGCTGGCCGCCAGAATCGCACCGGACTGGGACCTCCCCGCCGAGGTGGTGCGGGACGGATTGGAAACGTTGCGCTCCCATCTGGAGCTGGTGCAGGGCGACACTGCCCTACTGTATGAAATGGTATGAGAATGAGGAGATGTCGGTTTTAACGGAAGTGAGAACGAGCTGCTGGACAGGAAGAGTGAGCGCTGTACATTCAGATAACTGGAAAGAGGCATGACATATGAGCATCTGTTGGT
This sequence comes from Methanomassiliicoccaceae archaeon UBA71, assembly GCA_002504405.1. Classification (GTDB taxonomy): domain Archaea; phylum Thermoplasmatota; class Thermoplasmata; order Methanomassiliicoccales; family Methanomethylophilaceae; genus Methanoprimaticola. Next base: position 41,362 of record DARO01000012.1, read on the forward strand.
GGTTTTTGATTCCAGCTATTGTTTTAGCAGCCTTTTCTGGCTCAATAGATACGGCTTTAAAAGCCAATGGAGAACTAAAGAAAGTAATTTTAGTTTTTTCTGTGGGTATGATGTTCGTGTGCGGCATCGCAATCATAGCTTCCCTACTTGCGAAATGAGTGTAAACTATTGCTGAAAACAGAAAAAGGAGGCATCATCATGGGACTCGACATCTACGCCGGGACACTGACCCGGTACTATTCTCACAACTGGAAGACCGTTGTTCAGCAATGGGCGGAGGAGAACGGATTCGGTTTTCAAAAGATCACGCCGGATGGAGAAGCCGCCGACAACGAGGAAGAGATGCCCCCAGCAGAGGTCCAAGCGGCGGTGGAGAACTGGCGGGATCAAATATTGAGCGCCATTTCTCGGCCGGGCCAGCCCCCCTTCACTCCCTGGCCGGAGGACAATGAGAAGCCCTATTACACCGACAAGCCGGATTGGGATGCCTTCGGCGCCATGCTGCTGGTGGCCGCCTGCCATACATACGGTGAGCCGGTACCTCACACCGTGGAGAAGGGCTGGAACTTCGGGGAGCATCCTCTGGTCGCCCGTCTTGCATCAGACGAGAAGCGGGTGTGGTCCCTGTTCCGTGGGGCCACCTGGTGGCTGCCTCTGGCGGATGCCTTCTTCTTTCAGGCACCTCTGCCCACCGATAACACTGCCACCATCAGCACGGTTGGCGGACTGCGGAAAGAGCTGGAGAAGCTGAACCAGCTGGCGTGGCAGGCCGATGAGGATACCATCACCGATTGGGCAGACACCGAGGGATACCCGATAGACGTAACCATAGACACGGATGGACTTTACAGCAAGGCGGACATCCCGGAGCACACCCAGTACGACACCCAATCCCTGGCCAAGTACGCCTTCTCCATGTTCTGGCAGGCCATGCGGTTTGCTGAGGAACAACAGGTGCCCATCCTGCTGGATTATTGAGGAACATTCGTCATGTTATACGGGTCATGGAGCAAAAATGCCCAGCGCACATCTTCATGGAAGACCTGGACAATCAGTGGATCGACCAGGGCCGGAGAAGAAGCGCTGGGTGCATCAGACAAGGGGAATCGAAGCCGCCTGAATCGGGAGATGTGGAGGATGACACTATGAAACTGTACGAATACTGGCTTGGGCTGCATCCCCTCGATTGGGAATTCTGCTTTATGCCTGTGCAGACCTATAAAAACTTCATCACAGAGCAGTATCATAAAAACCCTGCTTTTTACAATATATCGGCGGGTTCTATCGAGGAGGTGTTGGCACACATCGATGACATTCTATCTGCGGCCATGGAGAATTGGAGTAAAACCACGAACCATGCTGCCTTGCGTTGCCCCCCGATGATCTTTCCTGTCCCAAAGGGACAGGAGAGCAATGTAACGGAATTCGCAATCATTCTCAAGATGGATGATGACGGAGACACAATAGTCTATTCGCCAATTCCATTACCCCATTTGGAAAACCAATAAAGAGGCGCAGAGATGAAACTGAATTGTAAACGCATTGATTTTACATATACACCCGGTGAGGAAATCTTCACCTTTCCCGATGAATCGGGACTGCCCTTTCTCTTCGATGTAGAGGAAGAACTGACCGGCGATTCTACCGCCATGGATGCGGTGGGAGAAATGCTGGATGAGGCGGAGAAATTGGCGGAGAAGGCCAAAGCCGCCATCAAGGCGGCGTTGGCGGACGAGGACAGCCGCTACCATGGCGTCGTGACATTTTTCATGGAGTTCCATCGGGACGATCTAGGCCCGGATATTGCGGCGGAACTTTTTCCGGGAACCGACCCGGCCAAGCTGTCCTTTGCCGAGATGGTGGACTTTTTGAAGCTCAAGCGGTTCGGCAGTCTGGTGGATGACGAGATGGATCAACAAGTTTTCATTATGGATCTGTCCTTCAACCCGGAGATCACCGACGAGCTGATGGTGATCTACTTCGATCTGAACAAGGAATTTTTCTGTATCACACACGAGAGCTGAGCAAAGAGGGCCATCTATGGAAAAAGCGACTGCTGTCGAGACCTGCTTGGGTGTTTTGAAGGGACGGGACTGCATCTATCTGGATCTGGTGAAACAGGATGATCTGAACAATCTGACCTTTACGGGGGACATCAATGGCCATCTGATCTCCAAGCACAGGGACGAAAAAGACTGGATTCCCTACACACTCACCTTCCGGCAGGTGCTGGCCCATTTCGCCTGTGAATTGGACATCTATGAGAATCTTGCTGGGACCGAGCATCCGGATGGTAGCTCCTTCGATTTGATCGAGGACAGCACCTGGCTGGTGTCTCTGTCGGTGCGGGAGGACTTTGACAAAGGCATCTATCGGCACTACCGGCTGTTCACATACGATGATGTCTACAACGTCATTGCGGTTTCCTATGAGTTTGCAGCAGAGTTGTGAACGCCTGAATAGATTAACGGAGATGACAACCATGATCAAAGAACGCATCCCCATATCCGGCGATCTCAAGAGCAAGGTCAGGCAGTTGATGGAATACGCTGGATGGCAGGAAGGGCGGAATGTGGACATCTCCATCGCGGAGAAGTATTACGCCGTTCATGGCGTCCCGATGATGAAGACCACCCAGCGGTTTTATCGCAAGTATTTCGGCCTGTGCTGTGAGTGGTATCTGGAACAGAAAAAACTGAACTGGGCGGCCGACTTCCAGTTCGCCTTGTTCCCTTATCTCGTCAACGGAATCAAGGACCATCTGGAAGAAGCTTATTTTCGGGATATGTCCGGCTGTGAACTGGCAGAGATCGAACAGGCTGCCGGTGAGAAATGCCAGCCCATCGGTCATATCGGCTACTACTACCCGGCAGAGGTCTGGATTTCCGAGTACGGGAAACTGTATGCGAAATATGAGTACCAGGATGAGATCGAGTGCTTTCCAGATGTGTTTGCCCTGATTGAACGGGAACTGAGGCAGTGCAAATTCGATTCCGCTGCCATGAAAACGGTTGAGGCACTGGATGGGAAGCTATGAAACATGACTTTACTATTTGGCGCAATCAAATATTGCAGAATCCGCGGGACATTACACCGCTGAAATTCGGGATGTCGCAGGATGAGGTCATAGAAATCTTCGGGGATCCAGATACCGTTTCCACCATGAGAAGTGACGGGAAACCCTTGATCCTCAAATATCATGACATTGAACTGCAATTCGATAGAAAGGCCCCTCATGGGCTCTACTTAGTTTACAGCGACGACGAAATCGAGCTGAGCATAACAGATCATCACAAAGAACTGCTGCAGCCGATCACAAACATAGAGCCGGTGGACAACGAATTTTTCCTTCGGGATGGAGCCGTTTATTTCTCTGGCCTATATGAAAACGGCTTGTTGAAGGGTGTTTCGCCCAAAGACTTCTGCTGCTGGCATTACTGGGGCAAATCCTCTACGGCCTGCTTTCTCGGTGGGATTCGCCTGCGTGGAGCAGACCCAGCATCGTTTCGGGTGTTAAACTATGCCTACGCGATGGACAAAGCAGCCGTCTACACCACCAGCGGGAGAATCCCTGATGTAGAGCTGGCAACCTTCCAGGTGTTGGACAACGGCCAGAACGATTCAGGCGCGCCCCAAGGATATGCAAAGGACAGCCGGCAGGTCTACTTCCACAACGGAGACGGCAAGGTGAAGATCATCAAAGGCGCGGAAGTTTCCTCTTTCTGCTCATTGGGTGATACCTATTTTGCCAGGGATGAGAAACGGATCTATGCTTATGGTAAGCAGCTTCCCAAGGCGGATCTGCCCTCATGGGAATTGCTCAGTCACTGGTATTCCCGCGATGCCAGGCGGGTATACTACCTCAACCGGGAGATCAAGGGGGCGGATCGGGACAGTTTTACAGTATGCACCCTGCTGGACGCACCACCGCTTGCCGATCATCTGGCCCGTGACAAGGAACATTTTTACCAAAACGATGAGATGATTGAAGAACCGCTGTGGCGGGAAAGGCTTCAAGCAATACAGGAAAAATGAAAGGAGCAATCCCCATGAAAGCATTTGACCCCGATTACAAACTTTTGGACGAGATGTATCAGGACGAATACTATCCCGCCTTTCTGGTGGACAAGGTCAAGGACGAGCTCCGGAAGGTCATCGACCTGCTGGAGGGCGGTGAGACCGACATCGAAGTGATACAGGAGACTCTGGATGACGCAGTCTGCGGCATCAACGACCTCCAGCAGGAATTCGACGAGAACGACAGCGAGATCGAGACGGTGGCACGGGATTGCATCGGCGTCACCGTGGCCTACATACTGGCGTGGTTCGACATCCCCATCGACACCGAGGAGGCCATCCGGGAAAGGGAATGGTGAAGACTATGTCCATCGAGAAGATGTTTGGCGAACTGGACAAGATCGACATTCTGGCAGAAACCAAAACAGGCGAAGTGGTGATGGTTTTGGTCTGCAACGGCTTCATCGACGGCTCCCCGGAGACGCAGAAGGCCCTGCTGGACAAGATGGAGGGTTACCTGAACCACACCCAGAGCGAGGAATTCCAGAAGGAATACGGGGGCTGGCCCGTGATCCTGCGTGTGTCCCTCGGCCGGAAGCCGGATGAGCGCATCCTGGCCCTGCTCGGCAAGTGTCCTGCGTGGGCTGACGATTACGGTGTGAAGATGGAAATCGAAATCGGAGGAAGACAGGTCCGCATTGCGGAGAGCCGAGCACGGGATCGATGGTCGATGCAGAATTATGATTCAAAGAGGAGAGTGAGAGAGGATGACGGATGAATGGATGAGGAAATACGAAGACATGAAAGACAAGCTCGCAAGCTGGATAGACCTGGACACATACTTCACAGAAAAGAAGATCGGGGACACCGATGTTGACACGATGGACATAGGTGCCGTCAGTTTTCCGACAGGAAGGATACTGGCATGCGACCCGCTGATCGAACTCGAGGACAGGCCGCCTTTCATGCAGACCGTGTCGCCTGGAACCTACCCGGTGACGATCTGCGTGATGCCGAGCGAGAGGTACGGCGACCGCTACGCCTGTGTGAAGGTGACGGTCTCGGATGCCAAACCTGTGCGTTACGATCTGGCGATGGTCGGCGATGAGGAGCTGGACGAGGAGCTGGCGGACGGAGACTACTTCGGATTCGTCGTCGACGCCGGGATGGGATGCATCGCGGATATCGAGACCCAAAGAGTATTCAAAGAATACTGGGCGAAGCGCCTCGAGGAGGATGAGGACATCGACCCGTACAACGACCTGTTCTGCGACCTGCTCGAGGAGAGCTACAACGAGAATCCCCGCTATCAGAGAGAAGGGGGCGATTGGGTGAATTGGACGGTCCCCGGGACGGATCTGAGCATCCCCATATTCGCTTCGGGATGGGGCGACGGGATCTACCCATGCTACATCGGATACGATTCCGACGGCAACGTCAGCGGGGTGTACATTCTGTTCATCGAAATCGAGGACGATTCTAAGGAGTGACCCCGTTTGGGATCCACAGCATCTGATAGATCTGGATGCGGAGGTGGGAACAACATCAGGATGTTCAATCGCCCCGTTTGTCAATCCTTGTTGTCGGATGCATCGGGAACCTCATCAAAGAAAACGAAACGAAGCTGCACAAGACTACGGCCAGAGTAGGATAGAGGTCCCATGCGTGGGTTTTCAGAGGATTTTGGAAAGAAATGAGGAGAACTGGCGATGATTGAGAATCTGTTCCGCCCGCAATTCGATAGGTTGGAGTCGTCAGATAAGCTTTGGTTGATGCGGACTCTGGCAGCTCGTCACGGTCTGACATTCAGGGAGATATGCGAGTTCTCCCGCTGGGGGCAGAGTTGCACAACAGGCGTATTCGAGAAATGCGGCAGGGAGTTCGTCTTCGTTCCCGGAGATACAATCACCCTCGGCTGGGAAAGGTTCGCCGTTGGCATGGATCAAGAGAGCACAGCGGAACTGGATGAGGTGTTCAGCGAATGGGGGATCGACTGCACTCCTGAGGAGTTCATCGGTGAAAGCATGGCTCCGGTGCGCCAGGTGACCGTTGGTCCGATGTTCGTGGGCAGGAGACTGGAGGAGATCGGTTGGGAGAGCGCATCCATGGATGATCCCCGCATCACCGCCCATCCGGAATGGCTCGAAAGCCTGCAGAGATGGGCAGACAAAGGCGGTCAGAGTCTCGAGATAAGCCAAACCGTCCGCTTCGAACGCGATGGCGGCGGCTGGCATGCATGGCTGTGCCATCCTACGACCTACCAGAAGTTTCGGCTGTCCCTGTTGTGGGAGGTGATGGCCACGCTACCTACACCAGATGAGTGGGCCTATCTCTGCGGTGGCGGATGCCGCACCCTGTTCCCCTGGGGCGATGGATTGGATTACTCCATGCATCTGCACCATTTCGAAAGCGAGGGGGATCGGGGCAAACCATACGATATGGAGCAGGCCAACTTCTTCGGTCTGTCCATTGCATACGATCCCTATAAATGTGAACTGGTAGAGGGGAAGACATTGACCACCTGCGGCGGCGATGGGGGTCGTAACATCTGTGGCGGCATGGGGCTCCTTGTCGGATATCTGCCCTGTTCCCCTCACTGCAGGCCGGAAGTTCGGGATGATGATGTGATCAACAACGATTTCGACTTCTTCCGTCCTGTTATCCGGGTACAGACATCCGGATGGAGAACGGTATCGCCTTGAGCGCAGGAGTAGGGAGAGAAGCTATGGAATGGCCGAAACGGGCGCAGACAGCGGATCGGGAGAACGGTGTCCTGACCTTGGACGGAGAAAAGCAGTTCGAAGTCCCAGAGCTGACCGCAGAGATCATGGAACGGTTGGCCGCTTACACCCCGGTGGGCTTCCATATGAAAGGCTATCCGGTGACCAATGAGCTGCTTGCCCCCTTTGCCGGGCATAAAAGCATGGCCAACTTCGGCGTGGAGGACGATGCGCTCACAAACGCCTGTTTCCCCGTTTTTCCGCCTGTTCCTCGGAAAAAAGGCGTTCTCTATGGCGGGGTACTTGGTGAAAGCGAGGAATGACAATGGCTGAGATCAATCGTGTCTGGCTCAATGTGGATATGGACACAAATAAAATCACACTGTTCGACCGTCCCCGTGTATCCATCCATGTGGATGAGTACATTTGGAGTTTGATTGAAGAAAATATCGTGAAGCCCCATAAGCTCATGCGCAGCGAAAAGCATCAGTATCTGCTGAAAATTACGTTTAACCAATTTGATCCGGTGAGGCACCTATATTATCCGCTTTCCCCGTACAACGGACCGCTTCGGGAAGGCGTCAAGCCGGACAGTGCAAACGGATGGTATCCACGTGAGGACTTTGCGGATGCTGAGGATCGCGCTATCTGGTTCTCTCCCGATAAAATCTGGACAAACTGCGGCAAGAAGGTTCTGGATGTGAATGTTGATGCCGTCAATGTAAGCGAGAACATCACCCCCAGAGAATACGCAGACTTGCTGTTCGATGGGATTGGGGCAGCATTGGTGTTTAACTTCAAAAGGCTCAAGCGCGAGGAATTTGATGGGCTGAAAACCAGGATCGACTGGAGAATGGTAGAAAGCTTCCCCTTCCCCGCGCCCTTTGAGGAGCAGCAGTACATTGGGGACGAGGGCAATATTCATGTGTATTCCTGGGATGGACGGCAAGAAACGAACCTTGTAGGCCCTTGTTCTGTGCGGGATTTGTATCTGGACCATTTCGGAAAATCGTGAGGAGAGCACATGGCAAGGGGCATCCGTGATTGCCTACTGGAACAGATCACGAAGAACAAGCTCTACATCTACACCAGAGAGAAAAACACCGGCTTTGACCGTCGCTTCCTCATGAAGCGTGTGGGCGAGAGCTGGAGGATCTACGCGGTGCAGGAGCGGCTGGACGGCTGGACACGCACTGGATTGTGAGGTATCGGATGGCTTGGGAATATGAGACCTTCGGACCGGACGGTCAATGCAGTTTGTTCGGTGTGAACATCTTCGACTACGACTGGCAGACCACCGGCAAGAGGGTAAAGGTCCAAGACCCGATCTATCACCAAGAACATACCTTCGAGATCTGGCAGGCAGAGATTGACGGACGGATCCGCCGCTTCGCCGCAGGGGAGTTCTCCAACTGCGTATGGGGTTTTTATCTGGAGAAGAACTTAGATGATGCGTGAACCCATGAGAGCCAACGCCGGAGACGTCTATACGGTCTACAACAGACACCTGGGACGCTACACGGCATGTCAGGTGGCGTACATCGCGCCGCCGAATGCGGTGAGCAAGCAGTCCTGGGCGGTCATCCTCCCTCTGGACTGGTCAGGCGACGCCCCTCTGGAAGCGGAGGAGCTGCCCCGTCTCCGCCCCCTCTACATGGACTTCATGTACTGGACCCGCGAGTTGCATCTATTGCGGGTGCCTGTGGAGGTCCCGCCCGAGTACACGCTGGTGGGTACGCTTCCGCCCTTCACCGACCAGCCCTGCAACTCCTACGGCGGCTGGGACGACGGCTATGATGTGTACCTGCAGATCAGGTGGCAGGGGATCCCGGAGGACCGGCGTCGGAAGTTCAAAGAGGCCATGGAGAGCGAGGAGGAGACCACCGTCGGCGGAAGAACCGTCAAGGTGTGCAGCCACAGGATCTTCGACGACATACCGTTCGATTCCGCTCTGGAGCTGGAGGCGCTGCCATGCCTGTCCGAGATCGTCTGCGGGAGATGGCATCCCGACCTCCTGGAGTTCCTACGCGGGAACCCTTTCGTCGACGAACTGACCCTGCTGAACCACGGACAGAGCTCGTTGGACTTCAGGGGGACCGGCATCAGGAAGCTTATGCTCGACATGACGGGACTGGAGGAGCTGTGGCTGGGCGAGTGGACCGAGATGCTCCTGTTCCAGAGCGAGGGGATGGAGGACTGCATGATACACGCCCCCGGGGACGGGGATCGGCTGACGATCCAGTTCATCGGGGAGTATCGCCCACATCCGGAACTGCCCGGGCTATGGGGGCTCCATGGCATCAGGCTGAGGGACTACGATCCGACCGGACTGGCTGCTGTCCATCCCCATCTGAAGGAGCTGCGTCTCTGGGGCGCTCCGGGCAACCTGAGAAACCTCTCTGCCGTGGACGGGTTCCGGGAGCTGACCGACCTATCCACGTACGACCTGTTCGGATTCGGCGCGGAGGACGTCCCGACGCCGGAAAGGATGCCGACTCTTCGCTGGCTCTGGATGACCAGCCTGCCCGAGGACGCGGCGAAGGCCGCCAAGCGTGTATGGAAGGGCTGGCAGGGGATGGACCTGAGGATCACCAAGCCCCGGAAGCCCGAGTGGCTTGCCCAGAACCTGGACAACCCCTTCCGCGGATGGGACGGCGCCGAACACATACCCGCGGCATCCGCGAAGAAGGCGGCCAGCCAGTACCGCAAGACCCGTTCGACGCTGATGAAGCTGGCTTCGGGATCCGACGGAGACGCACAGGCACAGGCTCTGGAGGCCGTGGAGGAGTACGTCCGCACGTTCAACCGGATGCGCTTCATAGAGACCGACGAGAGGGACGAGATCTACATGGCGCTATGCGGGATCCTGGATGCGATTCCGGAAGGCGTCCTGGACAGGGATTCGCTGATCGACAGGTTCGATGAGATGCGCGACTTCTGAACGGTCACCATCTTGAAACGGCGTTCTTGACATCATTCCTTCTCATCGGGGATGTCCTCGATATCGGGCTCAATCAATGGTTTCATCTCCTTCAAGTACCGGCTCACATTATGTTCATAGTTTGTTTTGCGACTGATGTACTCCTCTGATTCCAGATACCTTTCGTCGAACTTCAGTTTCGCAATGGGCTCGAAATAATGTCCGTACGCCTCGATGGATGGAGTATAGTCGGAGGATGTGGCACAGGTGACTCTGTTCCTGTTGACGTGACCATCCTTCCTGATGGTCAACGATACCTCCCTCAAAGACAGTTTCCTGAATCCGCTCTCGAAGAACAGATAATTGCGATGGTTGGGATCGACATGGGAACTGTACACGAGGCCGTCCGGAGATTCCGACCTGATGCGATCCATTATCTCCAGTTCCGACTCGGACAGATCTATCGAATTCTCCGATTTGTACAGTATTTTGCTGAACCCCAGTTCCATTCCGTTGACGATGTGAAATGCGGACCTGTCGGACATCGTGGGGAAGCTACTTGAGGTGTCATCATATGCCCAGAACATGAGATGACTGCTGTAATGTTCATGTTTTCTCACCTCAGACCTCGCAACAGATATGTCCTCGGACCAGTAGGATGTCCTCTCGTTCCGGAACAGGACGGAGTGCCTGTTTCCGGTCTTGTTATCACGCAGGTTGCCGGAATGCAGTTCGCTTACGGTCTTCCCGTAAAAACCGTCGTTGAAAGTCACGCATCTGAAGAAATCGAATTCGACCGTGATGTAGATCGGCAGATCCTTGTCCTTGTGACGGAAGATGGGTGAACCCGGCGACTGACCCATGTCATATGCCGGCCGGGGTATGTTGAAATCCATCATGATACTCTGATTGACAGGATTCTCTATAATTAACCTGCTTCACAGGATGCAGTGAAGGACGGTCGACTGCAAGGCCGCTTAATTCAAGAGTCTCTCGATTCTCGGCTGTATCTCGGAAACCGATTTCAGGAACTCAGAACCGTTTTCGTCATCGATCCATCTGTCAAAGTCGATCGTCATCGATTCCTTATCGACGTATTTTTCATAGTTAAGAAGCAGACGTATCTGATCCGGATGGGACTTGAACAGATCGTACAGATGGTTGCGTTCGTCGAATCTGAGATAACGCCTATTCCAACTGTTGGCTTCTACAAATCCTAGGTCCTTTACAGTCCTGCATTCCGAAAGACTGTGAACCGGATCATCTGAGATGGGAGCCTTTTCTGAGACAATGCCTGCGACATATTTGCGAATAGAATCGGCGTATCCTGGATTCATGATACCTAAGCAACATTCCATCCAGTGTTCTGAAAAATAATTCAGGGAGTAGATGGAGAATGCCTCGCATATCGTTTCCTCGAACCATTTCAGCACGTAATTCTTATCCGTTTTATTGTGTCTCATGGCGTAATGACACATCTCGTGGGATAGCTGATAGATCACCTGACACCAGCTACTGTCGTTTGCTTTTATCCATATCTCAATCGGAGATTTGTTGTTGACAAGCATCGGAGCTTTTTCGTGATTAGTCCGTATCACATTGCAATTCTCTGACGCCATGGCTTCAGGTCCGAAAACACCTGAACATAATTCGTACTGATGACAAAACAAAATTTGGGAACAGGATCCGATACCATTTAGATGGAAATGGTTCATAACAATAGAATAAATAGGAAAATGCGAAATTAATCCTTACCGATGAGTTGATGAATGCAACAATCCACTCATCAATTCAAGACTTGCCGGTACAGGTTCATTTCTCCGCTGAACCTGACAACATATGGATACGCGTTTCATGTCATCAAACATCTTCAAAGGCCATGAGACATTTAGACGATTCATTTCGTCATAAACTCTGCGAACAGCCTCATTGATCATCCTGGCATATGGTTCATAGAAAAATGCTTTGTTTTTATCAAAATCGAATTCTACGAGCCCGTTGACACCGCTAAGATATACTTTGTCGAATCTGCGTTCATATTCTGACTGAATGTTTTCAAACTCTTCCATGAAGTCAAGAATCACGTTTGTGATATCGGAGACGAATCCCGGAAAAATGATGAATAGGTGAGTGTGTTTTGTTTCTTTGTATTTCTGCAGTTTAGGTAACTTATCCTTCAGACAGATTCTTGCTTCACTGTATGCACGATATGGGTTGTCAAAAAACTCATTGGGGATTGAATTCTCAGCTTCATGACACAATCCAATGTAGGTAAGGCCACGAATTTTGTCCTTCTTATCTTCGTTCAATTCATCGATGTTGAATTTACAATATTCATGAGGAATTTTCCATTGTCTGATTGTCCGATTTTTTGGATTATATGCAAAGTAGATTCCTGTCACTTCATCTCTGAAATGCATCTCGCTGTTGAAATCGAACCGCATGTCCAGAGCATCGCCAAGTGTTTTGATCTTGGAAATCTTCTCTGAACTATAGTCCTTATCTGCTTTATCCATGGCATATGTGACTTCCAAACCGAGTTCACCATCGGGATTACCGTCTTTATCCGATGTGATCCAATCCGGGAAATCCTCATGGATCAGATTTTGCGGGTATCCTGGAACAGTCAACACCAGCGTATATGCCGCATAATGCTCCGATACATCCTTGGATGTCATTTTGGAATCAGTCATAGAGTCTTCTCCGTTGTTGTATTAAAAACGATTCGTACGTGATAGTGAGATACTGAACCTATGATGAATTCTCATCGATCATTCTGATTCTTCGATCACAATCTCCGCATTGGGCGCGTGAGAGCCTATGCTGGCGATGCCTTTTATACATGAGGACTTGTCGGCATACACCTGGGACACGGCTATGATCTCGCCGTTCGAAGCCTTGAGCTTGAACCTCGGCTTGCCGCCAACATCGAGGTAGACCTCGTACTTGGGATGCTTGAGTACCTCGTAGCCTTCCACGGTCTGGTCCTCGACAGGTGCGGCGCAGTTTTTGCGGATGCTCCTGCTTCGGAGGTGATCCGATCCGAGGCCGTGCTTTCAGGCCTGTAATACGGTTGAATGAGATTCGATGGTGGAAACCAGGCGACTCTTGGAACTTCTATATAAACAAGAGTCTGCGATGCTTCGAATTCAGACCTCTGATGCCATCTGGTCCGCCGTGTTCCCGAAGGCATCGCGCTGTCTTCTGAGGAAGTACTTGTCGGGCTCCTCGAACGGATTGGCCATGACGAGGTCGTCGTCCATGGGGAGTCCGAGGTCGAGGGTGCAGACCGTAAGCGGGCACATCCTGGAGAAATCGGCGATCGTAAGATTCTCGTCCCTGAGCCTGGACTTGAACGACTGGAAGATGTTCCTTACCAGCTCGAAGTCCTCGGCGAAGACGACCACCGGGTCGTCCCTGATGTATCTGATGTACGTTCCGACGCAGTCGTGGTGGCCATCGTACGTCCTGAGGAGTTTATGGCACTCCCTGCAGACGCGGATCTTGTACTGCCTGTACACCCCAAGGGTACGGATATTGCGCTTGGAAGCACCGCCCCAGTACCTGATCTTGAACTCCACTGAAAGCGACTTCATGGTCCACTGCTCCCAGTCGATTCCGGAGAGGTCTCCGAGCATCCTGCCCCTCCCCTCACCCTTCTCGTTGTAGTCCCTCTCGGTGTACGATGCACCGGGCGATAGCAGACCGGGGACCATCATGTCCAGCATCTTCAGATCCCAATCGATGTCGTCTGGGTCCTTCTCGGCCATCCCGAGGCCCATGTGGGTGGTGAGGTACGCTGCGGTATGCCTGATGCTCCTTATCTTCTCCCTGGCGTGGACCTTCTTGATGAGCCATCCGGGATTCTGTTTCCTGAACTCCGTCGTGTCGATGCGACCGTAGCACAGGATGTGAAAGTGCGGGGAGAACTCCCACTCGTCCTCCTTCTGGCGCCAGGGATGGAAGATGGTGACCCCTGCGGTGGCACCGAATGCGACCATGGAGTCGTCGACATGCCTGCAGAGGTCGTCGAACTCCGGCTTGGTCTGGCAGAGCATCTTCACGAGATCTTGAGGAGGGGACACCACCCAGTGACCGATGTCGCCAACGCGGATGCCCTTCTTCTCGCTGAGCACCTTGTACTCAAGAAGCTGCCTCTCTATCTGGACCCCGCGCTTGAGGGCGGTGTCGTTCATGCACTTCGGACATCTGAGGGACCAGCAGTGCCTGCGCTTGCCCTTGCAGTGATGCTCCGGATCCTCCGGACAGGCGGAGTAGACGATGCCCCCCATCGGGGAGCGGATGAAGCCGCAGCCCTTCCTGTCGGGACGCGTGAGATCGTGGGCGGGCATGCACCAAGAGATGTACTGGCGGTAGGGCCCGGGACCTTCCTGCCCGATATCCTCTGAGAGCCCTTCCTGAACCCCTTCATGAGCATCATCCTCCGACTCATCCCGCGGATGAAGTCTAAGGTACTCTATGGCAGGATACACGGCGCTCTCGAAAGGCAGCTCCCTGACGTAGCGCATGACCGGGTGCTCATGGTCGGCGGTAATCCTGTAGAGGAGCTCGTCGTAATCTGTTTCCGGGACGCCTGCGGCCACCCCGTGAGAATGTTGCTCTGTCATGCTATCGAAAAAGGTTAGTGCTCGGCGCTAGCCCGCGTACGGCGGAGCCGTGGCACGCGGGCGTCGCCCCTCGCACCCCGTTAGTCTGAGATATGCGGGCTGCAGATGATATGAAATCATGAGGGACTCGCGCCTGAGCTCGTTCTCACTGCGTAGCCGATACCTCCCTCATCCTCCTGAGGACCTTGTCCATGTCGATCTCCTTCTTCGGGACCTCGACACCCTCCAGGGCCTCGGACATCCTGCACAGGAAGCTCCCGAAGCTTCCTATGAGGTCACCGTCCACAGGCATGCGGACGTACTTCCCGTCCACCATGAGGACAATCTTCGGAATCGGGTCCAGATGTCTGCGACCCCTTGTCGAAGGGAGTCACGAGCTTCAGGGCCATGAACAGGTGGCCCTCCCTGAAGGACATCAGGGTCTCCTTCCTCGGCTGCCTCGACACAGGCTCTGCCTGTCCGAGCAGCTCCGTCGCTCTCGCTGCGATCTCATCTACCATCGTATGCTCCTTGTCTTCAGCCTGACACAGGCAGGCATCAGCTTCCGGCTCTGACGCGGAGCTACCACGATCCGGTAGTCTTTCGTTCGATTGGGTTTTGAATCGGAACCACACCTGCGGAGCCACCGTTCCCGGACGGGTTCAGCTGAACCGGTATGCTGGGAAACCAGGCCCCACATTCGATTCCCAAGGGCCTTACTGGCAAGAAGGGGAGTGAAGTCGGGCGGGCCCACTCATCTTATTGTCTGATCTGTTGACCGACAGTCCTTTTATCCCGTCAAGTTCGCAACCAGAACCGTAGTCTCGTTCGAGACTGTTGCCTCAACTCCCCCCATTACATCCGGGTACACCCAGACCTGCATCTCCGAAGACACTCTATGGAAGCACCTTATTTCCAATGCCACATTGCTGTTCTGCAAGGGAACGATACTCGCATGAATCGCCCTGCTCATCCTGTAAGACATATCATGGTTGCCCCACCATATTTCCACAAGGTCAACGATCTTCCTAAATGATTCGAAAATCAAAGGATTTCTGTTGATATTCATTATGAAAATGATATCGTTGAGTCATTTGTTCGGAAATGTGTATATATAATGTCAATTTGGACGAAGAACATGCAGAGTTCCACTAGATTGACAAAGAAAAGTGAATCTGGTGTGAAGGCAGCACTTCTTACATGTTCCATGCTCATTCTGATGGGCGGAGCTGCCGTGACACCAGGACTCCCGGGGATGGAAGCCCATTTCGCCGGATACGAAAACCTCACCTCCCTGATCATAACCCTGCCCCATCTGGCCGTCGCCATCGTCGGATTCCTCATGGGGATGCTCGTGGACAGGTACGGGAAGGTCCGCATGCTGGTCCTGTCCCTCCTAATATTCATCGTAACCGGAACGGGCTCGTACTTCCTGGACAACATCTACGCGATACTGGTCCTCCGTTTCCTCCTGGGATTCGGACTCGCCGGGATCGTTTGCACGGTGACATCCCTCATAGGCTGCTACTACACGGGGCAGCAGAGGGTCAGGATGCTCGGGCTGCAGTCCGCGTCCATGGGAGTCGGCGTGCTGATCCTGGAGGTTCTCGGCGGTACCCTCGCCGACATGAACTGGAACGCCCCGTTCCTGGTCTACCTTATCGGTGTCCCCTTCCTGATGCTCGTCCTCATCTTCCTGAGGGAGCCGGAGACCGAGACACCCGATGCCATCCAGGACAACGGAGCCAAGAACGACGTCAAGACAATAGCGTCCTGCTACATCGCCGTGCTTGTGGGGATGATAGTCATCTTCTCCATCCCCACGAAGATGCCCTCGTACATGGAGGTGCAGCTCGGCGTGTCCGCCACTATGATGGGACTGTTCCTCGGATTCCATGGGATAGGCAACGCCGTGTTCTCTTGCCTCCACAGGAGGTTCTCCACGGTGCTCTCGTCCATGCACCTCATCGTGATTTCGTTCTTGCTGCTTGCCGTGTCCCTGTCCCTCCCCATGCTGGTTGCGGAGTCGGTCCCCGTGTGCCTGTTCACCCTTGTCGTCTCCGGATTCGCGGTCGGCCTCATCGTCCCGTCCGTGGCGAACCCGATCGTTGTCGCATCGTCCCCGTCCCATCGCGGAAAGGTCATGGGGCTATACGCCGTGTTCCTGAACCTGGGCCAGTTCGCGATATCGCTCGTGAGCATACCCATACTGGGATTCGTCGACGGGTCGTACCCTGAGATGTTCGCCGTGTTCGCGCTTATCGCGGTCGTCATGGCGGTCGCCATGCTCGCCGTCTCCGTGCCGAGCAGGAATAAGACCACTGCCTGAGACCACAGGCAGGACCTCCAACACCTTGGACGGGGGCGACCCCGTCCTACCCTTTAAAGGCAGCTGTCTGCTACTTATCCGTTCCATCATGATTGCAGACGCTGGCACCTTCCTGAAAACGATGAATGTCTAGATCGCATCCGAATCCGATGCAGACAGCCGGAAGCCTTGGCATTCCGGCCTGCGACAGGAGATGGTCAGCATATACTGCAGGCATTGCGGGATGGAACCCTCTGGAATCGGGATACCGCCCCTCGTGCGGTATTTCGACAGAAACCACGGTCCGCACGCCATGAAATCCGGCGGGGACGGCTAAGGTCCGATGTCGCATCGGTAATGGTGAACAAGAAGAGCGGAAGGCTGGCCATCGTCATGTCGGTCCTGATTACCGGTCTCGGGCAGATGTATGCGGGCAAAGCCGCGAGGAGAGCTGCCATGCTCATGTGCCAGATTGCCTGGGCACTTCCTCTCCCTGATGCTGCTAACTTGGAGGCCGTTTACTGGCCCCATGCCGACCCCACCGGTGCCGGCGGTGGCGTCTTTCCTGATCTGGCTCTATTCGGTATGCGATGCATACAGGTCAGGCTATGAGTGCAACCGAGAGTTGCTGGAAAACGGCGGGCATCCGCCGTGGCGATGTCCCCGCGTAACTCGGCCAGAGGCCGTCGGACACGTCCCGCATGACGGCCCGACCGTGAGCAACCATCATATACCAACAGCGGGATTTTGGCTCATGGACTTCGCACTGATGTTCTGTCCGTACTGTGGCGGAACTGTCGATTCCAGCGATGGGGAGAGGTATTTATGCCTCGGTTGCGGAAAGGGCATATACTCCGACCGTGAGAACATGCGCGCGTTCATTCGCTCCGGCGAACTGGAGGGGAAGTACAACGATTCCCTGAACGCCCTGGGAGATGACAACCCGAAGAAGGCACTGGCCATAGCCGATGAGATCCAGTCCATGGGCGACGACGGCTTCGACATACACTTCCTCCGCGGCAGCATCTACGCCAACATCGGGGAGGACGGGAAGGCGCTCATCGAATGGAAGAAAGGGCTCGAGATGCTAACCGTCTACACCAACATAGACGCGTACATCTGCCTGATGGCCAAGAGCATCGCAGACATGATCTACCTCAAGGAGAGGGAGTACATAGAGTTCTCACCGATATCGTATATCGACAAGCTGTGCGACGAGATCTACAACAACACGCGCGAGTCCTGCAAATCGTTCTTCTACTACACGATCTACAGGGACTACATCACGCTGATGTACAAGCTGGAGGACAGCGGAGAGGAGACGTTCATGGACGTCGTACCAGCGATCTACCGCCGCGTGGTGGGGTACCACCGCAACTACTGGTGTCTCGTCCGCATCATCGACGAGTACCTGGCATCCGCCGGGTACAACGCGGACACCTATGAAGACGACGACATGTACGAGTACCACATATACGACCTCATGAGGATGTGCTTCAGGAGGTATATCAGGTGCATGACCCCGGACGACATGCACAGGATAATCGACCACTGGGACGACGTGTCGCTCAAGCAGTTGGAACCCGAGTTCAACTCCCTCTTCAAGGACAAGAGGGATGTCCAGTCGATAATGTCCAGAATCCTGTCGTTCGGAGCCAAGGAGGCGGCAGAGGACACATCCATGACTGACGACCCTATGGACGCCTATGTGAGGAAGTGCCTGCTGCTCGACGTCTGCCAGTCAGAGGAACCCGAGATGCTCGAGTAAGATCTTGACGCCTATCAGAATCAGGATAACCCCTCCCACTATCTCGGCCTTGTTCCCGAACCTGTCGCCGAACACGGCCCCTGCCTTTACGCCCACCGCAGAGAGGGCGAACGTAACGGTTCCTATTATCGCCGCCGAGGACAGTATGTCGTCCCCGGTCATTGCCAGGGTTATGCCGACCGCCAGCGCGTCTATGCTCGTGGCGACCGCGAGAACCAGCATCGTCCTGAACCCGGTCCCGGCATCGATGTCCTCCTCATCTCCGGAGAACGCCTCGCGAAGCATGTTGACTCCTATCAGCGATAGCAGGAAGAAGGCGATCCAGTGGTCGTAGGCCGATATGCTGTCGTAGAACGACGACCCCAGCAGATAACCGGCTACCGGCATGACCGCCTGGAACACGCCGAACCAGAGACCGATGATCACCACGGACCTTAAGCCGGGGCTCCGCATCGCCATCCCCTTGCAGATGGATACCGCGAACGCGTCCATGGCGAGCCCGACGGCGATCAGGAGCACGGCTAGGAGTTCCATGATTGGCGATTCCGGCACCGTATTTAATCAGAGCGGTCGGAAGTCGCCCAGGCGCGAGGCGGTCCTTCCGGGGATGTCCACCAGCCTGTCCCGGGGCATCACCGCCCCCCACAGGAGCTCTGTTTCCTGGCAGTAGAGCCTGGACCTGCGGGCTGCCGGGTCCCCGCGGTTCGCATAGCAGTAGACGCATCCGTGCGCGCATGTGTCATACTCCCCTATGTCGATGCTGCGGACGCAGCGGCACCCGTCCCTCACAGGCGAGTCCTGCGTCTCGTAAGGTATGTCGAGGGACCTCATCATGGCGGCGTCCACGCACCCCCTCGGCTCGATCCCGAACGCGGAAAGGTCCCGCTTTGAACAGCAGCAGCTCAGCGAGATGCCGTACTCATCCGCCGCCCTGGATGCCATGCGGCAGAAATCATCCTCCTCGGAACGGGTGGGCCTCCGAAACAGGCCTGACCCCTCCACTCCCACGAGCTTCCCGTAGATGTCCACAAAGCTGAACACGCACCGGTCGGTCCACCTTGACGCCTCCCTGCACAGCATCTCGAACTTGCGCCTGTGGTACTCCGGCGACATCGTCCTCCCCATCAGGACCGGGTCGTACCTCCAGACCATTCTGTCCCTCCCTATGCGATCGGCGAGGTCCGCGCATGCGTCGCTGATGTCCGCCTTGAACCCCACCCCGGGCTCCATGTCGCGGCCGTACGGTGTCATGGTCACCTGGAACACGCAGACGTGGCCCATGGATGCGATCTCCCCCATGTGGGGGACCATCGGCCGCGGGTCCTTCGTCATGAACACTATGCAGTCCACGTTCCTCCGGCTTAGGTCCACGCGATGGACCGTGGTCCTGGACACTGGGTTCCTCACGAGCGCGTACCCCGCGCGGAGACGGTTCATCATCCACCCCGAATGGAACGCGGGGATGTCCGTCCGACGGCTGGCACAGATGATCATCGACGAGGATATCGTGTTATTGGAATTAAGTATTGATAGTGACCGAAATATATCGAGCAATGAGATTCGGATGGCATGCGCGGTCCACGCATTATGTCGTTCCTGACTCTCATCGGGACGGTCAGCGTCTCCGAGGACGGCGATGGGAACATAACAGGGGTTTTCCTTCCCAACAGCAACCTCCCGTGCATGGAGGACGGCGAGACGGAGGTCCTCGTCGAGGCAGCCGCCCAGATAAACGAGTACCTGTCCGGCAGCAGGAGGGCCTTCGACCTGCCCCTTAGGTATGGGGGCTCCGACTTCAGGGTGTCGGTCCTCGAGGCCATCCGGAACATACCCTACGGTGAGACCAGGACGTACTCCGAAATCGCCGGAGCCGTCGGATCCCCGAGGGCGTATCGTGCGGTGGGCACCGCTTGCGGAGAGAACCCACTTCCCATCCTGATACCGTGCCACAGGGTACTGCCGTCCACCGGCGGGGTGGGGAGTTACACCGGAGGCTCCACGCTCAAGAAGCGCCTCCTGGACCTGGAGAGGGCCGATGATTGACTACCGCAGGGCCCTCAGGGAATCCGCAGACCCCCAGCTTGCGGATTTCAACTCGAAGCTTACGCCCGGCAAGCAGGGCATCATGGGGGTCAGGATCCCCGAGATCAGGAGGATCGCCAGGGCCGTCGTGAAGGATGACTGGAGGGGATTCCTCGAGGACGAGCCGCAGTGCTTCGAGGAGGAGGTCCTGAGAGGCATCGTCATCGCGACTGCGCCGATGGACGTGGGCGAGAGGATATCCCTCACGGACGGGTTCCTGCACCACGTGGACAACTGGGCAACCTGCGATGTGTTCTGCAACAGCTGGATCGTCCCGAAAGGAGGATACGGCCCCGCATGGGACTATTTCTCCTCGCTCATCGAGAGCGGTGACGAATTCAGAATGAGGGTGTCCCTTGTGGCAAGGATGTCCCTCTCCAAGGACGGCGATCACGACATGATGCTGCTCGAGGACATCGCCACACACGACAACCCAGGATACTACTACAGAATGGGGGCCGCATGGGCTGTATCGGTGATATACATGAGGAGCCGCGGGCCCGTCATAGACCTGCTGCGCTCCCATCGTATGGAGCCGTGGACTCACAACAAGTCCATCCAGAAGATCTGCGAGTCCCGCCGCGTCTCCCCCGAGGAGAGATCGGAGGTCAGGGCCCTCAGGCGCAGAGCTCCCTGACCAGACGCTCGATCTCGTCGGCGTTGGCGTCGCCCACCCTGGCGCCCCTCCGCTCCAGGAACACCCAGTCGCGCTTCTCGCACTCCTCCTTGAAGTCCGGGCTGGTGACTGCTATGAGCTTGCCGGGGGCTATCTGGTCGGCCTCCAGGAACATCTCGAACATCGCCTTTGGCACGCACATGATGACCTTGTCGAATGGGCGGGTTATGAAAGACGTCTGGGTGATGAAGTCCTTGCGGGCATCCGCCTTGATGTAGTCGTCCCTGCTGGACATGACCTCGGAGTACGCCATGATCTGGTAGTTCCCGGGCACGAACCCGTACTTGGTCGTGATGACCCCGAAGGATACGTCGCAGAGCTTGCTGCCGTCCTCCTTCACAGCGGTGTCGAGGCGCTTCACCAGGTTCTTCACCTCCGTGGCCCTCCCGCCGAACATGTTGAACGCCGTGTCGATGCGGTTCTGGGTGAGGAAGACCGTTGAGTCGTTGGTGACCACGAGGACCCTGGGCATCAGCTTGGTCTCTGTGTAGATCTGCATGTTATCACACCTTGGGGCCAAGCCTGTAGGCTATGCTGCAGTTGCCCTCGGCGGAGACCATGCACGGGCCCATCGGGTTCGACGGCTTGCAGGCCTTGCCGAACATGGGGCACTGCTCCGATTTGATCAATCCTCTTAGCACGTCCCCGCACCTGCATCCCTTAGCCTCCACGTCGACCTGCGGGGTCTTCCGGAGGATGTCCTCGTGGACCTTGGTCGCGTCGTGGTCCTGGTACTTGTCCCTGAGGGCGAGGGCGCTCTTCCTGATGACCGGGAACCCCCTCCAGGACCTGTCGACCGGCTCGAACGTCTCCTCCATCAGCTTGAGACCGATGGGGTTGCCCTCCGGCCTGACCAGCCTGGTGTACTCGTTCTCCACCTCGGCGCGCCCCTCCTTCAGTTGCTTGCATAGCATGTAGCACGACATGAGCACATCGAGGGGCTCGAACCCTGCGATGACCTGGGGCACATGATGCTTCTGGGACACGGGTTCGAACATCGACGTTCCGGTGATGACGGCGACATGGCCGGGCATTATGAACCCGTCGATCCTGTTCTCGCCCAGCTCGAAGAGGGCTTCGATGATCGGGGGGCAGATCCTGTGGCAGCTGTACACGCTGAAGTTCTCCGGACAGTCGTCCTTCTGCAGGGGGACGCATGTCGACGGGGCGGTCGTCTCGAACCCCACTCCGACGAACACCAGTGGCTTGTCCGGCTGGTCCCTGGTCATCTGGACCGCGTCGTCTATGGAGTACACGATCCTGACATCGGCGCCGTCTGCCTTAGCGTCGAAGAGCGACCCTATAGTCGTGGGAACGCGCATCATGTCGCCGAACGCTGTGACTGTGACCCCGTTCCTCGCGAGCGTGATCGCGTCGGCCACCTCCTTGCTGGTGGTGACGCAGACGGGGCAGCCGGGCCCCTGTGCGATGGAGACGCCCACGCCGTTCAGCATCTCCTCGAGCCCGAAGCGGACTATCGTGTCCTGATGGGTACCGCAGATGTGCATCAGTCTGACATCCATGTTCATCTCGCCGATGCGCTCGAGAACCTTCTTCGCCGTCTGCTCGTCCCTGTATTTGAACATCAATCCGCCTCCTCTATATCCATGCACTTGACGGTGCACGACTGGCCCGCGGTGACCGTCACATGGCCGCCGCACTCCGGGCAGGAGAGCACCGGTATGGCATGCGTATCGAAATCGGGATCCTGGAGGATCTTCGCGGGGCCCCAGAATCCGCAGGAACCGCACTTCACCTCTACGGGCTCGTGCTCGATCAGGAGCTCGGACCCCTCGAGTATGGTCCCCCTGGTAACTATCTCGTAGGCGAAGGTCATCTGCTCCTCGCCGAGATTCGTCAGGTCGCCCACGACGAGCGTGACGCTGTTGACCTTGGTCACCTTGTAGCGCCCGAGCTCCTGAATGATCAGATCCACCAGGCTCGTCACAACCGATACTTCGTGCATCGGACCGGTGTAGGCGAAACAGCGTTAAAAAGAGTGCTAATGGTCCAGTCGGAATCAACACCCGATTCGGTCGCCGCCTGCCCCCTGCCTGTGGTAACGGCAGTACGCGGATACCCTGCACCTGTCGCAGCGCGGATGGTTGGGCAGGCATACGACCTGCCCGTGCCTCACCAGATAGCGGTTGATGTCCGACCAGCGTTCCTCGGGCGTAATCTCCATCAGGGCGAACTCCGTCTCCTCGGGGGTCTTCGTGTCCACCAGGCCCATGAGGTTCGATATCCTGTGCACATGTGTGTCCACGCACACCGACGGTATCCCCATGGCGTAAGAGCGCACGCACGCCGCCGTCTTCCTACCCACCATGGGCAGCTTCAGGAGCTCCTCCGTCTCCTCGGGGACCTCGCCCCCGTACTCTTCCAGCAGCATGCGGCAGCAGTCGACTATGGCCTTCCCCTTCTGCTTCGGGAATCCGGCCGGGCGGACGAGGTCCGCCACATCGTCCGGGTCCGCCTCGGCGATGGCCTCCACGGTCCCGTAGCGATGGAACAGGTTGTCGGACGCCTTGCGCGTGTTGTCGTCACGGGTGCGCTGCGACAGTATCGTCGTTATGAGGACGTGGAACGGATCGCACGGCCACTCGGGATTCAGTCCCTCCGAGTTCCTGCCGGGGTACGCCCCCTGGTTGTAGTCCTCGGACAGGATGTTCAGTATCTCACAGATCTCTTCTGAAGCCATTTCAACGCATCCTCCGCGGTGCGGAAAGAACCGGTCACGAGTACATAGCGCCCATCCCTGGACCCGATGGCGGCGTCTATGGCCTCCCCCACGGTCCCGAAAACCCCGTCCACATGCATGTGCTCTGAGAGGGCGGCGGCGACGTCCTCCGCACGGGCAGCCCTCGGGGACGCAGGCTGGGAAACGAACGCGCGGGCAGCGACCTTGGACAATTCCGCGGCGACTCCGCGTATGTCCTTGTCCGAAAGCATCGCCAGCACGAGAACCACCTCGCCGTACATCTCCGACACATCGGACCGGAGGCACCTAGCCCCGTTCAGCGTATGCGTGACGTCGATGATGACCGGCTCCCCCGGGATCCTCTGCATCCTGCACTGCCACCTGACTGCCGCCAGGCCCTCTGCCATATGGCCCTCCGTCCTCTGGCTGTCCGGCAGGTGCCTCAGCGCCTCGATCGCCAGGGCGGCGTTCCTGGCCTGGAACCTTCCCGGCAGCGCCACGTGGAAAATCTCGCCGCGGTACGACATGTCCAGGCCATCGGGGCCGGACGATATGACGCCTATGTCCGACTCCCTGACTCTGGTGAGACTGCACCCAACGGACACCGCATGGGCGGAAAGGACGCCTGCCACATCGTCCGGGTTGAGTGTCACGCACGGCACACCGGCCTTCATGATGCCGGCCTTCTCCTTGGCAACCTCCTCGATGGTTCCGCCGAGGAACTCCGTGTGCTCGAGTCCGATGTTGTTTATGACGGTGACATCGGGCATGATGACGTTGGTGCTGTCCAGCCTCCCGCCCATCCCCACCTCCACGACCGCGATGTCCACACGGGACTCGCGGAAATAGAGGAGAGCCGCGGCGGTCAGGACCTCGAAGCTGGTGCAATGCACCCCGTCCGCCTCCATCGACTCGACATGGGGCCTCAGGACGCCGAGGACTGAATCGAGATCATCGTCCGGGATGTCCTTCCCGTCGACCCTAATGCTCTCGTTCATCTTCAGGATATGAGGGGACGTGAACGCCCCCACACGGTATCCGGAGCACCTCAGGACGGACTCCATCATGGCGCATACGGACCCCTTTCCATCCGTCCCGGCGACATGGATGAACCTCATCCCCCTGTGGGGGTCCCCCGCCAGTGCCAGGAGCCTCTCTACGCTCTCTAGGCCCAGGCGGATGCCGCACCTCTGCAAACCATCGAACCACTGCCTCGTGCCCTGGCTCAAAACGATCTCCTGCCTTCCGATTACAGCCATGATTTATAATGTCTCGTCAATCCCAAGGCATGAAGGGCGCCGTCGTTTCAAACGGGTTCCTGCGCGGGACCAAATTCTCAGAGCCTGCCGACATGCTATGCGCCTCCGCGGAATCCATGGGGATCCGCATGTCGAGGCTGACGAACGACGAGCTGGCGCTGCCGATCGGGGATGCGGAATCCATGAAGAAGGCCCTTGGAGATGCGGACTTCGTGGTGTTCTGGGACAAGGACGTCCGCTGCTGCGAGAACATCGAGGCATGCGGCTACAGGACGTTCAACTCATCGGAGTGCATACGCCTGTGCGACAACAAGGCGCTGACCCATATCGCCCTGTCGAAGAAGGGCGTGCCTTCCCTCCGCACCATCGCATGCCCCCTCAGCTTCGATGGGTACGATAACATGTCGTTCGCAGACAGGGCCGCTGGAATCCTGGGATTCCCGATGGTGGTGAAGGATTGCTTCGGATCGTTCGGGATGCAGGTGAGGCTCGCCAGGAACATGGACGCTCTCCGCTCTATGCTTGGAGGGCCGCCTGTCCCGAGGATCCTGCAGGAGTACGTGGAGTGCGGGGCGAGCGACATCCGCCTGGAGGTCGTCGGAGGAAAGGTCGTCGCCGCTGTCAGGCGCACCGGCCCCGTCGGGGACTTCAGGTCCAACTGCACCATCGGCGGGAGGATGGACATCCATGCACCCGACGATGACGAGGTCTCGATCGCCATCGACGCCTGCGTCGCCGTGGGCGCTGACTTCGCAGGGGTGGACCTGATTATGACGCCCGACGGGCCTGCAGTATGCGAGGTCAACTCTAACGCGCACATGAAGAACCTGCTCGACTGCACGGGATTGGACGTCTCCCGCCACATCCTGGAGCACATCGTACGCACCATGGGGTGAGAGGACGGAGTGCTGGATCCTTTACGACCGTCCGGACCTTGAGAAGAACCTGTTCTTCGCCAACAGGCTCAGGGATGCCGGCATGCGGCTCGGAATGGACGCCCGCATCGTCACGACCGACTCGATGCCGGATGGCGCACCGGATGCGGTCGTATCCCGCATGAGGGACTGGAAGCTGTCCGAATCCCTGGAATCGGCCGGTGCCAGGGTGTTCAACAGCTCCATGGTGTCGAGGGTGTGCAACGACAAGCTCGAGACATACCGCTTCGCCGAGTCCCTCGGCATCCCCGTCCTGGGATGCTCGATGCCCGGGGAACCTCTGCCTCCGGGACCCCCTTGGGTGGTGAAGTCCCGCTTCGGCCACGGGGGCACGGAGGTCCATATGGCATCCTCCGAGGAGGAGGCGCTGTCGCTTTCCCGCACCGTCGACCGCCCGCTGGTCCAGAGCATGGCCCCTGTGCGCGGGAGGGACCTCAGGGTGTACGTTCTTGGTGGGAGGCCCATCGCCAGCGTCTCGCGCTCTAGCGACAGAGACTTCAGGGCCAACCATGGACTCGGCGGGAAGGCCGTACTGGTCGACCCGCCCGACGACGCGATGGGGATCGTAGAAAGGATTGTCCCCGAACTCCGCCCGGACCTCGCCGGGATCGACTTCGTGTTCGGGGACGGATGCGTTTACCTGAACGAGGTGGAGGACGTGGTGGGCACCAGGATGCTCTACGAGCTCACGGACCTGGACCCCGCCCGCGCCCTCATGGAACTTGTTCAGTCGAATATTTCCCTGTAGATGGAGTCGACCCACTCGGCGTAGGTCATCCCCTTGCTCTTTGCCACCTCGCGGACCAGGTCCATCGTACCGGAGCCGTACTGGGCGGCCTTCTTCCTCTTCTCGGCGATGAACGGGTAACCGAGGTCCTTGGCGACCTGCCTGAGGAGCATCTTCCTCGAATCGGCGTCCGCCGCCTTCAGGTCCTTGACGTCCATCGCGTTCACCTGCATGGTGACTATGGGATCCATGTACGGGTACAGGATCTTCTTCCCGAAGTGGTCGGCCACCATGGTCTCGTGGGGGATGGTGGATGTGATGAGCTTCCCCATGTCGGACTTCCTCATCCTGATGAGCTCGTCATCGGGGAGCCCGACGTACTTGGAGTACCCGTAGAACAGCTCGTCGGCGCCCTGTCCGCCGAGGATGTACTTCTCGTGGACGGTCCTGCAGACGAAGAAGAGTGGGAGCTCGAACGAAAGCGTCAGGGGGCTGGAGGTCCTGGTGATTGTGATCATCTCCCTGAGCCTCGCCTCGATGTTGTCCTCGGTGATGGGGATGTGGAGCCACGGGAGCCCGAGCCTCTCGGACATCTCATGCGCCATGACCACATCGTACGACTGCTCCTTTCCCGATGTGTATAGGGTGACGGACCTGGCATAGTCCTTGGCGATGGCCGCGACCAGTCCGGAATCGAGACCTCCAGAGAAGGCGACGGCCACGTCCTGGTCCTCGACCCCGTTCCTTATCGCTGATATGATCGCGCGTTCCAGATTCTCCGAATCAGCCGACATGGTAGAGGGTATCTGGACATGCTCTTAAATAGATTCTCCAGTCGCCAATATGTCGACCCCTGGGCACACACAATGCACAATCGGACGATGACAAGTGTTATTATATCCTCATCTCATTCGTCGGAAACATGGATGGAGTAACACGCATCGGGGTCTCACTGGAGCCTGAGCTCCTCAAGGCCTTCGATGAATCGATATCGAAGAAGGGCTACGTCAGCAGATCCGAGGCGATCCGCGACCTCGTCCGCGATTCCCTCGCAGAGAACGAGTGGAAGAACGAGGACGAGTGGATGGTCGGGACCATCGTGATGGTATACGACCACACGATGAGCTCCGTGGGGGACAAGCTCACCGACATCCAGCACGAACACCCCTCGCTGGTCAACACCTCCGTCCACATACACCTAGACCATGACAAGTGCATGGAAATCCTCATCTGCGAGGGGAAGCTCGGCGACCTCAAGAGGTTCGCCGACGAGATCACCTCGATAAAGGGCGTACTCAGGGGAAGGCTCACCATGGCCGCCCCGTCCACTGGGAACCTCCACCACATCGGCCACAGGAACTGACGCCGGCGACAGCCCGTCGATGCCCATCAGCATGGTGGACAGTCCCTCCGCGTCTATGCCCAGACGACGGTTCAGCATCTCTGCCGACGATATCGATGGGTAGAACACCCATGGGTCCTGCCCGAGGCCCACGTCGAGATGGCTCGCATGCATCACCAGACGGGCGTCCCTCATCCCGACCCTGTCTGGGAACATGACGAAGTCCTCCGACAGCCACACCAGGTCCTGACGGTCCCTGAGGGCATCCCTCATCGAGCGGGGGACGTCGTGGCCGATGACCACGCCGTCATCGTCCACCAGCTCCATCGTTATGGTGTCAGGGCGCGGGAAGTCGGAATCGCACACCACCGCGAAGACCATCTCCCTGGATGCGCATGCGTGCACCCCCGCGTTGTCCATTCTCAGCCCTCCGGATACGACCCTTATCGATTCCTCGATGCTCACGGCCTCCCGCACGACGGCGGAAGACAGCCTCGTCACCTGGACTACGCCGCGCATGCCTTCCACGGCAGCCACGAACTCCCCCTCCCCTATCATAGCCAGGGGTATGGGCTGCCGACATATAATATGTACTTTTATTTGATTGAAATAGGATGGTATATACATCCAAATAAAACACATGCGCCTGAACGTTTGGAATTAACGTTAAATAAACCAGAACACGTCCAGCCTAACAGATGAAGAAGCTTATAATCACCGAGAAGGCGAACGCGGCCAGAAGGATATCCACGATCCTCTCCGACGGCAAGTCTCATTCCTCCACATCGGGAGGAGTCACGGTGATAAGCTTCGAGTCCGGAGGAGACGACTACGACGTCGTCAGCCTCAGAGGGCACATCATCGAGCTCGACTACCCCAAGGAGTACAACGACTGGGGTGCTACCTCTCCGGTGGATCTCGTCCACGCGCCACAGGTGAAGACAGTGCGCGTGAAGTCCATTCTCAACATGATAAAGGAGCTGGCGGCAGTCTCCGACGAGATCATCATCGCCACCGACTACGACAGGGAGGGGGAGCTCATAGGTATGGAGACCGTCCGCGAAGTGGGGGCCGATATGACCAGGGTCCGCAGGGCCAAGTTCAGCGCCCTCACGAAGGGCGAGGTCGAGGCGGCTTTCGACAACCTCACGGACCCTGACCAGAAGCTCGCGGACGCGGCGGAGGCCAGGCAGATCATAGACCTGTCATGGGGGGCGGTCCTCACGAGGCTGATATCGCTGTCGTCCGGACAGGTCGGGAAGAACTTCATGTCCGTTGGCAGGGTACAGAGCCCCACGCTCAAGCTGCTGGTAGACCGGCACGAGGAGATCGAGAACTTCGTTCCGAAACCCTACTGGGACATAGTGGGGAAGTTCGGGATACTGGCGTTCAGGGGCACGCACTCGGCCAACCCGTTCTGGGACAAGGACGAGGCGGAGGCCGTTCTGTCCGTCGTCTCCGACAGCACTTCCGGGACTGTGAAGTCCTACGAGGTCAGGACGAAGGAGGAGTACAGGCCGGCGCCGTTCGACACGACCCAGATGCAGGTGGAGGCAAACAAGATCGGCATCCCCCCGACCACGGCCATGAAGCTGGCGGAGGACCTGTACACTGGAGGGTACATATCGTACCCCCGTACGGAGAACACCGAGTATCCCAAGAGCCTCAACCTCAGGACCGTCCTCGAGAAGCTCAAGGAGGGGGAGTTCAAGTCCGAGGCGGAGGAGATCCTCTCGCAGGAGAAGATAATACCGTCCAAGGGCAAGAGGAGGACCACGGACCATCCCCCGATATACCCGACGGCCGCCGCATCGTCCGACAAGATGAAGGGCGACAAGTGGAAGCTCTACGAGCTTATAGTACGCAGGTTCCTCGCGACCGTCGCACCGAACGCCGAGGCGGAGGTTACGGAATGCGTGATCGACGTGGCGGGGGAGGACTTCCACTCCGAGGGTTACGTCCTTAAGGTCAAGGGGTGGAAGAAGTACTACAGCAAGTACCTGAAGAGCGTCGACAGCAGGCTGCCATCGCTCAAGGTCGGGGACCAGGTCGACATCAGGTCCATGGGCCTTGTAGAGTCGGAGACAAAGCCCCCGTACAGGTACAACCAGGGGTCGCTCATCCAGGAGATGGACAGGCTGCAGCTGGGGACCAAATCCACGAGGCACGACATCATAGGGAAGCTGTACTCCAGGAACTACGTTCAGGGCAACTACATGATCCCCACGCCGAGCGGCATAGCGCTCACGAAGGCGCTCGAGAACCACGGTGGAGGCATAACGGAGCCGGACATGACCGCCAAGCTCGAATCTGACATGCTGAAGATCATGGACGGCGAGCGCACCCTGGACTCCGTCGTCACGGAATCCCAGGACATGCTGCACGACGTGGCGGTGAAGATCTCGGAAGATTCCGAGGAGATCGGCACCGAGATAAAGGCGGCGCTGCGCTCCCAGCAGCACATCGGCATATGCCCGTCGTGCGGCAACAACATGACGATAAAAAGGTCAAGGAACGGGAACTTCATCGGCTGCGACGGGTACCCGGAGTGCAAGCGCGCGTACCCTGTCCCAAGGGGTGCCCTGATCCAGACGGTGGACACCACATGCCCCGTTTGCGGGCTTCCGCAGCTGAGGATCATCAGGAAGAGCAACCCGCCCATGCTGCAGTGCATAGACCCCAAGTGCCCCAGCAACACCGAGAGGAACGACCTCGGCCCATGCCCAACATGCGGCACCGGAAGGCTCAGGATAATGTACTCCAAGGCCGGGAAGAGGTTCGCAGGATGCTCCGAGTGGCCTGCGTGCACGCAGACGTACCCGCTGAGACCCAGGGGCACGATATCCTACGCAGGCAGGCAGTGCACCATTTGCAAGGCGCCCATGGTGAGCCTCGGCACTACCGAGGAGTGCATAGACCCGGACTGCCCAGGCAGGAAGAAGGGGAAGTCGAAGGACGCCGAATCCAAGAAATCGGAGAAGTCCTGAGGGTCGCCGTAATGCCGGCGACCATTAACACGATTTGATAAAACCGTGTTACAATTTAACTTTGTTATACATGTGGTTTTATAGCCGCCTCACAGCAGCCAGTCATCGGTTTCCTCGACGCCGTCGAAGTGGTTGTTCATGGCATCGATCTCGGACGATATGCGGGCATTCCTGCACTGCATGCACTCGAGTTCCTTGCCCAGGCTGAGCCGCAGCTTCATGCCGGCACGGTCCAGGACAACGATGCGCCCGCACTGGCAGTACACGCTCATGGTGGAACATGCGCTCATCCTATCCAGCGTGCGATAGCATGTGCCGGCATACCCATAGCTTCCGCTATAGCAATCCTGTGTTTCTATCAATTTTCTCCCCCGAGATCCGCGTGTCTTGCGGAGCCAATCCTTACGCATCCATGGGCTCCGAAGCGCGTAGCTCTCCCTATGAGTGAGCAGGATATAAGGCTTCCCACAGCCCCCTTTCGGAGGGTTCCGGAATCATCGGCGTAAAGGCGATTTTGCTCGTTTTCCGTATAGAAACGCTTATATAGTGAAAAATCGGCGATAAGATGTATATAAGGGGTTTGCCCGCCGGCTTCCCGGCGGGTCTGCGGCGGAATCCGCCGCCTCAAAGCCTGAACTGAGAGACCCCGGGGAACCTTGCCTTGGATCCAAGATCCTCCTCGATCCTGAGGAGACGGTTGTACTTGGCGGTCCTCTCCCCGCGAGCAGGGGCGCCGGTCTTGATCTCTCCCGAACCCCATCCGACGGACAGGTCAGCGATCGTCGTGTCCTCCGACTCTCCGGACCTGTGGGAGACGACGACGTTGTATCCGTTGTCGAAGCTCATCCTGGCGGCGTCCCCGGACTCGGTGACGGTTCCGATCTGGTTGACCTTGAGGAGCAGCGCGTTCGCGGCGCCCTCGTCTATCCCCTTCCTGAGGCGCTTGCTGTTCGTGACGAAGAGGTCGTCTCCGACGATCTGCACATGGCTGCCGATCTTCTTGGTCAGCTCCGCGGTGGTTGCGAAGTCATCCTCGAAGAATGGGTCCTCGATGCTTATCAGCGGATGGGTCTTGGTGAGCTCCACGTAGTGGTCCGCGAGCTCCCCTGCGGACAGCCTCATGCCATCCACGTCATACACACCGTTGTCGTAGAACTCGGAGGATGCGGCGTCTATGGCCAGGTACATGTCCTTGCCGGGGGTGTACCCTGCATCGGATATCGCGGACACGATCGTGGAGAGGGCCTCGTCGACGGTGTCCAGGGGAGGGGCGAAACCGCCCTCGTCGCCGATGTTGATGGCTCCGACCCCGTACTTCGACTTCAGGATGGACTTGAGGTGCATGTAGACCTCCGAGGACATCCTCAGGCAGTCCGAGAAGGTCTTCGCTCCAGCGGGTATCACCATGCATTCCTGGATCCTGAGGTTCCCTCCGGCATGCTTTCCGCCGTTGATGATGTTCAGCATGGGAACGGGCAGGGTCACATGGTCGTCGCCGATGTGCTCGTACACCGGGACGCCCTCTGCCAGCGCGCCCGCCCTGGCGACGGCAAGGGAGACGGCGACGGTCGCGTTCCCGCCGAGCCTGGTCTTGTTCTCGGTGCCGTCCAGCTCGATCATTGCCTCGTCCACCGCCCTCTGGTCGGCGGGGTCCATCCCGGTGATCCTCCTGGCAATCTCCCCGCGGACGTTCTCTACGGCCTTGAGGACGCCTTTGCCACCGTACCTCTCCCCTCCGTCCCTGAGCTCGTGGGCCTCCCATGTGCCCGTCGACGCCCCGGACGGCGCTATGGCGGTTATCCTGTGCCCTTTGACGGTTATCTCGGCCTCGACGGTGGGGTTGCCCCTGGAGTCGAGTACCTCCCTAGCCCATACCTTCTCTATCTGCATTCAGTCATTCTCCTTGGTGTAGCGTATCATGTTGTGCAGAAGGATGCCGCGATCCTTGTCTGTAAGAACCCCCTCGTCCACTGACATGACGAAGGTGCAGTCGTCCGTCCTCCCGGACATTAGCTGATGCACCATGAGCAGGGGACGGTTGACGCCGTTTGCCTCGATTATGTCTCCGAACGTGTCGAAGGCGACAACCGGCATTGGGTTGTTCTGTATGAAATCGTTGATGGACGCCATCAGGGTCCCCAGGCCGTGTATGCTGACGGTGCCGGACTTGCCGCTGCCAGTCAGCTGTATCACGACCATGTTCTCGTAGCTGAACCTCTCCTTGATCGCCTTCGCCTTGTTGGTGGTGACCATCAGGAGGCTGTACTTCTTGGGATCGAAGGACTCTATCAGGTCGTAGACCTCGGACGGATCCGGCTCGAAGGTGACATAGGACATCCCGTATACGAGCCCCCTGTCGACAGGAGCCTGCGGGACCGACTCCTTCCCCTTCTTCCTGTCCCTGCGGCGGGCATGGCGCTTCTTCTTGGCTGCCTCCTGCTGCTCGGATACGGACTCCTCGTACTTCACGTCCTTGAGCGCATCCAGGATGTCGGTTGACTTGAACGGCTTGTCCACGCAGCCCCAGATGTAGGGGTTGTCCTTCGGGGACAGCTCGCTCGAGGATTTCAGAAGTATCACCCTCAGGGCGGTGTCCGGGGACTCCTCCTTGACGCGCGAGATGACGCGCAGGCCGTCCTCCTCCCCCACCCATGAGTCCAGCATGACGACGTCGGGCTCGAAGGTCTTTATCTTCTCGACGGCCTCGTCGACGGTGCTCGCGAGGCGCACGTTGTGTCCCTCGTCCATGAGTATGTCCTTGATGATCTCCTGGACGGCGGCGTTGTCGTCTACGATGAGGACCTTCATCCTTTCAGCTCCGGACTGTCATCCTGGTATGTCGATATAAGAGGTGTGCCCGGGCGCAGTGGCACCCGGGGATAATCCGCCACCCATAGCCACGGCTGACGGATGGTGGTACCGGCCGATGGCCGGCCGTAAAATCAATGTTGGGCAGTTCTCACTGCTTCCTGCTCTCTTTGGCCTTGGGCCTGAGGTTGCTGTAACCGCACTTCCTGCACCTGTCAGCCTTCTTGGGGTTGGTGGCGTAGCAGTTCATGCAGACAGTCTTGTCAAGGAGCCTGCTCTCGGCCTCTTTGAAGCGTGCCATTTGAATTCCTCTGGGGAAGCGAATAAAGAGGTAATATAAAAAGAATATCGAATTTGGCCTTCCCCTGTGGGTCACTGGAGGAGGCCGCGCTGCTGGCGGAAGTCCTCCAGCATGCCCGACTTGGAACCTGGCATCTCATGCACTACGTAATCCGGCTCCAGTATGTCTAGGAGCTCCGCGCAGGACGGGTCGGAGAACGGCATGTGCTGGTCGATTTTGGAGATGTGCGAGTACACCGATGAGATGAAGTCCATGAGGTCCCCCTGGGGCACCCTCTCCTCGAAGGACCTCCTGTACCCATAGGACGCGCTCCAGTGGAAGTGGACCGCTGAGACCCGCTCCACCAGGTCCCTGCCGTACCCCAGGAAGATGTCCCTGAGGGCGCGGATCCCGTCTTGTTCGGTCTCTATGTCCGGGAGGCAGTTCATCATGTGCCCCGTGTCGATGCATATGCCCCAGTTGTCGAACTCCATCCTCCTCTCCAGGTATCTGAAATCCGACTCGTCCAGGAGGCGCAGCCCCGGCCACCAGAGGTTCTCGAACAGAAGACGGAACGGCGGCTCTCCCCCGGGCATCCCGGATACGGCGGTGTTGACCATCTCCGCGAAGGCATCCAGGACCTGCGCCGAATCCCTCCCCTGACGCCTCAGGCACAGCTGCGGGATGTCCGCGTTGCCTGCATGCAGCACACCGTGGGCTGGAGACACCGTGGCCGCCGCCTCCACGGCCGATACGATGCTTCCGCCGACCTCCTCCCTGTCCCTCCCGTACATGTAGAACCTGCAGCAGTCCTCGGGGAGGTCATACGGACGCCCCTCCCACGCCGCCAGCCAGTCGGTCGCGTAAGGGAGGTGCACGGTCTCTGCCAGGCCCCTGAACGCCGGGTCGGGTGCCTCGTAGGACGTGAGCAGCTCCAGCCCGTCCGCGCCCACTGATCCGAGCGTGGAAGCGGGATCGGCACCCAGGTCGCTGAGGTCCTGGTAAACAGAGAAGCTCAGTAGATGGCGCATCTCCTCAGAACATCTGCAGGGCCGCGGCGACGGCTGCCTCCACGGCCGATGCCTTGGAATCCGCACCTCCGATGATGAGCGCATCCGACTGCGTGATGCCGGTCTCCTTGCGGATCTTGTACGCCATCTCGGGGTTCATCTCGTCCAGGTTCCAGTCCGGGGGCACCATCAGTATGCCGTCGCGTATGACGATGGTGGTGCATCCCTCGCCCCCCACCTTGATGCCTACGTCCCTCTGCTCCATGCCGTTGTTGACCTTGGAGGCGCCGCCGAGGACAAGGACGGCCTGCTGGTACTGACCGACGACGGAGCCCTCGACGAAAATGTCGACTGGCCTGATCGGCAGCTGGTTCAGGAACGCCTGCCCCGCCTTCGTCAGGGTGATGCCGGTCTGCTTGATCTGGATGAAGTCCCACTCCTTCAGGGTGTCGATGATCCTGCGCATGCTCCCCTCGCCCACGCCGACCTCCTCGGCCAGACGTTTGCGACCAATGCGCCTCCCGTCCGAGAGGACGTAGAGCGCCCAGTACACATTGGCGTCATTGAAACGGAACATGGGGCCGAACTGGGGTTCGTCGATAATCTTCATGGATGCACCTGGTTGGATGATAATGCAAATACATCCTTTTAAAACATATCCAGATAGTGCATTGAACCCGTGGAGGGAATGCCCGCCGGGAGCCCCGGCGGGGTTTGGTTTGGTATCAGAAGGTGCGTACCTTTCCGTCGATGATCATGTCGGAGACCTTGTCGACGTTGTCGAGCCAGTCCTCGGCGATGGCCTGGGCCTCCGAGCTCCACTTGGACATCTTGGGGTTTGTCTCCGCGTCCGGCAGGACGATCTGGACGGAGGCGTTCAGGGGCTCGGAGACGGGCTTTCCTATCTGGGAGAGCAGCCTGACCCTGATCTCGGCCTCGTTGGTGACCTTGGCTGCCACATCGTCGGCGATGAGCTTGGACATGACGTTGTAGATCTTCCCGATGTGCGTGATGGGGTTCTTACCGGAGGTGGCCTCCATGGACATGGGCCTGTAGGGGGTGATGAGCCCGTTGCACCTGTTGCCCCTTCCCACGGATCCGTCGTCTCCCATCTCCTGGGACATTCCGGTGCAGGTCAGGTAGTAGACACCGCGGTCGTAGTCGTCACCGGTGTTTATGTCCAGCTTGAACTCGACGTTCTCGCTGCCGATGATCTTGAGGGCGTTGTCGTAGACCTTGCCGTAGAGCTGCTCGATGGCGGACCTGTAGTGGTCGGCATCGTCGATGCGCTTGTCGATCATGGCGCAGGCGACGGTCATTGTGATCTTGTTGTCCACCCTGGACGTCATGACCTTGACATCCTGTCCGGTCTCGGGGAGATCCTTCTTGAGGACGCCGTTGATGTACTCCTCGGTCTTGAGTGTCAGGGTGTCCGCGATGGAGAAGGGGGCGTACCCAACTCCGAAGGATGTGTCGTTGGCGAGGTGGCCGGATGCCTTGTAGACTCCGGTGAGGTCATCGGACCCCATGCCGAGCTTGGCATCCAGGATGATCTCGGAATCGACATCGAGGTTGGGGAAGGTCTTCCTCAGGTAGTTCCTGGCGGCCTCGAGGGCGACGGGCTTGCAGGGCAGGGACTTCAGGTCCTTCCCCTCTCCGACATGGGTCGTGGCGCGTCCGACCAGGAGGATGTACGAGGGGTCGATGATGTGTCCTCCGCCGAACTTGGGGGAGGCCTGACCTGCGGCGATCTGGGTCTCGTCGGTGTTGTGGTGCAGGACGTGGCCGAACTCCTTCTTGTACATCTTGCACAGGGCCTTGGAGACCTCCTCGGCGAGTGCATCGGCGACGCTGTCGGGGTGTCCGATTCCTTTCCTCTCCACGATCTCCACTTTTTTCATGGGTACGGGAACCTCGTTGATTCCCTCGACATAGATGTTTTTGGCCATCTTGAATAACCTCTGAGGGTGCTGATTAATTCTCCATTAATAAATACGACGGTTGGAATTATTCAAATAGGAATATTCTGATTCGTCCTGACATGAGGTTCCCGCCGGTATCGGACATCAAGCGCATGCGCAAGTCCCTGGACATCACGCAGATAGAGCTGGCCAAGGCATCCGGCGTTAGCCAGTCCACCATCGCCAAGATCGAGAGGGGGAGGACTTCCGCAAGCTACGAGACCGTCGTGACGCTGTTCGAGACCCTGGAGAGCATCAAGCAGAGCGAGAAGCGCGACCTCACGGCGGCGGATGTTGCCTCGGACAAGGTCGTCACGGTCCAGAGCGGAGACAAGGTTCACCAGGCATCGGACCTGATGAGGTCCACCGGGTACTCCCAGCTCCCTGTACTGAAAGGGGACACGCCCGTCGGCAGCATCTCGGAGAGGGGGATATTCGAGCTTCTGAGGCAGGGTTCCACGATGGAGGAGCTCGGCCAGACGGTCATCGCGAAGGTAATGGACGAGTCGTACCCCGTGGTGGCGGACAGCACCCCCATGACGGCCGTGACGACGCTCATGGGCAACAGCGACGCGGTACTCGTCTCCCGCAAGGGGAAGATCGTCGGCATGATCACCAATGCCGACATCCTCAAGCTCATCTGACCCTGCGGTTCAGCGCGGGGTCTCGCGACGGAGTCCGAACGACGCGAGGGTGAAGAGGTCCATGTCATCGGCGACGTACGACTCCGGGAACACCCCGGCGGCCTCTGCGGCAACCATCGAACGGTCGTCATACCGGTTGCTGATGTGGGTGAGGATCAGGAAACGGACACCTGCATCCCTGGCGACCTCCGCCGCCTGGAGAGCCGTCGTGTGGAAATGGTCCTCCGCCTGCTGCGCCTCCTTGTCGGTGTACGTGGCCTCGTGGATGAGCACGTCCGCGCCCGCCACCGCTACGGCCTCGGATTCGCAAGGACGGGTGTCGCCGCTGTACGCTACGCGGTAACCTTGTATCGCAGGGCCCACTACGTCCTCCGGCCTCACACCTCCGACGGTCTCCCCTCCCTTGAGACGCGCCATGTCCCTCCCCGATGTTATGCCCATGGCGCGCGCCTTCTCGACGTCGAGCTTGCCTGGCCTCTCGCGGTCCTGGACTACGTATCCCACGGAGGCGATCCCGTGGTCGGTTGCATACGGTCTTATGACGAGGCCCCTCACGTCGATGCGCTCGCCTCCGAACACCTCGCGGACCTCGACCTCGTACTGGGTCTCACCCTCGGTGACCGACATCATCGCGTCCAGAGCCGCCGCGATCCCTGCCGGACCGCATACGAGAAGTGGCTCGGTACGGTTGGAGAGGCTCATGGTCTGGAGCAGCCCGGGAAGCCCGAAGACGTGGTCCCCGTGGAGATGCGTGATGAGGACCGCCCTGATCTTCATGAACGAGAATGGCGAGAGCATCAGCTGACGCTGTGACCCCTCGCCGCAGTCCATCAGAATGATGTCCGGACCGCTCCTGATCGCGATGCACGAGGTGGAGTGGTCCTTGGAGGGCACCGCGGCGCTCGTCCCCAGGAACAGGATCTCCATCTTATCTCAGTAGAGCTGGTCCAGTTCTCTGTCCGTCTTGGTCTGCTTCTTGAACTCCTTGTAGTGCTCCTTGCAGAGGTGCACCTGGCGGAGGTCGCTGGATTTCAGAGAAAGGGAGCTCTTGGAGACCTGCTTGATGTTGAACGACCTCTCGGCGGGCTTGTCGCAGCCCAGGACGTCGCATACCTCATCGGCTGTACCGTGTTTTGCCAATGCCATGCCACTGTATCCGCTTGACATGTAGAAATAAGCTGGCTTCGGCTCCTCCATGCATCAACGTTATCTACTCATCACTGTCATGCGGTCGCCGATGACCAAGGTATCGCCGTCCATGCTCTCCGCCGATTTCTCCAGATTCGGAGAGGAACTCGCCCGCGTAGAGGCCTCGGGGGCCGACTGGGCGCATCTGGATGTGATGGACGGGATGTTCGTCCCCAACATAACGTTCGGGCCGCCGGTCATCAAGGCCATCAGGCACTGCTCGGACATCACATTCGACGCCCACCTGATGATACAGGACCCCGCGCGCTACATAGACGCCTTCGCAGACGCAGGATGCGACATGATCACCGTCCACTGCGAGGCGACAGGCGACATTCACGACGCCATCTCCCGCATCAGGAAGAGGGGGCTGGTCCCCGGGATCTCCCTGAACCCGGAGACGCCCGTCGAGGAGATAGCGCCGTTCCTGCCGGAGGTGGACCTCGTCCTCGTCATGACCGTGCACCCCGGGTTCGGGGGCCAGTCATTCATATCCGACTGCATACCGAAGATCTCCGACATACGGTCGTGGGCGGACGAGGAGAACCCGTCCCTTGAGATCTCGGTTGACGGCGGCATCAACACGGATACGGGGAAGAGGTGCGTCGAGGCTGGCGCATCCGTGCTCGTGGCAGGGTCCTCGCTTTTCAAACTCGACGACATGACCCAGACGATCCAGTACTGGAAGGGCTTCGGCCCCGATGAAGAGTGATATCATGGGAGTTAACCTGTCGCCCATTGCCGAGGCGCGCGAGATCGAGCTCACGGAGCTTCGCGGGAAGACCGTCGCCGTTGACGCGTACAACACCATTTTCCAGTTCCTCTCCATAATAAGGCAGCCCGACGGGAAGCCCCTCCAGGACTCCCATGGGCGCATAACTTCCCACCTGTCCGGGATACTTTACCGCACAGCCAACCTCATCGAGGCGGGCATCGAGCCTTCCTTCGTGTTCGACGGGAAGCCTAGCGAGCTCAAGGCGGGCACCATAGAGGAGCGCATAGCCCGGAGGGAGAAGGCGATGAGGGAGTACGAGCAGGCCCTCGAGGAAGGGGACCTGAAGAAGGCGTTCTCCAAGGCCCAGCAGACGTCCAGGATGACGCCAGAGATACTCTCGACGTCCAAGGAGCTGCTCGGCCTGCTTGGTATCCCGGTGGTTCAGGCGCCCAGCGACGGCGAGGCCCAGGGGGCGTACATGTGCATGAAGGGAGACGTCCACGCGGCGGCCTCCCAGGACTTCGACTCCATACTTTTCGGAGCGCCCGTGCTGGTCCGCAACCTGACGATATCCGGCAGGAGGAAGGTGCCCGGGAAGAGCCTCTACAGGGATGTGAAGACGGAGGTCATCGACTCGTCGAGGATGCTATCGGACCTGGGGGTCACGAGGGAGCAGCTCGTGGACGTCTGCATCCTCATAGGAACCGACTTCAACGCCGGCGTTCCCGGCATCGGCCCGAAGAAGGGGCTCAAGCTCATCCAGAAGCACGGTTGCCTCGAGAACGTGATATCCAGCACCGGGATCGAGGTCCCGGGGTACGATGACGTCCGCGAGATATTCCTCAACGGGCCGAGATCGGACGACTACAGCGTGAAGCCTGGACCGATAGACCACGACGGCGTGCTGGAGATGATGACCTCGTACGGGTTCTCGCAGGACAGGGTCTCCGCAGTGCTGAAGAAGATCGACGCGGCCAGGAAGGCCGAATCGGACAGGAAGAAGCAGAGGTCGCTGGACAACTGGTTCTGATCGCGCCCTGACCGCCAGCCTCACGAGGCTGCATCCCTCGGCGTACCTCCTGCAGAACACGTCGCGGCATCTCCTGTAGCTGTTGAACCGCTTCTCGGCGGACTCCGTGTCCCCGTATACCTTCCAGCATCCAATGCACCTGCAGCACCTGCCGGAATTCCTGATGTACCCCTCGATGTCCTCCACGGGGTAGTCCAGGAACACCCCGACCTCAGGCGGCATGCTCGGGCAGCGGTTGAACCTCTCGGAGAGCTCCGCGATGGTGCCGGCGGTGCTCCTCAGAGAGTAGCCGTAGCGCTCCAGAAGGGCCACGACCTGGGGGTCCTCCAGACGGCGCTCCAGGAGCTTCGGCCTGTAGACGTAGAGGAGACACCCGTCGGCGTCCATGTCCAGCACGGTGATCCTCACGCCCCTGTGCGACAGCTCGTGCTCTATCGAACAGGCTCCCGCCAGGATACCATGGGGGTCGGAGCTCAGTCTGAACATGCTTCCGCACTTCAGGCCCGCGAGCGTAGCGGCACAGTGCCTCACTATGCGCTCCTGCAGTCCGGGAACGGAGGTTTCGGCGCCACCTGGGCATGTCACTGGTTCGGAGGCGCCCGGCTCATGGAATACTCTGTCGGATTGCTCTCTCGTCCTGCAGGTCTCTTGCTCCGCCCTCATGATGTTTAGGTAAACCTAAATAAACTATTTAATGATTTTTAGGGATGATTAAATCCTCATCCGGGGGATACCGATTTAGACGTGCAGGGACATCTGGCGGGCATGGGATCCGGATTCGCGGACGCTCATCTGCACATCGCCGACCTGGGGGTCCGCAGGGACTACCACGACCTGGATTCAGCGGTGATGCTCTTCGGATGCACCTCGCAGCCAGGGGACTGGGGTCGCATGAGGGATGTCATGGACTCCAGGGTCCTGCGCTTCTACGGGCTCCACCCCTGGTACTCCGACCAATGGTCCGATGCCCTGCTAGAGGAACTCGCTTGCTACCTCTCCTCCGATCCGGTGTCCGGCGTCGGCGAGATAGGCCTGGACTCGAAGCACGGGGGCCCCACCGCCCAGATGCCGGCGTTCGAGGCCCAGATGGGCCTGGCGGAGCGTATGGGAAGGCCTGTGAACATCCACATGGTCGGATGCGAGAAGGATGTGCTGGAGACGGTGAGGGCCCATCGCGGGATCCCCGCCGTGGTGATCCACTCGTTCTCGTCCGAGAGCTATGTGAAGCCATTCTCGGACCTGGGATGCTACATGTCTCTGAACCCGAGGATCCTGGCCAGGTCGGACGGGAGGCTACGCAGGCTGGTGTCGTCCATACCGGAGGAGCTGCTCCTCCTGGAGTCGGACGCCCCATATTCGCCCCGCGGCTTCTCGGGCATGGTGGCTTTCGCGGAGTCCCTGGCATCGAGATGCGGGACGACCGCGGAGCGCCTGCTCGGGATCGCCACCGACAACGCAGGGAGA
This sequence comes from Methanomassiliicoccaceae archaeon UBA71, assembly GCA_002504405.1. Classification (GTDB taxonomy): domain Archaea; phylum Thermoplasmatota; class Thermoplasmata; order Methanomassiliicoccales; family Methanomethylophilaceae; genus Methanoprimaticola. Next base: position 83,511 of record DARO01000012.1, read on the forward strand.
ATCTCTTATGTCTGAACTGGGGGCGAGGACCGGGCTGCTCGTGGGCGATGAGGGGGTTGCGAAGCTGCGCGACGCCTCCGTGATCCTCGCCGGGGCGGGCGCCGTCGGGGGATATGCGCTCGAGGGGCTCGTACGCGCCGGGATCGGGAGGATCAGGGTGGTGGACGGCGACACGTTCACCGGCAGCAACCTCAACCGCCAGGTGCTGGCGACGGTGGACACAGTGGGAAGGCCGAAGGCGGATGTGGCATGCGAGAGGGCGCGCTCGATCAACCCCGGAATCGAGATTGAGGGTATGGAGCTGCACGTCTCGGACGACACGGTGAACGCCATACTCTCAGGGGACTACGACATCCTGGTGGACGCCATCGACACGGTCAGGTGCAAGATCTCTCTGCTCAGAAAGGCGGCGGAGGTCGGAATGCCCGCATTCTCGTCCATGGGGGCTGCCCTGCACATGGACACGCAGGCTGTCCGCGTCGCGCCTCTGAAGAAGACCAAGGTATGTCCCCTGGCCGCCGCTGTGAGGTCGGGGCTGAGGGACGTAGACACATCGGGGATCGTCTGCGTGTACTCCGAGGAGCCGCCCCTGGTCAGGCCGGGCGAAAGGGACGAGCACGGGAAGAGCGTGCTGGGGTCCCTCCCCACCGTTCCCGCGGTGTTCGGCATGACCCTCGCCAACCTGGCGATCATGCACATCCTTGGGAATCGAGGGGCCTACTATACCTTTATTTAAGATGGCAGGATAGCCAGACGAACAACCTCCCGGGGAAAGATAACTCCCGGGTATCGAGGGAATGCGATGATAAAGCAGATCCGCGCAAATTATGATGCCAAGGGCATCGAGAAGGATGTCCAGGAGTACTGGAAGCAGACAGACGCCTACCAGAAGACCAAGGAGCACAGGTCCGGGGGCGAGAGGTTCTACTTCGTCGACGGTCCGCCCTACACCACGGGCGCCATCCACCTTGGGACGGCGATGAACAAGACCGTGAAGGACATCCTGATCAGGTACTGGAGGATGAAGGGGTACAATGTCCGCGACCAGCCGGGGTTCGACATGCACGGCCTCCCCATCGAGGTCAAGGTGGAGAAGAACATCGGCGTCCACTCCAAGAAGGACATCGAGGAGCTTGGGATAGACAAGTTCGTCAGCACCTGCAGGGAGTTCGCCCTGAGCCTCCACGCGGACATGACCGAGCAGTTCAAGCAGCTGGGCGTGTGGATGGACTGGGACCGCCCGTACCAGACCATCAAACTCGACTACCTGGAGTCCGCGTGGTGGACCATCCAGAAGGCCGAGGAGAAGGGCCTGCTGAAGCCCTCGAGCAGGGTCGTCACCTGGTGCCCCAGATGCGAGACCGCCCTTGCCGAGGCCGAGATAGAGTACTGGGACGAGACCGACCCCTCGATCATGGTCAGGTTCCCCCTCAGGGACGGCACGGGATCCCTGCTCATATGGACGACCACCCCCTGGACCCTGGCGGCAAACATGGCCGTCGCGGTGCACCCCGACTTCGATTACGCGAGGGTGAGGATGTCAGGGGACAGCGGCTCGGAGGACGTCATCATCCTGGAGTCCCAGGCGGAGTACGTCATGCAGAAGGGCGGGTACAGCTCGTTCGAGGTCGTAGAGAGGATGAAGGGAGCGGACCTGGAGGGCATGGACTACATGCCCCCGTTCGAGATCGAGGCCGCCCCGTCCAGCGAGTGGTCCTGGAGGGTTCTGCTCGCGGACTACGTCGAGCAGGACAACACCGGGCTCGTGCACACCGCGCCCGGCCACGGACCGGACGACTACGAGACCGGGAAGAGGTACGGGATCCAGCCGTTCTGCCCTGTCGCGGAGAACGGGAGGTACACCGACGAGTTCCCGCTTATGGCTGGGAAGAAGGTCAAGACCGTCGCAGACGAGGTCATCAAGTACCTCGACGAGAAGGGCCTGCTCTACAACACCAGCAAGATCAAGCACAGGTACGGGCACTGCTGGAGGTGCAAGTCCCCCATCATCTACAGGAACACCAGGCAGTGGTTCATCACCGTCCCCGACATCAAGGACGAGATGCTCGCCGAGATAGACCGCGTCAAGTGGGTCCCCGACTGGGCCGGCTCCACCAGGGAGAAGAACTGGGTGGAGGGCGCCAGGGACTGGTGCATCTCCAGGCAGAGGTACTGGGGCATTCCGATGCCGGTCTGGGAGTGCGAGTGCGGATGCAGGAAGGTCGTGGGCCAGTACGAGGAGCTCAAGGAGGGCGAGGGGTACACCGACGGGATGGACACCCACAGGCCCTGGATCGACGGCGTCACGTTCACCTGTCCCAAATGCGGGAAGACCATGCGCAGGGTCCCCGACGTCCTCGACGTTTGGTTCGACTCCGGCGTGGCGGCATGGGCCGACCTCGGATACCCCAGGAGGAAGGACGAGTTCGACCTGTGGTGGCCCCCCAGGTTCATCGTCGAGGCGCACGACCAGACCCGCGGGTGGTTCTACTCCCAGCTGGGAGCGGGAGTCATATCCTTCGACCGCGCCCCCTACGACGAGGTCATGATGCACGGATGGGTCCTCGACCCCAAGGGCCAGAAGATGTCCAAGTCCCTGGGGAACGTGATAGAGCCCCTGGAGCTCATCGACCAGGTCGGCGCCGACTCCCTCAGGTTCTACCTGATCAAGAGCAACGCCCCCTGGGAGGACACCGCCTTCCAGAAGGACGGCCCGAAGAACGCCAGGAAGGTCCTGAACACCTACTGGAACGTGGTGAACTTCGCCTCCACGTACATGATCATCGACGGGTACGACCCGGAGGCCCACCCCCTGTCGGAGATGTCCGCGTACCTCAGGGACGAGGACCGCTGGATGATCTCCAGGACCGAGAAGATGAAGGCCGAGGCGACGGAGTACCTCGAGTCCAGGGAGCTGCACAAGCTCGCCAGGATGCTCGACGAGTACATCACCGAGGACCTATCCAGATGGTACGTCTGCCTCGTCAGGGACAGGTCCTGGTCGGAGGACTCCGACATGGAGGCCGACAAGAACGCATCCTACTTCACCCTGTACTACGCGATCATGAGCACGGCGCTGGTCCTCGCGCCCATCGCCCCCCACATCTCCGAGGAGGTCTACCAGCATATGGGTGGCAAGCTCGGGTCCGTCCACATGGAGGACTGGCCTGTCTGCGACAGGACGCTCATCGACGAGGAGGTCGAGCACAGCATGTCCATGGTCAAGGACATCGTCGACATCATCGCGGCCGAGAGGGCCAAGATGGGCTCCAAGCTCAGGTGGCCACTCCTGCAGGTGTTCGTCCGCGGAAACGATGCCGACGCCAACAAGTCCGTGAAGAGGTTCGACTCCGTCCTTTGCGACCAGGCCAACGTCAAGAAGATCGTGTACCTCGGGAAGGACGAGATCCCGTCCGTGGAGAAGGACATAGAGCCCGTGGAGTTCAGCGACGGGACCGTGTTCATAGACTTCAACGTCACGCCGGAGATCGAGGCCGAAGGGTACGCCAGGGAGCTCATCAGAAGGATCCAGCAGATGCGCAAGGACATGAAGCTCAACGTGGAGCAGTTCATAGAGTGCCAGGTGTCTGCGGAGGAGAGGCTCGTAGGCCTCTTCGAGACCTGGAAGGACCACATCTCCAACGAGGTCAGGGCAAAGAGCCTCGTGTTCACGGACTCCCCCGAGGGCGCCCAGGTCAAGACGTGGGACGTCACCGGGAAGGACATAACCATCGGCATCTCGCCCTGCCAGTGAAACCCCTTCGGGCGGGGATCCCGCCCATCCAACCGCCGGCGCATTTGTCCGGCGGTTGGGCAACCTGCCGTCGGCGGCATCCACGGATGAGATCGGGGAAACTGCCCCGGGACAACTTGCATCGTTCAGAATCGGAACAGCCTCTCGGCCATCAGATAAAGGTGGAGAAGTGGTTGACAGCGTGTCTGAGTTCCCGTACGCTTGCGCAATACAGTACAGACAGATACGCGGGCGGACTTTACTTCCGGGTTCGGAATGGGACCGGGTGTGACCCCGCCGCTATGGCCGTCATACCGAAGCAGTGGAGGCGGAACCCCTACATAAATGTATCTACGGCCGAGAGACCGTGGCCGCCCAGACCCTCCGACCTGGGAGAGGGAGGAGGATCCGCGGGATCATTCCATGAAGTGGTCGACGGCCCCTATCAGGAGGAGGTGCGCAGGGTAGAAGATGTAGAAGAACCACTTGGAAGCCTCCCTGTACCTCTCCGCGCATCTGCGTCCGTTGTACAGGAACACGATGACGACGGCAGACAGTACTATCCCGGCGCACTCCATCAACGCTTCCGCGATCCCCTCGACGCCGAGCGCGTATACCCTCATCGGCACGAAGAGGACCGCGACCAGGACGAAGGGGACCCAGGCTCTTCCGCCCCTCTTGCGAAACACGTAGAACACCGTGGCGAACACTGGCGTCATTATCCACCAGTCGCAGAAGGCGGACGCCACGAATAGCGCGGCTATCGCCGCCATAGCGAAACCCACGTTCCTGGCACTGTCGTAGACCCATACCAGCAGCAGAGCGAACAGGAGGGAGAACATTATGTTGAGCTCGGCCTCGCCGGTAGCCCAGTAGTACGGGAGCTGGGACACCAGTGCGGAGACCAGGAGGCGGGCGGCGTACCTGCGCCTGGACCTGGTGAAGTCGAAGCCCTCCACCAGGAAGTAGACCATCGTCACCAGCACGAACGTGGACAGGCAGACGATGGCCTCTCTGATGGGGCCGGGCCCCATGAGGACGAGCGCGACATGGTCCAATGCCATCAGCATGATGGCCAGGAACTTCACCGCATCCCTGCTGAGGGGCCTGGACCCGTCCCCACCCATCCGATCAGCCCATCAGGCGACGGACCACGAGGTCCGTGTCCGTTACAAGGTCCTTCCCGTCTAGCCCCTCTGGGCTCTCCCAGGCGAACTCCTCGTTCTCCTCGTTGAGGACCGGTTCGGCATCGCCGACGTGGAACAGAAACGGGTAGACCTTCCACAGAGTGCTGCCCTCCCTGACGTAGATGGGGTCCATGGACCCATCGGGGGACCCAACGCTGATCGCGGTCTCCTCCATGATCTCCCTGGCCGCTGCCTCCTCGGGGGACTCCCCCTCCTCGATCTTGCCGGACACCAGCGACCATAGTCCGGGGAAGGACCCGATAGACTTGGGCCTCCTCAGGAGCAGGACCTTCCCGTCCTTCTCGAGGACCGAGGACACCACCGCACGGCACCTCACATCGGCGATCTCGACCTCGCCGGACGATGCATCGACGGTCACGACGTCGCCGTCCTGGAACATCCCGACCGACGGGATGGAGTCGACCATGGGTATCGAGGATATGACCGCCCCTGTGGCCACTATGGTCTCGGCGGATTCGTTGATGACGGCGGCGGGTGCCTTGCCGTGGACCATGAGATCGTACATCACGAATGACCCGACCGTGCTGCCCTTCCCCTTGGGGAACACCAGGATCTTGCCGGCCACGTTCCCTCCGCGCCCGACGCGCAGGTCGCCTGTGGACCCGTCGACGCCGCCGAGGAAGCTCAGCGGTTCGTCCAGCTTGATGACCTCGCCCGTCGCCTTTCCCGCCATTATGGTGCGTCCGTTGACCTTCACATTACCAGCTCCATCAGCGCGGAGATGTCCCTGCACATGGCCTTCTGCGAGCATAGGGTGGGCAGGTAGTTGCCCGCCTTCGCCGAGTTGGTCCCGGTGCGCTGGAACGCGCCCTCTATGGGAGCGACCACCATGCAGGTGTCTGCCAGGACCGGGCCGAACTCCTCCATGATCCTCACATCCTCCGGGCACTTGGCCCTGACCTCCTCGGAGGTGCAGAACCATATCTCGATGTCCTTGTTCACCTTCTTCTTCCCCTTGAGGAACGATGCGATCTGGTGCATCTCCTTCTCCGTGAGATGGGGGCATCCGAGCGCGATCAGCTGGACGTCCTGGACGGTGTTCAGCTTGTCGTAGGCTGCCTCCAGCTCCGCCTTCCCTATGTGGATGGTCTCCAGACCTGAGGTGTCGAAGGACCCGGCCTCGGGGGTCACCCCCTCGGCGTGCCAAAGTGCGACCGACCCCGATGCGGCCATGGCGGCCGACAGGGTCTTGGCCTCCTCCACCTCCGGAGATATGCCCCTGAAGTACGGAACACCGGACCCTATGGCCATCCCGACGGCCTGGCCGAGCATGGAGTAGGAGAACACGCTTCCATCTATCTCCGCCTCTATGACCACGGTCGGCTTCCTCTTCTCATCGAGATGGAGGCCGTAGTTGGCGGTCTTGCCCAGGATGGCCGCCGCGAGCGCCCCGGGCCCGCCCTCCCTGTTGGTCCTGGCCCCGATGTACGAGTTCACGAAGGAGAGGGCGGACGACTCCGCCCATGCGACATGGTCGCCGTACGAAGGGACGTTCGCACCGGTGTACGGGGTGCAGGAGCATGTGGTCCTCACCCCCATCTTCCCATACAGCTCTATGATCCTGAGCTGCTTCTCGGCGAACTCCTGCGAGATGTGCATCTCTGCCCAGCGCCCCCTGTCCATTCCGACAGGGTTGAGCGTGGACGGGACGGACACCCTGGCCCCTCCGGCAGCCATGTCCTCGAGGTACTTCAGGCCCCCGTCCCCGATCGTCTTGTACGATGCCCCGGAGAGGTGGGCCGACGTGATGTCGATGAGGTCCTCGGCACCGTATATCTTTCCAAGGGCGGTGACGAGCTCCATCGCCTTCTGCATTCCTTCGCCACTCTCTCCATTGAGAATGGCTTCCTCCGCCTTCGTGAGGTCCATGACCTTAGATACGGGATGGTATAGTAAAACTTCCTTCGCGGCCGCGCCTGAAAAAGACGTTTATACGGAAGTGGCTTAGCCGGAGCCGTGGTCGTCGGTTCCGTAATACCTTTCGCGGCTGTCGCCGCCGGAGGCGCCCTGGGGGCGCTGGCAAGGTTCTCCGTATACCGCACGGTGGAGACGGGCTTCCCGTGGGCGACGTTCATAGTGAACATCGTGGGCTGCTGCCTGGCATCGTTCCTGATGTTCCGCTACGGCATATACGCCGACGGTCCCGTGAAGACGATGGTGTTCACAGGATTCTTCGGCGCGTTCACCACGATGTCCACGTTCTCCATAGACACCGTCAACCTTCTGACGGACGGGGCCTACTGGAAGGCCAGTGCCAACATCGTGATGAACTCCGTCGTTTGCGTCGGAGGGGCGATCTGCGGAAGGTACCTGGCCCTTCTGTGACTGGGCTGGATCACTCCGTCTTTATCATGAACCTCAGGCAGAAGGGGATCTTGTCGCTGTTCGCCTTGTGGAACTCGACGCATTCCATGCAGTTCCCGTGCCTTGGGCAGTCTGATTTCGGGCAGTTGCAGTTGGGGTTCAATTCCAGAGCCATGTACTGCGAAGCGACGTCTGAGGATATACCGTTGACTGTCCGTGCGGGCGCTCATTCCGCCGGGGGACGCGAGATGTCGGCGAACTGAAACTCCATCGCCTTGCCGAGGTCCGCGACCGCCATCTCGATCTGGTAGCCGATCTTCCCGGCGCTGAAGTAGATCCTCTCGAGATTCTGAGCGGAGGAATCGACCGTCACCCTCATCGGCCTCTTGATGCAGAGCGGGGAGCATCCCCCGTGCACGTATCCCGTGAGCTGCAGGAGGTCCTTGGACCTGACCATGGCCACGGACTTCTCGCCCACGCTGGCCGCGGCCTTCTTCAGATCGAGATCCCCCGTGACCGGCACCATGAAGACATAGTACGACCTCTCCCTCCCCTCGGTCACGAGCGTCTTGAACACCGCCGAGGGATCCTCCCCCATCGAGTCGGCGACCTCCGTTCCGCTGAGCGCCTTGTCCCCGTAGTAGTGTACGCTGTACTGGATTCCGGCCTTGTCGAGGTGCCTCATGGGGTTCGTCTTCTGCTCCATGACCGTGGATGGCGCTCCACCGTTAATACTGTGCCCGTCGCGCGCGTGCCCCCGAAAAATAATTATAACGGGTCCATAACGTTAGGACAGAGGCCCTCAAATGAGCAACATATGGCACGACATGAACCCCAAGAGGATATCCCCCTCCGACTTCATGGTGGTCGTGGAGATCACCAAGGGAAGCAAGAACAAGTACGAGCTCGACAAGGAGACCGGACTTCTGAAGCTGGACAGGATTCTCTACACCTCCACCCACTACCCCGCCAACTACGGGTTCATCCCCAGAACATTCGCCGACGACGGAGACCCCCTGGACGCCCTCATCCTCTGCTCGGAGCCCATCATACCCATGACCCTCGTCAGGTGCTACCCCATAGGCGCCATCAAGATGATCGACAACGGCGCCAACGACGAGAAGATCATCGCGATCCCCTTCGACGACCCCACATACAACGGGTACAAGGACATCTCCGAGCTCCCGAAGCACCTGTTCGACGAGATGGCCCACTTCTTCACCGTGTACAAAGCCCTCGAGAACAAGACCACCGCCATCGACGAGATCATCGGATCCGACAAGGTGGAGGCCATCATCAAGGGCGCCATAGACAACTACAAGAACGACTTCTGCTGAGGCCAAGCGGGCCGCCCGCCGGCCCGCCAACCCCGTCAGGCCCCACACGGATTATCCCGTCGCGAGGCTGTGGGAACGACCGTATTCAATGAACCTTAATTCCGGAGCCGTCCTGCATCCAGGTTAAATACCTCAATGTTTTAACGCCGTTTATGGACTATCTCATGACTGTGTACGAATCCGAGGAATGCCGTTCGAAGGACCCGGAGGACAGGGAGAGATTCGACCGCTCCTATGAAGCCCTGAGGGCCGCCGGCATCGGGATACGCAGAGTAGAATGCTCGGGAACGGATGACGTCGCATTCGATGACGCGAGGCAGATCCTGGACGAGCAGGGCATGGCCGCGCTGCCGATCACTGAATACCAGGACGTCATGATAGAATCCGGAAGATACCCCACCGACCAGGACCTCGCCGACTTCCTGGATGCCCCTGACGGCACCCTCAGCGTCAACAAGCAGGGACCGCCCGCCATGGGCAACGACATCATGCCCGCCTGCGCGTGCGGCAACAAGACAAGGTAACCGTCACGGTAATTACCTCCCACCCATTACGGTCCGACATGATCATCACCATCAGGGGAACGGTGCAGGGCGTCGGCTTCAGGCCCGCGGTGTACCGTGCCGCCGTGCGTGCCGGGGCCTCAGGCAGGGTGCTCAACGACGGGTCCTCGGTGGTGATAGACACCGACATGGGGGATGAGCTCCTGGAGGAGCTCCTGTCGGACCTCCCCCCGCTGGCCCGCGTGGAAGAGGTGTCGTGCGACAGGGCCCCCTACACCGGCCCCGCGGGGTTCTCGATCGTCGGATCGTCCGGGACCGGATCCGGCGCGTCCATCCCCGCCGACAGCGCCGTGTGCGACAGGTGCGTGGAGGAGATGTTCTCGGCCGGTAGGCGCCGCCTGTACCCCTTCACCACATGCACCGACTGCGGCCCCAGGTTCACCCTGCTGAGAGGGATGCCCTACGACCGCCCCCTGACGTCGATGGACGGTTTCCCGATGTGCCCGAGATGCGGCAGGGAGTTCGCCGACCCTTCGGACAGGAGGTTCCACCACCAGACCATATGCTGCCCCGATTGCGGGCCCTCGTACCGGCTGGAGCTGGCAGACGGCATGGTCATATCAGACGACCCGATCGGCAGGCTGGCATCGATGCTGGACTCCGGATGCAGGGCCGTGGTCAAGGGATGGGGCGGGATGCACATATGCTGCAACCTCGACGTCCTTCCGGAGATGAGGGAATGGTACGGGCGCAGGAACAAGCCTTTCGCCATCATGGCGAGGGACATCGAAACTGTGAGGAGGTACGCGGACCCCTCCCCGGAGGAGGAGGCGATGCTCCTGTCCCCCCACCGCCCGATCGTCCTGGTCCCGAAGAGGGACCTCCCAGAATGCGAGACGGCGTCCCCGGGGCTGGACAACATAGGGATGTTCCTTCCCTATACGGGGATGCACCACATCCTCTTCTCGGAGCTCGGGCATGACGCCCTCGTCATGACGTCGGCCAACATACCTGGGGAGCCGATGGTCATAGACGACCTGCGGGCGAAGGAGCTCGGTGCGGACGCATACCTCCTGCACGACCAGCCCATCGTGAACCGCGCCGACGACACTGTGATGAGGATGCTCGGCGAAAGGACGCAGTACATCCGCAGGTCAAGAGGAAGCATACCGTTCGGGTTGCGCCTCGGCAAGAATGGCGACGCCGTCGGCCTCGGGGCGCAGGAGAACCTGTCGGGAACCGTGGCTTCAAAGGGGGTCCTCTGGCCGACGCAGTACATCGGCAACGGGGAGAAAATCGGGGTCCCGGAATACCTGGAGGAGGCCGTCAGGACGCAGATGGGGTTCGTGGGGTGCACGCCACAGATCGTTGCCGTCGACATGCACCCGGGATACGCAAACCGCCGTCTGGGAAGATCGCTCGCCGAAGAGTACGGCGCGGACATCCTGGAGGTTCAGCACCACTGGGCACATGCGGCATCATTGATAGCGGATAACGATATCGATTGCATATCCGCAATAACCCTCGATGGCACGGGACACGGGGACGATGGCACGGCATGGGGCGGAGAGGTCCTTTCTGCCGACTTCGATGGATACAGGAGGGCGGCACACCTCGAGTGCATACCTCTGCTCGGTTCCGAGAGGGCGCTCTACGACCTACGCAGGCTGAGATTCGCCATAGACATGATGAACGGCGTGGAGAACCATGACTTCGGAGACAGGGACGCTGCCGTACTCTCCAAGATGATGGGGAGGAGCGTGGTGTCGTCATCAATGGGAAGGATCCTGGACGCCCTCTCATATAGCCTCGGGGTCTGCAGGGAGCGCACCTACGACGGGGAGCCGGCGATGAGGCTGGAGCCTCTCCTCGCCCGCGGGAAGCTGATAGACGGGTTCGAGACCTGCACGGAGAACGGCGTGGTGAAAACCGCCCATCTCTTCGAGCGCCTGGGTAAAGCGAGGCCTGAGGATGAGGCGTACTCGGTCGTCCACGGGATAATGGGTGAGCTCGTCGCCTCGGCCGTGCAGACAGCCGAGAAGGACGGACGCGATTCCATCGGCCTGACCGGAGGGGTCTCGTACAACTCCACCATATCTCGCATGTTCTCTGAGATGGTCAGGGCACACGGGTACGAGCCCGCGCTTCACTCGGAGGTCCCGAACGGAGACGGCGGAATCTCCGTGGGGCAGGCCGCCGTGGCCCTCCACAGGATCTGAGCCTTGGCCGTCCGAAGATATGGTTATATCATCCCTCCATCATTCCGTGTACCATACCGAGCCCCTGCCTGGCAGGGGCGGGCGGCATTCCGCCGACATACGAGATGATACGATGAGCAACACGCTGTTCGTCCTGCTCGACGGGGCTGAGGACGACCCGAATCCGCTGATGGACGGGAAGAAGCCCATCGATGTGGCAGAGATGCCGTTCATGAGGGAGAAGGCGCCCCACAGGCTCAAGACTACGGGGAGGGGCTACACGCAGCTGTTCCTCAACGAGTTCTTCACCGGCCATCCGCCGGATATACCCAGGGCGGCGCTGGAGGCGATGGGCCTCGGGCTGCCCATATCGGACCCCGCCAGGACCGCGTACAGGCTCAGTCCCGCCAGAATCGGCGACGGCATGGTCAGGTGGTGCTACGACACCGCCTCCATCAAGGACGAGCTTGAGGAGAGGATCATGTCCCATCTGGACATTCTCGCGGACTATGACCCTGCCATACAGTTCTTCATCGAGGGACGTGCAGTGCTCACCATGAGATGCGATGATGTGCCAGACCTCCCCGCCCCGCCGGTGGACGCCCCCTACGTGGAGGTCCCCGGCGCGCTCGGGGAGCTTGTCAGGACCGTCGCCTCGGAGATGGATGGCGTTACAGGGTACCCCTGGGGATGCGGCAAGTTCGGGAGGCAGTACCCCGGGTTCGACTGCATCAGGAACATGACCGCGGTATCCGACAGCCCGACTTCGATGGGCGTGTGCGCATCCATAGGGTACGAGACCCATGTGATATACGACCTGGAGGAGAGGTTCCCGCTGGCCAGGGAGGCCCTGGACAGGGGGGATGTGTTCCTGCACGTCGACGAGGTGGACGAGTACAGCCATCAGAAGGACCCGTTCAAGAAGAAGGCGGTCCTCGAAAGGACCGACGAGCTCATGGAGGAGTACTTCCCGGACGTCGAGAACATCATCTACTTCGTAGACCACGGGACATCGTGCGTTACCGGGGAGCACATCCTCATGGACGTCCCCCTGTGGACCAGCATCGACACCGGTCTGCCGGACGGGTCCATGATCCCCCTCCCGGAGGTCGTTAAAACGCTTTTGAGACACAGACGGTGAACCATATGGAATTCGAGCTCCCGCCCTCTCTGGGCGTGTATGGAAACGAGAAGATCGCCAAGGACATACTGTCCAGGATATGGGGGAAGCGCGGCGTGTTCACATGCACTGTCGCCAACACCCGCACGTCCACAATCCCCGGGGTCTCCGATGCGGGCGACACCCCGGAGCTGACCATGTTCACACCCGCGGCGGATGCGGAGATACTCGTCAGCGGCAAGGTCAGCTGCATGAGCGGGATCCCGATTAACCCCGGCGGAATACCCACCCCGGCCACCCTTACGAAGGCCGCGCTGGACCTGAGCGGGATGCCGTTCTTCATAGTGAACGGCGGATGCGAGATCGTCCCCTACGTCCCGTACTTCGATATGGGCGGGAAGTGCGGCGAGAAGATCACGACGGGCAGGTCCGTGGAGAACGTGAAGGAGGAGTACGAGAAGGGGTACATGCTAGGCGAGATGCTCGCCAGGGCATACGACTTCGTGATCATAAGCGAGAGCTGCGCCGGAGGCACGACCACCGCCCTCGCGGTCATGATGGCGATGGGGGTCCTCAGGGAGAACCTGGTCAGCAGCAGCTCCCCGAACAACCCGAAGGAGCTAAAATCCAGGCTCGTGGCGGAGGCGCTCGCCGCCGCCGGCATCGGGATCGGGGACCTGAAGGACGACCCTCTGAAGGCCATAGAGTGCGTTGGGGACCCAATGCTCCCGGCGAACATAGGGATACTGTGCGGAGCGGCGAAGAGCGTGCCGGTCATCGTCGGAGGAGGCACGCAGCTGGCCGCCGTCATGGCAGGTGCCGCCGTCATGCATCCCGAACTGATCGGAAACTTCATGCAGGGGACGACCAGGTGGCTGATGAACGACCCCAACTCCAGCATGCCCAGGATCATGGACTCCATCTCGCCGGACATCCCCATAGTGTACGTCAACGTGGACTACGGCGACAGCCCCTACGAGGGCCTCCAGGCCTACGAATGGGGTTTCATAAAGGAGGGCGTCGGATGCGGGGGCGCCTCCGTCGGGGCGATCGCCGAATCCGCCGGAAGGATAACATGCGCCGACCTCGTGGACAGGGTCCATGAGATATACCGCGGGATAATGGGCCTCTGAGCCCCCTTACCCGCCCTCCGGGGCGGATTTCCTCTTATTTCCGGGGATGGTCTCCCCCGTACCTAACCTCGAAGTAGCGCCTCAGGTTTCCTGATATCTCGCGGACAACGCCATCCTCCAGGGACAGCTCCCCGCCGCTCCTGCGGAGATCGTCCGAGAACATGTTGGCCAGGCAGTAGACCTCGCCGGCCTCGGTGAATGAGTACAGCTTCGCCTTCTGACCGTACTCGCGCTCACGGACCTTCAGCATACCGTCGCTGACCAGCCGCTTCTTCGGTGATTCGGGAACATACAAGAACCTGTTTTACAACAACGCCCCAGTGTCCATTACCGGTGGAACATGGTTCAACGCTGACACCTACAGCAACTTGAAGAACAGTATCGGCGAAGGATACGAACTGGTCAAAACGGAAGAATGCGTAGATTATGATGGCCTTACCATAACCAAAGGCGACAACGTGACCGACCTCTCGGGACAGGTTTACTATTTCGAAGTTGTTCAATCGTCAGACTGAATGTCGTCTATGACCAATAAAACGGGCCTCTGGCCCACCTTACCTTCCGAAAATCGTTACCGATGGAGGGGCCCGCCTATAGGATTCTCATTGCGGAACCGAATCTCACTCCCTGAAGTAACTCCTCGCCAGATCGAGCTCCATCGGAGTGTTCACGTTCACGGAAAGCTCCACCCAGTTCGTCTCGAACAGGTACTCCTCCAGGTAGTCCCCTGCCAGCGTCCTCGGGCGGTTCATGATGCACAGCCCGGACAGGACCCACGACTTCCCGTGGTACTCCCTCGTGTACGACGGGATGATCCCCGTCCTGCGGACGGTATCCTCGTCCACCACCGCGATGGCCGACTCCATGACAGACGGGGCGAAATATTCTATGAAGGTGTCGACGACCTCCGTCGTCAGCAGCGGGAGGTCGGATGGGCATGTGAGGACGTGGTCCCCTTCCATGACCTCGAACGCCTGGTGCAGGTCGTCCATGAAGCTCTCCCCGGAAGTGCGTATCGTCTCGACGCCCATGCCGTTGAGGTACCTCTCCGTCTCGATGGTGTTGTCACTCACCGACACCAGGAGCCTGTCTATGTGGGATGAGGCCGAGAGGGCGTCCACCACCCTCTGCACGACCGGCACGCCTCCGACCTTCTGCATGGGCTTCTCTATCCCGCACCTCCCCATCCGGCTTCCCTTGCCGCCTGCGTTTATCAGAGCCTCCACGTGCACACCTCATATCACTGCGAGATAGACCAGGAGCACGAACAGAACCGACACCCTGGCGATCTCGTTGGTGGCCCCGAGTATATCCCCGTTGACCATCCCGAACGTCTTGTTCGCATTCCTCGCCATCAGGAACCCGACGACTATGGCCGTCAGCACCCCGATCAGGGCCGGGAACAGAGCGTCCATGACGCTGAGCCTCGGATCTATATCGGTTGCCATATTGAATAGGAAGAAGGCGCCGAGAATGAGCAGGAACGACAGCACGAGCCCGAGGATCGAGGCCTTCCAGACGGAGTCCGTCGTGGTCATGGCCACCTGGCGGCCCGCCATCCCGTTGCCCGGGGTCCCGTAGGCAGCGGCAGCGACCATGGCGACCTTGACGAACACCTCCACCGCGGCAGGGACCGCTATGATCCACACTTCTACCCCCAGGCAAGAGTACAGCGCGAATGCCAGAATCACGGTTGTCAGGGCGACCCCCATTCCCCCGGCACCTACGAGGGTGTCCTTCAGTGCGCGCACATGGTCCTCCCTCTTCCCCGAGGAGACGATCATGCCGTCTCCGAAATCGGCCAGCCCGTCGAAGTGGAGGAACTTGCTCCCTATGTACACCGTGGCGAGGATCAGCGCCGCCACCAGCGATGGGTTCCCGAATCCGTTCGTGCAGGCGTAGACCATGACCGTGGTCTCGATGAGCAGTATCACCCCAAGTAGCGCCCCCACCATGGGTGCCAGATGGAACTTGCGCTCCATCTCGTCGATGTCCTCCTGGACGATGTCCATGTGCCAGATGGTGAAGAATGACACCATCGCCTTTAGCGCGGAGCCTTTCCTCGCGGAACTGCCCCCGTTTATTTCCTCTGTCATCTGTATCCCCTTGCGATACGGGCTGCGACCGCCTCCGCGACGGTGCGCGCTGCATCCCCCTCGTACACCGGCGATCCGCCGAACTCCCTCATGCACATGCCGGAGACGATCCCCGCGATGCGCCTGTCTCCGTCCGCGTAGAGGGAGTCCGCGCGCGGGCGTATATAATCCATGATGTCCAGGGCGGCGACCGCCTCCTGGCTTGAAAGGTAGCTCTCGGCCTTGGCACGGTACTCCTCCGGGCCGTCGGCGGCGCCCGACATCGAGCGCAGGTCCTCCACCGTGAACCCCCATGACCCGAGGACCCTCTCCGATGTCTCCGGCACCGGGTGCTCGCCCCTGCGGCGCAGTGCCTCGCCGACCGCCGACCGGACCGCCCTTGCGGCGGCTATCCCGATGTCCGACCCGGTCCCGGCGTAGTCCCTTCCCCCTCCCCTCATCGGGGAGAGGACGGCGACCGCATCCGATGTCGTTCCGGTCTCCCTGTACCCCAGCCCGGCCATGGCGGCGGACTTCGCCTCCACCATGGGGATGAGTATGTTCGCCCTGCCGGCGTCGGACAGCGGCTCCGAGACCATGACCACCGTGTTTATCGTCCCCGCCAGTGCCGCCGCCCTCCGGAGGGAGACCGCATGGCGCTCGTCCCAGTGCTCCAGCACGTCGCCGGCGACCACGTGGTTGCTCAGGCCCGCCGTCGCGGCGGCGGTGGCGGACGCCCCGCCGTACTCGGATTCCTGGATGTTGAAAACGTGGTCCACCTCCGCTGCGGTCATCATCCCCATGGAATCCTCCGGGAGCCCCAGGGAGTCCCTCACGCGCACGGCATGGGCAGCCGGATCCGGGCAGTCGTAGTCCCGCGGAACCTGCATTATGAAGAACGCGCCCACCGTCGAGGAGCCCCCGCGAAGCACGGCGTTGCCGAAGGACTCCATCGGCTCGCTGAGCCTGACGACCGCCACCGGGAGGCCCTCGCATTCCTCGATGCTCCACGAGGACACGGGGCGGCTCAAATCAGAGACCCCCAGAACCCGAACACGGCATCCTCCAGGAACAGCTGGACGTGTATGCCGACGGCGCCGAACAGGAGCAGGCACACCGTGAGCAGGAACAGCATCGAAGACAGCTCGATCAGCCTGCAGCACCTCTTCACATCGCGGGTGGTGGGGAGGGGCCCGACGCCCATGACGTAGACGCCCTTCTTCTCCATGCTTATGCCGAGCACCGCCGACGTGGCGGTCATGGACCATCCGCTGTTCGGACTGGGGGTCTTGGAGTGCTCCGCCTTCGCGGCGGGCACCGCCTTCCTCCAGTCCATGCCGAGCATCATCCCGGCCAGCGCTATGAAGTACGGCGAGACCCGGGATGTCACGAAGCCGAGGACGTCGTCGAACCTGGCCGGGAACCGGCCGAGCTTTGAGTACTTGTCGTTGAGGTATCCCCACATCGCATCCATCAGATTCGCGCAGCGGAACATCACCGCCCCAGGGAGCCCCAGTATGCCGAAGTACAGCATCGGAGAGTACGCGCTGTCGACGAGGTTCTCGCTGACCGTCTCGCAGCAGGACGAGGCGATGTGTCCCGCGTCCATGCCACGGGTGTTGCGGCTGACGATCATCTGGACCTTCCCTGCGGCGTCCTCCACGCGACCCTCGTCGAGGTCCGCGCAGATGGGGTCGCAGTGCTTCCTGAACGAGAATATCGCGAAGGACACCTTGAACAGCAGCGCGGTGAGGATTATCCACGCGACCTCCCCCGCCAGAGGCGACACCGCCGAGATGAGGGCGTAGCGGACCAGGGAGGTCAGCATCAGCCCTATACCCGCGAACAGCAGGAACACGAACAGGTACGACAGGACGCCCACGGCCACCGGCTTCCACGAGACGCGGTCGGACACGCGACGGTCTATCGCCGCCAGGATGTTGCCCATCCACCTCAGCGGATGGAACCTGTTGGGAACCTCGCCGATGAACCTGTCTATCGCCAGGGCCAGCACGATCACCAGCATCGCATCCAGCCAGAGGTCCACAGTCTCACCCGTTGATGACGGAGTCCGCGGCGGCGATGAACCTGCAGTTGCGCTCGCGGTCCTTGACGCTGTACCTGACATAGGAGCGGTACGCGTCCCCGAAGGACGCGCAGTCGCGGACCATTATCCCGTGGCTGAGCATCCTCTTGTTGAATGTAGCCGCATCCATCCCGAGCGGCTCCAGTGAATTGAAGTAGAAGAACGAGTCGGACACGGGGCCGGCCGGGAAGCCTATGGTCTCCAGAGAGGAGTTCATGATCTCCGACTCCTCGGCCATGACCGCGGCGGCACGGTCGACATAGTCCATCTTGTCCCTGAGCAGGACGGTCGCCACGGTCTGCTCGATCTGCCCCACGTTCCATGTCATGCGGACCTTGTCCATCTCGGAAATTATGTCGGGGTTAGAGAACCCGAACCCTATCCTTATCCCGGGTATGGCGAAAGACTTCGTCAGAGAGGATGCGACGATGAGGTTCGAGAACCTGTTCACCATCCCGGAGAGGGTGATGTCGACGTACCCCGGGACCAGCTCCAGGAGCGTCTCGTCCAGGAACACCAGGACGCCCATGCTGTCCAGCTCCGTCACGAGGCGAACCAGCTTGTCCCTGGGCTCCACCCTGCCGGTCGGGTTGTTGGGATTGCAGATGTATACAGCCCTGGCGCCTTCCGCCATCTCGAGCAGCCTGTCCGGATCGATCCTGAAGTCGTCCTCCGGGTCCAGCACCATCTGGTCTATCCTTGCGCCGACTATCTTGCACTGCTGGGTGTACTCCGCGAACGAGGGGCACGGTATGACGACTCTGTCGCCCCTGTTGAAGAATGTGTTGGGGACGTTCCTTATGATGTCGGACGATCCCGCCCCGACTGTGATGCAGTCGGTGCGCACGTTGAACGTCCTGGCTATGGTCTCCTTCAGCTCCGCGGACGAATCGTCGGGATAGTGCCCGACCGCAGGGATCGCGGAGGCGACTATCTCGGCGAGGCCCTCCGGGGGCCCGAAGGGGTTCAGATTGTGGCTGAAGTCCTCTATCCCCTCCAGCCTCCATGCCTGCCCACCGTGAACTGTCTTGGGGAGCGATGAGAGCTCCCCCCTCGGCAAAATACGCCCCTTCGTCATAGCCTCTGCTTATCCGAATGATGGTATATATGATGTTGGTCTATGGTTCCATCCATCATCCGCCAGGGCTCCTCTGGCTATTGTGAGAATCATGTGAGCGGGCCCGTCGGGATTCGAACCCGAGTCTGAGGCTCCGGAGGCCCCCATGCTATCCAAGCTATACTACGAGCCCGGCTTGAAAATTAAAGATGAGATGAGAGTTGTGCCGGGGCGGGTGGCGCCCCGGCGATCCTGTGCCTCCTGTTGAGAGGGTGGAGGCGGATGAAGATGCTCTCTTCTCAGTTCTGCTTGAACTCGGTGTATCCGCAGTTACCGCAGGACACCCTGTCCTTGTGGGTAGCCATGAACACGCCGGGGCCGCACTTGGGGCAGACGGGCTTGGTCCTTGTGATCTTGTTGCCGTCCACGGAGTATGCGTCCTTCTTCTGTATGGATTTCTTAGGTGCGGGAGCTTTTGCCATCGTGATCACTCCTGGGTCTCCTCGGCGGGTGCCTCGGGCTTGTCGGCCTCGATTCCGTTCCTCTTGAGCAGGTATTCCCTGTCGAACTCCAGAGCGGCCTCCTTGGACTCGTACACCTTGGCGTAGCCCTTGGAGAGTCCCCTTCCGTAGACGGACTCGATGTTGTCGACGACGACGCACTCCCTCTTGGACTTGGTCTGTTTGGCTACTTCCTCGGCCACGGCGTTCCTTCCGGGAGTGGACTCGCCGTTGTGGTCGATGGTGAAGTACACCTCGACCCTCTTCTGCAGAGGGTTGTCTTTCTGCTGGTTGATTTCCATCTTCATTCCAGTTCCTCCATTGTGGCCACGAGTTCCGCGGCCCATTTCCTGATGTCCCCGTCCGTGGTGACGGCCATCATGCACCTTCCGGGGAGCCCGTACACGACTGTCACGCCGTCCGGGGCGTATTCCAGGACCGGCAGCATCGCCAGATCCTCCTCGCCCTCGACGCGTATCAGGTCGAACTCCCCTCCGATGCCCCTGCGGACGGCATCCGCCATCTGGGCGGTTATGCTCCCCGCGGGGTTCGAGACGACCTCCTTGGGCTCGTCCTCGACGAGCCTGGCGAAGTCGGTCATCTCCCTGCGCTCCGTGCTGCCGTCATACACAGACAGCAGCGGCCTCACGCCGTGCCTCCTGAAGGTCAGGGATACCACGTCCCCGACCGTTATGAAATCGGTTTGAGCGTTATTGTCCAGCTCGGACTCGTCCATCTCCCGCCCGATGACCTCCTTGAAGGCATCCCTGCGGGACTCCGGTAGGACGAGATCCCTCTCGAACATGCGTTCAGCGGACCTTGAGGGCGTACCTGCCGTTAGCGGATATACCCATCTTCTTAGCGATCTCGGACTTCTCGAAGTCGACGACCGCGAGGAAGCCCTGCCACTCTTTCGAGGTCTGGCCTCCGCAGCGGGGGCAGACGTCGTCCTCGGAGATGAAGCTGCACTGCTTGCAGGCCTTGAGCACCGGACCGACCATCACTCCTCGCCTCCCTGCTGCTTCCTCTTGTCGTGGTCCTCCTCGAGCCACTGGATCTTGCCGAGGCCGGGCTGGCGCATGGTGAGCCCGATCTTGCTCTCCTGAGGGTTCTTCTCGTTCAGGTCTATACTGACGACCCTGGCCCTGACGATGTCCCCGACGGCGAGGAACCTCCCGGTCTCCTTGCCCACCAGCCTCTGGTTGGTCTCGTCGATGTCGACGCGGTCATCCATCACCTGGCTTATGTGGAGCAGACCGTCCAGCGGACCGAATCTCACGAAGGCCCCGAACTTGAGGATCTCGACAACCACGCCCTCCACGATCTCGTTCTCCCTGGGCTTGAACACGACCTGGTCGAACTTCACCGTCTGGTAGACAGCTCCGTCCCCGTGGACGATGCGCCCGGGACCGACCGTCCTGACGTTCTTTATCAGCACTGTGAAGTTCTTGTCCTCCCCCAGGCGGCCCTCGTAGGTCTCCCAGGTGAGGCTGTCGATGACGCTGTCTATGTCATCCTTCAGATCCTTCGGCGGTATGCGAACGACCTTCTCGACCTCGGTTTGCATGTACATGGTGGGTCCTCTCGAATGTACCCGTCTATATCCATCCCCTATTTATAATCAACTGGCCCCCTTTATAGGTGGTTTATAGATTACAGGCTCCCGGAGAGCCGGTCCGGTGGCACCTCCGGGAGGCGGGACCGCGTCGATGATGCTCCATTTGCGCATGTCCAACCGGCGTGGAATGACCATGATGTGACGGCGGCACCCCGATGCTGGCACATCACCTTCGGAGGCACTGAGGCATGCGCCGCGCACTCCCGGGGGATGATCGCGGATCGTGCATACGCGCCTTCCAAATGTACCGAGCAAAACCGTATCCCTTTATTTACTTGGAGCCATACCGCGTCCGCTAAGGGATACTCATGATAGAGTTCACTACAGAAAATCTGCTATTCATGATCCCCGTCGCCGCTGTGATAGCGTTGCTCTTCGCCGTGTACTTCTTCAGGTACGTATGGGCGAAAGACAAAGGAACCCCTGAGATGCAGGAGATCTCCGACGCTATCGGGACCGGTGCCATGGCTTACCTAAGGCGCCAGTACAAGACGATCGGGATCATCAGCGTGATAGTGGCGATCATCATCGCCCTCGTCGGCCTGTCCGACAGCTTCAGCGACTACCTCAACTACAAAGTGGCCATCGCGTTCCTCATCGGTGCCGGATTCTCCATCCTCTCCGGATTCATCGGAATGAAGGTCTCCGTCAACTCCAACATCAGGACCGCCAGCGCCGCCCGTACTTCCCTCAACGACGCCTTCAAGGTGTCCTTCCGCGGAGGAGCGATCTCCGGTATCGCCGTCTCTGCCCTGTCCCTCGGAGGTCTCTTCGTCGTGTTCCTGGCATACAACGCCTGGTGCGACGGCGACATGACCGCCACCCTCCACTCCATCGTCGGATACGCCTTCGGTGCATCCTTCGCTGCCCTCTTCGCCCAGCTCGGCGGAGGGATCTACACCAAAGCCGCAGATGTGGGAGCTGACCTCGTCGGAAAGGTCGAGGCCGGTATCCCCGAGGACGACCCCAGGAACCCTGCCGTCATCGCCGACCTCGTCGGTGACAACGTCGGTGACTGCGCCGGTCGTGGAGCGGACATCTTCGAGTCCACAGCTGCTGAGATCATCGGATCCATGGTCATCGGACTGGCCGTCGTCAACACGATGGGCGGAGCCTCCCTCAACTGGATCTACCTGCCCCTGGTCATCATCGCCTTCGGCCTCATCGCCTCCCTCATCGGAATCTTCGTGGTCCGCCTCAAGGACGACGACTCCGACGTCATCAAGGCGATGAACTTCGGATACTACCTCACCATCGTCCTCGTCCTGATCACGCTGTTCATATCGACGTACCTGATCCTGGGAAAGGCCACCGATGTTGACAAATGGTACTACTTCGCCGGAGCCGGAGTCGTCGGAATCGCGCTCGGCCTGGCCATCGTGTTCCTCACCCAGTACTACACCGGTGACCACAAGCCCGTGAAGTCCATCGCCCAGTCCTCCGAGACCGGTCCCGCCACCAACGTCATCCAGGGACTGTCCATCGGAATGGAGTCCACCGTCCTGCCCGTCGTGTGCATCGTCGTGGCCATCATCGCCACATACCTTCTCGGCTTCTTCGCCGCACCCGAGGGTGCCGACGCCGCCACCTTCGGACTGTACGGAACCGCGATCGGAACCATCGCCATGCTCGGATCCTCCGCGTTCATCCTCGCCATGGACACCTTCGGACCCATCACCGACAACGCCGGCGGAATCGCCGAAATGAGCAACCAGCCCGACGAGGTCCGCAACAGGACCGACAGGCTGGACTCCGCAGGCAACACCACCAAGGCCCTCACCAAGGGATACGCCATGGCCTCCGCCGCACTGGCCGCATTCCTGCTCTTCGCCGCCTTCTTCGAGATCGTGGCGGAGGTCAAGGGAGAGTCCATCGTCGACGTCATGCACGTCGACCTCGGAGACCCGCTCGTCTTCGTCGGAGGACTCGTCGGAGCCGTGCTCGTGTTCTTCTTCGCCTCCCTCGCCATCCGCGCAGTCAGCAAGGCCGCCGGAGAGATGATCGAGGAGGTCCGCAGGCAGTTCCGCGAGGACCCCGGCATCATGGCCGGAACCTCCAAGCCCGACACCGCCAAGTGCGTGGACATCGCCACCCGCGGCGCGCTGAAGGCCATGGTCGTCCCCGCCCTCCTGCCCATCCTGGTGCCCGTCGTGTTCGGACTCCTGTACAGGTATGTCCTCTCCGACTACGTCGACGCCTACGAGGCCGTCGGCGCCCTGATCATGGTCGGAACCATCGTCGGAATCCTGATGGCCAACTTCCTCAACAACGGAGGAGGAGCCTGGGACAACGCCAAGAAGTACATCGAGGAGGGCAACCACGGCGGAAAGGGATCCCCCGCTCACGCCGCTGCCGTCGTCGGAGACACCGTCGGAGACCCCTTCAAGGACACCGCCGGACCTTCGATCCACGTCCTCGTGAAGCTGCTGTCCACCATCTGCCTGGTCACAGCCGTCCTCTTCATCGCCTGAGGACCTGCAAACAAGGAGGGGGCGACCCCTCCACCCTTTACACCCCCGGGTTTCCGGGACAAGACCTTTATCTCCCCGCCGTCCGATTCATCGGCGGTGATTCGCTTTGACGATTGTCGTATTGATCTCCAGCCCCAGGAAGGGAGGGTTCGGCGAGAGGATTGCGCTCAGGGTTGCCGAGGGCGCGGAATCCGCCGGGAACGATGTGGATGTCATCCACCTGAACGACCTGGTTCGCATCAGGCAATGCCAGAACTGCGGCGCGTGCAAGATGAACGGCGGCAAGTGCGTCATCGACGACGACGCCGTCGCGGTGCTGGACGCCATCGAGAGGGCAGACGGCATCGTGATCTCCACGTCTATCAACTTCAACTCCGCCAACGGGCTGTTCAAGATCGTCCTGGACCGCATGTACCGCTTCATGGACGCCAACGCGTGCTCCACATTGCCGAAGGACAAGAAGGTTGCGATCGTAGTCACGGCCGGCGCGGACTCGGCAAGTGCCGCCAAGGAGGCCGACGGGCTCGAGCGCATAATGACCCAGCACTTCTACTGCGAATCCCCCGGGACCATAGCCTACAACACATGGATGATGGACAAGGACATGCCCGTCGACGACGACGTCATGGAGCGGGCGTTCGGCATAGGCACACGGTTCTGATCACGCGAACGGACCCAGGGGGCATCCGTTCCTCTCTGCCACGTCCTCCGACGCCTCGTCCATCACGGTCCTCCCGCACACTACGGAGGCGACGCGGTTGCGGCCCTGGCGGTCTATGTACCCGGGGCCGAACGTCACTACCGGGTTGAGGACCTCGCGGCCAGTTGCCTCCGACGCGTTCCTCCCGCCCATGTCGCACGTCAGGCATAGGACGAGGTCGTACCCGTCTGGCGCGGATCCCGCCATGCGGTCGGCCTTGGACATGAAGCAGCATGCCGAACTGGACGCCGACCCGACGACGTCCACACCGTCGGCCGAGAGCTTCGAAGCCAGCCTCTCCGCGGCGTCGGAGCCACCGACACCGCACAGCCTGGCACAGGTGTTGCACGTCCATATCAGGACCCTCCTGCCGCGGACCGCGTCCAGTAGCGCCCCGTAGTCCCTGTCGCGGGCCATGACGATCATGACGCCCCACATGCCTCCTCTAGTTATATACCGTGCCCTCCCGCGCGTGGCAACACATTTAAATGAGAGTCAACTAAGCGGCAGTCAGTGAATCATATGACCGAGAAGCTCGAACTCATCGCGGTTGAGGACATCAAGGTATCCAAGGGAATGACTGTCGACCAGATGCTCAGGGCAATGGGCCGCGCCGGCGGCTTCACCGCCCAGAAGCTGGCGGACGCGACCGACATAGCCGAGGCCATGGTCAAGAAGGAGGGGTGCCTCAGGATCCTGTCCTTCCCCGCATGCATAATGGCCACCGGGACCCGCGGGGTCATCGTCGACATGGTCAGGAACCACATGGTCGACCTCATCATAACCACCTGCGGGACCCTGGACCACGACCTGTCCAGGTCCTTCGCCGACTACTACAAGGGCGACTTCATGATGGACGACGCCATGCTGAGGGACGAGTACGAGATCAGCAGGCTCGGCAACGTCCTCGTCCCCGACTCCTGCTACGGAGAGGTCCTCGAGGACAACCTCCTCCCCATGTTCGACGAGATCTTCGCCGAGACGCTGTCCCTCACCACCCACGAGATCATCGACCAGGTCGGCGCCAGGCTGAACGACGAGGACTCCCTCCTCTACCAGTGCCACAAGAACGGCGTCCCCATCGTGGTCCCCGGGATAACCGACGGGTCCTTCGGATGCCAGCTCTGGATGTACTACCAGATGCACAGGAAGCTCAGGATCGACCTCTTCGCGGACGAGCAGATGCTGTCCGAGATGACCAACGACGCCGAGTACACCGGAGCCATCATCATCGGCGGTGGGATCTCCAAGCACCACGTCATCTGGTGGAACCAGTTCCGCGGAGGGCTCGACTACTGCATCTACCTCACCACAGCCGAGGAGTACGACGGCTCCCTCTCCGGGGCCCGCATAAGGGAGGCAGTCTCCTGGGGCAAGGTCAAAGAGGACGCCAAGAAGATGACTGTGGAGGGCGACGCCACGATATCGCTGCCCCTCATATACGCGGGTCTCGCAGAGAGGCTGCTCTGAGATGGACCGCGTGCTCCTGCTGCCCGGGGACGGCCACGGACCGTCCATCATCGACTCCGTCCGCCAGATACTGGAGGTGGTCACCGACCGGACGGAGATAGTCGTGGCGGACATAGGCTTCTCCGCCTACGAGAAGACCGGGCAGTACATCCCCCTCGACGTCCTGGACCTGATAGACGACTGCGGGACGGTCATCTGCGGGCCCATGAAGGACTACGTCGAGGGGGGCACCATCAAGAACCCCATGGACACCCTGAAGATCCGCCTGGACCTCTACGCCATCGTCAGGCGCTTCATAACCCTGGCTGACGACAGGGGCGTCCCCGGCATGGACGTGACCCTCTGGGCCAGCGACATCGCCCTGGGGAGGGACATAACGGAGACCGAGGACATAGACGGGATCTCCATCGGGAAGTACATCCGCTCGTCGTCCTTCAGCAGGATGATGGGGAAGGCCCTCTCCGACCTGGAGATGAGCGGGAAGGACAGGGTGGCCTGCGTCACCCGCGACGACATCTTCCCCGAGTCCAGCGCCATGTTCTCGGACGCCTTCGACTCCCTGTTCGACTCCGGGAGGTACAAGACCCCCCACATGAACATCCAGAAATGGGCCTCGGACATCGTCAGGCACCCGCTGGACTACGACTACGTGGTCTGCGCCGACCTGTACAGCCATGTGGCCGCCGGCATCCTGGCCGGACTCTCCGGAGGGAACCACCTGTCCCCCATAGGGTTCGTGGGGGATGCCGCCATACTCCTCGTCCCCGGCCTATACAAGACCTTCGCCGACGTGCCCCCCGGCAGCGCCAACCCGACGTCCGCCATCGTATGCGGCGCCTTGGCCCTGTCCGGCCTCGGCATGAGGTCGGAGGCGGAGTCCGTCCTGGACGCCCTGGCGGCGACGTACGGGGCCGGGGACAGGACGCCGGACATGGACGGCGACCTGACCACCCAGCAGTTCACCGACAAGGTTCTCTCCCGCATCTGAGTTTTTATTACCCCAAGCCCATACTCGCATCCAGTGTTAACATGAAGGATGCCGGACACCGCTCTTGCGTGGAGGCCGCTCTCAACCATGAGACCTCCGATAGGACGCCTGTGAACAACTTCGCGCTCGTCACCGCAGCCCGCAGCGCGGGCGTGAAGGTCGATGCCGCCAGATGGGACCCCGTGCTGTCGGCCAGGGTGTCCGTGGACTACGCTCTGAAGACGGAATCCGACTTCGTGAAGCCCATCCTGGACTCCCAGGTCCCCTTCAAGGACATGGGCATGGAGGTTAGGTTCCCCGAGGACGACTACGGGATGATCCCCGGGCACATCGTCGAGACCGCGGAGGACATAGATGCCCTCGCCCTCTTCGACCCGTACAGGGCCCAGGAGTGCCCCGGCTTCACGAGGGTCATGGTGGAGGCGCTGGAGGAGACGGTCAGGATACTCCCGGAGGACCTGCACGTATGCGGACTGTCCTGGGGACCGATAACCACTGCAGGGTACTGCATGGGGACCGAGAACATGATGTTCTCCATGCTCACCGAGCCGGACGACGTCAAGAAGCTCATAACCAAGGTCACGGGGCTGGTCTCCGGCATGCAGAGGCGCATGATCGATGCGGGGGCCACGGTCATGTGGATGGCGGACCCGACCTCGTCCGGGAATCTCATCTCCCCCGACATGTTCGACGAGTACTCCGGCGACCACATCGCGTCGGTCGTGAAGGACGTCAAGGCCATGAGCGACGTCCCCACGTTCATACACATCTGCGGCAACACCATGGGGATCGTCAGCCACCTGAAGGCCACTGGGGCGGACTGCCTGAGCTTCGACCATGCAGTGGATCCCGCCAAGGCCAAGGCCGCGGCGGGCCGCGACCTGGCGCTGATGGGGAACATCGACCCCGTCCAGGTCATGATGCTCGGGACGCCCGAGGACGTCACCAGGGAGTCCTACAGGATCCTGGATGCCGCCGGGCAGGACGGGGGGTTCATACTCGCCCCCGGATGCGAGACGCCCATATCCAGCCCGGACGCGAACGTGCTCGCCATGGGCCGTGCCGGAAGGGAGTACTGGAAGCGCTGACGGCGCACGCCCCGTCGGCCGATGACGGGCCGACGGGAAAACCTTTATCTATGATGTCCAGATACAAGGGTTACCAACTGCAAGGGTAGTCAAGCATGGCCAACGACGCAAGGTTGAGGGCCTTGTCCTTAGTGGTCCGTGGGTTCAAATCCCATCCCTTGCACCACTTCTCCTTCTTCATCATCCGTTCCCCGTCGTGCACCTCGTCGGGGTTTCCTGCGGAAGACCTCTACGAACCTCACGGCATCCCGCCTGTCCGCCATGGCCGCCGATCTGAATCTGCTGCGGTCGAGCACCTCCACATAGTACGGGCGGAGGTCCACCCTCGTCATACCGAGTCCCAGGCCGGTTCCGCGGACAAACACCCACCTGAACCCGTCCGTGGCCATCCCCCTGGATGCGCCTTCGGCCCTCATTGCCATTACGAGATCGCGCTCTGGTTTCCCCATGTCCCTGTTCATCGATCCGGTCACCATGACCGTTCCCGCCCTCACATGCGGCCTGCCCGGATCCGGGGACGGTCCGACCGGGACGCCGTACCCGAGGCCGCGGACCACTGGTTCGACCAGGACCCTGGATGTGAACCTGGTGGGATCCTCCCCCGTGGATATGTGCTTGAACGACGGCGCGGTCGCACCGGATATCGCCATCCCGGACATCCTCTGGCCGAGGCAGCGGTCCATCTCAGCCAGGGCTACGTGCGCATGCAGCATGAGGTCCTCCGAACCGAACATGACCGTCAGAGCGGCGGCCCCGGTGATAAGCGGAGCACCGGGAGGTCATCGAAAGACCCTTAAGAACACCACTGTGCCAGGCTGACTCATCCCTGCCGAAAAGCCCGATCGGGCCCGGGCGTCACCTCATATCGTAACTGAGCGTGCAGGAGCCTCCGTGGAAGTCGAACTCCGCCTTCGCACCGTTTATGAAGGACATCCTCGGTGCCTTGTGTCCCACATCCGCATCGAGGAGGATCGGGAGCTCCAGATCCTTCAGGGCGTCCATGACCAGCTCCCCGTACTCCCTCTTGCTCGTATAGAACAGGGGCCTCCCGAAGACGAACCCCTCGCAATCGATGAACCATCCGTCGTCCGCCATGTTGTGGAGCATGTCGCACACGGCCTTCCCGGTCATGTCGTATGTCTCCATGTACCATACGATCCCCTCGGATCCGTAACGGGAGATGAAGTCCTGCGGATCGGCGGCACCGGTCTTGTGGAACCATTGAAGGACGTCCATGCATCCTCCTATCAGCCTTCCGGAGAACCTAACGTCGCCCACGGACGACCTCCACACGGTCGGCTCGTCATCACCGAATGGCTCGAGCCCGGTGACACGGTCCACGAAATCCACGGAATGGTACGGGAACGACTCCTGCTCCGCCCTGGTGCCCTCGAGGAACTCCAGGTTCTCCACGACGCTCCTGTGCCAGGGCTCCATGCCGAAGTCCCCGTAGTTCCCGCAATACATCGTGGCGATGTCATGCTCTGCTGTTATCTTGAAGAGCAGGGTCGTGTTATCCGAGTACCCCTGGATCCACTTCGGGTTGTCCTCCACCACGGACCAGTCCATGAGCGGGAGCATCTCGAACTGGTAGTCCCCTCCTTTGGCCGACACTATGCATGTGACGCTGTCGTCCTCGAGCAGGGAGTTCAGCTCGTCGACCCTCTGCTGCGCGGGGGAGCTCCTGCCGGATTGGTCGGCGGTGTAGACGTTGGGGGTCTCCCTGATCACATACCCACGCTCCTCCAGCCTCATCTTCGCATTCTCGAACCTGCAGAAGTCCGTCGGGTCGTTTACCCCGAAGGAAGGGGCGGTGACGCCTATGACGTCGCCTCTGGAAATGTCGCGGGGGATGATCATGCCTAACGAATGCCCCGACGACAATATAATCATGACCTGCGTTCCGGTCACCATGGCAATCCTATCCGACAGGGACATAGTCGAGAGCATGATGACAGGCTACATCGGGATCAGCGACTACAGCGAGAGGGGGCTCACGCCCAACGGCTACGACCTCCGCATAGCCGAGATCTCGGTCCGCGGCGACCCGGAGATAAAGAGGGAGGGCACCGTCACGATCCCCCCTCGCACCATGTTCTACGTGTCCACGATCGAGAGGGTCCGCATGGCCAGCGACATATGCGCCCAGCTCTGGCTCAGGACCACCTGGATAAGGAAGGGCATAATCGGGGCCTTCGGGAAGATCGACGCGGGGTTCGAGGGGACGCTGACGCTCGGAGCGTACAACGCCACCGACGACCCCGTGGAGATCCCCATCGGCGAGAGGTTCTGCCAGATGGTACTCGAGACGCTCAACTCTGAGACCATAAAGGACTACTCCCAGAGGTCGGGCAACTACCAGGGGCAGACGGGAATAACCCTCGACCCGCTCAGGAAGTGACCCCTGACAACGGAAGATAGCAGCGGGGCACCCTGGGCAGCCGCCTCGGCTCGAAGGGCTCCCCGTCCAGGACCATCTCCTCCCTGACCACGTAGCTCTTGGGAAGGAACTCCCGGGTCTCCACGTCCACGCGGCCGATGTATATGCGGTCCGAGACAGGGGTCGACCTCCCCGGAATCCTGCGGCTACGGCACTCGTACAGATAGGTGTACCTCCCCTTCTCGATGCGGACTATGTAGGCCATAGCCCGACGACGCCCTCCGGGTATTTCACATCCCGGGGCTCATTCTCGGAACCCCCGGATTCTGGCGCATCGCGGATGTAGTTACCTCAGATGCATCGATTCTTGCAAGTATGGTGGAAAATACGCCCATGAGGACACATCCTTAAGTACCCGATGCCAAACGTGGGGACTCGCGGCCCGTCAAGGGGCCGAGGAGTGTGAGAAGACGGCATTCATGAAGTACCAGCACGTTGAACGCATCGACTCGGATGAGGCCGAGGGGCTTCTGGACGGGCCCTGCCACGTGTTCCCCAAGATGGATGGATCGAACATGTGCGCATACCTTGAGGACGGGATCGTCCGCTGCCAGAGCCGCAACAGGGTCCTGGATGGGACCGAGCCATTCGCGACCCACGTGTCCTCACATCCGGAGATCGGGGAGTTCCTGAGGGCGTTCCCCGGTCTCAGGCTGTACGGGGAATGGATGGTCCCCCACACAGTGAGGAGCTACGTCCCCGGCGTATGGAACAGGTGGTTCGTGTTCGACGTGATCGCAGAGGACAAGCACGCGGTGTACAGGACCGTCCTGCCGGACGGAACGCTGGCAGAACTGGACTGCGCCGGCAGGTTCTACCTGCCCTACGAGACCTACGTCCCGCTGCTGGAGGCATTCGGGATCGAGTACATCCCATCGATCGCCGTGATCGAGGGGCCCTCCCGGAGGGAGCTGGAAAGGCTCGCCGATGAGGAGAGCGGATTCATGGTGGCGGAGGGCTGCGGCGAGGGCGTGGTCGTCAAGAGGTACGGCTACTCCAACCGCTACGGCAGGACGGTCTGGGCGAAGGTGCTGAGCTCCAGGTTCAGCGTCTTCAAGATCGCCTCCTGCAGCTCGAGGCGCGAGGAGCGCAAGGACGGGACATCGGTGGAGCATGAGATCGCCATGAGATACGTCACGACAGACCTGGTGGACAAGGAGTACTCCAAGATGCTGGCGGAGGGGAGCCCCCGGAAGGCCATCCCGGGAAGGCTGCTGGCAACCGTGTGGTACTGCATGGTCCATGAATCCATGTGGGATGCCGTGAAGAAGTTCCACGAGCCGGTCCTCGACATGAAGGCCCTCAGGAAGGAGTGCGAAGCAAGGACCAAGACCCTGAGGCCCGAGGTTTTCGGCCTGAGGGCGCTGGAGGTCACGGAGGAGTGACCTCCCGGCGGGCCGTCCTGACGGCGGCCCGCCTGAAACATTCTCACGACACCGGGCCGACAAGGTGTATGTCCATCGCCAGGACGCACATCGTCGGGGAATAGGACTTCAGCTCGCTGCAGTCGATGCGGATCGTCTGGCCCCTGCCTGCGGCATCGGATGTCATGCGGTCGAGGAGGGACTGCACATCGGCCCTCTCGATGATCTTGTACATATGGATCGTCCCGCCCTCCTTGAGATGGCCAAGGGCTATGGGCAGGAACTGGTCCGCGATCTGCGGCAGGTTCATGATGATCCTGTCCGCCATTGGCAGGCCCTGGATGACCTTCGACGAGTCCCCCGTCATAGGATGGAGGTTGTCGATGTGATTGGCCTCCGCGTTCTTCACCGCGAAGCGCTCCGCATCCGGATTCAGGTCGATGGAGTATACCACCGAGGGATGTGCCAGATGGCATATCACGGTGCCAAACGGCGCCACGCCTCCGAACATGTCGATGATCGTCTCCCCGTCCTTCACGAGACCTGCGATCCTGTGCCTCTCCCCGGCTAGACGCGGGTTGAAGTACACCTTGGCCGGGTCCGTGTAGAGGCGCACGCCGAACTCCCTGTGGACGGTCTTGGACGACCCCTCCCCGGCGATCCGCTCGAGGTCCCGTATCCTGAGATCCCCCTTGACGCCGTAGTCCTGGAAGACCGAGCGTATGCTTGGGTTCACGGCCAGGAGGGCCCTGCCGATGGCCCTGTCATAATCCAGAAGCTCGTCTGGGATCTTTATCATGGCCACGTCGCCCACGACATCGAACGATGATGGGAGGAGCCCCCTCAGCTCGTCCGGAACGTCGGCAACCTCGCGGTAGTCGGTCGGCCTGCGCTCCTGCGCACCGGTGTCGGCATCGACCACATCGTAGTCCCCGTACGACGCGCACGTGATCGGTATCAGGAGGAAGTCCCCGTCCGCTTTTATCCTGGCGGTGAGGTCCAGCAGCCCCTCCGCGAACAGCGCGGAGCGGACCGGCTCGCCGTCACGTTTCGGAACGCGCAGGCATCTGGTCATGGCCGACCCAATCCTGGTCCCCGTATATCAAAGGGTGCCGTGGTCACGGACGTACCTCTTGGGCAGAACGAACAGCTCGCCGTCGCCGTCGAACCCGACGGAGGCGCTGACCTCGTAGACCTCCTCGATGAGTTCCGGCGTTATGACATCCTTTGGCTTCCCGATGCCCATGATCCTGCCCTTCTTCATGATGATGCACAGGTCGCAGTACCTTGCCATGAGGGATATGTCATGCTCGGCCACGAGGACGGTCATGTCCTTCTTCACCATAGCATTGAGATACTCCATCACATCCAGCTTGTACTTCATGTCCAGATGGGAGGTCGGCTCGTCGACCAGCATGAGACGCGGGTTCTGCACGTAGGCCTTGGCTATCAGGACCCTCTGCCTCTCCCCCGAGGACAGGGCCCCGATCGGACGGTCCTTGAGATGCGCTACGCCGAACTTCTCCAGAGCCACGGAGACCATCTCCTCGTCCTCGGGTGGCTCCCACCAGACGTTCTTCAGGTAGGGGTATCTCCCCAGCATGACCGTCTCGAACACGGTCAGTCCGAAGCTGCCCCTCAGCTCCGCAGGGACGTTCGCGACCTTGCGCGCTATCTCACCGGGGGTTTTGTCGAGGACGGACTCGCCGTCGATCAGGACATCCCCGGAGGTGGGGTCGTGGAGGCGGTTTATGCACTTCATCATCGTGGACTTCCCGCACCCGTTGGGACCGATCAGCCCGACCAGCATCCCCGCCGGCAGGGAGTACGACACATCCCTGACGGCATGGTACCCGTCCTCGTAGACCTTGTTGAGCTCCCTCAGCTCGAGCAGCGGCACCTCATCCATCGTACATCCTCCCCCTCTTTATCAGAAGATAGGCGAACACAGGTATACCGATGACCGTGGTTATGGCACCGACCGGCAGCTCCATGCCGTAGTACCCGGTCCTGGCCAGCAGGTCCGCCAGCATGAGCATGACCCCGCCGAAGCATATGGATGCCGGTATGACCATCCTGTGGTCGCTGCCCAGGAGCATGCGGCACAGATGGGGGATGACCAGCCCGACGAACCCTATGACCCCGCAGAACGCCACGCAGACTGAGGTCAGGACCGACGCCAGGACGAGCATGCCACGGTTGAACCGCCTCACGTTCAGGCCCATCTGCCTGGCCTGGTCCTCCCCCAGAAGGACGAGGTTCAGCTCCTTGGCCCACAGCAGTGGGACCATGGAGAGGAACAGCGACAGGAACAGTATTATGCCCACCTGCGCCCAGGTAACCTCCGCGAAGGAACCGTACAGCCAGGTCAGGGCGTTGCTGAGCTTGTTCCCCGACATCGTCAGCATTATGGTCTGGACGGCGGAGAACGCCAGACCTATCACCACGCCGGACAGGACGTAGTTTATCGCGCTTCCCCCGGCCTTCTCCGCCAGCAGCATGGTGCACGCGAACGCGATCAGGCCTCCGGCGCAGGCGGTTATGGCGGTGATGAATATTGAGTGCGGGGAGAACAGCCCGAAGAACGTGAAGTCGAAAGCTATCACCGCGATGGCCGCCACACCGGCGCCGGACGAGACCCCCATGATGTACGGGTCCACCAGCGGGTTCCTTATGATGGCCTGGTAGATGCATCCTGCGACGGACAGCCCTATTCCGACGGCAAGGGCGGCTATGGTCCTCGGCAGCCTCGACATGTAGACCGATGTCTCCAGCGTGTCCAGACCGACACCTCCCTTGGATATCGCCGAGAAGAGTGCGGAATACGCCTCGACCGGATTGTTGACGGAGGTGGACCCTATGCATATGCATAGTGTGAACGACAGGAACGTCACCACCGCCCCCACGGCCACAACGAATCTGAGCCTGTGCCTGTTGCGTGTGTTGTGCGTGTAGTCTTCTCCGTACAGGTAGTGGACGAACCTTTCCCTGATGAAGCGGAACGGCTTCTCCACGCCCTTCCCGAACCTCAGGGCAGCGTAGACCGCGGCCATGACCAGTATTATTGCCCCCACTATGCCGGCGATGACCAGTATTACAGGGGCCCCGCGGTCGGAGGACGGCGGGACGTATGGCGTGAACGCCCCGTCAAGGCAGTATATCCCCGCGTCCGTGCCTCCGAACACGGTGTCCCCGAGGACCAGGAGCGGTATCATGTTGAAGTTGCGTACCTGCGACGGGCACGAGGCCGTTCCCAGGATCTCCCCGGAGAGCGACAGCTTGTATATCGGGTCCGCGGAGGAGTAGCTGATGGCATACAGGAATTCCCCGTTGACGAGCACCATGGGCGAATGGATCTCGGCCAGCCCGGTTGTGACCGTTTCGAGAACGCCGGATCTGTCCACCCTCAGGAGCGATGTCGTCAGCCCGTCCGAGGATACCGCATATGCGCCCCTGTACTCTTCCGTATCCACCGGGATCACGTACCTTCCGAACATGCCCAGGTCATCGCTGAGGAATCTCTGGACGATCTGGTTGCCGGACACCGCGTACTCGTAAACGGCGAGACCGGAGCTTCCCTGGCTCATGCCCAGGCCATCCGAGACGGTGAAGAACAGGGCGTACGTGCCGTCCCCTGCCCTCTGGACGGCCACCTGGCCGACGTTCCCGTACAGCTTGTCGCGGTACTGCACCTGGTAGACCTTCTCGTCGACGAGCATGCTCCCGTCATAGGCATCGATGATGTACAGATGGCCGTCCAATGCGCCCGTGAAGACCATCCCGTCGTAGACCGTGGGCGCAACGAGATACGTGCTGGCACCCAGGAGCTTGGACCAGATCAGATTGAGGTCCAGATCGAAGCAGTACACCATTCCGTTCGAGTGCGTCACGTATATGGCACCGGAATAGAAGACCATGGATGAGAATCCCGAATCGTATGTCGTGCCCACATCGAAATCGGCAACGACGGAGTCGACCGGCACCGCATCGGAGAATCCTGCACCGCCGAAGGATGTCACGTTGGAGTTGCCCTCGCCGGGGCCCTCGGCCAGCGGTATCCTGTATATGTAGCCGGTCATCGTGGCCACATAGATGCTGTCCCCCACTATCAGAGGGGTCGAAGACTCGTAGTTCGAGCCGCTGAGAAACCTGAACTCCCATTCCGTCTCCCCTGTGGAGCCGTCGATGGCCACCACGGACGCGTACCCGTCCCTGTCTATCCCGAACTTCTGGTAGACGGTCCCGCCTGCGTAAAGCGTGTTCGCATGGGCGGTCCCCTTCGAGGTCCAGACGACGCTGTAGTTCTCGTTCGACGAGAACGTAGCGTCCTGGGACCCCGTGTTGGCCGAATCCCCTCTTGACATGGTCCAGGCATTGGGATGGTCCGGAGTCTCGGTCGGGAAGACCCCCTCGGGCAGAAACGCGAGGGCTAGCGAGCCGTACGCCCCGGGATCGTTTGGGTCGATGGAGACCCATGACCCGGAGGACCATCCGAAGACCCTCCACGATGCCTCGGTCGTCAGACCGGTGGACCCCTCCTGGGTGAACGATCCCCCGCCGTTCGTGCCCCCCACGGTCACGGAGGAGACTCCGTCCACGGTCAGCTCCCCGGATTGGAATGAGACCTCCATGCCCAGGCCCTCTGCGGCCGATTCCACAGTCTCCAGCACGCTGGACCCGTCTGCGACTGTCCATGTCGTGTCCCCATTGCCGCGATCGATCAGTACGCTGGTCCCGTCGTCTGCTTCCGATGCCGGAGCGGCAAAAGACAATGACGAAACGACAATCAGAAGTGCAATTGCAATAATCATACTGCCCTTGGCGTTCATGCTATCACGTGAGGCTTAGATCCGAGCTGTACTCCAGCAGCTCCTCGTACCCGTCCCCTATGATCTTGGGAACTTCCTTCCCGAATGCATCGGGATGGAGTATCATGGCCAGCAGCTCTGCGGCCTGTGCGGTCCTCGGCCCGAACCTCTGGACAAGGTCCGCCGCGCTCTCGCAGATGACGTATACGTCCCCGTTCCTCCAGGCGTCTGTGTCCTTCCACTGCGCAGAGAGGCCCCAGTAGAGCGCGTCGTACTCCTCTTGTGTGGCCGAGTACTCCTGGGTGATGACGATTATCCTGTCGGGATTCGCGTATGGTATCCTGTCGGATGTGATGTGCACCCACCCGGTCCAGTCGCCGAAGACGTTGGAAGCGTTGAACATCCCCAGCATGTTCGCCAGGTACGTCCCGTCACCGGAGACCCAGGGACTGATGTCCGGATCCAGGGCGATCATCGTCCGTTCCGGCTCCCCCGCCGATGTGCTGTGGGTCATCTCGTAGAGGATGTCCAGTATAGAGTTCGTCTCGACGATGACCTCGTCGGCGGCGAGCCCGTAGTTTATCACCTGCCCGATGATAAATATGTTGTTCAGTATGCTGCGTGTATCCTCCCCGGGATACACGGTCACCGCATCCACATTGGCCCCGCGGAGCTGAGAGCCCATCTGCACATGGGACCTCTGGCTGCCATCGCAGAATACGACGTCGGGGTTCGTTCCGAGTATGAGCTCGAAGCTGGGGCTGGCATAGGTCCCGATCACCGAGATGGAACCGTTCTCCCGTCCGGCCATTACAGACCCGGGGTAGTAGGAATACGAGTCCACGCCCACAAGGACGTTCCCAGCCTTCACGGACACCATGATCTCGGTTATGGTCGGCGACAGGGATACTATGCGGTACTTCTGCGCATATCCGTATATCGGGTTGCCGCTGTAGTCCACGGCCACCGTCGGCTCCTCGCCCTCTGAACGGTACGCCCATGAGGTGATGGTGTACGAGGATGGATCACTGTCGTACGGGGCCTGAAGCCTGGACCATGAGGTCTCCCCGGGATACACGACCCACAGCCCCCATGAGCCCCCGTCCCCTGATTGGATGCCCGCGAGCGAAAGGATGCTCCCGTCCTCCCCCAGCACGAGCTCGTAGCCGTTGGAATCGGCCGCGTACTCCAGCAGGGACAGGGTCGTGCGGAACGAGCCGATGTCCGCATCGGTCCATACGGTATCGTATTCGCCGAAGTCTATGACCGTTCCGCTCGCCTGGTCCGTGGACGGCGACTCCGCCAGAATGCCGGCGGAGACCCCCAGGAACACGCCGGCGAGGACGATCGCGATGGATGCCAGGGTGCGCTTCTCGAGATCCATTGGGACACCGGGTTGGAGACGGCGGGAAACCCGCCGTCGGTTTTTGTTTAAGCGAACGGCCCCGTGGACATCAGGTCCTCGTCGGCGGTCGTCAGCGGATTGAGGGAGTAGGAGGGCCATCCGGTGCTCGGGGACACGTACTCCCCGTACGAGATGTACAATATGTTCCCGTTGAGGTCCCCGAGGGACGCCCCTGCCCCGAAGTATCCGGCATACGGGTTATCGGTGGTGGACGACGTGTATACGAACACCCCGGTGGCGATTCCCGAGTAGGTTCCTGTTTCCGCATCGAATTCGCCGGTACCTATGTAGTCCTCTATGGTCAGCATGCCGGAGGAGTACGTGTACTCGAACCCTTCGGCATCGGCCATGTTGTCGAAGGCGTTGATGATGCTGGTCCCCTTCGCGGAATGCCATCCGCTCAGGTCACCGAACCCGTCCAGGTAGAAGTAGTAGTACTCGACATCCTGGTCGATGACGGGGGAGTAAGCGGTATCGGCGAATGGGCCCCCTGTCATCAGATCGGAACCGACGGTGGTTACGGGATTGACGGCATGGTTGGTGACCGTGGGCGTCATCTCGTATTCCCCGTAGCAGATGTACACGATGTTGCCCAGGACATCCTTCAACACGGGACCCTGGACGAAGTAGGTGGGCCAGGGGTTCTCCAGTGTGACAGACGTATACACATATATTCCGATGCCCACACCGGTGGTGACCATCTTGGTTTCATCATATTGGTACGAGTTCTCGTAACCGTCAAAAGTCAGCATCCCGAACGAGTCGACTTTGTATCCTATTCCATCGTCCTTCATGGCATTGTCGAAAGCGGATGCCACATCGGAGCCCTTCGCAGAGTGCCATCCGACGATGTCGCTCTCGAACCCGTCCAGGTAGAAGTAGTACGTGTCGCCGGATTCGCTGTCGTCCGTGGAGAACCAGTACACGACCCCGACGGCAGCGACGACCACGACCACCACCAGAACGGCAGCGATTATCTTGTTGTCCATTTTCTTGCCCCCTGTTATGGTTGGATTATATATCCGTCCCAGAGGATTTAAAGAACCACCATCATAAGACGCCCTGCACCGGGCGATTGGGGCAACGCGGCACATCGATCCGCGCGAAAGACCAAGGATAGGGAAAAGACCGAGGGCCGGGATTCGCCGTTAGCATCTGTTTTAAATACTATGCCTGGAAAGAGGCCAGCCGCCCACGAAAGGGCGGCCGACTGGATCAGTCGTCCTCGATTATCTCCTCGGGAGCCCCGGCGAACTTCACGAGAGCATACGCCTCCATGAAATGCAGGTTGCCTGGAAGCACGAGGGTCTGCAGTGGCTCCCCGACATCCATCTTGAGCAGGTCCTGCGGATATCCAGCGAATATCCTCTCCTCGGGGGATCCGACCTTGGATGCCACGCACAGGAGAGTCTTGTCGTCGATTAGCCCCTCTCCCCACTTCTCCTCGCCCTGGATCAGCCACTCGATGGCCTGGTGGGCGGTCATGTACCTGAGCTCGTCGGCGCGTATGTCCAGGAGGATCATTGTGTGGAGGCCGCGGTCCTTGTTCTCCTTTATGTGGTCGTAGGGGGACTTGGGATGGTAGTTCTCCTCCAGGAACGGCAGGGTCACGGTCCTGCCGAACTTGTATGGCTGCAGCCCGAGGGATGTGGGGCACGCGGAGAATATTGATATCCCGTGGTAGACCCTTACGGGGATGCCCGCCTCCTCGGCCTGGATCCTGAGGTCCACATGGGTGGTCGCCAGCATGGTGTCTCCGGCGGTCACGAAGCCCACCCTCATCTCCATGGCGTCCCTGATGACGTCGTCGCACTCCTCCACCTGCGCGCGGTATAGGATATGGACCCTCTTGCCCAGGAGGGCCTCGAGGTCGTCCACTTTCGTGCCTATGAGCGTCGAGGTGTAGAACTCGGCGTAGATCTTGTCGCATTCCTTCAGAGCGGCCAGGGCCTTGACGGTCATCCCGTCAGTGCCGCTGAGACCGAGTCCCACGAAGATGAGTTCGGAAGTCATCCCCACCCTATCCTACGGGTAATAGATGAATGTGGCGGACGGCGAGGACTCGCCAGGATTCAGGAAGGATAAGGATAAGGATAAGGATAAGGATAAGGATAAGGATAAGGATAAGGATAAGGATAAGGATAAGGATAAGGATAAGGATAAGGATAAGGAGAGGAACGAATGCTGCTGGCGAACATAGACGACATAATACACAGTCGCAGTGTAGAAAGCTCTCGTATAGAGTACAAAAGCGACTGGAATCCTGAAAAGGTAGCCCATACCATATGTGCTTTCGCCAACGACATCGATAACATCGGCGGAGGATACATAATCCTGGGCATTTCCGAGAAAGACGGCACGCCAAACCTTCCGCCATCGGGATTGGACAGAAGCTCCATAGACAGAATAGACAAGGAACTTCTCGGCATATGCAACCTGATAGAACCGAGGTACATACCCTCCACATCCCAGGTCATGGTGGACGGCAAGGATATTTTCGTTATCGAGGCCACAGTGGGCCCGAACCGTCCGTACAAATGCCCAGACAGCATATCCAAAGATAAGAGCAAAAGAACCGGGAAATCATACTATATCCGTAAACTCTCGAGTACAATAGTGGCGGATCCGAACGACGAACGTGTGCTTTTCGAGGTATCGGCCAATGTCCCGTTTGACTGTCGTGCGAATCCGCGTGCGAAGCTCCTAGATATAAGGCCGAGCCTGATTATAGAGTATCTGTCGAAGATCAATCCTGAAGAAGCCGAGGATGCCATATCCATACCGATAGAATCCCTGTGCAAGAACCTGAAGATACTTGCCCCTCCCCCCAACGATACCATCCCGATAAACGCTGGTATCCTGTTCTTCAACGAGAAACCAGAGACGTTCATAGAAGGGGCCCGCATAGAGATTGTCGAGATGCCGGATCCTACAGGCGAGGGGATGGTGGAGACTGTGTTCGACGGACCACTCGATGTACAGCTGCAGAATTCCATAGAATATCTTAGAACCAATGTCATCAAGACAATGGTCTTAAAGAACAGCGAAAGCCCTCTGGCAGACAGGATACACAGCTACCCCCTGACTGCACTGGAGGAGATTGTCTCCAACGCCGTCTATCATAAGGACTACTCGGTCAACGAGCCGGTGACCATAAAGGTGAAGCCCGATAGGATTGAAGTCACCAGCATACCGGGTCCCGACAGGAGCATTTCTGACGAACGCATACGCAACTTTGACATGGCCTGTCCGAGATACAGGAACGCCCGCATAGGGGACCTTCTGAAACATAGAGGGCTTGCAGAGAAGAGAGGAACGGGCATACCTACCATCCTGAGGTCACTGCGCATGAACGGTTCCCTGCCCCCTATTCTGGAAACAGACCCGGACCGCTCATACTTCAAGGTCACGGTTCTGATGAACGAATCGTTCAGAAAGAACTATTCCATGGCTAACATGGAGAGAGGGAAACGCAACGGCGATGAGCTGCGGAGATGCATCCTCATCTCCCTCAGAGACAACGGCCCGATGTCTGTTAGAGAACTGGCAGACACCCTGGGATACTCCAGGAATGCCCAGAGCCTCTACGCCGCCATAAGGTCTCTGGTGGATTCTGGAGATGTGGAGTACACGCTTCCGGACAAGATGAGCAGCAGAAACCAGAGGATCAGACTGAAGATATGATTCGAGTGATCCCGAATGACTGGCTCGTTCGGAGGAATTCGTAACCGAGACCTCACAATACCGCCGACATCAGCAGACGGATGGAGAATGGAAATGGGGAGGGACACCCCTCCCCGGGTTTCATGGTCACTCCTTGACCAGAGTGACCAGGGCGTCGACCGCCCAGCAGCCCTTGCCCTTGAGACCGACGATCACGGGGTTGATCTCCAGCTCGTGGATCTCGGGGTTCTCCTGGGCGATGAGGACGATCCTCTTGATGGTGTCCTTCATGGCCTCGATGTCGGCCTCGGGGAGTCCCCTGGCGCCGGACATCAGCTTGTACGCCTTGGTGGAGGTAATCATCCTGTCCAGCTGCTGCTCGGACATGGGTACGTGGGCCTGGGAGATCTCCCTCAGGATCTCCACGTAGATTCCTCCGAGCCCGAAGGAGACGACCGGCCCGAACTGCGCGTCGCGGATCATGGAGAGTATGACCTCCTGACCGGAGACCATCTGCTGGATGGAGACTCCGACGATCTGCGCGTTGGGGACGGCCTTCGTGCACGAGTCCATGATCTTGGTGTAGGATGCCTTCGCGGCCTCCGCATCCTTGACCCCGACGACGACTCCTCCGACATCGGTCTTGTGCTTGATGTCAGGGGAGACGATCTTCATGACCACCGGGTATCCGATCTTGTCGCAGGCGGCGGCAGCCTCCTCGGCGCTGTTGACCAGGGCCTCTCCGGGGGTGGGGACACCGTAGGCGGCGAAGATCTCCTTGCCCTCGGACTCCGTGAGCGAGTCCCTTCCCTCGGCCTTCGCCCTGTCGATGATGGCCTTGGTTGCCTCCCTGCCGGAGACGTCCGGGACCTTGAGGGCGTCGTGCTGCTCCTCGCAGGCCACGGTGTACCTCCTGAGGATGGACAGCGCACGGACCGCCCTGTCGGGAGTGGGGTATGTGGGCATGCCGCCCTCCTTGAGGATCTTGTTGGCCTTGTCGCACTTGTATCCTCCTGCGAAGCAGCAGGTGGTGGGCACGGGTATCGTGTCCTTGATCTCGACGATGATCCTCGCGACGGCCTCCAGGTCGGCGGTGTCCAGCGGGGATCCCATGATGACCAGTCCGCCCACGTTGGGGTCCTTGGTCACTATGTCGATGACCTCCTTGAAGTACTCCGGCTTGGCGTCTCCGCGGACGTCGATTGGATTGGTGACACCGGCGACGGTGGGGACCCTCCTCCTAATCTCCGCGATGGTCTCGTCCGAGAACTTGACCGCGTTGATCATGGGGGCCTCGAAAGCGGCGTCCGCGGACATGACCCCGAGACCGCCGGCGTTGGTGATGATGGCGATACCGTCCTTCTTCATGGGGCTGCATCTGCTGAACACGGCGAGGGCATCGAACATCTCGTCGAGGTCCATCGCCCTGTAGATGTTCAGCTTCTTGAATATCACATCGTTGACCGCGTCGGAACCTGCGAGCGATCCCGTGTGGGACGAGGCGGCCGCGGAACCTGCCTGGGTCCTTCCAGACTTGAACGCGACGATGGGCTTCTTCACCGGCATCTCCTGCACTGCCTTCACGAACTTCTCACCGTTGGAGATCCCCTCGAGGTACATGCCGATGACCTTGGTCTGGGGATCCTCGGATATGTCGTGGAGGATGTCCCCCTCGTCGATGTCAGCCTTGTTGCCGAAGGTGATGAAGTTGTCGATACCCATGTTGTTGTTGATGGCCCAGTCGATGATGGACGACCCGACGGCCCCGGACTGGGAGAAGATGGAGATGTTGCCCTTCGGAGGGAGAAGGTGTGCGAACGTCGCGTTCACCCCGATGCCGGGGTTCATGATTCCGAAGCAGTTCGGACCGAGGAACCTGACGCCGTTCTCGGAGGCGACCTTCACGAGCTCCTTCTCGAGCTCTGCACCCTCGGGGGAGTCCTCTTTGAACCCCGCGGTGAGGATGGCGGCATACTTCACGCCGGCTGCCTTGAGCTTGGGCATCTCCGAAGCCACGTAGGGGGCCTTGACCGCGAACACGGCAAGGTCGATAGGCTCTCCGACGTCGGTGATGGACGGGTATGCCTTGCGTCCCATGATCTCCCCTCCCTTGGGGTTGATGGGGTAGAGCTTGCCGGGGAAGCCTGCGTTGATCATGTTCATGGTGAGCATTCCGCCAAGCTTGGTCTCATCGTTGGATGCACCGATGATGGCGACTGAGGACGGATTGAGTAGTCCTTTCATAAGGCGTGGTATCCTCTTTCCTTTGATAAATCTTTGTACTAATTTCGTAGAAAATAATCATAATTCGTAGAGAAACTCATGATATTCGAAAAAAATAGAGGTTCAAAGCCACGAAATCAGTAAAAATACGACAATTGACTGAGTTTTTATCGTACAGATTGCACGTCCGACATGGTTTATACGTCGAATGACGAATGAGTTAACTGGAACGGGGCCGGGACGCCGGCCCCGGCCCCATAGTTTCGCGGATCAGGACTCCAGAAGGATTGATGACCCCCGGAGGTCCATGACATCGATGGATTCGAATCCGAACAACGAGAACTTCTGCACCGTACGGTAGAGA
Source organism: Methanomassiliicoccaceae archaeon UBA71 (assembly GCA_002504405.1). Classification (GTDB taxonomy): domain Archaea; phylum Thermoplasmatota; class Thermoplasmata; order Methanomassiliicoccales; family Methanomethylophilaceae; genus Methanoprimaticola. The sequence continues at coordinate 127,367 of DARO01000012.1, forward strand.
ATGCCGTCGTCCTCGCCGATGTACACTGTGGTGTCGAGGTTGTTATATTTGCCGGAGTAGACCTTGCAGACCTTTGACCCGTTGATGGTATCAATCGTCTCGGTCCCCTTCTCTGAGAGCGACTGCTTCATCGAGGAACCTGTAAGAAGGCCGATGAAGTCGGACTCGGTCATCGTTTGGGTTTCGTTGACCACCCCGTCCTCGGTCGTTACGACGGTGAGGAGCCCGTCCGAAATGGACTCTACTGTGAGACGCACGATGGACGTGGTAGTTACCCCGTCGTCGGTATCGGTGGACAGCTCCTCTATCCAATCGCCTACCACCAGATCCGTTCTCACCGGGGAATCCACGTCGCCGTTGTTGCCCCCGTCGTCGAGCATCTTGATGCCTACCACGAGGACCGCAGCACGCATACAACCGCAATGACCGCCAGTATCAGAACCCTGTTGGACATGCATTCCGAATCCACCTGAGGCTTTATAACCGGAGGCGGTGGACGCGGGCATCGGCGATGCCTCCCTGCAGGATGCCTGATTTAAATGATGAGGCCCATTAGGGACTGCCGAGCCGGCGTAGGGGCGCGATCCATGAACGCCATGTGCACGGAGCGGCGCACAGCGATCCGGCCCCCATTCTTTGGGGCACCTGCAGGAGCCGCCGACGCGTCGTCGGAGCCATGACTGGAGGACAACACCGGGTCCGACACATACCCCCTGCGTAAGTCAGTGCCCCGAGGCCGGCGTCATCGTCGGACGGTGACAGGGCGTGTTAGCGCACGGGGGACACCCCCCTCATGTGCGATTTCAGATGTGCATCCCCATCCGCCTGAGGTCGGCCTCGATCCTTGACCTGTCCGGGAACCGGGACAGTATCTCGTCATACTCCTTCCCCCTGCGGTTCCCGTGGGCTGTGAAGCCCATGCCGACATGGGCCACCTGCGAATACAGGCTGTAGTCCATCAGATCGTCTGGCACGTCGATGCTGTCCAGGACGTCCGACATGGCGACAACCTTCATCAGAATGCTGGACTTCCCGACCGTCCCCGGCTTGCTCTTGACCGCCCACCCCAGGAACAGATCCGGATCCCTCTCCACCAGCCCGGCGGAGACGAGCCTGTCGTACGACTCCATCAGATCCCTCTCGTCCCCCTGGGACGACCTGCTGAGCCCCCTGTACCTGCGGATGAACATAGGCTGCTTGGAACGGACGAAATCGTCCGAGGTAAGCCATCCGCAGACCTCGTCGGAGTACTCGGTGTCCCTCTCCCCCTTGATTTTTGCAAAGAGAGTGTCGGCGAGAGACGTTATCACCTCGTCTGGCGCATCGGAGAGGTAGTCGCTCACCTCGAACGACGCCCACCTGTATGTGCGGGACCACCTGATCTTGAAGTCCCTGAATGCGGCGAACTCCGCCGTGATGTCATCATACCCGTACCTGCTGCCCACGGCCCTGAACAGGGCTGTCAAGGTCTTGTTGTCCATAGCTGGCATCTCCTGCGGCATCGCCGCTGGATGGTGTTTCGGCTCAGGCTATGATAAATCGGGCATCGTGCCCGTACGTTGCATCCCCCGTCACTTTTAAGGCGACGTCAGAACATCCACGGGCATGGAAGAGGATCCCGAACAGAGGAGGATAACCGACAAGATCATCTCCAGGGTGAAGGAGGAGTACGGCTTCGTACCTGTGGTCAACCAGGTCCTCAGCGTCCGCCCGGACCTGTTCATACCCATGGCGAACGTGGGCAAGAGCATCATGGAGGCACCGGGGGACATGGACCCCAAATCGAGGCGCCTGTGCGCAGTCGCAGCGGCCACGGCCCTCGGAGGGGAGCACTGCATCGGAGTCCAGACAAAGCTGGCAAGAGAGGCGGGGGCAACGAAGGACGAAATCCTGGAAGCCATGACAATCGGCTCCTACATGGCGATGACCCGTGCCCAGTCATACGCTTACCGCAAGTACGCTCAGGAGTTCGACATGGAGCTCGAGTAAACATTGTTAAATACAGTGAATCATAATCATGGGCGATTAAAATGGTACAGATTTCGACCGACGCTGAGAAGTTCATCAACGACCTACTGGAGAAGAACCAGAAGGTCGGATACGGCATCAAGATCTACCTCTCCGGCTTCGCATGCTCCGGGCCCCAGTTCGGCATGTCCTTCCAGGAGAAGGCCGCCGAAGGGGAGAACGTGGACAAGTCCGCCAACGGGTTCGACATGTTCTACGACGACGAGACCAAGAAGGAGCTGGAGGAGTGCGTCATCGAGTTCATCGACGACCCCAACTTCGGGACCGGCCTCACCATCAGGAACCCCAACTTCAACGGCTGCGCCTCCTGCGGCGGCGGATGCCACTAAACCAGGACTGGGGGCCGCGCCCCCTTCCGACTTCCCATCGTTTTATACGCGCAACCCAATCACCCGAGGAACATGTCCTACGTATCCCACCCCCTCATCGTCCCCGGAAGAGTGGAGGAGCGCAGGTACCAGACCGCCATGGTCCAGGGGTGCCTGGGCGCAAACAGCCTCCTCATCCTGCCTACGGGCCTGGGGAAGACGGTTGTGGCGGTACGCGTCGCGGCCGAGTACCTGGGGACCGGCAAGGTTCTGGTACTGGCCCCAACGAAGCCCCTCGTCGACCAGCATGTGAAGACTTTCTCGGACCTCATGGATGGGGTCAGAGTGGGCGTCATGAACGGCAACATGAAGCCGGAGACCCGCGGGGACATCCTGTCCGGGAACGACATAGTCGTGTCCACCCCCCAGTGCGTGGCCAACGACCTGGAGGCGGGGAGGTACGTGCTCGACGGGGTCTCCCTGATAATCTATGACGAGGCCCACAGGGCAGTTGGCGGATACGCCTACGTCTCCGTCTCAGGCCACTGCCCCAAGGGGACCAGGTGCATCGGCATGACCGCATCCCCGGGCAGCGACGCCTCCAGGATCGAGGAGGTGTGCAGGAACCTCCGCCTCCGCCGCATAGACATCCGCTCGGACGACGACCCCGACGTCTCCCCGTACATCCACGACACGTACGTCCGGAGGGTGGAGGTCTCCATCCCGCAGGACCTGCAGGACGTCGTCGCCCTTCTGAGGTCCATGCTGGACCACTACTCGGACGAGATGCGCAGCCTCGGCGTCATCCCCAGGGACCGCCATGTGTCGACGACCTACCTCCTGACGGTGTCCCAGAGCCTCCAGAGGAGGCTGGCACGTGGGGAGAAGACCGCCATCGTGTACAGGGGCCTGGCACTCCACTCCATGTGCATCAAGATACTCCACGCCATAGGCCTGGCCGAGACCCAGGGGATGACCCCCCTGAGGATCTACCTCGGGAAGATCGAGGCTGAGGCGGAACAGAGGGAGGGGGGCAGGAGTGCCAGGGAGCTGGTCAAGCGCCCCGAGTACGTCGGCATCCGCAACATCGTCGACAGATCCAACGTGGAGCACCCCAAGGTGTCCAGGGTCATGTCCCTGATAAGCGGGGTCCTTGGCTCCAACCCCGGATCGAAGATCATAGTTTTCGCCCAGTACCGGGACACGTGCGAGATGCTGACCTCCAAGATATCGTCCGTCCAGGGGGCGAGGGCGGCGATGCTGGTCGGACAGTCCAGGGGAGGGCTCAGGCAGAAGGAGCAGATAGCGATCCTGGACGGGTTCAGGTCCGGAGACTTCAACGTCATAGTGTCCACGTCTGTGGGGGAGGAGGGACTGGACGTTTCCAGCACGGACGCCGTAATATTCTACGAGCCGGTCCCGTCGGAGATCCGCACCATCCAGAGGCGCGGACGCACGGGGAGGAAGAACGACGGGGAGGTCTACGTGCTGGTGGCCGTCGGGACTTTGGACGAGGTCCTCGAGAGGACCAGCTCCGAGAAGGAGAGGGCGATGAGGGCCAGGCTCGAGAGGCTGAGCGAGGAGCTCAGCCGCGGGTCCTCGCCCCTTTCGGGGATCAGCCAGACCCGCCTCGACGGCTTCGACGGATAACCCTTATTAGAAACACGGCCATTGGCGGGACATGCTTTACTCTGACCTGGCGGAGACCTTCGACAGACTCGAATCCACGGGCAGCCGCCTCGAGATGACGGCCATCCTCGCCGAGTTCTTCAAGAGAGCGGACAAGAAGGAGCTCAGACGCATCGTATACCTGAGCCAGGGGAAGCTCCATCCGGACTTCGTCCCGGGCGTGCTCGGGATGGCCGACAGGCTCGTCGTGAAGGCCATAGCCAAGGCCTCCGGGCACCCCGAGGACGTTGCCGAGAAGATGGTTGTGGAGACCGGCGACCCGGGGCAGGTCGCGGAGGCGCTGATATCCAGGAAGAAGCAGATGGCGCTGTTCTCCGAGGACCTGACCGTCGACAGGGTGGTCAGGCAGCTCACGGAGATCGAGAACGCGGACGGCAAGGACTCCCAGGACAGGAAGCAGAAGACTCTCGCCAGCCTCCTGCACGACTCGGGGCCGCTCGAGGCCAGGTACCTCTGCAGGACCGTGACAGGGAGGATGAGGGTCGGCGCCGCCGACATGACGATACTCGACGCCCTCGCGGAGGCGTTCGCCACTAAGGAGGACCGCCCCGCCATCGAGAGGGCGTTCAACGTTACCTGCGACATAGGCCTGGTGGCGGAGACGATCGCCGAGGGGGGAATGGACGCGGTGCGCGGGATCTCCGTCTCGGTCGGCAGCCCGGTGAAGGTCATGCTCGCAGAGAGGCTGCCCTCGATAGGCGAGATCATGGAGAGGATGGGCGGCCGGTGCGCCATGGAGTTCAAGTACGATGGCATCAGGGTCCAGGCCCACATAGGCAGGGAATCCGTCAAGCTCTACTCCAGGCGGCTGGAGGACCTGACATCCAACTTCCCGGACATCGCCGAATCCCTCAGGGAGCGCTGCAAGTACGGGGAGGCCATCATAGAGGGGGAGTGCGTCGCGGTGGATCCCGAGACCGGCAACATGCTCCCGTTCCAGAACGTCACCCACCGCCGCAAGAAGCACGGCATGGACGAGGCCGTGAGGGACGTCCCGGTCCGCATATTCATGTTCGACCTGCTGTTCGCCGACGGGACCGACCGCACCCACGACCCCTACGAGTCCCGCAGGGGCTCCCTGGAATCCGGGTTCGAGATCGGGGGACAGGTGCAGATGACCACGATGAGGGTGGTGGAGAGCCGCGAGGAGGGGGAGGAGTTCTTCGCGAACGCACTGGCGGCGAGGTGCGAGGGGATAATGGCGAAGTCCCTGGCCGAGGACTCCGTGTACCGCGCAGGGTCCAGGGGCTTCCTTTGGATCAAGTACAAGAAGGACTACCAGCAGGCGCTCACGGACTCCTTCGACCTGACGGTCGTGGGGGCGTTCTACGGCATGGGCAAGAGGGCTGGCAGGTACGGCGCGCTGCTCATGGCCGCCTACGACCAGGAGACCGGGAGGTTCGAGACCGTGTGCAAGCTCGGGACGGGCTTCGACGACGCCTTCCTGGACGGGATGCCCTCGCTCCTGGACGGCAGCCTCAGCGAGACGAGGCCCCCGTCGGTGGACGCCGAGATGGTTCCCGACGTGTGGTTCGAGCCCGCCGTCGTACTGGAGGTCGTCGCGGCCGAGATAACGCTCAGCCCCATACACACCGCGGCGATGGACGTCCTGAAGCCGGGGTCCGGCCTTGGGATAAGGTTCCCCAGGTTCACCGGGAGGGTCAGGGACGACAAGTCCCCGGAGCAGTGCACCACCGTGTCCGAGATAGTGGAGATGTACGGCATGCAGGCCCATGATTCCGACGGCCTGTCCGAATGACGACATTGCCCGAACCGGGAGTCGGGGATGCTGGCCGTATCCGATGACACCAGGGTTCAGGTCGTACTACCTTCGACCGTGGGATGTCATATGTTTATATATGAGGAGGATTCATCGAGGATGTCGGAGGATGATGGAATGAACACTCTAAACGAGCACCCCTCTGGAGCAGGAATCGGCAGCGCGTCCATCGTGTCGGCGGATTCCGTTGTGAAAGAGGAGGAGCACTACGTCTGGGACGGGAGCGGGGATTGAACCTGCTCCGAAACCTTTTTTACTTTTATGATATAAGTCGGGTCCATGCAGACCTACCTTGTCGAGGAGACCGACGATTCCGTAACTATCGCGTTCAAGGACGCCAACATCACGTTCATCACGCCCCTGATGAAGGCACTCTACGACGACGAGAACGTGGAGCTGGTCAGATACATCGACAAGCACCCCGAGCTCGAGGACAGGAGGCTCTACGTCAAGGTCAAGTCCGGCAGCGCCAAGGACGCCATCAAGAAGGCCTCGGACGCAGTGGCAGACTACTACTCCATGATCAACGAGTGAGCTTTTGCACAGGAGATGCTGCACCGCGGAAGCGGAAATCGGCATGAGGAACTACCTCTGCCCGGCCGACGGCACCGGAGGCCATCTCAAGACCCTCCCAGAGGACTTCATCGTCAGGGAGATCTCGGACCCGCCCCGCTCGAAGGACGGCGGCGAGTACACGATCGCCACCGTCACATCCCGCAACTGGGAGACCAACCGCCTCGTGAGGATAATGGCCCGCAGCCTCGGGATGTCCAGGGAGAGGATCGGCTTCGCCGGCACGAAGGACAAGAGGGCGGTCACCACGCAGCTCATGTCCTTCCGCTGCCCGCCGGAGGATCTGGCCAGGATCGACCTCAAGGACGTCTCCATCGAGAACCCGTACAGGGGCAGCCGGGCGATACAGATAGGCGACCTGATAGGCAACGAGTTCGAGATCACCGTGAAGGACTGCACCATGGACCGGTCGCTCATCCCGGCAACCGTGTCCGAGGACATCGACGTCATAAGGAGGACGGGCGGGTTCCCCAACTACTTCGGCGTGCAGAGGTTCGGCGTCGTGAGGCCGGTCACCCATCTGGTTGGCGAGAGGCTCGTGCGCGGCGACATCGAGGGTGCCGTGAGGACCTATGTGTCCTTCACGACCCCCGAGGAGGACGAGGCCGTGTCCGCCGTCAGGAAGGAGCTGGACGGGTGCACGGACTGGTCGGCGGCCGTGTCGGCCATGCCCGAGCAGATGTCCTTCGAGAAGACCATGGCCCAGATCCTCGCAGGTGGAGGGAGCTGGGTCGACGCCATCGACGCCCTGCCGCCGAACCTCCAGATGATGTTCGTACACGCCTACCAGTCCCTGATATTCAATGAGATCCTCAGCGAGAGGATGGACAGGGGACTCCCGCTGAACCTTCCCATCGAAGGCGACATCGTGATCCCGCTGGATGCCAACAGGAGCCCCCAGCACGAGAACCCCATCAAGACGACCGGGGACAACATAGACCTGGTCACCAGGCAGGTACGCGCCGGCAGGGCGTTCGTCACCGGGTCCCTGTTCGGGTCGGAGTCCGTGCTGGCTGATGGGGAGATGGGCGAGATTGAGAGGTCCATGGTGGAGAAGCACGGGCTGGAGCCGGAGGACTTCGTCATCCCGGGGCTCCAGAGGTGCAGCTCCAAGGGCGGCAGGAGGGAGCTGGTGTGCCCCGTGAAGAGCATCGGCAGCGAGTTCCGCGATGACGGCTACACCCTAAGATTCTCGCTCCCCAAAGGCAACTACGCCACCTGCCTCATGAGGGAGTTCATGAAGTCCGAGATGAGGGACTACTGACGTCACACGATCTGCGACTGCACCTGCCTGGCCTCGTACACGCCCAGGTCGGTCATGGACATTATCTCGTAGACAGTGGTCCCCCTCGGATACCTCATCGACATTGATCCCAGGTCCCCGTCGGGATCCGGTTCGGGGTCCGTGAGCATGCACCTCATGACGTAGGCGACGATCTCCCTCGCCTCGTCCACGTCCCTGCATCCGCACTGTATGAACACGCGGTCCAGCGGCAGCCTGGGGTTCCTGTCGAGGTCCTCCCACCGGAGCTTGAGGACCGCGTCCCTCGACCTGGCCTCCATCGTGCGGAACCTCTCGTCTCCCGGCCCGATGCGCCCGGAATCCGGGACCTCGGACAGATACGCGCGGACCCTGGCGGCCGTGTCCGGGTCCATGCCCACGGCGTTGAGGAGGTCCCTGTCGGTGTACGGGGTCTTGGTCGAGTATGCGCGGCGCAGAACCTTCTCCGCGTACCTCTTGACGGACTTGTCCGCGTCCTCCGCCCGGTCTCCGAGGAGCGCCCTCGACTCCGACGCATGGCCTGAGTCCTCCAGGATCCTGACCATCCTCAGCGTCCCGTCGGGGGAGGGGGCGGGGCATCCGGCAAACATCGTGTAGGCGGACATGAGCCCCTGCTCGTCCCCACGTGCCTGAGCGATCTCCGCCTTCAGTATTATGGCGGACTCCCTGCGGGGGTCCCTCCTGAGGATGCGGCTCACCATGCTGTCCGCCGCGAGGAGCTCCCTGCGGGATACCATCATGCGGGCCAGCTTCTCCGCCGGGTCGAGCCTGGACGGGTCGCGGGACACCGCCGCGGAGTAGCACTCGGAGGCCCGGTCGGGGGCGCCCATCCTCTCCAGCGCCTCCCCCTTAGACACGTAGACGTCGGCGCCATCCTCGCCCTTGGATATCGCCAGGTCGTACTCCTGCAGGGCGCCCCTGAGGTCGCCCTTCGCCGCCCTGGCGTCCCCCATCACGAGGTGTAGCCCCGGATCGTCGGGATTCTCCCTGAGGGCCGATGAGACGAGGAACACCGCCCCGTCGACATCCCCGGACCTCAGTACCGCCGTGGCCTTCAGCCGCAGGCAGTCGGGATCGCCGGGATCCGCCGCCAGCGCCTTGTCTGCAGACCTGATCGCCCCCTTCAGATCGCCGGCGTCCAGAAGGGACACCGCCATCGAGTAGAGGGCCTCGGCGTCCTCCTTGGAGGTGGTGCCGACATCGGAATCCCGGCCCGCCTCCTCCGATTCGCCCATGGGCTGCGGGCATGATCCCGGAGACTCCTGCCCGGCATCGGCCACGGGCCCGGGTGCCTGGCCGCCGATTCCCGACTCATCGCCGGCGGCCTCGCCCCTTACTGTCGCGCCGGGCGTACCCGACAGGGCCTCGCGCGCCCCGCGTATGGCATCCGAATCGGGGAGCAGGCGGAGACCGTCCTCCGCCGCCGCAACGGCGGCATCCATCCGGCCCATCCCCTCCAGGCATCTCACCCTCATCAGGACGGCCCCCTCGTCGGCAACCCCCGGGGGCAGCAGGTCGTAGGACTCCAGCGCGCCCTCGGGATCCCCCATGGCGATCTGTATGCCCATCCTCTCGCGGATTATCCCCGGGTTCGACGGGTCCGCGGCGCGTGCCAGCTCCAGGTAGTGGAGAGCGTCGACGTACCTCGACATGCCCGCGAATATGGCGGCCTTGCGGACGAGGGCGTACACCGACCCCCTCTCCAGCTCTATGGCGCGGTTCAGCGACTCGACGGCCCCGGACGCGTCCCCCTTGGCCTCCTGGACGGAGGCCTTCGATATCCAGTACTCGGGCTCGCCGAGATCCAGCAGCAGGGCGCGGTTATACGCCTCCTCGGCCGAGTCGAGGTCTCCGCGCCTCTCGTCCGCCATCCCCTTGGAGTACCAGAGGACCGGGTTGTCCGGGTCGGCCTTGGCGGCCGCGGCGTAGGACGCCGACGCCTTGAGGTACTCGCCGAGGCCGTACTCAGCGTTGCCCCTCAGCCTCTTGATCTCAGGGCCCCCGGGGAACGAGGACTCCGCGTCCCTGCACAGCAGGACCGCGTCCCTGAGGAGGCCGGAGGCCACCAGAACGGACACGGCCCTTACCGCGACCTTCCTCCCCCCGTCCACGCGGACGGCGCGGGAGCACATGTCCACGACGGTCTCGTCCTCCCCGGTGGCCGACAGGGCCTCCGCCAGGGAGAGCATCGCCTCCGTGTCGGAGTAGTCGGACTCCAGCAGGGACCTGCATATCCCGGCGGCCCCGGCGAAGTCGCCGCGGGACACCATCATGTCCTTCCTGAGGAGCAGGGCATCCCTGTTGCACGGGTCGATGGCGAGGACGCGGATGCACTCCTTCTCCGCCCTCTGCACGCTGTCCGTCAGGAACAGCATCCTGGCCCTCTGGACCCTGGCCCCCAGGCAGTCCGGGTCCCTACGGACGGCCTCGGACGCACAGGCCCTGGCACCGGGGTAGTCCCCCGCCCTCATCCTGAGGACCGACTGCATGGCGAGCGCGTCGGGGTCGCCGCGGTTGGACTCCATGTACGAGGCCAGAAGGCCGGATGCCTGGGCCTCCATCCCCCTGGACAGCAGGAGGCGGACCGCGCCGATGAGCTGGTCCGACCCCGCCCATTCGCTGTCGAGGTAGGAGCGTATGGCGTCCATCGCCTCCGCCCCGTCCCCCAGTGCCAGCCTGGCCCTGGCGATGCACCTCATGACCGCAGGGGACGACTGGTCCGCGGAGGAGAGGAGGTCGAGGGCCCCTACGGGGTCCCCCGCCTCTATGTGGGCATCCGCCGCCTCCACGCGGACGAACGGCATCGTGTCCCGGACGATCCTCCCGTATACCATGCACGCGGAGTGCCAGTCCTTCTCGTCCACGGACATCCTGGCGGATGCCAGGAGGAACTCCGGGTCGCCGTCCCTGTAGTAGCTCGAACCCACGAGCATGTCGGAGGCCGCTTCCCTGGACCCCCTGTACCACTCGTAGTATATCCGGTAGAGGTCCTGGACCCTCCCCTCCCCCGGGGGGTTGGGCGGGTCGCCGCCGGACAGTATGGCCTGTATGTTCTGCCTCTGGGCCCACCCTCCGGACGGGTCCGTCTCCATAAGTATGGGGTAGACCTCCTGATGCGACGGGTCGGCGGAGTACGCCCTCAGGGCGCTCTCGCCGGCACCGGCCGGATCCCCCTTGGCGAGGCGGATGCGCGCCTCGGCGACGGACCTGTGGAGTATCTCCTGGGACCTCGAGGACATCGAGAGGAGCTCCTCCGCCGATGCCGTGTCCCCGCGGGAGAGGAGGGCCTCGGCCGCCTCCACCGACGGCAGGCAGTCCCTCGAGCGGGACCTGGAGACCACCTCTTTCAGTACGTCCGGCCCGGCTCCCTCGGCAGAGAGCTGCCTGACGAGGCTCACCAGGAGCGCCGAGCTGACCCCTCCCTCCTGGGACCTCAGCTCCTCGAGCACCGTCTGCGCCGGGCTCCTGGATCCGTGGATCGGCAGGCGGCCGCCCCCGTTGAGACGCCTCCACGAACGTATCTCGAAGGGTGACTTCAGTATGGGGCGGCCTGACATGCCCGCGTATAGGGGGAGACGGATAATTAATGTTGCCCGGAACCATCCGCCGGACAACTAAGGTTATATACAGCATTGTTCTAGGGGGGTATCAGTGCAGCTGTGATCTAGCTGGTTAGGATCTGAGCCTTCCAAGCTCATTGCCCGGGTTCGAATCCCGGCGGCTGCACTTTTTTACCCCCCATCCAGACATCGAAATGGTGCAACCTTTCTGATTCACCACACCTCCTTCGCGGCCTCGATGGCCCTGTCTTCCCCTTTTCTGCAATAGTAGAGCTCCGTGGTCTTGGTCGTGTCGTGGCCCATGAGCACCGACACGTTCTCCACCTCGACGCCCTTGTTGAGGTAGATCTGTCCGAACGCCCTGCGGCAGTCGCGGAGCTCGAATGTCTCCCCGACGGCATCCTCCACGATCCTCTTGATCTTGCGGATGCTGTTGCCGGACAGGAACGAGTACTTGCCGTTCATCGCGAAGAACAGGGCGTCGCTCTGCGCCTTGTGGCTGCGGAGCCAAGCGTCCCTCACGACGAGGTAGTTCAGCACTATGGGCTGGAGCTCCCCGGGGACGGGGACGCTCCTGGGCTCGCCGCAGGTGTCCTCGCCTTTGACATGCTCGAAGCGGATCTCCCACCTGTCGGTGTCGAGGTCCCCGATCCTCGCGAGGCGCAGCTCCTTGTTCCTGGCGCCGGTGCCTATGTACATCAGCACCAGGGTGAACGCGCGGGACATGCGGAAGTCGTACTGGTCGATGTCGCGGTAGACCGCGAGGATCCTGCGGTACGTGTCCTCCGGCAGCGGGTCCAGCCTCTTCTGCTTCGCCCTCTGCTTCATCCCGGGGTTCCTGACGAGGCACCTGTCGACGGCGTTGTCATCGTTGTACCTCAGCAGCTGCCTCAGCACCGATGTGTCGTGGTTGTAGTCCGACGGCCCCGACCTTGCGGCCCTTGCGGTACCTCAGGTAGGCCAGAACGGCGATAGAGCACGCGTCGATGGCCATTGCCAGCCTGTCCAGGGAGGTGGCCTGAATGACTCTGTTCGAGACCGGGCAGGTCGTCACAACCTGCGGAATCGCACAGGCCATGGGGGACGACTACTCGTTCCTCCTGAGCGTCAGGGGTGCCTGGAGAGGCACTGCAGGGGCAACTGGGGGGACGTCGGCGAGGACGGTAGGCAGATGAACGACGATGCCATCGAAGCCGAGAGGAGTGGGGAGCCTACGGACAGGCTGTTCAGCCTATACAGCATCGGGGACAGGGAGATCTGCATCATCACGGAATGGGACAGGTCGGCGACGACCATACTGTTCCCGGAGGAGTATTGAAACAACAGGTCGGGGGAACCTCCGACCTACAACCCTTTCGGGTCGGTCGGACCACTTAAATCCGACGGGATGTTCCGACGGGGCATGACCTGCGCCTTCTGCCACTGCGAGATCCCCGACACGCAGCCCTTCAACTTCTGTCCGTTCTGCGGACAGGCCATCATGGCTGCTCCGGACCCGACCAACGGAAGGAAACCATTCTGACATGTAGGGCGGGGAACACGGGTCGCGTATCAACGGTTATGGAATGGCGTCACGATCGATATCAGCGTTGACACCTATCCGAACCGTCGACACCGTTCGGGGCTCTGACGGGTCGGATTGCCGGTGATTGCCTATTAAGTACCGTTTAATTGCCTATTAAGTACCGTTTAACTCGAGTTGGACAGTTGTGCTGATTCCGAGGGACGGGTTCAAGGTCGACCGCATATACACCGACGAAAACGACCTCACACGCCGGATTTCAGCGGTTTTGGACTGTTATCGAGGGTGTTCTATGGTGCTTCCCGGGGGTCTACGACCCCGGGAAGCCGTATAAAACACCAACTGTCCAATGAACCTCGGTTCCCAAATTTTTACGGATATCTGGCTATGTTCATTGGACAGGAGATTTCCTTCAGAAAAATTTCCCTCAGATGCTTAGATGTGAAGTTCCGATTCGACAATTTGATTCAAGACGTGACAGAGTCAAAAATCGGCTCGCACTGAAAACTCAACTGTCCAACTCGAGTTACAACGGGTATCATCGCACATACTGCCTTGATTCGGTCGGCGAGGTGATCTCTCGTGAGAATGAGTTCGGCAGCAATTTCTCCAGTGTCAGGGAGTTCGAGGTGTTCTACAACAGACAGAGAATCGGTACCATACAATCGATTCCTTCTATCGGGGAGATAATTCAGCTAGCTGGAGAATCATGGGAGGTAGTTTCCATTGACAGTAAGTATTCACGTATACTGGTGAAGGACTCCACGAAGATCACCGAGACATTCTGGAAATCCGGAGGCAGTGACATCCAAACGAGGCTCATGAGATCCATGTACGAATGTCTGACCTCGGATGAGAATTACTCGTATCTGGATGAGAGAGCGACATCGATCTTGGACTCCACTAGAAGATCATTCAGAGAATATGGTCTTGATGGAATCCTGGTGCAGTATGATGGGGCTCTTCATCTGTTCCCATGGTTAGGAACAGTTCAGTTCGATACCCTCTTTCGCATTTTGGAAAAGGCCGATGTGGCGAATGTTTGTCAGCTACCGTACAGCATGATCATCAAGGAGGGGACAACGTTGGAAAGAATCAACAACATTCTGTTATCGTATCAGGAGCCGTCTCAACTAGAGTCACTGGTGTCTGAAGAAGAACTGAGACATACCTCGGTTTTGGGCAAGTACAGCCGGTACATCCCTCTGGAGTTGTTGAAGAAGCAATTTATCAAAGATCGTTTAGACGCTGATTTCGTACTTAGATAACTATACCGATATTAGGGCTGTATTCTAATTTTGAGTCTGTCCATGGTTATATATTATCATTCAGGATAAAACGAGAGAGAAATTCAACTGGCGAATTGATGGTTTCATATTGAGATTCCATTATTTCGAGACCATTTTCTAGATGATTTCTGATGATTATGTTAAAAAAATCTGGTCCAGCAGATTCGTTCTGAATGTATGAGCCAACTGCACGGTAAATAAGTTCATCAGGGCCATATATTGTAGATTTGTTAAATTCATAGCCATCTGTATCTGTCTGTATCTCGGTAGATACAGGTTTAGATTCAGCTAAAGAAATCGAGATGGCAATACGACAGATTACATTTCTTTTCAAATCGAGACGATTAGAAAGAAAATTCAATTGTTCAGACGATTTTTTTGATAATTTCAACTTATCTGCCATAGTTCACCTAAAGTATCCCTCTTGTACCTTTGGATTACCAGATGATAAGAGGTATGTCCTTGATATTATCGGTTCGATTATCGGTAATGAGTTTTTCGTAATTTCACGGTCATGTGAGAGAATAATAACCTGATTGCTAATATTCGGATATAGTTCATGAATTAAGTTCTGGACATGGATTGAATCCATGCGGCCTAAGGGAGAATCGATTATTATTGGTAGTTTGGATTTAGAGAGTCCTGTTAAACTGTATATAACAGAATACATTAGAATTCCTTTCTCTCCCTCTGATATCCATTCAACATCTATTTCTGAACTGTCATATCCTTCTAATGTAATGTTATAATCCGGATTTATGTGGATATACCGCACCATATCCTCTTTGTTTTTTAACCTCCCATATATCTCATTAAGTCTTTTTTCAAAAACCTGGATTCCATTTTCAGAAGCTATATCACTGCGTGTACGAATCAGATCCATGAGTTCATCGATATTTTGTACCGCATGTTGGTCCCGGTCCGAAAGAATGAGACTGCGCTCTTCTCTGGAAAGTTCGCGACGTGCTTGCTCTAAATCTTCATTTTTAGCTTGGATACTTCCTATCTTTTGAGACACTTTTTCTTTGATTGTTTCCAGTTTAACCATCAGTGTTGATAATTGTTCATCAAAATCGGTACTTACATCGTCTTTGTAACGTGATGCATCCCGCTCTAGTTTATTTTTCTTAAACATTAAATTTTCACGTTCATAAAGGTACTTAATGAATGTGTATTTCTCTTCTCCCATTTCAATTTGGGCTCTTAGGTCATTAATTTGTCCCGCTGTAAGGTCTAATATTGCATTCATATTTTGATTATCATCTGTATGTATAGGAAGATACGATTCAAGAAATACGACTAAACGATCTATCTCGTTATCAGAGAAACCATTGTTGTGCATTTCGGGTACAATCTGGTTTAGTTTTTTCTTGATATAGTTATTCAATATGTTCCGATTATTGGAATCGTTTTCTCTGTCAGCGGCATCTAGAGTTTCAATTAGGATTTTCTTGAGTATCAAACGAATTAGAGGTCCATATGCGAAATCATATACTTTTTCAGATACAGCAGACAATTCTGTTGTTATTTCCTTAAGATTATTGGCAGCTAATTCACGCTCAGAGTTTTTAATTCCAATAATCCTATTATATTCCGTTTTCATAGTCTCTATATCAAATTCTATGGAGGTTTTTTCTGTTTCTAATGTAGACAGATCATAATTTAACTTGCCGACTTCAGACTCAAGAGAATTAATTCTTTCATCGAGTGCTTTCATTCTCTTTTTAACTGAGGGTTTAATATCATTACGAAGAAGGTGCCGCCTAACTTCTGCAAGATCTGTAGAAAGAACATCCAATTTGGAAATACCAGTAATATCGCGAATGGCTGTTCTTAGATAATTGGAAGAATCATTTGAAGCAATAGTGTCACGGATTTTTTCTCCATCGAAGAAAAAGTATCTGGAGATATGTGCTGGAATGATGTGTTGAATGTAATATTCCCAGTAATTACGTTCGATCAATTCTACCTCTTTTCCATCTTTTGTAAGAGACAGTTGTTCGATGATCTTATCATTCTCTGTTGATCTGTGAGTAAAACTGCGACGTATCGTTAATCTCATTCCTTCTTCTGAATCATCTAGTTCTACATCCATTTCGATGTACATTGACTCATCCGTGTGATGTTTAGACCACATTTTAGAGACATACATCTGATATTTGGAATCAGACATTGGATTTCCATTTACTTTTGGTCCGTATAGACAAAATTTGATAGCTTCTGAGAGGGAGGTCTTACCTGAACCGTTCATTCCTCCAACAAGAATAACATTTTTGCCAGGTGTTGTGGAGAAATTAAATTCATTGAATCCTGGATAATTTTTAAAATTGACAATACGAAGCCCCGTTATAATCATTGGTCCTTTCCCTCATTAGTCGATACCATCTGATTCATCGTGTATTCCTGAATGACTGTCTCCAGTTTTTTGTAGATGCCTACACGTTTGGAGAGATCTGACATATCGTCCTCAATGGTTAACAGACGTCCCAATAATTTCTCCAGATCATCTTTTTCTTGGAACTTTGTCGAATCGTCGTTGACGTTGACTACACCACCATCATACATCCATAGATATTCAATGGCCCGAATTTCTTCTGGACTAATTAGTTCTACATCTGGAATGTATTTCCGTAGATCTTCTTGTATTCCTAGTAATTTTTTCAATAGGTAGTGTCTAGTTTCTAGAGTAAATGGACCCAGGACTGCATGGTTGCGATGAGTATCATGGTCCAAGTGTTTGTCTGTATAATCTGCCACGAACTTATCAATTCTCTGATTTTTACGATAAGGCTCTCTGCATTTAGGGTCATCACGCATTATTTTCAATTCATCACGGAATTGTTTCAGCGGAATGTATTCAAAATGCCCATCTTCAATCAGGCTCTGGATAGCACGATCTTTTTCTACAACAGTACAACACCAACAACCAAATCTGCTATGTCCAGAAGGAGGGGAGGATTCATCAAGGATGAAAGCAACTTCTTCATCATTCTTTTTATGATACATTGATTTTAGAGTTTTATTGTCATCTCCCCATGGTGAGGAATTTGACATTAGATAATCCCATACTTCTGATTCATCAAGATCTTCAATAGGGGTGTAAACAAATGCACCATCGATGTTTGTATGCTTTCTAAGTTTAGAATTCTTGATTTCATGCTTTGCCATGGTTTGAGATCTGCTGGCACTTTCAGATTTTCTAGCTCCTAGAAGTATTATTACTTCACCATTTTGAGATATTCTGGTACAGATGTATTTGTTCATCGGTTTTATTTTCAAACGATCTGTACACCAGCGGAACCACCGATTTGGTGCGGGATATCCGCGACCAATCATATTAACCCAAAATGTGTCTGTAATGTCTGGACGAAGCATTTCCACATAGAGCGGGATCCCATCTTTTTCAGCAGTGTCGCTGATCATTTTGCATACATTTTTTTGACGAATTCCTACTACTGGAGCTTCAACCATCGTATCTGATGAAAGAACATACACGGGTTTTGTTCTCTCTGATGATGGCATAGACAAAAGCATGTTGTACACGAGTTGTAATGTACATGTAGAATCCTTTCCGCCGCTGAAACCAACTACCCAAGGTCTTTTGTCTGCCTTATATTGTTTTTCAAGCTCAGCCAAGATTGTTTCAGGATTCATAGGTCTCTCTCACAAACTCAATTTGGACGGTAATGACAATCCAGTATATTGAGATCTGGGTCAAAAGACTGTTTTAGGTTCTTCCTCTATTTTATGCCGGTTGACATTATAGATAACGTGGGTATAATTTGGTCTCCATACACGGTATTGATTGTACAATTCTGGAATCCAGGAATATAGAGTCTGGGTTATTTCTAAACCATTGTCACAACTAGTGTCACAATAATGGATTTTTACCCAATTTTTACACTCTCCAAATCTACGGCCACTGTCTGATTCGTCTATAAACTGAAGAAAATCCCTAACTATGGGGATTGTATCAAACTTTAGTTTCATAGATTCAAGAAAGTCTTCATACGTATCTTCATCACACAGTCCAAAACGAGTCCAATCAATTGAGGCCTCTTTGCTGATAACTTCATCTGATTCATTCGTGGCGGCTTTCCACATAGCCCTGGGTGTATTGGAAAAAGGAAGACTTTCTACAGACATGCCATCTTCTAATAGTATATATCCACGAATTGGCTTGATTTCTACTTTTGGTTGATTCATCAACCAATTGTTTACTTGTTCATATAGAGGATCATCAACCAGTATGGATTTTGAAATAATGTCAGATATAATGTCAAGCTCCTCTTTAGATGGAATCTTGTCGATCATTGTCTCTATATTGGATTTTTTATTAATTCCAAAACCTGCTTTAGTACAGTTTGCACTCCCTATAGACAACACAGATTCATCAAAAAGATACATTTTTGCATGAATCTGATTATTTATCCGGAGTTCATAACCATATGACTTGCAGACCTCGTATAATGACACGTCCGAATATCCTTGCATTAAATGATCTGGACGCCACGATGTGACGACGGTTATTTTTCTAATATGTGTGGATTCGATTAAAGATCTGAACAAATCTACGGTGATGAAAGGGGAGATGACGGTGATTGATTCTTTAGCATTTTGAAAGTATGAGCAGATCCTTTCACCGATGTGACTGTTGTAGATGCAGTCACTCATCATCTTCATAGATTTCATCACCATTTAGATTTTTGACCATCTTACCCCATTCATTTCTATTGTTAATTGGGCTTCTTTTGTTATTTTGTATCCCAATGTCTTCAACCCTTGCCCAAGAAGCCAATAGCATTTTCATGGAATCATAAACATCTTCTAGCAATGCATAGGTCTCTTGATCAATATTTTCTCCTGGAGTTCTACGTTGTTCATCCATGAAATCAAAAATTCTGAAAAGCTGATGATACATTGGGTGTGCTGTATTCAACATGATTACTATTGCACCTGCATTAAAACGTGGGACAAAGAATGCATCTTCATTGGGTAATTTTGCACGCACAAAGTGGTATTTGTAATGATTTGTGATGTATCCTTCTATGATTTGATTAATTTCTTCTTTTGAGACACCATAGTTGGTATAGTTCTCAATAAGCTCTTTTTGTTTTGATTCCATAGAAAGTTCGGCTTCTTCTTTGTCACTGTAACCTTCCGAACCTTTTTGCTTCATTAGCTCTGTATTCTCGGTAGCTCTCTTTTCAACATCAGTAGGTTTAACTTTTGTTTTGCTGCTCCTTTTCCCTTCGCCACTCGGTACGATCTCATAAGCATCTTTGATCATTTTTGCGATGGTTTCTGACAAATCAATCATGATCAAAGTTGCACTATCTTCAAGATTCAGGCGGGCTCTTGCTTCTTCCTTGGATTCTCCCTCGAGTTTGAAGTCATCTATTGTCTTTCCCCAACAATTCAACAGGTTGTTGGCATGTTGCTTATCGTTAGTAACTCCAAATAATTCATCCAAATCAGAAGAGAACTGGATTTCTAGCCCCCACCATCTATTTCTAGGATCTTTGGTAGTACTTATAGAAGAAGCCCAATCTGAAACAAGTTCCAATTCTCTTCCTTCACGAACAATACTTACACCAGTGTTTTTTAGAGCATGTTTTCCATATTCTTTAGCTCCTGCCTGATCTGTTTTATTGATCAATTTACGGATTTCCTCTCTAGCAACACTGCTTTTGATAATGATCTGTGATTCAATATCTCCGTAATGAATTGTTTTGGGGACCTCTCCAACTATTTCAAACATGGGGTTTACTGGAGGGTTTGCGTCTACCACAGATGTGTTCTCCATGAGGTATAAGGGGTCAACAGCGCGGAATTCTTTTGGCTCTCCTTGCTCAGCACATGTGTCTGTATCTACAACGTGGTAAAGAATACGAATTCTGTTGTCGGCAATCCAATACCTGTACATACGTCCGACTAGAAATTCTACATTCTCGAATAGCGATCTGGATGACCTCCAATTGATTCTATCTAAGCATGACCAGGATACTATTGTTCCAGATTCTTTTTCTTTATCTACATAGTTGATGAATGGTATTGGAATTACGGTATGAATCGGCTCAGGTATTCTGGCACCCTCTTCTCTCCAAACTTTATCTGAGATGTCAAAACCAGTACAATACGCAGATTCAACTCCATCTTGCCATGACCATACCTTCAGCACTTTTCCTTGAGATATGGATGCCTGAGGGAGACCTACACCATATCTTCCCAATGATTTCTTTTTATTGAAGTTGGTTCCTTCACCGAAAAGAAGTGCAGAACGCAGTAGTTCTGGATCCATTCCACATCCGTTGTCTACAACTGATATGCGAGCAATATTCTCGCGTGTTCTTGATGTTACAATCTCACGCCTGATCTCTACAACAACATGAATTTCAGTTGCATCAGCCTGAATGGAATTGTCTATGATTTCCCCTAACGCATATCCTGTGTTTTTGTAGCCAGTGCTTCTAATTGAGTTGATAAACTCAGAACCGCCCATTAGACTGTATGTTTTTTCCATTATCCCGCCTCAATTCCAATCTTCATCCCAGTGGCTGTAAGCCTGAATGACGCTACCATATCCTGAAAGGTCCGTATCTGCAACTGTAATTATCTCTGAATTTTCTGTACCGCCCATAGCAGGGCCTCTCAATCCGCGCCCTACCATCTGTGAATACAAGATTAGGGACGTTGTTGGACGCGCAATAACGACACAATCTATGGTTGGGATGTCCACGCCGGTTGTTAGAACTCCAAAATTGCACATAACAACAGGGCTTTCAGATTCATTTTTAAAAAATTCAATGCTTCTTTTACGTTGAAAGGGGTCAGTGTTTGATGTAACAACAAAAGCTTTTTGTCCATTCATTTTGAGTCTGAATGTTAAGTACTCAGCACTATCAACAGATGCAGCAAAAATCAATATTTTCTTGTGTCTTTTTACCAAAATAGCATTTAGTGCAGCATCCAAGATAACTTCATTTCTTTTTGAATTTGATCCAATTGCTTTTAAGATGTTAATCCCATAATCATCTTCGGATTCTTCTACGTTTATGCCTGCTTTTGTTGTCAATTGAGTGAATGTGGGTTTGGACAAGTATCCTTTTTCATACAAGTAAGCGATTGGAGTTCTATATCCATTGATTTTTATTTTTATAATGTTCGAATTAAAAAGTTCGATGAGTTTGTCCGTTTCTTCTGAGCTAGTTCTTCCGGGGGTGGCAGAGAGGCCTACAAAGGCACATTTTTCACTATACATCCGGATTTTTCTTACCATTTGTAGGTATGTATCTGCAACTGCCTGATGGGCCTCATCAAATACAAGTAAAGTTAATTTTTTGGAGATATCATTCAAAAAAGATACGTGATTTTTTTGATATATCCATAGTTTAGAAAGTCCTGCCACGATCAGCCCATCGTTAATTTCTGTGTAGGGATGTTTTTCATAAAATCTACTTACTGTAATAGAACGATCACCTAGATGGGACCATGCCCGTTTAAATTCCGAGACTGCCTGTTCACATAGTTCTTCGCTGTATGCTAGCCATAGTACTACTGCAGGTCCTTCCGTTAAAACTCTGACAATCAAATTCATTGCAACACGTGTTTTTCCAGAGCCTGTAGGCATCTGAATCATTAGACTGTTGTTGTTTCCATGATAACAGTCCATGGCTCTAGATAGGACGTCTCTCTGATAATCATACAATGGGTACTGAACGCCTGTTATTTCTTCAAAATCGGGGAGTTCTTCTTTCTCATCTTCTGTCGGAATCGGTTGATTAAAAAAAGTAAATAACAATCTTTCTTTAGATGAGTTTTTAACAAACGTCGTATTAATGAGTGTCTTCTGAGGGGTGGTATCTAGAGGCTCTTTAATGAAGTTAACTAATTGTAAAGCCTCATTATCACGAAGGTGCTGAATTATGATCCTTCTTTTTGTTTTATTTCTAAGTAATTCGGGCCCATGCATTTCTATTGCAAATTGAGCACAGATTGCAATATAATCATCATTAGGTTCAACTGTATTTTTAATAGAATTATACAGAGTTTCACCTAAAATCACATCCCAGCCGTAATTAATACGTTTTAATACCACATTCAGGGAGACCATGCAAGTGGGAAACGACATGGCAATTACTTAATTTTATTTCGAATAAAGCTACAGCCTCAGAAATTGTTGGTTGCTATCGCAATATTATAATGCATACATAGACGGTAGATTCAAAGTTACCATTACCATAACCTATTTTAATGGAAGTCTCAGCAGCCATTCTTACTGATGGCACCAAGGTTATCTGTTTCAAGAAAGGTATGTCTAAACACGACTATTTAACAGATCACTATGAATTCCCCGGAGGAAAACTTGAATTGGGAGAATCGCCTAGTTTGGCACTTATAAGAGAACTTGCTGAAGAACTCAGTTATGCTGTCAATGACGATTCTCTCGAGTATTATGACGATGTGGACTTTGACTACGAAGATTTCACTGTGAAACTTCACTATTTTATCATTAGAGACTCCAATCCAAAGTATGAACTCAAGGAACACAAGGAAGCGATCTGGGTTGATGTCGATAATTTGAACAAACTGGAATGGGTTGGTGCTGACCTTGTGATCGTAAAGCAGCTGATGAACGATTTTGGTGGTGGCAATAATGAAACAGCTCGTTCTTGATCAGCAGCCAGTTTCAACTGATTCGAATCATCTTACACTTTTGTACAATGACAGCTCTAGGGATGTAAAAGTACTTTCATCGCTTGTCGCTGCAATGGATGCTTGTGACAAATTTGACTTTTCTGTGGCTTTCATAACAATGGGCGGACTTAGTACGCTCTATCAATCATTCAGAAACATCCAAGAAAGAGGAGTGAAAGGTCGCATCCTTACCACCGATTATCTGACATTCAACGATCCTGATGCATTGGAGTGGCTCTTGGATAAAACCAATATCGAGATTAGAATCTGTGAAGAGAGGTTCCATACCAAGGGATACATCTTCTACTATAGAGATTCAGTCACATCTTTTGTAGGTAGTTCTAATCTGACCGATGAGGCACTCTGTGTCAACCTGGAGTGGAATCTCAAGGTGAGCACTCGTCAAGATGACAAGCTCACAAAAAGTATTCTTGCAGAATTCGAAAGGATGTGGGCTTCGGCTGTTCCTTTAACATATGAGTGGATTTCGGAATACAGGGTTCGGTATGAGTCTCATCGTATGGCAGTAAAAACAATGGTGACAGTCGGATCAGATGAAAAGAAAGAGATTGAACCTAACTCTATGCAAAAGGAAGCATTGCAATCTCTTAGGAACCTCAGAGAAGACGGTAAAACTCGTGCTCTGCTCATTTCTGCCACTGGGACTGGAAAAACATACCTGTCTGCATTCGATGTTAGGGGGTTCTCTCCTAAAAGTGTGCTCTTTTTAGTACATAATGAGAACATCCTCAAAGCAGCCAAAGATAGTTATCAAAGAGTCCTGGGGTCCAAATACACATACGGCCTTTACACTGGAAACGAGAAAAGTCCAGATTCGACAGCATTGTTCTCAACGATTCAAACCATGCAGAAGAAGATGGAATCGTTTCCGAGAGACCATTTTGATTACATCGTATGTGATGAGGCGCATCATTCTACAGCCAAGATGTATCGCATGATCATTTCATACTTCCGTCCAAAGTTCATGCTGGGTATGACGGCAACTCCGGAAAGGATGGATCAGGCAGACGTTTTCTCTATGTTCGACTACAACATTGCCTATGAGATCCGTCTAAACACTGCATTGGAGATGGGTATTCTATGTCCCTTCCACTATTATGGGGTATCTGAGATCAAGATTGAAGGGAAGCTCATCGACGACAATACCTCGTTTTCTGCACTGACAAGCGATGAACGCATCAGGAATATCATAGAGAAGGCGGAGTATTACAAGCCATATGGAAAGAAAGTTCATGGTTTGATTTTTTGCAGTACCATAGATGAGTGCAAGGAACTATCCAGAAAGATGAACGATCATGGGTATAGAACAATCCCATTGACCGGCGATGACTCGATCGAAACCAGAAAAGATGCGATCGAGAGAGTCCAAGTAGATGATGGAAACTGTCTTGACTATATCTTTGTCAGGGATGTTTTCAACGAGGGCATCGATATTCCGAAGATCAATCAGATCCTGATGCTGAGGCCAACCCAGTCTGCAATCATCTTTGTTCAGCAGCTGGGTCGCGGTTTACGTAAAACCGATGATCCAAACAAGTCTCTGATAGTTCTCGATTTTATCGGCAATTACGAGAACAACTTTTTGATTCCCGTCGCATTGTCTGGAGATCGTTCTCATGACAAAGACAATCTTCGCAGGTTTATGATGAGTCGTTACCTTCCAGGATGTTCAACGGTTGGTTTCGAGAAGGTAGTTGAAGATAGGATTTTATCCAATATCAACAGGACAAATCTGTCCAAACTCACTCGTTTGAAGTCGGAATATCTGTTGATGAAGGCTCGTCTGGGACGTTCTCCAAGTCTTTGCGATCTTCTTCATGGAGGTTCTTTGGATCCTACTGTCGTTGTAGACTATGCGGACAATCTCAACGCATTCAGAGCAAAGGCAAAGGACAATCCTGCATCGGTGAGTGAAGTAGAAAACGATATCCTATCTTTTGTTTCATCATTTGTAGCTGGGAAGCGTCCTCATGAACTGTTGATAATGTCTAAATTAATCGAAACCGGCGAGGTTTTGTTTGATGACTTTTCAGACTTTGATGCAGATTCCGTCGAATCTGCGATCAGAGTACTTGGAGGCAACTATCAAACAGAAGCCACCAAAAAGAGCCACCCTCACTGGAATATTTTGAAGAGGGAAGGAAACAAACTTGTTGTCAATCCTCAGTTCAAGGCCGCGCTCGAGAATGATAGTTTTGCTGAATTGACAAAAGATGCCATACAATGCGGATTGGAGATCAACTCAAGAGATTATTCCAATCCAGACGATTTGGGATTCGTACGCTACGAGAAGTATTCTCGTGCAGATGTGTGTCGCATTTTGAACTGGGATTCTGATGTTAGCTCAACTATGTACGGTTACATGATCAGAAATAACCAATGTCCGATTTTTGTAACCATAAACAAAAGCGAAGACATCAGCAGTACGACAAAATACGTCGAAAACTTCGAAGACGAGACTTTGTTCAACTGGATGACTAAGTCCAACAGGACACTACAGAGCGATGAAGTTGTCAAGATTCTGAAAGCTCAGTCTACGGGAATGAAGGTTCCATTGTTCATGAAGAAGAGTAATTCGGAAGGAACTGATTTCTACTATTTGGGTCAGGTTGATCCCATTTCTGCCGATGCCCGGCAGACTACGATCGAGGGAAAAGCTATCGTTGGAATTCCTCTGAGGTTGAAGGAACCTCTTTCTGAAGAGATTTACAACTATCTCACAGCACCTGTTTTAGTTGATATTGAATGACGGAATACGATCTACGAATCTTGTATTGGAACCCGAGTTTGACAGCTACCTAACCTGGTACGCATGCGTGCAAGTATGCCTTCGTACGAAAGCGTGGAGAAACCGAACCGGGCTTAAATCTCGAGTTGGACAGTTGAGTTTTCAGTACGAGCTGATTTTTTTTGACTCTGTCACGTCTTGAATCGAATTGTCGAATCGGAACTTCACATCTAACCTGACTTTGACAGTAGCTTCCGCTGACAGGTTTTGAAACGAAGACTTTTGACAGTTGCACGGTCCCGCTGCGCGGGACCCTGCCACTGTCCTGAATTGGGTGTCGGAGGATGCCGATCACATGGTCGGAACCTCCGAAAAGAGGCCGTAGCATCTCAGAACGGCCTCGTTCAGAGAGTTGAAGTTGGACAGGACGAACCTCCTCTCGCCGTCCCTCCTGCGCACAACCGTAAGTGTCAACTTCTGTATGGAATCCGTGATGAATTTCGTCGCAGTCGATGATGCTGGCTCGCACAGGAAACGTGTCACGGAGACCATCGCCTGGGCGAGGAAACCCACGAGCAGGACGCCGTCGATCGCGTTGTCCGTCCAGGTCCTGATCGGACGGATGCCGATGTCGGACTTCATCGACGAGAACAGCTTCTCGACCACATCCTTGGACCTGTACTTGGACCGCGCTTCGCGCGGGTCCATGTCCAGGTCCGAGACGAGGCAGAAGAAGCCCTCCCTGCCCGTGGTCCCCGCCTCGAGGAGGAGCCGGTAGGCCTCCTCCTCGGTGATCTCGGAAAGCTTGGTCTGGAGGGATATGGTCGCCATGATCAGCACGTTGTCGATCCGGTACCTCTTCTTCAGCTTCTTACCCCGGGTGAGGTCCTTCTCGAGGTCCTTCGCCTCCTTCAGCTTCTTCCTCGCACGCTTCTCGACGCCCTTCTTCTCCAGGTCGCGGAGCTCCCTGGAGAAGAAGTAGTAGTTCACACGGGATGGGAAGACGCGCTTGTAGCAGTACTCTTCTCTCTCCTCGTCGATGCATCCCGGGAGTCCTCGGAGAAGCAGGCGAGGATGGCGTCGTCGCTCTTGTTGAAGCGCTTCCTGGTCAGGTAGTGCTTCTCATCCTCCACGATCGCGTCTAGGACGGTCTTGTTGTTGGCTCCGGCATCGAATATCATGGTGGAGCCATCGGACAGGTCCTCCCGGACCTGTCCGAAGGTCTCCAGCATGTGCTTCCCGTCATGGGTGTTCCCCGGCATGACGGTCAGGCCGATGGGGACGCCTGGCGGCTTCGCCAGCTGGGCGACCCCAACGGTGACCTGGCACTCCTCCGGATGCCCGTCCTTGGAGTGCCCCCTCATGGCCTTGTCCGGCTTGTCGCCGAAGTACACCAGAGACGTCCAGTCGAACACGGTGTCCGTGACCTCGGGACCGTACTCGGCCAGGAACCTCCGCCTGAAGGCCGTGACGATGGCCTCCTTGTGCTCGCCCAGGATCTCGACCGCACGGTAGAGCCCGCGGATGTCGAACTCTGGCAGGCCGAGCGTCTCCCTCACCGGCCTCTGCATCATGAACTCGTGGCAGCGGAGGATGCTGAAGTTGTCCCCGGCCTTGTAGGCTACCATCGCCTCGGTGAGCTTGGCCAGGTCCGTCCCCTTGGTCTTGAACGCGCGGACGGCCTCGTCGAGGCCGAAACGTTCGAAGAACGCTTGGGCCCAGATGAGGTTGCCGATAGGAACCGATAAATTGTCGTTGTGCTTAATCTGGAATGTCCTGAAACGGGTTTGTTTGCTCATGAATCTACATTTCAGGACACCTCTTCATCGTTTCGCTGAAATCGCATCGCGTCTCGAAATCAGATTGACCTGTCAAAGTCAGGTTATCAAATGGCGTACATTAGCTAATCTGGATAACAATAATGAAAACTTACAGATATATCAACAATCCATCATATCTGGCACTGTACTCCGCCATCAGCTGGCACTTCCCGCTGAACCCCGAGTACGCCCCCAGTCCGTCCAGCCTGATCCTCTTGTTGATGCATATCGCCGACCCGTAGTCGTGCTTCCTCACGACGATGAACCTCTTGCTGGGGTTGATGTGGACGAAGTACTTCCCGTCGATGAACGATTCGGAGTGGATCGTCTCCTCCGAGATGCGTTCGACCGTGTACTTCACTGATGGGACCCTGCTCTGGAACTGGTCCGACATCCTGACTTCCGGCATGCCGGGCGCGGAAACCATGGTCCTCCTGCCGATGACTGGATTGAACTCCTCCGCCGGAGCCTGGACGACCTCCTGGACCTGCCGGACACCGGCCTCCTCCTTCCGAGTCTCCACGACGTCCTCGGAACCGAGCACGATGTAGTCGTCCGACGACTCCATCCGCCTATGAGCATCCTGCTGTGCTCCACCTGCTTGGTCAGATCGTCGATCTTGCTCTGCATCCCGTCTATGATGGTCTTGTTCTCCTCGTTGGCGCGGGTGTACGCCTGATTGTAGACGTCCTCCTTGTACTTCTGCTCGAAGATCCTCTCGAACTCTGCCCTGTTGCTGCGCCAGAGGGCGTTGATGATCTGATCACGGATCTCGTCGCTGAGTCCCATGATCATGGAGGATGTGATCTTCTTCAGGGGCATGGCGTAGTAGACCATGCCCTTCATCGTCGTGGAGCACAGCCAGACGTCCCCGGCCAGGACCTTCTCGCCGTTGTACTTGCGGTCGACGAAGACGATCACGCCGTCTATCTCCGAGACGATGTTCTCTCCCTTGCGGTCGATGTGGAACCCGAGGACCTTCAGCCTCCTGACCTGTTCGCGGTACTCGTCCTGGGTGAAGCCGTTGGACTCCACCGTGCTGGTCATGTCCCTCTGCCAGTCCATGAAGTCCTGACGCTCCTCGGTCATCGGTAATCCACCTCCGCCGTGGGACTGGACATGGACATGAACGGGATGTCGTCCAGCAGATAGTACATGTCCGCCGCCCGCTTGCACTCCTCGTTGTACACATCACCGAACGCCGCGACCTCCACGCGCTTCCCGGCGGACTGCACCTTCTGGATGGCTGGGACGAAGTCCCTGTCCCCGCTGACCACTATCGCCACATCGAAGTGGTCCATGAGCGCATGCTCCAGCATCTCGCAGGCCAGGGACACGTCCACCTCCTTCTGGACCTTCTTGCCGTCCCTGTACACTATGGACTCCCTGGCGATGACGCGGAACCCCTGCTCGCGGAGCTTGTTCTGGGCGATGATGTTCTCGTCGTTCCTGTCGGTGTACATGGGCCGGGCGTCGAACACATAAGCCCCCATCAGGTCCCTGTTCCCCACTAGGATCTGCGTGAGACGGTAGAGATCCAGACGGGAATGGTCCTCCATGAACTGCATGCTCTCGTACACGTTCCTGTAGTCGATGAAGACCATGACTCTGTTGTAGCTCCGTTCGGTGAAGAGTGTCATCCGGAGAACGAATGCCACTGGAACGATTTAATTCTTAAACATCGATAGCCACATGAACCTCATGGCCAAGATGAAACCTCGGAAGAAGAGACCAGACCTCAGCGGAATCGACGTCGATGCGATGAACCTCTCCGATGAGGAGAAGAAGCAGCTACAACAGCTGCTATCCGGGAATAAGACAGGTTCGAATCAGTCAAACCCGACCGTGCCTCAGAAAGTCCATGAGGACACGGTCAACGAACTGAAGGAGAAGATCTCCGGATTGGAATCCAAACTCGAAGAGGTCAAGAAAGAACGGACGAAATTCCGTGAAGAAAGGGATGACTACAAGTCGCGCTTCGAGAACAAGGTCGAAGAGAACAGAAAACTTGGTTCGGACATGGACGATCTCAGGGCGAATAACCGCGAACTTTCTGACAAGATAGCGAATCTCGAGAACTCCCTGAGGAAGAAAGCCTCCGAAACAGTCGTCGTCCGCGACGATGCCGAAGTCGAGAGACTGAACAAGGAGAACCAGGGACTGAAGGAGAAACTGAAAGGGTCCGAGGAGCAATGTGAATCCCTGGAATCGGAAATCACTACCCTTAAAACCAGGATTGAAGAGATGGAATCGGAGATCGATGATCTCCGCAACCGGAACTACGTGGCTGGAGAGATACATATGGACTCTGAGCCAAACCGCGTCGGAGTCGTCCGCCGCTCCACAGCAACGAGGTTCGACTCCGACATTTTCACCGATGGGAAGTACCTGGTCAGACTGGCCAGGAACGGACGCTCGATAAGCTTCACACCAGATGTGGAGGGGTCTGCGATCTGCATCGGCGGGGGCATAGAACTACCTCGCATGAGGGACATCATACCATTTCAGGGCATGAAGGAGTACGAAGCGGTTGTCAAGGACAATTCGGAGATTCTGGTCATCCTGGACTGAGCCGCTGCCCACAGTAGAATGGAGCAACCCATTCAGCATTGGAGACCGGAAGATCGAGACCTCCGATGATCGTATCATATTGCAGAACCGCCATCCTGCCTCCATGGAACTCCACGACACATTCCTTCGCATAGCCTGCCCCGTGTGCGGATGCGAGCAGTCGGTCATCGACTTGAAGTCCAACGGCGACACGGACGCCGGCATGTTCGAACGGTACCGCTGCATATGCGGAACATGGTTCACCGTGACCGTTGAAATAGACTGAGGGTTCCGTCCGGAACCGATGCATGAGCTTCGCGGTGACGGCTCTGGATTGACACAGACCCCTTGGACGTCCCGGGACCTCCGATGCCTGGAGATGATGGGGCCCGTGATTCGACGTGACCGCACGGTACCTCCTTGAAATACCATAAGGTCAAACCATCGTCCATGAACGGAACAAGAGACATGCCTGAAGGAACAGATCAGGATGGATTAAATATCGATGACATGATGACAATCCGTGATCGTATGGTGGACAATGCCAGGGGACTGATGTCAGCGGTCTCAAGAGCCGCGGGCAGACCCCTTGAACACGATGTCATAGACGACATGGTGACCGTGCAGGTCGGATGCAACATTCTCAACCACTGGGGATGCACACCGACGTTCGTTTACAACAAATGTTACTACTGCCCCCATTCCGAGGAGCTGGACGACGAGTTCGTCAGAGTCAAGACGATCACTGGGGAGGAACCCACGGACGTCCCGCCGGAATTAGTGGAGGCGCTGACGGACGTCTTCTCCGAAGGCGACAGGTACGCCATCGCTTACGCCACGATGCTCTCGGCGATAGATGTCAACCCGGGATGGACCATCGAGGCCGTCAAGGGAATCGTGTACGAGGTGGATCCCGACCTCAGGGATGTCCTGGATGCGGTGGTATCATCTCTACCACAGTGAGCTACATAGACACCTGCTGCCTGATGACGTTCATCTGGCATAGAGACGATATGAGAATCAGGAAAGGGCTGGGATCACGCAAGGCCGAATCCATGGTTCCCAGGAACCATCCCGAGTTCAGAACACCCATGCCTGCGGTCGGAGAGGCGATGTGCAAGATCATGGAGAAGAACTGCACTGCCGAGACGATGGAAGCGTTCTCGGAACTTGACCGCCTCCTGAGGAACGGATTCCTCAAGACCATGTACCTGAGGCAGGACGAACAGACCTTCAGACTGGCCAGCAGGCTGATGACGATCAGAAATCCCGATGATCGTGAGACGATATCGGCGATGGATGCCTTTATAACGGCATCATCCGCAGTCGACCCCGAATGTTCCACCATGTATACTGAGGATCAGAACCTCCTGTATAACGGAAGACTGAGAAGGGAGATCGACGAATGGCGCTCGCAGAACGGCTATCCGAGCATGTCGATGAGAAGCCTTCTGAAGTCCATCGGATAAGTTCCCTATACAATACACATAATCCCAGACATGACCACAAGATGGCGCTCAGAAAGGGGCTGAGTGATAGGATATACACCATGGATGATCCAGATCACGATGTATGGAAGGCCGCCGAAATCGCCGAATCCTCAGAGGGGGCCGAGAAGCTCAGAGCCGAATTGATGATGGACCATCAGATGCTGTACTGGGGGTATCAAGAATTGTCCTATGCGCTGAGGGATAATCTGAGACTGCTCAGAGAACTCCTGGATGAGGAGGAGTACGACTCGATTATCGAGGATATATCGAGCATAGAACGCATAGTGGACAGACTGGATTCCATCTACGGAAGAGAACTTGCCAGGTTGGAGTATAATCCATCCGCAGCAAATCCACCCTCGTAGCCGAGGGAGGACGACCGTCATCGCACCCTCGGGAAGCAGGGCAATGCCAAATGAAGTTGGCATGATGCCTGTGGTTATCATCGGATTGCCGCAGATTCCATGCCTTCGGACATGCCATCCCCTGGCCACCATACCTTCCATGGCATGCATCGCAGATCCCCCGGAACACCCGCTTATCTCCCAGCCTCCGCCGAATCCAGCGGCTTGAGGAGCCTGCTCGCTGCCAGGACGGCGACCCCGAAGATCAGGACGGCCGCTGCCGCCAGACGGAACGACGCCGCATAACCCAGCGCGACGATCACCGGCCCCATGACGACCGCTGAGAGGGATGTGCCCAGGTTCATCAGGCACGAGTATATCCCCATAGTCCTCCCCTGAGCGGATGCTGGCGACATCATCGCCAGACAGTTGGTTATCGTCGGCATGCCTATCCCAAGCCCGACGCCCAGCACGCCCACGCCTATGCTGAGGACCGCCAGGTCATCCGATGCGAACAGGACCATGGCCACGGCCTGGAGCGCGAACGCGGCAAGCAGCACGTACTGGTATCCGGGGATGCGACGGACCCTCGAGTATGCGATGGATGTGAGCACCTGCGTCAGGCCCATGAGTGCCAGGACCATCCCGCAGACGGTCATGCTCTCGCCCATGGACGTCAGTATGTCCGACGCGTTCACCGTGACGATGAACATGATGAACATCAGCATGAATATGGATGCGTATAGCACGGCCATGTGCGCCGCCGCCCCCTGCGGGAACCCATCTGGGGCCCCGAGGCCCCTCCCGGGAACAGCCACGTCCCTGACCGCCAGCAGACCGGCGACCAGTATCGGCAATGCGATCAGGTACACGAGGAACGGGACGTTCCACGCCACGTCGGCCATCAGACCCCCTATCACCTCCAGCACCACGCCTCCGAACCCCATGAAGGCGGACTGGATTGCCATCACCCTGCGCCTCTCGTCGCCGTCGTAGTAGATTCCCATCAGCCCGGTGGCGGCCGTGGATATCCCTGCGATCCCTATCCCCAGGAACACCCTCGTGGCCAGGAGCGAGTATATGTCCGTGCAGAATTACCCGGATGCGCCGGACAGCATGAACAGCGCAAGGGACGCCACGAGGGTCCTCGCCAAGCCCACCCTGTCCGCCAGGTACCCCACCGGGAACCCGAAGACGGCCACGACGAGGGACGGCAGGGATACGACCATCGACGCCAGGTACTTGCTCGTCCCCAGTTCGACCTCGATCCCGTGCAGCGACGGAGAAACGGCTGCCGAACCCATCAGCACCATCATGGAAGCCATCAGGAGTGCGAGCTTTGTGAGTCCGGAAGGGCTGAACTGCCTGCCATCGGGCATCGTGAACGACATGATGCCATGTGTTCTTGCAGGAGATGCCTTAATCCTTTTTGTCGTTTGAATGCCTGTTAATACACGGAACGGCCGATCGGACCGCCAGTCGCGCCCGGGTTTTTTGGGGGGAGGGGATCGCTCCCCCTCCCCTCTGCCCTCACTGCTGGGGGAAGAAGAACCCGGCGGTCATGTCAAGGTAGTTAGCACCGGAATACCCGGGACAGGCCTCGTTCACCCTGGCCTTGAACTCGTCGGCGGTCGTGCTCTCGGCGGCAATCCTCTTGAGATCCTCCAGATAACGGATCTTCGTCTCGACGTCCTCCCTGGTCTCGGGCCCGTAGTGGGAGGAGAGGAAGACCTGGAATCCCCTGTCGAGATACCCCTTCAGGTTGGCTATCAGGGCGTCCGCGTGTCCGGCGCCTGCGACGATGGAATGGCAGTCGTGTCCGAGCATGTGCATGTACACGGCCTTCGCCTCCGGAATCTCCACTTCGTATGCATCGTTATCCGGCCTTATGACCATCTCGATCCCGGCGATCTCCAGGCTTCCTGCCCCGATCCTCTCGCCGTCCCCTATGACGGAAGCGTCGAAGGCCTCCCCGAATATGCCGGAGAAGTTGGCGATCAGACCGTTCCCGCCACCGACGGTGTTGTACCTGTGGGCACTCTCCGTCATGTACGACTTGACCTCGGGAAGGAAGGATCCTCCCGCGGCATGGTAGGCGACGAGCTTCCCCTTGACATCCAGCTTGCTCTCCCCGATGTACCTGGTCATCTCCTCGATGCTGTTCCTGAAGCACGGGAGCTCTATGACGACGGCCTTCCCGCCCTTCCCGATGAGGTTGGGCCTCTCGAGGATGATGACCTGGTCGTCGATGGCATCCTTCGTGTTGTAGACATGGATCCGCATCTTTCCGCAGTCCATGATGGTCACTTCGCCGTTCTCCAGAGACACTGTCCTGCTGTTCATTTCTTTTTCTCCTCGACCGTGTCGGTCTCAGAGGGTAGTATGCGCCGAGGGTATTTGTATCAACCAGAAACTTGGTAGTAATATAGTTACCGACAGGTAATCGCCTTCATCTGAGTTTATGGGAACAGGTGATTTCTGCAATATTCGGATGTAAACATCCTGTGTGTGAAGTTTTGACTCTCCGTAATATACAGATAAAATGGTTGATCGTTGGAAGCCGGCACGATCGTTACCTGGACGAAACTGACTTGATTATAACCCTGCCGGGGATATGATGCATGTCCTCGGAAGAGGCGGAGGCTCATATGGGCTCGAAGGATGACAGCGAAACATACCTGAGATATCTGGTGGACCGGATGCACACGACGGTGCTCGCGACGATTGGCGGGGACGGATACCCCCGCACATGTGCCGTGGACATGATGTACGAAGACGAGGGGGGCGTGTATTTCCTCACGGCCAGAGGGAAAGACCTCTACCGCAGGCTCATGGATAACCCCCGGATCTCCCCGACAGGAGTGAAAGGGGAGGATACCATGTCCTCGGTCGCATTGAGCCTTGTCGGAGAGGCGGAGGAGGCCGGTGATGAGTACCTCCAAAGGATCCTGAATTCCAACCCGTACATGATGGAGATATATCCGACAGAGAAGTCGCGTTCGGCGCTGACGGCGTTCCGCATCTGCAGAGGCAACGGCGAATGGTTCGACCTTTCCAAGAAACCGATCGAGAGGGCGCAGTTCTCCTTCGGGGGCATGCGCGTGACGGAGACGGGATACGCCATACTGGGGTCCTGCACAGGGTGCGGCAGATGCGCCGACGTGTGCCCCCAGTCATGTATCGACACGAAGGCCGTTCCCTTTGCAATCGTACAGAGGAGCTGCCTGAGATGCGGGAACTGCTTCGAGGCGTGTCCGAATGGGGCCGTGGTGCAGAGGTGACTGCGGTGTACGACCCCTCCCATGATATCGTCGCCCTGATACGCTCGTTTGCCGAGGATTCTGGGGTTCCGGTGTCGATACCGGATGACCCGGCCGGGAGATGGGACCTGCTCAGGGCGCTCGTGAACATCAGAGCGCCGGGATTGCCGTCGGAGGATGTGCTGGAGGCGCAGGACAGGGTCCTGACCGGCATCATACAAGCTCGCGGCGTGACCGATGCGGACAGCCTGGAGTTCCGCGATGGGATCTGTGTTTGGCAGGGGGACATAACCTCGCTGAGATGCGATGCGATCGTCAACGCCGCCAACAGCGGCATGCTGGGATGCTTCGCACCATGCCACGGTTGCATAGACAACGCCATCCACACTTTCGCCGGCGTTCAACTGAGGGCGGAATGCCAGAGGATGATGGGTGGTGCGTCGGAGCCGGTCGGGAGAGCGAGGATCACCGGCGCGTACAACCTCCCATGCAGCCGTGTGATCCATACCGTCGGGCCGATGATCCGCGGAATGGTGACCGAAGAGGACGAGAGGATGCTCCGCTGTTGCTATCGCTCCTGTCTGGAACTGGCGGATTCCGAAGGGCTGGGGACCATCGCGTTCTGCTGCATATCCACCGGGGAGTTCCGCTTCCCCAACAGGATGGCGGCGGAGATCGCGGTGGACGAGACTACAAGGTTCCTTGAGGAACATGACATGAGGGTGGCATTCGATGTTTTCAAAGACGAGGACCTCGCAATCTACAGGGACATCCTCGGACGATCTCGAGACGCTCCGCAGATGGGTGTCCGAGTGCGATTCAATGGTGATAGG
Source organism: Methanomassiliicoccaceae archaeon UBA71 (assembly GCA_002504405.1). Lineage (GTDB taxonomy): Archaea > Thermoplasmatota > Thermoplasmata > Methanomassiliicoccales > Methanomethylophilaceae > Methanoprimaticola. The sequence continues at coordinate 163,141 of DARO01000012.1, forward strand.
CGCAGGTTCAGGCCTCTCGACGTCCGCGGGACTGACGTACGACGGGGCGAGGTTCGAGGAGAACTTCCCGGACTTCATTGCCAGATACGGCTACCGCGACATGTACAGGGCATCCTTCCAGAAGTACGGCTCCCCGGAGGAGCACTGGGCTTTCTGGAGCCGCATGATAATGATGAACCGCTACGAACAGGAGGACAACGGCACCTACTCCGCGCTCCTCAGGATGGTGGAGGGCAGGGACTACTTCGTAATAACCACGAACGTCGACCACTGCTTCCAGAAGTTCGGCTTCGACGAGTCCCGCCTGTACTACACCCAGGGCGACTACGGGCTCTGGCAGTGTCCGATGCCATGCCATCTGTCCACATACGACAATGAATCTGCCGTCAGAAGGATGGCGGATGAGCAGGACGGCATGAGGATCCCCTCCGAACTGGTACCGCACTGCCCCGTCTGCGGCAGGGAGATGACCATGAACCTCCGTGTGGACGACACCTTCGTCCAGGACTCCGGATGGTACGACGCCGCGAACAGGTATGAAGCGTTCCTGGACTCGCATTCCGAAACGGATACGCTGTACCTGGAGCTGGGAGTTGGCTACAACACGCCCGGGATCATCAAGTACCCGTTTTGGAACATGGCCATCAGGAACAGGAACTCGCGCTATGCATGCGTGAATCTGGGCGAACCGTTCTATCCCGATCAGCTCGGCGACAGGGCAATCGGATTGGACATGGACGTGGGGCTGGCACTGAGAAGCATATGCGGCATGTCACGATTTCCGTTCCTGTGATTCCGCGACAAGCCTCTTGTAGTTCCAGCCCCAGTCCTCGAGCGCGTCCAAGACGGGGTAGAGGGTCTCGCCGAGACCGGTGAGGCTGTACTCGACCCGCGGCGGGACCTCCGGATAGACTGTGCGGTTCACGAGCTCGTGCTCCTCCATGCTGCGGAGCTTCTCAGTGAGGACCTTCTGAGAGATCCCCTTCAGAGACTTCTGAAGCTCCCCGAACCTCTTGGTGCCAGTCCTGAGGTCCCTCAGGATCAAAACAACCCACTTGTCGCTGATGAGAAGCAAGGTGGTCTCCACAGGGCACGGAGGGAGATCGGTGATCATGAACATGCATGCGGATTTCCGTATTTGGTGATTTGCGGAACTGGTTATCACCTGTTCCTGCCGTTACAGGATCGTCCGGACGGATTGGCATGACCCGTGACGGATCCTACCATCCCGACATGTATGGCGCCAGAACAAACCGAAGGCCGTCCCGACAGGGATTGGCAGGAGACCCCGCCCCATGCGCTGATGATCGGTCAGACCTATCGGTAGCCCTCCCCAGTTCCTCCTAGGATGACCCGGCGAGTCCCTCCGCCCTCGCCTGACCCTCGGTCATGGATTGTTCGTGAACCTTTCTCGGATGCCGTTATGGATGATCGGTCATGTATGATTACAAAGGTGGTGGATGGACCTGACCGGTCACCGGCTGCCCCCATGAAGACCGGATCGGGGCTCGTCGTACTTCCTGTTGGACCCCCGGCTCTTCTCCACCGGGTACCTCTCCCCGTTCAGGCGTATCTTCCCCTCCAGGGCCGAATACAGGTCTATGCCGTTCATCTGGGAGAAGCGGAGCACGAAATACAGCACGTCCGCCAGCTCCTGCTCCACCTCCGCCCTCGTCCCCGGGGATGACATCATGGCCTCGGACTCGTCGGCATCCTTGAAGCGGAATATCTGGAGGAGCTCCGACGCCTCGGTTGAGATGCCTATGGCCAGATCCTTGGGGTTGTGGAACCTGTCCCATTCCCGTTCCGCGCAGAACCCCTCGACAAGTGCCTTTGCATCCGATATCGTGGCTTCGCTGTCGTCCATGGTACCGCCGGACTGGATCGTCGGGCCCGTATCAAGATGTTTCGGCATCCCTCGGATGTGATAACAGCGTTAACCTTTACTACCCCCACCGCCTTCGGGATCCATGGACGGGAAGAGGATCGTCATAGACAAGGAGAGGTGCGACGGATGCGGGCTATGCGTGAGCGCCTGCCATGAAGGCGCGCTCGCCATCGTCGATGGGAAGGCGGAAGTCGTCAGGGAGGAAGTGTGCGACGGGTTCGGCGACTGCCTTCCGGCGTGCCCCCGCGGAGCCATAGCCCTCGCTGCGCCGTCGCCCATCGCCGCCGACCCGCTGCCAGCGGTCTCGCCGGCGTCTTGCCTCATGGCGGAGCCCGGATACCAGTGGCCTATACAGATGGCCCTCGTCCCGGAGCGGTCCGATTTCTTCAGGGGGACCGTCGTCATCGCCGCGGACTGCACGGCGTTCGCGACCGACGGATTCAGGGAGCGCTTCATAGGGTCGGATGCCGTCATAATCGGATGCCCGAAGCTGGACGACCGCAGAAGGTTCGAGAAGGTCTCGGCCATCCTGAGGGACAACCGCATCGACAGGGTCCGCGTGATCAGGATGGAGGTCCCCTGCTGCAGGGCCATCACCGCCATCGTCCGCGAGGCCGCGGAGAGGTCCGGAAGGGAGATCGTGGTCGAGGAGACTGTGGTGTCCCGCAGCGGCTCGGTTGTCTCAGGGAACTGACTGGCTCTGCCCGAACACCCTGATGAGGAGGCCGTCCTCGACGGTCACGCGGTCCGCGGTGTTGTCGACCACGATCCACCCGTCGGCCAGGTCGAGCATGCGCCTGCGTATGGCGGTGAGCTTCTCCTCCGTCTCGAAGGCCTCTATGTCGTCCCCGCGAGAATTGATGCGCCTCATCGCCGTCTCTGCGTCGACGTCGACGTATATCCCCACATCGGGCATCGGGAGAACCGACCCTATGATCCTGTAGAGCGTCCTGTGCAGGCCGTCCGGCATGTAGGCCACCGCCATGATGTACCTGACGAAGATCACATCGTCGTACCCGGCGCCCACGCGTTTGACCCTGGACAGGGACGAGAGTATGTCCAGGACGTAGAACGAGGTCGAGAACAGCATGGCTGCCTTGCCCTGCTTGAGGAGGAACCTGCGCGACATGCGCCCGAACCATGTGCCGGAGTTGGGATGCGTTATCACGAGCACCCGCCTGCCGTCGGACTCCAGCCTGCCCCTGAGCATTTCCGCCACGGTGCTCTTCCCCGCACCGTCCATGCCGTCCACGACGTACCATGCCATGGCATCACAGCCCCAGCAGGACCATGGCGCCCGTGACGGTCAGGGGTATGGCGAGGTTGTCGAACTCTCCGGGACAGACCGCCTCGACTACCGTCGCCACGAGTCCCGCGACGGGGGCGAGGACCCAGAGGGGGCTCGCGCCGGGGACGTCCCCTGCGGGGTATAGGCCGGCCGATGCGATCGCCCAGTAGAACAGGACCATGACGACTGTCATCACAGCCGTCGCGGCGAAGACCCCGATGGACCCCTCCAGGGATTTCCCGTTGATCGTTTTATGCCTGCCGAACTTCCTACCGACGACGCTGCCTATGCCGTCGCCCCAGGTCATGGCCATGATGCCTACGGAGGCTGCGACCCAGTGGTCCGGGAAGCACAGGAGGACGAGGATCGTGATGCTGATCGCGTACAGGAACAGGCCCTGCTTGTGGCCCTTGTTCTTGGACAGGTCCCCCAGCTTGGAGCGGGAAACCGCATTGTCCTTCATCATAGCGAATAAGAGCACTATCGCAAAGGGGATCGTGAAGAAGACGAGCATGATCCAGCCTTCTGAGAACATCCACCAAACGAAGGCGAACGTGCCGACCCCGATGTGGACGACCTTCCTGACATCGGCGGTGGATCCCCTGCGCTCAAGGATGAGTGCGACACCGAGGAACGTACCGATTATTGCGTAGACGAGGACGAGCCCCAGAATGTTCAGCATTCCCTCAGATAGCAATCCTGCACCCTGTTTCGGAACAACGAGGGGGAACATAAAGTTAATCATAGCCAGAGGGCAGGGAGGGGATGCACCGGCCGACGGGTGTCGTGTCCCGGCGGATCGGGCGTCCCGCAGGGGTGCCGTTAAAATACAAGTGCGGAGGATTACTGCGTATGAACAAGTACCTGCAGCTGTTCAGGGCCGGGAACGCGGTCATGGGGGTCATCGGGGTCACGGTGGCGTCCTTCATGGCGAGGGGGATTGACATCCTCGACCTCTGGGTGAACCTGGTCATCTCGGCTGCGGTCGTCTTCATGTTCATCTGCGGGGGCAACGCCCTCAACGACTACATCGACCACGAGATAGACAAGACCGCCCATCCGGAGCGCCCCATACCGTCCGGCAGGATGGAGAGGCGCACCGCATACATCCTCGGGATTGGCATGCTGTGCGGCTCCGTGGCGGTGTCCCTGCTGACCCTCGACCCCGTTTGCGTGGCGGTCGTGGCGGTGGCGGCGGTCCTCATGGTCGCCTACGAGATGGTCCTCAAGCAGAGGGGGTTCGTCGGCAACGTGACGATAGCCGTCCTGACGGGCATGATGTTCATACTGGGAGGGGCAGCCGTCGGCGCGGCGGAATCGAACGTCGTCGTGGCGCTCATGGCCATGCTGGTCTCCATAGGGAGGGAGATCGCCAAGGACATCGAGGACATGGACTCCGACGAGGGGAGGCTGACCCTGCCGATGAGGATCGGGACCGGAAAGGCGGCGGCCCTCGCCTGCGTGTTCTTCGTCGCCGGCCCGGCGCTCAGCGTCGCACCCATGGTCTGGGGCACGTACCACTTCCTGTACTACACGGTGGTCGTGGCGGACCTGATGTTCCTGTACTGCGCGGTCACGGTGTTCTCGGACCCGCACAGGGCCCAGAAGATGGCGAAGCTCGCCATGGTCGTCGCCCTGGTCTCGTTCATACTCGGCGTGCTGCCCCTCTGAGGCCGCACGCCGGCCGAACATATGTTTATTGTACGGTGACGCGGATTGGGAGTGCGGCCGGTTCCCCCGGCCATGAGGCCAGGGTATGGGAATTAACATCGGTATTTGCGAGATGGAGGCGCCCAGCGCGCCGTGCAGGGAGCTGCGCAGCAGGATCGTCAGGGTCCATGTGGGCGACGCCCCGGAATTCAGGGACTACGTCTCCTGCAACAGAGTCGTGCCCCTCGATGCGGCCAGAGGCGCTGTCGGGGACTGGGACGCCTTCCTCAAGAGGAACCGCATCAACGCCGAGACCGATGCGGTATACATGGACAAGGTCAAGAAGGACGACGACAGGTCCGTACTGGACCCTCTCGCCACAGACGTGCCTACCGGCTGGATGGATGCGGATGGCGTCCCGGAGGATGTCGTGGAGAGGGCCGTGGCGGCCGGAGGGGACGTCCTGACCGGCTGGGACATGCTGACGTTCGAGGAGATGGGGGAGATGTGCTCCGGCTGCCCCCTGTCCTGGGACAAGGGGCGCGGATGCATAGGAGCCTTCGGCCCCGACAACAGCCTGCTCCCGGAGATAGCCGGCAGGCACGGATGCCCGATCGTCGCATCGGTGCCAGAGGCCTCGAAGGAGGGGAGGAGGTTCTCCTCCGATGACGCGGCCGAGCTGCTCAGGGAGGTGGCGGTGCTCAGGGAGGCCCTTCCGCAGGAGGGGAAGGCGATGGTCCGGCGCTACTCCGGCCCTGTGGACCGCATGGAGGCCGTTGCCCGGATATCTCAGTCCGAGGGATGCGGATTCTACTTCTTCTGATCAGGCGTATCCGTTAAGGCGCATGAGGGCGGAGACCATGCCCTCGACGAGGGAGCGGACCCCCCTCATGCCGGCCTTGTCGTCCTCGTACTGAGGGGAGTTGAGGGCGCGTATGACCGGGAGCGGGCTGGACCCGCACACCAGCATGCCGTTGGATAGCATGAATCCGACGAGCTGGTCGTACACAAGGGACCCGCCCTCGTGGGCGCATACTGCGATCGCGCCCCCGACCTTGCCGGACAGTCCCAGGTCGCTCTTCGTGAACACCAGCGAGGCCCTCTCAAGGAACGTCTGCATGACGCTGGGGCACGCGCGGGCGTATGTGGGGGCGGCGAGCAGTATCGCGTCCGCTGCCCTCATGCGGTCGAGGAGCTGGTTGAACCCGTCGTCCTCATCGGCGCACCTTCCGTCCCCCCTTATCTCGCAGGTGAGGCATACGTTGCAGTTGACGAAGCTGTACTCGTAGAGGTGGACGATCTCCATCTCGACCCCCTCCCTCTCGAACATGTCCTGGACCTCGTTGAGGATGTTGGACGTGTTGCCGATGGGACGGGGGCTTCCGTTGAGCGCGAGGACCTTCATGACGACGCGATTATGGGCTGAGCGTATATCGTTTCCTATCGATGCGGAACCATATTCAAGGGGGTTCGGGGCTGCCCCTCCCTTAAGATGAAACCAAAGTTGTTATACGATTATACATTTCACGGCGTTATAGGTGACAACATGACCGAGATGCTGAAGATCGTAGACCTCCACGCCGTCGCAGGCGAGAGGGAGATCCTCAAAGGAGTCAACCTCTCCGTGAGCGAGGGGGAGACCTGCGTCCTTTTCGGACCCAACGGTTCCGGGAAATCGACGCTGATGGCCACGATAATGGGATACAGCACCATAGAGGTTACCAGCGGCCAGATCCTGTTCAAAGGCGAGGACATAACGGAGCTCTCCGTCGATCAGAGGGCGAAGCTCGGGATAGGGATGATGATGCAGAGGCCCCCCAACATCTTCGGGGTCAAGCTCGGGGACCTCATCAAGGCGTCGTCCTCCTGCGGGGAGGAGGTCCTGAAGGACGCGTCCAAGTTCAAGATGCAGAACTTCCTGGACAGGGAGGTGAACGTGGGGTTCTCCGGAGGGGAGATCAAAAGGTCCGAGCTGCTGCAGCTCACCGCACAGAGGCCGGACTTCATACTGCTGGACGAGCCCGAGTCGGGAGTGGACCTTGAGAACATCGACCTCATCGGAAGCAAGGTCCGCGACCTTCTGTACAAGGGCAGGAGCTGCATGGGCAACGTCCAGAGGCACGTGTCCTCCCTGGTGATCACCCACACCGGGCAGATACTGGACTACATCGGCGCCGACCGCGCCTACGTCATGAAGGAGGGGAGGATCTGCTGCAGCGGCAGGCCCATGGACCTCCTGAAGGAGATCAAGGAGAACGGATACGGGGAGTGTGCCACATGCCAGACAATGATAAAGCTGTGAGGGACGCGCTGGACAAGAAGGCGGCCTACGGCGCCGACATAGACCTGGACCGCTACGACGAGGGTTCCAGGGACGTGGAGAGGATCTCCGACGTCGGGAAGTCCGACTACAAGGAGTACATGGAGAAGGTCGGCGTGGTGGCGGACGAGATGAACCGCTCCGGCACCCTGATGTTCATCGACAACGGCCTGAGCCACTGCCACGCCCAGCCCCAGGAGGGGCTGGACATGATGTCGGTCCACGAGGCCCTGTCGAAGTTCGACTGGCTCAAGGACTACATGTGGAAGGCGATGGACCCGACCAAGGACAAGTACACCGCCAAGAGCTACCTCGAGGACGCGGACGGGTACTTCATCAGGGTCAGGTCCGGGTACCATGTGAAGAACCCGGTCCAGACCTGCATGCTCCTGGACACGGACAGGACGGTCCAGAACGTGCACAACATCGTGATCGTCGAGGACAACGCATCCCTGGAGATGATCACCGGATGCTCGACGTCCCATCACGCCAACGACGCCCTGCATGTGGGGGTCTCGGAGATATACGTGGGCGACAACGCGAACCTGACGTTCTCCATGATCCACAGCTGGGGGAAGCAGACCGGCGTCCGCCCCAGGACGGCAACCGTCGTCGGTAAGAACTCCAACTACACCAACAACTACGTCATACTCAACCCCGTGGGGAGCCTCCAGAGCTTCCCGTCGGCCTCCCTCGCCGAGGGCGCGACGGCGCTCTACAACACCATGTGCATCGCGCACGAGGGGTCCGACATCGACACCGGCGGACTCGTCTACCTCAACGGCAGAGGCAGCAGCGCCCAGATCATGAGCAGGAGCATCTCCATGGGCGGACACATGTGCGCCCGCGGAAGGCTCGTCGGGAACGCCCCGGAGGTCAAGGCCCACCTGGAGTGCAGGAGCATCATCATGAAGGACGGGGGGTCCACGAACGCGGTCCCGGAACTGGAGGCGCATGTAGCGGATGTCGAGATGACCCATGAGGCCGCGGTCGGGAAGATCGCCAGGGACCAGATAGAGTACCTCATGTCCAGAGGCCTCGACGAGGACCAGGCGGTCAGCATGATCGTGAGGGGATTCCTGTCCGGAAGCATAAACGGGCTGCCCCCTGCGCTACAGAAGGAGCTGGACGCCGCGATCGAGCAGGCCAACCTCGGGGACTGAAACACCTTTGCAGAGGGCTTCTGCCCTCTGCTCATAATTTTATACTGATTAGTTAATTACATACATATGTCTGACGTGAAACGTCCGATACTGATCACCCTGATCGCGGTGATTCAGCTGCTGGTCGCATTGTTGTTCATAGCCCTCGGTGCGGCCCTGTGTCTCGACCTCATCGTCGTTACCGATCTGGACCCTGACATGCAGGGTCTTCTGGAGGGCGGAGGCATCGTATCCATTGTGTTTGGATTGATAATGATGGTCGTTTCTGCAGGATTCTTCAAAGGATGGAGACTCTGGTGGTACATCGGAGTCATACTGTGGATCCTGGAGCTCATCTTGGACCTCATCTCAATCGTACTGGGCGGATTCGCGATGATAGTGCCTCTGATTATCGCGATAATCGTCCTCTGGTACCTGTTCAGACCCGGAGTAAAAGCATTCTTCAAGGTCTAATCAAACAGGGGCTCCGGCCCCTTTACCTTCACATTCTGAAATCAGCACCGACATCTGTGGCATGGATCACATTTCCATCCGGATCGAGGAAAGACGTCTCCGTCCCCAGCGGCCCTCTCGCCGGCTCCCTCAGGAATTCCACACCCTCGTCTATCAGGCGACGGCGCGTGTTGTACGGACTGTCCACACCGAAGAACAGCCCGGTGTCCACACCGACAGAATCGGATGCCTTCAGGATTACCCTGCATGACCCGCGGACCATGTATGCCGCGGATCCGTCCCTACCGAGGAGCTCCATCCCCAGGATATCGGAGTAGAAGCGTACGGACCTGTCCATATCCGACACCGGGATCGTACATGCGAATATGCATTCAGGCAGCCCCTCCTCCGTGTACTCGAAAAACCCTCCATGCGGATCACCGATCGGCATAATACAGAGAATGCGCCGGAGATATTTGGGACCTCCCAGGGATTGTAGGAACAGATAAGCTGGATTGATTATAAGGCTGATAGGAATCATTAAATACATGTCATCTATACCATGCCATACTGCCCTGGTAGTGTAGCGGCCTATCATGAAGCCCTGTCGAGGCTTCGACTCGGATTCGAATTCCGACCAGGGCGCTCATCTCTTTTTCATCTGTTTTGTTTTCGGTTGAAGCCGTCGCTCATCGAGACCCTGGGTTACAGATTTATATCGATTTGACCTTCAGTATCACTAATTACTTCATTCGTAACAACGTAGTGATACAATGAAATCCGGAATTATCTTGGTTGCAACCGTTGCGCTGCTGATGGCGGGTTGCATCCCGCTGATCGGCGCCGAAGCCGCGGATGCGGGATTCGACATCACGGACGGGAACGGACAGACATTCCATTTCGATGCGCCGGCCGAACGCGTGGTGACCTCGGGATACGCGGTGACCCTGACCATCGCACAGGCGGGAGAGATCGACAAGATTGTGGCTGCGGACAAATACTCCATGTACGACTACTACAAAGACGAGGACCTGAAGGATCTGAACGCGAAGAACCTCGGAAGCTTCTACGGGACATCCAACGACGACAGCATCCTGATAGAGCTTGTGAACATGGTCGAGGCCGGGGAGCTCTACCTGGACGACCCCATACTTCTGACAAATTACGATGACAACGAGAGCCTTCGCGAGCTCCTGGTGAATGCGGGGTTCACCAAGGTCCTCATGTGGGGCGAGACCCACGACTACTCCGAAGTCATGGACATAGTCGTGTCGGCATCGAAGATCGTCACCGGCACGGAACCAGAATCTGTCATAGCCATGCAGAACAAGGTGGATGCTATCCGCGAGGGGGTCAGCGGGATATCCGACGAGGACAAGGCCAAGGCGCTCTACGTGTGGTACTACAACGGTCAGTTCCAGATAGGCAGCGAGGGCATAATGGGGTCCATGCTTGAGATATGCGGGGCCAACAACATCGGCTTCGTAGAGGGCAAGGACAGGTACGGGGATGCCGCGACGATCATCACGCTTCTGGAGCAGAACCCCGGGACCACCGTGTTCGTATCCAGCTCGTACTTCAACGGGAAAACCGTCGACGACTTGTACAAGGAGCTCTTCGGAGGGGACAGGACGTTCAGGGTGATCGAGATGGACTCCCAGTGGAACAACATATGCCCCGAATCCGCCGACGGCCTGGTGGCCATATCCCAGTGCCTCTACCCGGACATATTCGGGGAATATGACGACGGCTACACGGGAGGATCCGATGACGGGGTCCCGGTATACTACCTGGCCATAGCGGGTGCGGTCATCGTCGTTGCGATCGCCCTGATCGCCGTCGTCATGAGAAGGAAACCTTAAGTGACCGCCGCTGATGGGGACTGAACATGAAAGCGAAGAGGATGGTCAGCAGAGGAACGAAGCTGTTGCTGTGCGTGATCGCCCTCTTCGCCATACTTTTCTTCTTCATGCTCAAGGACCTGTCATGGGCGGGGAGCAGGACCCTCACCCTGTCGGAGGTCTGGTCTGCTCTGACGGGGAACGGCACGTGGGGGACCAACCTGATCGTCATAGATCAGAACCTCCCGCGCATAATCATCGGGATCTCCGTCGGGGTCGGGCTGGCCCTCACCGGCGCGGTCATGCAGGCCGTGTTCAGGAACCCCCTGGCCGACCCCTACATCCTCGGCCTGTCATCGGGCGCATCCCTCGGGTCCACAGTGGCGATACTCACGGTCGCGTCCGTGATCCCGCTGGGGATCTCCCAGCCCCTGCTCGCATTCATCTTCTGCTTCCTGACGATGGTGGTCGTGTACTCCGTGTCCAGAATCGGGGGGAGCGTCAGGGTGGAGACGCTTGTGCTCGCGGGGGTCGCGGTATCCGCCCTCATCTCGGCCATCGTGTCGTTCCTGACTTACCTGGCCCCGGAGGAGAAGATCGCCAACATCGTTTTCTGGTCCCTCGGGAGCCTCGACAGGATCGAGTGGGACCAGATGGTCCTGGTCATACCTCTCATAGCCATCGGTTCGGTCATAATGGCCACCCAGTGCAGGAACCTGAACGCCATGATGCTCGGCGACGCCCACGCCATGGACCTGGGAGTGGACGTGAGGTCCGTGCGGATACTCCTGCTGGCGGTATCGTCGCTGGTCGTCGCCGCATGCGTGGCCTTCGTGGGGACCATCGGGTTCGTCGGACTGGTGATACCCCACATATTCAGGATAATCCTCGGCCCGGACAACCGCCTCATAATACCGATATCCGCGCTGGGCGGAGCCACCCTCATGATCATTTGCGACTACATAGCGCACATGGCGTCCCAGATGTACGGCGTCCTCCCCATCGGCGTCGTTACCGCCCTAATCGGCGCACCGTTCTTCATCTACCTCCTGGTCATGAGGAAGAGGGAGGTGGGCTGGTGACATCGCCCATGGAGGTCCGCGACCTCAGCTACAGATACGATGAGAAGGACGTTCTGAGGAAGGTGTCCTTCGAGCTCCGCCCGGGGGAGGTCCTCGGTATCCTGGGTCCGAACGGGTGCGGGAAGACAACACTCCTGAAGAACCTGAACCGCAACCTGACCCCCCACGGGGGATGCGTCCTTCTGGACGGGTCTGACATAGAGGAGATGACCAAGAAGGACATCGCCAGGAGGGTCGCCTCCGTCCCCCAGTCCAACGAGATCCGCTTCGCGTTCACGGTCCGTGAGATCGTCGAGATGGGGAGGATGCCGTTCCAGGAGAGCTTCCGCGGGAACAGTTCCGCCGACGAGTCCATTGTCGACGAGGCCCTCAGGAAGACGGGGATCGAGGGCATGGCGAGCCGCTACATCAACACCATGAGCGGCGGCGAGAGGCAGAGGGTCATCATCGCGAGGGCACTGGCGCAGACGCCGAGCATCATACTGATGGACGAGCCCACGCTCCACCTGGACATCAGCATGCAGTTCGACGTCCTGGACCTGGTCCACAGCCTGTCCAGGTCCGAGGGGCTGTCGGTCGTCATCGTCTCCCATGACCTGCCTATGGTCGCCCGCTACTGCGACAGGATCATCCTCATCCATGGGAAGGAGGTCTATGCGACCGGGACCCCCATGGAGGTCCTGACCCCCGACAACATGAGGGTGGTGTTCGACATAGACGCCCGCTTCGAGATCGACGAGAACGGCAGGCCGACTGTGAGGCTCTTCGGCTCGTGCCGCAACAGGAACTGAGCCGTCCGGCGTTGCCTTCGTGCGGATGATCCGGCGTCCGAGTAAAAGTATTTTAACAACACCTCGATTGGCAACCATGCGCTGGGTGCTCCGCAGCAAGATCCACAGGGCGACGGTCACAGAGACGCGCGTCGACTACGAGGGAAGCATCACGGTGGACCAGGACCTCCTGGACCGCGCCGGGATCTGGGTAGGCGAGAAGGTGACCGTCGCGGACGTGGACAACGGCAACCGCTTCGAGACGTACACGTTAGCAGGAGCCAGGGGCAGCGGCATTATAGCCGTCAACGGGGCGGCAGCACATCTGTGCGAGGTGGGCCACAAGGTCATCATAATGGGCTACGAGCTCGTGGATGCCCCGGTGAAGGCCAACGTCATCCTGGTGGATTCGGAGAACAGGGTCGCCAGGGAGCTGATCTATTGAAGCTCACCGTCTACTCGGACGGCGGCTCCAGGGGGAACCCTGGGAAATCCGCGTTCGCGATCGTGGTTTCTCGCGACGGCAAGGTCGTGCATGAGCATGCGGAGTTCCTTGGGGTGCACACCAACAACTATGCGGAGTACAGGGGGCTCATCGCGGCCATCACCAAGGCTCTTGAGATGGGTGCGGATGAGGCGGAGTTCGTCATGGACTCCGAGCTCGTCATCAAGCAGATGAAGGGCGAGTACAAGGTCAGGAACCCTGACATGGCCGCCCTCCACGCCGATGCCGTCGCTTTGGCATCCATGATCCCCAGGGTGTCCTACAGGAACGTGAGGCGCTCCCAGGAGCTCATCCCGAGGGCCGACGCCCTTCTGAATGCGGAAATGGACAGGCATTGAACGGATGGGGGAGGGCCCCATCCGCCCGCGTTCACCTCATGCGGCCCTGGCCTCTCTGGAATCGGCCATGCGGGAAGCCACGACGGACACCGCCATGGTCGATATGATGAAGGCCAGGGACAGGAGCGTGGGTATCTCCAGGTATCCATGGGCGAGGATCTTGACCCCGACGAACATGAGGATCGCGCCCAGGCCGTACTTCAGGTACCTGAACGACTGCAACGACCCCTCCAGGACGGAGTACAGGGACCTCAGGCCGAGCATGGCGAACACATTGGATGTGTACACGATGAATGTGTTCTGGGTGATGGCGAGGACCGCGGGGATGGAGTCTATGGAGAACAGGATGTCCGTGCTCTCTATCGCTATCAGCGCCAGGAACAATGGCGTGGCAGTCTTCACCCCGTCCTTCAACGTGAAGAAGCGGTCCCCGTCCAGATCGGTGGTCGTCGGGTACAGCCTCTTGAAGACCCTGACCATGGGGTTCCTGTTCAGGTCGGGGCGCTCATTCTCCTTCCTCGTCGCGGTCTTGACCGCCGTGTAGACCAGGAATACCCCCAGCAGGGGCATCAGGAACGTGAACTCCATTATGATCTCCACGCCGAGGAATATGAACAGGGCACGGAAGGCCAGAGCTCCGATGATCCCGTAGAAGAGCACCCTGTGCCTGTACTCGGTTGGAATGGCGAAATACGAGAACACGAACATGAAGACGAACAGCGTGTCGAGGCTCATCGCCTTCTCCACTGCATACCCGGTGTAGTATTCCACGGCATCCTCGGAGCCCATGTAGAAGTAGATGAAGACCCCGAACAGTATCGCCAGGACGATCCAGAACGCAGTCATGATCAGAGCACCCCTCATGGAGTGCTCACGGGACCTGTGGCTGAGCCCCAGGTCCACTGCAAGGCATATCAATACAAGGACGGCGAATGCCGCCCAAACCCATAAATCGACGCTCATATGAGTATGTCTCAGGATTATATTGGATGGTGTGTATATTAAACTACCTAATGACTGGAATCATACATATTATGTCTGAAACGAATACATACTGCCCTTCTCCTTGATGGGATTCGGCGCCTGAAGCCCTGCCTTGGAAGCATATTGGAATCGATGGTGAACTGTTATTATAAGCTAAGAGCATATACCGTTCATGAACGACACACCTGCCATTGAGGCGGTGGGGCTCACCAAGATGTACGGCGGATTCGCCGCGATATCCAACGTGGACCTGACGGTCCGCAGAGGCGACTTCATGGGCCTTCTGGGACCCAACGGAGCCGGCAAGAGCACCACGCTGAAGGCCATAACCGGCCTTCTGAACCCGACATCCGGGACGGTCAGGATAGGGGGCATCAGCATAAACGACCACAGGCGCGCCATGGAGCACGTGGGCTGCGTCATAGAGACCCCGGAACCGTACCCGCTGTTCACTCCGGCGGAGATCCTGGAGTACGTGGGGAGGCTGTACGGCCTCGACTCGAGGGAGATCCAGATCCGTGCCAGGGATGTCCTGGAGACGGTGAGGATGTGGGAGTGGCGGAACAAGAAGATCGGGGAGTTCTCCAAGGGCATGAGGCAGAGGGTCGTCCTCGCGCAGGCCCTGCTGCCCAACCCGGACACCATCATCCTGGACGAGCCCACGTCTGGTCTCGACCCCAGGGGGATGGTTGAGATCAGGCAGACCCTGTCCGACCTGAAGAAGATGGACAGGAGCCTCCTGATCAGCACGCACATACTCAGCGAGGTGTCGGAGATCTGCGGGTCGGTCACCATGATACGGGACGGGAGGGTCATTGCCTCGGGGGACGTGTCCAAGCTCATCCACGGGATCGGTGCCGACAAGGAGATCACCCTGGAGATAAAGACGCTGAAGCCCCTGACATCGCAGGCCATCCGCGATCTGAGCGGATGCCGCGGCGTGACTGGAACCGAACGCATGGGAGACTACACGGTCAAGCTTGACTTCTCCGGGACAACGGAGGACCAGGCACATGTGTGCGAGATGGCTTTCCGCAGCGGCCTGGGCATACTGGCCATGAACGAGAAGGGCGCGGACCTGGAGTCTCTCTACATGGAGCTGACGAAGGGGGACGAGATCCAATGACCGAGGATCGCATAGAGAGGCCCAGGGGAAGGCGCGAGAGCCTGGACCTGGGACCGTCGGAGCCTGCCGCCCAGGACACCCCTGCACCGCGCAAGATATCGTTGAAGATAGGGAGGAAGAGCGCGGACAGCTCCGATGCACCCGCCCCCCAGGAGCAGGAGATCTTCACCGCATCGAGAGTCCAGGAGTCCGCCGGGGACCGCTACGAATCGTCACCTGAGACCGGCCAGCCGTCCGCCCCCAGGAGGGAGATATCCTTCGAGACGGCGAACAGCCCAGGAGCCTCACCAAAGAGCGGGGGGCAGAGGTCCGTAAGCATAGATCTGGGCACCGCGTCCCGCCCCGCCCAGCAGAGGTCCCTGGACCTGGAGGGGGGCGCCGACCATCCCGTGGGAAGCGTCGGGCAAGGAATCGATGGCCCCGGATCGGAGTTGGCGGACGAGGAGGAACCCGTCAAGAGGCCCAGAGGGCTCGGATCCATACTCCCGCTCGGAGGGAGGGACGAGGACCGCAAGGGGACATGGAAGGGCACCGGATACTCCGCATCGGACGACGACGCCCACAGGCAGGTGGTGTACCGCATCCCGTCCATGATGACCCAGACGATGTGGATGTTCATGGTCCAGATGAAGCTCTTCGCCAAACTGAAGTGGACTTACTTCATGCTCTTCGCGGCTCTGCTGATCCCCATAGCCGTCGTTCTGGCATCAGATTACATCAATCTGCTGCTCTCCGAGTTCGGATTCGTGACCGGATACTCCACCACTTACATCGCCGGCCTGCTGTGCATGATGCCCCTCATGATGGGTCTGTTCACATCCGTTCTCTGCGGGACCCAGATCCCCAACGAGTTCAAGGAGAGGACGGCGTACATGAACGTCTCGCTCCCGATGTCTAGGATCTCGTTCTACCTCGGGAAGTACCTGGCGGGGTTCATGCTGTGCCTCGGCGTGTTCGTGTTCGCCTACGGCATGGCCGTGGCGGTGTCCACGACGAAGTACGACCTGATCTTCTCCGACCTGCTGGCAGAGTCGCTCGCGATAACCATCGCCGGCGTGTTCGCGTACTCGGCCACCGCGTTCTGCATCGGCAGCTTCATGAGGAGGGGGTCGTCGATGATCCCGTTCATACTGATGAGCGTGGTGCTGCCCATGGTGTGCATACTGTACTACGCCATGTTCCAGGATTCCGACCCCACATGGATCCTGATGCTCCCGTGCTTCCTGTGCGAGGCCGCACTCGGAATCCTGGGAGCGCAGATGAGCGGCTCCGCGGGGATGATCATAATCCCCATGATGGACATGACCGCCACATGGACCATGGTCGCCATTGGCATCGTCTGGGGGATCGCGTTCCTGTTGCTGGGAATGTACAGGACCATGAGGAGGGAGATGTGATGGACCGCAGAATGACTTTCCTGATATTGGCGATCTTGGTCTTCGCCCCTGTTGCCGCAACCCTGGCCTCCGACTGCTCGGACGGCGCCACGGAGGTCAGGACCAGCAACCAGTACGTTTTGTATGCGCAGTTCACGACGAATGAGGACCTGGGCAGCTGGTCCTTCCACAGCAACTGCCTCTACTTCATAGACGGGTCCGCTAACGACGCGAAGATGGAGTCGTACCTCAAGGACTCCTCGGTCAACATAACCGCAGACGACCGCGATGCCATCGTAGCAAGGGGCACCGGGACCGTCGTGAACGTCTACGACCTATCGAATTACTACTACAGCGACCAGACCATATATTTCAACGATAGCCAAAAGAAGGCGAAGCTCGTCCTTGAGCCCTACAACGAACTCTCGTTCTTCGTCAAGGCGGGGGACACCATCAACCTGAGTATCAACAGCGCCGTCGACAACATGGGCGACAAGGTGAGCGCGTACTACTACCTGAACTACAGCACCGTGTACATCGACGGGCCCGTCGAGATGAGCTTCAAGACCTCTTCCATCTTCAAGGTGGAACTGAACCTCAACGGACTGTACGCGGATGTCTCGTACTCGGTCTTCGGCAACAGCGAACCCAGCGGGTCGGCCACGACCTATGTGGTGATATGCTCGGCGATCACGGTGCTGATGCTGCTCGTCCTGGTCCTGGCATCGCTGAAGCCCAGATGGTCGAAGTAACCGGGGCCACACCCCGCCTTTACCCTGCCGGACGAACCGGCAGGGACCCTTTACAAATTTCTAGAGGAGAAGCAAGCGTGCCTTGCGGCACGCTTTTTGTTTGATCAGCGGTACCTGTTGATGGCCAGCACCGCGATGGTGGCGATGACGGCGACCCCGAAGGCCGCCAGGACGTACGTCCCGCTGCTGTCGGCCCTGCTCTCCTTCTGCCAGTCGGCCTCCAGCATCATGCTCGTTCCGATGACTGTCGAGGACGTGACCCAGCTGCCCCCGCTGGTCCATCCGAGGAACGTGTACCCGTCCTTGCTGAGGACGGGGAGCTTGTCTCCGAGGGTGCTTCCCGATGTCACCTCCAGGGGATCGACGTCCATGCCGAGCCTGGAATCGAAGGCCACGAGGCACGAAGAGCTGGCGGACCCGGAACCGTTGCCCTTCATGTAGAGGACATCGCCCTCCATGGGGACCGCGGCCACGTTCCCTGCGTAGACCTTCGCCGTGGAGCCCATGGCGGACCCGGAACCGTAGGAGACCGAGGATCCGTCGGTCACCCTCACCCAGAGGTAGTCGTCGTAGACGTCTATGGACTCGATGGTGCTGTCGCAGTGGATCACAGGTATGCCCGCATCGACCTCCGTCTCGAAGCCCACCCTCAGGAACTCCAATCTGCAGTTGTTGAACGCGCCCTCGCCTATGGTCACCTTGGAGGCGCCCAGGTCCAATGACGACAGGCTGCCGCATCCCTCGAAGGCGTACTTTCCGATGGATGTGCATCCCTTGAGGCTCACGTCCTCCAGTCCGGTGCAGTACCTGAAGACCTCGTCGCCCACGCTCGTGAGCTGGTCCGCCGTCACCGACATGAGACTGCCGGAATTGGCGAACGTGCCCGTGGCCAATGTCATGTCGCTGTTGATCAGGAGCGATTCGAGAGAGCCGTAGTTGCCCGGGACCATGCCCGCAACGCTGCACTCCGCCCCATGGTTGAGTATCGTCTCCCCCAGGGTCCCTGCGCCGCTTCCGCTGAAACCGGTTATGTTGCACTCGTAGGCGTTGATGTCCGTGACCGCCCCGTCCTTCGTCTCGCAGTCGAAGCTGCTCAGGATGGTCACATCCCATCCCCCGATGCTGGTGGCGTTCTTGAGGTCGGCCTCCGTCACGGTCTCCTTCCCCATGGGCAGGATGGTGTACCCCTTGCCTGCAGAGGCCTTGCACGACAGCGTCCCCTTGGAGGAGTCTATCGTAAGGGATCCCGTGCTGCCGTTCACCGTGGCGATGCCGCTGTCCAGCACCCACCCCTTGTACATGGTGCATGTCAGCACGAGGGTGCTGTCCTTGTACTCGGATTTGACCGAGGACATGCCCTGCATGGAGTACGCGAACCCCACGGCCTTGGCACCTGTGAGGGTGGTGTCGAACTTGAATCCGTCACCGACGGATGCCAGGTCCAGGATGTACTGGACATCGGCGTAGTCGAGGTTCACTGTCACGGTCTTCTCGTTGACCTTGGAAATCGTCCCGGTCTTGCCGGTGGGGCACATGTACAGGGTCGTGAAATCCTTGGTGTAGATCAGCCCGTTCTCGGCGCTGTACTTGGTGTTGGAGGATGACACCTCTATCGCCGTCAGGGCCTTGCATCCCTCGAACGCCGTCCTGTTCACGTCCGTGGACGTGCCCAGCTTCACCGTGGTCAGGGAGGTGCAGTCCTTGAAAGCCCCGGACCCGTATGTCGCGCTCGATTCGACCGACTTCAGGGATGTGCAGCCGGAGAATGCATCCGCACCTATGGACGTGATGCTGCCGAAGCTCACCGTCGACAGCGTCGTGCAGCCGGAGAATGCGCCGCTGGAGACGGACGTCACACTGGTGCCGAACGTCACCGACGTCGCCTTGATGTCCTTGAACGCGCCGCTCGATATGGTCACGTTGGAGGATATGGTCACGCCGAATCCGCTGGAACCGAAAATGTCTGATGGGAAGTAATCAATAGAGGTGCTTTTAGTTGAACTAGTAGTTACATTCGTAAGCGTCCAGCTTCCCCAGCTGGTCTTCGCGGTACCGTCGGAGTCCATCCCCGTCGAGACGTTCCCCGTTCCACTGATTGTCAGAATGCCCCCTTCCCAGGACCATGAGGCCCCGTTGGTTCCGCATGTGCCGCTGGCCGACGTGATTTTCACTGTATCTGCTTCAGTGTCACTACCTTCCACATCGGCCATATGCGCCGATGAGAGCGCCAGGAGGGTGACCGCCAGGATCGATGCCAGGAGGATGATGCCCTTCCTCATGTCCTCCCCCCTCCTGCCATCTGGGAGACCCTCTGCTCCGCTATCACAGCGCCGATCTCCTCGGCCATCATGCGGTATCCCGGACCCGCCGTCTGGGGCCCTGTGCCGCATCTGTCCTCTCCTCCGGACATGTTGGTTATGAATATGTCGGACCCCCACCCGGACCCCATCTTCAGATGGATCCAGTCGGCAGACCTGTAGGAGAGCACATGGAGAACGGACCCCAGGACGAAAACGACCGCCCCGGCTATCGCCGAGACGAGGATCAGAGCGGCTGCGCTGTTGTGTATCATGAGGTCCGTCGGCACGCCGAATCCCCGGTCCGAGGAGATGTCCTGCAGGGCCCTCGCCTTGCCGGCAGCCTCCCCGGCCGCCATCCCCCTGACGTATTCGGGGGATCCGAACTCGTCGATCTCCGGCGGGACGTACCCGACTGGGATCGTGTTCTCGACGACCCCGGAAGTTATCCCGCTGGTGTATTCCTCGTAGTAGCCGTACTCCACGCCGAAGTTGTACCCCAGCTCGTAGTCCCCGCCAGTGGAGAGCATGCCGGTCTCCACAGCATATACGTAAGGGGCGAACATCATCAGGAATCCGAGCGCGACCAGGATCATCGGTAGCCTGGCATCCCTTCCGAACCTGCCGAACATGGAGGAGATGGACGATACCCCGGAGATGCTCACCTCCTGGCGGACCATGCTCCCTCCCCCTTTGCCAGACACCCTCAGGTCGTATATCACGCGCTTGTCGGTCACAGTCACGGTGCCGTGCGACTCCCTCTTGCGCTTGGAGCCGAGTGGTATCGCCGTCCCCATGACGACCGCGCAGTGGTCGACAGTGGTGCAGTCGTAGCTGCGGACGATGCGCTCGCCCTCCGCGAGCACCAGATCATCCATGGGATCCCTCACTCTGAGGTCCACTTGGCGATGCAGTCATCGCCGGCGGCCTGGACGTCCAGTATGATCGCCCCGAGCTCCGAGGCCATGACCTTGAAGTCGGATGTGGGTACCATGTAGAAGGTCATCGCCTTCTCGTCCCTCTGGCTCATACCGGAGACGCGTATCCCCGTCTCGGAGGCCAGCGTGTTGATCCTGAGCACCATGAGCTGCTCGATCCCCCTCATGGCCAGAACCAGCAGGATAGCGCCGAATGCGAGGACTATGATCCCGGGGATCATGTACATGAGCTCCATCCCGTCCGTGATGCCGTAGATGGTTAGCAGCAGACCGATGATCAACAGGGCCAGCGGCAGCGTTACGTTCTTCTTGGCATCCGCCTGGACGAACTCCGTGGAGGATATCCTGTCTATGAACGCCTCCTGCATATGCAGCGGCGCTTCCGTCGCCCCCTTGGCTGGGGAGCGGCCCTCGGCATAGTACAGCACCCTCCTGTTGGTGACGACCACGAGGCCGTCTGTATCCGGCTTCTTCTTCATGAGTCCGATGGCATCGAGACTTTTGTCCGAGGAGCGGTAATCCACAACCGCACAGCGGTACTTGCGGATGACCTGCTCCCCCTCTGCGAGAAGTATAGACATCTTGATCGTGTGCGCATATGCATGTATAGTATTAATTGTTCGTACCCATTGGAATAAGAAGAATAGACCGTTGACGATCCAGGAGTTTCCATTGATGCTGGCCGATAGCCAACCTTATATTGAAACCCTGATTATGACTTGAAAATCGTCGGGATATGCTCATAGGACCAGTAACTATTATCATCACATCATGCCTTCACATCTAAGAAGGTGCACGGATGAGATTCGGAGAAAACTCCAGGAAAGCCGGTTCGGCACTCATTACCATCATGCTCGTGGCAGTTGTAGCTTTGGCTGGAACTGCGATATACGCCGCTCTAGATCACACGATTCTGACCAAAGACGGATATGCTCTGCCAGGTTCGACATTTACATATGAATCAAGCGGTCTCAAAAATACAGTGATTATAGCAGGATATGATAACGGGACATACTTGTACTTAAACTCTTACGCAGACAAGGATGCAATAGATCAAATGGAATCTGAAGATGAGTTGAAAGTCACCATCCCAAACGTTACTATCCAGAAGAGTAATGGACACGTGAACGTTCCGGGAATTGGAAATACGAGCTCAACGACATACCGCGTTGAAACTGAGACTCAGACAGCTACAATCACCTATATTCTGAACGGACTAATCTATGACTTCAAAGTATACGAAGAAACGGGCTCAGACTCTGTTACATTGAAGAATTCAGATGCAAAAATAGGTGATTACAGAAATCCGGACATACCGGCCATGTCATTCGAAAACGGTTCCAAAAAAGCAACCATCTCATGTGTATGTGATTCAATCGATGATCTGTACTTATACAGAATAAACGTAGATGAAGCATTTGGATATTATCTGGGTAACGATATTGGTATTCCAACAAACATGGGCAACAGCACCTCAAAGGACATATATACCAATTATGGAGACGTAACGATTACAATATCAAATGATGGAGTTATGAGTTTGAAACATGGAGGACTAACATATTCTAGATAAGGGGGAAATTCCCCTTATCCTTTTATCTTCTGAACCAGCGCATCAATCGGGACGAGCTCCTGCTCGCCGGATGACATGTCCCTCAGAGTGACGGATCCCTGCTCCAGCTCCTTGGCTCCGACAATCACCGCATACCTCGCCCTGGCGGACGAAGCGAACTTCAGGGCCTTCGCCATCTTCCTGCCCATGATGTCCACATCGGCGACCACCCCCGCCGACCTCAGGGAGGCGACGACCTTTGCCGCCTCTATCCTCACATCGTCCGTGACGGCGACGACGTAAGCGTCCATGCCCTCCGGCTGGTATGTCGCACCCTCCTTCTCGAGTGCCAGCAGTATCCTGTCGAACCCTATCGCGAATCCGGTGGAGAACACCTTCTCCCCGCCGAAGAGCTCGGACAGGGTGTAGGACCCTCCTCCGCAGATCTGCTTCTCGGCGCCCAGCGCCGGGGCCTCCGCCTCGAACACCATGCCGGTGTAGTAGTCGAGCCCCCTGACGACGCCCAGGTCGATCTCCACGTCCGTGACCCCGGCCGCCTCCAGGTACGCGACGACCTGCCTCAGCCAGTCGCCGGCCTCGCCGGGGACCCTGTCGAGGACCTCCGTGCCACCTACCGTCTCCGTCAGGCTGAATATGTCCTCCATTTCCTCCTCGGACACACCCATATCGGCCATGATCGGCCTGGCCTCGTCGTACAGCTTCTTGTCCAGCTTCTGGAGAACCTCCGCCGTCCTCTCCTTCGGGACGCCGGCATCGGCGATCCTCTGCCTCAGCACCCCTATGTGCCCCATGCGTATCCTGTAGTCCTTCAGCCCGAGCTCCTTGATCATCGCCGCCGCTGTGGCGATTGCCTCCGCATCGGTCTCGGGGGTCGCTCCCCCTATGATCTCCGCACCGAACTGGAAGAACTCCCTGTACCTTCCGCTCTGCGGCCTCTCGTACCTGAAGCACTGGCCGAAGTAGAAGATCTTGATCGGCTTCGGGTCGTTGCTCATCCCGTTGACGAACATCCTGACGGCGGGGGCGGTCATCTCCGGGCGGAGGGCGATCTGCCTGCCGCCCTTGTCCTCGAACGCGTACAGCTCGTTGAGAACATTCGTCCCCGACCTCAGGATGAAGAGCTCCGCATCCTCGAAGATGGGCGTCTCCGTCTCCCTGAAGCCGAAGGTCCTGGCGGTATGCCTGAGCCTGTTCTCGTAGAACCTGCGTCTCTCCATCTCGTCGGGGAGGAAGTCTCTGGTACCGCGCGGACACTGAATCATGATGTGTCGCATACAGGGGATGGATATAATCGTTGGTACAGAGCAGGGGCGTCGAGAAAGAATGAGTGCGGACGCCGGGATTCGAACCCGAGTTCTAACCTTGGCAAGGTCAAGTGATAACCAGCTACACTACGTCCACACTGGTAGGAGTGGGGATATTCTCATACAATATAAAGATATCGTGACCTCGGACTCCCATGGCGCAAGTGCAGCGGATTGGACGGGCCCCGCTCGGACAAGACCCGCCCCAGTACATGCTACCGGGAGCCGTTCTCCCCTTTTAAGTATCTTTATAAAGGATGACAAGGTACGCAACGCCGAAAAAGGAAAGTTGTCTGGGTTAGGTCCCAGGCAGTGTTTCAGATCAGTGGTTCATATGATCTCAAAGTTCACAGACATAGGCATCCCCGAGGACGTCGCCAGGGCAATGGACGACATGGGCTGGGACGAGCCCACCCCCATCCAGGTCAACTCGATCCCCCTCGGACTCAAGGGCTGCGACATGTTCGGCCAGGCCCAGACCGGGACCGGAAAGACCGGCGCGTACGGATCAATCATACTCGGGACCATAGAGGCCGGGAGGAAGGTCCCCTCCGCCATCGTCCTCGTCCCCACGAGGGAGCTCGCAAACCAGGTCTCCGGGGAGCTGTCCAAGCTAGCCAAGTACTCCGGCCACGTGTGCCTGCCCATCTACGGCGGCGCCAGCATAGAGGGGCAGATCAAGAAGCTCCAGGAGGGCTGCGACATCGTCGCCGGAACCCCCGGGCGCGTCAGGGACATGATCAACAGGAAGGTCCTGAACCTGTCCGAGATATCCGTCATGGTCCTGGACGAGGCCGACAGGATGCTGGACATGGGGTTCATCGAGGACATCGAGTACATCCTGAAGTCCATGCCCGAGAAGAGGCACACCCTCCTGTTCTCCGCGACCATGCAGGAGAACGTCAAGCAGCTCGCTTTCGACTACATGAGCAACCCCAAGGAGGTCTCCGTCTCCCAGGACGAGGTCGTCCTCGACCTCACGAAGCAGTACTACATCTCCGTAGGGAGGAGGAACAAGTCCTGGGCACTCTGCAGGATACTGGACATCGACAAGCCCAAGGCGATCATCTTCTGCCAGACGAAGAAGATGGTGGATGTCCTCGACGAGAGGCTCTCGTCCCTGGACTACAAGGTGGAGGCCATACACGGGGATATGCCCCAGTCCAAGAGGGAGAAGGTCATGGCCGACTTCAAGGAGGACAAGACGGACATACTCATCGCCACGGACGTCGCGGCGAGGGGGCTGGACATCGACGACATCACCTACGTAATCAACTATGACATGCCCGATGACATCGACACCTACATCCACCGCATCGGAAGGACCGGCAGGGCCGGCAAGGAGGGTACCGCCGTGTCCTTCGTCACGTCCGAGGAGGAGCATCTCGTGAAGGAGTTCGAGATGCGCACCGGTATGGACATAGAGAAGAGGGACGTGCCCGACGCCGAGCCGGGCCAGAAGGACACGATCAAGAGGGTCATAGACTACGACCAGATCTCCGACGTCTACGGGATGTGCAGGTTCGAGATCAACCTCGGCAAGAAGGACGGCTTCGGAAAGGTCTCCCTTGCGGACTTCATCATCCGCAACGCGAGGATCAGGGACGTCTCCATCGGGAAGATCGAGGTCGGACCGGAGTCGTCCATCGTCCAGGTCCACAAGGACTTCGGCAACAGGATGACCATGGACCTCCCCAAGGCCAAGTACAAGAGCAAGAAGGTCCAGGTCCGCGTCATCCAGGACTGAATGCGATCCAGCGATAGATGAATGTCTATCGAAACCCCTTCCCTTCATCTTATACATCCTGTTGCATATCTGTCCTCTGTACGGATATATAGAAAAACCGACTCTTCGGCACATCCATCGAATCCTATTATATACTTGGTTGGTGTGGCATCACTCATGGCAACATACGATGTTTCCGAGGCAAAGGAGGGCCTTTCCAGGCTCGTCGACAGATCACTGATGGGAGAGAAGATCACCATCAGCACGGATGCCGGCAATGTCGTGATGATTAGCGAGGAGGATTGGGACTCCCTCGTCGAGACCCTCAGCGTCATGACCGTTCCCGCGGTCCTTGAGGCGTACAAGTGCTCATTGTCCGCATTCCGCGGCAACAACTGAATCTCGAGCGGGAACGGACCGGACAGACGGCCGGTCCGCCCCGCATTTGTTTTGAAGAACGTTTCCGACTGAGGAAGGGCCTTGAGCCCCCTGGGATCAGACCCTGTCGGCCGTCTCCTGGCGGACCATCGCGATGAAGTCCTCCAGCTTGAGGGCGCCGAGGTCCTGCCCCTCCCTGGTCCTGACGGTGACGACGGTGCCGTCCGCGGTCTCCTTCTCTCCGAGGACCAGCATGTACGGGATCTTCTGGAGCTGGGCCTCGCGGATCTTGTATCCGATCTTGTTGTCGGAGTTGTCGAGCTCCATCCTTATCCCTGCGGCCTTGAGCTCGGCGGCTACCTTGGACGCGTAGTCGAACGACTTCTCTGAGACTGAGAGCACCCTGACCTGGACGGGGGCCAGCCAGACGGGGAACCTGCCCGCGTAGTGCTCGGTGAGGATCCCGATGAACCTCTCGATGGATCCGAAGATCACCCTGTGGAGCATGATGGGCCTGTGCTTCTCCCCGTCGGAGCCCGTGTACTCGAGCTCGAACCTCTGGGGCATCTGGAAGTCCAGCTGGATGGTCCCGCACTGCCAGGTCCTGCCGAGGCAGTCCTCGAGATGGAAGTCGATCTTGGGGCCGTAGAATGCCCCGTCCCCCTCGTTCACGACGTAGTCCAGGCCCATGGTGGTCAGGGCGTTGATGAGAGCGTTGGTCGCGTTCTCCCAGTCCTCGTCGGACCCCATGCTGTCCTCCGGCCTGGTGGACAGCTCCACATGGTACTTGAAGCCGAACTTCGAGTAGACCTCGTCGATGAGCCTGACGACGCCCTCGATCTCCTGCTCGACCTGGTCCGGCCTCATGAATATGTGGGCATCGTCCTGGGTGAAGCACCTGACCCTGAACAGGCCGTGCAGCGTCCCGGACTTCTCGTGCCTGTGGACCAGCCCGAGCTCCCCCATCCTGATGGGGAGGTCCCTGTACGACCTGGGCTCGGTCTTGTACACCAGCATGCCCCCGGGGCAGTTCATCGGCTTGACGCAGTAGACCTCGTCGTCGATCATGGTGGTGTACATGTTGTCCTTGTAGTGGTCCCAGTGCCCGGAGCGGAGCCAAAGGGCCTGGTTGAGGATGATGGGGGTGGAGATCTCGTAGTAGTTCTCCCTGGTGTGCAGGCCCCTCCAGTAGTCTATGAGGGTGTTCTTGAGGACCATCCCATTGGGGAGGAAGAACGGGAACCCGGGGCCCTCCTCCATTATGGCGAACAGCCCGAGCTCCTTGCCCAGCTTGCGGTGGTCCCTCTTCTTGGCCTCCTCGAGCATGTTGAGGTAGGCCTCCAGCTTCTCCTTGCTCTCGAACGCCGTTCCGTAGATCCTGGAGAGCATCTTGTTCTTCTCGTCCCCCCTCCAGTAGGCACCGGCCAGCGAGAGGAGCTTGAACGCCTTAACGGCCTTGGTGTACAAAGCGTGGGGCCCGGCGCAGAGGTCCACGAACTCCCCCTGCTTGTAGAAGCTGATGGGGGCGTCCTCGGGAAGGTCCTCCACCAGCTGGACCTTGTAATCCTCCCCTCTGGACCTGAGGTAGTCGATGGCCTCGGCCCTTGGGAGCGTGTACGTCTCGAGCTTGAGGTTCTCCTTGATGATCTTCTTCATCTCGGCCTCGATCGCATCGAGGTCCTCCGGGGAGAATCCGCCCTCTTTGTCGAAATCATAGTAGAACCCGTCGTCTATCGCGGGACCGATGGCCAGCTTGGTGCCGGGGTAAAGCCTCTGGACCGCCTGTGCCATGATGTGGGAGGCGGTGTGTCTGATGACCGGGAGCTCATCTTCGGTCTCTTTCACAGTTCCGTCAGCATACAGCGCTTTCATGATGAATCAACTCCGCCCCTGGACGCATACGGGACGCCCCCGGGACAACTTTGGACTCCAGTATGTGTGCGCATTCTTATATGTTAGCGACGGACGAGCATGGCATCGGACGTCCGGGGGCGGGACGCGGGGGCCGGATGATAATAACCTTTATGTAAGGGAAGGAGATAGACGGACTCACATCATGGCCGGGATGGGGTAGCTTGGTTATCCTAGGGGACTGTGGATCCCTTGACTCGGGTTCAAATCTCGGTCCCGGCCCTTCTCTTCTTATTACGGTGCATGCATATGCCCCAATCCAATCAGGAGTGCGCTCACAATGGTCTGGCAGGGAAAGCTCAACAGGATCGATGGCAACAGATGGGAGATCCCGATGGACGGGTCCGCGGGGATGAGGACCAACGCCATCATCTACGCCAGCGAGGAGATGATCTCCTCCATACGCGCAGACAACGCACCCCAGCAGGCTGCCAACGTCGCATGCCTCCCCGGGATCGTCGGGAGCTCGATGGCCATGCCGGACATCCACTGGGGATACGGGTTCCCCATCGGGGGCGTCGCCGCCGTTGACGCGGACTCCGGGTCCATATCCCCCGGGGGGATCGGCTTCGACATCAACTGCGGGGTCCGCCTCATCAAGACAGACCTGACGCTGGAAGACCTCGGCGGCAGGAAGGACGAGCTGGTGGACGAGCTCTACAAGAACGTCCCCTCGGGCCTGGGGTCCAAGGGCCTGACCAAGATCGGATACAAGGAGCTCGACGAGATCCTAGCCAACGGCTCGGAGTGGGCTGTGGAGAACGGGTACGGATGGGAGAGGGACCTGGAGGTCACCGAGGAGGGCGGACGCATGGCGGACGCCGACATCTCGGTCGTTAGCGACAAGGCGCGCAAGAGGGGCCTTCCGCAGCTGGGGTCCCTGGGATCGGGCAACCACTTCCTGGAGCTGGACCTCGTGGAGAACGTGTTCGACGAGCGCACCGCCAAGGCCTACGGCCTCAAGGAGGGGACCGTGACGGTCACCGTCCACTGCGGTTCCCGCGGATGCGGCCATCAGATCGCCACAGACTACCTCCAGGAGATGGAGCGCTACATCAAGCAGAACTCCGTGAGCCTTCCGGACAGGCAGCTCGCCTGCGCCCCGCTGGACTCGAAGCTCGGCGACGACTACTACAGGGCAATGTGCTGCGGCGCCAACTACGCATGGGCCAACAGGCAGATGATCACGCACTGGGTCAGGGAGTCCTTCGAGAACATACTCGGCGACTCCGCGGAGTCCATGGGCATGGACGTCGTCTACGATGTGGCCCACAACATCGCTAAGAAGGAGAGGCACGACGTGAACCGCCACCACGAGGATGTCCTGGTCCACAGGAAGGGCGCCACCCGCGCGTTCGCCCCCGGCAGGTCCGAGATAACTATGAGGTACCGCGAAGTGGGGCAGCCCGTCATCATACCCGGGGACATGAGCGTCGGGACGTACGTGCTCGCAGGGAGGAAGGGGTCCATGGAGCAGACGTTCGGATCCTCCTGCCACGGAGCGGGCAGGAAGATGTCCAGGAAGAAGGCCATAGACTCCCTGACCGTAGACGGGGTCATGAGGGAGATGGCGGAGAAGGGCGTCTACCTCAGGAACGGATCCGACGAGGGCGTCCTGGAGGAGGCCCCCGAGGCCTACAAGGACGTGGACGAGGTGATCAAGGTCGTGTGCGACGCCGGCCTCACCGCAAAGGTGGCCAAACTGACCCCCATAGGCGTCATAAAGGGATGATCAGAGCCCCAGGACCCTGCGGGCGGCCTTTCCGACGCGCGCCCTCTGGCCCTCTGGCGATGATACGAGGAGCGCCCAGCCGTACGGGTCCCTTGCCTGCAGCGACCTCGCTATCGGGGAGAACCTCGTCAGGGAGCGGACCTTGCCCTCGTCATCGACGATGGCCACATCGGTCTTGCCGATCCTCATCACCGACTGGAGGTTCGAGCGCGAAGTCAGCTCCGCACCGACATCGAAGACGTCCACGCCCGCCTCGTCCGCGATCTCCCTCTCCAGCCTGGCGGCACCGCCGGGCCCTGTGTAGCCGAGGAGCGTCTCGGCGATCTGCTCCGTCATGTCCGTGCTGTAGACGACCATGGCCTTCTTGTCGATCATGCGGTTCATGAGGCGGCGGACCGTCCTGGATGGACGGCCTCCCGCGGCCTCGAGGCCCTGCAGCAGGTCCATGTCCCTCCAGAGGTACACCTCCCCGAGGTCCATGCCCGAATCCTCCACCGCCTTGGTCAGCATCCTCTGGGCTATGCGAACCGTCTCGTGGTAGTACACGGTCGTGTACATCAGGGACCTCGACACCATCAGCCCCTCGGCGGCGGTCACCCCTCCTCTACGGAGGACTATGCGGTCGTTCATGACCATCATGGTGTTGATCAGGCGCTCGCAATCTATGCTCCCGTGCGAGACGCCCGTGTGATGGGCATCCCTCATGAGGTAGTCCATCTGGTCCGCATCGACGGGGCCGTGGATGATCTGGTGGTCGTAGGCCTTGGATGGGAAGTAGCTGTGCCCCTCGGAGAAGCGGTCCAGACCCTCGGACCTGGACTCTGGGAACGCGATGATGTCGCATACCTCGTCCGCGGAGATGCCGTATGATTCCATGACCTCGCCGATGGAGTCCCTCCCGCCGAACAGGTCGTCGTCCCTTTCCAGATGGTCGGGCACCTCGCCCTTGATCAGCCTGCGGGCCAGCTCCATGTGGTCCAGCCCCACGGACTCCTCCATGAGGGCCTCCAATGTGTGGGAGAAGGGTGGATGGCAGATGTCGTGCAGCATCCCCGCCATGCGGACGGCGTCCGCATCCGTCCGGTCCAGGCCGATGGCGGCGGCCATGCGTCCTGCCAGGTGGTACGTCCCGAGGGAGTGCTCGAAGCGGGTGTGGTTCGCTCCGGGGAACACGAGATATCCGAGGCCGAGCTGCTTTATCGACCTCAGCCTCTGCATCTCGTGCCGGTCCATGACCTCCAGGAAGGGCCCGTCCACGGAGATGCTCCCATGGACCGTGTCCTGGACCACCTTGGACGGCAATTCACTCACCGGTCTTCCACAGCTTGTCGCCGGCGTAGTGGATGGTCTTTATGGCCTTCCCGCCCTCCTTCTTCATGAGGGCCTCGCCCGTCCGGGAGGACCTTCCGATGGCCAGCGGGACCTGGTTCTTCACGTCCCTTATCCACACGAGATCGCCCTCGGCGATGTCCGGGTCGGCATCGACGATGCCCGGGCCCATTACGTCGGCGCCGTTGGTCACGAAGGGTACCGCACCCATGTCCACAGTCACATAGCGCTTCACTGGCTTGTACTTCAGGATCCCCCTGACTGTGAGGAACGGGTCCCCGTCGACGACGACGGCAAGGATGTCCGCACCGACGAAGACGACGTTGAAATCCGAGCTCTCGGCCATGTCCACTGCGTCGGACTCGCCGAAGACCGGCACCCCCAGCATCCCCTCCAGCTGCTGCGACAGCGACTTGATCTCCTTCGACCTCATCCTCTTCCTCTTGCGGATCATGATGTCTGACATTGTCAACGCCTAAAGCGTCCGACGTATTGATTCTTCCGCCGTACAGCTGGCCGCGTATGCCTCTCGCCGCCATTAATATATACGAACTCCAGTTCGTCAACCCATGTTCGGCCGCGCGGTGAAAGACGTCCTCGTGGGAGCGCTCATCGGTATCGTCTCGATGCTTCCCGGGGCCAGCGGAGCCACGATAGCAGTTATCTTCGGAGTGTACGAGAGGCTTATAGCCGATGTCGCCAACATCAGGACGAAGCTCCTGAAGGACCTGAGGTTCATCATACCGCTCGGGCTGGGTATAGTGCTCGGCCTATTCGCATGCGCATTCGGACTGGAGTTCCTGATCGATAACTGGGAAGTCCCCACGATGTTCTTCTTCGCGGCCCTGATACTCACGCAGATACCGGACATCAGGAAGCTCTCGGACGACGGTGTCCCCATGACCTCCTGGAACTGGCTGGCCCTCGCCGTGGGGATCGTGATCATGCTTGTGTTCCTCTTCATAGGGGAGGGAGAGGAGAGCGCGCAGGACACCTCCAACATGCTGCTCATGTTCCTTGTGGGCGTCATTCTGGCCATATCGAAGCTCGCCCCGGGGATCAGCGGATCGACGATCCTCCTGGCCCTCGGCCTGTACACCCCGTTCATGGAAGCCCTTACCCACTTCGATGTGGGCCTGCTTGTGCCGATAGGTCTGGGCCTGGTGATCGGCGCGCTGGCGTTCGCGAAGGTCATCGACCATTTCATGCAGCACAATCGCAAGTCGACCTACATGGTCATACTTGGACTCACCATCGGCTCCGTCGTGACCGTGACCATACAGTCCGTTATGATGACCGAGACTATGAACGAGGTCGTAGGCGGCATCATAGGGATTGCACTGGGGATAGTCCTCGGCATATGCCTTAGCAAGGTCTCTTACATGTATGCAAAGGAGACCATCGAAGGGCCCTCGGAATGAGGGGAAAAATCTGGGCGGCTAGAATAGATAGGATGGATGGAATGGATGCGCTCCAACCGCCCGGAAGACTCGGTGCTCTCGGGTGATGCACTTCTTGTCTTCACCAATAAGATTCTGCTGAGCGTATATAAGCCGAACCAGAGGGGGTCCCCGAAAAGGGTATCCCTCCGAATATGCATCTGGCTATGTGTCCGGGACGACCGAAAACCCCCGATGGGCTTCTGGGATGAGGACCGGGCGTTCACTTGGTTTTGTGACGGACCTTCACGGCTATTCCGCGCTTGAGATCCGTCATCTCCCTGCCGCACATCATCGCCACCCCGACGCCGCGGACCTCGCCGTTGCACACGATGATGGCCTCGTCACCTATGCGTATGGTCGGATCCGCCTTGACCACGCCGACCGCGAACAGGTTTCCCTTGAGCTCGAAGTCCATGATCTCCACGGTGAGCATCCCTGCGCCGGCTAGTATCTCGGCGCCCTCGAGCGTGAGCGAGACCATCCCCCTCTCCGGAGTCATCATCCCTATCTGGGTCTTCTCCTTCCTGTTCTCAGGGTTCTCGCGTATGAACTTCCAGTAGGGGAACTTCCCTATCGCGTAGGTGTTGCTGTCCATCAGGAGGTCTGCGGCCTCCTTACCGAACTGGAACTCCAGGATCCCGCGGGCCATGTTGTTCCTGTCTATGAGGTAGTCCACAGGCTCCATCCCCTTGGCGGCGGCCCTCAGTGCCTTGTCCAGGTTCTCCAGGGACTTGGGGGATGTGGGGTCGCCGACCACGGTGCACTCCATGTCGGCCAGGCCCTCCACCAGCTCGTAGTCTTCCCCGAGATGGCAGATGACCTTGTCGTACCCCTGGGCTATGAGCGACCCGACCATCTCCCTTATCATGCGCTTCTCCTCGCACTTCCATTCGCCTGTCACAGGAATGTCGTAGGAGTTGGCGGGATAGCATGCGTCCAGCTCGCGGGGGACCATCCCCAGGGGTGAGGTGACGATGACCTCGTGCACGAGCGTATCGTGCTGTGCCGTGTGAATGGCGGATGAGAATGCCCTGTGGGTCTTCGAGATGTGGTACGGCTTCTTAGCGGAACAGGGGAGCAGAAGAAGGATCCTCTTATGCTCCGGCTTCCTGTACGCTCCCACCCTCTCCCTGTACCTGACGACATCTGGACGCCTGAGGGACTGGGTCGTGTTGCAGCAGAACCTGCACCCGACCGTGGAGCAGGTCTCCTCGGCGTACCTGTACCCCACACGGTCGTATATCCTGAGCAATGCGACGCTCGACGGCGACGAGGACGACCTCTGGTCGGCCAGCTCCCTGAGCCTGTCGGCACGTATGAACATGCGGACCTTCTCCAGCTCCTCCTCCATGCTCGACACGTTTGAACTGGACTCGTCCGACCCTGTGAATACCTCCGCCTCAGGGATCAGCCTCATGCCTTCGATTCCCGCCGCCCTCGGCAGCGAGTCGTCGAACAGGTCCACACCCATGTAGCTGAGGAGAGCCACAGTGGAAGGCTCCCCTATCCCGAGCATGCAGAGGACCCTGTTGAACCCCGCGGCCTCCCTCAGCCTTATGACGGCATCGACGATGGCGCGGGGGTCCTTCCGGAGCTCGTAGGCGTTGGGGACCACCACGACCTCCACGGACTCGTCGAACTCCAGGCCCTCCTGCAGAGGGAGCCTCGCCACGGCAACGCCGTCCTTGACCAGCGGCGCTGTGGCCTTCCCGGACGACGCCGTTGTGAGAAGTCCGCCCTCCAGAGGGACCGTCGCCCCCATGAGATGGAGAACCCTCCCCCCGTCGGCGGTGACGGTGATCGACGGGGCGTCCCCGTCGGAGCGCAGCATGCCGGGGGTGACGATGACCTCCCCTCCCCTGGCGTATTCGCAGACCCTTCCCCTCTGGGACCTGGCGACGATGTCCAACATGGAGGGCGCGACGTCGGACACGGTTATCAAACTTGCGCCTGGACGCGTGGTAACAATTAATATCGCGCAATCGTTAACCTGAACCATGGACCTATACGACAAGGACGTTGTATCCATCAGGGACCTATCCAAGGACCAGATCGAGGACATCCTCGACCTCTCGCAGAAGATGGTTCCCTACGCCATGGGCGAGAAGACCAAGCGCGCCCTGGATGGAAGGATTCTCGGAAACCTGTTCTTCGAACCCTCCACCCGCACGAAGCTCTCCTTCGAGAGCGCAGCACTGAGGCTCGGCTGCGACGTCATCGACGTGTCGGAGATGTCCATGACATCGATATCCAAGGGGGAGACCCTGGCCGACACCATCAGGATGGTCGACGCCTATTGCGACCTCATCGTTCTGAGACACCCCTACGAGGGAGCGGCCAGGCTCGCCGCCAACTGCTCGATAAACCCTGTGATCAACGCCGGTGACGGCGCCGGGTCCCATCCGACCCAGACGCTCCTGGACCTCTTCACGATGAAGGAGGCCAAGGGCACCCTGGATGGGCTCAACATCGTCCTGGTCGGGGACCTGAAGTACGGAAGGACCGTCCACTCCCTCGCCGATGCGCTGACCATGTTCGGGGCTAAGCTCACGCTCGTGGCCCCCGAGAGCCTCCAGATGCCCGACGACATCGTGAAGCACCTGGAGGAGAAGGGATGCCACCCCAAGAAGACCGCGGAGCTCGGCGACGTGATCGACCAGGCGGACGTGCTCTACGTGACCAGGATCCAGAGAGAGAGGTTCCCAGACCCGACTGAGTACAACAAGGTCGCCGGGACCTACAGGATCGACAACGCCATCCTGAGGGAGGCCCGCAGCGACCTGATCGTCATGCATCCCCTGCCCAGGGTTGACGAGATCGCACAGGAGGTGGACTCCACGCCGCACGCGAGGTACTTCAGGCAGGCGTTCAACGGGGTCCCGGTCAGGATGGCGCTCCTCTGCAGCATACTCGGAGGTGAGATAGATGGTTGAGGGAGGACCCATCAAGGAGGTCAAGCTCGCTCCGATCAGGAACGGGACGGTCATAGACCACATCACGTGCGGGCAGGCCCTGAACGTGATGAAGATCCTCGGCGTCAACGAGAACAACATCGACTCTGCGATCAGCATAGGGATGCACGTAATCTCCGGCAAGACGACCGAGTGGAAGGACATAATCAAGATCGAGGACAGGGAGCTGGACTCGAAGACCGTGGACAAGATCGCCCTGATAGCTCCGGACGCCACCATATCCATCATCCGCGACTTCTACGTCGCGGAGAAGTACCAGGTAAGGCTCGATGACCATGTGGTCGGTCTCGCCAGATGCAGCAACCCCAACTGCATCACGAACAGGGGAGAGCCGGTTGACCCGGAGTTCATGGTCATCGGGAGGCACCCGCCGCAGCTCAGGTGCTGCTACTGCGACAGGATCCTGATGAATATATCCGACAACCTCCTGTGATCCGATGAGGATCCTGCTCATCGCCGGGATGCCCGGCGCAGGTAAGGAGGAGCTCCTGGGGGTCGCAAGGGCGATGGGCGTCCCATTCCTCAGGATGGGCGACATAGTCAGGGAGCACCATGCATCCTCCGGCACGCAGCTGTCGGTGGGCGCATATGCCAGCGCCCAGAGGGAGGAGCTCGGGAAGGACATCTGGGCCAAGCGCGCCATCGAGAGGATGCACGGGGACGTGTTCCTCGTGGACGGATGCCGCAGCCTCGATGAGGTCGGATCCTACCGCAGGCTCAGCGACGATGTGGTGATCGTCGGGATTTACGCGTCCCCGGCGGACCGCTACGAGAGGCTGGTCCGCAGGGGACGCGACGACGCCCCCCGCGACATCGCCGAGTTCGAATCCAGGGATGCCAGGGAGATGGGCTGGGGGCTGTCAGACGTCCTTGCCCTTTCCGATGTCATGATCTTGAACGACTCGGACCTGGAGACGTTCAGGATACGCGCCGCAGAGGCACTGGGGGCGATGCTGTGAGGTTCACCACCGCCCGCCTCTGCGGCGGAAAGGCCCTGATGGCGATCTCGGCGGACGAGATGGACATCGACATGGCCGCCGCAGCGGAGAAGTTTCGCTCAGAGGGGTGCCAGATCTCCGAGAGCGATGACATGATGATTGTGTTCCAATGGAACGGCATGGAGACCACGCTGTACCGTCAGGGCAAGGTCATGTTCTTCCCGCTGGAGGACAAACAGCTCTGCATAAAGTACGCCACGGAGATGCTCGAGTCCCTTTGATCCCCGGCAACATTTTTTCTATGCCGGACTTCATGCCCACCCATGGAGGTGCACTATCTCATAGTCGCGGCGGTGGCCCTGTCCGCGATCATGTCCGTAGAGGCGTACAAGCTCAACTGCCTCACGAAGGACGGTGCCGTTGCATCATTCCTCACAGGCTCGTTCGTGGGAGTGTTCGCCTCCATCAACGCATTCTTCCTCCTGACGATCTTCACCATCGCAGGATTCTTCGCTACCCTGAAGGACTTCAGCAGGAAGGAGGAGATGGGCATCCAGGAAGGGAAGAAGGGGGAACGCACCTGGAAGAACGTCCTGGGCGTCGGGATACCGCCTTGCCTTGCGGTAGCTCTCGAGGCCCTCGGCATACTGGATCCGATGCAGTTCGCCGTGGTGTTCATTTCCACGATTGCCGTCGCAGGCGCCGACACCATCGCCAGCGAAATCGGGGTCAGGGACAGGAAGGTGTACATGATAACCAGCTTCAAGAGGGTCGAGCCCGGCATCAACGGAGGGGTATCGGTCCTAGGGACGACAGTGTCGACGGTCGCGTCCCTCCTGATAGCGATACTAGGATGGTTCGTGCTGACCGAGGGGTTGGACTGGATGCTCATGATTCCGTTCGCCATGGGAGTTCTGGGGAACATCCTGGACAGCGTATTCGGTGCAGTCCTGGAGAATCCGGGATATATATCCAAGTACACCAACAACTGCTCCACCGCGATAATAGCCGCATTCATAGGGCTGCTGCTCTTCATGATGCTGTGATACGGGGGTCGCCTCACGACCTCATCAATCGATAGCATTATATATTCGTCCGATATCCCATCCTTCGGTATGACGGCCATAGCGGCNNCGGTCCCATTCCGAACCCGGAAGTAAAGTCCGCCCGCGTATCTGTCTGTACTGTATTGCGCAAGCGTACGGGAACTCAGACACGCTGTCAACCACTTCTCCATCTTCATCCTGTGGCCGAGAGGCCGCTTCCAGTCATAGATTTATACCCTTCAGGAGAATCCTTCAGGCGGTGCCACTGCACCAGGGAGCGGCCCCCATGAACCATCGGATCTACCCATTCACTGCGATCGTAGGGCAGGAATCTATGCGCGA
This sequence comes from Methanomassiliicoccaceae archaeon UBA71, assembly GCA_002504405.1. Classification (GTDB taxonomy): domain Archaea; phylum Thermoplasmatota; class Thermoplasmata; order Methanomassiliicoccales; family Methanomethylophilaceae; genus Methanoprimaticola. The sequence continues at coordinate 200,584 of DARO01000012.1, forward strand.
TGCTCTGATACTCAACACTGTTTACCCGGAGATAGGGGGCGTCCTGATCCGCGGGGAGAAGGGTACCGCCAAATCCACCGCGGTCCGTGCCCTTGCAGGGCTGCTTCCTCAACGCGATGTCGTGAAGGGCTGCCCCTGCGGATGCGCATGGGGGTCATAGGACTCCGCCTGCCCCGAATGCCAGGCTAACTACTCGAAGGGGACTGTGGAGAAGGAGACGGTACCCATGCGCGTTGTGGAACTGCCCCTGAGCTCCACAGAGGACAGGGTGGCAGGTACCATGGATATCGAGCATGCGATCACAACGGGTCGCAAGAAGTTCGAGCCTGGCATACTGGCCAAGGCCAACGGGAACATACTGTATGTGGACGAGGTCAACCTCCTGGACGACCACATCGTGGACCTCCTTCTGGATGCTGCCGCGATGGGCGTCAACTACATCGAGAGGGAGGGGATCTCGTACAGCCATCCTTCCCGCTTCATGCTCGTGGGGACGATGAATCCGGAGGAGGGGGACCTGAGGCCGCAGCTCCTGGACAGGTTCGGACTGGTGGTTGACATCAAAGGCGAGAAGGACGAATCAAAGCGCCTGGAGGTCATACGCCGCCGCATGGAATTCGAGCACGACCCGGAGGGGTTCTGTAGCAGGTACGAATCGAGCAATGCGGAACTGAGGGACAGGATCACCGAGGCCCAGAGGATCGTGAGAGGCATGCATCCTCCAGACAAGGTGCTCACGGCTGCAGTGAGGATCTCCCTGCATCTTGGAGTCGAGGGACATCGCGCCGATCTGACCATGGTCAGAGCCGCGTGCGCACGCGCCGCCTTCGAAGGGAGGGAAGAGCCTTCCCCAGAGGATGTGGCTGCGGTATCACACCTTGTCCTCCCGCATAGGATGAGACGGGACCCGTTCCAGGACTCCCGCATGGACACGGAGGCCCTGGACTCATGGATGAAAGGAATGCTGGGCTGCCTCTGACCTACCCCCTGTCGGCGGTAGTCGGGAACGACCCTGCCAAGATGGCCGTTTCATGCCTCCTGGCATCCAGGAGGCTGAAGACGCTGCTCATATACGGGCCCGCCGGCACCGGGAAGACCCTCATCGCCCGTTCCGCCGCTGCCCTTTCCGGCGGCAGGCGCACCGTGGAGCTTCCGCTCAACGCCACAGGCGAACAGGTCTTCGGCTCGCTGGACATGGACGATGCTATAAGGAACGGCAGCAGGACCGTGTCCGACTCCATCATGAGACGCGCCAATGGCAACATCATCGTCGCGGACAACGCCAACCTTCTCCCGAAGGACATCCTCCACGGCGTGCTGGATGCAGTCCTCGGAGGCGTGGTCCGGGCGGAGATGGACGGACTGTCCGTATGCGAGAACGTCGATACGATGCTCATAGCAACCATGGACCCCTCGGAGGCCGAGCTCGACGCTCACGAACTGGACAGGTTCGACCTCTGCGTCCGCACGGATGATCTCGGGACGGAGGATGAGAGGACCGAGGTCGTCAGGAGGGCCCTGGCCTTCGTGTCCGACCCCTCTGCGTTCCGCTCGTCGTACAAGGAGGCGGACGATGCCATGGCATCGCGCATCCTCCTGGCCGAAGCCCGGGAAGTTCCGATCGGCGGACGGGCGACGGCTATAATAGCGGCCGTTTGCGAGAACCTTGGATTGGACGGCCATCGCGGAGACATCGCCGCGGCAGAGACGGCGGCCACCCTGGCCGCCCTCGACGGCAGGGGATTCGTATCAGACGATGACGTGAGGAACGCGGTCGGTCTGTGCCTGATGCACAGGTGCGAGCCCGCCGCGTACGTCCCCGCGGAACCCGAGACGGGATGCACAGTGCAGGCGGATGCCGAGCCGAGCGATCTGCCCGTCGCTGAAGCAGTAGACGGCCCCGAACCGTCCCTGAAGATGAAGGACGGCACCCATGCGGAAGGGGCGGTAACGAGAGCCGTTGCCAGGGCGGAGCCCGATAGCTACGGCGACGAGACCATGGTGTTCGCCGCCGGAGGATCGTTCGACGTCAAGGATTTCATCCCCCGTGGCGACCGCAACGCCCGGGACAGGGATTCCGGCCGCAGGGGGCTCGGAATATCGGAGGACGCGTCCGGGAGGTGCATCGGGTACGTCATCCCCCGCGGGAGGGTGAAGGATGTGGCGCTCAGCGCGACCATACGTACCGCCGCCCCGTATCAGCGCGAGAGGAGGCGCGACGGCGTGGCCATAGCCATAATGCCGGAGGACCTCAGGGAGAAGGTCCGTGTGAGACGCAAGGGCACGAAGATCCTGTTCGTCGTCGACGGCTCCGGATCCATCAACGCGGATGCCAGGATGATGGCAGTCAAGGGAGCCATACTCTCCATACTGGATGACGCATACAAGCGCAGGGACATGGTCGGCCTCGTCGTATTCAGAGGGACCACGGCGGAGGAGGTGCTTCCACTAACCCGTAGCGTGTCCCTTGCCTACACGATACTGTCGGAACTTCCCACGGGAGGGCGCACCCCCCTCGTCCAGGGACTTCGCAAGGGGTATGATGTCCTCCGCAAGTACTCGGAGGCCGGGGAGTCGCCAGTGATGGTCGTGCTCACGGACGGGTGGGGGAACGTGAGCGTCGATGTCAGGTCCAGAGGCAACGAAGAGCTCAAGGCAACGGCCGAAGTGCTCAGGGACACCGGGATCCGCATGATAATCGTGGATACCGAAAGGAAGGACTCTAGGTACCGCAGGGCGGGGGACCTGGCGGCTATGCTCGGAGCGGACTACGTCATGCTGGACGAGATCAGCACCGAGAGCCTCTCGGCCTCGGTCAACACCGTCCTGGAGAATGAATGAACCGCACGGGCCGAAGCCCGTGCGGAATGAGTTTTATCAGAGGTCGGAGAGCTTTATGAGCCTCTCCCAGCGCCTGTCTACCTCTCCCTGGATGGCCTCCACGACGGGCTCCCACTTGTCCTGGAGGAGGTGCTTGAACCTCCCCTGGGAGTTGAGCCAGTCCAGGACGGGCTTCTTCTCGACCTTGCCGTCGGCGATCCTGGCGCTCTCGGCGGTCAGGGCGTACTTCCCATCCACCACCTCGTAGAGCGGCCAGACGCAGGTCTCCACGGCCAGCCTAGCCATGTTGATGGTCTCGTCGGAGGGGAACCTCCATCCTCTGGGGCAAGGGGATATGGCGTTGATGAAGCTGGGGCCGTCCGCTGCGAATCCCTTGGACGCCTTGGTCACGGTGTCCCTCCAGTTGTGGGGGGAGACCTGTGCGACGTAGGGGATGTTGTGCGCGACCATGATCTCGGTCATGTCCTTGGAGAACTCCTTCTTACCGGGCTGGAGTGTTCCAGCCCAGGAGGTGGTCGTCGAGGCACCCATCGCCGTCGCGGAGGACCTCTGGATTCCGGTGTTCATGTACGCCTCGTTGTTAAGGCACACGTACATCATCCTGTGGCCCCTCTCCATGGCTCCGGACAGGGCCTGGAGTCCGATGTCGTAGGTGGCTCCGTCGCCTGCGAAGTTGACGAACTTGATGTCCTCCTTGATCTTGCCCTTCTTCTTCAGCGCGTTGTATGCGGTCTCGAGACCTGCGCATGTGGCCGCACCGTTTCCGAACGCGGTGTGTATGTAGGGCGTGTTCCACGAGGTGTACGGGAAGATCGTGGTGGAGACCTCGAAGCATCCGGTGGACGCCGAGACCGCGATCGGGTCAGCGGTACCCATCAGGATCTGCTTTGCGATGATGGACTCGGCGCACCCTGCGCAGAGCCTGTGCCCGCTGGCGAGCCTGACGGGCAGCTTGTTCAGTTCCTTCAGAGACAGAGATGTCATGACTTCACCCCCAGGTATGTGATCTTGGGAGCCTTGCCCGCGTTGATGTCCTCCATGGCCTTCTTGAAGCCGGCGACGGTGGCGTCGGCTCCTCCGAGCCCGTAGATTACATTGTACATCTTGGGTACGGCGTCCAGGTCCACTGCCGCGGTGACGACCTCGGGGAACATGGGCCCGTAGGCTCCGATGCTAAGGTGCTTGTCGAAGACGGCGACCGCCTTCTTGCCCTTCATTATCTTGGCGAGGGCGGCCTCCGGCCAGGGCCTGTACAGGTGTGGCATGGCGCATCCGGCCTTGATCCCCTCCGCGCGGAGCTGATCGACGGTCTCCTTCATGGTCCCGAAGGAGGATCCGAGGATGATCGCCACGAACTCGGCGTCGTCGCAGAGGTACTCGTCGACGAGGTGGTACTCCCTGCCGGTGAGATCGGCGAACTCCTTGAACACCTGCTCTGTGACCTCCATGGCCTTCTCCATGCCCAGTACGGACTGGTACTTGTGCGGGTAGTAGAAGTCGGGGCCGTCCATGTTTCCGTGGGACAGGGGGTGCTTCACGTCGAGAAGAGGGTACAGGGGCTTGTGCTCGCCGACGAACTGCTTCACATCGGCGGTCTCCACCATCGTCATCCTCTCGATCGCATGGGTGAGTATGAATCCGTCGAGGTTGACTAGGCAGGGCAGCTGGACCTCGGGGTGCTCGGCTATCCTGGGTGCGATGATGGAGTTGTCGTAGGCCTGCTGGACGTTCTCGGAGAACAGCTGGATCCATCCGCAGTCGCGAGCGGACATGGCGTCCCCGTGGTCGTTGTTGATGTTGATGGGACCGGAAACGGCCCTGTTGGCCACTGCCATGATGAGCGGCACCCTCATGGCTGCCGTGATGGGGAGCATCTCCCACATGTACGCGAGACCCTGGGACGCGGTTGCGGTGAACGTCCTGGCACCTGCGGATGCCGACGCCGTGCACAGGGTCAGAGCGGAGTGCTCGGATTCGACGCACACGAACTCTGTGGACACCTCTCCGTTCGCAACGTACTCGGCGAACTTCTCCACGATGATGGTCTGAGGCGTGATGGGGTAGGCGGCGCACACATCGGGGTCGATCTGCCTCCATGCGAGCGCGACCGCGTTGTCTCCGTTGATGGCGATGTCGTGTGTCATCTTCACTCCTCCTTCATTGTGATTGCCTTCTTGGGGCAGACCTTGGCGCATATGCCGCAGCCCTTGCAGTGGCTCATCTTGATGCCGGACATCTTGTCGTCCCTGAAGACGATGCTGTTGTCGGGGCAGTAGATCCAGCAGGTGTAGCAGTCTATGCACTTGTCCTGATCGACGACCGGGACATAGCTCCTCCAGTCGCCTGTGAAGAAGTTCTCGGAGGAACCGGCCTTTATGATGCGTCCCCCGATGACCAAATCCTTGATGTTAGCCATTGCCATTTCACTGCACCTCCTGGTATCCCCTCTTGAGGGCGGAGAGGTTCTTCACGATGACCTTGTCGGAAAGCTTCCCCGTGAACTTGTTGGTGATCTGATCCTCCAGCTTGTCGTACGGGACTATGTCCACGCACTTGATCAGAGCACCGAGCATGACCGTGTTGACCATGGGCTTGCCGATCTCCTCGATGGAGATCTTGATGGCATCCAGCGTGTGGCACTCGGCCTCAGTGCCGAGGGCGTCCTGGAGCTCCTTGGGCGTTCCGGTGTAGTTGGCGAGGATGACCCCGTCCTTCTTGATCCCCCTGGTGACGTCCACTTTCCCTACGAGGGTGCCGTCCATGATGATGACGACATCCGGTTCGTACACGTGGCTGTGGACCCTGATGGGGATGTCGGCGATCCTGGTGAAACCCCTGATGGGCGCTCCCATCCTCTCGGGACCGAACTCGGGGAACGCCTTGACGTACATGCCGGAGGCGATGGCGGTCTCGGCCAGGATCTCGTTCGCGGTGACGACCCCCTGACCTCCCCTGCCGTGCCATACAATTTCCATTTGCATGAGTACCACTGGTGACACCGTATGTCCCCAATACTATAAACTCTTTGTATAATCCGAGGCTTTTCCTTCTGTTTTAAGGACTCCGAAGCCGTTTTTCTACATGATTCGTAGCCGAATTCACGGAAATCGCAGAATCGCCATCAGATTCCGCCGTCCGACGCGCCCCCGTGGGACCCGTCCTTTCAGAAACAATATAATTTAAGAAGGGATAACGGCACACATATGCGGTACGAGTGACCGCCTGACAAACCCTTTTCTAACAGGGGATTCCAATGGAAAAAAGGATCGTTGACGTTAACGAGCTGCACGTGGAAGACATACCTATCGTCGGAGGAAAAGGAGCGAACCTCGGCGAGCTCACCAACGCCGGTTTCCCGGTGCCCGAGGCATTCGTGCTAACGACTGCCGCCTACGACCACTTCATGCAGAGCGGCGGCATCATGGACAAGGTCAATGCCATCCTCAAGGGTATCGACAGGAGCTCCGACGACAACCTCGCCGCCGCATCCGACGAGATCAGGGCGATGTTCGAGGAGTGCGAGATCCCCGAGGACCTGAAGAAGGAGATCCTGTCCCGCTACAAGATCCTCTTCCCCAAGGGGAAGAAGGGGTTCGTCGCGGTCAGGTCCAGCGCCACCGCCGAGGACCTCCCCGACGCAAGCTTCGCCGGACAGCAGGAGACATACCTGAATGTCGGCAACGAGGCGGACCTCTTCGACAAGATCAGGAAGTGCTGGTCCTCCCTGTTCACGGGAAGGGCCATCGCGTACCGCGAGAAGCAGGGGTTCGCCCACGAGGACGTCAAGCTCGCCGTCGTCGTCCAGAGGATGGTCAACTCCGAGTTCTCCGGGATCATGTTCACCGTCGATCCCAACAGCGGAGCCAAGCAGATCGTCATCGAGGGAGGATACGGCCTCGGAGAGGCCATCGTCGGAGGGGAGGTCACCCCGGACACCTACGTCGTCGACAAGCAGAAGATGGAGATACTCAAGAAGAGGATATCCACCCAGAGCTGGAAGTACGTCCGCGGGGAGAACGGCGGGGTCGCGAAGTACGACATGCCCAAGGACATGGTCAAGGCCCAGAAGATCCCCGACACCCGCATCCAGGAGATCGCGGAGATCGGAAGGCAGATCGAGATCCACTACGAGAAGCCCATGGACATGGAGTGGTGCATAGAGGACGACAAGGTCTACATCGTGCAGGCCAGGCCCATCACCGCCACAGGAAACTCCGCGACCAACGAGTCCGTGGGCGCCGCCGCGTCGAGCGAGGACATCGTCGCGAACGGCCTCGGGGCCAGCCCCGGGCTGGCGACCGGCAAGGTCATCGTGTACGACATCTCCATGAGCCTGGACACCGTGAAGGAGGGCGCCGTCCTGGTCACCAAGATGACAATGCCCGACATGGTCCCCGCCATGAGCAGGGCGGCCGCCATCGTCACGGACGAGGGGGGCATGACCTGCCACGCCGCCATCATCTCCAGGGAGCTCGGGACGCCCTGCGTCGTCGGGACCGGCAACGCCACCGAGATCCTCACCGACGGGATGGACGTCACCGTCGACGGAACGACCGGGACCGTGTACAAGGGCATTCTGAAGAAGGCCGAGGAGGCCCCCGCCGCAGCAACCACGGCAACTGCAACCGTCGCTGCGGAGTACGTGCCCATCACCGGCACCAAGGTCATGGTTAACATGTCCATGCCCAACAAGGCGGCGGAGATCGCCAAGCTCCAGTGCGACGGCGTCGGACTGATGAGGAGCGAGTTCCTCTTCACCAACTACATAGGCGAGCACCCCTGCGCCGTCATCGAGGAGGGCAGGGCCGAGGAGCTGGTCGAGAAGCTCGCCGAGGGGATAGCCAAGGTCTGCAGGGCATTCTACCCGCGCCCGATAACCCTCAGGACGTCGGACTTCAAGACCAACGAGTACCGCGACATGAAGGGCGGTGCGGACTACGAGCCCAACGAGGACAACCCGATGATCGGATGGAGAGGATGCTCCAGGTACGTCTCCGACAGCTACCGCGAGGCGTTCATGTGCGAGCTCAGGGCCATCAAGAAGGTCAGGGACGAGATGGGGCTGAAGAACCTCAACATGATGCTCCCGTTCGTCAGGACCATAGAGGAGGTCCAGGACATCACCGACATGATGCACTCCGTGGGCCTCAGGAGGGGCAGGGACTTCAAGCTCTACTTCATGGCGGAGATCCCCGTGAACATCTTCATGGCGGATGAGTTCTGCAAGTACTGCGACTGGTTCTCCATAGGGTCCAACGACCTGACCCAGCTGGTCATGGGCAGCGACAGAGACTCCGACATACTCGGACACATGGGCTACTTCGACGAGAGGAACGAGGGGGTCAAGAGGGCGATCGCACAGCTGATCAAGGTCGCTCACGAGAATGGCAAGTACGTGAGCATCTGCGGGCAGGGGCCCTCGGTCTACCCCGAGTTCACCGAGTTCCTCGTCGAGCAGGGGATCGACGCCATCTCCCTGAACCCCGACACGTTCGCCAAGACCAAGAGGATAATCGCATCCGCTGAGCAGAAGATAATCCTCAGGGACCTGAGGAACCTCAGGAACAAGTTCCTCTGATAGAAACGGCGGGCCGAGTGGCCCGCCCCTTTCCTTTTTTTGGGTCCGTCGCGGCATCCTGCCGCGGACGGATGTACAGTTTTTCGTTATGGTGGGAGTGCCGGTCAGTTCCCGACCTCTTCCCTCTCGTTGTCCATGAGCCTCTTGTTGATCGCGGCCGCCTCCTCGCTGGGGAGGAGCATGGTCGTGACCTCCATGAACGGATGCTTGGAGCCCTCGATGATGTTCACATCGTCTAGGGTGTGGAGGCCCCAGCGCTCTGCCGTCTTCTCGAGGCCTATCCTTGTGTCCAGGTCGTTGGGAACGAGCACGATCGCCTTGAACGTCTGGAGGCCGAGCTTCTTCGCCGCCATGATCCTGTGATGCCCGTCGACCAGGAGGTAGCCGTTCCTCCTCTCGACCACGATGAGCGGCTCGTTGAGGCCCCTCTTGAGCTCGTACTGGCGTCCGATCAGCTCATCCATGTACACCTCCTTCTGGGTGGGTATGATGGACGCGATGGGGATGTCCTTGTTGATGACCTTCAGACGGATGCTGTTCTGCTGCTCCAGGAAGTTCTTGACGGACATGACCTTCCCTGGACGGGACTTCTCGATCTGAGACCGGACTATGTCGATGTTGGAGATGATACCGACCAGCTTCTTGTCCTCGTCCACGACCGGAAGGTTCCTGAGCCCGTATCTGAAAAGGATGCGCGTCGCATCGTCGATCGACATGGAGGGGATGGCGCACAGAGTGCCCCGCTTCATGACGGATCTGATCTTCGCATCGGGCTTGTCCACGTGGCGTAGAAGCTCCTTCGCGGTTACGAACCCGAGCAGGTACCCCTTCTCCGTTATGGGGAACCCATGGAAGTTGGAATCGATTATCTGTTTCCTAACCTGCTCCACCGTCATGTCCGGACTGACCGTCTGGACGTTGCGGACCATGTACTGACCGACTGTTGCGTCTGGCATCTCGAGACCCGAATCGAATCTGGATAATAAGTTTTCATCGGATGGATGCTCTGAAGCGCCACAAACGCGCCCGGTCCTCTTCGGATGCGTACGGTATGCCTATGCGCCCATGCCTTGTGTACGGAGGGTGGAATCCGTCGTCCTCCATCCAGACGAATCCTTCAGGAGACATGGGCGATCCGTACATCCCCAGTTCCAGCCCCATGCGCTTTCCAGCCTTGCCTGGGCCGTCGAATCCCTCGAGCCCGCGTATGAGGACGCCTTCCGGATGGCCCTCTGGCCCTGTGACGACTGTCAGCAGGTTGTACATATGGCATCTGTGCACGTACGCGACGCCGCCCGCCGAATACATGATCCTCGCCCTCCCGGTAGAGCAGCGGTGGGCGTGGCATGCCGTGTCCTCCTCACCCGAGTAGACCTCGGTCTCGGTCACCCTGAGCCTGACGACGGAGTCGCCATCCCTGAAGCACATCAGCTTGCCCAGCATGTCCGGGGCGAGGTCCTCTGCAGAACCGAGATAGTACTCCGGACCAAGGATCCTGGATTCCATGAATGGGAATCCGCGGACGGATTGATTATCGTTCCCGAAAGGAATGGCGACTGCCGGACCCTCCTCCGTCCGGATCCACGACGACCGCCCCCTCGTGAACCGTTCCAGGCCGCTGCCGACGCGGGCGGAACGGCTCTTGAAAACCAGGCATTGGAAGCAATGGTTTAAGCACAGCCGGGAGATTCAAGTCTTCAGAGGAATAAAATGGCAGGCGCTTTGCTCACCGAGGACTCCATCAAAGAGGAGACCAAGATCCAGGAAACACTGGGCAAGATCAAGCACATCATCATAGTCATGAGCGGCAAGGGGGGCGTTGGCAAGAGCACAGTGTCCTCCAACCTGGCCGCCGCCCTCGCCATGCAGGGCAACCAGACCGGAATAATGGATGTGGACATCACCGGCCCCAACATCCCCAAGATGTTCGGGGTGGAGGACGAGAAGCTCCACGTCCTCGACGAGAAGCTCATACCCGTCATGGTTCCCCCGTCCCTCAAGCTCATCTCGATGGCCTTCCTTCTCCCCGACAAGGACTCCCCCGTCATGTGGCGCGGTCCGGTCAAGATGGGAGCCATCAAGCAGTTCATCGAGGACGTCAACTGGGGCGACCTAGACTACCTCATCGTGGACATGCCTCCCGGAACAGGGGACGAGGCCCTCTCCATCGTGCAGCTCATGCCCAAGGCGGACGGGATGGTCATCGTCACCACCCCGCAGGACGTCGCCCTCCTGGACAGCAGGAAGTCCCTGAGGTTCGGCGCCGAGACCCACATACCCATCATCGGCATCATCGAGAACATGAGCGGGTTCGTCTGCCCCCACTGCGGCGAGGTCACCGATATATTCAAGAGCGGCGGAGGGGAGAGGGCCGCTAAGGAGCTCAACGTCCAGTTCCTAGGGAAGATCCCCATCGAACCTGGAATCGTCGAGTCGGGGGACAGCGGGATGCCCGCCGTCCTGAAGTATCCCGATTCCGCATCCGCGAAGGCCATCAACCAGATCGTGGACAAGATCGTGAAGACAGTGAACTGACATGATGATCGTCGTGGTGTCTGAAGGGGAGTCGCTGGACTCCTATGTGGCCGATGACTTCGGCCACGCGCCGTTCTTCCTGGTGGTGGACTCGGAAACCCTGGACTACCATGTGGTCGAGAATGAGTTCATGGATTCCCTGGAGGGCGCCGGGATCGCGGTCGCCAAAGCCATAGTCGACCTGAAGGCCGATGCCGTAATAACAGGGGGCATAGGCATGCACGGGATCAGGATCCTCCAGGACGCGGGGATCGATGTGTCCTACGACGAAGAGGGCCAGGCTGAGCAGTGCATCACCGACTATCTCAGGCGCCGCGAGCACAGAACCAAGTTCGGAGGACAGTGAAGGAGGTCAGACCCCCTTCCTGTCCCCCCATATTATCTTATGGAGCTGGGGCAGGACCCTGACATCCAGATTCTCCTTGAGAACCCTCTCGACCAGCCACTCCAGCCTATCGGTGCCCCCGACGGGGCCGAAGACCACGTTGGCCCTTATGTCATGGTCCTTGACGAAAGCGACCGCGAAATCCAAGTCGCGCTGATCGCCGATTATCAGCTTGAGCTGGTCCTTCTCCCCCAGGACGTCCAGATTCGACAGCATCATCCTGTCGGTCATCCCGGAAGACGGGCACTTGATGTCCATGCTTATCATGAGCAGCGGATCGTCCGGGAGCCCGGACAGGTCCACCGACCCGTTGGTCTCCAGGACGACCTGCACCCTGCGGCCGAGAAGGCGGCAGATCAGCTCGGGAGAGTCCTCCTGGAGCATCGGCTCCCCGCCGGTGAGGCAGACGCGGTAGCATTCGCCTATGCGGTCCAGGACCTGGTCGACGCTCATCTCCTCGCCACCCTCGAAGGAGTACCCGGTATCGCACCAGGTGCAGCGGAGGTTGCACCCGACCGTCCTGACGAACACCGTCGGGGCGCCCATCGTGAGGCCCTCCCCCTGTATGGAGTTGAAGATCTCGCAGATGCGCATGTCACTCGTACTCGATCTCGTCCCTGTATCCGGCTTCCTCGAACCCCTTGAGCCTGAGGCGGCAGGAATCGCAGTGACCGCAGGCCTTATCCCCGCCGTTGTAGCAGGACCAAGTGAGATGCAGGGGCGCGTCCAGCTTCTTCCCCAGACGTACGATGTCCGCTTTGGAGCACCTGAGTATGGGGGTCATGATCTTGATCGGGTGCCCCTCCACCCCTGCCTTGGTCCCCTTGGAGATCATCTGCTCGAAGGCCTCGAAGAATTCGGGGCGGCAGTCGGGGTATCCGGAGTAGTCCACATCGTTGGCGCCTATGTAGATCCTGTCGGCGTCTATGGATTCGCAGAGCCCGGCGGCGATGCTCAGGAATATGATGTTCCTGGCGGGAACGTAGGTGATGGGGATCTGCGCAGAGAGCTCCCCCTCGCGGTCCATGGGGACGTCGATGTCCCCGCGGGTCAACGCGGAGCGGAACGACTCCAGGTTGAGGTCGTAGATCACGTGGTCGACGTTGTAGTGCTTGCAGACGTTCTCTGCTGATATGAGCTCGCGGGTGTGCCTCTGACCGTACCTGAAGCTGACGGCGGTCACCTTGCACCCGTCCGCGATGGCCTGGGCAAGGGTCGTCGTGGAATCGAGGCCGCCCGAGAGGAGGACCACTGCATTCGGCATCGGAGGACCTCCGTGTACCATGCGGTCTGGCCGCGCTCCTCGTCGAGCCCGACGGACACCGACCGGACGTTCCCTGGGAAGCTGACGTCATGGACGATCCTCTGGGTCATCATCTTCGCCATCTCCTCGGCCGTGGTGTTCGGTACATCCAGGAGAACGACGTCCATCCTTGGGAACACGTACCTCTTACCGCAGGAGACCGCCTCCACGGACTCCTCCGTCACATTGAGCCTGACGTCCTCGGACATCGTCGGGATGAGGGTCTTGTGGTCGAGCTCCTCGATGAGCCCCTTCAGGGCCCTCTTCAGGACCACGAAGTCCATAATCATGCCCTCCTCTCCTATGTCTCCCTCCAGCCTGAGCCTCACTATGTACGAGTGCCCGTGAAGCCTGGAGCACTTCTCGTGCCTGGGTATGAAATGGCATGCCGAGAACCTGATCCCGGAATAGCCTCCGTCTATCTCCAAAAACATCCTCATTCCTCCGTTAGCCTGAGAGCCAGGGCGATGGAGTCCCTGTAATCGGTTTTAGCGCGGGAGGTGTCCACGAAGACCCTGTCCGCATTGACGACCGGGGCACCCAGGGCTTTGGCGCCGCCCACCAGGTGCATCGTCCTGAAAATGATGTTGCCCGTGATGCCTTCCGGGGCGATGACGATGTCCGCCTCCTTCACGGCATCCTCGATGAGTATCTGGGCATGGTACGCGTCGTATCCGGCCTCGACGAGGTTCTTGGCTATGGACCTCGCACCCTCTATGGACCTGTCCACGGCCTTGCACCTCCCCATGTCCTCGCACCGTCCGCCGGACATGACCGCGATCTTCGTCCCCATGCCGACCCTGCGGGCAAGATCGGCCGACCTGACCGCCAGCTCGTAGCGCTGCTCCTCGGTCCAGCCTTCGTCTATGCCGACCGGGGACAGTATGATCAGCTTCCCGCCACGGGGCTCCAGGAACGCCACCCTCTCCAGGGAGGAGAGCCCCAGGCCCTTCTTGAGTATCGGCAGGAGCATCGAGGACGACATGTCCCCGCGCACCGCGGCGTCTATCCTGCCGGCTGCCAGGTCCGAGACCATCTCGTTCGGGTCATCGTATATGCGGATGTCGTGACCCTCCATTGCGAGGACGCTACGCTCCACGTTCCCGTGGGAGGTCCCGCGGCCTATGCCCACGCGGGCATCCGGGAGTTCCCCGCACAGCAGAGTCTTCGAATTGAACATCAGTCCCACCCCATGCCGTCGGCTTACTTATTAATGACGCGCCCGGCGGAGATGGTGCACGTGGCATCCGCATACGCCCCGGCCCAGGGGAGCCCCTCCGCGCACATGGCGATCGTGGAACTGCCCATCGCCCGATTGGAAAACGCATGGGCCCTGGCCAGCCTCACGGGCGTATCTGGTCGAAGACGTAGCTCCCCCATTCCCTCTCCCCGAGGGCGATCTCCAGCTCCGGAACCGTGAGCATTGGCCTCTCGTAGCGGGCGGAGTCGTCCATGGCTATCCTGGGGCAGGCGGTGTTGACGTACGCATCGACCCTGTAGGACATGAGGGCCAAGGGACCTACCTCTTCCATCACGACCCTGTAGACCTTCCGACCGTGTGACTCGATCAGCGCCTGCAGCCGTTCCGCCTCCTCGGAGCGGTTCTGTCCCACCTTGCTGCAGACTATGATGAGGAACGATTCCGCGTCCCTGGCACTCTGTATCGCGGCGAAGCGCCTGCGGAGAATGCGGTCCCTGGTCTCGGACATGTCCCTCACCTCTCCGGTCACCGGGTTCAGCACGAGCACGGGCTTCTCCATGCCGAATGCCGCGGCGAGGGGATGGAAGTCGCCTTCGCCCAGGAACAGGTATCCGTCGACCTCGGAGTCCACGGATTCCGCAGCGGAACAGTTGCATCCGAGGACCTGCCCCGGATGGCATATCCTCGAGTCTCCGGTGCCCACGAGGACGGTCCTGCCGGATCCCTCCAGGATGCCCCTGACCTTGGGGATTAGACCGAGGTACTGAACGGTGGCAAGGAGACCCACCCTCCCGGGGAGGGCCTCCAGGGCGCCGAGGATTGAGTCGTCCAGATCCGCATCGGAACGGGCCTCCACGTAGAGCACATTGGGGTCATCCCCCTGGGACGGTATGGGCGAGTGGCCGAAGTGGATCAGCGCATCCGCCCAGCCGCGGTAGTCGAAAAGGTCGCATGCGCCATAGCATGGACGGCCTACGATGACGACCGATGCACCGGTCGTGGATTTTATATGATCAGAAATCTCCGGGGCCCTCAGCTTCAGGCCCTCGGGCATCTGGATGGCGACGGAGGAGAAACCCCCGTCGCTTATCCAGCGTGATATGGTTTCCAGTTCGAAATCGAACATTTACAGGATGAGCTCCTGCCCCTTCTCGACATCGATGTAGCAGGGGGACGGGAACTTCATGGAGGCCCTCCACAGGGCGTCCTTGGCCTGGACGGCCTTCTCGGCGGGGACGCGGACGGTCAGGATGGCCTGGTCGCGCTCGAGCCTAGCCGCGGTCCCAACGGTCTTGCCGAATCCCTGGCGCATTCCACTGGACACACGGTCCGCTCCTGCGCCGGTGGCGAGCTTGTTCTCCCTGAGGACGACGTGGGGGTACGCCCTGACGGTCATGTGGTAGTTGGAGGTACCGACCTGTCCGCTCAGGACCTTGTTGGCGGCGATACGACCGGCCTCGATGGAGGTGTGCCTGATCTGGACACGGTTCTTCACCCTGAGGGTGAGGACCACGGGGAACTCCTCGGTGAGGTTTCCCATCTCGTACTGGGAGACCCTGCTAGCGGGGACTCCTCCCATGTACTCGCGGCGAGTGTACGCCTGTCCTTTGATCTGCCTGTACATCGATGCGGGCTTTCTTACCATTTGAACCACCTTATGAATGTGAATGCAATCGGAGCGCCTCGGCTCCTTGCGACTGACCGTCCATATCAGTCCCCAATATAAGCGTTTCGTCTGCTTTAGAGGTATAATAGGAACGCGTGCGACCCCCGACGGGCCCAAGTTATAATTAACCGACGGGCCCATATACTGGCAGATGGAGATGCAGCCTTTCAATTTCAAAGTGATACGCACCGATGACGAGAGCTCGCACGTTCCCGTGTCGGTGGCAGGCCAGACGATGGTCGATGTCCAGAGGCTGCTGACCGACATCGGCTCACTCATGCTGAGGCGCGAGCTCAGGATGCAGGGGCCCGTCCCCGAGGAGCTGCTGCGGAGGTTCTCGCTGTCGATGGAGCTCTCTTCCGGCAAGGATGTCAACGCCGTCACCGAGGGCGAGGACACGCTCATGCTCGACGCCCTCAACCAGCTCATGAGGGAGCTGGACCTGGTGGGGATCGGCAGCCGGCAGGAGGAGCCGGAGAACCACATGGAGGCCCTCGCCCGCAACGATATCGCCAGGGACATACTGGCACTGAACGACCACCTGGATGGTTTCACCCTGTCCTACGGCAAGGACGGGAGCATGAAGAAGTTCAGGATCGCCAACCGCGGGAAGCTTGAGTCGGAGGTTCTGGACGGCAGGACATCCTTCCCCGGGGCAGCCATAGGGGTGATCCGTGCGGACCCGGTCCGCAGGAACCGCTGGCTCATGTACAACGACGTCGATGGCGTCCCCATACGCTTCGGACCGAACATCGCCCCCTCCGACATACCCATATTCGCCGAGTCGGGACCGCTCATCGCATCCGGCACGGTTGTCACAGACGGAAAGGGAAAGGTCATCGAGATGAAGGACGTCGTCGGATGCTACTCGTTCCCCTCTGTGAAGTTCCACAGGGCCATAACCGCAGAGAGGGACATAGTCCTCCTGAATCCCGTCGAGGCCGTTCCCGGGTACAACAGCAAGAAGGGACTCTGGACCCTCGACAACGAGGATCTCGGGATATCCGTGTCCAAGCCTTCCTGGGACGCCTGCGCCGCCGCATTCCACGAGTACTTCGTCTTCCTGTGGGAGACGTATGTGGAGACGGACGGGGACTTCGAGGGCGAGGAGCTGGAGATAAGGGACTTCCTGAGGTCCCTCGCGTTCCCGTGACCTGGCCGTACGCTTCAACGAGAGGGCCGCCACATAGGATGCCCAAGCACACGCGTGTCCCGAACCGGAGTTCGGAAGAACCCTTTTAATAGGACCGCTGTAATCGTAGCGCCCGGAGCACACCCGCATGAGCAAAAGGCGCGTCCCGCAGAAGGCACTCACAGACATAGGAGTGACTCGCATGAGGAAGCTGCTGGAGCTCGCGGAAGAGGCGGTGCGCGAAGGCAACCCGGAACGTGCCAGGAGGTACGTCGAGCTTGCCCGGCGCATCGGGGCGAAGACCCAGGTACGCTTCCCCAGGGAGGCTCGCGTATGCGACCGCTGCGGGATTCCGATGATCCCCGGGGTGAACTGCATAGTCCGCCTTGGAGACCACAGGGTGTGCATAACATGCGGGATGTGCGGCGAGGTAAGCCGCAGACCGTACATTAAGGAGCAATCACATGACTGAGAAGGACGCTAGGAAGGAGCTCATGAGAAGGGCGAACGACATCAACCCGACGGTTCACGTCGGGAAGGAGGGTCTCGACCAGGGCGTCTTCGACGAGATCGCCAACCAGCTGAAGAAGAACCGTGAGATCAAGGTCAAGGTCCTCTCCAACTCCGATGACGATGCGAAGAGCACCGCGGAGCAGATCGCCGAGGCAACGGGATCCGTCGTCGTGGATGTCCGCGGGAGCATCATAGTCCTCACGGACAAGCGCACATGGACGTCGCTCAGCCAGAAGAAGTTCTGAGGTGTTTTACCGATGCTCGACGTCAACGTCATCAGATCCAGCCCCGACATGATCAGGGCCATGCTTAAGAACAGGAACAAGGACGATGCCATCCTCGACCGCTTCCTGGCGGCCGATTCCGAGTGGAGGTCCCTGACCGATGAGAACAACGGCCTCAGGAAGACCAGGAACGAGGTCTCGCTCCAGATATCCAAGATGCCCAAGGGGGAGGAGAAGGACGCCCGCATCAAGGAGATGAGGGAGGTCTCCGACAGGATCAAGGCCAACGACGACAGGATGGCGGAGCTCGAGGTGATCCGCCAGGAATGCGTGCTCAACATCCCCAACATCCCGCACGAATCCGTCCCCATAGGGAAGGACGAGCACGACAACGTGGTCGTGTACGAGAAGGGGGAGAAGAGGGTCTTCGACTTCAAGCCCAAGGAGCACTGGGAGATCGCCGAGGACCTGGACATCATCGACTTCGACAGGGGAGTCAAGGTCGCCGGCAGCGGTTTCTACTGCCTCAAGGGCGACGGAGCCAGGCTGGAGAGGGCGCTCATCAACTACTTCCTGGACACCCACCAGGACCAGGGCTACACCGAGCTGTTCCCGCCGGTGGTCGTCAACAAGAACGCGGTCATAGGCACCGGGCAGTACCCCAACCTGAAGGACGACATGTACTACCTCGAGAAGGACGACCTGTTCCTGAACCCGACCGCGGAGGTCCCGATCACGAACCTCCTGCAGGACGAGATCCTCGACAAGAGCCAGCTCCCCATCTACTGGACCGCCTACCTCCCCTCCTTCAGGAGGGAGGTCGGGAAGCACGCCGATACCAAGGGGATCATCAGGGTCCACGAGTTCAACAAGGTCGAGATGGTCAACTTCGTCCTCCCCGAGAACTCCTACGCCAGGCTAGAGGAGCTCAGGCAGAACGCCGAGGACCTCATCACCGGCCTGGGACTGCCCTACAGGGTGCTCCTGCTGTGCACCGGTGACATGAGCTTCTCCTGCTCCAAGTGCTACGACCTGGAGCTCTACGCCCCCGGAAAGGACGCCTGGCTCGAGGCATCCTCGTGCAGCAACTTCACCGATTTCCAGGCCAGGAGGGCCAGGATCAAGTACAGGCCCGAGCCCCATCTGAAGAGCGAGTTCGTCCATACCCTCAACGGATCCGGCCTCGCCCTGCCGAGGACGATGGTCGCCATCCTCGAGAACTACCAGAACAAGGACGGCACAGTCACCATCCCCGAGGTCCTCAGACCCTACATGCGCGGCCAGGAGATCATCGGCAGGCGCTGATTCTAAAACAACAGCCGGGGCCACCCCGGCGTTTCCCTTATTCCTACATTTCAGATGAGGACACGGTCCAGCTCCGAAATGAGCCTATCCGCCTGTATCCCCTTGCCTCTGGCCTCCAGCTTAGCGCGGATCTCCCTCTCGCCGGCCTCCAGGGTCTGCGATGTTACGCCGTAGCGCCTCGATATGCTGGCCTCCATGTAGGCGGCCATGAGGTCGCATGCCTTGAGGTCCGACCCGTCGCGCCTTCCGTACACCGGATCGTCCACGTCGGAGAACGGGTCGTACACCATGCGCCTGAAGCCCTCGCGCCACTCCTCCTTGAGGAGGGGCATGATCGTGGACTCCACCTGATCCCGCTCGTACTGCTCCAGTATGGCGGCCAGGCCATCCACGTTCAGCTTTATGGGGGATATGACGTCCTTGGTCAGGACCTCCGGCAGGTCGTGGAACAGGCCGCTGTAGAAGTCGTTGTAGATCTGCCTGTCGTCGCTGCCGGCATCCAGGTCCCTCAGGTACATCATATCGGCGACCAGGAGCGAGTGGCCGAGGACGGTCGTCCGCGGGATGCGTGGCGTCCTGGCCCAGCGCTGCTGGAACCTCAGCTGGCCGATGAGGTCGATGAAGTCGAAAGCCTCCTCGGAAGACATCAGCTCGCGGACACCGACCAGGTCCTTGTGCTGGCCGATCTGCTCGTCTATCTCTACGCGGGTCTTGTCAATCCCGTACAGCGAGCGGTTGGAGTCGTAGATCAGGTTGAACTCCCATCTGGTGGCGAGATAGTGCGCCGCCCGTATGACCGCATCCTCCGGGCTGTCCTTCGATCCTCCGAGGTAGTCCTTGAAACGTTCCCTGAAGCCCGGGTCGGACGTCGGAACGAGACGGTCGAACTCGGAGAGGACGAAGTCGTTCACCTCGTCCTTCCTCTCGGAGACGATCCTGTGGAACACCTGCGGCTTCAGGTCCGTCATCACGGACCTCTGTATGAAGGAGTAGAGCGTGTGCTCTATGAGGAGCCTCCAGTCCATGAGATTGCCGTCCGATTCCTCGAACTTTCCCAGGACCCATGCTATCGCCGCCTTGTGCGCCTGCTTGTCCAGCTCCGTCAGGTCCACAGGACGCATATGGTCGTTCCAGCGGTTCATGTTGGCCGAGTTGAACAGCATATAGAGGATGTCCGCGTTAAGGGCAGGCATTGTCACTCCCTCCGGGTCAGATCCTCCATCTTGGTGTCCCCGAGGTATGCGGAGTAGTCCTCGTCGAGAACGTAGAAGAACCCGTTGCGCTCCTCGTCCTCCTCCTCGCACTCGAGCTCCACCGATGCCTCGCGGCCGGTGAAATAGAGGGCGGCGTACCCTGCTGCCAGCAGGACGACGCCCAAGACGAAGACCGCCACGTATGCATCCAGCGGCTCCGCCACGTAGGCCAGGAACCCGGCGAGCATCAGGACGAACCCGAGTACGGCGACCGCCATCAGATGGACCGGCCTGATGCCCTCTACCAGGGATGCTGCGTCCATGCCGACCTCAGATGGAGGCCTGGATCAGCCTGTTGACCACGAACTTCTGGTCCATGGAGGCCAGGAACGGTCCGAGCCTGGGGCCGGCCGTCTTTCCGATCAGGATCTTGTACAGCGACTTGTACGCGCCCTTGGACCCCAGAGGGGACTCCTTCGCGATGTCGGTCACGATCTCGGTTATGGACTCGGAGTTCCAGACGCAGTCGTTCATCCTCTTGACGAGGGCCTGGAAGAATACCTTCTCGTTCATGGAGAGCTCTATGTCCGACGGCACGGACGGGAGCACGGAGAACTTGACCATGTCGGGGGCGAATCCGTTGAGCCAGTAGCGAACGCACTCCGACCTCCTCTTGAGCCTCTCGAGGTCCGAGGGCGTGGCGGACGACATGTCCTCCGTACGGGACAGCACCTCCAGGACGCCGTCGAAGTCGGAGGCCATCTGGACGACGTTGACCAGGTGGCGGTACGGGATCTGCAGGGGAAGCTTCTCGGGGACGCGGTTGTGCTGCGCGATGATGTACGCCCTGACGGAGTTGTCCTCGGACTCGGTCCATTCCCCTCCGAAGTACAGGCGTTCCATCCTGTCGTACTCGTCCGCCATGTCGAGGGTTCCCATTCCAGAGTCGTAGTCGATCGCCTTGGAGGGGTTTACCCTGAGGAACAGGTAGTTGAGGACCTCGGGAGGGGTCATGTTGATCGCATCGAGCCCGGTGACGGAGCATCCGAGGGATTTGTGCATCTGCCCGACTCCCTTCAGCTGTACGAACTCGTACGGGATCGGGTATGGAGCCTTGCCTCCGTAAATCTCCGAGATTATCCTCTTGCCGGAATCGTATGAACCGCCGGCGGCTGCGTGATCCTTGCCGAAGGGCTCTGCGGACGTTCCGAAGACCATCCACTTGGCGGGCCACTCGAGGCGCCAGGTGAGCTTCCCCTCCGCCTTGCGTATGTCCGCCTTCCCGTGGTGACCGCAGACGCAGTTGTACTCCACATAGGGGAAGCTGTACGAGTCGAAGATCGGCTTTGTGAACCTTCCGCACTTCTCGCAGATGGGGTTGTAGGGAGCGTAGTCTTCCTTGGCCTCCTTTCCGGTGACCTCGTGAAGGATGTTGATGATCTCCTGCCTCTTCTCGAACGTCTTGTGGATGCACTCGGCGAACTTGCCGGACTCGTAGAGCTCGTGGGTCCAGATGATCTCGCACTTGACCCCGAGGGAGTCCACGGCATCCAGGAAGGGCTGCACGAAGTGGTGGGCGTAGTTCCTGTGCTTGCCGCACGGGCAGGGAATCCTGGAGATGGGCATGTTGACGTACTTCTCGTACTCCTCGGGCAGGAAGTCGTAACGTTTGCGCAGGGGATCGAAGGAGTCTATGAGGTAGATGAGACGAACGTCCTTTCCCATGGCCTCCACGGCGCTGCGGACGGACTCGCCCGTGATTGCTTCCCTGAGGCTGCCGACGTGGATGATACCAGTCGGACTGATCCCTGTTGCGATCAGAGGACGGTCGCAGGTTTTTGCGACCTCCTCCGCGATTACATCTGCCCAATGCATGTCAATCGCTCGAGCTATCGGCACAATATTAAAATGGGTTTCGGTCCCGAGCGCATGCAGGCGCACGCATGCCCTTCTGGAGCGCGTGTCCTGTACCGAGTAACCTTTTTATATGGACCGCAGTTAACCACTTCCCATGGCAAAAAAGAACGATACCGGATTCCAGTCCTCCGCCGGCCTCATGAGGTACTTCGACACGGAGAACGAGAAGGGAGTCAGGATCAGCCCGCGCGCGGTCATAGGCATCGCCATCGGCCTCATAGCCATCGTACTTCTCCTCAACGTCCTCGCACCCCTCTGAAGGGCGCGGGAACGCAGTTGCAGCGCATCCCTAGTGTCAACTCTGTAGGCGCCCCCTCGTTCCAAGGGTGCTTATCGAAACAAAAAGAAAGCCCCGCCGGGAATCCGGCGGGAAATGGTTTTTCAGATCCTGTCCTCGGGCAGGATCCTGTACTCTTCCTGGTACTTCTTCCTGAACATCTTCGCCAGGATGGGAGGCGCTATTATCGTCGTGATGACGGACATCAGCACAACGACGGCATAGAGGTCCTCGGACATCGCACGCTGGCCCTCCACCACGATGCCCAGGCCGATGGACGCGATGATTATTCCCACCTCGCCCCTGGGCATCATCCCGACTCCGATGATGCTGCATGACGACCTGTCGAGACTCTTGTCCCCGATCTTCGAACCTATACCGCATCCGATGTACTTGGAGATGAGCGCCAGTACGATGACGACCGCCACCAGGCCTATGACCGTCGCGTCTGCGAGCGATCCCAGGTTGACCTGCATCCCCACGTTGAGGAAGAACAGAGGCAGTATGAAGGTCGATATCGAGTCGATCTTCTCCTCGAGCTCCCATTCCCATGCATGGTCCGCGAACAGCATTCCTGCGAGGAACGCACCGATGATGGCGGCGAGGCCGATGTACTCGGCGAGAGCGGACATCGCCAGGCACACGATTATCGCAAGAGCCAGCTTGTTGACCTTCATCGGGGTCTTGCCCTCTGCGGCCAGCGCCCTGTTCCTGGCATCGAAGTAATCGTAGATGCGCGGGACGACCCACTTGCAGAGGGCTATGATTACGAGGACGAACGCCACGGCCTGTATAGTGATCTGAGCGATGCTTGCAATGGAGAGCTCCCCGGACTCCACCATACCCTTGACGATAGCAAGGACGATCATCCCTAGGATGTCGTCGATGACGGCTGCGGCGATGATGATGCGGGCCTCGCGGGTGTCCATGAGGCGCATGTCCTTGATTATCCTGGCCGTTATCCCCACAGAGGTCGCGACCATAGCGGCGGCGAGGAACAGCGCATGGTTCATGTTGCCCTCCGTTCCCATGATTAGCGCGAAACCGAGGACGAAAGGCACCACCACTCCGAATATCGCACAGAGGAGCGCCGCCTTTCCTGAGTTCATAAGGTCCTTGACCTTCGTCTCCAATCCCACCGTGAAGAGCAGGAATATTACGCCGAGCTCGGCGAAGGCATAGACGACCTGATAGATGCTACTGCCCGCATCGTTCGGGTCTGTAATCGGATCCGGGAGCACAATGCCCAGAGCATCCTCCATGAAGGACCAGTCCCCGACGATGATGTTGGCTATAACAATACCCATCAGGATCTCACCGATCAGCCCGGGGAGGCCGAATCTGGAGAATATTGCCGAACCGATACGCGCCATGACCAGCAGAACGGTCAGCGCCAGTAGCAGCTGAAGCAAATCCATGCGCCCCGTACCTTATCTATCTATAAAAGATGTAAGCACCTTCTCATCGAAGGTTGGCGTGTTATTGTTACCCGTCCGGCGCTAGTGCGCCGGACGGTAATGGGCCAGGACCCGGTTTTCTTGGATGTGCATTCTCTACGCTTAGAACGAGAAGCAGACCCTCCAGCCTCCCCTGGGGACCTCCTGGGGTCCGAAGGAGAATCTGACTGCGGGGTCGTTCTCGGTGATGGTCGCCTCCGCTTCGGTCTGGAATGACTCTGTCCAGTCCTCTGCTGGCGAAATCACAGTGATTTCCTCGCATGCCACGTCCGTATGGACGGGCTGCGGCTCGCAGACCGCTGCATCCGCCGATGCAACGTCCTGCATTTCTGACGGGATGGGTGCATACTCTACCGCCGCATCCCCGTCTTCGGACGGAATCTGGACACAGGGTTCCGGAACCGTCTCAGGTACCTGCTCGGGCTCTTCAGCCACCGGCAGGTCCGACGGGGCCTCGATGAGGTGTGGGAGGGCAGGTGCAGCGAGCATTGCCTGCTCCGCTGGAGAGGCGAGCATCGCTACCCCGACGGAGACGCTCGGGTGCTCCGGGATCGGAGCATCTTGGGGTTCCGCCCAGCAGCTCTCCATTCCGTCGTATGGGATCTGAATGTCCTCGAAGACTGCATCGTCTGCGTCGACGCAAAGCTCCGGCACAGCCAGGAGCATCATGTCCAGGACCTCGTTCCTGAGGTCCATCCAGGGGACTTCGTCCTTCATGAACGCTTTGGCGAAGCGGCCCGCGCAGCCGTCATCCGCCATTACAGCGTCCGGTTCAACTATCGGGTCTTCCTCCACATCTATCAAGCCGGGGACTGTAAACAGCATCACGTCGCGAACCTTGTCCGCAACGTCCGTCGGCTTGGATTCGAGGAGGGTGCGGTGACCCTTCAGGCTAAAGGGTCGCGGAGCTCCTCCCTGGGCTCGACCTTCTCGGGCTCGACGTTCTGAAGAACGCCGTTGCTGAATCTGAAACGTACCGTCCTCGGGCGCTTGACCACGGGATCGCTGAGAGGCGGCAGAGCCTCGCCATCCGCCTCGAACACACTTGCCTTCGGCGTGGGTGCTGGAGCGGCCTCGACACAGGTCTCGGCGACCTCCATCTGGACGGACTCTGCGATCATATCCGAGGACTCGCTCTCTGACGAGGGCTCGTTTCCCTCGGCCTTCAGCCCCTCTATCATGCCCGGGAGCCTCATGACCTCTACTGGTGCAGGCTCCGCGGGAGCCTCCTCTGCAGGAACCTCGGGGGACTCAGCCATCTCCTCGTCAATGACATCCTGAACAGGAAGGTCCTCGGACACGGCCTCCTCGACGGGAGCCTCTGCATCCGCGGGCTCCATCTCGACGAAACCGGTCACTGCCGGGATGTCATCGGAGACGGCCTCCACGGCCTCGACGAATCCTGTCACTGCAGGAACGTCCTCGGCCTCGGTGGCTTCGAAGGACTCCTCGATGCTCTCATCGGCCGCAATCTCCATCTCAACAGGAGCATCCTCAGAGACAGCCTCCTCGACGGGAGTCTCCGCATCTGCGGCCTCCACGGCCTCGACGAATCCTGTCACTGCAGGAACGTCCTCGACCTCTGCGACCTCGCCCTCGGAGACATCCGCCTGCTCGACCAGGCCATCGTCTGCGGAGAAGTCGTAGTAGTCCTCGGATCCGACCTCCAGTGAGTCGTCGAATTCGCAGAACCCGGAGACCTCCTCTTCCGACACGTCCGCGGCATTGGCCTCGATGGATCCAATGACGGGGGCATCCTCGGGGACAGCGTCCACCTCGTCGTCATCCTCGAAGATCCAGCTGTAGTCCTCGTCGGAGTCTGCCTCCTGGACGTCGTCGGCCGCTTCCTCGATGGTCTCCTCCTCAGGGTCTATTATGAATTCTATATGCCTGCTCGAATCCCTCTCGACGGCAGGTGCCTTGGACATCTTCGAGAGGAACGAGTTGTCGTACGAGGGCTCTTCCACGACCTCGGGGACCTCGGCCTCCGCAGGCTCGGCACTGGCCTGCTCCATAGGCGTAGCGGGTGCTGCAGGAATCTCTTCAGGCACATCTTCCGGAGCGGCCGAAGCCTCCTCGTCCTGAAGCTCTATGAACACGTTCTCGTGCTCGGGGACCTCCACCTGCTTCGGAGCTGCGCCCTTGGACATCTTCGAGAGGAACGAGTTGTCCACGACCGGCGTGATAACGCCGTCGTTGTTGACCCCCACGGTGGCGTGGTACTCTGTCTCCTTCATTGTCCCGCGCACGACGTTTGAGAATCTGCCTGTGGACTCCTTCGGGGACTCGATCACATCATCGAACACCTCGCTGGGCTTCGTGTCGACCGAGCCGACGAAGTTGCCGCCCGTCGCTCTGACCATCAGAGGCTCCCCGTCATTGAACATGGCCCTGTCCGGGACCTTCGAAATGAAGATCTCGCTCTCGTCCTCGATGTTGTACTTCTCGTAACCGTACTTGTCCAGTTCGCGCACTCCTTCCGAGTATACGCTCGAATCGGACTTCGAGAACATGTGCTGCAGGGTGCTCCCCATGTTCTTCGTCACACCCGAGAGGTGGTTGAAACTCTTCTTGAGTCCTGCCGTATCGAAGCCCTGCCTCGATTGAAGGCGGCCCTTGAGGCTCTTTAGAGAGCCGTTGCTACCATTATCGCGTGAGCTATCACTCATGCACATCCCATCCGATAGCTTGTATGCATTATGATTATAAAAAGTAAACGTACAAGCTAAAAAGGGAGCATCAATCGCGCATTTCTTTATAAGGGATGTATGAAGGTCATCCCCTGACGAACTTCACATAGTCCGCCTTCCCCTCGGACTGTATCTCCCTGAGCATGCCGGACAGGACCTCCGCCTCGCACGATATGACCATGACCTCCAGACATTTGTGGTTCTGGAGATGCGAGTGCATCTGCGTCTTGATGTGCTGCTCGTACCTGGCCTGGATCATGCTCATCCATGGGTCGGCGTGGTTTCCGCGGACGATGATCAGCACACCCTCGACTATGCCCTGCATTGCCTCGAGCTCCTTTATGTCCATGAGGGCGGCGTTTATGGCGCTACGGACGGCCTCCGACCTTCCTGAGAGGCCGTATGCCTTCTGAATCGTGTCGAGAGCTGCCAGGTTGTCCTCGTTCAGTGATATGCTGACTATGCCCATGGTTCCACCTTATTAACATTCCAATGATATCTTGGGCATATGTTAATAACCTTCTGCCAATATTTTAATAACATCAAATCGAACGCGACCGCATGGACGCAGTATTCACATTCATCCTGTACGCCCTCCTCCTCATCGTGGTATCCATGGTGGGGGCTGTCCTACCGAGGGTCAGGGACCTTTCCGACAGGCAGGCCCACCTGCTGCTGGCGCTGAGCGCGGGCATCTTCCTGGGACTGCTGTTCTTCCTATTGCTGCCGGAAGCCATCCACGAATGCGAGGACGGCGGATTCGACATCCATGAGTTCTGCTATGCCCTTGCAGCCGGATTCGTCATGATCATGGCCGTGGAGACCTATCTGAAGCACCGCCACATGTGCACCTGCGACTGCCAGTGTTGCCAGGAGGCCCACAGCCATAAGCTCACATCCATATCCTCGTTCATAGGACTCTCCGTCCACGCCGCCTGCGACGGCCTCGCCCTTGCCGCGGCCTTCCTCGCAGGGGAGGAGGTCGGGCTGCTCACAACCGTCGGAATGTGCATACACAAGTTCGTGGTACTGTTCTCGCTTTCATCCACGATGGTCCTCACAGACTATTCCAACAGACAGGCGATAAACCGCCTGTTCGCATTCGCGCTTATCACCCCCGTCGCCGGCCTGCTGTTCTTCGGACTGTTCTCCGGGATATCCACGGAAGGCCTCACCGGGATCCCCTTGGCCTTCGCAGCCGGAACGTTCCTGTACGTCACGGTCTGCGACATGCTCCCGGAGGCGTTCCACCGCAAGGGGGACGATGTCAGGTCCATCGGCCTCGTGATCGTCGGACTTGTTCTGATACTGTTGTTCACGCTGTGCTTCCCGCACACCCACTGAAACCGAGGGGGCATCCCCCCTCATTCGTTACCTTCACGACTATTTTGGACAACTCTTTATATCTAAGGCAGATTGGGAGGAGGCATGGATGAAAGCTCGTTATGGTACGTCTTCATCGCCATCGTCGCCATCCTCCTCATCATCGAGTTCGCATCGATCAGAAAATCGCACAAGATCCCGATGAAGAGCGCCATACTCCAGACGATCGTCTGGATAGGCATAGCCCTAGCATTCGGGGTTCTGGTGTATTTCGTCACCACGCCCGAAAAGGCGATGGAGTACTACACCGCGTACACCATCGAGAAGGCGATGAGCGTGGACAACCTGTTTGTCTTCCTCATCCTGTTCGCATATTTCGGAATCAGAGATGAGGACCAGCACAAGGCCCTCTTCTACGGCATAGCCGGTGCCATAGTGCTGCGCGCGATTTTCATATTCGCCGGAGTGGAGCTTCTGGAGAGGTTCAACTGGCTCCTGTACGTCTTCGGAGTAATCCTGCTTTACGTGTCCATCAAGACCCTCCGCGGAGATGATGGAAACAAGGAAAACAAGATTGCCCGCTACATGAAGAACCGCTTCGATTACGTTGACGATGAGGCTTCTCGCGGGAAGTTGCTGGTGAAGGTCAACGGAAGAAGGATGGTCACCACCCTGTTCCTCTGCATAGTGGTCATAGAGCTGACGGATGTCGTCTTCGCATTGGACTCCATACCCGCGGTGCTTTCCATCTACACCAACACAACGCCCGACACGCTGATACTCTACACATCCAACATATTCGCTGTGCTCGGCCTGAGGTCCCTGTTCTTCGTCATCGAGGGCGGACTGAACTCCCTGTGCTACCTCAAGTACGGTCTCGGGATCATACTGGCATTCGTCGCGTTCAAACTGCTGGCACACCAGTTCGTGGACATACCGATAGCACTGTCCCTCGGGTTCATACTCGTCGTTCTCGCGGCGACCATTGTCTTGTCCCTCATCAAAACCAAGTCGGACAGGAAAAGAATCCCTGCATGAGCGGGGGGGGGGCGGTCCCCGCCCTACCCCCCAGGGGCATCGTTTTAATCCTGTATCCCATTCGCAGTCCGCATGAAGCAGTGCATGGACTCCGATAACCTCCACAACAGGCTCAGGAAGATCTCGGGACAGATCTCCGCCATTGACCGCATGATAGACGAGGATGTGCCGTGCGAGGACATCATCGTCCAGATAAATGCTGTCAAGAGCGCCCTGCACAAGGTCGGGCAGATAATCATGGAGGGACACATCCAGCACTGCGTCAGGGATGGCATCGAACACGGGGATCCCGAGAAGACCATAGCCGAGTTCACAAAGGTCATAGAACAGTTCTCAAGAATCTGACCACGGTTCGCCGGCATACCCCCATAGGGTATATGTACCCCTACCCCATAGGGGTATGCAGAAGGTGGTTAGCCTGTCCTTGGTGAAGGATGCGATCCTGGAGCAAAAGATACCATTCATCTGCATAGTCGTCGGCACGGCATGCCTATTGGCATCCTTTTCCGACGAGTCACTCTGGCCTTCGGTGTTCGTACCGATACTGATATGCGGCGTACCCATCGTTTGGGGCGCGATCGTGGGGGTGGTGAAGGAACACGACATCACCGCTGACGTCCTGGTGTCCGTGGCGATAGTTGCATCGGTGTACATCGGCGAGTACGATGCCGCCGCCGAGATAGCCATAATCATGCAGATAGGGTCGTTCCTGGAGGAGGCGACGGTGAACCGCGCCAACGCAGGGATCATGAGACTCGTCGGCCTGAAGCCCACCACCGTCAGGGTCCTGAGAGGCTCTCGCGAGGAAATTGTGGATGTGGAGGACCTAAGGATCGGGGATATAGCCAGAGTGGTCCCGGGAGAGGTCGTACCTGTGGACGGAGTCATCGTGTCAGGCACTTCGTCCGTCAACAACTCGATACTCACGGGCGAATCTGTTCCCGTGGATGTGGGGCCGGGGGACAGGGTGTCCTCGGGAACGGTCAACATGTTCGGGTCTGTCGACGTCGAGGTCGACAGGATCGGAGAGGACACGACCATAGCCAGGATGGCCAGGATAATCGAGAGCGCAGACGCGGGCAGGTCCAAGGTCGTCCGCACGGCGGACAGATGGGCCGTGTACATAGTGATCATAGCGTTTACCGTCGCCATACTGAGCTACATTGCCACGATGGACGTGTACCGCTCCGTCACCGTCCTGGTGGTGTTCTGCCCCTGCGCGCTGATCCTTGCCACACCGACAGCCATAATGGCCGCCGCAGGCAACATGTCCAAGCGCGGGATATTGGTGAAGGACGGTGGGGCGGTCGAGAGCATGGCATCTGTCGACGTCCTACTCATGGACAAGACGGGCACCCTGACCAAGGGGGAAGTCGTTTGCCACGGGTTCCGCTCGACAACGGAGGGACTGGACGCAGACGAGCTCAGCGCCCTGGTGGCATCTGTGGAATCCCGCTCCGAGCATCCCCTGGGCGTGGCCATCGCCAAGGGATTCGATCGCCGCGGGTTCGATGTGGCGGAGTTCGAATACATCCCGGGGAAGGGCGTGTCCGGCATAGTGGACGGCAGGAGAGTCGCGGCCGGGAACGCGCAGCTCATGAGGGAGCTGTGCCCCGACAACCTCGAGGCCACAGTATCGGCCGCAGAGGAGGCCAGGGATGCGGGCGTCACCGTCGTTCTCGCGGGGATCGATGGGAGGACCGTGGGGTTCGCCCTCCTGTCGGACACCGTCAAGGACGGTTCAGCACAGGCGGTGGCCTCGCTGAAGAGCCTGGGCAT
The DNA here is from genome assembly GCA_002504405.1 of Methanomassiliicoccaceae archaeon UBA71. Classification (GTDB taxonomy): domain Archaea; phylum Thermoplasmatota; class Thermoplasmata; order Methanomassiliicoccales; family Methanomethylophilaceae; genus Methanoprimaticola. Next base: position 230,941 of record DARO01000012.1, read on the forward strand.
TAGGACTGTCATGCTGACGGGGGACAGCGAGCATGTGGCCAGGCGGATAGGGTCGGAGCTCGACATGGACGAGGTCGTATGGGAGTGTCTGCCCGAGGACAAGCTTGAGACGGTATCCTCCTTGGAGAAGGAACATACGGTGTGCATGGTGGGCGACGGAATTAACGACGCGCCGTCTCTGAAGCGCGCGGACGTCGGGATAGCCATGGGTGGCATAGGGAACGAGATGGCCACGGAATCCGCGGACATAGTGTTCGTAGATGACGATGTGTCGAAGCTCGTGGGTGTCGTGAGGCTCAGCCGAAGGACGCTCCTGACGATCAAGGCCGGGATCGCGTTCTCCATCGTGCTCAATTCGATTGCCATGGTCATGGCGGTGCTCGGCCTCATGGGGCCTGTCGCCGGGGCATTGGTCCACAACATCGGATCGGTAATTGTCATCATAATGGCCGCTCTGCTCCTGAGGTACGAATGCTGGGGAGCATCCGACGGAGGCGTTGCAGCCTCGTCCCCGGCTGCATCCGGCGCCTGAAACCGTTGTCATTCGACGAACGACGTCATATATGTTCGTCGATTGATAACATTATATACCTTCCCGGGATTGTCCCCGCATGGCCGACGAGTACAAGCCGACCAAGATGGCGAATCCCGCCCCTCTGGGGCTCCTGGGATTCGGGATGACCACTGTGCTTCTTTCGCTGCACAACGCCGGGGGGATCCTGGCACTCGACTGGGTGACGCTCTCCATGGGCGTGTTCGTGGGAGGCATAGCGCAGATTGTCGCCGGGATCATGGAATACAGGAACGGCAACACCTTCGGAACTGTCGCCTTCACCCTGTACGGACTGTTCTGGATGACCTTCGTGACGACTCACGCCGGGATCGAAGGGATGTCTGGATCCCCTGAGACGCTCGGCGTATGGCTGTTCCTGTGGGGTGTACTGACATTGTTCCTCCTCATGGGGACTCTGAACGGCAGGAGGTCCACCACCGTGGTGTTCGCCACGCTGACCGTCACGTTCTTCCTGCTCTCCGCGGGCAACCTCGCCGGGGTAGACGCCATCGTCACCGCAGGAGGGGTCGTGGGACTGGTGTGCGGAGCCTCCGCGATGTACACCGCATTCGCCGAGATCCTCGCTGAGCAGCATGGGAAGGAGACCCTCCCGTTCTGACTAAACACAGGGCTGCACAGCCCGCCCCATCCTTCAGGCTACGATTGAATCGACCCGTAGCCGTTTTCTGCGGGAACCGAATGGGTTCTTACAATCGAGTTGGCAATAGGGATGTGCGCAATCGACCTGGATCGGTTTTGCAACAGAATGGACAAGAATCGATGGTTCGATAAGTAAGGAAAGAAGATAGTGCTCCCGTCGGGATTTGAACCCGAGTCGAAGCCTCGAGAGGGCTTCATGATTGGCCGCTACACTACAGGAGCAGTAAGACGGAGCATGACGATGTCATTAATATACTTTTCTATCGTCAGACCCCGATTTGAATCGTGTTTGCCTCGAATTCTGTCAGAAATCGCTGGGACGCATCGGCGGAAGCCTCTTGTGCTCCATCGATTCGACCTGCTTGCGGATCTCCGCCACCTTCTCCTTGGTCAGGCCGGTGTCCGCCGCGATCTGCGAATCGGTCTTGTCCTGTTCCATGTCGTAAAGGATGCCGTCGAGGTCGTTGTAAGTTATGCCCATCTCGGACTCGTCCGTCTGACCCTCCCACAGGCCGGCGGACGGGGGCTTGGCGATGATGTCGTCGGGGACGCCGATGATCTTGGCGATCTGCCTAACCTCGGTCTTGTACATGTTTGCCAGGGGGGTGGCGTCGCATGCCCCGTCGCCGAACTTGGTGAAGTATCCCATCATCATCTCGCTCTGGTTGGATGTGCCCATGACTATGGAATCCCTCTTCTTGGCCAGATTGTACAGGACGATCATCCTGCACCTGGCGGAAATGTTGCCCCTCTCCAGGGGGGTCTCCTTCCCCGTGAGCAGGACCGCGGCCAGGGCATCGACCGCAGGCTGGATGTCCACCACCTTGTACTCGGTGCCCCACATCGAGCAGAGCTCCGCTGTGACCTTGTAGTCCTCGGCGGGGGTGACCCTGGAGGGCATGAACACGTTGAGCACCTTGTCGGGACCTATGGCATCGACGCAGAGCTTGGTGACCGTGGCGGAGTCTATGCCGCCGCTGATCCCTATGACTACGCCCTTGCATCCCGTCTCTTCGACGGTCTTCCTTATGAAACCGATGAGGAAATCGACATCGTCCTTAGTGATGTTTGGGATCTTGGCTCCGATCATCAGACGGTAATCCTGGCATCGGCATAAAAAACTTGACACGCGCGTGTGCGAATCGTTTATCTGCGCGTGCGGGCATGCCCGTCCATGCGCGTGGACGTTGGCCTGTGCCAGTACGAAGCGGTTCCCGGGGATCCGTCAGCTAACGCCGGAACGGTTCTGAGATGCTTGGACGAGGTGGAGGCGGACGTGCTCGTCTTCCCGGAGATGTTCCTTGTGGGGTACGGGACGCCGTGCGACGGCATCAGGGACGATGTGGAAGCGTGCGTCGGGGAGATCTCGGACAAGTGCAGGATGCTCGACAAGGCCGTGGCCATCGGAGTCCCGAGATACGAGCTCGACATGACCTACAACTCCCTGCTGTTCCTCAGCCCCGATGGCGACACGTACTGCGACAAGACCCACCTGGCACGTTTCGGGATCTACTCAGAGGAGGGCTTCGCCCCCGGATACTCCCCGGGAATTGGGTCGTACCATGGGATGCTGTTCGGCATGTGCGTCTGCTACGACATATTCTTCCCCGAGATCCTCCACGGATGCTCTCTGGCTGGCTCCTCCGTGAACATATGCGCGGCGGCCTCCGCGGTCCAGTCGAAGCCGTTCCTGGACCGCATCCTGCCTGCCAGGGCACTGGAGAACGTGACCTACACGGCCTACTCCAACAACATCGGGCCGGCGAACGGACTCGACATGCACGGATGCTCCAGGGGCCTCGACCCCTATGGGGACGTGATTGCCGACTGCGGGACGGAGGCGGGCGTGTCGGTGTTCACTGCGGACACGGACAAGCTCGCCGAAGCGCGCGAGGTGCGCCGCCATCTGGAGGATTTCCGTCGCGACATCGACTGGGGAATCCAAAGCTTTTAATTAGATGACCGATTCCCCCAATTCACAAAAGCCGAGATGGCCCAGCCCGGTAAGGCGCGAGCCTGGAAAGCTCGTGGGAGCATATCCCTCGGGAGTTCAAATCTCCCTCTCGGCGCCATTCCTTTCTTCCATCGCTTCATGAGGGACACCCGATGGCATCTCGCGCGCGTTTTTATATTAAAAGCTGGTTAGAGGCGCATCCAAGGTGCTTCCCATGATAGTCAACGCTGAGCTATTCGTCAAGGACCTGCCCGGTCAACTCGTGGGCTCCATCGAGCCCATTTCCCTGGTGGACGGAAACATCATGGGGGTCATGCACGACCGCGAACGCATAGTCAACCACAGGATATGCATCAACATCACGTTCGAGGTGGACAGCCAGGAGCAGCTCGAGCAGCTCAAGAACATCTGGAAGTCCAAGGACATCATCATCTCAAAGCTCGGCTCCGTGTATCAGACGTACACGATGGACTACCTGCTGATCGGGAAGATAGACGCCCTTTACATAGAGGGACTGATCAGAAGGGCATCTGAGATCGTCACCCTGGACAACGTGGATGTAAGGTACTCGTCCAGATCCTCTTCCTCGGACAAGAAGTCCGGTATGATATCCGTCAAAGTCAGGAATCTCGAGGACCTCGACCTGCTGGACGGCTTCCTCAGCGCGGAATGCAGGGACGCTGGAATCACCTATGTGAGGGGTGTCTGAAATGAGGGTTTTCATCTGCGGATTCGGAACCGTCGGCCAGGGGCTATGCGAAGTTCTGGCTGACCGTGCCCAGTTCTTCCTCGACAGATACGGCGAGCCCGTGATCGTCACGGGCGCCATGGACTCCAGGACTTTCATCCTCGCCCCCCAGGGGATAGCGCCCTTGGACCTCGTGGCGAGAAAGAAGGGATCCGGCAGGGTGGGCGACGAGAGCTACACCGACTCGACGGCGGTGCTGGAGCAGGCCGAGTACGACATCCTGGTCGAGGTGAGCCCCACCGACGTCAAGACCGGCGGGGCCGGCCTCGTCAACATCACCTACGCCCTGAATCACGGGAAGGACGTCATCACTGTGAACAAGGGCCCCCTCGCCCTGAAGTTCTGCGAGCTGATCTCCCTGGCCAGGAAGAACAAGTGCAAGTTGCGGTTCGAGGGGTCGGTCGCAGGTGCGATGCCAATCATCAACCTGTGCCATGAGAACCTGAAAGGGGAGAGGATCTCCTCCATCCGCGGGATCTTCAACGGCACCTGCAACTTCATCCTCAGCAAGATGGACAAGGGACAACCCTTCGAGCAGGCCCTCAAGGAGGCGCAGCAGATGGGATACGCCGAGACGGACCCCACCAACGACATCGAAGGCTACGACAGCGCCTGCAAGGTTGCCATCCTGGCCAACTCGATCTTCGGCAGGAACGTGACATTCAACGACGTCAAGATCACCGGCATAACCGGCATAACCGACGAGGCGGTCGCGATGGCCGCCTCCAGGAACATGGTCATAAGGCTGATCGGCGAGATCTCGGAGACGAGGCTGGAGGTCGGCCCCAGGCTGGTGCCCAAAGGGCATCCCCTGAGCATATCGGGAACCCTCAACACGGCACTCATACAGGCGGACCTGGCCGGGCCGATCACCATCACAGGTCGCGGTGCGGGGAGAATCGAGACTGCCTCCGCCATACTCAGCGACCTCATCGCGATAATGGACGAAAGGAGAAACCGAAGATGAGGGTCGTGGTATACGACACCACCCTGAGGGACGGCGCCCAGACCGAGGGCGTATCGTTCTCCTGCGAGGACAAGCTGGACATCCTGAACAGGCTCGACTCCTTCGGAGCGGACTTCGTGGAGGGGGGCTGGCCGGGGTCCAACCCGAGGGATGACGAGTTCTTCGCCAAGGCCAGCAGACTGGATCTGAAGAAGGCCGCGCTCACCGCATTCGGCAGCACGCGCCGGCACGGGATCCCCCCGTCCGAGGACCCCAACCTCATGGCCCTTGCCGCCTGCCCCGTGGAGTGGTGCTGCATCTTCGGGAAGTCATGGGACTTCCAGGTCACCGACGCCCTGAGGATCCCGCTCGAGGACAACCTCGCGATGATCGAGGACAGCGTCCGCTACCTGAGGGATTCCGGCAAGAGGGTCATGTTCGACGCGGAGCACTTCTTCGACGGCTACCGTTCGAACAGGGAATACGCCATAGCATCCCTCGAGGCGGCGGAGCGCGGAGGTGCCGAGTGGCTGGTGCTTTGCGACACCAACGGCGGGAGCCTTCCCGAGTTCATCCGCTCGGCTGTGGAGGATGCCGCATCCACTGCGTCGGTCCCTCTCGGCATCCACTGCCACAACGATTCGGACCTTGCCACGGCCTGCTCCATGGCCGCCGTGGAGGCCGGATGCACAATGGTCCAGGGGACCGTCAACGGCATAGGCGAGAGGTGCGGAAACGCCAACCTGTGCACCGTGGTCCCGAACATGGCCATGAAGATGGGGGCCGAGGTGTCCGCCAACTTGCGGGACATCACGGCGCTATCCAAGTACATCGGGGAGATCGTGAACATGGCCCCTGGAGCCGGGATGCCTTACGTCGGCGACAGGGCGTTCGCTCACAAGGGCGGCATGCACGTGTCCGCGCTGGCGAAGGACCCGCGCACGTACGAGCATGTGCCCCCGGAGAGCGTCGGGAACTCCCGCAGGGTCCTCGTGTCCGACATGGCGGGCCGCTCCAACATCGCCCAGAAGCTCAGGGAGCTCGGGCTCGAGCCCGGGAACGACGGGTCGCAGATCGCCGCCAAGGTGAAGGAGATGGAGTCCAAGGGGTACCAATTCGAAGGGGCGGACGCCAGCTTCGAGCTCCTGGTGAAGAGGCTCCGCGGGGATCTCGAGGAGAGCTTCGAGGTCGCCGGGTTCAGGATATTCATAGACGAGCGCCAGGGCCTCGACATGGACTCCGAGGCGAGCGTCAAGGTCAAGGACAGGGAGGGCAACATGGAGCAGACCTCTGCGGACGGGAACGGACCCGTCAACGCCCTGGACAACGCCCTCAGGAAGGCCCTGGCCAAGTTCTACCCCGATCTGGCGGGGGTACGCCTTACGGATTACAAGGTGCGTGTGATCGACGAGAAGTCCGCTACCGCGGCCAACGTCCGCGTCCTGATGCGCAGCACGGACGGGATGGACAGCTGGACCACGGTAGGCGTGTCGGAGAACGTCATAGAGGCGAGTCTCATCGCGCTGGTGGACTCCCTGGAATACGCGCTCATGAAGCAGAGCATCAAGGTGAGCCAATGAACAGAACAGTAGTCACGCTCGTGGGCAAGGACCACGTTGGGATAATAGCTGCGGTATGCAACTTCTTCGCGGAGAACAACATAAACATCCTGGACATCAAGCAGACCACCGTCCAGGAGTACATCAACATGATCCTCGTGGTCGATACATCCGGATACACCGGGAGTTCTGACGAGATGGCCGCAGGGCTCAACGCCGTGGGCGAGAGGGTCGGATGCGTCATCAAGGCCATGCACGAGGAGATCTTCGACATGATGCACAGGATCTGATCCCATGGTAGAGCTGAAGGAGGTGTTCGAGACCTACGAGATGGTCTCCCACGAGAACCTCGACGTCAGGACCATAACCATGGGCATCAGCCTCCTGGACTGCATCGACCCTGACATCGACACCCTGTGCGACAAGATCTACGCCAAGATCACCGAGAAGGCGAAGGACCTCGTGAAGGTCGGCGACGAGATCGGGCTGGAATACGGCGTCCCCGTCATTAACAAGAGGGTCTCCGTGACACCGATCGCCATCATCGGGGGAGCCGCATGCAGGTGCCCCTCCGACTTCGTGAAGATCGCCAAGACCCTGGACAAGGCCGGCGAGAAGGTCGGGGTCAACTTCATCGGCGGATACTCCGCCCTGGTCCAGAAGGGGATGACCCCCGCGGACATGAACCTCATCGAGTCCATACCCGAGGCCCTCGCTTGCACTGAGAGGGTATGCTCGTCCATAAGCCTCGGATCCACCAAGACTGGGATCAACATGGACGCTGTCAGGCTCATGGGGGACATCGTCGTGAAGACGGCCGAGGCCACGAAGGAGAGGGATTCGATAGGGTGCGCCAAGCTGGTCGTGTTCTGCAACCCGCCGGACGACAACCCGTTCATGGCAGGGGCGTTCCATGGCGTGACCGAGGCCGACTGCGTGATCAACGTGGGTGTCAGCGGGCCGGGGGTCGTCAACAACGCCCTGTCCAAGGTCCGGGGCCAGAGCTTCGAGGTCCTGTGCGAGACCATAAAGAAGACTGCGTTCAAGGTCACCAGGGTTGGCCAGCTGTTCGCGAAGGAGGCCTCCAGAAGGCTGGACGTCCCGTTCGGCATCGTAGACCTTTCCCTTGCCCCCACCCCGGCGGTCGGCGACTCCATCGCCGACATCATCCAGGAGATGGGGATGGAGAGGTGCGGAGCCCCGGGGACCACGGCCGCCCTCGCAATCCTGAACGACCAGGTAAAGAAGGGTGGGGTCATGGCCTCCTCCTATGTCGGAGGGCTCAGCGGGGCGTTCATACCTGTGACTGAGGACAGGTCGATGGCCGAAGCAGCCGAGATCGGTGCCCTCACACTGGAGAAGCTCGAGGCGATGACATGCGTGTGCTCCGTCGGACTTGACATGATCGCCGTACCGGGAAGCACCCCTTCGACCACAATCGCAGGAATCATCGCGGATGAGATGGCGATCGGAATGGTGAACCAAAAAACCACGGCCGTGAGGATCATACCCGTCATCGGGAAGGATGTCGGCGACAGGGTCCAGTTCGGCGGTCTGCTGGGCGATGCAGGGATAATGCCTGTCAACGGCTACGGCTGCGCCGATTTCGTCAACCGTGGCGGCAGGATTCCCGCACCCATACACAGCTTCAAAAACTGAGGGGAGAACCCCTCTTACAACGGGCACCGCCGCCCGATATCGGCGGATCCCATACTTCTGAAAACGAATCGATGTGAAGCGCAACACATCCATCCGATTGATGATCCGACTTGTTGAGAAGGGAAATAAGGAGTTTGGCACCGAGGTGCCAGAGCAAGAGCTCAGTGAAGAAGCGCAAGGTGGGGGCAGAGGGATTTGAACCCTCGTCAGCGGGTTTCCACTACGGGGGGAGCTACCCCCCGCGGAATCAATGAGTCATCGCTCCAGTTAGTCATCAACTGTCAGCAAACCCATTTTCAATCACTCTCAATAACTGGAGCCCACCAGTCTGCCAGGTTAGCCTATACCCCCGGGTGAGTGTGATAGCAGGTAGCGATCACTTCTTGCGCATCTTCGCTGCTCTCTTTCTTCTTCTCATCTTCTTCTTGCGCCATTTCCAACGCTGGTTGCCGCGTTTCTTCCAGGCGCGCGAGCTTCTCTTCATGGTTGATCCTTCCTTGAATGCCGTCAGACGTGCATCCTTGGCGGGCCCGCCGGGATTCGAACCCGGGGCGTCTGGCTTAGAAGGCCAGCGCTATATCCTGGCTAAGCCACGAGCCCACTCTTTCCCCTCATTTACTCATGTGATTTAAAGCTTATCCAGTTCACACCTGGTTGAAGTAGTCCGTGATGGACCCGTAGCCCATCAGCATACATGCCCCCTCTGCGATGCAGAACAATCCGAGAAGCAGGAGGAGCGGCCACCAGTTGAGTATCTTGCCGAACAGCTTCACTATCGCTTCGGCAAAGTTGAAGACCATGTAGATTACCGCACCAGCCAGGAACGCTACTATGATTCTCGGCCAGCCCTCAGACAGGAATGTGAGGTCTATGCTGTCGAACAGCATGACGCCTGCGAGTCCTCCCATGGCTATGTACACCAGGGCCATGACCAGAAGGGCCAGTATTATCGCGAAATGTACCTCGCGGAAAGGCCTGATTATCAGCGTGAATGCGGCTAACGATATTATTATCGACGTCACCATCTGCCATTGCCCGTAGAAAGACATCGCCTCGAAAGCCATCACTACCCCGAAGATGAACCCCAGGGCGGTCATGAACTTGTACTTCCCGGAGTCCTTGTCCTTGACGTACGTGATCGCGATAACCATGGCCAGAATGCCGCCTATAAGAAGCAGCGTTTCCGGAAGGTTGTCGGCGATCCACGTGGTAATCTCCGATGCATCCATGCGGATGTAATGGACGAGTCGTTATAAAATGGGTATAGGAAGGATGCCCCGCCTCCGAGGCGGGGCGGTTTGATCATGCGATCTTGGTTCCCGCCGCGGGAGTTGCTCCCTGGTCGTAGACCGCCGTGACGTCGAACATCCAGACAGCGGACGCCTTCAGGTGGATGGCGGCCAGCTTCTCGTTCATGCCGTCGAGGACGGGGCCCTCGGCGATGCGGACGGGATTGGCGACATCGATCGTGTAGGCCTCCATCCCTGCAGCAACGATGAAGGATGCCTTGGGGTTGGCCTTGAGATTCTCTGATGACTTCTTCATCAGAATCTCCCCGACCATGACCTTGTCAGGAGCGGGGGAGACGATGGAGCCGCAGACTATGGCATGAGGCTGCCCGGAGGCGTCGGCGGTTACAAGAACCTTGACGGACTCCCCGTTCAGCTTCTGCAGTACTTTCTCAGGTATGCTTACCATTTTTAACACCCGTGATTGTAATCGTTTAGCGATTATTTAGCCGGTGAAGTATCATGGAGGATACCGATGCTCATTTGCTGGTTGACGAACATATATTAGTTCATAAGGAAGTAAACTTAAATTCTATACCCTTATACTAATTCATGGAATGTCGGTATGAGGGCTTGTCCTGCGGCAGGAGCGGACTAACCTTCCGCAGTGTGAACGACCATTGCGCGCGCCATGGGAAGGCGAGGATCATAATCCCACCGGCAGAGGACGGAGGGGACAGCAACCTGTCTCTTCTGCTCTCCGACCAATGTCCATGGGGGATAACGATACTCGGACCCGGCGGCTCTTCAAGGGTTACCGGCTCGGTGATAACCCATGCCCCGCGTGCCCTGGAGGCCCTCGACGGCATGAATCCCCGTGCCATGCTCGAAGGTTCGAAGGTGCCCGTGAGCAGGTTCCCGCGCATGGCTGTGACGGAGTCCGTGATGAACGCTGTCCTCTACCGCGACTACTCCTCGGATGAGGATATAACCGTGATGGTTAACGACGACTCCATGGAGATAGTCTCGCCGGGCCCCCTTACATGGATGCCGTCGGAGCGGAGGAACCCCTGCCTCATAGAGGTCATGGCGGCCTATGGCGCGGTCCTCGGCGACAGGTCCGGCATGACCACCATACGCAGATGCTATCTTCGCACCACCGTAGATCCCCACGGACGGTCCTCCGACGGCCGGTTCCACCTGATACTGCCTGCCGTGACACAGATCCTCGAGCAGCATGAGGCAAGGAAGCAGATGCTGATACGCTACATGTCTAGGAGGGGAGGGGTGACCCTTTCCGAAATCGCACGCCTCCTCATGGTGTCCAAGACCCACTCCGACAAGGTCATTGGGCGCCTGGAGGAGGAAGGGGTCGTGTTCCATATGCACAGGGGCGTGAACCGCAGATTCTTCCTGTGCAAGAGACCTTGAGCCTTTCCGATCGGGACGGGGCACGGCAATATATACGGCGACCTGCATCGGCGGACAGGCGAGAAAATGGATGTAGCGTCAATAGCCACTGTTGCCCTCTCCATATTCCTGGTTATGAATCCCTTCTCAAGCCTCCCGACGTTCATTTCCATGACTCAGGGGCGGGACGTGCATACGGTAAGGGAGTACGCGAACAAGGCCGTCGTGGTCGCAGGCGTCCTGCTGTTTGTTTTCGTCATCATCGGATCGCCGTTGATGTCAGCTTTCGGAGTGACCATGGAGAGCTTCAGGGTCGCAGGCGGACTCATCCTGATTCTCATGGCCGTGGAGCTCGTCTTCGGCCTGAAGCTCAGCAACGTCAAGGACGAGAGCGATGCCCCGTGGATCATCGTGGCCACCCCCATAATGACCGGGCCCGGTGTCATCACTGCGGCCATTCTTTTCTCGGAGCAATACAGCATCGCCGAGGTCGTTGTCGCAGGCATCATCGCCCTGGCATTCACATGGGTCCTCCTGCGCTTGGCACCGACCATAATGCGTCTGATCGGCGAGAGGGTGCTCTCGATCGTATCCAGGATAGTGGGTCTCCTCCTGGCCGCCCTGGGCGTCGAGTACCTGTTCGGAGGTGCGGTGGACTGGATATCGCTCTACGGCCCGGATGCGGCCGCATCGGTATTCCTCGGCCTGATGTGAGCGGCACTCCGCATTTGAAGATGGGACAAGGTTCATGAGCCGCCATGGTGTGACCATTGCCAGGACAGCCGGGATGTGAAAGGATGCCGTCTACAGTCGTCGTCAAGATGAACACTTGCAACAAGACCCACAGGATAACCGTCAGCATGCGCGACGACGGCGACATGGATGTGGAGATCGAGACGGACTGCTTCAATGTGAAGGACTACGCCAGAAGGCTCAATAGGATAAGCCTCGAAGATGTCACAGACTTCTGCAACAGCAAGATCGTGGCGCCTGACATCCGCATCGCCCTGTCAGTGCCGTGCCTGTGCCCCATGGGCGTCTTCAATGCCGCCTGGCAGGAATGCGGGATGCTGTCCAAGAGACTTTGCTCCCGCGTCGGCAGCAACGAGATAATCCTGTCCGGCGACACGCTTGCTCCGGATGACACGGAGAGCAATGACGTAGACTGACAGCCATAGCATATTTCTCCGAAGTCGGCCCAGAATCGGATCCTTTGTGATCATAAAGGACGATCGACCTTCGATTCATCGTCTTCTAGAACTGAACCCATTATAAGCCAGCCGATTGGAATCGGATTATTGAGACGGAATCAGAAATGACCAGCAACGAAAATGAGCGCATTCGCTGACGGATGAAGTGCCGATATAAGGTGCGACATCCGTTCTGAATTGAA
>DARO01000008.1 GCA_002504405.1 Methanomassiliicoccaceae archaeon UBA71
GCACACGTCCAGGTTTCGTATGATTGGTGATCATCGGACTTTATCCGCTCTCATCCTCCATTTACGGAGTCCTACACCTCTTCCCCGGAACAGGACCTCTGTCCGAGTGCATGATTGATTCTGATTCTGAATCCTGCCAGATTCTGACAGGTGCGGAACCGCTGTAAACAGCGGAAGTATTTAACACTTCCGACGCTCGGCCTCCGCAGACATTCTGATCCGAACTTCCGACCATGGCAATCCGCCATGACCACACGATGCCACACATCGCGCAGAACGGCGTATTATGCCCAAGTACATAATACTTTGCATTGGCCCTTCCTGAGACGGCATCGAAATCCGGCGTTTGGCGACAAATCATACGGTTTGGCGCATCATGGAGTAAAGGTAATCATGATGCAGTCGGGGATCAGGGACCTGAGGCGCTTCAGATCGGGATGGTACAGACGTACGGAATCCTCACGGTACATCCTCTTCCCGAGCATCCTTGCGATGACCGCCGCCTCCGCCCTGCCGTCGACCTTCCATGCAGACCCCTCGCCTGATATGTCGGTGGACACGTAGATCGGCAGCCTCAGCCTCAGCCTCTCCGAATCCTCGCATGCATCCCAGAGCCTTTGGAGCTGATCCTCGGGTATCGTCACCGTGGACCCGTCCCTCACCTTGTAGGTGCGGTCCCCTCCGTCAATCATCTCGGCGAGCAACGGCTTCGATGTAGCGAGGTTGGAATTCAGATCCTTCATTATGGACTCCACGAATCCTTCCATCGTCCTATTATTATTCTATTATGTATAAGGCGGTTCCCGAGACGTTACCGTTTCATTAAGCTGAGGCTCCTCCCGGAACTTCACGACTGTTTTGTTCCGATTCCGTTAACGGCGTTTATTTATACTCTCCCACCCTAACCAGGGGCGCATGTCACACGACGATAGCCTGGAGGAGGCCCTGGCGAGCCATCCCTGCTACAACGAGGATGCTCATCGTAGATTCGCGAGGATGCACATCCCGGTGGCTCCCGCCTGCAATATTCAGTGCAACTACTGCAACAGGAAGTTCGACTGCTGCAACGAATCCCGCCCGGGTGTCACGAGCGAGGTCCTAACGCCCGCGCAAGCGGCAGACAAGGTTGCCTATGTCCGCGAGAGGATCCCTAACCTAAGTGTCATAGGGATAGCGGGACCGGGAGACCCCATGGCCAACGAAACAACCTTCGAGTCCATCCGTCTCATCCGCAACCGCTTCCCGGACCTGACCATGTGCGTTTCCACGAACGGCCTGGCCCTGCCCGAGAACGCCCAGAGGCTTCACGACCTCGGCGTGAGGTTCGTTACGGTCACGATGAACGCCTGCGATCCGAAGATAGGCGCCCTCGTGTACAGCCGCGTGAGATCTGGAGGAACGGACCTCCATGGGACGGAGGGCGCGGAGCTCCTGATCAGGAAACAGACGGAGGGCATAGAGGTCTGCTCCGGACTCGGCATGCTCGTGAAGGTCAACATCGTCATGATCCCCGGGATCAACGACGGACACATCCCGGAGCTTGTCAAATACGTGAAGTCGCACGGGGCATACATGGTCAACATCCTGCCCCTCATTCCTGTAGAAGGGACTCCGTTCGCGGACATGAAGGCCCCCACCCCGCAGGAGAGACGTGAGATAATGGACCTCTGCTCAATAGACGCACGCATGATGCGCCACTGCAGGCAGTGCAGGGCGGACGCCATCGGACTACTTGGCGAGGACAGGTCCCAGGAGTTCGCCCGCATCGGCGGATGCGGATCAGGGTGCGGCCCCTCGGAACCCCCGATGGTCCACTACATGCGGAACCCGGATGTTGTTGCCGTGGCGACCTCGGACGGCGCTTCCGTGGACGAAGGGTTCGGCAGCACCCCCATGTTCTTCGTGTACGATGTCTCCGGATCGTCACCGCTTCTCCTCAGGAAGGTCCCCGTAGACCGCTCCTCGCCTGCATCCGGGATCGGCCACAGGGAGCACATAGCATCCATAGCCGAGTCCCTCGGCGATTGCGGATGCGTGATAGCCGCCGAGATCGGCCATATGCCGTCCCGCATGCTGTCGGACCTTGGCATAAGGGTCGTCATATCCAATGGGAGCGTCGCGGATGCCCTCCGTGGACTGCGATGATGCCATGGGTACGGGAAACAGGGAGCCCTACCGCAAGGAAAGGCGATCGCCCGTGACCCGATGGAGCGTTTGATCCGGGATGGGTGGAAGCCGTCCCGCCAGTTGACCCCGATTCAATGTTTATATAGGGGGAAGCCTAAGGCCCCCTCCATACGGAGTGTACATCATGGACGCTCAACAGATGAGAGAGACCTACATCGACTTCTTCAAGCAGAGGGGGCACGCACAGATAAGCTCCGCCTCCCTGATTCCCGAGAACGACCCGACTGTGCTTTTCACCACAGCAGGGATGCACCCGCTCGTGCCCTACCTCCTCGGAGAGAGGCATCCCGCAGGCACCAGGCTGGTCGACTTCCAGAAATGCGTCAGGACTGGAGACATCGACGAGGTCGGCGACGCCAGCCACCTCACCTTCTTCGAGATGCTCGGCAACTGGTCCCTCGGCGACTACTTCAAGGAGGAGTCCATCGCATGGAGCTACGAGCTCCTGACCTCCGTCCTGGGCATCGACCGCGACCAGCTGGCCGTCACAGCCTTCGCAGGGGAGGGGGACATACCCCGTGATGATGAGACCGCCAACCTCTGGAAGAGCCACGGCATGAGGGACGACCAGATCTTCTTCTACGGGAGGAATGACAACTGGTGGGGCCCCGCTGGCCAGACCGGACCCTGCGGACCCGACACCGAGATATTCTTCGATGACGGGAGGCCGAAATGCGGACCCGACTGCGGCCCGTCCTGCCACTGCGGCAAGTACACGGAGATCTGGAACAACGTTTTCATGCAGTACTTCAAGGATGCCGATGGCAAGTTCACCCCCCTGAAGCAGAAGAACGTGGACACTGGCATGGGACTCGAGAGGATCCTCCGCGTGCTGAACGGCGTGGAGACCGTGTACGACACCCCGCTCTTCTCCGGGATCATCGGCAAGGTCGAGGAGATCTCCGGCAAGAAGTACGGGACTGACGAGGAGACCACACGCGCATTCAGGATCGTCGCAGACCACCTGAGGGCGGCCACGTTCATCCTCGGGGACGGGGTCACTCCCGCAAAGGTCGGGCAGGGATACATACTCAGGAGGCTCATCAGGAGGGCCAGCAGATACCTATCCAAGCTCGGGGTAGATGATGTCTGCATGCGCCAGGTCGCAGAGGTCATCGTCGAGCAGTACTCCAAGGCCTACCCGGAGCTAGAGAGGAACAAGGACTTCATCTACAGTAACATCACAGGCGAGGAGGAGAAGTTCCACAAGACCCTCACCAAGGGCCTCAGGAGGTTCAACGAGATGATCTCCGAGAACGGCGACTCGGAGGTCCTGAACGGAGAGGCTGTCTTCAGGCTCTACGACACGTTCGGGTTCCCCGTGGAGCTCACACAGGAGCTCGCCGCGGAGCAGGGCAAGAAGGTGGACCTCGCAGACTTCCAGAACAGGTTCAAGGCCCACCAGGAGAACTCCAGGATGGGTGCCGACCAGCAGTTCAAGGGAGGGCTCGCTGACCATGCGGTCGAGACCACCAAGCTGCACACCGCCACCCACCTGCTCAACGCAGCGCTCAGGAGGCACGTCAGCCCAGATATCCAGCAGAAGGGGTCCAACATCACCGCCGAGAGACTCAGGTTCGATTTCAACCTCGATAGGAAATGCACCCCCGAAGAGCTCAAGGCCGTGGAGGACGATGTCAACGAGGCGATCAGAGCCGCCATACCCGTTGTCTGCGAGGAGATGACCGTCGAGGAGGCCCGCCAGCGCGGAGCCATCGGCGTCTTCGGCGACAAGTACGGGGAGAGGGTCAAGGTCTACACGATCGGCGACGTCTCATGCGAGATATGCGGCGGACCCCATGTGTCCAACACCTCCGAGCTCCAGGGATTCAAGATCAAGAAGGAGGAGAGCTCGGCGGCCGGCATCAGGAGGATAAAGGCCGTCGTCGGCAAGTTCGACTGAACGGGATCGGTACGCTCCCTATCGAGCGCCGGATGCCCGTGAAAACCCCGCGGGGCCCGAGAATGGCGGCCCCGCGGATTAACCCGTTTATCTTGCGACCGGCTAGGAGGAAACCGCCGGCGCCCGTTCAACAGGACACCGGCATGATGGCCTCCGTCCTCGATTCTATACTCCTCACGTACAGGTTCATCTTCCTGGTTATGTCCCTGAGGTATCCGGACGGATCCTCGGACTCCAGCACCAGAAGGGACATGCTGCATGCGAGAGCGTTCACAGCCTCCGTCGTCGTGTAGTTCCTCTCCCCGATGATCGAGATGAGATCGAAGAAGAATCCCTCGAACCCCTCGCCCTTGGAGCATCCACAGTCTTCCATTACCCGCACCCCTTGTAGTCGTTCTGCCTGCGGTGTAAGCGGTTTTGGTTTGAGCAGCAACAGATCGGTTCGTCCCCACCGCAGGTTGGAATATACATCCAACTAAATCATATTTAAAACGATGCCTCATGATTACATAGAGCGGTGCGGAATGTGTCTTCCGCTGAGAGATGGGGGCATTCCCCAAGTCATCAGTCGCATAGATGGATGTCTAATCCAACTAATCATCAGAAAAATTAAATAGAACTGTCCGAGGGAAACTGGAACGAAGGGAAAATGCAAGGAGGTGGACTGGGCGAGATTCGAACTCGCGACTTCTTGCTTGCAAAGCAAGCGATCTAACCAGCTGATCTACCAGCCCGATGAACGCGACTATATGGACGACTAATAAAAATGTTTTGGACGAACAGAGCAGCCTTCCTCGTGAAAACCGGCCCGAAACCATCACATCCAGCTCTCGGAAGCCCTGACTGCCGCTGACGCGGGTCATCGGGAGGCAATCGTCCCCGGGCGCATCCTGCTGTATCCGCGGACCGCCACGGAGTATATCATAGCACCTCCGATGACGGACCCGACGACGACCGCCCAGTAGATCCAGTACAGGGACACCATCGCCCCCAGGGCATAGAGGGCGATGTAGACGAGGTTCCTGACGACGGCGCAGACCAGGGACCAGTCGGAACGCCCCATGGCCTGCAGGAAGCTCGCGGATACCGGTATCACCGAGTAGAACGGGAGGCACAGGCTGATTATCCTGAGGGCCTCCGCCATGTCACTGGTCAGATAGGAGGTGCTCTCCGAGTATGTGAACGGATAAAGCATGGGCTCCGGGATCAGAATGAGGACTGCGGAAATCGCGACAGCCAGAAGAGCAGCGAACCACAATGAGTAGTGGAAGGAGTCCCTCATCTTCCACCGATCGCCCTGGCCGAGAGCGGCGGAGGCCACTGGCACAAGCGCCGATCCGACGGCATACGCCGGAAGAAGAGCCAGGTTGACGATGAGGTTCGGTACTGAGTACACGGCGAGACCCTCGGACCCTGCGCACCATATGACCAGGTAGTTCAGGACCAGGTTCATTGAGTACATCACTGTGTACTCGGCCATCTGCGGCACCCCCACAAACAGCACGTCGGACAAACGCTCGCGGTCCCAGTGGAATCCGGACCTGCGGATCCTGATCAGGCTGTGGCCGTGGTAGAACATAAGACCCACAAGGGTGGACACCACGGTAGCAATGACAGTAGCTATCGACGCTCCGGCGATACCGAGGTCCAAGACATAGATGAGCAGGGGGTCGAGAACGATGTTGGTCACCGCCATTGCCGCCATCATTATCGTGGAGACCTTGGCGGCTCCCTCGCCTCTGATCAGACCGGATATCACACCGTTTATGACCAGTATCGGCGTGCCCGCCATTAGCCAGATCATATAATCGCTGGCGACGGGGGCGACATCCCCGGCGCCTGCGAGCACCATTATGTCCTCGCACAGGAACACGAGGATCGGCGTCAGAACCAGGCCCAGTATGAGACCGAACATCAACGCCTGCAAGGCGCACCCTTCGGCACGGTCCCTCCTGCCCGAGCCTATGTGCCTTGCCAGCGTCGCCGTCCCACCGACACCCAGACCCAGACCGAGGCCTGTTATCACGAAGTACACTGGGGCACCGATGGCCACGGCGGCCAGAGCATCCGTCCCGAGCCCTGAGCACCATGCCCTGTCGGCGAACGAGTTGACCTCTGTGACGAGGAGAGCCAGCAGCAGGGGGAGGGCCATGGTGCGGATGGCCTTCCTGGGCTCCCCCAGAAGCATGGAGACATTCTCCTCGGCAGACATGCATGCACATCGCCATGATGTCGTTTAATATCATCCTCTGAAGCGCTCGGACGATGAATTAAAGAACCCCTCTACATTCGCCTATATAGACACGCGCGGACGTCCGCGCGCGCGAAGCTGTCGACATGTTGAAATACAATGTCGAGTGTTAGCACTTAGCACGGGGTGAACCCTATGTTCGGAAAAAGCATCAGACTCGAGAGGATAGTAGACAGGAACACCGGAAACTGCGTCATAGTCCCAATGGACCACGGCGTCTCGATCGGACCCACAGAGGGCCTGATCAACATGAAGAAGACCGTGGACGACGTAGCAAACGGGGGCGCCACCGCCGTTCTCATGCACAAGGGTCTGATCCGTTATAGCCACCGTACCAGCGGCCACGATATCGGTCTCATCCTCCACCTCTCCGCTTCCACCGACCTGGGGGTGACCAGCAACAGCAAGGTTCTGGTCGCCACCGTGGAAGAGGCGCTGAAGATCGGTGCCGATGCGGTCTCCGTGCACATCAACGTCGGAGCCGAGACCGAGCCCGAGATGCTATACGACCTCGGACAGGTCAGCAAGGAGTGCAACGAATGGGGGATGCCCCTCCTCGTGATGGCGTACCCCCGCGGTCCCAAGATAAAGAACTCCTACGATGCAGGAGCCGTCGGGCACGCCGCCAGGGTCGCTGCTGAACTCGGAGCCGATCTGGTCAAATGCAGCTACACGGGGGACATCGATTCCTTCAGGGAGGTCGTCAAGGGCACCCTCGCCCCCATCGTGATCGCAGGAGGCCCCAAGATGAACTCCGACGATGAGATCCTCCAGATGGTCTACGACTCCATACAGGCAGGGGGCCACGGAGTCTCCATCGGCAGGAACGTCTTCCAGCACAGGGACGTCGAGGCCATGACAAGGGCGGTTTCGGACATCGTCCTCCGCGGATACACCGTGGAGGAGGCCAAGAAGAACAACCTGAGCTGATCGCATGGACAAGGAGATCTGGATCAGGGCCGACAAGCCGGATGAGAAGGAGAAGAGGAAGGAGCTCGTCCTTTCTGCGTTGGAGTCCGGGATCGGGAAGGCCATCGTAAGGCCGGGCGACGAGGACTTCGCCTCCCTCGGCAAGGTGGAGCTCCACGTCAACAATGACGGGGAGCTCGACGGAGGATACGAGATCGTCGCCCTCAGGACCCCGGAGGACCAGGACAGGGCGATGGCCATGGCCGGGAAGAGGAACGGGGTGATCCTCGACTCCTCGGACTGGACCGTCATCCCGCTGGAGAACCTCATAGCCAAGTTCAGGAACTCCGGGACGAAGGTCCTGGCGTGCGCCGGCGACACCGAGCAGGCCAAGCTATACATGCAGACGCTCGAGAAGGGCGTGGACGGGATCGTCGTCAGCACCAACGACCCCAACAAGATAAGGGCGTTCGCGGACGTCATCTCCAGCACCGACGACGTGGAGCTCCATGAGTTGGAGATACTCGACCTGAGGAACATCGAGATGGGCGACAGGGTGTGCGTCGACACGATATCCATGATGGTCCCCGGGGAAGGGATGCTCATCGGCTCCCAGGCATCGTGCCTGTTCCTCGTGCAGTCCGAGAGCGAGGACAACGGATACGTGGCCGCGAGGCCGTTCAGAGTGAACGCCGGAGCGGTACATGCCTACGTCCTCGGACCCGAGGGAAGGACGAGGTACCTCGGCGAACTGAAGTCGGGCGACCCTGTTGTCCTCGTGGACAGGTCCGGGAAGACGAGGATATCCTCGGTTGGAAGATGCAAGATCGAGCAGCGCCCGCTGGTGCTCATGACGGCCACCGACGGGGAGAGGACGTACTCCACCATCCTGCAGAACGCAGAGACCGTGAGGATCGTGGGCCCTACCGGATCGATATCGGTGTCCGCACTGAAGAAGGGCGACAAGGTCCTCGCCAGGCTGGAATCCGGCGGAAGGCACTTCGGCATGAAGATCGACGAGACCATCAGGGAGATCTGATGAGGGTCTGCGCTTCGCTCAGCAGCGCCGGGGACATGGACCTGGCCGAGGAGGCCGACATGGTGGAGATCCGCCTGGACCTCCTGGGGGGCGTTCCGGACACGCACGGCAAGCCCACCCTCGTGACGTTCCGGGGCGGCGTCGACCTTTCCGTCCTCCCGGACGGGTTCTCGGGGATGGTGGATGTGGGGGAGGATCCCAGGCCGGACACAGGTCTGCGCGTGGTATCCTCATATCACGACTACGAATCGACGCCGACAGCGGACGAGATCGTTGGGATGCTCTCCGCGATGGACGGCGACATCAGGAAAGGGGCCTTCATGGTCAACAAGATGAAGGACCTCATGAGCATCCTGGAGGCTTCGAAGAGGATCCGTGAGGACCACGTCCTCCTGGGGATGGGCGCCCTCGGAGTCTTGACCCGCATAAGGCAGGACATCCTCGGGAACGAGTTCACTTTCGGATACGTGGGGGAGCCCACTGCGCCCGGACAGCTAAGCGTCCCGGAGATGAGACGCCTGGGGGACGGGTGCACCCTGCTGGGGATACTGGGATGCCCACTCGGGAAGAGCAGGTCCCCTGAGATGCAGAACAGCGCGCTGAGGGACGCCGGGATCAGGGGGATATACGTCCCGCTCGAGACGGACGACCTCGAAGGGGTGGAGGACGTCATCCGCGGATACGACATACGGGGGTTGAACGTCACCATTCCCCACAAGCAGGGCATCATGGCCCACCTGGACGCCGTGGACCCGGTTGCTGAGGAGATAGGGGCTGTGAACACCGTCGTCAACGACGACGGGCGCCTCACGGGCTACAACACCGACGTCGATGGGATCACGAAGGCACTGGAATGCGCCGGGATCGTCCCCGACGGAGGGAGGGTGCTCATAATGGGATCGGGAGGAGCGGCCAGAGCATGCGCCCACTTCATGAGGGGACGCGGTTGCGACGTCACCGTCACCGGGAGGAACCAGACCACCGGCACCGATCTGGCGGAGCGCTTCGACGCCAGGTACAGGGCCCCGGACTCCGTCGCGGCCATGATGTACGACCTCATAGTGAACTGCACCCCCGTGGGGATGTACTCCGACGGGCCGTACCCGGTCGGCATCGGCCATCTGTCCGCAGGGCAGTCGGTGTTCGACATGGTATACGGGACCGACACGCCCCTCATGGAGGCGGCGAGGAAGGCCGGCTGCAGGATAGCCAACGGCAAGGACATGCTTGCCGGGCAGGGCGCAGCATCGTTCAGAAGATGGACAGGGGCTGACGGATCCTTCGATACCATGAGGAGGGTCCTGGGTTGACATCCATCGGAAGGGCGCACGGCGCCATCACGGTGATAAACGCGATGCCTTGCGGCATCGGAGCGACAGTTGGCGTGGATCTGAGCACGGAGGCCAGGTTCGAGATCGCCGGCGACGAGCGCGTGGTGTGCATCCTCAACGACGAGGGCGAGGACACCTCCATGGCCCGCTACTGCGTCAGGGACGCATTCAGGGCTGCGGGGGTCCCAGAGCCGGAGGGCTGGAGGCTGGAGACGGACTCCGCGATACCCGTGTCCAGAGGCCTGAAGAGCTCCAGCACGGCATGCAACGCGATAATAAGGGCGGTGCTCGCCGAGGTCGGGCACACGATGGATCCTGTGGACCTGATAAGGCTCGGCGTCGGCTGCGCCAAGGAGGCAGGGGTCACCGTCACGGGATCGTTCGACGATGCCTGCGGAAGCGGGCTGGGAGGGTTCGTGATCACGGACAACACCCGGAACGAGGTGCTGCACAGCACGGACGTCGACGAGCTTGATGTGATCATACATGTGCCGCGCTACAAGATAAGGAAGAGGGGGCTGCCGCTGGAAGCCCTCCGCTCCGTCGCCCCCAGGATCAAGGAGGCGATTGAGCTCGCCCGTGAGGATCCCTTCGCGGCCATGACGATGAACGGGCGCATAATATCTGAGGTGTCCGACGTTGACAACTCGGTGGCGGAGAGGGCGGTATCGATGGGCGCCCTCGGAGCCGGGATGTCCGGATCCGGTCCGGCAGTAGCAATCGTCGTCCCCAGGGGCGATGGGAGAAGGTTCGCGGAGGACCTGGGGCTCCCCGACGACGAGACCATCTTCACTAGTACGAGGTGCGGAGAATGACTTCCATGAGATTCAGAGGCGGAGAGATGAAGGGCAGGGTCCTGCCCCCGCCGTCCAAGAGCCACACACACAGGGCGTTCTTCCTGGCATCCATGGCCGAGGGGGAATCTAAGGTCACGCATGCGCTGCTGTCCGACGACACGCGCGCGACCATGCGCGCATGCACGGCGATGGGCGCCGGCTTCTCCGAGACTGATGGCGGATTCATCATCTCAGGCGGGAGGCTCCATGCGCCCGAAGAGGTGGTGGACGCAGACAACTCTGGGACCACCATGCGCATATTCACAGGGCTGTGCTCCATGTTCGACAGGGACGTCACGATAACCGGTGACGAATCCCTCAGGAAGAGGCCGATGGGTCCCCTCCTCGACGCACTGTCCGCCAACGGAACATCCTGCACGTCGAACGACGGGAAACCGCCGGTCACGATCAGGGGGCCCAACCTCGGCGGGGAGTTCCGCATCGACGGGAGCGTGAGCTCCCAGTTCATAACCTCCCTGCTGATGACGGCCCCGATGCTCGGATCCGACTCCAGGATAGTCGTGGAGGGCAGCATGGTATCCGCCCCTTACCTCGACGTGACTGCCTCGATGATGAGACTGTTCGGAGCCGAGGTCTCCAGGGAGAGGAATGCATTCAGAGTCAGAGGCGGCACGGGCTACCGTCCGTACGACTACTGCGTCCCATCCGACTTCTCGTCCGCAGCGTTCCCGCTGGTGGCCGGCGCCCTTGGTGGCGAGGTCACTGTCACCGGCATGGACATGGACGACCCCCAGGGGGACAAGAAGATCGTGGACGTGCTGAGGGCTGTGGGCGCGAAGGTGACGGTCGACGGCAGCGAGGTCACATGCTCTCGCGACAGGCTGGTGGGTGGCGACATAGACATGGGGGAGATCCCGGACCTGTTCCCGATCACCGCCGTCCTTCTCAGCACCGCGGAAGGGGACAGCAGACTGTACGGGGCCCCCCAGCTGAAGTTCAAGGAGAGCAACCGCATAGAAACCGTGGTCAGGCTCATCAACTCCATCGGCGGCGATGCCGTTGCGACGGATGACGGCTGCATAATTCACGGAAAGAAGAGGCTGAAGGGCGGACGCATAGAGCACAAGGGCGACCACAGGATAATGATGTCCGCGGCGGTCGCATCCATCGTCTGCGACGGGCCCGTGGAGATGGATAATGCGGAGTGCTGCGCCGTCTCCTATCCGGACTTCCCGCAGCAGATGGCGTCCCTCGGGATGGGCATGGAGGTGCTCTGATGTACAGGTTCGGGAAGAAGGTGGCGTTCACGCTGTTCGGCAGGAGCCACGGACCGTGCGTCGGCGGAGTGCTATCCGGGATCCCGGCAGGATTCCGTATCGACATGGATGCGGTTGAAGCGGAGATGGCCCTCAGGAAGCCCACCGGGAAGATAGGGACCCCGCGCAGGGAGGCCGATTCGCCCTGCTTCGTCCAGGGAGTCAGAGACGGCGTCACCAACGGCAACCCCATCCTCATCAAGATCGACAACGGAGATACCGACGGCTCCAAGTACATGAAGTTCTACGATACGCCCCGCCCGGGCCATGCCGACCTCCCGGCGCTGATGAAGTTCCCGGACCACGACATCAGGGGCAGCGGGCAGTTCTCGGGAAGGCTGACCGCAGCGGTCGTCGCCGCAGGGGCGGTGGCGAAGCAGTTCATCTCAGGATACGGTGTCGGAGTGAACGCGTTCTCGAGGAGCATAGGCTCCGTCGAGGATGCTTCTGCCAGAGGCTCCGACGATGCGGCTGCGTCAAGGGGATTCCCCACACGCGCCTGCACAGCCGACCTCGACGAGTCTATGCGCCTCGAGATCGAGCGCGCGGGAGCGGAGGGCGACAGCGTCGGAGGGGTGGTGGAGTGCATCATCACCGGGCTCCCGATCGGATTCGGAGGGATATGGTTCGAGGCCCTCGACGCGGAGCTATCGCTTGCCATGTTCGGGATACCGGCTTGCAAGGGCGTGGAGTTCGGCGACGGGTTCGCTCTGGCTGGGATGAAGGGGTCCGAGAGCAACGATGCGTACCGCTTCGACGGAAACAGGATAGTCACTTCGACGAACCACATGGGCGGGATCGTCGGCGGAATGTGCGACGGCGCACCGGTCGTGTTCAGGACGGCGTTCAAACCTACGCCGTCGATAGGAAAGGTTCAGCACACGGTCAACCTCCGCACATCGGAGGACGACACCGTGCAGGTCACGGGACGGCACGACCCGTGCATAGTCCCAAGGGCCGTGGCGGTCGTGGAGGCGATGGCCGCACTGACGGTCGCGGATCAGATCGCGAGGGGATACCGATGGAGCTCGGCGAGATAAGGAAGGAAATCGAGGACGTCGACCACCAGATACTGGCGCTGATGGAGAAGAGGCTGGAGCTGGCCAGGATGGTCGGCGAGGAGAAGGTCCGCACAGGAGCCAAGGTCAGGAACATGGAGACCGAGGCTAAGGTGGTGGACAGGTACAGGGGGTTCGCACTGGAGCACGGAATGAATCCGGGATGCGCCGAGCAGGTGTGCAGGATCCTGATGCAGGAGTCCATAGAGGTCCAGGCCAGACTGCCCCGCGAAAGCGACAGCCCCAGGAGGGTGGCCATCATCGGCGGCAACGGGAAGATGGGACGCTGGATGGGCGACGTGCTCACGGCGGCGGGCCACAGGGTCGACGTCATCGACCCGTCGTCCGGGAACGGCCTCACCGTGGATGACTGCAAATGGGCGGACGTGGTGATAGTTTCCATCCCCATCTCGAGGACGGCCGCGATGCTCCAGAAGCTGGATGCCGTCGCCAAGCCGGATGCGCTCATATTCGACCTGGCATCGCTGAAGTCCCCGTTCATAGGGATACTCAAGGACATGGCCGGGAGGAGGCGCGTATGCTCGATCCATCCCATGTTCGGACCTTCCGCGGAATCGATGTACGACAGGAACCTCGTGATCTGCGATTGCGGATGCCCGGAGGCGGCGGATGCGGCGGAGGCCCTACTGGCCAACCACGGGGCGAACATCAGGCGGATGCCTGTGGATGACCACGACAGGTACATGTCATACGTCCTCGGACTTAGCCATGCGGTCAACATCGCGTTCTTCACCGTTCTGGACCGCAGCGGCATCCCGTACAGGGACATGAAGACGGTGGCATCCACGACGTTCTCCAAGCTGATGGACTCGAACGAGTCCGTCGCTCTCGAGGATCCGTACCTCTACTACGAGATCCAGCACATGAACGCCAGCAGGGAGTCGATGCTGAAGGAGTTCGACAGGTCCGTGAACGATGTCGTCGACGCGGCACTGGCAGACGACCCCAAGGCGTTCAAGGACCTGATGGACAGGGGCAGGGAGTACTTCACCTGACATGGTTCATGGACTTGAGGGTGCCGAACACCCCTCTCATCCCATCCACCACCTGGGCCCTGGCAGCGTAGAGGCGACGGTAGACGGAGCCGTTGTCAGGGTCCGGGATGTAGCCGCTCTCCACCTCTATCCTGCTGGACAGCTCCGAGATGACGTCGCGCGCATCGCCCGCGGCGACGGCTGCCATGATGCAATCCGTCATGACCGCCCCGCCGTGAGTCCTCATCACAGATGCCCGGCTTCCGATCATATCCGACTTGATCTGATTCCAGACCCTGTCCGCGCTTCCACCCTCGGTGATTATCATGCGCTCGATGCCTATCCCGGCCTCACGGTAAGTGTCCGTGACACCCATGTAGTCGTAGCCTATGGCCTCCAGGACCGAGCGCCAGAGCGCCCCGCGGTCCGTGTCGAGGGTCATGTTGAGGAAGGCTCCGCTGGCGTCCGCCATATCGCCGTAACCCCCGGTGAGATAAGGCAGGAATGTTACTCCGAGGGATCCGGGCGGAACCTCCGCGGCATCCGCGCTGAGCTCCGTGTAGTCCACCCCTCCCCCGTAAACGCTGTCCTTGAACCATCTCAGGGAGAGGCCGCCGGTGCGTATGAACCCCCAGTAGAAGTAGGTGTCATCCATGGATCCGCTGTTGAATATCAGGTCCGCCCCGTGGCGGCTCAGCTCCGGATTAATCCCATCCGTCGATACGCAGAACATCGCGCATGTCCCTGCCACGTCCACAGCCATACCTGGTCCGAACACTCCGCACCCCAGCATGGATTGCATCGTGTCACCTGCACCGGCGCAGACCGCCGTCCCTGGCGACAGTCCGGTCGCCTCGGCGATCTCCTTCGTGAGCCCGCCGACGACGTCCCAGGGCTTCCTGATGCGCGGAAGCGATCCGGGATTGATGCCCAGTATCCCGAGCTGCTCCTCCGACCACCTCTTCGCGACCACATCGTATCCGAGCCCCCATCCGGACATGGCGCCCTGATCGATGAACGCATCCCTTGCCTTCAGCCCTGCAAGATGCATCAGTATGTAAGGGGCGTTGTGGACGTACTTCTCGCAGCAATAGCCCTCGCGCTGGAACCAGCGAGCCATCAGCGCCGGGAACATGCAGCTGGCATCGGCGTTCCCCGTCTCCTCGGCCCATATGTCCAGGCCCATCGAATTCAGGGCGTCGGCATCCTCTTGGGTCCTGGAGTCCAGGTAGTTGATGTACGGCGTCACGGAGTCCCCCTCGGCATCCACGCCCGTGATGCCGCATATTATCCCGTCGCCGAATATCGAACGGATCCCATGCGGATCCATCCCCTTGGATTCCATTATTGATGCGCACTGCCTCATGCCATCTATCGTGAGCCTCAGGTACTCATCCGCATCCATCTCGACACGACGCGGGGCGGGATACCTTATGGTGGTCTGGTTGGTGGCCTGCGCAACGCATCTGAAATCGGCGTCGTATACGGCCACCTTGACACTCTGGGTGCCCGCATCGAACCCCATGTAGTACCTGTCCATGAAAATCGGATGAATCCAAGAGATGCAAGATAAAGAAGTTTGGTAGGTATCCACTTTCCTGGTAGATGGTCAGAGGTACCTGCGGTAATCGTAGCGCCCGTCGGAGATGCGGGCATCGACCTCGGCGGAGATCCTCTCCAGCTCCTCCGGAGGGAACAGGCCCGACTCAACTCCGCGGAATCCGCTGGAGGACATCAGGTACACACTGCATGAAGCGACTCCCGACATCCTCTCCAGCGGACCTCCCTGCACGGTGAAGTACTGCACCTTGTCGTAGCTGATGTATTCCCTCGAGATGTCGTAAGCCCCGTGGACGAACAGGAACGAGTCCTCGCCCATGTCGAACGAGCGATGCCTCTGCGCCATCCCTACACGGGCATATAGCAGGAGGGCGATGGCGAAGGCGGCGAACAGCTCCGTGGACCGGACGATCAGGGACCACGTATCGGTCATGCCGGATGTGATGGCATCGGTCATGAACAATGCGATGAGCACGACTGCTATGATGGCCGCCAATACAGTGTTCGAAACGAGCATTGGCATGAGGGCGGCACGGGACTGGTGCACGGGCTCCGATTCGAAGTAGAGCTCGGGAACAAGGTTCCTGAACAGGCACTCTACTTCGGATGTCCTCTTAAGCGGGCAAAGCACAGGGCTGCGCCCGTCATCCTGATCCCCCATCCCCACGACCTCAGCCTCCAGTATCGTCTTGCCGAGGAGCCTGGCTATGAGCGGGGACCTCATGCGGACAGAGTTGATCTTGTTGACCTTAAACGAGCGCCGGGTAGTCGAGAACAGACCGCTCTCGACGGTGACCGTATCGCCGATGCGGAATACGCGGTAGTTGTAGTACTTCAGGAGGCTGGATATGAACGGGATCACAGTGCTTATCGCCATTAGCAGCACGGCCGTGACGAACCCGCCGCCGTTGTTGGTGAACAGTGTGACCACGGCATAGATGAACATCAGGAGGCCGAACATCTGCTGGCCGGTGGATTGCCCGAGTATGGAGTGGAGGATGACGTCCGTGTTGGTGACCTGGATCATCGTGTGCACTTCTGTCTCGTCGGAGAGCGGCATGTCCTTGGAGAACACCAGTGCGTTCAGCCTGTCGCGTAGGATGTCCGCGGAGACGCGCTTGAGAGTCAGAGTAGCCTCTGCCGACGTGGCATTGACGCTGCTGTTCACGTTGAACATGAGCGTGGATGTTCCGAAAATGCGGTTGAATATGTCGCGACGGACGGTGACCGAAGCCAGCCTCGAATATTGGATGTGCTTATCCGACTTCGACAGCAGCATATCCCGGGTAACATTGATCTCCGTATCCGTGAACACGTAAAGGGTCTTCTTCCAATACACGTAGGATATGGATGCTATGACCGCGACCATCACTCCGATGAGGATCAGCGCCTCGCGGAAATCCTTCAGGCTGTCGATGAGCGTGAAGTACATTATCAGGGATAAGATGACGCCCGATGCCACAGTCTGGCTGAGGATGACCGTCGGATGGTTCCTGAATGTGCGGATCTCATCCAAGTTCATACCCTCTGCTTGAGGATCCCGACTACTCTGCGGTTGAGCCTCTCCGCAATGTCCTCGGCGATATCCTCCTCCAGATATTCGATGGTCACAAGCCCGCCGGCGGTCGTTATCTGGACGTTCGCCAGACCGTAAGCCCTGTTGATGGGGCCGCGCTTCACATCGACCTGGTGTATCCTCTCTATTGGGACCATGGTATGGGATATGGTGACCACCCCCTTTCTGATGTCCACCTTGTCGTCGTCGATCCTGTACCTGTAGCGCCTGTAGTATACAGCGGGAGATGCGAAGCAGTACACGGCTACCAGAAGGAGAAGCACGACGATCGAGACCCTGATGAGCGCCTGATACGCCATAACCGAAGCTCCCACATAGCAATATGCCGCGATGAGCAGGACCGCTGCGATCGCGAAGGCTATCGAGTTCCCGATGTACATCGACTTCCTGCTTGCGGGCACAAGGCAATGGTAGCCGTCGGAGGTCATGCCGTTCTCGTCGACCCTGAACTGGTCAGACGTCCTTCCTTTCATGCGACCATTATTTAAGATTAAATATTTAATGATAATCATTAAAAAAGGACGGGCCGAAGCCCGTCCAATGTACGGTTTTCATTCCAGATAGGCACCGTTGGCTCCGCTCGTGACGAGCCTGCGGTACTTCTTCTGGACACCTGTGACAGGACGCTCCACGGGCTTGACATCCGCCAGGCGCTTGGCTATCTCCTCGTCGGAAAGCCTGACATTTAGCGTCCTGGCAGGGATGTCGATGTCGATGATGTCCCCATCCACTATGGCAGCGATGGGACCTCCGGCATATGCCTCCGGGGAGACGTGGCCTATCGCACCTCCCCTCGACGCCCCGGAGAACCTTCCGTCGGTGATCAGGGCAACGGACTCGCCGAGTCCCCTGCCCATTATGAGGCTCGTGGGGGAGAGCATCTCGGGCATTCCGGGGGCTCCCTTTGGCCCTTCGTACCTGATGATCACGACGTCCCCGGGCACGATGCTTCCAGACACGATGGCGTCCGCCGCATCCCTCTCGCAGTCGAACACCCTTGCCCTGCCGCTGAACTTCATCATCTTGGGACTGACGGCGGACTGCTTGATGACCGATCCCTCTGGCGCTATGTTGCCCTTGAGGACCGCGATGCCCCCCTGCTCATGGAACGGCTTGTCCCTGGGCCTGAGCACCTCGGGGTCCCTGACTGCACCCTTGGCGGCGATCTCGCATAGGGATTCGCCGTTTCCTGTGGGGACATCCTCGAGGGAATCCTTCAGTATGTTGAGCACGGCAGGGATGCCTCCGGCATCATCCATGTCCTTTATGCTGTAGGGTCCGCCGGGCCTCAGGCTGGTAATGTGCGGGGTCTCGCGCGAGATCCTGTCGAAATCATCCAGCGTGACGGGGCATCCGAACTCCTTCGAAATCGCAGGGAGGTGAAGTGCCGTGTTGGTGGATCCCCCGATGGCCATGTCCACGCGGATGGCGTTGCGGAACGATGCCCCGGTGACGATGTCCCTGGGCTTGATGTCGGCCTTGACGAGCTCCACGATCCTCCTCCCCGTCGCTCTGGCGATGGAGAGCTTCCTGGTGTCGTCAGCCAGGCATGTGCCGCAACCAGTCAGGCTGAGGCCCAGTGTCTCGGTGAGGCAGGCCATGGTGTTGGCGGTGAAGAGGCCGGAGCAGCTACCCCTACCGGGGCAGGCGGAGCATTCTATGGTCTTGACTTCATCCTCGGTCATGGTGCCGGCGCTGTAGGCGCCGACGGCCTCGAAGACGGACTGCAGGTCCAGAGACTTCCCGTCGTGCCTGCCCACCTCCATCGCGCCTCCTGTGACGATGAGTCCGGGGACGTTCATGCGCCCCATTGCCATCAGCATCCCGGGGGTGACCTTGTCGCAGTTCGAGACTCCGACCCAGCCGTCCAAAGCATGGCCCTCGACCATGACCTCGCAGCAGTCCGATATGACCTCCCTGGAGATCAGGGAGTACCTCATCCCCTTGTGGCCCATGGCAATGCCGTCGCAGACCGCGGGGACGCCGAAGACGAATGGCTTCCCTCCGGCCTCGATAATGCCCTCCTTCACAGCCTCGACGATCTCGTTGAGGTGAATGTGTCCCGGCACTATGTCGTTCCAGGAGTTGGCAATACCGATGAACGGCTTCTCGAAATCCTCATCATCCAGACCGTCGGCGCGGAGCAGGCTCCTTGCCGGTGCCTTGTCCAGACCCTTCTTGACAGCATCGCTTCTCATGACAATCACATCGCGATGACTGCGTATAGGGGTCTTATATTAAAACTAGCGACAGAATGAATGAGCCCTTCCCCCGTAGGGGAAGGGTGTTGAAATGAAATCGTTTGACGGGCTCTGCCCTTGACCTTTCAAGCGCTGCGAAGCACGATCTCGATGTTAACGCCATCGGGAACCTGTATCCTCATGAGCTGCCTGAGGGCACGCTCATCGGCATCGAGGTCGATGAGCCTCTTGTGGATACGCATCTCCCAGCGGTCCCAGGTCTCGCTTCCCTCTCCGTCGGGACTCTTCCTGCAGGGCACCTTCAGCTTCTTCGTGGGAAGGGGGACGGGCCCGCGGATGTCCACGCCAGTCCTCTGGGAGATCCCTTTGATCTGGGCGCAGACGCTGTCGACCTTTGCGGGGTCGGTTCCGCTGAGAGAGATTCTTGCGCGCTGTGACATCTTTTATCCCTTGTTTTAAGGAGCCGGGGAGGCCGTTCAAGCCTTCTCGACAGAGATGCACATTCCAGCGGCCACGGTCTGTCCCATGTCACGGATGGCGAACCTTCCGAGAGGCGGGAACTCTTTGGCGGTCTCGATGACCATGGGCTTGGTCGGCTCGAGCTTGACGACGGCGATGTCCCCGGTCTTGAGGAAGTCGGGGTGGTCGGCCTTGACCTGACCGGACTTGGGGTCGATGGTCTTGACGAGCTCGACGAACCTGCAGGCCGTCTGGGTGGTGTGGCAGTGGAACACGGGGGTGTATCCGACTGTGATGACGGACGGGTGGTTCAGCACGACGATCTGAGCGGTGAAGGTCTTGGCGACGGAGGGCGGGTTGTCGACGGGTCCGGCGACATCTCCCCTCTTGACGTCGTTCTTGGCGACTCCACGGACGTTGAATCCGACGTTGTCACCAGGAAGGGCCTGGGGCAGCTGCTCGTGGTGCATCTCGATGGACTTGACCTCTCCGGGAACGTGGGAAGGCTCGAACATGACCTTCATGTTGGGCTTCAGGATTCCGGTCTCGACACGGCCTACAGGAACGGTTCCGATACCGGTGATGGTGTAGACGTCCTGGATGGGCAGCCTGAGGGGCTTCTCGGTGTGCTTCTCGGGGACCTTGAGGTTGTCCAGAGCGGCGATGAGGGTGGGGCCCTTGTACCAGGGGGTGTTGGCGGAGGCGGCCTTGATGTTGTCGCCCATGTATGCGGAGACGGGGATGAAGGGGACCTCATCGGTCTTGACACCGACCATCTTCATGAGCTTGATCATGGCGTCCTTGGCCTCGTTGTACTTGGCCTCGTCGTACTTCACGGCGTCCATCTTGTTGATGGCGACGATGATCTGCTTGACACCGAGGGTGGTAGCAAGGAAGACGTGCTCCTTGGTCTGAGCCTGAGGTCCCTCGATAGCGGAGCAGGTGATGATAGCGGCATCGGCCTGGGAGGTACCGGTGATCATGTTCTTGACGAAGTCACGGTGTCCGGGGGCGTCGATGACGGTGAAGTAGAACTTGTCGGTGTAGAACTTCTTGTGGGCGACATCGATGGTAACTCCCCTCTCCCTCTCCTCCTTGAGGCCGTCCATGACCCAAGCGAAGTAGAAGGATCCCTTTCCTTTCTCCTCAGCCTCTTTCTTGTATTTCTCGACGATGTGGGGGTCGATCGCGCCGGTCTCCAGGAGGATCCTACCGGTCAGGGTGGATTTTCCGTGGTCGACGTGGCCGATGATGACCAGATTCATGTGCTCTTTCTCTGCCATTTTGATTCCTCCGTGTGGAACGTTATTATGTGCGATAAGGGGTTTTGTATTTAAGGTTTACAGACGCCCGTTCGGCTCAGAGGCCGGCGTAGTAGTTGGCGTCGTAGGGCTCGGGGTTCAGTCCCTTGCGGGTCCTGATCTCCGCGACGACTTTCTTCTGAAGGTCGGGCAGGAGCTGCTTGAACCCTGCGTTCTCCAGGGACCAGATGGCACGGCCCTGGGTGGAACCGCGGATATCGGACGAGAACCCGAACATGTCTGCGACGGGAACCTCTGCAGTGACAGTGGAGTCTGCCCCCTCCTGTCCCATCTCGAGGATGGTTCCGCGGCGCTGGTTGATCAGGTTCACGGCGCCTCCCATGTAGTCGGGGGGAACGCTGATGAAGAGCTTCTGCATGGGCTCGAGAAGGATCCTTCCGGCCTGACACATGGCTCCGTAGATACCGTCCCTGACGGCAGGGATGATCTGAGCGGGTCCCCTGTGGATCGTATCCTCGTGCAGCTTGGCATCCATGAGGCAGACCTTCAGACCGGCGACCTTCTCGTTGGCGAGGGGGCCCCTCATCATGGCCTCTTCGAAGGACTGCTTCACGAGCTCCATGGTCTCGTGCAGGTACTGGATACCCTTGGTGCAGTCGAGCAGAACGTTGTTGTTCTTGAAGGCCACGATTCCCTTGGCCTGCTCAGCATCCATGCCGAGGTCGGCGAGCTGCTTGGCGAGGGCCTTGGGGTCCTTGATCTTGGACTCGGTGTCGATGTCTCCCCTGCGGATGGCGTCCTTGACACCCTCCTCGAGGGGGCTGACGATGAAGTAGAACTTGTTGTGCTTGTTGGGCGACTTCCCCTCGAACGGCGTGGCGTTGGGGCCCTTGACGGACTCCTGGTACACGACGATGGGCGGGGAAGCGACGATCTGGACTCCCTGCTCGTTGCAGATCCTGTACTCGGTGATCTCCAGGTGCAGCTCTCCCATACCGGACATGAGGTGCTCCCCGGTCTCGTTGTTGATCTCGATGTTCAGGGAGGGGTCCGCCTTGGCGATGGTCCTCAGGACCTCGACCAGCTTGGGCAGGTCGGCCATGTTCTTGGCCTCGATGGCCTTGGTGATGACGGGCTCGGAGTAGTGGGTCATCTTCTCGAAGGGCTCCATGTCCTTTATGGTGGACACGGTGCTTCCGGCGATGGCGTCCCTGAGTCCCGTCAGGGCGACGATGTTACCGGCCTTACACTCCTCGATGGGGGTCCTGTCGGATCCGACCATCAGCGCGACGGTCTGAACGCGCTGGGGGTTGGGCTGTCCGGCGATGTACAGGGTCTGTCCCTTCTTGACTGTTCCAGAGAACAGCCTTCCGATGGCGATCTCCCCGGCCTGCTTGTCCATGATGATCTTGGTGACCATCATGGCGACCTCTCCGTTGGGGTCGCAGTTCAGCATCTGCTTGCCGATTGGGGAGTCGAGATCTCCCTTCCAGATGACGGGGATACGGACCTTCTGCGCGTCAGGGGGGCAGGGGATGTGGTTGATGGCCATCTCGAGGGCGACGTCGGCCAGGGGGATCAGCTTGGCGAGCTCCGCCTGACCGCCCTCCTTGGCGCAGTACTCGAAGACCTTGGTGAGGTTCATTCCGATCTTCTTGAGCTCGGGCCTCTGGAGGTAGGGTATGGAGACCGCCCAGTTGTTGTATGCGGATCCGAGTGCGACGGTTCCGTCCTGGAGGCTGACCTGCCACTGCTTGTTGAGGGGGGCAGGCAGGATGTCCGCGATCTTCTTGTTGAACTCGGTGATGATCTTGGAGAACTTGTCGATCATCATCTGGGGGGTGAGCTGCTGCTCCACAATGGCCCTGTCGACCTTGTTGATGAACAGCATGGGCCTTACCCTCTCCTTGAGGGCCTGCCTGATGACGGTCTCGGTCTGGGGCATGATACCCTCGACGGCGCAGCAAAGTATGTACACACCGTCCAGAGCCCTCATGGCCCTGGTGACGTCTCCACCGAAGTCGACGTGCCCGGGGGTGTCGATCAGGTTGACCAGGTAGTGGTCGACCTTGTTGGTGCCGGGCTCCTTGTACGGAACGACCATGGCCGCAGATGCGGCGTTGATGGTGATTCCCCTGGCGGCCTCCTGCTCGTCGTAGTCCAGCAGGCGCTGCTCGCCTGCGGTCTCGGCGGACATCATTCCGGCTCCGGCAATCAGGTTGTCGGAGAAGGTGGTCTTACCGTGGTCGATGTGTGCTGCGGTTCCGAGGTTCCTGATGAGTTTCTGATCCTTCATCAGCTCTACTGCTTTCTTCGCGTTGTCCTCTCTACGGCCCATAATCACTCACCTTTGGAATTCAGTATCATCTGGCCGACTGAGCGACCCTCTCGACCTCTTCCTTCTTTGCGACGGAGTAGGAGGTGATGTCGCCCTTGGCTGCGAGCATGAGCTCGTCGGCGAGGCACTCGTGGATCGGCTTCTTGTTCTTGGTGGACGCCTGGACGACGCCTGTGCTCAGGTTGCGCAGAGCGATGTCGAGCCTCCTCTGGGGGGAGATGTCCACTGCCTTGGGGACGGAGATGCCTCCGAACTGGAGCCTGGTGACCTCCTCGCGGGGAGCGGCGTTCTCGAGGCCCTCGATGAGGACCTGGACAGGGTTCTTCTTGGTCTTCGCGGCAACGATGTCGAAGGCCAGGGAGACGGTCTTGTACGCCTTCATCTTCTTTCCGGTGTACTTCTCTGTCCTCATGATGTTGTTGATGAGCCTCTCGACGATGCTCAGTTTGGACTTCCCGAACCACCTGTTGGCATGCTTCCCGCCGGAGTGGGGGACGTTGGTGGGGGTGAGGTCGATGTACTTGGCCAGTCCGCCGTCGTTGACGACGACGTCGGAGGTGTCGTACTTGCCGAAGATGAGGGCTTTCTGTGTAACGATCTCGTCTGCCATGATAATCATCTCACGGGTTTGTCGGTCCTGCCCCTGACCATCTCGTCAAGGGAGACGTTGTTGACTTTGATGACTTTGTAACGGACTCCGGGGATATCTCCGTAGGACCTTCCCATCCTTCCGCCGATACCCTCGACCATGACCTCGTCGTGCTCGTCGATGAAGTTGATGGCACCGTCTCCGACCGCGAAGGCGGTGATCTGGCGTCCGTTCTTGATGAGCTGGATCTTCACGCACTTCCTGATGGCGGAGTTGGGCTGTTTAGCCTCGATTCCGACCTTCTCAAGCACGATGCCGCGGGCCTGGGCCGATCCCTCGAGCGGATCGGACTTCTCCCTCAGCTTGAGGACCCTCTTCTTGTATCCCCTGTCCAGCCAGCGGAACTTCTGGCGGTCAGTCTTCATTTTCCTTGCGGTGTACAGACCGTTTCCCAATTTTTCACCTCGATTATTTTGATTTTCGATTGGAACGTCGATAGCCTGCCGTATGACAGACCTCTAATGCTTAGGTGGCTAGCGACACATCATATTTAATGATTTGTCGCAGAGAAGTGGCTTTGCGCGACTTGTCGCATTAACCCCTGTTAATTCAGTAGAGCTCCCTGCACACCCTTCCGAGTATGCGCATGCCTTCGCGTATGCCCTCTTCGGACGGGGTGGCGAAGTTCAGCCTCACGGTGTTCTCCCCTCCCCTGACGTGGAACGGCCTGCCGGGCATCACCACCAGGCCCTCCTCGATGAGCCTCTCGAACAGCCGCGTGGCGTCTGTGCCGTCGGGCGTCCTCAGCCAGATGAACATCCCTCCGTCCGGGTCGTTCCAGCGGACCGTGTCCGGGAGGTTGTCCTCCATCGCATCGAGGAACACGCGCTTCTTGGCGGCGTACCCTCTGCGGAGACCGTCCAGGTAGGCGTCGTAGTCCCTGTCCTGCATGAACCTGTCGATGATCCTCTGGCAGAACGTGGCGGACTGCAGACAGCATGCCTCGAGGGACCTCGAGGTCTGCTCCCTCATCCACTCGGGGACGATCATCCATCCGACCCTCATGCCGGGCGAGATCGTCTTGGAGAACGACCCGGTCATGACCGTGTCCTCCACTGCCATGGACTTTATCGTCCTCCCGACCCTGCCGGCGTATCCCAGCTCACCGTAGGCGTCGTCCTCCAGGAGAAGGCATCCCGAGCCGGATATGATGTCCGCGACCTCCCTGCGCGTGGACTCCGAGTAGCTGTACCCGGACGGGTTCTGGTGGTCCGGTATGGAGTAGAACAGCTTTGCCCCATCGGACACAGCGGATGCCAGCTGGCATGTGTCGACGCCCTGCGGGCCTATGTCCGCGCCGATGAACCTCGGGGAGTACGCGGAGAAGCTCTGGATGGCCCCTAGGTATCCGGGGTTCTCCACGACCATGGCATCCCCCGGATCCAGCATCATACGAGACACGAGGTCGAAGCAGACCTGGGACCCGCTCGTCATGAAGACGTCCTCGTAGGTGGCATCGAACCCGTAGACCCTCCTGCACCTCTCGGCGATGCGCTTCCGCAAGGGGATGTAACCGGCGGACGAATCGTACTGAAGGGCCCCGCAGGGGTCCTCCGTCAGGACCTCGTCCGCTGCCCTTTTGAGGCCCTCGACATCGAACAGGTCGTTGTCAGGAAGGCCGGTAGCGAACGATATCATGCCGGGGCGGGCAGCGACGTCCACCAGGCCCATTATGAACGACTCGAGCGTGGAGCCCGCCGCCTTGGAGAAGCCGGGGCGCATGTCACCATCCCATGTCGGTGAACGCCTTCTGCATCATGGCGGGGGTGACCGCCCTCAGCTCCGGGTTCATGCGTACAATCTGATCGTGCCAGGCCCTGACCTTCGCGAGATCCGGCTTGCCGTTGGATACGAGCCCGTCCGGCAGGGGTATGCGCTTGGA
Source organism: Methanomassiliicoccaceae archaeon UBA71 (assembly GCA_002504405.1). Classification (GTDB taxonomy): domain Archaea; phylum Thermoplasmatota; class Thermoplasmata; order Methanomassiliicoccales; family Methanomethylophilaceae; genus Methanoprimaticola. Next base: position 25,714 of record DARO01000008.1, read on the forward strand.
CCTGCTGACGTATAGCCAGACATCCCCGAGCTCGTCCCTCAGCAGGAACGGTAGGTCCCTGACCCTTATCTGAATCGCCGACCTGTCCCCGCCGCCGTAGGTCTCCGCGACCTCGGCCTCCATCACATCCGGGGACACTGGCACCGTGCTCTCGCCGGATCCCAGCTGCACTGTCTCCACCGTCTTGTCGAGCCTGAAGAGGCGGCAGACGAAGGTCCCGGTGCTGGCTACCCTCACGTGGATCTCCCCTCCGCCGTATGATGCCTCCATCCTGACGGGGTTGTGTATGGACACCATCCTCCTCATGGGGCAGGAGTTGACTGTGATGAATATTGCGAACTCGGATGAAGGGGCAGAGTATATCTCCTGCTTCACGGCGTCCAGGGGGATCCTGCATGTGTCCTCCGTCCAGTCCTGGGACAGCTCCCTCTTCTTCCCCTTCTCCCCGCCTATGAACAGGGCCTTCTTCCTGGCACCGGTCACGGTTACGACCAGGGTGTCCCCCATGTCGTCCACGTCGACTGACGCGTCCAGGTGGCGCTGCTCACCGCTGCCGTAGTTGAACGTCAGAGCGGGGACGTACCACCTGATCGCCATGCCGCATGAGAGCTCGGACATCCCCCCGTAGGCGTCCGCCTCTCCCGTCTCGCCCATGGCGGTGTACTGGAACACGGACTCCGCGGGGATGTCCCCCTTCCCTGAGTATCCGCACTGGAAATCGGGAATGAGGGCGAACTCCGTCGACGCGAGCTTCTGACCGCCCTTCTCCAGGACGATGCGCATCGGACCTTGGGAGTCCGTCTCGAAGACCGTCGGACCGCGTGCCGGAGACCCCCCTCCCGCCAGTTGGTTGCCGTCCAGGTCCGTTAGGGTGACCGTGCACTCGTCCGGCTCGCAGTTCTCCACGGAGACCGTGAATGCTGGCATCTTGACGTATATCGGCAGGATCCTCCCGCCGACCGAGACGTCGGCCTCCTGGATGGGGGTCGGCATCTTCAACGCGCCCTTGGCCTTCTTCCTGGGCTTGGGCTTCGCCTTCGGTGCCTCGGCAACGGCATCCTGGACAGATGCCTCCTCCTTGGGCTCGCTGCTCTGCTCGCGAGACGGCACCTCCGGGGATGCGTCTCTGGGCTTCCTGTCATCCAGCCACACCCCGCCGGCCGTGGAAACGTCCAGGCGGTCTATGGAGACGCGGCCCTTGGAGACGGAATCCAGAACCTCCGTCTTCACTGTCCTTAGAGGTTTGCCGGCTGGGTGCACTGCGTACACCTCGCCGACCGGCCTGCCCAGCGGGAGACCTATGTTGTTGAAGAATACGAGGTCGCGGCCCCTGTAGCGGAACACATCCTTGCCGTCGATTATCAGGGTGAAGCTGTCTATGGGGGTGACGCCCGTGTCGGTCAGGTCGAGAGTGGCCGTGCGTGTCATCCTCCCGGACCCTCTGGGTGCTGAGTCCAGCCTGCCCAGCGGGATCACGCCGGCGCCACAGTCTATCGCCACCTCGAACCTGGCGTTCGAATCGGAGCCGTAGCGGGGTATGTATAGGAGGAACCTCCCGTCCTTGTAGTTCATCTTGGGGGTTGCGGGACCGAAACCCTCCGGGACCTCGCCCTTCTGCTCCTGCGACGGCCTCTGCCTACGGGGCTGCGGCTCAGCCCTGGGCATCGGCTCCCTGCCCTCTTTGGAGAAGAATTCCTCGAAGCTCATTTCGGAGATGTCCTTGCGCCCTTCCATTTGACCACTCGGGGCTCTCCATGCCCTCCTGTTTAATAATGATAACGAGCGGGCATTCCCGACCTGCGATGCTCCGATGAAGAGGGGATGCGGACGGTTGCCATCCGTTCCGCGTCCCCGGGCCGCTCACTGAGGGCCCTTGGACGTCGGAGGCACGTCCTTGAGATTCGTTCCGCACTTGGAGCAGAACGGGTCCTCGGTCTGGTTGCCGCATTTGGGGCATACGCGGACCATGCCCTCCGGAACCTTCTGGCTGACCTTCGTTCCGCATTTGGGGCAGAACGGGTCCTCGGTCTTGAACCCGCAGGACGGGCACACGCCGTCCCTGTTGGCCATCTTCTCCTCCACCTTCTTCTCGATCGCCCTCGTATCGGTAGCCTTGTCCACCGCACGGTCTATGCCATTGTCTATCTTCCGCTCCAGAGTATTGGATGCGCGGTCGACGACCTTCTCAGTTAGCTTGTCCAGGAATCCCAAGTTCCCACCTATCAAATGAATAGCTGATGATGGTTATTTAGATGATTGGATGAATCGATGGTCCGATTAACGTTGATTTGGACAAATCCTTAAGAACAATGCCGTCTATGTTCGATTCCCGTTGATCCGACATGAAGTTGATTTTCGTCAGCGGAGGAGTAATCTCGGGACTGGGGAAGGGCATCACCGCATCATCCATCGGCCGCCTGCTCGAGTCCCGCGGGATAAAGGTGTCTGCAATCAAGATCGACCCTTACCTGAACATCGATGCGGGAACGATGAACCCGTACGAGCACGGCGAGGTTTACGTGCTCGACGACGGAGGCGAGGTGGACCTCGACCTGGGCAACTACGAGAGGTTCATGGACCTGCACCTGACACGCGACCACAACATCACCACGGGGAAGGTGTACCGTGCCGTCATCGATAACGAGAGGCGCGGGGAATACCTCGGCAAGACCGTGCAGATCATCCCCCATGTGACGAACGAGATCAAGAGGCGCATCACATCAGTAGCAAGGGAATCGGGAGCGGACGTCGTGATCGTGGAGCTCGGAGGGACGGTGGGGGACATGGAGTCCATGCCGTTCCTAGAGGCCGCGAGGCAGCTCGGCAGGGATCTCGGCAGGGGGGAGAACGTCCTTTTCGTTCACACGACCCTCATCCCGATAATGGGATCTGTCGGCGAGGAGAAGACCAAACCCACCCAGCATTCCGTGAAGGAGCTCATGGGCATGGGGATCAGGCCGGACATGATCATAGGCCGCTGCTCCGAGCCCATAAGCCCGGCGGCGAGAGCGAAGATCGCCATGTTCTGCGACGTGCCGGAGGAGGCTGTCATCTCGACCCCCGACGCCAGAACGATCTACGAGGTGCCTATGAACCTGGAGAAGCAGGGGGTCGCGGACTTCATAATCGAGAGGATGAAACTCGGACCCATGGCATCCGGCAGAGACATGGATGGGTGGGAGAAGTTCGTCGGCAGGATCGTGGATCCATGCATGGAGGTGAGGATCGCCCTGGTAGGGAAGTACACCGCCCTGGCGGACTCCTACCTGTCGCATCTGGAGGCACTCACCCATGCCGGAGCGGCATCTGGATGCAGAGTGGAGGTCGGGTTCATAGACAGCGACGACCTTCAGTCCGGGAACCCGGAAGAGCTGCTAGGAGATGCAGACGGGATCCTGATCCCCGGAGGGTTCGGAACCAGAGGCGTGGAGGGCATGGTGGCCGCCGCCAGATACGCCCGCGAGCACAAGGTCCCGTTCCTCGGCGTGTGCCTGGGATTCCAGATAGCCACCATCGAGTTCTGCAGGGACGTTCTGGGACTCGCTGGGGCAACCAGCACTGAGTTCGATCCGGACACCCAGAACCCCGTGATATGCATCATGGACGAGCAGAAGGGCGTTGTCGACAAGGGCGCCACAATGAGGCTTGGAGCACAGGACGTCGTGATATCCGAGGGGTCGGCCGCCCACGCCCTTTATGGCTCCACCGTCGTGTCCGAGAGACACAGGCACAGGTACGAGGTGAACCCGGAATACATAGCTAGGATGGAGGAGGCAGGATGGAGGTTCACCGGGAGGTCCGAATGCGGGACGAGGATGGAGATCGGGGAGCTCGAAGACCACCCGTATTACTTGGCATCGCAGTTCCACCCGGAATTCAAATCCAGGCCACAACGCCCGTCGCCCCTCCACCGCGGACTGGTGGATGCGGCGATAGCCCATTCGAATAGAAGGGAATGAAGGGCCTCTCGGCCCGTTTTTTACTGTGGCGGGGCTGCCGTCCGGCAGCCCTCACCACAGGGATGAGGTCACAATGACGTAGACGCCGTCGGCGGTCGCGTCGAATGTGATGGTGATCACACCGTCGGAACCGACAGTCACGGACTTGATCTCTACCCAGGCGCCGATCTCTACATCGAGAGTCTGCGCCCCATGCCCCTTTGCGTTGAAGGTAAAGGAGAGTATGGAATCGTCCATCTGCTTGACATCGGTGACATTGCTGTTCGGCACCAGCCTCACGACGTTGTCGTACTGCTGTATGTAAGAGGGCACAGGGATGCTGTCCAGCGCCTTGTCGTTGAGATAGGACTTGAATCCCAGGCCGCTGATGCCGTATCCGGAGAAGTAGAACTCCTGGATGTCCTCCGAGGACAGAATGTTGTCGTTTATCAGCACAGCCACATCCTCGTCTGCGTCGAAGGTTATGCTGATGATGCCGTCCGCGCCAACCTGCACGGAGACATTTGAGCATCCCCTGAGTTCCAGGGTCATGATGTACTCCACCCCGGGCTCTTCCGAAAGCGTGAATGCGAAGTCACCGTTTCCTGCGTCGGAGACACTAGTCACACTACTGTTGGGGCGTATCTCCAGGCTGTTCCCCTGGGTCTTGATGTCTATGGGGATGGCGAAGACGTCGATCTCCGCGCCGTTGATGTAGGGGGTGAAGAAGGACGAGGTGTTGATGTACGCGGTGATCTGGTGCCCGTCGTAAGCCACCCATTGCGCATACAGGGTGGTGGTCTTGGTGAAGTGTAGCTCGTCCCAGGGCTGGTACATGGTTCCGGACCCGTCGCGCGCGGTGTTCCATCCGATAAACTTGTGACCGTCGTAGGTGAATGGGTTCGTGAACGCGTCGTAGCTCACCATCTTTATCGTGGAGCTGCCGTTGTACGTTCCTCCGTTGCCGTCATACACAACAGTCGGGGGCCCAGAAGTGAACCCGTTGTCATCCTCATCGTCCTGTGTCAGCGCGTACGTCACCAGCAGCGCCGCCAGCACGACAACGACGACTGCGATTGCCATCGTCTTGTTATTCATGCCCATAGAATCGTGTTGACGGTATTTAAATGATGAAAAGGAATGGCCGACGGACACATCGCCGGGGAATCGGCAGGGGGTGGGGCACCGGGTCCTGTGCCAGCACACCCAACGGGACGAGGCCGCCGAACAAAAGCCTTTATAAACGATGCCATGATGCCCACTTATAAGGTGTTATAAATGTCCGATGAAGACGATTACATGGCGCTCCTCAACAGGGCGAAGATCGCTTGCCCCGAGACCATCGAGAACCACGAGAGGTTCGAGCTTCCCGAGCTGGACGTTCTCCAGGAGGGCAAGATCACGGTTCTCAGGAACTTCATCGACGTCACCGACAAGGTCAGAAGGGACCCGCAGCACCTCCTGCAGTTCCTCCTCAAGGAACTCGGTACTCCCGGGAACATCGAGGGCCGCAGGGCCGTGTTCAAAGCGAAGATCAGCCCCCAGCAGATCAACGACAAGATCAGGACATACACCGAGACCTACGTCATCTGCTCCGAGTGCGGACTCCCCGACACCAAGATCGTAAGAGAGGACAGGACCCTCATGCTCGAGTGCGAAGCCTGCGGAGCCCGCAGGCCGATCACGGTCAGGAAGTCCGCAAGGGTCGACAACCCCAACACCCTCCGCGAGGGCGATATCATCGAGCTCCAGATCTCTGATGTAGGAAAGAAGGGGGACGGAGTCGGCAAGTTCTACGACTATCTTGTGATAGTCCCTGGCACGGTTAAGGGCGCCAAGGTGCACGCGAAGATCAGCAAGATCTCCGCCAAGACCGCCTTCGCGGTTCCCACGACAGAGCCCTGCAACCGCTGATGAGGTACTTCGTAGAAACCTATGGATGCACCATGAACTTCGGCGAGGGTCGTGAACTCGCCGAGGTCATGGCATCCCTGGGCTACATGGAGTCGGAGTCCGCGGATGATGCGGACATCGTCATTCTCAACACCTGCACGGTTGTCGACACGACCGAGAAGCGGATGCTGTCACGCCTGTCAGAGCTGAGGAGGCTCGGGAAGGAGGTCGTAATCACGGGCTGTCTGGCCAAGGTGCAGCCGAGGAGGATCGAGATCCGTGCGCCCGACGCCCCCATACTGCCGCCAGACGAATACGGGAGCTTCAGGCAGGAGATCGAATCCAGGTTCGGGATAGCGGGGCCGGCCGTACCGGTGTCGCATCACAACGACGCGATCCTTCCGATTTCCCAGGGATGCCTGGGCAACTGCTCGTACTGCATAACGAAGCTCGCACGGGGCCATCTCAGAAGCTATCCGGCGGAAACCCTGACGGAGAGGTTCCGCCGCTACGTAGACGAGGGGGCTACGGAGATCCTGCTGACGTCGCAAGACACCGCATGCTACGGCTTCGACACCGGCACCGACCTTGGAGCCCTGCTGGAATCCATGCTCCGCATAGAGGGCGAGTACAGGGTGAGGATCGGGATGATGAACCCGAACAACCTGTCCCGCTGCCTGGACAGCCTTCTGGCGGCGATGGACGACCGCCGCGTTTACAGGTTCCTGCACATTCCCGTGCAAAGCGGAAGCGACAGGGTGCTGAAGGCCATGCGCAGGCACTACACGGCATCCGATTTCATGGAGCTGGTGGACACCGTCCGCTCCTCGTTCCCGGACGTGAGCATCGCCACGGATCTCATCTGCGGTTTCCCCGGAGAGACGGACGAGGACCATGAGCTGAGCGTCCGTATGGTGAGGGACCTGAGGGCCGACACTGTGAACATCACCCGCTTCTCACCTAGGCCGGGGACGGATGCCTTCAGCATGCCCCAGGTGCATGGGAGGATCGCCAGCGAGAGGTCCGCGGAGCTCACCCGTGTGAAGAACGAGACCGAGTTCGATGTCAACGGATCCATGGTCAACAGGAGGTTCACCGCACTCTCCACAGAGGCCGGCAAGGACGGCACCATTCTGCGTACCGACAACTACAGACCGGTGGTCGTCAGGGAAGACATCCCCCTTGGCGAGTTCCACGAGGTCGAGGTCACCGACCGCAGGTCGACATACCTCATCGGCAGAGTGATCCGATCGCACAAGAGTGTTCCTCAGGAACCTGAGGGCCTGGTTCCCTGATTGGGCCCCCGCCCCTTCGATCCCCTTGCCGCCCTCATGATCGATTATCGCACCAAGCAGCTTCTCCTCGTAGTCCCACTGGGCGTAGATGTGCTTGTTCATGCTGTAGCACGAGACCAGCAGAAGGAAGATGGAGTAGAGTCCGAAGGTCAGGACGAACAGCACGATGTTGACAATGGTATTTGGTTTGGGGACCATGCCCTCCATCGGAGGCACATGCAGGCCGAACCCCTCGGCGGTTCTCGAGAACTCCCGGGTGAACTCCGCCTGGACGCTATCGTGGCGATGAGGAAACCTGTATGACATCCCCAGGGTAATGAAGAACTGCACCATCAGGAGAATGTACGAGGCCGCTATGACGTACAGCATTCCGTTTCTTTCGTTGGCAGGACCCCACTGATACAGGATCATGCCCATGGCCACGATGAAAATCACGGTGACGATCCACATGACGAATGATGCATAAACGATCGGCGTGCCGCTGTGTTCCGCCTCCTTGTCCCTTATCGTGCGGAGATTCGAAGCGTCGTATCCCTTCAGGGAAACGTATTCTATGAGCGCATCCATCCAGATTATGTCACGTGCCCTGTGATTGCGAGACCTCCTGACGAAGCAGTACAGGATGAAACTCACAATGCTGAACTCGATCGAGAGGGCTATCGTCGAGCCGCCGAGCAGGGAATCCCCCACCGATGGACTTTCCCTGAGGAGAGTGTACGCACCCATGGCCAGGAGCGAGAACGCCATGGGCACAATGAGAATCAGGACCAGGAGCTTGATCTTGATGATGATGTCCCAGTTGGAGCGCTTCACGATACAGTCCGCGAAATCATCGGCGCCCTTGTTGCGTTCCATGCCGGGAACATCAAAATAATACTAGAAAACGGTATTCACCCCATGAACATCCTGGACATGGTCTCCTCGGAGCTGGAGAATATGGGCCTCGGCAACCTGAAGAGGAAGAAGGACTGTGTCGAGGGCGCCATCCGGAAATGGATGCGCCCTGTTTCGCTGTTCATCGCGGAACTGTTCCTGCTGCTGATCGTTTGTATCTACTCGTCCAAGATATGCATCATGGGAATGGGACTTTTGGAGGGGGATTATTCAGGAAGAGAGGTCGAGTTCCTGATAATGTGCGTGTTCGACATCGCCATGATGTTTCTCTCATTGGATTCGATCATCGGCATATCGTCGCGCAAACCGCAGTCCTGGCGCAAGGTCATCAGAGCAGGGTTCCTGCTGATGGTGATCTCCGTCCTGAACTGGATCGTCGGCATCAGCATACCTGGGGACCTGACCACTGTGAACCCGCTGGTCCTGCTGCCACTCGTTGCGATAATTATCGCGATAATGTTCAGGTGCAAGGTCAGGCGCTACTACACCCCTCCCCTCGTGGAGGAGAAACCTCTCGGGGAATGGATCAAATACGCGGTCAATGCGCAGGCGTTCGACTCGGAGAGCTACAGGATATGCTACCAAAACAAATAATAGAGAGAATCCATCCCGTGACTGCAGTCCTGTAGTGTAGTGGTCAATCATGCCGGCCTTTGGAGCCAGCGACTCCGGTTCGAACCCGGACAGGACTACCATCAATCCCTGCCGCCGCAGAATCTTATGACGGGATCCAGGTATGCTGGGTCATAGAAGCTTCCGCCGTTCATCATTGCATCGAAGACCTTCTCGCCCTCTCCATCCAATCCCTTGAGCTTCATCATGACAGAGACCGCCAGCAGAATCGCCTTATCTGCGATTCCGAGCTTCGAGCGGTCGATCCATCCCCTCATATAGTAAACCGGGACCCTGACTCCGTTCTTCTCCGATACCGAAGAACGGTTGAACCTGGAGGGGTCGTCGAGCCCGACAACGCAGACGGCCTTCAGCCTTGTCGTATCGATGCCACGGATGCCCACGATCGTGTCTGCCCTGAGCCATCCGAAGAAAACTATCGGACCGTCCTGGGGAAGCTTGTCATCGAAGGAGAAGCACTCGAATCCCGTACGGGAAGCGAACTCCCGTGCATATCTCTCCGAAGAACCAGACTTAGAGCAGTAAACAACTATCATGATAACACTTGAAAATAAGGGAAGTGACGTTCGATGCTACGT
>DARO01000005.1:0-333981 GCA_002504405.1 Methanomassiliicoccaceae archaeon UBA71
GTACAGGGCCGCATACCGTCCCGGATCCGCATGACCCGCTGACGCTCGATCCGTGCGTCCGTGATGCGGCCGGGCGAAGCCGGCCGTCACGGGCACACATATCGCGACAGGTGCCGCCTGTCACGGGACGGGGACCGGGAGGGTCCGGACGACATGACCGCGGAGAAGTTTTGAGGCTGAGACCGCGTCCACCAAACTGCGGCGGAGCGTCCGGGACCAAGGTCGACATCGTTGTGCGGCTGAGACCGCGGGTTCGGGAAAATGACATTCCGAGCTCTCCGTTCCGCGACCTGCACGGTCGCGTAAGGCGCTCGAAATAGCTTCGCATCAGCGAAAGCTATTTCCAGCTATTGTCTCATCGTTTCCTCAGAGGCCACTTTTAACGTAGGAAACCATTTACAAAAACACCTTATTTTAAATCCGGCCCCGGGGAACCGGGGCCCCGCCATAACAAAAAGTGTACCGGACGAGTCATTCGTGGAAGTTGTGCATGCGGATCTGGCCGGTTCCGAGGTCCACCGTGGGCATGATCCCAGGATCCGGGTTGAAGTTGTGCTGCCTCTGATACTCGGTCTGCGACTGCCAAGTGGAGGCGTTAATCATGCGGACCCCGTTATAGATCTCCTGCCCAGCGCCGTGCACATGCCCAGACACGAATATGTCCGGGACATACTCCATGGCCATGTAGTCCTTCTTCTCGGGCGCCAGTGCGTTCCTCTGGCCATAGATGGGTGCGAGGTGGCGTCTGATGCACATCTCCTTCATGACAGAGAGGGGGTTCTCATAGGTCAGGTGCTGGACGGCGGCAATCCAGTCGTCCATGCTCTTCCCGTGGTAGGTCAGAACAGTGCGGTCCTCTATCTTCATGTACACGGGGTTGCCGACCATCAGTATGTTGGAATCGAAGTTCTTGGTGAATCTGAGATTGAGTGCGGGCTGCGGTTCTGCCAGGCGGGCCGCGTCATGGTTTCCCGGGTGGACGACCATCTTGATGTGGTCCGGAATCTCCTTCAGGTACTCTGACAGGGTCTCGTACTGCCTGTCTATGTCGTTGATGTTGAGCTCCTTGTCCTGGTCGGGGAACACCCCTATGCCGTCGACGACGTCTCCTGGGAACACGATGTAGTTGATTCCCTGCTTCTCCGAGTTCGCCTTGAGCCAGGACACCATCCTGTGCCAGTCGTTCTCTAGGAACGTGCAGCTCCCCACGTGAACATCGGACAGGAACGCGACCTTGGACGTCGAATCGCTCGGCTCCCAGACATGGTTGCGCGGAATGTCCGGGCGGTAGATCTTCTCGGGGATTATCATCGACCTCTGGACGTTTGGTCTGCCCAGGATCCCTATGACCTCATCGTTTACGAACGTCTCCGAGTTCAGGGGGGAGTCCTTGGATATGAACACCTTTATGGTGTCGGAGTCGTCCTCCAGTGTGATCATGGTGTGGCCGTTCTTGGTCTTAGAGACGTCGAATATTATCCCCACGATCTTGACGTCCCTGTCGAGGGTCTTTGCCTTGGCGATGTCCATGCCTCTGCCGAAGTCGTTGCGCTTCTCCACCAGTCTCCTGAGGGTCAGATAGCGGCTCCGGAAGTATTGGGCGAAGTCGTTGATCTTGCCCTCGCAGGTAGATTCGCCGGTGATGTCCGTGTTCTTCAGCACGGTCAGATCGGAGGTGAACTTGTTCTTCGGTACCACCTCCTTCGGAGATTCGAAGAGGACCTTGTCGCCGGCTATGCAGGACATGATGTCCTCTTTGCTGACGAACATCATGTTGGAGGACAGATGGGCGAAGACCGTGTTCGTGAAGGCCATCGGGTCGCTGTTAGAGAGGATCATCTCCATAGCATCGGGTGAGAAGAACACCTTCCTCTTGGCGGCCTCCGACAGGATCTCCGTTTTCATCACACGGGGAAGCGCGCCACCGTGTATAATCCCTTTGGGGGCGTCCTGCGTATCGATCCAGCATAATGACGGCACCCCTTGTGCATCTGGCACATATGGACCTGAGCGCATCCGCCCATCGACCAGTTAAATACGTGGAACAGGATTTTACCGTCATGGCCGTCATCACCGTATCCTGCCCAGTCAATCCCAGCGAGGACCCCGAGAAGGTCCGTTCTGCCATCATGTCACTGTTTCCCGATGCCGAGCTGGAGCTCTCCGCAGATGGGTTCGAGGGCACCGTGGGGTCCCTGGATTCGTTCGGCAGGCTGATCCGCCGGCAGAAGATCCTCGATGCGGCAAGGTCGGTACTGCTAACGAACATGAGGGGCGACAGGACCCGCATGACGCTGAACAAGCAGGTGGCCACCGTCGGGAAGGTGTCCTTCGCGGATAGGAGGCCGGTGCTGGGAGCGATAACCGTCGAGATACAGGACGGGAACCTCGAGGCACTCATCGACAGGGTGGCGCCGATGACCGTCGACGGAGAGGAGGTCAAGCAATGATCGGGGTGTCCTGCACCCATTTCTCCAACGCCCCTGTAGAGGACTGGATCGGCCCCATCTCCAAATCATTCGGTCACTGGGAGATATTCTCTGAGGCGGAGCACAGCATACCGGGGAAGGAGCACAGGATATCCGAGATGATCGAGTCCGCCGGGATGACCTGCTCAGTGCATGCCCCCATCTGCGACCTCAACATCGCCGCCTTGTCGGACAGGCTGAGGGAGGCATCGATCAGGGAAACGGAGGCTGTTATACAGGCCGCGGTCGACATCGAGGCAGTGACGGTGACGGTCCATCCGGGGCTGTCCTCGATGGCAGTGAACGGGACCGAGGGCAAGGCGCTCGCACGTGCACAGGATGCGATGAAGGAGCTGGACTCCTTCGCGAGGGACTGCGGGGCGGTCCTCGCCATAGAGAACATGCCACAGGTGCCGTTCTTCCTGGGGAGGACTGCCGAGTCCCTGCTTTCCGTCATCGATGGGACGGACCTGGGAATGTGCTTCGACATAGGGCATGCCCACACCACGGGGCAGATCGATGCGATGATGGATGTTTTGGGCGACAGGATCGTCAACGTCCACATCCACGACAATCACGGGGCGAGGGACGAGCACCTGACGATCGGTGATGGGAGCATAGACTTCCGTCATGTGGTGTCCCGCTTGGGCCGCTATGGGGGGAACTACATCATCGAGTCCAAGGACCTGGATTCCGCAATCCTGTCTCAATCGAGGCTGTCCCCGCTGCTCTCCTGAGAGGGCAGCAGCCTAGGCATCGCCTTGATCCCCGGCATGCTTCTGCGGAATCTGGATGCAGCCCACAGCAGGCAGGGTACTCCCAGCAGCAGGACCACAACGAACGCTATGGACACGAGGGTCGGCGAGACCGTGATGATCACGCCCATGTAATCTACCACGAAGTGGAACATTATCGATGCGTAAAGTCCGAAGCGGACGAACAGGTATCCCATAACCAGGCCCGATACGAGGGTGGGGAGGATCTTCCACACGCCCCATCCGGACATGTGCGCGAATCCGAATATCACGGACGAGATCAGGATCAGCCCGACCGCCAGCCAGCTGAACCCGAACCCTCCGAACAGGTATCTCCAACCCTCCCGTCTACCGCTGATCAGCCCGACCGCCGCCATGGGCAGGCCGATGTAGGCGACACGACAGATGATCTCCTCCCACACCGCGGCATTGGCATAGGAGTAGAGCGCTTCCGGCGAGGTGCCCGACGGCAGCCCTTCGGGTATGTCTATTGCGCCGCTCATGGAGGTTATCAGCAGATTTAGGACGAGGTCTGCGCACAGTAACGCACACAGCCAGAGCAGCGGGCAGGACGATGACGGCCCGGGGTCCCCCGTTTTCAAAGATTTCCCGAGACCGGGGAGGCTCTTCTTCAGCAGGAAGAACGCGGATGCGAGTATGACTGCGAACTGCGCTATCCAGAACAGCTGAAGGGGGAGGCCTGACAAATGCCCTGCCACTGTGAGCCATGGGACGAGGACGAGGATGCTCTCCACGGCATCGGCGGACCATGAGAACACCGATCCGACGCCCAATACCATCATGGCGAGCTCGAAGGCCATCAGGAAGGTGACGACCAACGTCGCAGCCATCGCAATCATGTCAAACGGGCTCCTCGAAGAGCGGGTGTTCAGCCGACGGCCGCACGATGTGCAGAATTCAAAACCCCTGTCACGGCATTCGCTGCATGACGGGCAATCGTCCAACGGTTCGCCGCACGATGTGCAGAACCTGTACCCGCTCTTGCGGCAATCGTCGCATCTGTCGCAGGACATGGGTCACCTCAGCATGTCGGCCACGCCCCTGGCGCGTTCAACCTCTATGACGACCAGCAGGTTCTTCCTGTACTTCGCGACATCCCTTATCTGGTCGGAAATGTACTTTTCACGATTGAGGGACACTTCCCTGTAACCCTTCACCTTATGGATGAAATGGTCCCATTCTATGGCGAAATCCTCGGGGGTGTTGCATCTGAACCTCTGCTTCATCCCCTTCTTGGCAAGCCTGTGCTCCTTGACGAAGTCCCATGCCTTCACGGTATCGCAGTACATCTCGGTGAAAGCGGCATCGTTCATGTCCAGGGCTATGACGCCCATCCCGGATTCCGTGCAGAGGTCGACCAGCTCGCACATCGCGGGGGACGGCAGTTCCACGGGTTCGTCCGTGAACTCCTCCATGCGGCGGGCGTAGACCAGGTCCAGCTCGCTCACCTCGAAGTCGCCGTCCAGTTTCTTGCGGTTGCGGAGGGCCTGGATCCCCTCGACCCCCAGGGTCGCTCCGTAGGCCTCGAACCTACCGAACGCCTCGCGCACCTTTGTCGCCTCCGAGGGGAGCCCGTTGATGACGGGCAGCAGGCAGACCCTGCAGTCGCCGACGCGCACCTCGATCATTTCCTGGACCCCCTGGCGGCCACCAGGTCGGTGAGCTCCTCCGGGGCGTCGATCTTCTTCAGCTCCTCGTTCGATACGACGGCCGTCGAGTTTATGCTGTCCCTCTCGTGCTTGCGTTCCACTATGAGGATGGAGTAGGTGTCCATGATGCGGGCGATGTCCGATGCCACGACAGCCTTCTGGATGAGCTTCGCGTCATCGGAACCCAGTCCTGTTAGCATAAGGGCCCTGTCGTTGTTGCTGACGGCCTCGAACGGGCTCCTGACCACGGGCCTCACGGAGAATCCGAGGTTGCAGAGCTGGTTGACAGCGAACGTGTCTATCATCTCCTGCCCCGTGCGCTCCTCCTTGTTGCGTTCCTCGCTCTTGAATTCGAACGGGTCGATGGGCTCTATGATGGGCAGACCCAGGTATTCCTCTATGCGGAGCGCGGCGTCTATCATCGCACCCATCCCGGATTCGTACATCTGGATCGTTCTGCGCGACACGCCCGCAGTCTCCGCCAGGGCGCCGAGGCTGATCCCGCGGTCCTCTCTTACGGCCTTCAGGAGGCTGCTGTCAAGCTTGACGTAGAGCCCTCCCGGAGCGGCGAATATGAATGGGGGTGCCTGTTCCAGCAGGAGGTCCGCCAGCGTCTCGTTGGAGACGATGGATATGTTGAACCTGGAGTACACGATCCCCGGTTCGAGGTCACCTGAGCTGGAGCGTTCCCCCACCACCAGTGGTGTGGCGCTCAGGGCGTCAGACAGGGTCTTCATCTCCTCGGCGTTCTCCTTGGAGAAGGCGTCGATGTTGCTGAGGATCTTGATTATAAGGACGCGTTCGTCCAGCCTCGCGACCACATCGAAGCATATCCCCCGTATCGTCAGGGCGGAGGAGATGTCGAACCCTGCTTTCGCGAGGATGGCGCGTGTCGTGTTGATGAGTTCGCTCCTGCCCATGACATTGGAAGTGTTTGTTCCTTTATTTAAAGTGCTCATAGGAATGTTCTGAGCGGTTCATAGGCCGGGTCGGGGGCGGTCGCCCGCCCCCGTTGTTCAGCTTATGCTGATCTCGCGTCCTTCGCACGAGGGGGACAGCTTGTCGAGGGTCACCTCGAGCAGGCCGTTGTTGTACTCGGCCTTGGCCGAGTCCACGTCGACTTCGCACGGAAGGGCGAGGTCCTTGGAGAACCTCTTCCTGGGGGAGTCGACATTTATGGAGAGCACGTTGCCAGTGCATCTGAGGTGGATGTCCTCCTTGGCGACCCCAGGTATCTCCGCCACCGCTCTCACCACGGAGTCCTCCTCCGTGACATCGGTGAACGGGTCCCTGTCGTCGCCGGTTCCGATGGCGCCCATCCTCGGACCGGAGTTCCCGAACTCCTTGACATGCCTGACTCCGTCAGGCCCTTGGTACATCGTGTACCCGTAGGTCTTCACGTCGGGACCGGACACGTCCATCTGCCTGAACATGTCCTCGATCCTCCTGTTGAGGCTCTCGAACCCTCCGAAGAGGTCGTTCCAGATGTCGTCTGCTGCACTCATATCAATCACTCCTTGCTCCTTGTCTTCCTTTTCTTCGTATTCGCATTCTGCTAAGGGGTTTATCGGGAGGGATCACTCCTTCCCGTAGTCGGCCAGCTCCTGCCTGGCCTTGGGTCCGAACTTGTCGAGGGCCTTGTCGAAGTCCTCGGCGGACACCTTGCACGAGGCTATGTCCTCGTCGGTAGGCTCTGGGTTCTCGGACACCAGGTGTCTGACGGCGTTCATCACTGCCTCATTGCATATGGCGGCGATGTCCGCGCCGGTGCATCCCTCGGTCCTTCCGGCCAGGTCGTCCAGGTCCACGTCGTCCGACAGCGGGCGACCTTTCGTGTGGATGCCGAATATCGACTTCCTGGATTCCTTGTCCGGAGGTCCGATGAAGATCGACTTGTCGAACCTGCCAGGCCTCAGCAGGGCCGGGTCCATGATGTCGGGGCGGTTCGTCGCCGCGATCACCACGACGTTGTTGAGGCTCTCCAGGCCATCCATCTCCGTCAGCATCTGGGATATCACCCTCTCCGTGACGTTGCTGTCCCCTCCGGTTCCCCTCTCGGGGGCGATGGAATCGATCTCGTCCATGAAGATCACGCATGGCGATGCCTGCCTCGCCTTCCTGAACGTCTCCCTCACGGCCTTCTCGGATTCCCCGACCCATTTGTTGAGGAACTCCGGGCCCTTCACCGCGATGAAGTTGGCTTCCGATTCCGTCGCCACGGCCTTCGCCAGCATCGTCTTGCCGGTTCCGGGGGGTCCGTAGAGCAGGATCCCCTTGGGGGGCTTGGCGTTCATGTGGTCGAACACCTTTCCGAACTTCAGGGGCCACTCCACGGCCTCCTTCAGCTCCTGCTTGGCGGATTCCAGCGCGCCGATGTCGTCCCATCTCACGTTGGGCTTCTCGATCAGCACCTCCCTCATGGTGGAGGGCTGCATGTCCTTCAGGGCGTTCTTGAAGTCGTCCTTGGTGACGACTATCGAGTTGAGGACCTCCCTGGGTATCTCCTCGGTCTCAAGGTCCATGTCGGGCAGCACCCTCCTCAGGGACGCCATGGCGGCCTCCTTGGTCAGTGCAGACAGGTCCGCTCCGGCGTATCCGTGGGTCTTGTCAGCGAGCCATTTCAGGTCGACGTCCTCGGCCAGAGGCATTCCCCTCGTGTGGATCTCGAGTATCTCGAGCCTGCCGTCCCTGTCCGGGATGCCGATCTCGATCTCCCTGTCGAACCTGCCCGGCCTTCTGAGCGCCTCGTCTATGGAGTTGGGCCTGTTGGTTGCCCCTATCACCACGACCTTCCCCCTGGAGTTCAACCCGTCCATCAGCGAGAGCAGCTGCGCTACTATGCGCCTCTCCTCCTCGCCGTTGACCTCGTCCCTCTTCGGGGCGATGGAGTCTATCTCGTCGATGAAGATGATGCTGGGTGCGTTCTCCTCCGCCTCCTTGAAGATCTCCCTCAGCTTGCCTTCGGACTCTCCGTAGAACTTGCTGACTATCTCGGGACCCCCGATTGAGATGAAGTTGCTGCTGGTCTCCCCTGCCACGGCCTTCGCCAGCATCGTCTTGCCGGTTCCGGGGGGTCCGTGGAGAAGCACCCCCTTGGGGGCTTCCACACCCAGCCTCTTGAAGAGCTCGGGGTGTCTCAGAGGCAGTTCCACCATCTCGCGGATCTTCCTGACCGCATCTCCCAATCCGCCTATGTCGTCATAGGATACCTTGGGCACATCGCCGTTGTTGGCCGCGGGCTTGTCCGAGACCTTGACCTCCGTGGACGAGTCCATCATCACAGCGTCTCCGGACGGGGCGAACGATGTAACCACCAGGTCGATCTTGTTGCCCATTATGTTCAGGGTGATCGTGTCGCCCTTGGACAGCGCCCTGCCCTCGAGGTTCTGCCTCAGGTAGTCCTCCCCGCCCTGCAGCCTCAGCTGCTCGGTCGGTGAGAACGTGATCTTCTCAGCGTTCTTGGCAGAAATCTTCTTCACGGCGACCCTCTCGTCCAGAGAGACCCCGGCGTTGCGCCTGGTCGAGCCGTCAATCCGTATGATGCCGCGGTTGGCATCTTCCGGAGCTCCCCTGAGGACCTTGGCCACCGTCTTCTTGTTGCCGTCGATCTGGACTATGTCGCCCACTTTGATGCCCAGGATGTCCATGAGCTCAGGATCCAGCCTGGCTATGCCCCTCCCGGTCTCGCCTGCCTTCAGCTCGGCTACCTTTATCGCTTTCTCGTCTGACATTCTAATGCCTCCTCATTGAATTGCATCTTCGCGTTCGATCGCAACGGGCTCTCCCTCTAACGAGGAGATGATGCTGTTCATCTCCGACACGAGGGCCGCCCTCTCCTTGTCCAGCTCCTCTACCCTCTTCTTGATCTCTTCTATGCGGCGCGATGCCTCCTCCGGATCCATGTCCTGGACGCCGTCCATGCTCTCCGAAGGTCCAAGGACTTTCGCGGAGAACATGCGGCTGTGCATCTCCACCACCAGTGTGAACTCCGTGTTCGGTACGTACAGCGTCCTCATCGGGCCCATGCTGCTGTTCTCCCGGTAGCTCATCACCAGGCCGCTCTGTTCCATCAGTGCCAGGTTCTTCATCACAGCCTGTTGGCTCACGCCGAGCTCCTTGGATAGCCGGAGCGGGTAGTTGGGCTCCTTCACTATGGATTCCAGTATGCGTCTCCTGGTCGGGTTCTCGACCACGGACAGCAGCAGGTCTAAGTCGTCCATATTATCACTTGGTTGTTAACCTTGAGTTCACTACTGCTCTATATGATTGACCTTCTATATAAATATATCTGATAACGAACAACGATGCGGTTCGGAAGATGGCAGATGTGGAGTAATAATGAACAATATTATACATTAAATTAACATTATGTACATATACTCCCTCATTGTAATGTATGTTCATGATTCCTAAGGATGCACGTATCACACTCGACCCCGAGGAGATACCCAAGCAGTGGTACAACCTCGCCGCCGACCTTCCCGACCTCAAGCCCCCGCTCAATCCCGCCACGGGGAAGCCTGCAACCGCAGAGGACTTCGCCACGATCTTCTGCAAGCCGATTATCGAGCAGGAGGCGTCCACAAAGAGGTTTATAGACATCCCCGAGGAGGTTCGTGACAACCTAATCTTCCTGAACAGGCCCGCCCCCATGCAGAGAGCCTACCATCTGGAGAAGTTCCTGAAGACCCCTGCGAAGATCTACTTCAAAAGGGAGGACATGAGCCCTCTCGGCAGCCACAAGGGGAACACAGCCCTTGCCCAGGCATACTACAACGCCGAGGCGGGAATCCACATGCTGACAACCGAGACCGGTGCCGGACAGTGGGGCACGGCCCTGTCCATGGTGTCCAACCTCTTCGACATAGACACCACGGTCTTCATGGTCAAGGGCAGCTACAACCAGAAGCCCTTCAGAAGGACTCTCATGGAGATGTACGGGGCTAAATGCTACGCATCCCCAAGCGAGTACACCGACTTCGGGAAGAGGATACTCAAGGAGCATCCCGATACGACCGGATCCCTGGGCATCGCGATATCGGAGGCATGCGAGATGGCTGCCAAGGACGAGCACACCTGCTATGCCCTGGGCAGCGTGATGAACCATGTGATGCTCCACCAGACCACGATCGGACTCGAATCCATGCTGCAGATGGAGAAGGCCGACATCACCCCGGACTACATGATCGCCTGCGCAGGCGGGGGTTCCAACTTCGCAGGGTTCACGTTCCCGATGATGTACGAGAAGATCAGGGGCAAGAGCGAGTGCCAGATCATCGCCGCCGAGCCCAAGGCGTCCCCGTCCCTTACCGAGGGCGAGTTCAAGTACGACTTCGGGGACACTGCAGGGATGACTCCCATGATCATGATGTACACCCTCGGCCATGACTTCATCCCCAAGTCCATCCATGCCGGCGGCCTCAGGTACCACGGGATGTCCCCGCTGGTTTCCGCTGCCTACGACCAGGGCCTCATGACCGCCAAGTCCTATGATCAGCCCGACACATTCCACGCGGGTGTGACGTTCGCAAGGACGGAAGGCATCGTCCCCGCTCCGGAGTCGTGCCACGCCATCAAGGCGGCGATCGACACAGCGCTCGAATGCAAGGCCCGCAACGAGGAGAAGACAATAGTGTTCTGTCTCTCCGGCCACGGCTTCCTGGACCTCTACGGATACCAGCAGTACATGGACGGTACCCTCCCCTCCTCGTCCATAGACGAGTGATGGAAAACGGGGCCGGCTGGATGCCGACCCCTTCATTTTTTATCCGGGCTCATGCCCAGTTGAAGCTATCCCTGCCAGCACCAATCTCGAAATGGTACTTGGCGATGCCCAGGTCTATGGACGAGAGGAAGCCCCGGTCGCCTCGGCGCGGACTCCCCCATCCCTTTCCAGGGTGAAGAGGAACCTCTGCTGGTTCCTGGCCGTGGGTGCGAGGAGGGCGCATTCCACGCCCTTCAGGAACCACTCTGGCGGATCGCCATCCGACTTGGATACCGATCCGACGGGCTTGGATCTGTGGTTCTCCCCCTGAGTCGTCCCGTAGCCGATTGCTATTATGCATACGGTCTTATTGCCCGGCTCTACATGGCGCGATACCGCTCTTTTGTTGTATGTGGCTGACCAGCAGGTGTTCAGTCCAAGGCTCTGGGCTAGGAGGACGACCCTCTCCCCGTGGTATCCGCCCCTCTCGTCCAGGGAGCCGTCGTCGGGTCCTGCGACCACGATGTAGTTCCTGACGTTGGAGAATCTCGAGATACGGGACAGAATCCCACTCACTCCATCGTCATCTCCTGTCACCAGCCTCATGCTCAGGTTCCCGTCTCTGTTGCATTCCGTGATCTCCGCCTCCAGAGCGGCCTTCACCTAACCCTCGATCTCCCTGTCAGTGTACTGTCTGACCGAGTGGCGACTCAGTGCAGCCTTCATTGCGGTTTCGTCATCCAAGAGATTCGCCTCGCAAGGGGGTATGGGCAGCCTGATATAACTGCCTCATGAGAACAATCCAGCATCCGTTAAGTACCAGCACCATCTACTTGTGGCATCATGGCAGGGATACTCTCGGACGACATCGTGGAGGTCAGGGACCAGAGCGAGGGCAGCAGGCTGTACACCCGCGGCAACTTCGGATACCCGCGCAGCGGCGGTGGTGTGGATCTGGATCTGATTGAGGCCACTTACCTCCTCGAATCCCGCAGGCTCGAGGTCGTGGGTCCGGAGGGCGCGATGTCCTTCGACGAGCTGTTCACCCATTCCGCCACCGTTGTCGAAGGTTTCGATATCAAGTACTTGGTTTACCGCGATCTCAGGCAGAGGGGGTTCATAGTGAAGTTCGAGTCGGGGGACTACGACATCTCCGTCTTCCCCCGCGGCAAGACCATGAGCAACTCCCGTCCAGAGTTCATGGTCCGTGCTGTTTCGGAGAGGAACGCCATAGACATCGCGACGTTCGTCCGCCAGGTTTCGGAGGTCAAGGGCAGGAACAGGAAGCTCCTGTACGGGGTCGTGGACGAAGAGGGCGATCTCACCTACTACATAATGAACATACGCGATCCGGCAGGGAAGATCTTCCCGGAGCCGATGTCCCGTAAGCCGCAGGGCCGCCTGATCCGCGACAGGGTGTTTGTTTTCGATTGCGAGGACGCCGAGGCCCTTAGGGACTACGGGTTCTACGGAAAGTCCATGGTGGACTGCCTTCAGCTATCGCTGATAGAGGCATGCCATCTTGTTGGCAAGGGCAGGTTGGCAGTCACCGATCAGGACGGCGGTGTTCTGACGTTCGACGATCTCCTCGAGAGGGGTGAGGCGGATCAGGATGAGTTCAGGATCCGCTATCTCGTATTTTCGGACCTCAGGGAGAGGGGCCTGGTCGTAAAGACCGGTTTCAAGTACGGTACGCACTTCCGTGTCTACCAGGCATCCCCGGACGACTGCCATGCGAGGTATCTGGTGCATGCGGTGGACGACGACGGCCTCAGGATGTGGCCCGAGATCTCCAGGACGGTAAGGCTGTCCGGCGGTGTGAAGAAGGAGATCCTCTTCGGAAGGATCCGGAAGGGTTCGGTTGAGTACCTGGAGTTCAAGTGGTTCAAGCCGTGATCCGCGTCATTCGCGGATCAGGCCGTTGATGAAACGAGCCAGATCCCTGAACCTGCATTCGTTCAGGAAGTAAACGTGGTCGGGACCGTCCCTGCGGGACGAAATCAGGCCGGCGCCCTTCATCTTTCTGATGGCTGCGTTGGTCCTCGCCTCGTCCATCCCGAAAAGCCCGTCCGGGAACGGGGACCTGGCCTCCTCCTTTGAGAGCCCCCTTGTCAGCATCAGTACATCCTTGTCTGCCAGTGCGGAGAGCATGTCGAACTCGGGGTCGTCAGAGATCCCCAGGGCATGCCCGTTGGTCAGGCATATGTGCTTGCTGGCTCTCTGCTGCTGCTCGTCGCTCATGAACAAGTTAAGGAATTCCGAAAATAAAACCGTGTCGTTCCCCGGAGGGTAAGGCCCGGGCAGTGCCCGGGGTTTTGTCACAGCTGGATCTCGATCCCGAGCTTCTCTGTGAGCTCCTTGTACCTGTTCCTGATGGTGACCTCGGTGACTCCTGCGACGTCCGCCACCTCCCTCTGGGTCCTGCGCTCGTTGCACAGGATGGAGGAGATGTAAATCGCGGCGGCCGCGACACCGGTCGGACCCCTCCCTGACGTGAGCTCCTTCTCGGATGCATCCTTCAGGATCTCGGCGGCCTTGCTCTGGACCTCGCCGCTGAGCTTGAGTTCCGAGCAGAACCTCTGGACATAGTCCTGGGGTTTCGTCGGCATGAGCTTGAGCTTGAGCTCGCGGGTCATGAACCTGTACGTCCTGCCGATCTCCTTCCTCCCGACGCGACTGGAGCTTGCCACTTCGTCAAGGGTCCTAGGGACTCCGCACTGCCTGCACGCGGCATACAGTGATGCGGCAACGACTCCTTCGATGGAGCGCCCCCTTATCAGGTTCTTGTTGACTGCCTTCCTGTAGATCATGGCGGCGGTTTCCCTGACGTTCCTGGGGAGCCCCATGGCCGATGCCATCCTGTCTAATTCTGAGAGGGCGAAGGCGAGGTTCCTCTCCGTGGCGTTGGATACACGGATCCTTCTCTGCCATTTCCTGAGCCTGTACAGCTGAGCCCTGTTCCTGGTGGGGATGCTCTTGCCGTAGCTGTCTTTGTTCTTCCAGGAAATCTCGGTTGACAGACCCTTGTCGTGGATGGTGTACGTCATCGGTGCACCGGTACGCGCACGTTTCTCACCCTGCTCCACATCGAAAGCCCTCCACTCCGGACCCTGGTCGATGAACTGGTCATCGAGAACGAGGCCGCAGTCCTCGCAGAGCAGCTCCCCGCGCTCGTAGTCGCGAACAAGGTGGTGGCTGCCGCATTCGGGGCATACTTCGATTTCTTCTGTACCCTCTCTTACATTTGGCATTCTTTACGCTCCCCCTTAGAAATGTCTCGGTACCAATCCCCGCCGGCCCACCCTCCGGGGTGACGGATGCGTATGGGCCGTCGACGGGTCCGAATACCCTGCCGACGGTTCCGATCCTCCTTTCGTTGCGGTCATACACCGCGGATCCAATGTCGGGAGGTTCGGAGCAATGGACAATCAGCCTGCCGTCGCTGGTGATTTCCTCAACGATTCCCAAAAGCTCCATCTACCTGATACACTCCGTGAGTAAGAATGATTTAGCAGGAGGGAATCTTGCTTCTCATATTTAATGACTTGGAAATACTATATTAATGAGGACCTCAAAACAGTTTAGCACTCATATATAAATCCCGATTCCGTCCGTTTATAAATGCCGCGGATGTCTGGCTGTGGCCAGATCCATTGGGTATCTTTCGGTTTGTGGACATTATTAAATAAAGTCAACGTGTTCATGAGCCAAACCCCGCGAAGCGGGACAAATAATCGGAGGCAAAAAAATGGATGCAATGTCCTTTCTGACCCTCGTGGTATTCGCGTTCGCCCTGGTGATGCTTGTCGCTGGGCTGTTCTCCGCGTACTTCGGGTCCGGGAAGAGCAAAATGGCAGGCGGTCTCATGGCTGTCATCGGACTCATCATCGGGCTCGTTTGGGCATACCTCGTGGGCTTCAGCGATATCTCGCCCTTCTGCGAAGTAGAGGCATGGGATACCGTCTACAATGCCATCATCGACCTTCTCGGCATCGTGATCGGTGCCCTCGTCGCTGTCGGCATCTTCCTCGTCGTCGTACTCAAGAGCTGAACGGCGGGGGAAACCCCTTACAAACAACCTTTAATTCTCCACAGTCTCGATTGCCCGTAACGGAAATCGACCCCTGTCTCCAATAAGTCTATTTACATGCAGTCAGTGGTCTGGCCGATGTCAAAGGTTTCCATCATTATGGGAAGCAAGAGCGACCTCCCCGTAGCGGAGAAGGCCATATCCATACTCAGGAAGTTCGGCATACCGTTCGATATCGCCGTGGCCTCCGCCCACCGTACTCCCGCCAGGGTCGAGGAGCTGGTCAAGGGGAGCGACGCCGACGTCTTCATAGCAATCGCAGGTCTGTCAGCCGCCCTGCCCGGCGTCGTCGCCTCGTTCACGGTCAAACCGGTGGTCGGTGTCCCCGTGAGCGGAACGCTCAGCATGGACGCAGTCCTCTCTGTGGTTCAGATGCCCCCCGGAATCCCCGTGGCGGCGGTCGGTCTGGATCGCGGCGATAACGCCGCGGTGCTCGCGGCCGAGATCATCGCTATAACGGACGCATCCGTGAGGGAGTCCCTCATAGCTTACAGGGAGGAGCAGGCGGCCAAGGTAATCGCCGACTCGGACAAGGTGGTTTCTGATGTTGGGTGCTGAGGATTTCATCAACGACGCCGTCGAGGACATGGCTGCCCAGATCAAGGGGAAGGCGATCATAGCCTGCTCCGGGGGAGTGGACAGCATGGTTGCCGCCACATTGGCCAGCAGGGCCATCGGGGACAGGCTCCTCGCCGTCTATGTCGACAACGGCCTGATGAGGAAAGGCGAGACTGCCGAGGTCGAGTCGATGCTCAAGGAGATGGGCATAAACTACAGGATAGCCGATGCGAGCGAAGAGTTCTTCGAGGCGCTCAAGGGCGTCACGGATCCTGAGCAGAAGAGGAAGATCATCGGCGAGAAGTTCATACGCGTGTTCGAGAGGAACGCCAAGGAGTTCGGTGCGGAGTACCTGGTCCAGGGAACCATCGCCCCCGACTGGATCGAGAGCGGGGACGGAGTCAGGGACACGATCAAATCCCATCACAACGTCGGAGGCCTCCCCAAGGACCTCGGGATGACGCTGGTCGAACCACTGAGGGACCTCTACAAGGACGAGGTCCGCGATGTCGCCAGGAAGCTAGGCGTCAGGGCATCAGAGAGGCAGCCCTTCCCCGGGCCGGCACTTGCCGTCAGGTGCCTCGGCGAGGTGACTCCCGAGAGCGTCGCCATCGTCAGAGAGGCGTGCTACATCGTCGAGGACGAGCTGAGGAAGGCCGCGGATGCCGGGAAGATGGAGATCCCGTGGCAGTACTTCGCGGTCCTGCTGCCGTCGAAATCGGTGGGTGTCCAGGGCGACAGGAGGGCGTACGGCAGAACCATAGCAGTTCGCGCAGTAACCTCCGTCGATGGCATGACCGCAACGTACGCCAGGATACCCCTCGACGTTCTCGAAGCCATCTCGTCGAGGATCACCAACACGATGAAGGACTCCGTTAACCGCGTGGTCTACGACATCACCAACAAGCCTCCTGCGACCATAGAGTGGGAGTGACACCGGCGAGAGCCGCAAACGCCCTGGGCCGGGGGACTCCCCCGGACCCTCTTCTTTTATTTCCAGCTACTGTGTAACGGCCTTCATGAACGCGAACGGAAACAAACGTCCGGACGATATGCAGAGGATCACCACTCCAGAGCTCGCCAATGCATTCATCGACGAGAAGGTCGCCGAGATAAAGGCGCAGGTCGGGGGCGGGAAGGTCCTGCTTGCCCTGAGCGGAGGAGTGGACTCCTCCGTGGTGGCCGCACTGCTCATCCGCGCTATCGGCAAGAACCTGGTGTGCGTGCATGTCAACCACGGCCTCCTGAGGAAAGGGGAGCCGGAGCAGGTCGTGGAGGTGTTCCGCAACCAGATGGATGCGAACCTCGTCTATGTGGATGCGGTCGACCGTTTCCTCTCCAAGCTGGAGGGAGTTGCTGAGCCGGAGCAGAAGAGGAAGATCATCGGGGCAGAGTTCATACGTGTCTTCGAGGAGGAGGCCAGGAAGCAGGAGGGAGTCGACTTCCTCGCACAGGGGACCATCTATCCAGACATCCTGGAGAGCGGTACCGTGAAGGCCCATCACAATGTTGGAGGACTTCCCGAGGATCTCAAGTTCGAACTCGTCGAGCCTGTGAAGTTCCTCTTCAAGGACGAGGTCCGCGTGGTCGGAAAGGCCCTCGGACTGCCCGATTCCATGGTGTTCCGCCAGCCGTTCCCCGGCCCCGGCCTGGGGGTCCGTTGTCTCGGCGCGATAACCCGCGACAGGCTCGAGATGGTTAGGGAGTCGGATGCGATCCTACGCGAGGAGTTCGCGGCAAACGGGCTCGAGGGCAAGGTCTGGCAGTACTTCACGGTGGTCCCGGATTTCAGGTCCGTGGGCGTCCGTGACGGCAAGCGCACGTTCGAGAGACCCGTCATCATCCGTGCTGTGAACACCACCGATGCGATGACCGCCGAGGTGGAGGAGGTGCCGTACCCCCTCCTGAAGAAGATCTCCGCACGCATAACGGCCGAGGTGCCCGGCGTCAACCGCGTCGTCTACGACCTCACCGCCAAGCCTCCCGGAACCATAGAGTGGGAGTGACCACTGCAAGAAACCTTCCGGGGAGGGACTCTCCCCGGACAACACCCTTCCGATTCAATCGAGGATGCACTCGCTGAT
The DNA here is from genome assembly GCA_002504405.1 of Methanomassiliicoccaceae archaeon UBA71. Lineage (GTDB taxonomy): Archaea > Thermoplasmatota > Thermoplasmata > Methanomassiliicoccales > Methanomethylophilaceae > Methanoprimaticola. Next base: position 17,330 of record DARO01000005.1, read on the forward strand.
GCACCTGCATATCTTGCTGACGTCGGTCCTGTTGGTGAACTCGAACCTGATCTGGCCCATGCCGCTGAACCACAGGTACAGCTCGCTGTCCAGGTCTATGACGCCGGCGGTCTCCACCGCGAATGTCTGTATCCGGTCATAGGGCAGGACCGTGATGGCCTTCTTCTTGCCGGTCACCCCCTGGATGTTGATGGCGATCAGGCGCCTGTTGGTGAAAACTATGCCGTCACGCAGGCTCTTGTATGTGTGGATGATGCTCTCCCCGTCGACGAGTATCCCTCCGATGAGGTCCTGGTAGGCGTCGTTGTCCGTCTCCTTCAGCTTCAGGTACTCCTTGTTCTCGAAATCGATCATGGGCCTGTAATGGCATCGCGGATATATCCGCGGCGCATCCGTTTCCATTATGTTTTTATGATTCCGACAGCTACGACCATCCGATGAAAGTCTACGTCGTTGACAACGGGGGCCAGTGGACCCATCGCGAATGGCGCGTTCTGAGATACCTCAAGGTGGAAACCAAGATCATCCCCAACACGACCCCGTTCGATGAGATAAGGGACCTAGACGGACTCATCCTGTCTGGGGGCGCACCCAGCGTCGCGACCGATGCCGGGCGCATGGGGAACAACGGCGAGTACCTGGACAAGGCCGAGTATCCCATATTCGGGATATGCGCAGGGATGCAGTTCCTGTGCGAGCACTTCGGCGGGACCCTCGGTCCCGGAACCACCCCAGAATTCGGAGGGGTCACGCTCAATGTAAGCTCCCACGACGATCTCTTCAGAGGCCTCCCCGACGAGTTCCAGGTATGGGCGTCCCACAACGACGAGGTCAAAGTCATCCCTCCGGGTTTCGAGGTAACCGCGTCGTCCGAGTCCTGCCCCCACGAGGCGGTCCGGTGCTTGGACAGGCCGATCTATGGTGTGCAGTTCCATCCGGAAGTCGAGAACACCGAGCACGGCCCCGAGATATTCCAGAACTTCCTGGACATTGTGGCGGAACAGCGCCGCTGAGCGGCGCCGTCCCGCATGATAAAAGGGGGTCTCAGTTCTGCTGGCTGATGACCTCAAGCTGGCTGATGACGTTCCAGATGATGGTCCTGCCGTGCAGAGGGATGTTGGGGTCGTTGGCGAGGTCGTCGAGGATGACGATGGCACCGGTCGCGCGGACGTCCATGGCCTCCTTGGTGTCGAGGAGCCTGGCCTTGGCATCCGTGGCGCCCTTTCTGATGTTCCTGGGTATGGAGGTGTCCTCGGCGAGCATGTCGAGTACATCGGTGATCTGCTTGATGCTGTCAGACATGGGAATCACTCCGTTCAGAGGGTCTCGAACTCTTCCTGAAGGTCCTGGACAAGCTGCTCGAGGACCTCCTCGAAGTTGACGGACCTGTATTCCCTGACTCCACCGAGGTCGCTCTGGATCTTCACGAGGAAATCGTTGTTCTCTTTGACGAGCTCCACACTGCAAAGTACTTCTTCTTCCATTATTATTAACCCCCTGAGGTTCTATTCCGCCGTACCGACAACTCATATATAAGCGGTTCGTCATTAGAAACATGTTGTATTGCCCTAGGGATGCAGAAGCAATTCCTCGCAGGCGCATCCGGCATAGTCAGCATTTCACTGGCTGCAGATTATCCAGAACGCCCGCACCGTGTCGGATTTACCGAAACTTTTAAAATAGGAACATAATTAAGGGGCATCCCTGCGTTATAGCTTCCAGTGGTAACGAGGGAAATGGTCTGCTCCATGCGGACGGAGAACGATACAATGACTGAAGAAGAGTCCATGGCCTATGAACTCCAGGACGAGTTCGAATCCAAGGCCCGCGGTTTCGGCAAAGGCAAGTACGGCAGGATCCTGAAGATGGCACGTACCCCCAGCAGGGAGGAGTACAAGAAGACACTCTACATCACAGGACTGGGCATAATCATCATCGGGGCCGCAGGTTTCGTCATCTGGTGGCTCATGAGCGTTCTTCCCCACATGTTCTGAGGGAGGCACATGCCGAAGATCGTAGGCGACAATTGCTTGAAGAAGGTACATGCCGGCGGCAACGTCAGCTGGCCCTTCGAGGTGTCCTCTGACTCGCCCGAGGTGAAGATCTCGTTCTCCGTCACCGCGGGTCCCGATGCGGACAATGCGCCCGAGTGGTCCGTGGAGCTGGACGACAATGTCGGTGAGCTCTGGAGCAACTTCCGCAGCAAGTCGGAGGTCTCGGTGGACACTCCTGGCAGCACCCCCAAGAAGCTCAGCGTCCAGGTTATCTGCCCCAAGGGGGCGAGGTACGGCGACACGGTGGAGACCCAGATCATCGTCGAGGACGATGCCGGCTCCGAGACCATGAGCTTCAAGGCAATGGCAACACAGTCCATAATGGTTCTCAAGACCCAGATCGACCAGGAGAAGAGCGTCGCAGACTCTCTGTTCTCCAAGGCCGCGCAGGGTGAGAAGGACATATATGCGATCCTGAGTCCCGCCGGGCTCAGGGGATACGTGTTCGTCGAAGGGATGAACACGGACCGTCTCCGCGAGAAGACCCGCGACATCAAGAAGGCGAGGTCTTTCATCGACGGGGAGACAGACATCGAGGAGATCGGACCCTACCTAACCCCGATGTCCGCCGTTGTAGGCATCGTGGAGGGAGACATAGTCGAACTCGTCAACGGGCCGTTCAAGGGCGAAAAGGCGAGGGTCCAGCAGATCGACCAGGCCAAAGAGGAGATCACTGTAGAGCTCATCGAGGCCATGGTCCCCATACCCGTCACTGTCAAAGGAGACAGCGTGAGGGTTCTAGAAAAGGAGAGATGAGCAATGGTAGATACTGTTGAGGCATTGGTTGATGGAGGCAGGGCCTCCGCAGGTCCGCCCCTGGGCCCCGCACTGGGACCCAAAGGCGTGAACATCGGCCAGGTTATCGCCAAGATCAACGAGAAGACGAAGGCTTTCGAGGGAATGAAGGTCCCCGTAAAGGTCCTCATCAACGACGACAAGTCCTTCGACATCAAGGTCGGAACGCCCCCGATGTCCGCTCTCATCAAGGGAGAGCTGGGAGTCGAGTCCGGGGCCCACAACGCCAAGGCCGAGAAGGTCGGGAACCTTACCCTCGACCAGGCCAAGAAGATCGCCGAGATGAAGCAGGACGATCTCCTCGGAGCCGATCTGAAGGCCAAGGTCATGGAGGTCGCTGGAAACTGCGTCTCCGTGGGCGTCACCATCGACGGCAAGAACCCCAAGGACTTCCAGAAAGCCCTGAAAGCCGGCGAGTACGACAGCCAGTTCTGAAACTTAAACCGGGGGTCTCCCCCGGCTCATTTTTATCATTCCTCATCGCGGAACAGCACGGATTTGAGCCTGTCGCTGAGCTGGAACGATCCCACGATATGCTCTGTCGTGTGGTTCCTCATGTACACGCCTATGAGGAATGAGGCGATAAGCATGCCTGTGGTATCGCATACCATGTCCGTGAGGGTGTCGAACGGGCTGTACTGTGCATGGCTCCCCGTGAGCACGTCCTTGGCCAGCTCTATCACCTCCCAGTAGGTGCTGAACGTAAGGGTTATGAGTCCGGTGAACAGGGCGATCCCGTTGCCGGAGAACCCGATGTTGGTCTTGCTGTAGACCTGGAAGCACATGAGCGTGTAGAACACGCATATCGCTATGGTCATGGACGACAGGGTGTGCGTCACGGTGTCATAGTGGGACACCGTGTCGTAAAGCCCAAGGATCAGTCCGAATCCGTGTAGGATGGATGCCGTGCACACGAGCATCGTGAGGGGGGTGGGGAGCCTGAACAGGCCGGACAAACGGATGGCCAGCGGCAGCAGGCATATGACCGCGCACATCACGGCCGTCGGTCCGTGCTCCCCGTTCCCGGAAGCGGCAGTCCCTATCAGAAGGGCCAGGGCGGATCCAGTGCACACGAGCTCATCGATCCCGAACCTCCTGATGTTGCAGTTCCTGGAATGGCACGGCTCCGGTTCGTCGACCTCGTCTAGTTCGGCAGACGGTTTAGCATGCTCGCCGTCCACTATCAGACGTGTGAGGTCCTTCCCCCTCTCGGCAACTATGAGGGCAACGGCGAATACCGCGGTCACCACCGTGGCGGTGAGAGGCGAGGACATGATCATCCTGTTCGTATACCCGACGTCCCCGTCAGTGAAGTCGACGTTGAACACCGGGTAGCCCTTGGAGTACAGGTCGCAGAACGTGAACAGTAGGTCCAGAGCGGATACGGACATGGCGAATACGAGTGAGAACACCGCAGTCCATACCAGGGTCATCTTGATGACGCCCGACCTGGTGAGGATGAGCGCGAACATCAGTCCAGTGACACAGCACTGCAGGGACTGTATGGCCGCGGTCGCATAGGTGTAGTACGAGACGTCCAGGAAGTAGAAGTCCCTGATGGAGAAGACCAGGTTATCGAACAGGTATAGGCATATCATGAGGGCCGGTGCCATCATCGTGAGCCTAATCACCTGTCTGCTGTAGTAGTACCCGAGGTCCTTGTATTGGGGCAGGACCAGAAGGGTCGCCGACAGCAAGTTCACAACGAACCACATCCAATCCCCGCCTAGCAGGGACAGCACCGCAAGTACTACGGACATGGACAGCGATACGATGGTCAAGTTCCTCGAGGAAATCACGAAAGGGCGTATGTCGGGCAACATTAAAGCATATGCACCTCGGCGACAGCCTCTAGCCATATGTTACCTTTAAATACTACCCCCTTATTAGCCCTCATTACTTGTAGGAGAGTCGCAAGGCTCGCATGCACTACGAGGAGGAATTGTATTGGCAGAAAAACCAACCGTAATGGCTGTGCAGAAGGCACTCGAGAGTGCGAAGAAGCGCAATTTTACTGAGACGGTTGAGTTGGCCATCAATCTCAAGGACGTTGACCTCACCATTCCCAAGAACCGTATCACCGAGGATATCATCCTCCCGAACGGACGCGGGAAGGCAGTCAAGGTCTGCGTGATTGGTGGTGGCGAACTTGCCTTGAAAGCCAAGGACGTGGCCGATATCGTGATCACTCCCGAGGAACTCGGAGCGATCGCGGACGACAAGAAACAGGCTAAGAAGATTGCGAACAGCACCGACTACTTCATCGCCGAGGCGCCTCTCATGGCCGTCGTCGGTAAGAGGCTCGGTACCGTTCTCGGTCCTCGCGGAAAGATGCCGAAGCCCATCGCCCCCGGAGCCGATCCGGCGGCAATGATCGACAGCCTCCGCAAGTCTGTGACCATCAGGACGAAAGACAGGAAGACCTTCCACGCCCCCGTTGGGACCGTGGATATGACCGCCGAGGACATCGCCGACAACGTCGAGCTGATCCTGAAGCGTGTCGAGTCCCACCTGGAGAAGGGGAAGCACAACATCGCTTCCGCGTACGTCAAGACCACCATGGGCCCCTCGGAGAGGGTGTTGTAAGGAGGTTAAAAGATGGCACACGTCGCAGCTTGGAAGAAGGACATGGTAAGCGAGCTGGTACAGGACATGCGCGAGTACCCTGTTGTCGCTGTCGTCGACATGCAGGGCATCCCCGGTCAGCAGGTCCAGTCCATGAGGGCAGGACTCAGGGCTCACGCCAAACTCAAGATGACCAAGAACAACCTGATGCTCTTGGCCATCGAGGAAGCGGCGAAGGAGAAGCCCGAGATCCTCGGACTCAAGGACGCGATCCACGGACAGTGTGCGATCGTCACAACGGACATCGACCCCTTCAAGCTCTTCAAGAAGCTTGAGGCCACGATGACTCCCGCCCCCGCCAAGGAGGGACAGATCGCCCCGTTCGACATCGTCGTACCCAAGGGACCGACCCCGTTCGGACCCGGCCCGATTATCGGTGAACTTCAGAAGATAGGGCTCCCTGCCGCCATCGAGGCAGGGAAGATAGTGGTCAAGAAGGATACCACGCTCGTGAAGGAAGGGGAGCCGATCCCCGGACCCGTCGCAGCGATGCTCCCCAAGCTGGAGATCCTTCCCATGGTCGTCGGTATGGACCTCAGGTCCGCCTACGAGGATGGGGTCATCTACAGCAGGGAAGTCCTGGACATCCCCGATGACTACTACACCACAATGTTCGCTACGGCCGCATACAACGCTCTGGCACTCGGTGTGTCCATCGCGTTCCCCACGAAGGAAACGATCACCCCGCTCGTCGCCAAGGCGTTCAGGGAGGCTCTGGGTCTCTCTGTCGAGGCCGCGATACCGACCAAGGATAACATCGACATTCTCCTTGCGAAGGCTGACGCGCAGATGCTGTCCGTCGCCTCCGCCTGCGGATACACCAGCGATGCGATCGCTGCTAAGCTCAGCTGCGTTGCAGCTGCCGCCGTCGCAGCGGCCCCCGCCGAGACCGGTGCCCCCGCCCAGGAGACCGTCGAAGAGGAAGAAGAAGAGGTCAGCGAGGAAGAAGCAGCCGCTGGCCTCAGTGCATTATTCGGCTAAATTAAAGGAGTTGAATCAGATGGAGTATATCTACAGCGCTATGGTTCTCTACTCTGCCGGCAAGGACATTACCGAGGACGCCATCAACGCCGTCCTGACTGCCGCCGGAGTCGAGGCTGACGCAGCCAAGATCAAAGCACTGGTCGCTTCTCTCGAGGGAGTTGACATTAAGGAGGCTATTGCCAGCGCCGCTATTTCCGCCGCGCCCGCAGCCGCCGCAGCCCCCGCCGGAGCCGCCCCTGCAGCAGAGACCCCTGCCGCAGCCGACGAGCCCGAAGAGGAAGCAGTCAGCGAGGAGGAGGCCGCCGCCGGTCTCTCCGCTCTGTTCGGATGAACGGTTGGTCTCAAGCTGACAACACAAACCTTTTCCCCTTCTCTTCTACTATCAGAGGCGTTATCATGGTTCCTGGAAACAAGGTCATCGTAAGGCTGTCCCCCGAGACCATGGGCGTTTTGAGGGCGCTCGTATCGGATGGGGAGTTCCACACCCTCTCCGAGGCCGTCCGCTCCATAATCGATGATTATGCCGAGGAGCGTCTGCAGCAGGGGGTAGTCCCAGCTCCGGAGCACGGCGATGATGCGCTCTGCATCAACGATCTCACCATTGATGGAAGCTCGCTCGACGGCGCTGTGAGGGCCGCCGCCCGCAGCTACATCCGCGAGAAGACAGGTATCGGTGAATGACATGGGTGACGTCGTCCTGTTCGCTTGCGGAGGGGGCGCCAGGGCCGTCATGGTGGAAGCAGACGAGTCTGTGGGAATACCGCTCGTGATGATCAACGCTAACCAGAGTAGCTCGATCCCGATGGTCCCAGAGGGCGTCGAGGGATGCTATGCGGACCCGTACCTGGCCGCCAGCATCGTCTCCGACAACGAGGCGGAGGTTCGCGCCCGCATGAGGGGCATGAGGATCGTGATAGTCTTCGCCGTCCTCGGTGGCGGCACCGGCACGGGAATGCTCCCGGAGATAGCCAGGATGGCGCGCGACGAAGGCTGCAAGGTGGTGTCGGTGGTGGGTCTTCCGATGGAGTTCGAGAGCCGTAGGCGCTCCGAGGCAATGGACGCCCTGCCGCGGATCCAGGGGATATCGGATCGCATGATGATACTGGACATCGAGGCCATAAGGAGGATCTATCCGGATGTGAAGTTCCGCAACATCCTCCGCATGGTCGCACGCAGCATAGTGTTCTCGGTCCGCTGCATGGTGGCTACCATGGAGGGCCCGTTCTTCAGCACCTTCTGCGAGAAGATGTACACATTCGCTTACACAACGGACTTCGAGCCGTCGAAGGCCGTCACCAAGGCATCCGAGGCGACGATGTTCAGGACGGATCCCGCGTTCGGAAAGATGATCGTGTATGTCAGCTCCGGGTTCGGGACCGCCCAGCTGGAATCCATCTTCAGCACCGTAGTGGTAATGACCGGGATAATACCGGATATAATCAAGAGGGAGGACGCCGAGGACACGAAGGTCCTGGTGTTCCTCCCGGTTCAGGGCTTCTGATTCTCCCAGGGCTTCCCGTACTTTATGATCTTGGCGGCGTCGCCGAACACGCCCATTATCGTGTTGTACTCGTACTTGGTCGGCAGGCTCCTGCCCATCATCCGTCTGAACATGACGGTGGTCATCTCCCTGCGGGCAGGCGGGTACTCGATCTCCTCCATCAGGTCACCGAAGAACTCGAACATGAGCTCTTTCTCGCGCCTGTCTGCAGGCTCCGGCCTGCGGGGGATGTTCTCCGCTTGGAAGAACTCGTACATCACTATGGTGGCGGCATGGGAGAGGTTCAGTATGGGGTATTCCTCCCCCGTCGGCACGGTGATGAGGACGTCGCACAGGTTCAACTCGTCCTGCAGCAACCCGATGTCCTCCCTTCCGAACAGCAGGGCGATCTTCTCTGGATATCCCCTGCAATGCTCGGCGAACTCCCTGGCGGGCACTGGTATGCGGGTGTAGTTCCTGTCCCCCTTGGTTGTAACGCCGCTGGTTGCCGCCACAAGGAAGCAGCCTTCCAGGGCCTCCTCGAGAGTGTCTACTATGTGTGCCCCGTCGAGGATGGAGTTCCCGTGCTTAGCCCTGCGGTATGCGTCATCTCCGAGCTCGCAGGGGTTGACGAGGTACAGCTCGCTGATGTTGAAGTTGGCCATCGAGCGGGCTATCGCGCCGATGTTCCCCTCGTACTTGGGTCCGACGAGAACTATGCGTATTTCGGGCATACCCCTCCAGAAGCCTGATCCGTACTTAACCCTCATGCCGATGGACAAAGCCTATACGGGACCACGATATCATCCGTGTCGTGGAAATACCCAAAAGCCATCCCAGATACAAATCGCTGATGACCCGCGAGCGCCTGGCGGAAATGGTCGAGAGGGGACTTGTTACCCCCACCGGCCTGATCTCCCACGGCAGGGGCGAGGCTTACGACTACCTGATGGGCGAGAGGAGCACCGATGCCGCCCTGGAGGCGGAGAAGGCGGCCGCGGCCTATCTCCTGAATGCGGACAATCCTGTAATATGCGTGAACGGCAACGCAGCAGCACTGGACCCCGAGGGCCTCATAAGGCTGGCAGAAGCGGTTCCCGCCAAGCTGGAGGTGAACCTGTTCCACCGCACGCCCGAGCGGATGGAAGGGCTAATATCGTATCTTGAGTCCAAGGGCGCCAGGGAGGTCCTGGGCAGGGACCCGGATTGCAGGATACAGGGTCTGGAGCACGACCGTGCCCTGTGCACATCCGAGGGGATCTACGGCAGCGATGTCATCCTGGTGCCGATAGAGGACGGAGACAGGGCCGAAGCCCTCGTGTCCATGGGGAAGAAGGTGATATCTATCGACCTCAACCCGCTCTCCCGCACCTCCAAGGCAGCCACCGTCCCGATATGCGACGAGATGTCCAGGGCGCTGGAGAACATCCAGCGCTACCTCGGGGAGCTCCGCGGGGACCATGAAGCAATCATTAAGACGTTGGATGGTTTCTCCAACTCGGAGAACCGCCGCCAGACCGTCGAGTGCATATGCGCGTCGCTGAAGGACGGCCTGGACGGAGGAGATGATTGAATGGACGATCTACTGAAGAAAGGATCACTGAGGCTGCACTGGGCCGAGACGCACATGCCCGTCCTCATGGACATTCGCAAGCGCTTCATCGACGAGCAGCCCCTTGCCGGCATAAAGATCGGAATGGCTCTCCACACGGAGGCCAAGACCGGTATGCTGGCCATCACGCTGGCAGATGCCGGTGCCAAGATACGCCTTGCCAGCTGCAACCCCCTGTCCACGGACGACTCGGTGGCGCTGGCCCTCAGGGAGGAGTACGGCCTGGAGGTCTACGCGAAGAAATGGGAGTCCTCCGATGAGTACTACAACAACCTGAACACGGTGCTGAACATGGGGCCGGACTTCCTCATCGATGACGGGGCCGACCTCATCGCCATGGCCCACACCTCAAGGAAGGACGTGTTGCCCAACATCAAGGCGGCCAACGAGGAGACCACGACCGGCGTCGTGCGCCTCAGGGCGATGGCCAAGGACAAGGCGCTGAAGTTCCCTGTCCTGGACGTGAACGATGCCAAGATGAAGTTCCTGTTCGACAACAGGTACGGGACCGGTCAGTCCGCCTTCGACGGGTGGATGAACGCCACGAACCTTATCGTTGCCGGGAAGAAGCTCGTCGTGGCAGGTTACGGATGGTGCGGCAAGGGGGTCGCCATGAGGGCGGCTGGCCTGGGCGCATCGGTCATCGTAACCGAGATCGATCCCGTCAAGGCCATCGAGGCCAAGATGGACGGGTTCGAGGTCATGAGGATGGTCGATGCCGTGAAGATCGCCGATATCGTCATCACCGTCACAGGGTGTAAGGACATCATTTCATCCGAACATCTCGCCGTCATGAAGGACGGTTGCATCATGGGCAACGTCGGTCATTTCGACAACGAGATCAACAAGAACGCCCTCGATGCGATGTCCGTCTCCAAGGAGAGGGTCCGCGACTTCATCGATGAATACAGGATGAAGGACGGCCGCTCCCTGTACCTGATCGCGGAGGGGAGGCTAATGAACCTGGCGGCAGGCCAGGGACACCCCGCGGAGATCATGGACATGTCCTTCTCCACACAGGCTCTCGGCATCGTCCACATGACCCGCAACTACGACCGCATGGACAACCAGGTCTACGCAGTGCCTGCGGAGATCGACGCCCAGATAGCGGCCCTCAAGCTGAAGTCCATGGGCGTGACCATCGACTCCCTGACAGACGAGCAGATCAAGTACGTCACCGGATGGGAGGAGGGCACTTGACCTCCCCGTTCCTCTCGGTGTACGGTCACGTGACGGTGGACCAGATCATATCCATAGACGAGTTCCTACCGCCGGGGATTACCGCCGACGCGGTAACCAAGAAGACCACGCTGGGAGGGACGGGACCCAACATCGCGGTAGCGGCATCCAGGCTAGGTTGCCCCACCGCCCTCTGCGCCTTCGTGGGCCCGGACTTCCCCGGGAAGTACATGGAGCTGATGGAGGACTCCGGCCTCATCATGGACGAGGTCACGGTCCTGGACGACCAGGAGACCTCCACATGCGTCATCATCAACGACAGGGACCTGGTCACGAGGGTCTTCTTCTATCAGGGCCCCCAGGGGCACGCGGAGGAGACCGGCATAAGGCTCACTTCGATGGCCAGGGAGTCCGAGAGGGTACACTTCTGCACAGGCCAGCCGTCATACTACATCTCCATCATGGAGGAGCTGGCCGGAGGCCCGTCCATGGCGCTGGACCCCGCACAGGAGGTCCACAAGGTCTGGAACGCGGATCTGGTAAGGAGGGCGATTCCAATGGCCGACTCCCTGTTCTGCAACGATTTGGAGGCGAAGACCCTCGAGGGCTACCTCGGGGTGGATGACGTCCTGGACGCCGGCCCCGGCCTCGTCGTCCGCACCATGGGCGGGGATGGGAGCATCGCCCGCATCGGGGGCGAGACACTCAGCATACCCATCGTCAGGGCCAAGAAGGCCGTCGACGTCACGGGCGCCGGCGACAACTACCGTGCCGGATTCTACGCTGCCCTCCACCATGGGTACGCCGTACCGGAGGCGCTGGTGATAGCGTCGTCCGTGGCCTCATTCGCCGTCGAGGCCGTCGGGGCGCTCAACAACGTCCCGACGTGGGACGCGGCGGTCGAGAGGGCCGAGCCCTACATGGGGGACATCTGCTGAATGACCCTGTATGCACTAACAGGCACTCCCGGCACAGGCAAATCCTCGGTCTCCGAAGAGCTGAGGGCCAGGGGCCACACGGTGATCGACGGGAAGCGCTTCATCATAGAGGGCGGTCTGCTCGGAGACCTCGACGAGGGGCGCGACACCCATGAGGTCGACCTCGATGCCTTGAACGATTCCCTGGAGATGTTCCGCGAATCCGACGACGAGGTCATACTGGACAGCCACCTGTCGCATTTCATGGACTGCCACGGTATCGTCGTTCTGCGCTGCTCCCCCGACGTTCTCGCCAAGCGCCTCGAGGGACGCGGATACGGCCCCGCCAAGGTGAGGGAGAACGTCCAGGCCGAGATCCTGGATGTGATCCTCTGCGAGGCCACCGAGTCCGACATACCCGTCTACGAGGTGGACTGCTCCAGCGGGACAGTCTCCGAATCGGCGGACGCCGTGGAGAAAATCCTAAAAGGGGAGTCCTCCGATTACCTTCCAGGAAAGACCGACTGGTCCGCGGAGATGGATAGATGGTTCTAGACGGACAGAGGGCAAGGGCGGACTTCGCCTTGGCGCCCGTAGCTAGGAAGCTTATCAACGTAAACCCGAACACGATCTCATGGATCGGACTCATACTGGCATTCGCCTGCGGATTGATTTTCTATCTCAGCGGGACCGAGGGATACGAGTGGCTGCTGCTGGTCGGCGCTCTGACCGTGATAGTCTCTGGCTACTTCGATGCACTCGACGGCAAGGTCGCCAAGCTCTCAGGGAAGGCCGGGCCAAAGGGGGACTACCTGGACCATGTCTTCGACAGATACGCCGACGTGTTCATGATCGGCGGAGTGGCCTTCTGCGCCACCTGGTGCGATCCGTATCTGGGGATGCTCGCCATTATAGGCGTCCTTCTGACGTCATACATGGGCACGCAGGCGCAGGCGATCGGCGCCCCCCGTCTGTACGCGGGGCTGCTCGGCCGTGCCGACAGGGTCGTCCTATCAACCATCTTCCCGATCATACAGTTCGTGATGATCGAGGTCGGATACGGTACGCTGGACATCGCAGGGGTGCAGATCACCTGGATGGAGATCATGATGATCTGGTTCGCCGTCGTGGGGAACCTCACTGCGATACAGAGGGCAATAATCACCTGGCGCAACCTGGGGAAGATGTACCCCGACGGCAAGGGGAAGGAAGAGGAGTGACTGTGGGAGGGCATCCCTCCCTTCGGGGCCGAGTGCACCAGCATGGGGTGTGCTCCCCCCATCCTGGCGACCCATGCCGCCAGCCCGGTCGCGCACGGAGGTTGTCACTTCCCAGCGTCCTGGCCGGGGTCCTTCTTCCTAGTGTTGCCGGATTTTATGCGGTAGTATGTCAGGGGGTGGTTCATCCATTCCTGCTGGCACAGGGTGTCGGGGTTGTAGCACAGGCCGTTCGTCTTCATGGTCTTGCACTCCGGCGGTGTGTATCCCTCGGTTCCGGAGAGCTCCCCTGTGATGTGCTTGATCTGATACTCGGACTTGGATTCGTCGAAGTCGGGGGATTCCGAGAAGATCTTGATGATGTCGTCGTACGTCAATCCGAGTGCATGGAGGAACGTCACAAGGGCGAACCTCGCGCTGTGCGGCAGGTTCAGGCCCTGGCGGGACATCTCCAGGATGCGGTTCAGGCAAGGCGGGAGGTATTCGTTCTTCATCCCCTCCCCGCCCGTGGGGCTGAACTTCTTCTTTGTCTCCTCCAGTGCCATGGACACGGAGTCGACGGCTCCGCGAAGGTAAGGCCTGTACTCATCAGGGGTCATCAACGGGAGCTCGGACTCTATCCTGTCCTGGAGGGCGTTCTGCATGAGGCGGCTGAACTTCTCCTTGGGCAGGTACACCAGTCCACTGTGGACCTCTGTGTTGATGAGCTTCCAGTCGACGCTCTTCAGCCTGTTAGCGAGTCTGAGGTAGTCCGCGAAGCCGATCCTTAGTATGCCGTCGGGGTCGGAGGCGGATGACACGCCGAGCTCCTCGGATACGATCATCATGGTGTCGGGGTCCTCGTCGGTGAGGAGCCCGTTCATCCTGACGGCCTCCGCAAGGGCGTATCTCTTGGTCAGGAAACGGTCCCCCACCAGGGAAACGATCATCCTGGCATACGGATACGACATGACTTCCATCAGGCGGTCGTAGTCGCTCATGAGCGGCCTGTACGAGACCTCCGAACGTTCCAGGGCGTCCATCACCCTCTCCAATCCGCGCTTGCGTGCCGGCTCATACGAGGGCGACGTAATGAGGCCGTCCAGGTCGGCCGAGTTCTGTTCTGCGAACTCAGCCGATTCTCTGAGAAACGGGAATTTCGCGGCACGCCCTGTGTCCATGGCAGTCGGAATGGGTTGCAGGTAGATTATGTATGCTGCTCGTCGTTGAACACCAATAGGCCCCTGAGGCGCTCGACGACGTCACGGTCCTCCACGACCTCCAGCAGCCTGTCGAAGTCCCCCAGGGGTCTCGCCATCACGATCTTGGAGGCCCTCTTCTTGCCGATCCCCGGGAGGGCGGCGAGCGCCGACATGGGCATCCTGTCTATGTCGAATGGGTATGTCACGCCTGTTATGGACCTGTACCCCCAGTCGGTTACGAACACGTCGTGGAAGGTGCCGAGGTCCAGCTTGTACGGAACCCCGACAAGCAGCGGGTAGGAGCCTATCTGCCTGCCGAAGGTGGTGTTGCCGTCCTGCAGCTCCATGTAGACATTCCTGAGCACGGTACCATAGGGCGCCACCCTCTCGAGCATTGTCCTGTCTATGCTCTCGCGAACGTCTTCCTTGAATCTCCTGAACCTGCGGGGGTCCACCCTCGTGTCGAACTCGCGGCGGATGGGGAGGACCTGCCTGATGTTGATGCGTCTAACCATGAGTCCTTCGTCGCGCACCCTCTCCAGGAAAGCCATGTCCAGCGCGTATGTGGACGGGGTCTCCCCGTCGAGGCCGCATATTATGTTGATCCCCGGTAGCAGAAGCGGCAGGCCGTTCGGACCCCTGGATCCGCCGATGCGGTTCATCATCCTGATCGCATCCATCACCTGCTCGGGGGTGCTGTTCAGGTTGTTCTCGGTCACCACTCTGGGATCCGCCGATTCCATCCCGAGGGCGAGGACGTTCCCGTCCGTGCAGTTCTCGCACAGTATGCGGAGCACCTCCTCGGATTCATCCGGATGCTCTGATATGACGGAGGCGTTGGCGTTGTCGGTGTGCACGACGTCGAACCCCATCCCGCTCAGGCCCTCGAACAGGGTCCTCACAGCCTCCGGATTGGGCCTGGGGACCCCGGATACGTCAGTCGACCCGTACGATACCATGCATGTCTGTCCGCCTACCCTGATGTTCCTGACGTCGAGCTCCCTGAGCCTCTCCGCCTCGGCCAGCACATCCTCGGGGGAGCGCATGAGCGGCCTGCCCTTCATGGGCTCGATGCAGTACGAGCACCCTCCGGTCAGCCATCTGTGGCATCCGCGGTATGTCTCGATCTCTGCCACCAGGGGCTGCGGGAAATCCTGATGCCGTCTGACTATGTCCGCGCCCAGCAGCATCCACCGGTTCCATTCGTCAAGGGTGCGGTACCTCTCCCCGACCTCCTTTCCCGATATCCCGTCGTAGACCGATGCCGCAAGGTCCTTCCTGATCACAAAATCGAACATGCCGGCTTCCGGCGTCCCCGCCGACGACCCCCCTATCAGTTTCCACCCCTTCAGTCTCGGAGCGATCTCGGCCAGCTCGTTCCTGCTCATGGGCATGGACCTCAGGTACTTGCCAGGCACCGTGTTCCCCGACATCACTATGCTGACATCGGCCTCGGGTATCCTGGCTCCCCTGCGGATCATGTCTATCGTCAGGTACTCGATCCTGTCCGCGCCCGCATCCAGGGATGCTCCGGCTATGGCGCGGACTATCGGAGAGATGTAGGGCGGTACGCCGAGTGCGGCAGGGTCGTCGATGTAGCCATCGACTAGGAGGACTGTGATTTCCCGGCTCATCGCCGGTTATTGGCTATCCGTAAATAAAACGGTTCATCGCGGTCCAAAAACGTCTGAGGCTTCAGTTAGGGATATATGGGGACAAGCAATCCAGCAGTGGATGGCAGACCGTGGGCAGCTCTTTTGCGACGACAGTCTATCCTACCGCAATACCCTCGTCATACGTTTCATAATGATGGTGTGCATAGTGGCATATCACGGGGGCCAGTACTTTCATTTTCAATTCCCTGACTGCGGCCATTTATGTGTCGCTGTGTTCTTCTTCATGTCGGGATACGGGCTTGAGATCAGCCGCAGTTCAAAACCGGGGTATATGAGGTCCTTCCTTCAAAAGCGTGTTCTCGGAACAATGATCCAATATTGGATCATCCTTATGATCATAGCATTGGTCGTAATGCTGATGCAGTTCGATCTGGATCTGCTATACTCGAATGTGTCAAATGCTTTCCTTAGGAACCCGTGGTGGTTCATAACTGAGCTGGTGGTATTCTATGTCATATACTACCTGGCACAGTTGGTTCACTCGAAGCCATGGCGTTATGCATCCATCCTGTTTTTCGACTGTGTGTTCATGCTGATGATGACTGACTACTTCGGGATGGACGTTTATTTGAAGTCGGGTCTCTGTTTCATATTCGGCCTTCTTTGGTATGAAGGACGCTCGCATGTGACGCAGGTCATGCATGCGGCATTCCCTGCGGTGGCGGTTCTGTGTATCGCGGTACTGGCATATCCTATCCGCAGTCCCAATGACGTCATAGACATGTTTCTCTGCGGGGCAGTGGGGATAGCAGGTGTGGTGTTGATCGTCCTGCTATGCACGTTGAATCTCCGCAAGGCATTCCCCATCCATATCGCCGTTATGGTGCTGGGGGCGGTCATGGTCGTTTTCCAGATGGGTGCCGGCTTACGTAGTGAGGGGGCGGTCATGATTTTCTTGGCCGGTGTTTGCGGAGTGTTGTGCCAGATCGGGTCATTTCAGAAGGCTCTTGCTTTCCTCGGGGCGGCATCTCTGGAGATGTATCTCATGCAGTTCATGTTCTTCCAGGTTCCCGATCTGGATTCGATGATGACGGATCTGTACGCGACGATCCTTGTTCTTTTGCTCATGATCGCTGTTTCGTTGCCTACCCATGAGCTGTGCAAGAAGACCATGAAGGTCTATGAGGAGAGGCTGGAAAAGCTCGAGGGATGGTCCTGATATATCATATGTTCTCAGTAATCACCCATACCATCTTTTTTCGATTCCAGCACTATCAGTCATTATAAATATGAACACATGAATCAGGTAGTTTAGATTTCGAAGTAAAACTACGAATTTCGTAGAATTTCGAGGTGTAAACAATGGTCAACGAACAGGACATCAGCATTGAAGAGCGCCTTGAGAGAGCGAAGAAGCCCGGCAAGGACGCCATGGTCATGCACAAGTTCTACGGCGGGAAGGTCGAAACGGTTCCCAAGGCGTGCGTCAGGTCATTCGATGACTTCGCGATATGGTACTCCCCCGGAGTGGCAGAGCCCTGCAAGGACATCGCCGCAAACCCCGACATGGTGTACGAGCATACCTGCAAGTGGAACACCGTAGCGGTGGTATCGGACGGTACCCGTGTTCTCGGTCTCGGAGACATTGGTCCGGAGGCCGCCATGCCCGTCATGGAGGGCAAGGCAATGCTGTTCAAGTATCTCGGTGGCGTGGACTGCGTCCCGATCTGCCTGGACACCAAGGATCCCGACAAGATCATCGAGACCGTCAGGCTCATTGCCCCGTCCTTCGGAGGAATAAACCTGGAGGACATCTCCAATCCCAAGTGCTTCGACATCCTGGATGAGCTCAGGAGGGACTGCAAGATCCCGGTGTGGCACGACGACCAGCAGGGGACAGCAACCGTGGAGGTCGCAGGAGCCATCAACGCCATGAAGCTCGTCGGCAAGAAGCTGGAGGAGGCCCAGATTGCGGTCATCGGGGCCGGTGCGGCGTCCATCGCCATCGCCAGGCTGCTCCTCGCCACCGGATTCAAGCCCGAGCACATGTGCATGTGCGACTCCAAGGGAATCCTCAACCTGTCCAGAGAGGATGTCAAGAACGACTTCAAGCAGAAGTGGGACATCTGCCAGAAGACCAATGGGGCCGGCAAGTCCGGAGGGATAAAGGAGGCCATGGAGGGAGCCGATATCGTCATCGCCGCATCCAAGCCGGGTCCCGGAACCATTCCCGCCGAGTATGTCAAGCTGATGGCCGACGATCCTGTCGTGTTCGCCACCGCCAACCCCATCCCCGAGATGTGGCCTTGGGAGGCGAAGGGGTACGGATGCAAGGTCTTCGCAACAGGAAGGTCCGACTTCCCCAACCAGGTCAACAACTCCATGGGATTCCCTGCGATATTCAGGGGAGTGCTCGACGTCAGGGCCAAGACCATCACGGACGAGATGTGCATCGCTGCGGCCACCGAGCTGGCCAAGTGCGCCGAGGAGAAGGGAATCTCCGAGGATTACATCATCCCCACCATGGCAGAGGCCGAGGTCTTCCCGAGGGAGGCCGTTGCTGTCGCCATGAAGGCGCAGGAGCAGGGAGTCGCAAGGCTCAAGCTCAGCAGGCAGGAGCTCTTCGACAGGGCGGACTTCATGATCAAGAGGTCCAGGGGGCTCACGGCCAAGATGATGGAGGACGGCTACATAGCCGATTGCTCCAAGGCTTTCGAGTGAACAAAACCGGGGGCTCCGGCCCCCATTAATCAATATATCCTGTCAGGGTCGTTTCTTCTCCATCAAGTAGTCTTTGACAACGCTGCACGGGAACCCACCTGCACCCACTCTCTTGTCTTCAGGAGGTGGAGTCATGTAGTCTCCGAAGATGTGAGTAAGCATCCTGTCTATTTCGGCGGGAAGAGGGGCTTCGGTGTCCTCGAACTGATGCCAGGTGGGAACACCATAGTAATGCCCGGGGAAAATGCAGTGGCCGAACCCGGTGCTGTAGACGACCGTCATACCCGATCCGTCATTGGCCACCCAGAGCTCTAACTTCTTGAACACATCGGGGATCCAGCAGATCGCTTTGTGCAACGGTATGCTTTTTACATGATCTATGGCCCAGATTGTGCCTACGTTGAGCCATATGAGTGTGTTCGCAAGTTTCCTTCTGATTTTTCCGTCCGGATACAGGTCTATAGGGAAGATGTCTATGAACGGGGCTTTCCGACTTCTCAAGCCCGTTTCCAGATCATCGCCACGGGAGATAACATGGGGATGAGTGTCAGCTGTCGGGATATGATAGTAGTACAGATCCGGGTCGAGCTCTTCCGACAGAACCTTGTTGACCATTGGAAGGTCCTCCTCCCATACCAGTATGTCAATGTCGTCATCCCAGGGGATGAACCCTTTGTGTCTGAGCACTCCAATTGCGGTTCCATACTGGACGTAGAACCTGATTCCATGGCCGTTAAGGACCTTCATGATGTCCTTGTACATGGACAGGAGGGCGGACTGTACGTCGTTCACGGGCAACCATCTGCGGACTGGTATATATCGCTCATCATCCTATGGGATTGCACAGCTGAGGAGGGATTCAGGGAATACATTATATCTCCAGACCCCTACACATGGGTGCGAGGGGCTCATGGACGTCGGGAAGCTTTCAATTGCCATCTTGGCCATCGTTCTCTGTGCTGCGGTTTTCGCAGGTGAGTACTTCACGTATTATTCTGGTATTCACGAGTACGATGCATCAGTAGAGGTGGATGGCAGTGAGGTCCATGTTTCTATCAGCTCATCAGGTTCCGATGCCTACACTGCCGTTTTGATCGACAATGGGGGCAGCGGGTGTGTGGAATCGGTCCTCATCTACGTGGATGAGAACTACGATGAATATTACAAGGTGGCAAAAGCCGAGACATCCGCCCTATACATCGAGCAACGCTATCTGGCGGAGCAGATTCAGAACGCTCTGGAGAACCGTTCGTTCGATGACGTGCGTCTAGTGGGTTCTGCCGATCTGGAGGCATTTCTAGACAGTACAGCAGATCCCTCATCATTCGGGCTCGTTGTGATGTCGTATGCGCTACCATCTACGGTATACACCGGGAACATTGACGATCCCCTTATGAAATGGGTTTCGGCCGGAGGGACCCTGTACTGGATAGGCTCGGAAATCGGCGCCTACTTCACAGATTCGGACGGCCTTCACAGGGTAGAGGGCAACCAGGTTCTGTTCTTCGGCAAGGAGTGCGTCAATACCAGCGGTCCCACCAACGCGACGTCGGTAGTCGACAATGGATTCAGGGAGTGCCTATCCCTCAAGAACAACAAGGTCCTGTTCGGACTGGATACGAATGGTATCGACGGGGCACTCCAGATGGGATATATCGAAGATGGTTTCGCCAGCATTTCGATGGTTCCTCACGGTTCAGGGGCAATATGCGTGTTCGGAGGAGGTTTCGACATCGATCTGATAGACGACATAGGTCAGATCATCGCAGCCGGCATATCGCCGCAATCGGTCATTATCGATGTTTCCAGCGGAGACGTCACCCGTTCGAAAACTGTTGTGACGCTCGCCCCATTGGGATCGGACAGCATCGTATACGCGTATGTGGGCGGCACCTACATGAAGTATGGAGAGGCGTTCCGTGTCTGAGAATAGAATCCTAACATCCGTCGTTTCCCGCGTGTCCGAATCCAGGCACCTCCTCCTATGGACGATCGTCATAGGTCTTGTGATCAGAATCATAATGATGTCCGTCTCCATGGGGTACGACGCCGATTACTGGGCAGTTGTGATCCGCAACATAGATGCGGGGGACGGTCTATACGATGCTGAAGGCTACTACTACACGCCTGTATGGGGATACATTCTGGGCTTGGTGGCGGCATTTCAGGATGCCATTCTCTGCATAGGCGAATCGGCCGTTCGTGTGATCGAGGCCCTTCCGGTGGAGGGGATTCCAGACCACCCCTACCTGAGCGCGACGGTGACCTCTCTTGCGTTCAACTACTCTGTCAAAACGCCTCTGGTCGTTTTCGATTTGATTCTGGCGCTCCTTGTCAGATACCTGGTGAAGGATTTCTGCGGTGATTCCAGGAAGGCGGATCTGAGCTTCGCACTCGTGTTTCTGTGTCCTGTGTTGATAGGATCCACTTGTGTGATCGGAATGCCGGATACGATAGCCGCCACATTCACCGTGCTGACGATCATTCTACTGCGCAAAGACATGTACCTTCTGGCAGGGGCCGCGTTCAGTATGGCGGTCCTGACCAAGTTCTTCCCGGCTTTCCTCTTATTCTTACTCGTGGCGTATGTAATCATGAGGAACAGAGAGAGGGCGCACCATGGGCTTCCCCAGATGGTGTTGGCTGCCGCAGGGGCAGTCATCGTTGCAGGGGTTGTGTTTCTGCCACAGCTGATTTCGGGGAATATATCCCAATGCTTCCAGTTCCTCACAGACCGTACGGGGACCGGAGGTGGCGAGGATCTGCTGGATTTCGTGATAGGTCAAACTCGTGTTCTTGCCTATCTGGTGGTTCTACTGGCTTCTGTGTACCTAGCATATCGCCTGTACAAAAAGGGCGAGGGGGGACTGGAGAACAGATTCCTCAAGTATGCGTTCATGATCGTGACGCTTTGCCTTGTGTATCCGCCGACCACACAGTACATGGTCCTTCTGGTTCCATTCCTGGCGATGTGGATTGGCATCGAGGATCGCAGATACATGCTAAGCTGGAAAGTCATGGCAGTGGGCTCGATGATATACATGTTCTCCAGCAATGCACTCATGTTCCTGTCCTTAGCGGAATGGACGAACATCATCAGCGTGGATACTCTGATCTCCATCTTCTTGACGCTCGATTGGGGCTTGGTTTCAATCATGAACGTTATGTTCGTTGTAGGGGGGATAATGCAATGCGCCAGCATCATCCTGGTGCTGTACATAATGTTTGAATATAGGATAAAGGCCCATTTCAACAGGGGAGGTGTCAATGGGATCTCAGGTTAAGGATGCGTTCTCAAGCAAGGTGTCCCTAAACATGGCGACCAATGTCGCACGTACTGTAGTCATGGCTGTAGTGGGCCTCCTTATGGTCCCGTACTACATAGATGAGTTCGGACTCTCAGCATATGCGATAATCCCTCTGGCCACTTCTGTTACCAACTATTTCATCATAATCTCAGACTCTCTTTCCAATGCCTTCACCAGATACATGGTGGTAGCCATACAGAAGGATGACATGCCCGGAGCAAACCGCGTATTCACAACATCGGTCATAGGGATGGGCGGATGCATGATTGTCCTCCTTCCGATAGTCGCACTGTTGGCGGTGCTTTCTCCGTACATCTTCAATATAGGTCCGTCGTCAGCGATGGATGTTCAGGTGATGTTCCTGCTGATCATGGTGGCTTCCCTGATCATCTCGTTCAGTGCGAGCCTCGGCAGTGTATACATGGCCTACAACAAGATGTACATCACATACATCAGCAGGGCCGTGCAGACCATATCTCAGGTCGCACTGGTCATCGCGCTCTTCACAGTAGATGTCCCATCGCTCTCCCAGATTGGACTCTCGTACATCGTTTCCTCGCTGCTGATGCTGGCGATCATGGTCGTCTACCTCAGGCGGGTGTGTCCATCCTTGGAGGTGTCTCGCGGGCTGTATGACCGGAGCCTGATAAGGGAGATGGGGGCCCTCGGATTCTGGTCCACTGTAGCTGAAATCGGGAATCTGCTCTTCATACAAGCATCGCTCATCGTGGTAAATGTGATTCTGGGGAGCGAGGCCCAGGGCACATTCTCCATAGCCGCCAATGTGATAATGATGGTCCATACGGCATGCACGGCGATATCCGTGTCCGCAGTCCCCCTGGCATACAGGTGCTATGTCAACGGTGATTCATCGGGTATGGTGGATACTCTGAGGATATTCTCGAAATTCGTCGGAATAGTGATGGTCTTCCCCCTGGCCTATCTCATCGTATTCATGCCATCTGTCCTGGAGATGTGGTTGGGGCCGGGATACAGCGAAGTGTATCCGCTCCTCTACGTCATGCTGCCTGCGGAGGTTGCCATATGCTCGGTGTCTGCTCTTATGCAGGTCCCAGTCGTTTACAAGCGGATGAGGATTGTGGCGGCGATAACCTGTGCAGTGGGTGCCTTCAACGTGCTGCTTTCAGTGATTCTTCTTGAGACAACGGATCTTGGCATGGTTGGGGTGTGCATCGCATGGGTCATATCCATGTTGGTCCTGAAGCTCGTGTTCTATCCTGTGATATGCGACAGGCTGGCAGGTGGCGGACTGAAGAACTACTATTTCCCGATAGTCAGCTGCTATGCGGTATTCGCGCTCCTCCTAGCTGTTCTGCATATAATATCTCAATACTATGTCCCGTCAGCAACCTGGACCGCGGTAATCCTGACATTCATGATTGGGTTCTGTGTGTTCCTGCTGCCTGCACTTAGGTTCTTCTTCAATCGCAAGGAGAGGTCGACCATTGTGACGTATCTGCCGGGGTTCATGCAGAGGTTCATTGGGTCATGACATCTGATGTAGCAGAAAGGGTCGCAGGGTATGCGCGCGATGCCATCGATTCGGTATCAGCTTACATTCGCGGACTCACGCCGACACAGAGGAACCTCATCATAATCGCAATCGCCGGATTAATCCTGAGGTACGCCGTCGGGACGGTCCTGACTTACCCGAGGGATATCGCATCGTGGATCATTAATACAGAGAACTTCCAGATGGGGGAGGACATCTACAGTCTGCCCGGACACTACTACACCCCAGGGTGGGGGTATGTGATGGCCATCCTGACGGCCATCGCTTCATTCACAGGAATGCCCATCAGTAAGTATGTGTCGGATTTCACAGGGGATACCGCGACCCTTCCATGGTACACCACACTGCCGACCCTGGAATATGCCCTGACCATCAAGACGTTCCTATTTATCGTGGACCTTCTGGTTGCAGTAGTGCTTTACAGGATCGGGCTCAAGACCACAGGCAGCGAGAAATGGGGGGTAATAATGTTCGCTGTGTGGTTCCTGTGCCCGTTTACCATCATCATCTCGGCCATCAGGGTGATGTTCGAGAATGTCGAGATCCTGTTCATGCTGCTTTCTCTATACATGATGCTGAACAGAAGGCCGGCAATGGCCGGGGCGATGATGGGGATCTCCCTTATGTTCAAGCTGTACGGCATCTTCCTGGGGATATTGTTGATTGGGTATGCGTTCGCCCAGTCCCAGAGCTTCCGGTACACGGGCAGGTACATCGCATTCGCAATCCTGGCAGTCATGGTTCTAATGTTGCCCGTGATCCTGACGGGTGGTTTTGACGAGTCGATGATATGGCTGACCGCGCGTTCTGACAATCCGACCTCCGGATACAATCTCACGTTGCTCATCATGCCCGCGCTTCTTCTGGCCTCGGTTGCAGGCGCGGCGGCACTGATGAGATGGCGGATCACGGATTTCGGGGTCCTTGCATGCATGGCTCTTGCCATCACAAGCGGGACCCTGCTGTTGGCAGGCAACGTCCAATACTATCTGATCATATTGCCGCTAGCGCTGCTCATGACCTCCAGGCTGTCAATACTGCCTATCGGAATGCTGTTGATTCTGGCGGTGTTCGCTGGCCTTTCATTCATGCTTTGGAGCAGTCAGCTTTACATTTCATATGATTTCTGGGGTTCAGGCGCCCTGGAATCCTTTGGAGAATGGCTCGCCCCTTGGGAGAGCCGCCTAGATTACGATTACGTCAAAACCTACACAGGCTATATCGCCATGCTGCTGCCGTTGATGATTCTGGGCTGGAGATTGTATATGTATTGGAGGTCGGTCAATGAAGAATAAGGACATCGTGATACCAGTCGTTCTGCTGGCGGTCATTGCGGCGGGCATCGCGCTCGCCTATATGCCAACGCCGTATCACTACAGCCTGGCATTCGAAGAATCGGATGGAACAGTCTCGTACCAGTACTCATCCAATGCGGGAATCCATACGACCACAGTGGTGATTTCCAATACAGGGGACCATGTCATCGAGTACGTAGCCGCGTACGTTGACGAGGGGTATGCTTCCATCAACCCCTGGGATCTGCAGATCGAAATGTTCGAGGACATGGAAGAGCTGCTCTCGATAAGGTCGGTAGACGGGTTCGGGATGTACGATTCCGATTCCCTGTCCGAATTCATCGAGAACGCGGATCCGGCGTCCAGTGCGATATTCATAGCCTCAGGCGCGATATCGGATGTCATCTATGACGGATCCGACACATGCCCGCTCATCAGATGGCTGGAGCGGGGAGGAACCGTTGTAAACATGAGCGGATGCCTGGGAAAATACGTATCGCATGGTCCGGAATCCGAGGACATCGAGATGGTGTCGGGCTATGGTTATCTGTTCGCCGGTACTAGCGATTCAGCCTTCAACGACTATCCCAATATGTTGAACGGCAATGCTTCCTGTAACGAAGAGGTTCGCGATGTTTTGCATTTCTACATGAATGAATGCACCTATGGGATAGATGTAACGGGGATGACAGACTTCAACGACATAGGGTACGTATCATACAGCGGGTACTCTGCCGCCGTACTCTACAAGTCGTGGAACGGGATGGTTATGAACTTCGGTGTGTCCCTGTCAACGCATGAGCACTCCGATCAGTACGTGGCCCAGATAATCGCGTCGGGCATGGACTATTCGTCCGAGATTCTGGAATATGCGGAGGGGAGTACGCGCGGGGATTCCAGTTCCGGGGAATTCGATGTGACGGGTCCATGCAGTATATACGGGTTCATAGGGTCATCCAGGCCAGTTTTTGCCGATCGTTACGATGTATCCGCGAAGTGACCATATACTCTCCCGAGCATGCACCATCATGATGCGCTCCGAAGCACATGCAGAGGATGTCTCCCGCATTTCCGCTATGGACTATCCATGGGACAGGCTATCTGGGACTAAGGTGCTTGTCACAGGAGCGACGGGGATGCTCGGGATGCTGTTGACAGATGTCCTAGAGTCGAAGTCCCGCGAACACCGTTTCGATCTCGTCGTGATGTCAAGAAACGCATCGGAGCTTGAGCGCCTCTTCCCTAGCGATAACCCGCGTTTGGAGAGAGTTGCGCACGATGTCAATATTCCCTTGGATGCAGGCGGGTACGACTCGGTGTTCCATCTCGCCAGCAACACTCATCCTTATCTATACCAGTCCGATCCCGTGGGTACGATTGCAACCAACGTTCTCGGGCTCAAGAACCTCCTTGATGCTATGGATCCAGGCGAGGGGCGTTTCCTGTTCGCATCTTCCGTGGAAGTTTACGGACAGAACCGCGGCGATGTGGAGAGGTTCGATGAAGGCTACTGCGGCTACATAGACTGCAACACGGTACGTGCCGGATACAATGAGAGCAAGAGAGTCGGGGAGGCCCTCTGCCAGGCGTACGGGTCATCGAAGGGTATGGATTTCATCATTCCTAGGCTGAGCCGTCTGTACGGCCCATCACTGAGAACCGACGATACGAAGGCCCTGTCTCAGTTCATAATGAAGGCTGCCAAGGGGGAGGATATCGTCCTTAAGAGCAAAGGGGATCAGTGTTTCTCGTACTGCTATTCAGCTGATGCTGCGGATGGCATGCTTCATCTGTTCTTCAACGGAAAGCGCGGTGAGGCCTACAACGTGTCAGGTCCACCGGATTCCGACATAACGCTTCGCGAACTGGCAAGCAAACTTGCAGATGTGGCAGGTAGCAAGGTCGTATTCCAGGTTCCGGATGAGGCCGAGGCAAGGGGATACTCTCCCGCAACTCTGGCGCTTATGGACACATCCAAGATCAGGTCTACGGGGTGGGCCCCCTGTATCGGGATCGACGAGGGGCTACGCAGGACGGTCAGCTCCCTGGCACAGGCACTACGCCGTGGTCGAGGAAGATCTCGAACAGTTTGAGATCGCTTGCAGTGGTGATCTTGATGTTGGTCGTGGACCCTTCGGAGAAGTATATGGTTCCACCGAGCTCCATCATAAGCGTGTTAACGTATACGGAGTCCTTGATGCCAAGCTCCATCGCCTTTGAGTAGAGCTGGCGTATCTGTCCGTAATCGTATGCCTGGGGGGTCTGGACCCGCATCACCTCGGACCTGTCGATGTTCACCTTGCCGCAAATGCGATCCGACGTACGTACAATCGTCTCCTGCAAAGGGATGGATGCGCATCCGTTCCCATATATTCTGCATTTAGCGATGCAGTCCGATATGACTTCCTGGCTAATCAGCGGCCTGACCGAATCGTGCACGATGATGATGTCGCCGTCTTCGGCTTCCACGCTCATAACTCCGTTGGAGATGGACTGCATGCTATTGCTGCCACCGGGAATGATTTGGCAGAGCTTCGTTATCCCGAAGCGTTCCCTGTAGGAGAGGACTTCGTCTGCCCACCCGTCCACACACACCACTGCTATGCGATCCACATCGGGGTTGAGTTGGAAGGCGTAGAGCGTATACGCCATGATTGGGATACCTCTGATCTCGAGGAACTGCTTGGGTATATCCTTCCCAACTCTCTGTCCAATTCCGCCGGCCAAGATTAAAGCCGTGTTCATCTGCTCAGTCAGCAGAGGTTGGAGGAATAAATTATCTTGCATACCACGCTGGGCATAGGCGCATCATGAAATAGCTGAAATGTCAAACACTAGGATTATATCATAAGGTCATGCTAACCGAACGCTGGAACTGCATGTTCCGAGGGATGCAATGACCAGTGTCGGGCACTATTCATCAGACGGTATCCTCAGCGGGGTGTCGAGGGGGTTATCCATAAGGGCCAGTTGCCCTGAATCGTCGCGTCTGGCGATATTCTGCACCGATGAAATGCTTCCAGCCGCGGAGGCGATAAGCAATGCGGCAGACGAGATGTCGTCGTCAGCGGTCCCGGTCATCCGTGATGGCAGGATTCCCGGATGGATCGATCCATCCGTGGTCACCATACTCGTATCACGGACGGGGGATTGTCACGAGATCCTGGAGGCTTATGATGCCTTGAAGATGCGTGGTTGCACGGTATGCTGTATGGCCTCCGGAGGGGAACTATTCGAGAAAGAATCGGATCCGAATCTTAAGACCGTCATGCCCGAAGGCATCAGTCTTTCTGAATCGCTCGGCTTCACTATGGGGGCGTTGGCGGTCATGGTGCAGAGGTCTGGCATATTCAATGCCGAAGACTGTCTCAGGAAGGCCGTAGAGACGGTGAGGGGGGCTCTGCAGTCCTATGTGGGAGTGGCAGATGAAACGTGCAAGATGCTCAAAGGCGGAGTCCCTGCGGTTTACACGACATCGGATACATGTGCATGCGCGAGGGCATGGAGAGATATGGTGGGCAACGACCTGTCATTCTTCGGTGAACTCCCGGAATTCGATCATAATGAGCTCGTCGGGTGGTCAGATCCGAATTCACATGCTCCCGAACTCCGGATGGTGGTCCTTAGGAAAGGTTCAAGGACGGGACTGGTCTCCATCATAGTTTCCTGCATGACGGAAGTCCTTAGAGAGAACGGGAGAGAGGTTATCGTGATTGACCTCTGCGGAGAGACAGCCATGGCCCGTGACCTCTGTGGATTTGTTCTGGGAGCCATGGTAGCCGAGAGATTGGAGGGTTGCTGATGGGCGGGAAAACGACCTTGGAGCAGCTCTATGGGTTCGTCGACGATCTCGAATCATCACTGGATTTCGATCCCGGAAGGATCTTCGATTGCGACAACATTCTATTATGCGGTGTCGGGGGATCGGCGGTCAGTGGGGATTTCGCTGCCGATTGCTGCTATTCGGATTCACGCATACCGATTATACTGATGAAGTATCCCGATCTGCCGAATTGGGTAGGAAAGCGTACCCTTGCAGTAGTATCCAGCTATTCCGGGAACACCGCTGAGACGCTGGAGATGTACAGGCAGGCAGCATCACGCGGATGCACAATCGTCGCGATAACATCCGGAGGGGTCCTGAGGGCGCTGGCAATGGAGGATGGGCATATGATATGCCTTCTCCCAAGCGATATGCATCCGAGGCATGCAATTGGATACATGATCGGGTATACCTTGGCAGTCATTCGTGCCGCTGGCGGGCCGGACGTCTCATCTCACATCAGATCATTCATCCCAGCGCTTCGCCGCTATCGTGATGAGGTCGCTATACCGGACGGATGTATGGCCAGGCAGCTTGCAAGGGAGTACGAGGGCAAGGTACCCGTGATATGCTCCGAGGCATGCATGCAATCTGTAGCCTTCAGATGGAAGACGCAGATAAACGAGAATTCGAAGTTTGTTGCATTCTGCGAGAGTATCCCGGTGTTTTGCAATCAGCTGACTTCGTGGACCATCGGCGGTCATGACAACTATCTCCTGACAATGCTGGTCGAGACCAAGGGATGCAGCGCCGGTATGCACGAGGCGCTATCCATGCTCGAAGGTTCCGGAATCAGATACAGAATTGTCCCGTTGGACGGGGAATCCATGCTGGAGAACATGTTCAGAGCAATTATCCTCGGCGATTACATGTCCATATACATGGCCGAGGGCAGGGGCATCGATCCTGCCGAGGTGCCTCCAGTAATGCAGATGAAGCACAAGCTGGCTGCCATCCGTGGGGGAGGTTCAGAGCCTGGAAAGGGTTGACTCGAACTCTTCCAGGAACACCTGGGCCCTTTGTTCTGCGGTGTCCCGATCCCTAGATTCCGAATAGATGCGATACTTCGGTTCAGTCCCCGATGGGCGCAAGAGCACCCAACCATCATCGAAATCTATTCTGAGGCCATCCATTCTGTTGATTTTGCAGTCGGCATGGTTGGACGATATCTCGTCAGTCACAGTCTGCTTGAGTTCATCTGGGCAGTACGCCGTCTTTTTTACGGTATAATACCGGGGGAGAGAATCCAGCTGCTCTGGGAGGGGCCCTTCTGACAATATGCATTCCAGCATGACGGCGGCGCCCATCGCTCCGTCACGGCAATACTGATGGGATGCGAAGATGAGCCCCCCATTCTCTTCCCCGCCGAAAATGCTGCCGTTGTCGCGCATAGCGCGCGAGACTATGGGGGACCCCACGGCCGTGTACACGACATCCCCTCCACACGATGCGACCGTGCTCTCGACGACGGCAGACGTGGCCACAGTCACGGTTACCGAATTACCTCCTTCCTTCTTCAGCAGATGGCGGGAGAGTATGGCAAGTGCCGCATCACCGGAAATGTACCTCCCATCTCCTGCAATGAACACGCATCTGTCAGCATCCCCGTCATGAGCTATGCCTAGGTCGGCTCCGAGATCCACCACCATCTTCTTCAGGGCTGACAGATTATCCTCCGTCGGTTCGCTGGGGTGGCCGGGAAACTCCCCTTGAGGGTTGCCGTTGATCGTGATTGCCCTGACGCCAAGCTCCTTCATGAGCATGGGTGTGGTTTCTACAGATGCTCCGTTTGCACAGTCTACGACGACGGTGAATCCAGCCTCCTTTATCGATTCCGAGTCTACCTTTGAGACGATGGAGCGTACGTAGTCTTCGGCAGCATTGGAAATCCGCAAGATCGAACCCACGTCCTTCCATCCGACCGTCGGGACATCCTCATCGTAGAGGTCTTCGATGCGTCTCTCCTCTTCTGGAGGGCATTCTGTCCCATCTCCGGAAATGCACTTGATGCCGTTGAACTCCGGGGGGTTATGGGAGGCAGTTATCATCACGCCGCCGGTAATTTCATGGTGTTCCTTGATGTACAGCTGAAGGGCGGGGGTCGGTACGACGCCAAGATCCAGGACATCTGTTCCCACGGACATAAGTCCCGCAGACAATGCACTACGAATCATGTCTGAGGTTACGCGAGTATCGCAGGCCATCGCGATTCTCGGCCCGAGCACCTTGCCGATGCATCTGCCCATGCGCAAAGCCAGCTCGCAAGAGAGGTACTCGTTGGCAATGCCACGCACCCCGTTGGTCCCGAACATCCTCATTGATATGCCTCGGCCAGAGATGAGGTGCTGGTTAGATAATAGCATCGTAATGAGGAGGAACATGGGCTCAACAATATGGTTTTATAACTCGCCCATGATAATCCAAAAAAGGAACCCTCGGGATGCACGGTTCGCATCCGCGGCTCTACGGAAGGGGTCTCATGGCAGGATCTTGCACTATAGTAATTCCCACATTCAACGAGGAGAAGAACATCGCCAACATAGCCAGGGCGATCAGGGCGGAATACCCCGACTACAAGATCCTCTTCATGGACGACAACTCCACAGATCGCAGCCGGCAGGAGGTCGAATCGCTCAACGACCCCTTGGTGACGTTCTATGTACGTAAGCCCGAAGAGCGCGGCCTGGGGGCGTCCGTCCTCCAGGGGTTCGCAATCGCAGACACGGACTACGCAATGTGCATGGATTGCGACTTCCAGCATCCCGTCTCAGCACTGGGCGGTATAGTGGAGCAGATGGATGCGGGGGCGGATTTGTGCGTGGGGTGGAGGACATCCAGGATGTCCATGGGTTTCAAGAGGGCCATGGGGTCCCAGGTCGTGGAGCTATTCTGCAAGTTATTCTTCAAGCTCCACGGCAAGCAGACCACCAAGGACATGATGTCGGGGCTGTTCGCGATCCGCTGCGATGTTTTCCGTCCGATCATCGAGGGCAACTGGGACAGCTTCGAGCTCCGCGGATGGAAGGTCCTCATGGATCTGATGAAGTACGCGGACCGCAAGATGGACGTCCGCTACTACAGGTACGACTTCGGCGTCCGCGCCGAGGGGGAGTCGCATCTCAACCCGAAGGTCGTGATCATGACATTCCATCAGCTGTGGGGTTTCGGAAAGTTCTCGGCCAAGCTCGTGGCCAAGGTGTACGGCGTCGACTACAAGGCGATGTATCCCGGCGAGTGAGCGGGACATCCCTTTATAGACGCGCGTAACATCCTTCTTTAAATACAAGAAATCTCATGGGTGGCGTCATGGTAGCCGATAAAGTATGCTCTTCCTGTGGAAAGAGGCTGGTTGGCAAGGGAAACACGTTCTTCAAGTGCCCCCGCTGCGGTGAGTACGAGATCGGAAGGTGCGACCAGTGCCGCGACCAGGGTGTCTCGTACGAGTGCAAGAAATGCGGATTCATGGGTCCCTGAGGTGCTGATATGGGACAGATCGCAGCCGCGTACGACCTCATGCCCGAGAGCACAGAAGTGGATCTCGAGAATGTCATCAGCCAGCTCTCCGGCATCCTGCCCGAGGGCGTCCAGCTCCTGGAGACCAGCATCAAGCCCGTAGCCTTCGGACTCATGAAGGTCAATGCGGGTTTCCTCATCGACGACACCGACGAGGAGGTCGGAGGCAAGCTCGAGAGCGCCCTCCAGTCCATCGCCGGAATCGAGAACGTCGAGTGCGTCTCCAACACCGTCGTCTGAGACCTATAAACGAGGGGGAGCTTCCCCCTCATTCATCCAAACAATCCGCCCAGCGGATGGCTTGCTGTTTTCATGGAGGGACGAATACGAGGTTCACAGCGGATTGCGCTCCGTGTCTGATGAGGAGGGTTCTTTTCCAATCTCGCCTCGTGGGCAATGGTCGTGAGTTCGATGCGGTGAAGGCGGCTGTGGACGTCCTCTCGAAGCGCATGGGCCCATCAATGGAATCTGTGTCCGTCGCCACGGAGGTACACAGGCGCGCATACGACGCTGTCGGGTGCAAGGACCCGTATCGCGACCTCAAGATCGAAGCGGACATCGTCGCGGAACCGTACGCTATCATGCTGGACGACATCGTCCGTTCATCCGAGGATCCTCTACGCTCGGCGATCATGGCGGCGGTCGTCGGCAACATAATGGATTTCGGCTCCGGATCCGCAATAGACAGTCCGGAGGAGTTCAGGGGGGTCTTTGACGGTATGATGGAACAGGGGCTCGGGCACGACGACACGGAGATCCTCAGGGACATATTGGACGGGGTCCCCGGTGTGGTCTACATGTTCGACAACTGCGGCGAGTCTCAGCTGGACAAGGTCCTGATCCGCCAGCTGAGGCGCATGGGCAAGCGCGTCGTGGGTGTGGTACGCGGATTCCCGATCCTCAACGATGTGACCATGGAGGATGCGATACGCATAGGGCTGGATTCGGAAACGGACCGTCTGCTCAGCACAGGGAAGTTCTACATAGGGATCGACTGGGATGACGTCCCTCCGGAGCTCTCAGACGAGATAGGCCGCTGCGGTCTGATAATCGCCAAGGGAATGGCCAACTTCGAGGCAACTTCCGACAGGCATCTGCCCGTTCCGATAGTCCACATACTCCGCTCGAAATGCGGGCCCGTCTCGTCGGCGATGGGCGTTCCCAGAGACATAAACGTATTGAAGGTAGTGAGGCCGGAGTGATGTCATGAACCGCATAAGGCAGGCTGTGGTGATGGTCGGCGGGAGGGGCACGCGGCTCCTTCCTCTGACGGAGACCCGTCCGAAGCCGATTCTCCCTGTCGCGGACCGTCCATGCATATGGTACCTGCTGAGGTCGATGGCGCGTGCAGGCATCGAACATGTCATACTGGCTTGCGGATACAAGCCCGGGATGATGGAGGCCCTTGGTGACGGGAGCGATCTCGGGATGGAGATCGTGTACTCGTACGAGGACCGCCCCATGGGTACCGCAGGTGCGATGAAGCTCGTGGAAGACCGTCTAGACGATCATTTCGTGGCTGCAAACGGGGATGTATTCGCAGACATAGACATTGCCGCCGAGATACGCACCCATTTCGAGCACGAGGCATCCATAACTGATGCGCTCACGCCGGTGGACAATCCATGTGACTACGGGATCGCATGCGTCGATGAAGACCTCAGGATCACCGCCTTCAAGGACAAGCCGCGCCCGGATGAGGTCTTTTCGAATCTGATCAACGCGGGTGTTTACGTCGTCGACCGTGATGTGCTGGGTCACGTTCCTCAGGGGAGGTTCTTCGACTTCTCCATGGATCTTATCCCAATAATAATAGCGGAGGGTCAGAGGATCCAGGGATACAGGCTGTCAGGTCTGTGGATGGATGTCGGCCGTCCACGCGATCTGTACAGGGCGAGCATATCCGTCGCGGAGCGGGAGCACGGAGGCAGTATCCTCGGAGAGAGCACAGGCAGCATGTTCGAAGGGACGTGCTATGCAGGGCCGTACGCCAAGATTCGCGATTCATGCCTCTCCGAATCCGTGGTGATGAACGGCTGCTCTTTGGACGGTTCGACTCTCAACAGGTCTCTTCTGCTGCCTGGATGCGTTGTAGGGAGAGCGGATATCCGCAACAGCATCCTCGGCGAAGGATGCATCGTATGCGATGGTGCCACCGTGGTCGATGCCGTTCTCGGGGACGGCACCTTAGTTCGGGCGGGAGATCGCATAGAGGGTGACAGGCCGTTCTGAGTCAGACCTTCTTTGTGCTGCTCACGGGATCCCAGATGCTCATCTTGTCATCTCCGCGCTCAACGTGTTTCATAGCTTCCTTGCGCGCTTTCAATTCGAGCCTAATCATGTAGAGCATCCTGAACGGGTGGAAGCCCAGGTCCTTGACGGTCCCCATCATGGCTTTGACGAGGAGTTTCTTGTTCCATGAAGGGATGTCGTAGCCATACGTCTTCTTCATGGTAACCTCTCCGACATTGACACGGATCCTCTGTTTGAGGAAATCCTCCTCGGTCTCCGGGCCCCTGTTGTAGATCGTTGCCCCGGGTGCGTATGCTGTTCTGTATCCGGCCTCCTCCAAGCGCATCCGAATTATGTCCTCGTCGGACTGCATGTCCGTACGGAGTCTTGTGCCGATGTCTCTGAAAGCCACGAGCTCCCCTATTTTGGGGTACACAAGAGCCAGGTTGTGATGCATCGTCCAAAGCATGTGAGATGCGAATCCGACGCGCGTGTTGATGTCGTTCGTCGGAATGGGGTGCCCGCCGACCATCCCCATCCTCTCATCCTTGAAAGGCTTCACCAATTCGTACAGGGAATCCTCTGATGCGAAGATGTTGTCGGCGTTCAGCATGACGACGATGGGACATGTCTTGTTGTCTAGGTAGAGGTTGATGGCAGAGTTCTTGCCCTCGCGTTTCTCCTGGCGGAGCAGCCTGAGGTTGCTGTATTCGCCAGCCAGCCTCATGACCAGTTCGTCGGTCCCGTCAGTGCTGGCACTGGAGACAACCAGCACCTCTTTTACGACAACGCCCCTGGTGTTCTGAGAATATATGGAGCGTATGCTACGCTCGATGGTATGAACCTCATTGTACGCGCAGACACCAATGGTTATCTCCATTTTCGCTGACGCAGTTCCGTTGGATACGTTGTCTTCAAGGGCTGGCTCGGATCCCCCATCGGAATCCGTGCCGGCATCGTGGCGGTCACCCGGCATATTTCGAGTCAACACATGCCGATTAGCTATATAGAATGTGATGTGCAGTTTGCTGGGTGTCGGGGTATGTTATGTCGGTCATGACAAGGGCATTGTTATTATCGGATACCGGTATGACCATATCATCATGAATCTGCCTCTGAGGGAAGACTATCTGGTGTATCGCGACACTATGGCCCTGCGTTTTCTCTTGCTTATCGCGATATTTGTTTTCCACGGAGGCTACGAATATGGCTACACGTTTCCAAATGTAGGGTATACATGCGTTGCAGGATTCTATTTCCTTTCTGGGTTCGGGTTGGAATACAGCGTTAGGAACAAGAATGGGTATCTTCAAAACTTCCTGCAGAAGCGCGTTTTCAGCATACTCATTCAGTTTTGGGTCATCGAAGCCGTCGCTTCTCTCGTGATACTTGTAATGTATCTGGATGTGGGACAGGCATGGAACACGTTGTTGACTGCACTGTTCAGACATCCCGTCTGGTTCATCACGGAGTTGCTTGTGTTCTATGTTCTGTTCTTCTTCTCCTGTATGTTCAAGGATGTCCGTTGGAAGCTGCTTTTCCTTTTCGTGTCATCAATAGCAACAATGCTGATGATGGCCGAGTACTATAATGACAATCTGTACATCAAATCGGGGATGGGTTTTGTTCTGGGTGTGGTCTGGGCAACATACCGCAATCGGATCGACGAATTCCTGAGAAGACACTATGTCTCAGTAATGCTCATCTCCATCATCGTACTTGGAACGACCTTTAGGTCATTCACCAATATCGGTGACGTGTTCATCTGTGGGATGACATGCGTTTTCAGCATGGTGATTCTCTGTCAGGCTTGCATGGTGGATGCCAAAAAGGGATGGTATGTTCCTCTGGTGCTGTTGGTAGTGGGTCTTCTGCTATGGGTATTCCGTCAAGATTCCGGCATGCACACAGAGGGGTCATTCATGATTTTCTTCGCGGCGGTTTCCACGATATGCTACAGTCTCGACAAGTTTCAGCATGTGCTGGCATTCTGGGGGGCTATGTCGTTCGAGTTCTACATCATGCATTTCCTCCCCCAGAAATGGCTGTATCCAGACATCATCTCCAACGTTCTATTGTCTTTCACCTGTGCCTTTGTCCTGAGTCTCGTCCTAACATACGTTGCCTGGAGGGTAACTAGGTATGTCTTGGGGCTTTACAACAGGGGGCTGGAAAGTTTCAATACGGCAACGGCGTCGGAACGAACGGGTAAACGAGGGCCCAATCAGGAAATATTATAAGCCATCCCAATCATGAAAACGCGAGCGTAGCTGTATGTCGTCGGGAAGGTGGGAGAGTCCATGGAGTCTATGAGGATAGTCGAGGCCAATCCGTATTTCTTCCCGTCCATGGGCGGCATTGAACGCAGGATGCATGTCACGAGCAAGCATCTGGTGAGGCTCGGGCACGATGTCACGGTATTGACAGCCCAATTGCCCGGGACTCCGCTGAGGGAGGAGACGGAGGACGGCTACACGATAGTGCGCGTTCCTGCCAAGTTCTACAATATATACAATCCTCCGTACGTCACATGCAAAGGCGTCTCCGAGGAGCTCAGGAAGCTGAACCCGGATCTAGTCAACTACAATTATCGCTGGGCGTTCTCCTTCGACGGGGATGTCGCCAGGCATCCCGGGAAGAAGGTCTTCACCTACCATAACATGTGGGGGGAGGGGATCGGGTATCAGAGGTACATCTCTGAGGCGAACGACCGCCTCTACAGGAGGAAGCTGGACAGGTACGACCATATAGTGGCCGTGACCGACTATGTGCGTGACGACCTCATCCGCAGGGGCATCCCCTCGGAAAGGGTCACGACTGTCGACAACTGCCTCGATGTCGTGCCGGAGCTGTCTGACGAGGAGGGGGAGTTCATCCTCAATCTGGGGAGGATGGTCGCCACCAAGGGTCTGAGCGACCTGATCGAGGCGATGAGGGATGTGGACTACAAGTTAGTTATGTGCGGTCGTGGCCCGGAGGAGAAGACCGTCAGGAGGCTCATCTCCAGATACGGTCTGGAGGACCGCGTCGATCTGAGGGGATGGGTGTCCGACGAGGAGCGCGACCATCTGATGGCAACGTGCAAGTTCTTCGTCATGCCGTCCCTGTACGAGTCATACGGCCTCGCAGCACTCGAAGCCCTGTCCTATGGGAAGCCGATCGTCTGCACGGATGTGGACGGGCTTCCGGGCAATGTGAAGGATGCCGGCCTGTACGTCAAGCCCAGGAATCCCAAGGGTCTGGCCGAGGGGATAAACGCTCTGCTTTCGGACGAAGGCCGCAGGAGGGAGCTGTCCGCCAATGCAGTGAAGGTTTCCAGGGCGGTAACATGGGACACGCGCATTCTGGAGCTGGAATCGCTCTACCGCAGGGTGATCGACGGGGAGGTTTGACCGTGGTCGATGTGGGGCAGTTCCTGTTTGACACGTTCGGAGCCGACGGGGGATGGGGGGTCGTACTCTGCATCTTCCTGATATTCCTGATCGATGCATTCCTCTTCCCCACTCTGCCGGAACTGTTCTTCATCCTGGGGTTCTCGTACGATCCATCGATCGGTTTCGGTCTGGAGCTGCTCGCTGCGGCAATATTGGCGGAATGGATAGGGATATTCTCGCTGTACTATGTGGTGAAGCACATCCGCATACCCGAGAAGGTGTCGAAGGTCGTCGGGAAGTACATCGACTTCCTGCTCCTGAAGGATGAGAAGCTGCTGTTGTTGAACAGGGTCGCCCCCACCATACCATTCGCGGGGGCATTCATCCACATCGCGGGCTGGGATCTGAAGAAGTGCGGGTTCTACATCACGCTCGGCTGCATACTGAAGTATGGAGCAATAATGCTCTTGAGCGACTACATGTACCAGTACTACACCGAGTCCGCTCAGACCATGACCATAATCCTGCTGTTCCTGATACTCGGGGTAAGCTTCCTTCTGTCGTATGTGGTCAGGAAGAGGAACGGGCTCGAGGTTCCCGGCATCTCGCTGGGTTCCGACGGTTCCGATGAACAAGATTAAAGCGATAGTTCGCATGGCATGTCCGATAAAGATGAAGGCCGTGATTCTAGCCGGCGGGTTCGGGACCAGGATATCCGAGGAGAGCCATCTGAAGCCCAAACCCATGATCGAGATCGGGGACAAACCAATCCTATGGCACATCATGAAGATATACGGGGCGTACGGCATCACGGACTTCATCATATGCGCAGGATACAAGCAGCATGTGATCAAGGAGTACTTCTCGAACTATGCCCTGTACAACAGTGACGTGACGTTCGATTTCAGATCCAACGGGATGACCGTCCATTCCAACGAATCAGAGCCGTGGAACGTGACGGTGGCCGACACAGGCCTCGACACCATGACCGGGGGTCGCGTGAAGCGCGTGAGGAAGTACCTGGACGGGGACGACTCATTCCTGCTTACATACGGGGACGGGGTCACGGACGCCCCTATCGACAGGATCATGGAGTTCCACCGGGAGTCCGGCAAGAAGGCCACGATACTGGCGGTGCGCCCCGAGGGCCGTTTCGGTACCATGGACATGGACGGCAACAACGTCCGCTCCTTCAGGGAGAAGAGCGTGGAGGATGTCGGATGGATCAACGGAGGGTTCATGGTTCTCGACACGGACGTCATCGACTACATCGACGGGGACTCCACGACTTTCGAGAGGGAGCCGATAGAGCGGCTGGCATCGGACGGGGAGCTCAACGCGTACAAGCACGATGGGTTCTGGCAGTGCATGGACACGCTCCGCGACAAGGAGAAGCTCCAGAAGCTATGGAATACCGGTGAGGCCCCCTGGAAGGTCTGGTGATAGGGTGGATCCGGGTTATTTCCGTGGGAAGGATGTCCTGCTGACCGGTCATACGGGGTTCAAGGGGTCATGGATGAGCGTGGTCCTGGACGGTCTCGGAGCAAGGGTCCATGGATATTCCCTGGAGCCTCCTACGGATCCATCGATGTATGAAATCGCAGGGCTGGACTCGGTCGTCGATTCCCGCATCGGGGACGTGAGGGATCTGGATGCGCTGGATGCCTTCTACAGGGAGGTCGAACCAGACGTGGTCATACATATGGCCGCCCAGCCCATCGTCAGAGAGGGCTACCGCGATCCTGTCGGCACCTATTGGACAAACGTCATGGGCACCGTCAACATAATGGAGTGCGTGAGGCTCCATGGAGCGGAGTCCGTGCTAAATGTGACTACCGACAAGGTATACGACAACACGGAGACGGACCGGTTCTACAAGGAATCCGATCCCTTGGACGGGTACGACCCCTATTCCAATTCCAAGAGCTGCTCCGAACTCGTCACCCACAGCTACGTTAGGAGCTTCCTCGACGGGGCAGTTCCCGTGTCGACCGCACGTGCGGGGAATGTGATCGGCGGAGGGGATTTTGCACGGGACCGTCTAGTGCCCGATTGCGTCAGGGCCGTCGTGTCCGGGAACCCGGTCACGCTACGCAATCCCAATTCCGTGCGTCCGTACCAGCACGTCCTCGAACCCCTGGTCGCATACCTCTCAATCATATCGGCTCAGGCACGTGACCACTCCCTCGCAGGGTCGTACAACGTCGGGCCCAGGGACGAGGACTGTATAACCACCGGCCAGCTCGCAAGCATGTTCTGCGACTCATGGGGCGATGGGGCGAGATGGGTGTCCGAGGATGACCACGGCCCCCATGAGGCCAACTTCCTGAAGCTGGACAGCTCCCTTGTGCGCAGGATGATAGGATTCGAGCCACATTGGCGCACATCCGAGGCCGTCTCGAAGACGGTCGAATGGACCCGTGCATGGATCTCCGGGGAGGATATGCTGAAGGTGACGAGGGCCCAGATTCTCGAATACGGGGTGGGGGAGTGAAGTCCGTCATCGTTACCGGGGCGAACGGATTCGTAGGCTCCGCTGTGGTCGGGGAGCTCCTCAGGAACGGTGTGGAGGTCTACGCTGTCGTCCATGAAGGCAACAGGTCCAGGCTCCAGGATTCAGAGGGCCTGCACGTGGTATCTGGGGATAAAAGCCGCATTTCGGAGATCGAGGCATCGATCCCGCAAGGTGCGTGCGATACGTTCTACGATCTTGCCTGGGACGGCTCTGCGGGTCCGAAGCGTGCAGACGTCCGTCTGCAGCTGGACAACGTTGCCTGGACCGTGGAGGCGATGAATGTCGCCAAGAGGCTAGGATGCGGGCGTTTCCTTCATGCAGGGTCAATCATGGAGCATGAGACGATGGCTGCCGCCTACACGGATGGCAACAGGCCCGGACAGGGATACATATACGGTTGCGGGAAGGTTGCCGCGCACATAATGTGCATGTCCGTCGCTGCCGGCCTGGGGATCGATCTTGTTTGGCCCCTGATCACCAATGCGTACGGGCCTGGGGAGCTCAGCCCAAGGCTCGTCAATTCGACTATACGCAAGTGCATGGCGGGGGAGTCACCGCAGTTCACGGCCGCAACCCAGAACTACGATTTCGTGTACATCGATGACCTCGCCAGGGCTTTCCGTCTGATCGGGGAGAGGGGGAGGCCTTTCACAGAATACGTGGTGGGGAGTTCCGAGGCGAAGCCCCTCAGGGAGTTCCTGCTGGAGATGAGGGACAGCATTGCGCCGGACCTCGACTTCGTGTTCGGATCCGTCCCGTTCACCGGAACGGACCTGCCGCTTTCCGCCTTCGACTGCTCGAAGACCGAGGCGGACACAGGGTTCAGGGCGCAGGTTTCATTCGGCGACGGATGCCGCCGCACGATGGAATGGATATCGTCGCAGGAGGGAAGATGATGGTTCAGCTTTTCGAATTCAAGGAGACCGAGATCCCGGGGCTGATAGAGGTGACGCCTTTCAACGCCGAGGATTCCCGGGGTTGCTTCACAAAGGACTACTCCAAAGAGGTCTTCGAAGCAAATGGCATCAAGCACGACCTGGCTGAGGTGTTCTACACTACAAGTCACAAGGGGGTCATCCGCGCCCTGCACTTCCAGAGGGAGAAGCAGCAGCCGAAGCTCGTCAGATGCATTTCGGGGCACGTCTGGGATGTGGTTGTGGACCTCAGGGTGGACAGTCCCACGTTCAAGAGGTGGCTGGCATTCGATCTCGTAGGGGCCAGGCACAACGAGATCCTGGTTCCAGCGGGGTGCGCTCACGGGTACCTTGTCCTGGAGGATTCCATAGTGTCCTACAAATGCGCGGAGAAGTTCTACGGAGAGTTCGATGACGGTATCATATGGAACGATGCCGACCTCGCCGTCGAATGGCCCCTCGACCTGGTGGGGGGCGGCGGGGCCCTGATTCTGTCGGAAAAGGATCTGGCTCTTCAGACATTCAGGCAGTTCATGGACAAGTATGGCGGGTTCCGATGAGGTACACTATCGTCGGATGCGGGCTCTCGGGGGCCGTGATCGCCCGGCACCTGGCGGAATCGGGCAAGGAGGTACGCATATGGGAGAGGCGCGACCACATAGGCGGAAACATGTACGACTACAGGGACGAGCGCGGTTTCCTCATACAGAGGTACGGCCCGCATACGTTCCACACCAACGATTCCGACCTCTATGAGTACATGTGCAGGTTCGAGGATTGGGACGAGTACATCCTGAGATGCGGGGCAATATGGGACGGCGCCTACACACCGACACCTTTCAATTTCACGACCATAGACACATTCTTCCCTCCAGATGAGGCCGCCGAATTGAAATCCAGGATAGCCGAGAAGTATCCCGGGAGGGAGACGATTACCGTGGTGGAGGCTCTGGATGACGAAGACGACCTCATCCGCAGATACGCGGAGTATCTGTTCGAGAAGGACTACCGTCCCTACACATCCAAGCAGTGGGGGATCCCCCCGTCCGAGATAGACCCCAGTGTGCTGAAGCGGGTTCCCATCCGCTTCTCCTATGCAGACAGGTATTTCGACGATCTCTTCCAGGTCATGCCAAGGCACTCGTTCACATCGTTCTTCGAGCGTCTTCTGGACCATGAACGCATCTCGGTGGAGCTGGGCATTGATGCCCTGGAGCATCTGTCAGTCTCCGGCAACAGGGTCGCAATCGACGGTCTGACGGATGAGCATGTAGTGTACACGGGGGCCCTCGATGAGCTCTTCAGATACCGTTTTGGCAGGTTGCCGTACCGGTCCCTCCGTTTCAACATCATCTATCCGGATACTAGATCGTTCCAGCCCGCCCCCGTGGTCGCCTATCCCCAGGACCCGGAGGTGGTCCGCATCACGGAGTACACCAAACTTCCCGAGCAGACTGGGGAGGGCACCGTGTGCGTGGAGGAGTACTCCCAGGAATACGAGCCGGGGTCATGCGAGCCATACTACCCAGTGCTGACCGAGGCCAGCATACGTCTGCATTCCGTATACAGGGAGATGGCCGATGCATTGGAGAACCTGTCGTACTGCGGGAGGCTTGCGGACTTCCGCTATTACAACATGGACCAGGCGCTCAGGCGTGCCCTGGACCTCGCCGAGACGCTCCGAGGTCTCGTTTCCCCAGACGCTCCTTCTTGGCCTTGATAACGGATTCGTACAGCTCTTCGAGTTTCCTCGCGCTGCTCTCCTCCGAGTAGGACTTCGCCCTCTCCATGGCGGCGTCCCTGATGGACGGATCCTTCGAGATCTCCAGGGCCTCCATCACGCGTTTCGCCATGTCTTCTATCCCGCCATCGAACAGGAACCCGTTCTCCCCATCGATGATGATCTCCTTGAAAGCCCTGACGTTCGGGACAACGATGGGCACCCTGCAGGCCATAGCCTCCATCAGGCTGAGCCCCTGGGTCTCGAAGCGAGAAGCGGATACGCAAACATCCACCATCGTGTAGTACTTCGGAAGGTCGGTTCTCTCGACCATACCGATCATGTGTGCTCTGTCCGACATCCCCTCCTCTGATATTACCTGGTCGATGAACTCGGCCGCAGGTCCATCGCCGTCGATGATCAGGTGGACGTCCTCGGGAAGGAGCTTCAGGGACCTGACAACCTCCTCCACATGCTTCTCGAACGAGAGCCTTCCGACGCACATGATGACTCTCTTGCCCACGAGGCCCATGGACTCCCTGAGGCCTTCCGGTTCCGGTATGGGGTGGAAGATGTCAGTGTCCACGCCTGCGGTGATGATCCTGTAATCCCTCGGTTCTACGCCCTTCGCCTTGAGCTCTTCGATGATGGGTGTGGTGAACGAAACGACGGCATCCGAATGGTTCAGCAGCGCCTTCAGATAGATCCAGGACAGACTTTCCATTATGTCAACAGGCAGTTTGACGGGGAGATAGTACTGCAGTGCATCGGTGACCATCGTCCCCATCGTGACCACATAGGGGATCTCCAGGGTATGGGCGGCGATGAACCCTTTGAGCGCCATGAGTGTCAGCCCATGGGAGTGAATCACATCGGGGTTGATTCCCTTCAGGATCTCGATTTTATTGGAGGGGTATATCGGAACATAGTATCCCTTGTAGGACGAGAAGGATGTGGCCGGGAAGTAGTAGACCCCATCAATCCTATGCTCCTCGCCGGGGTCGGGGGCCAGGATGAACACCTCGTGGCCCAGTCTTTCAAGGGACTTCTTCTCGGAATCCACCACGAATACCATTCCGTCTATGGACGGATGGTAGCTGTCTGTAAGGAGCACTATGCGAATAACCTCACCTCGTGTTCAATGGCCTATCCGATAGGTAAATGTTGGTATCGCCGTATCGCTGACAATGAAGCGGTCACGCTCTTATATCCGTATAACATGACCTTTCCTGGTAAACATGCACGTTATCTCACTCATCGTCAAAAACGAGTTCGGTGTCATGCAGAGAGTCATGGGTGAGTTCACCCGCAACAAGATCAATGTCGAAACCATCGTTGTGGGCAAGTGCGAAATCCCAGGCAAGTCCCGTATGGTTCTTTCCGTGATCAGTCATGATGCGGCGGTCACAGCCATCGGTAGGCTCCAGAAGCTGCAGGATGTTTACGATGCGGAGCTCGTTCCGGAATCGGGGCAGTCGGCATACGCGTTGCTTTCCACGTCCAACGGGAATGTCGGCGTGGTCGGGGGTTCCGACCAGGTCGAGGAGCTCATCGACCGCAGCAAACCCGATCGTTACGTCAAGGCCCTCAACGCCCTCTGAAAGGTTTGCGCGCATCAGAGCTCGAACCGGATGGGCCAGATGTCCGAATTCATAGGTCAAATGTTGAAAGTAATATATAGGACGATTCCGTAGCACAGCTGTCGACAGGGATGCACATTCGATCCAATTTTAGTTTGGAACAGTGATAGGTATGGGTGGGATTCATTATCGTGCGCGCGCGCCTCTTCGCGTAGGTTTGGCTGGAGGGGGTACAGATGTTGAGCCTTACGCTTCCAAGAAGGGGGGCGCGGTCTTCAATGCCACGATCAACAGGTACGCATATTGTACGATCACGCCCACGAACGACAACATGGTGTCGGTGTATTCCACGGATTACGGAAAGTTCCAGGCATCTCTGGACGGGGGTCCCCTCAAACTTGATGGGAACATGGATCTGGCGAAGGCAGTCGCCAACCATTTCAACATCACCGACGGGTTCAAGATGTTCCTCCAGTCGGAGGCTCCTCCGGGAT
The DNA here is from genome assembly GCA_002504405.1 of Methanomassiliicoccaceae archaeon UBA71. GTDB lineage: Archaea > Thermoplasmatota > Thermoplasmata > Methanomassiliicoccales > Methanomethylophilaceae > Methanoprimaticola. Next base: position 62,013 of record DARO01000005.1, read on the forward strand.
CAGGACTGGGCGGGTCTTCCACAGTGATAGTCTCGATCATCGCTGCAATGTGTCAATGGCAGAACGTGAGGCTCACCAGCATGGAGATGGCGAGGCTGGCGTACAAGCTGGAGCGTGAAGATATCGGACTGAAAGGCGGGAAGCAGGACCAGTATGCAGCTGTGTTCGGAGGCTTCAACCTAATGACTTTCAGTGACAAGGGCGTGAACATCAATCGTGTGAGGATACCGCAGGACACGATCAACGAATTCCAGTACTGCTCCCTTCTCTGCTACACGGGCACGCCGCGCGAGTCCGCAACGATAATCGAATCCCAGGTTGAGAAGTTCAATAAGGGCCAGAACGAGGAGGCCCTGGACAAGTCCAAGGACATCGCGTTTTCGATGGTTGCCGCGTTGGAGAGAGGGGATATCAACACCGTGGGCGAGCTTCTGGATGAGTCTTGGCAGTACAAGAAGCAATTCTCCAACAAGATCTCGAACCCCCATATAGATTCCCTGTACAACGCTGCAAAGGAAGAGGGGGCAATCGGAGGCAAAGTATCCGGTGCCGGAGGGGGCGGTTTCATGTACTTCATATGCAGATACGACCGCAAGTACAGCGTCGCCAAGGCACTGCAGAAGATGGGGGCCAGGGTGACAGACTATATGTTCGAACCCGAAGGGGTAGTGTCCTGGAGATATCCTCATGAATGACATGATCGCAGCAGAGCTCAGGAGGAGTGCAGAGACTATTTCCAACATAGATCCTGCACAGATCAGAAAAGCAGCAGACATTCTTATAGAGGCTTTCAGCAACGGCGGTCAGGCGATTTTCATGGGTAACGGTGGCTCCTCGGCGGACGCGCAGCACATCGCGGCGGAGTTCTCCGGGAGGTACATGCTGGAGCGCCCGGCGCTTCCAGGGGTCTGCTTGTCCAACATCGCTCCTGTGACCGCTATCGGCAACGACTACAGCTACGACCTTGTGTTCAAGAGGCAGATCGAGGGGATCTGCAGGAAGGGCGATGTCGTCGTGGGCATGTCGACGTCGGGCAATTCCAAGAATGTCATCCTCGCGATGGAGGCGGCCAAAGAGCGCGGTGCCATCACCATCTCCTTCACGGGGGACGGAGGGAAGATGAGGGAGATCGCGGATCACGCGGTCATCATCCCCTCCAAGGAGACCCCCCGCATCCAGGAAGGGTACCTCTGCGCATGCCATACGATCTGCGGCATAGTCGAGAGGGAGATGTTCGGTCAGCGAGCGGTGTTCATCGATCGCGACGACACCATAGCGAAGGACGTTCCTTACTGCGACGACCCGGATAAGTTCGTGCCGTTCGATTTCGTTCCGGCATCCATCAAGAGACTCAATGACGCAGGGTACCTCGTCATCCTGGTAACCAACCAGTCTGGGATAGGGCGCGGGTACTTCGACGAGTCCACTCTGGAGTCTATTCACGATAAGCTCAGGTCCGTGGTCGAGTCGGGCGGAGGGCGCATAGACGACATCTTCTACTGTCCGCACAAGCCCGAGGACAACTGTGCTTGTCGCAAGCCGGAGATAGGGATGGGGGTGTCAGCGGTGATGAAGTACGGCATCAACCCGAAGGCATCGTACATGGTGGGGGACAACGACAAGGATGTGGAATTCGGCAACCGCCTCGGATGCCGGTCCATCAAGGTGTCCGAGACGTTCACATTCGAGGATGCCGTGGACGCCATACTCGGCCATCCAGTCGAATGAGACGGGCAATTTGTAAATAGGCAGAGGATAGTGCACTTTCTGCGAAGGGACGGACACGTCCCCCTGACAGCCCATGGTGATTTTATGGACAAGACGGAGAAGATATGGCTTAACGGAAAGCTCGTCAACTGGGAGGACGCAAAGGTTCACGTCCTTGCGCACGCGCTGAACTATGGAACCGGCGTCTTCGAGGGCATCAGGGTCTACCATACGCCCAAGGGTCCTGCGATCTTCAGGCTCAAGGACCATGTCCAGAGGATGCTCGACGGTTGCAAGATGATGGGTTTCGACCTCGAGTTCGATGGCAAGAAGTATGGCTTCGAGGAGATCTGCGCGGCAATAAAGGAGACGGTCAGGGCAAACGGCGATGCTGTTGACTACGTCAAGCCGTGTGTCTTCCTGAGCGGGGAGGAGGTCGGCCTCAACCCGATAGGGGTCCCGGTCTCCATGGCCATTACCTGTGTTCACATGGGCAACTACCTCGGAGAAGGGTCCAAGGCCGGAGCCAAGCTCATCACTTCTTCGTGGCACAGGCCCGACAACCTCTGCGGGCCCGCCGGAGCGAAGGTCAATGGTGCCTACATAACATCCACCCTCGCCAAGAGGGAGGCGGTTCGCCAGGGGGCCAGCGAGGCTGTCATGCTCAATTCCGTCGGTCATGTCGCAGAGTGCACCGGGGAGAACATCTTCATATACCGCCACGGCAGGATCCTGACCCCTCCTGCATCCGAGTCCATTCTCGAGGGTATCACGAGGAACTCCATCATCCAGGTCGCGAGGGACATGGGGTATGAGGTCGTCGAGATCGAGATCTCCAGGTTCATGCTCGCATCTGCCACCGAGGTCTGGATGACCGGAACAGCTGCGGAGATCGCTCCCGTCACCTGCATCGACAACAGGCCAGTCGGCAACGGTGAGATCGGCCCCGTCGCCACCGCGATTCATGCCAGGTTCCACGACATCGTCACCGGCAAGGTTCCCGAGTACGAGTCCTGGATAGATTACATCAACTGATTCAATGAGGCCTGCAGGTGCAGGCCTCAACTTTTCTTTGCACAGACTACCATCGTGGTTTCTCAGGCGTCCAGGTTCTTCCTGAATACCACGAATTTGCTGAGCATCCAATTCAGAACGATCTCCACAACGCTGGTCACAATCTTGGTGAACATCCCCTCGGTCCCGAAGAGGCTGTCTGTGAATATCGTGTATCCGTACTGCATTCCCGCAATGTCGTGCAAGACGAAGAACAGCACTGCTGCCACGATCAGCGTGAATATCCTCGCGCTGAAGAAGAAGCTAAGCTCGCGGGCCACAGTAGCAGGTTCCCACGACCTGCATTCAAACACGACCCACTTGTTGACGAAGAACGCAAAAGTGACGCTCGTCACCCAAGACAGTATGTTACTGATATTGGGTCCGATATCCATCCACACGAACACTGCGTACGAACCCCAGTTGACAAGGGTCGTCAAACCTCCGCAGATGAGGTAGAGGATAGCTTCCTTGTGAACTATCACAAGGCGTTCGATGCGGTCAATCATTCCAATTACTACCAGCACCTCATAGTAAATAATTACTTGGAAGCCATCACACTCCCAGTTGGCATCCTGGACCTTCCTATTTAACGAAGCCCTTGTTGCATACTATAAAATATCAAATCATATGTGGTCGGCTTATGAATGCGGAGAGGTCGGTCGCTACTGTCAGCGCACTGCTGTCAAGCGCATCCCTTGTGATATCATTGCTTGAGTACGAGGGCATTATGGCAGTGACATCCCTGTTCGCATTGTCCTTTGGGTGCATCGCTTTCAAGCGCTGTTCCCCTCGCGCTAATCATTTCCTGCTCATATCAGCTATGGCAACGCTCCTGTGCACGATTCTGTCGGTCACCGTATTCTCACAGGAATCCCTGGTCGACAGCGGAAGCATGGAAAAGGTCACCTGGTTCTATCTTATGGCATTGGTTCATGTGGTGCCTCTTCTGCCTATGACGTTCGCTTCGTTCTTCGTGATCGCGTCCATCACTGGGGCATCATACAACTGGGCAGTTGTAAGGGGGCTCACACCATTCATATCCATGGGGATGCTTGTTCCGGGGTATGTGACAGAGTATTTCTTCCAGGACATCAACCTGGATGTCTGGATGGTGGACAACGGCTACATCCTGTACGGATTGCTAGTAACCCTGGGCATTACGCTGGTTCTGTCCTGGCTGGTGTCGAGGAGGATGCGGGAATCGCACAAAATCATCAATGAACACGGGCTGGTGGTTCTGGAATGAATGCGGCTGAGGATTCCCGTGAAAGGGCCGTCGCGTGGGCCATGCTCTTCGGTGTTCCGGCTTCCATGGGCGTAATAGCCTTGTTCGTGTCGCTCGGTCTGGCTCCGGGTCTCGATGCAGGCCATCCGGAGGAATATCTCCTGGCGACTTGCCTGGCCTGGGCACTTATTTCCTTGGTAATACCCATACTGAGGCTTACCAGACTGGTGTCTCTTCCACCGATACTGGTGTTTGTGATCTATGCCAACATATACTTCTATGTTCTTTGTCTATGTTGTGGACTGTACCTCAATGTGAGTTGGTGCGGGGACCTGGGCCATGTGATTTCATCGATCATCGTGACCTGCATAGTCTTCGTGGCATTCTGCCTCGTCGAGGTCCATTCTCCAGAACATGTGACCTTCGGTTCCCGTGGCGGTATGGCCGCCATGACGTTCCTCGTGGCGTTGAGCTTCGGAGGGGTCTGGGAGATGATCGAGGGGTTCACAGATACCGTCTCCGGTAACGCATATATGGTGTATGGTGCCACAGATACCATGGGCGACCTCACCGCGGATCTGCTGGGGGTCTGCATCGTCACTCTGTTTGCGTACACATACCTTGGCAAACACAATGCCAGCGATATTGCGTCCGATATCAGAATCGGAAGATCGGCATTCGAAATCGACGATTCTGACTTGTAAGGGTGAACTATGCAGTGCGATGGAGGGGTTAGGCGGTATGGCCTGATCATATCGGTGCTTTTCTTAATCGCCTGTGTCGTGTATCTCTTAGTGATTCAATGCACAGGGATAGAAACGGAGGTGATGAGGGACCGCTTCTGGAAGAATGCGGAACCCCTTTCCAACGGGGACTTCCCCATGCTGGAGTACCCTCCGTTCTCCATGGTGTTCATCGCCATACCCCGCATCTTCGCCGATACGCCTTTCGGATACAATATCGCCTATGTTGCGGAAGTACTGGTCTTCACGGTCATCGGCCTGTGGCTGACTTCTAAACTTGCCGATGTGTACGGGTACAGCAGCAAGAGAGCAATGCTCCTCTATGCGGTTCTGATGCTCCTGATGTTCGAGTTCGTGGTCGATCGTATCGATATCTTCCCTGCGGTGATAACCCTCGCAGCGGTGTACCTGTTCTCGACAAACAAGACCTCCCTGGCGTTTGCCTTCCTGGCCATCGGCACTATGACCAAGCTGTATCCTGCGCTACTGTTTCCAGTGATGTTCCTGTATCTGATATTCAACAGGCGTTACTCTGACGTTCTGAAGGGTTCAGTGGCGTTCATCGGTACAGGGGTCGTCATCGCTGCGGTCGTATGTCTCATCGACCCGTCCATAATCACCAACTTCATGGGGTATCATGAAGACAGGCCGCTTCAAATCGAGTCCGTTGCAGCATCCGTCGTCTACTTCATATCTGCGTTGGGGTTCACAGATGTGTGGATACAGCCCTTTGGTTCCGAAGGAAGCTTCGGATCCGATAACCTGAGGGGTCCATTGCCGGATGCGGTCTCCGACGTACTAATGCCGATAATGATAGTATCGATAGTTGCCTTATACGCATTGTATTTTGTAATAAGGCGCAAAGGTATCGAAGACAACGGGATGAGGATACTGGGTCTGGCCATATTGGCAAGCCTGATGTTGTTCATGGTGGCCAACAAGGTGTTCTCATCGCAGTATCTGATATGGGCAATATGCCCAGTTGTATTCCTCATGATATCCGGGCAGGACGGTCTTTTCGAACGGAGAGTTCTGAATCTAATGATCTTGACGATCATCCTGACTCAGGTGAATTTCGCCTATAATATAGGATATCTAGGAGGCGGGGAGTCGATCAATACTCTGGGTATGGCAATATTGCTTGTGAGGAATGCCGTAGCCGTATATCTCACTGGCATTGTGATCTGGGAGATGTGCTCGTATCTGAGCCCCGGATTCCACCCAGGGACCAGGATGCTGTCATATCTAAGAGGTCAGTCTGGGGAATGAACAGGGGATCCCTCCTGGGTTCCGAATACCTGAGGATTTCCGCTGTAAACAGTGTAGATAGTTCACAGACATGACGCGTATTGCCTCTGTGAAAGAGAGTGTATAAAGTTCTCTCAGACGATGTTTTGATCGTCGTGACGAATTTGATGAGAGCCGGAACCATTCATTCGGTTGCCGTCCTTCGAGCACTCCAAAGGTCCCATCCTGCGGGTTGCTTTTTACCTTATGTGATAATGTCCAACAGATGCTCCACCGCAGCCCGGGTAGCTATCGTTCCACCATCCCACAATCTACGATTGGAATAATCATGTCATGTTCTGTATGTAACGCATAGTAAGCATGGCAAGTTTCAGAAGTCGATAACAGATTTATACTACGAGTTGATAGTCCGACTGCTCTCCAAGAGCCGATGAATGATGAGGGCGCCTTCGAGCGTCTGAAAGAGGTAATTGAAATGTCCGTATTCGTGAAGTTTGAGACACCCAAGGAACTCTCCGACAAAGCCTACTCCCTCGCCGAGATGGCCAGGGACGGCGGCAAGATCAAGAAGGGAACCAACGAGGTCACCAAGGCCGTCGAGCGCGGAGCCGCCGCCATCGTTATCATGGCCACCGACGTCGAGCCCCCCGAGATCCTCGCCCACATGCCCGCTCTCTGCGACGAGAGGAACGTCCCCTACGTCTACGTTCCCAGCAAGACCGAGCTCGGAGGAGCCATCGGACTCGACAAGCCCACCGCTTCCATCGCCATAATGGATGTCGGAAAGGGAAAAGCCCTCTGTGACGAGATCGCCCAGGCAGTACAGGCCCTCAAGAACTGAGGTGAGCTGAATGGTCGACACTGACAGCATCCCCTCGGAGGTTGTCGAGATCATCGGAAGGACCGGGATGACCGGAGAGGCCACCCAGGTCAAGGTCCGTGTTCTCGATGGCCGCGACAAAGGAAGGATCATCACCAGGAACATCATGGGCCCCGTCAGGATGGGAGACATCCTCATGCTGAGGGAGACATCCAGAGAAGCCAGGAAACTCGGGATGAGGTGATTCGGATGGTAGACACCACCAGGAAATGCTCGTTCTGCGGAGCCCCCATCGAGCCCGGGACCGGCAAGATGTACGTCAAGAAGGATGGAACCATCCTTTTCTTCGACGCCAACAAGTGCTACAAGAACATGATCGAGCTCAAGAGGGTCGCCAGGACCACCGAGTGGACCGAGAAGGCCGCTATCGAGAAGGCCGCCAGGCTCAAGGCCGCCGAGAAGAAGGAGTGAGCTCCATGGAGCAGACTTACCTCATGGTCAAGCCCGACGGGGTCCAGCGCGGACTCTGCGGCGAGATCCTGTCCCGCTTCGAGAAGAAGGGGCTCAAGATCGTCGCTATGAAGATGATGGTCATCTCCAAGGAGACCGCCGAGAACCACTACGGCGAGCACAAGGGCAAGCCCTTCTTCCCCTCCCTCATCTCCTACATCACCTCCGGCCCCGTGCTGGCGATGGTCCTCGAGGGAGAGAACGCGGTCTCGATCTGCAGGAACATGATGGGTAAGACCAACCCTGCCGATTCCGCTCCCGGAACCATCCGCGGAGACTACGCGATGGTCACCGGCATGAACATCATCCACGGATCCGACTCCGTCGAGTCTGCCAAGAGGGAGATCTCCATCTTCTTCAAGCCCGAGGACCTCGTCTCCTACGACAGGACCTCCGACAAGTGGATCTACGAGTGATTCGAGACAGAAACCTTTTCCCGACAAACCCCTTATTCATTTGTGACAGGTGGTTCCGATGGCGATAAGGCAACCGGTAGTAAGCGTTCTGGGACATGTTGATCACGGCAAGACGAAGCTCCTGGACCGCATCAGGGGAACTTCAGTGCAGGCCCACGAGGCCGGTGCGATCACCCAGCATATCGGTGCCACGGAGGTCCCCATAGACCACATCTACAAGGTCTGCAGCGCCCTGATAGGCAACAAGAAGTTCGACGTTCCCGGACTGCTCTTCATCGACACCCCCGGGCACCACTCGTTCGTGACCCTCAGGGCGAGGGGAGGGTCCCTAGCGGACCTCGCCGTCCTCGTCATAGACATCAGGGAGGGGCTGATGCCCCAGACCATCGAGTCCATACGCATCCTGAGGCAGTACAAGACGCCGTTCGTCATCGCGCTGAACAAGGTGGACACGATCCAGGGCTGGATCTGCGAGGAGGGTCGCCCGTTCATCCTCTCGGAGAAGGTCCAGCAGGCGCACACCCTCGAGGCGTTCAACGAGAAGCTGTACAAGGTCATAGCCCAGCTGGCAGACCAGGGGATATCGTCCGACAGGTATGACAGGATCGACGACTTCACCAAGGCGGTCGCTCTGGTCCCCATCAGTGCCAAAGAGGGCGAGGGCGTCCCGGACCTGCTTCTCGTTCTCATAGGGCTAGCCCAGCGTTTCCTGGAGTCCCAGCTGGAGAAGGGCGAGGGCCCCGGCAAGGGAACCATCCTCGAGATCAAGGAGGAGCGCGGGCTCGGAAAGACGCTGGACATGATCCTGTATTCCGGTACCCTGAAGAAGGGGGACACCGTAGCCATGGGGACCCGTGGTGCGCCGGTAGTCACGAAGGTAAAGGCGATCCTCAAGCCGAAGCCCCTCGACGAGATCAGGGATCCGCGCGACAGGTTCGACTCGGTCAAGGACCTCCATGCGGCGGCGGGCGTGAAGATATCATGTCAGAATTGCGAAGGCGTCATCGCTGGCGCTCCGATAATCGTCGTGAAGGGTCCTAACGACCCCGCCATCAAGGCGCTCCAGGAGGAGACCAGCATCAAGATCGAGACCCAGGAGAAGGGCATCACGATCAAGGCCGATGCCATCGGCTCCCTCGAGGCCCTGGCGTTCGAGGCCAAGGCCAACGACATCCCGATCCGCAAGTACGGCGTCGGCGAGATCACCCGCAGGGACATAGTGGAGGCCGCCTACGGGGACAAGAAGAACAGCGTCATCCTGGGATTCAACGTCGGCCTGTCCAAGGACGCGGAGGCCGAGCTCGTCAACCATGAGGGCATGAAGGTGATGACGAACCAGATCGTCTACCAGCTCATAGACGACTACGTGGAGTGGGTCGAGGACAGCAAGAAGAAGACGGACACTGACAAGAGGTCCGAGTTCTCGTTCCCCGCCAAGTTCAAGATTCTTCCCAACTGCGTGTTCCGCGCCAGCAAGCCCGCGATCGTCGGGGTCAGGGTCCTAGCCGGCAGGATAAGGCCAGGCGAGAACCTGATAACGCCCGACGGCAGGGATGCCGGCAGGATCAAGAGCATCCACACGGGCGAAGATGCCCTGAAGGAGGCCAAGCAGGGGGAGGAGGTCGCCGTCGCGATCGACGGGGTCACCGTCGGCAGGCAGGTGAACGAAGAGGACGTGATCTACGTCGACCTCATCGAGTCCGCTGTCAAGCAGCTCGCCACCCTCGACATCAACGATGACGAGAGGCTCGCGATGGAAGAGGTCATCGAGATAAAGCGCCGCGAGGAACCCTTCTGGGGAATGTGAGCCTCTGTCATGACGTACCTGACGGTAGCCTTCCTGGACTTCATCTTCCTGGTGCTTCCAGTATGGCTGCCGCTTCTGGCTGTGGACCTGGTCGCTCTGTACCTCCTCCTCTTCAAGGAGAGGTACGACCCCCGCACGTTCGTCTTCTGGGTCGCGATAGTGGTCGTGTTGCCCTTCGCGGGATTTCTTCTGTATCTCGTGTTCGGTTGCACCCTGTTCTCCCGCCGTACGTACGGCCGCAAGCACGACGAGGATTCCTGGTTCTTCCAAGGGGAGGGGGACGTCCCGCCAGCAGGGATCGGGGACACGGCATCCATGTTCAGGAGGTCGGGCGCAGATGTGTACACCTCGGGCAACGATGTCAGGACGTACTGGTCGCTCCGTGAGGTCCGCTCGGATCTGACCGGGGACATCATGGCCGCCGAGTCCCGGATCTGGATGATGATGCCCGTTCTCCCCAGGGGGGAGGGTTCGGCGGCCCTGGTCGATGCCCTCGCATCGAGGGCGAAGGACGGCCTGGATGTGCGTGTCATGACGTCGTCCAGGGGGTTCGGAAGGACATCCGGTCTCAGGGCGCTGAGGGAAGCCGGGGCAGTTTACGCCTCCTTCCACAGGACACTCCGCGCGGTCCTGACGGTCAAGCCCGCCAACCGCAACAAGAGGGTGATCATCGTCATAGATGGCAGGGTCGCCTACCTCGGATCGGATGCCCCCGCGAGGATCGTCGGTCCGGCAGCCGCCCGTGCCGAATGCAGGTTCATGGCCGACTGGCACCAGGCAACCGGGGAGAGCCTTTCGGTCCCCGAGGCCGTGCGGTCGGAGGCAGGGGCGGTCGGTGTCCAGATGGTGTCGGGTGGTCCGGACCTGGGCGATCTCCAGCCGCTCATGATGTGCCAGAGCGCGATCATAGCGGGCTCCAGGCAGAGGCTGTACCTCACGTTCCCTTACCTGTGCCCGGCGGACGATCTGCTGAACAGCATCAAGCTTGCAGTCCTGTCCGGGGCGGACACGCGCATAATAATCCCATGCCAGGGCGTGCGCTGGTACCAGCTGTGGAACTCCCTGTCGGCGTCCAACCCGCTCATGATGGCCGGCGCGAGGGTGTACTTCTCCGATTCGATGAGGCCCAGGAGCGTAATCGTATCAGACGGGCGCATCTGCTACGTCGGCACGGGGTCGTACACCAGCCGGTCCCTCTACAACGATTTCAACACCGGCGCAGTGCTCTTCTCGGAAGAGGCGGCATCCCGTGAGGAGGCCGCTTTCGAAGAGGAGCTCCGCAGGGCGGTCGAGTGCCTTCCCGAGGAGTACAAGCGCAGGTCCCTCGCCGACATGGCCCGCATCACCCTCGCCAGGATGCTCCAGTTCCTGGTTTAAGTCGTGTAGGCCGGTGTGCATATCGCAAGGCATCGAAAAGGTTTATAAACGATACCAGAATAGCCAGCCCCACAGGTGTTCAAATGGTAGAATTCAAAGCCATTGTCAACGACGTCAAGACCGGAAGGTCCTACAACGTCGCAGTGTCTGGTCACCACGCGAACTCTCTGATTGGTGTCAACATCGGAGAGGTCGTGGACGGTATATTCGTGGGCCTCCCCGGTTACAAGCTCAAGATCACCGGCGGCTCCGATTCGAACGGGACCCCTATGAGGTCCGACCTCCCCGGCAACAAGAGGGTCAAGCTCCTTCTGTCCGACAGCCTGGGCTTCCACGAGAAGTACCCCGGTCAGAGGAAGAGGGTCGCCATCCGCGGATCCGCCATCTCCGCCGAGATCGTGCAGATCAACATGGCCGTTGCCGAGTACGGACCCAAGTCCATCGATGAGTGTCTCAACCCCCAGCCCGAGGGCGAGGCCTCTGCGGAGAACTGATGAAAGTCCCTCAGCAGCCCGAGATCAACATCGGGATGATCGGTCATGTCGACCACGGGAAGACGACCCTGACAAAGGCGCTCTCCGGCGAGTGGACCGACCGTCATTCCGAGGAGCTGAAGAGAGGCATCTCTATCCGTCTCGGGTACGCCGACGTAGCATTCTACAAATGCCCCGAATGCCAGGGGCCCGCCGCATACGGCACCATCAAGAAGTGCAAGAACTGCGGTGCGGAAGCAGAGTTCCTCAGGGCGGTGTCCTTCGTGGACGCCCCCGGTCACGAGACCCTGATGGCCACCATGCTGTCCGGTGCCGCCCTCATGGACGGCGCGCTGCTGCTGGTCGCCGCCAACGAGAGGTGCCCCCAGCCCCAGACGAAGGAGCATCTGATGGCCCTGTCCATCATCGGCATCGACAAGATCATCATCGTCCAGAACAAGATCGACATAGTCAGCAGGGAGCAGGCTGTGGAGAACTACAGGCAGATCAAGGAGTTCGTCAAGGGCACGATAGCCGAGAACGCCCCGATCATACCCATCTCCGCCAACCGTGGCGTCAACATAGACATGCTCATCGAGGCGATCGAGGAGCACATCGTCTCCAAGGTCGTCAGGGACCCAGACGCATCCCCTCTGATGCATGTCGCCCGTTCCTTCGACATCAACTCCCCCGGAACCAAGCCGGAGGACCTGAAGGGCGGAGTCCTCGGAGGGTCCCTCATCCAGGGAACCCTCAGTGTGGGCGACGAGATCGAGATCGCACCCGGGAAGAAGACCGAGGTGGCTGGAAAGGTGGTCTACGAGAGGATCACCGCCAAGATAACCTCGCTCGAAGCCGGGGGTAAGAGCGTCAAGAAGGTCCTTCCCGGAGGGCTCATCGCCATCGGGACCGGATTGGACGCATCCATCACGAAGTCCGACGGGCTCACCGGAAGGGTCATAGGCCGTCCCGGGGAGCTTCCGAAGGTGGTCCACGACTTCAGCATGAAGACCGTGCTGCTGGACCGCGTCGTAGGATCTTCCGCAGAGCTATCCGTGGAGGAGATCAAGAGCAACGAGCCTCTGATGCTCAGCGTCGGCACGGCGACCACCGTGGGAGTCGTCAAGAGCGCAAGGGCGGATTCGGCGGAGGTCACCCTGAAGATCCCCGTGTGCATCCTGCCCGGCCAGAGGGTAGCCATCTCCAGAAGGATCTCCAACAAGTGGAGGCTCATCGGATACGGGATCGTCGAGTGACATGCAGACCGTGATCCTCGACACAAACGCCTTACTCATGCCTTTTGAGATCAGGATGAACCTCGACCTCGCCATCGCAGAGCTGATTGGCGAGGCGAGGATCATCGTCCCCGGCCCTCTGGTCGGGGAGCTCAAGCATCTCGACCACAAGTTCGCTGGCGCTGCCCTAGCACTCGCCCGCAAGTACGAGATAGTCCCCACGGTGACGACAGGGGACAACGCGGTCATGGAGCTCGCAAGGATGACCGGGGGATACGTCCTCACGAACGACAAGGAGCTCCGCAGGAGGCTCAGGAAGGAGAAGATCCCCCTGATATACCTCCGCTCAGGCACGCATCTCGCAGTCGACACGTACCTCGGCGATTGAACCAGGGGGTGTAAAGATGCGGGATATCCCGCGTTGATCAGATGAGGGGGCTGGGAGGGACCTCACCATCCGACGGTTCCCAGGCGCGCGCCCCTGTCTCGTCCAGCTTTTTCTGTATCAGCCTCTTCCCCACGTCCGAGACCCCGTAGACCGGCACCTTGCTGCCAGCTATCAGGACGTCCCCGCGTCTGCGGCACTCCTCGCGGAGGTGCTTGGAGGCGCAGGCGGTGATGATGTCGAAGACTTCGAACGCTCTTGCCGCGTCATCCTCGGACATGCCGGTGGTGTGGACGCCTATGATGACCACTGAGTCCCCATGCCTGGCCCTAATCCTCTCAGCAGCCTCGACGGACGGCGTGGTCACAGCGACCTTCCCGAAACCCATGGAGAAGGCCTTCTCTGCCCCCGCCTCCATGTCTATGCGGGCGGTCTCCGGGTCGAGCATGTTCTCCTTGCCGACAGCGTCCACCACCCTGCGGATGGGCTGGGTCTCGACTATTCCAGATATCCTGCCGCCCATGCCCTGCACGAGTTTCGGATCCGTTATGACCGCTGTACCGCAGCCGTCGGCTGCTATGACCGCCGCATCGATATCCCCGTCTCTCAGAGCGGAGCTGAGCGTCTCCGAGACTCCGAAGGACAGGAAGTTCTCCATGGAGGTGACCCTGTCCTCGGTGCACATGCCGAAAGTGGAGATCCTGTACTCTATGTTCTCGCGGATGCTGTCCTCATCGATCTCCTTGATTCCCCTGTACTTCTCGAAAAGCGGGCAGTACCTAACCTTCGGTTCGGAGACCTCGACGACCTTGCCGTCCTCAATGACGATACGGCTCATCCCGAGGCACTCCATCACGTGCCTGGTCATCGTATCACTCGATGACTTCCGCTTTCACGATCGTGACGTCCTTCAGAGGCTTGTCGTTCCTGTCGGTCTCAACCTTGCCGATCCTGTCCACGACATCCATGCCGGCCTCTACCGTTCCGAATACGGGGTGCGCATAGGGGGTTGACGGGTTCTCCTTGTCCAGGTATGTGTTGTTCACAGTGTTGATGAAGAACTGGCTCCCTCCGGTGTTCGGCCTGCCGGTGTTCGCCATCGCGATGGTTCCCCTGACGTTGGAGTGGCCGGTTCCGAACTCGTCCTGGATGTTGTACCCAGGTCCGCCCATGCCTGTGCCTGTGGGGTCGCCTCCCTGGATCATGAACCCGTCTATGACCCTGTGGAATATGACTCCGTCGTAGAATCCCTCTTTGGCGAGTTTGACGAAGTTGCCCGTGGTGATGGGCATGTCGTCATGCATTCTGATCTCGATGTCTCCCATTGTGGTGTGGAGGATGACCTTTGTCATGTATGGCTGATGCCGATTGTGGTTAAAGCCATAATCGGTCATCCTCCGGGAACCGTCGGTCAGCTGCCGTACTCCCCGTACTCGCAGCCTATGTTCTCCGCATGCATGTCGTCGACCAGCGACCACTCCCCGTGCTTCTTGGTATACAATCTCACGGTTCCGATTCCGTTCCCTCCGTTCCACAGGCGGTTGTGCAGCTTCTTCCCGTTGGGGGATTCGTAGTTGATGAGGATCATGTCCTCCTTCCTGCAGCGGATATCGACCTCCATCTTCGCCTTGAATGTGGTCTGTGTCACGCTCCAGACGATCTCGTCGTCAGTCTCCTTGCAGTCGAAGAAAGTGCGGCTGCCGGTCCAGAACTTGCTGAAGTTGAATTCGTAGTCCCTCCCCTCGTAGTAGCACTGACCGAGGAGCTTCCTGTTCATCGCGATGCCGAACGCCTTCGGACGTCCGCCGCCGATCTCGAACACGCTGTCCTCCAGGCGCTTCCCGGAAATGTTGCTGACCAGGTTGCTGGAGGACAGCCACACCCACGGGCTCGTGAAGTCCCCTCCCCAGTTCTTGTCGGCGTATCCGTAGCAGGTCTCGGGTTTGACGATGTACTCCACCCCGTCCAGCCTGATCCATCCGCTGTAGAGGGTCTTCATGCCCTCCGCATGCCAGAACATCTCGAAAGCGTTGATCTTGCGGAAGAACTTGGACGCACCGTAACCGACGTTGTACGATACCTTCTTGTCTACGGACAGGTCCCATTCCATCTCCCCCGCGTCGCACATCCACTCGGGATGCTCCGCCGCCTGCTCCGGTGTCACCAGGACCTTGCCTCTGATGCGATTCTCGGTGCAGGAGCACTCCCCGACGGACAGGTCAAGGGGAGAGTCCTCCGCGATGGCCACATCCTTCCAGGGGTAGAAGTTGTGGATCTGCCCCTTCTTGTCCTTCCCCCAGAATCCGACCTTGACGAGGCAGTACGACGGCATCACGCCGGATTCCCTGGCTTCGGGATCGTTCCAGACTATGCGGGGCTCGTCGCCCGCCAGAGCCGGGTTGCAGAGGAAGTACTCAATGAAGAACGGCTTGCTCTCGCCCGTCTCCTTGTTCTCGGCGGTGAACGAATGCCACCACCAGTCGTACCCCTTCTTGGCCAGGGGTCCTTTCAGCATGAAATAGTCTCTTGTGATGTCGCTCCTGTTCATCGTTCCGATCCTCCCGCTTCTCTGTGTGAGGATGGTCCTGTTCATTATTTCAGATATTCACCCGCGGGTCATCCGTAAACTACACATGGGACGAAGGGCATCGGGACGGCATGTATCACAAGACCACGACAGCCGGCTCGCAGACGCACCTCGCCTCCCCGGGGGCCTCTGCATGACCGACACAAGAGTCGCCCTCGTGGGCGCATGCGGCAGGATGGGAACCCTGATCAACCGCCGCATCCTGGAGACGGAGGGACTCACGATATCCGCCGCCTTCGATCTGGTGAACGTCGGCAAGGACATCGGAGAGGTCATCGGCGTGGGGAAGATAGGCGTCCCGGTCACGGACCCGAAGGATCTCGCCACCGTGCTCAAGGAGACGGGGACCGAGGTCCTCGTGGACTTCACCGTAGCTCCCGCCACGGTGGCCAACGCTCCTGTGGCCGCTGCCGCGGGGGTCAACCTCATAATCGGCACCACCGGGCTCACTGCCGAGCAGAAGACCGGGATCGTGGAGGCCGTCGTCAAGAACAATGTGGCGGCCGTCATGTCCACGAACTACTCCATAGGGGTGGGCGTGTTCAACAAGCTGATCAGGCAGGCTGCTCTGTACCTCGGGAACGACTACGACGTCGAGATTATCGAGGCCCACCACAACCAGAAGAAGGACGCTCCCAGCGGCACGGCGATGACCGCCGCGGAGATCATCAGCGAGGCCATGGGCGGGAAGGAGTTCAAGTTCGGACGCGAGGGCGTATGTCCCCGCGGGAAGGAGATTGGGATCCATGCCATCAGAGGCGGCGATATAGTCGGCGATCACACCGTGATGTTCATCGGGAACTCCGAGAGGATCGAGATCCGTCACCAGGCCCACTCCAGGGAGATATTCGTGGGTGGAGCCGTGATGGCTGCCCAGTGGGTCGTATCCCAGAAGAAGGGCGTCGTCTACGACATGTCGGACGTCCTGAACTGATTTAAACGCCGGCGGACACAGCGTCCGCCGGTTCTTCTTATTACTGTTCAAAGTCGTCCGGAATACTAAATAGTGCGTGATGGGCGAGATGCAGGGCCCTTCGAGGGTCAATACAGTTGTGTTTTAGCAGCACGTTCTGCGCCATTACATCGACAATGGCGGTATCAGACAACAGAGTCGCCATTCTAGGATGTATTGAATCTCTTCAGAAAATCAGGATGAAGAAGTGGCGGGCCTGAAGGGACTCGCACCGAACCTGTCCAGACACCTCATTTTCGATTCTATGGAGCCCTATCCCCTGGCGATAGATTCTGTCTAATGCCGGCGTAAATTCTATTGATTCCAGCTACAGGCAACCGTGAGGCTGAAGGATTCGACACCTGCTCGGCGATGGGCATCCCGAACCTCGGGAGGTGCACTCCTTGAGCATTTTCGACAATGCTCACAGGAGGCAGCTGCAGGAGGATGTTCTCTCCGGCAAGGTCGATGCGGATACTCTTCTTCCGGATCTCGTCGAGCATGTCGATGCGGAGTACTACAATCTCTTTGCGAATCTCGACACCGGCGAGCATTCCGCCAGCCCTGTGTCCCGCAGGGGGAACCCCCAGTACGCGTTCAGGCAGTCCGTCAAGAAGAAGCAGCTCAACAGGATTCTGAAGAAATCGAGAATCTCCGAGGAGAGGGCCGACGGGCTATACTCACATCTGTTCTTCATGACGTTGACCATCGACCACAAGGTCATGTCCCGCGACCAGGCCAACTTCTTCATAACGTCCAGGGGCAAAGGCATCTCCAGGTTCTTCTCACGTCTGGAGAAGGCTCTCGAGGGAGGCTATTCCAAGGTGATCGTCAAGGAGTCGACGGTCTCCGGCTATCCGGCGGTCCATATCCTGCTGCATCTGGACAAGCCCTTAAAGATCAAGTTCCACAGGAAGAGCAACTCCTTCCGTCCGGATCCATCGGACCTCTACACGCGCAGCATCCTCGGCAGGCTGAAGAACCTCGATGACTGGAACTCCGTCAGTCCGATCTGGAAAGTCGGGTTCATCGACATCTACGCGTTCACGAAGGACGACATGGGGATCAAGGGGTACGCCACCCCGATCAACTACATATCGAAGTACATCACGAAGTCTCTCGACCTCGACCATGTGGAGGAGTTCAGGAAGTGCAAGAGGGTCTCGGAGCTTCCGGTGAAGTACCGGACGGCGGTCTGGACGATCCTCAACAGTCTCATCTGGAACTCCCACACCTGGGCGATCTCCAAAGCCTTCAAGGATGACATGCAGAAGCTCGAGGAGGAGGCGGAGATCAAGAAGGGGAACTGGATGTGGGTGAACACTGTGCATCGCACTGATCCCCGGTTGTATGAGTGGATGGGATACGACCGTACTAAACTCGATCCAAACACGTTCTCGAAGGGACCATCGGTCCCAGGCTGATTCTTCGAAGCCTCCTGGTTTTATCAGAACACCTCTGTCAGCGGAAGCTGTCTCTTTTTTCTCATTCTTCATCTCTGCCAACTCAGGCAGACCATGTCATATCCTGATTGTCGGGCGGGCGAGGCGCCCCCGTTGCCGTCAGGCAGGGGCGCCTGCACGCCCTCACGGACGCCGCGTAGCGGCGGACGGGGGTCGGAGCGAAGCGGAGGCCCCTAGACTTGAACAAAGTAACCAAAGTTGAAACTGCAACGTGCGTGCACGGTACTGATTTTAAATATGTTATACATCTTCAAACGTTTATGGACTTCGAGGAGACTATTCATGCTGCTGGATTTCGTTTTCGTTTCAGCACGGAAGGTTGGCTTGTGTTTGTCAATGAGGATGCAGGTCTCATTCTCGAGTATAATCCTTCATCGAAGTCGACATTTTTGTCCCAGGTGGTATCCGGTACTTACTTTATGGAATCTTATTGTTCTGAACTGGAGGTCGAAATTTGAACGCTCGGTCTGTTCTCAATGCTGCTGAAGAAGCACTGAATAGGCTGATTGGTAGTTCTCTGGATATAGTTACAATAGGTAAGCCTGAGTCATTCGAAGTTATCAAAACTTTGTCTCCAATTATATCCAAGCTGTCGCCGCTTTATGCGAACTCTATTGAATATGCTATTTCGTCGGAATTGAACAGTATTGAATGGCCCTTTAAAGGTTCATGGATACGTCAGGATCCTGGATTTCCAGATGTAATATTCGAATCAAGCGGTCTGCCTTCCACTCCAGGAATTGAAATCAAAGCATGGTATCCACTAGCTACAGAAATTACTGCACGGTTTAGAGAGAGTCAGACGTTGTTTGCAGAAGACAATGTTGATGTGGCTCTGGTCGTATGGATGCCTGAAAACATTGTCTGGGGGCATGCCCGTATCATTGATATCAGGTATTTCACAGCGGGAAGTATAGCTAAAGCAAGAGACGATCACTATCATAACCCTCCAGATTATCTTGTAATAGAGCCTCGTGATACATCAGAGCGTACTCGTAATCTTCAGCAAACGAACACCAATGGATTTGCAATACAAGATAAGGATGTAACTTCTGCAAAAAAGATTGTAGATTCATGGGGTCCAGAAGGCCGTAAATATAGTTACAATCCCGAGTATCAACAGAAGCTTATGGATCTTCAAGGTAGGTTTGTATATCGCGGGGATACAAATTATGCGAAAATGGATCGTATTCAGCATGAAGGCTTGGAGCAATTCAAGTCCGACGTGTTGTCCCGTGTTATTAAAGGCAAGACAATAGCTCAGTGGGGAAAAATATTAAACAAGCCAGATGTGCCTAAGAATCGCATAGAGTTAGAGAAATTGATTGAATGAATCATGTATTCTCTTTCTACCATGGTGGTACATTGTTTCGTTTATTTCGGACGAGTATACGTTTCTTCTCAATTCGATAGAAGCTACTGCTGTTGTTGCTAAACCTCCAAATGGGTCCCATACAACATCCAGAGGGTTGCTGGATGCCGAAATCAGCTCTCTAATTATTTGCAGAGGTTTCTGATTGTTGTGAACCGCTTTAGTTCCATCTTTGATTCTTTCTTCTGTTTTTAGTTGAGGCACATCCCATACATTGGTTTTTGCTATCGGGCAATGGAAGGTAGGGCGAAGGGTATTCCATTCTTCTTTGGTCAATGGATTTATGCCATCGATGGAAAAGTAAGGCTTCCCACTCTCTTTTCCAAATGAATTCGCATAGCTGACTAGTTTTTCGAATGATTCTGATGGAGGCATGTACCACAGATGATCCTTCGTGAGCCACTTTCTACTAGCTGCATCTACAACTCCGCAAGCTTCATTTGCTTTCTTTAATGGAAGTCCAGTTCTTTTCCACTCGAAAATCATCCATTCCTGCATGGTTAGCTTTTTATTGTCTACGATAAAAAATGGTTTTTTCACATAATGTACGCAGACCTCAGTTACCACTGGAAAAGTGCTAATTGTTTTAGTGTTGCAATTTCCAGCAATATGCCCTAGGCCCTTGTTCCAAATGCAACAAGACTTGTACTCCCATCCATATTTTTCAAGGACTGGGTGAACTGTCGCCCACCCTATTTCACTATTCCAAAACCAAAGACTAGCTGCTGGCTTGGATTTTTCAGTCCATTTTCTAATGTGGGGCTCGTACCATTCTGCAAGACCAGAATATGTGTGCAGATCGCCTTTGTATCCGGACACACCGTATGGTCCGTCAGAGATGATCAAGGATGGGGAGGGCCAATTGTCGTATTGATCCATGGCATCACCAAGAACGTATTCTACGGTGATTTCTTTGGACAGGTTATTCCACCTTACAGGAGTAGTGGAACTCCCGGACGTAGTGGATACATCACTTCCATTCATGGATCTCACAGCAACGAGTAGGGAGGCACTAATTAATTCTTCTTTGCTTCACGCCCAGCCTTGTCTTTTAGATAGTTCTGCCTCGCTCTTTCTTCTAGGGTCTCTGGATCGAGGTTGGCATCTTCTAACTCATCCGCTTTAGACTTCTCAAGGTTCAGCAGGTTCTCGTGGATCTCCTCGCCCTCGAAATCAAATCCGCTGTACTTCTTGGTCTCCTTGCGGATGATCAGTTCGCCGTTCATGACATGGAACTCTACGTAGTCGCCCACCTCCAGGTTCATGACGTCGGGAAGGCCCTCGACCAGACTGATTCTGTTGTTCTGCCCGAACTTGCTGCGTCCAATCAATACCATTGATACCATCGATGGAATCGCTGGAAAATATATTTATACACATCTTGACATTAATGGAACTGATAACATGAATGGAAAGAATGTTATTGACGAGATGGGTCGGCGGGAGGCCCCGACGACGGACGAGACGAACAGGCCGAGGGCCATCGACAGGATGGTCAGCATCAGCATTCTCGCTACGTTTCTCCGCGATTTCCCTCTGACGTATCTGACGAAGGACGAGCGCAGGGTCTTCATGGGCTTCCAGAAGTACATTGTCCACCTCGAGGGGCAGCTCTTCGAGGAGGCCGGAGTCAGCAGATGAGCCGCTATCCGTTCACCGACTGCCTCAACGAGTACATGCCCCTGGAGTACGGGCACATCGCATCCAGCACGTACGCCACGACCCGCCGCAAGCTGGTCCAGCTGGGCAAGATCTTTCACGAGCTGAAGCAGGACGGCAGGGTCTCCACCGACAACCCCCGCAAGATCACTGCCAAGGACATCGACGCCTTTGTTGGGTACCGCAAGGCCAACGGCGTCGTGGATGCCACGATCCTCAAGGACCTGGGCATCCTGAAGAAGATGCTTGCCTACTTCGATAACGACGCGGTCTCTGCGTTCAAGTCGAAGTATCCGGCACACTACCCAAAGAAGTACAAGAGACGCGCACCAGCGATGGAGGAGTCCGTCGTTGACAGGATTCTCGCACGTGCGATGGAGATCTCCGAGTTCGACTGGAAGCTCTCGGAGGCCTACGGCATCGTGTGTCTTGCTATATGCACCGGCCTCCGCCCGAAGGAGCTCCGCATGATGTATGTCAGGAACGTTCACATCGCTGGGGACAGTGCGGAGATCCTCGCAGTCCATGTGAAGGGTGAGGGCTCCTACGGCACTGCTCGCTGGATTCCCGTCCATCCGGACGGGGTTCCTCCTCTCAGGAAGTACCTCGAGGCCAGGGCTTTGAAGCTGAAGATCTCCGGCAAGACATCCGATGCCCTCTTTCCTCCGATCAGGGGCAAGGAGGAGTTCATCGGCTATAACATGCTGGAGAAGCTGAAGAAGGCGGTCGAGGAGGACATCGGGGAGACATTCGAGCTTCGCAAGTGCAGACGCACCTTCGGACAGCGTGCTCTGGACGAGGGACACGATATCCACAACGTCTCGCTGGTCATGGGGCATACTACGATCTCCACGACGCAGCGTTACTACTGCGACAAGGACAACCGTTCCGCAACCGACGAAATGCTAGCATTTTGGGAAAACACTAGACAAATGGAGGACGCCTGACCTGCAGACGGAAATCCATAGAATTTTTTTCGAGGTGTCTGGATTGAGAAGTGGCGGGCCTGAAGGGATTCGAACCCTTGGCCGATGGATTAAGAGTCCATCGCTCTACCTAGCTGAGCTACAGGCCCACAAAATCCCTTGATAACCTACTTGTACATAAAGATATGCATCGGTACCCTGTCCAGAAGCTGTTCATCCAGTCTCATAACAGTTGATACAAACCCATATAAGCCCATTAGGTGAATACCCTCCCGATGGCTAAGCTGAAGGTAAGGGACCTGATGACCACCCAGGTGGTGACGCTTCAGGCGGATGACACAGTCAAGAAAGCGGTTATCAAGCTGGCGCTGGAGAACGTCTCCGGGGCGCCGGTGGTCGACAACAGGAACCACCTATTGGGAATTCTCAGCGAGAACGACATCCTCGAGGTACTGTACAGGTACCAGTCCAAACTGGAAAGCGAGCACTCTGCGGATGTAATACTCAACTATCCCATGGATTCCGATATGGAGGGGTCCGACAACATCAAGAGCCTGTCCGAGGAGATCTCCAACATCCCCGTGTCGGACCTCATGACCCGCACGGTCCTCACGACATCCCCTGACACATCCATCATGGAGGTCCTCAAGGCGATGATAAACCTGAAGGTCAACCGCCTCCCGGTGGTTGAGAGAGGGGTCCTCGTGGGAATCATATCCAGAGGGGACATAATATTCGCGCTCTACAAGAGGAAGGCCTGAGGCCAGATGCTTGAAGTCCATGTCCTCGCCAGCGGTAGCGATGGAAACTGCACCGTGATAGAATCCGATGGGCAGGCGGTGATGATCGATGCCGGGATCAGCTGCAAGCGGATCCTGTCGCTCATGGAGCAGGAGGGCGTGGACAAGGACGTCGTCAAGGCGATCCTCATCACGCATGAGCATTCGGACCACGTCGCAGGGGCCGGAGCGACCGCGAGGAAGCTGGGCGTCCCGGTCATGTGCAACCCGGCCACGTTCTCCCAACTGAATCTCGGGAAGGTGGATTACGTACCGTTCGAATCCTCGCGGCCATTCGATGTCGGGCACCTGCACATCACGCCGCTCCCGACGTCCCACAACGCCATAGAGCCAAATGCCTTCCTGACGCAGGTGGACGGTCTAAGCGCGCTGCTCGCCACGGACACTGGGAAGCTGACATTCCAGGTGGAAGCCGCCTTGAGGATGGCGGACATAGCGGTCATCGAGTCCAACTACGATAACCAGATGCTCGTGGACGGCCCCTACCCGGAGTCATTGAAGAGGCTCATCGGTAGCGAGAAGGGGCACCTGTCCAATGTGGACTGCGCCAACGCCATCCGCCGCACGATAAGCGATTCCAGAAGGCAGCTGTTCCTGGCACACCTCAGCAAGACCAACAACATGCCGGACATCGCCAGGGACACTGTGTCCGAGATCACCGGGATACGCAGGCTGAACATCGACTGCCTGGAGTTCCCCGGAGACACCAGGACGCTCAGGGCGTAGGCCTGATGACGACAGCCTTTTCGGAGCCGACCAGTATGTCGGCGAGTACGCGGGGGAGCGTGACCAGGTCCTCCCTTGCGAGCTTGTAGTCCCTGTCGGGCCCCACGAACTCGGGCAGGTCCTCCAGCACCCTTATGAGGATGGGCTCAAGGTCCGCCTCGGCTGTCTCAGCGGGCTTCTCGGGTGCCGGGGTCTCCGGCGCCCCGGTCTCCGGCACAGGCGCCTCCTCCGGCTCGGGCTCGAGCGGGAAGTCGTCAGGTATGTCGTCGAAACTCTCCTCAGGGAAGTCCTCGAACATCGCCGGCTCCGCAGGGGTCTCCTCGGCATGAGGGGCAGCCGGCTCCGCCGGTGCGACCTCAGGCTCCGGTTCCGGACTTGCCTCATAATGCGGGGTATGGACCTCATCGATGTGGGTGGCCACTGTGGTTTTCCTGCCGCGCAGGCGGTCAACCTCGGCCATGTGCCCCTTGGTGGCGCAAAGGACCTCGTCGTAGTAGGCCTTCTCCTCGTCCGTGAGGGCGTCCATAACGATCTTGCCGCCCATGCCGCCCCTTATGGCCATGTTGGCCACCTTCTGGGTCCTGATGTGGATGATCTCCTTGACCAGGAACTCTGCCTTCTTCCTGCGCTGCTCCGCACCCTCGGCCATCACCGATTCGGGGTCGTTCGCCATCTGCTTGTCGTACTCCAGGCGGAGCGCCGTAAGCAGGTTCGCCATAGCGCGGAAGAGGTCCTTGCGCACGGACGTGAGCCCGCCGCTCTTCAGCTCGACCCTGTACAGTTCCGACAGCTCGTCGAAATTCATTGGATCATTGGCGGGGCTCATCGACAGGCCATCGACGGTGCCATAGATAACCTCTCCGACAGCGTGATATTCGAGCGGGGCCATCCGGTGGTCATGAGGGTAGCCGATGTCTGCAGGGTCCGCCAGGGATGCGTCGAGATAGACGTGTCCGTGTCCCCTAGGTCGAACCGCTCCGGCATCGACGGGTTCGATGAATGGCGCCGTCGCATAGTAGTCCGCGTCAAGGCACCACCCCTGGACGGGCGTGCGAACAGGGAGGTGGCCGGCCTATTCTCGGAGATCACGGGTATGCGTGCGGAGGTGACGTCGGGGCAGACGTCCAGGCAGAAGACGGTGACCGTGTACGGGGACCCGGAGGGCGCCATGAGGAGGCTCGGGGATGCCGCAGATGGACGATGCCGAGAGGCTAGAGGCGATACTCGAGGTGGTCGACGGCATCAACGCGCTGTCCGGTACCCACATAATCCTGGTGGAGGGGTTGAAGGATGTCGCGTCCCTGCAGTCCGTGGGTGTTCGCGGGGAGTTCTTCTGCGTGCAGTCCGGAGGGGGGCCGGTGAAAGCCGCCGAGCATGTCTGGCACAGCGGGAAGCAGGCCATCATAATGACGGACTGGGACCGCAAGGGCGGAACCGTGGCGAGGTCCCTCAGGGACAACCTGTCGGCGCTGGATGTAAGGTACGACGACAGGCTAAGGGCCGATCTAGCCGTTCTCTGCAAGCCTTACGTCAAGGACGTGGAATCCGTGGATGCGGTGGTGGAGCTGCTCAGGGGCCGTGCGTCCGGACAAAACGATAACTATCTGAACCGCATGTAAAAGCGATGAGCGGAGCCTTCATCGTTTTCGAGGGGATAGACGGCGCGGGGAAGTCCACCGTGAGCCGCGAGGTGGCGGAGTTACTCCGCAGGGAGGGCGCCGACGTGGAACTAACCGCCGAGCCCACGAACGAGGGGATCGGGGCGTTCATTCGCTCCGGAGGGGCGGGCAGGATCTCGCAGAGGACGGAATCCCTGCTGTTCGCCGCCGACCGCAGTGCCCATACCGAGGAGATAACCCGCATCGTGTCTGAGGGCAGGGTGGTCATAGGGGATCGGTACTTCGCCTCCACCATCGCCTACCAGTCCGCAAAGCTCGACGGGGACGGCACGGACTGGGACTGGCTCGTCGGCCTGAACTCCGGGTTCGTGGGGGTCCCAGACGCCACCATACTTCTGGACATAGACCCTTCCGAGGGGCTGTCCAGGGTAGGCAGCAGAGGTGAGGCGGTGAGCAAGTTCGAGACCCTCGGGTTCCTCGAGCAGGTCAGGGAGAACTACCTTCGCCTGGCATCGGAGTACGGGTTCCGGGTCGTGGACGCATCCCGCGGTAGGGACGAGGTCCTCGAGGACGTCATGGGCATCATAAGGGAGGTATTGTGAGATGCACCCTTCAGAGGAAATATACTGTGAGAAGAGCACCAAGCTTAGGGGCAAGACCGTCATAATGGGGATCACGGGTAGCATCGCCGCCGTGGAGTGCTTCGGCACGATCAGGGAGCTGATCAGGCACGGGGCGGACGTGTACCCGGTCATGACGGAGGCCGCCTCGCGCCTAGTCGCCGCGGATGCGCTGGAGTTCGCCAGCGGCCACAAGCCGGTGACGGAGCTCACAGGCAGGACGGAGCACATCACCATGATGGGGGGCAGGTCCGCGGACCTGTTCCTGATCTACCCCGCCACCGCCAACACCATATCGAAGATCGCGAACGGAATCGACGACACGCCTGTCACGTCGATGGCGACGGTGGCGATAGGGTCCGGGATCCCCATGGCAGTCGCCCCGGCGATGCACGAGTCGATGATGCGCAACCCCGCAGTGGCCGACAACGTCGAGAGGCTCAAGAAATGGGGCGTCAGCTTCATAGGGCCCCATTCCGACGGCGTCAGGTCCAAGGTGGCGTCCAAAGAGGAGGTCGTAGCCAGCGTCTTCAAGATGCTGTCCCGGAACTTCTTCCATGACAAGCGCATACTGGTCATAGGGGGACGCAGCGAGGAGCCGATCGACTCCATGAGGATCATCACGAACCGCTCCTCGGGCATCATGGCCGTGGAGCTCGCGAAGCGCGCCTTCGAGAGGGGTGCCAATGTGGAGCTCTGGATGGGCGGATGCAGCACCGTCCTTCCCGACTACATCCCCACCAGGAGGTTCTCCACAGTCGGCGACCTGATAGAGATGGTCCGCGGCATAGACCACGATGCCGTCCTGGTCCCCGCCGCCCTGGCGGATTTCACTCCCCGCAGGGTCGTGGAGGGCAAGATCTCCAGCGACGAGGGGTTCGGCCTAGAGCTGGACCCGCTCCCCAAGGTTCTGCCGCTGATACGCACCAGGTGCCCGGTGGTGATAGGCTTCAAGGCCGAGTCGGGGCTCACGAGGGAGCAGCTCACAGAGAGGGCCAGATCCCGCATAGAGATGTACGACCTGGCCGCCGTCGTCGCCAACGACATCGATGTGGTGGGGAAGAAGTCGTCGTCGGCGACCCTCGTCACCCGCAGCGACGCCCGTGACATCACGGGCACCAAGGCCGAGATATCGGATGCGATCCTGGATTACTGTGTGAAGAAGCTATGATATCAGCATTCTGCCCCGGTCACGTCTCCTGCGTGTTCCAGCCGATAACATCGTTCGACGCTATGAGCTCCGGGTCCCGCGGCATAGGGATCAGGCTCGACAAGGGCGCCACGGCATCCGTGGAGCCCAGGGACGACGGCGTGGTGAACATCTACCTGGACGGAGTCCAGTCGGTCGCCCACATCACCAGGATGGTGGCGGAGATACTGTCTCCCGGATCGGGCTTCGACATCAGGATCGCCAACGACCTCCCGGTGAGCCAGGGGTTCGGGATGAGCGCGGCCGGGGCGATAGCCACGGGACTCTGCATCGCGGAGCTTACGGGCCAGGACCGCAACACGGCATTCCGGGCGGCGCACTCAGCCGAGGTGATGGGAGGGGGAGGGCTAGGCGATGTCGCCGCAATCGTCGCAGGCATGGACGTCCCGGTGAGGACCGTCGCGGGATTCCCGCCCCTGGGGAGGGTGGAGAACGCCGACCTCCGCATAGAGGGCCTCACTCTGGCCGTGATCGGCGAGAAGATGACCACCGATCTCGTCCTCGGGGATCCGGCCGTCCTCGCCCGTGTCCGCGAAGTCGCCACGGATTCCATGGACTCCTTCATCGCGGACCCGTCTTACGAGAACCTCTTCAGAGTGTCCAATGAGTTCTCCTCCAGATCGGGCCTCGAGAGCCCTGCGGTCAGGCGCGCGATCAGCCGTCTGGAGGAGAAGGGGTTCCATGCAGGGATGTGCATGCTTGGGAACAGCGTGTTCACCGACGCCCCCGTCGAGAGGGTAAGGGCGCTTTTCGGACGCGGGCACGTCAGGGCCTACGGATGCTCGTCCAGCAGGAAGGAGATCGTCATTCGTAGAGGGTGAACAGCACATCGTCGCCGTCCACGTCGAAGAGCCCGATCCTCGCCCCGCAGTCCAACCATGCGTGCGCGTAGTTGACCGCGGCGAAGGAGGTGACGATGTCCCCGCACTCTCTGAAGTGCTTGGCGTCGGAGTAGTAGCAGTTCGCCATCTCCAGGAAGCTCTCCGCAAGCCTCCGGTTGTATGATTTCTCAGGCGCCGCGATGCGGATCTTCGCCAGCGCCCTGGCCGTGATGTCGAGGTACTTCTCAATGCGCTCCTCCGAGACGGTGTCAATCCTCTCTGCCATGGACTGGCCATGGGGTCCAATGTTAATAACTCGCCCGCCGTCGCCCGCGCGAACAGGATAAATATAAAAAACGGCGCGCCATCGGACACGGCATGATAATCGTAGGCGGGTCTTCGTCCAGGGACCTGGCCAAGGAGATGGCCACCATCCTGGACTGCACGTACATCCAGGCAGCTTCCACCAGGTTCCCTGATGGGGAGTGCTACACCAGGATAGACACCGAGTCGCTAGACGACGACGTGGTCATCGTCCAGAACACATATCCCAACGACAACCTCATCGAGATGTTCCTCCTGCAGGACGCCGTCCGCAGGATGGGCGCCAGGTCCGTGACCCTGGTCATCCCGTACTTCGGGTACGCCAGGCAGGACAGGGTCTTCAAGCCCGGGGAGCCCGAGTCCGCGAAGGTCATGTGCAGGCATCTGGACATGGGCTGCGACAGGGTCATCACGATAGACATCCACAAGGAGGCGGTACTGGACCACTTCACCTGCCCGCATGTGGACCTCAAGGCGGCACCGGTCATCGCCGAGTACTTCTCGTCCAAGGGGATCGACCTCGTCCTGTCCCCCGACATAGGGGCGGCTGGACGCGCCAAGGATGTCGGCGAGAGGATGGGCGTGCCCTACGACCACCTCGAGAAGACCCGCCTCTCCGGCGTGGACGTGCGCATCGCCCCCGCCAAGATGGACTGCCAGGGCAAGAGGGTCCTCATCGTGGACGACATGATCTCCACCGGCGGGACAATCATAGCGGCCGCACAGGCCCTCAGGGACGCCGGCGCGGTCAGCGTGTCCGTCGCATGCACCCATGGCGTGTTCGTAAACAACGCCATCGAGAGGCTCACCGGCAGCTCCCTGGACACCGTCCTGTGCTGCAACACCCTAGAGAACCAGGTCTCCCACATATCCGTGGCCGGCATAATCGCCGAGGCAGTCAGGAAGGGATGAGAATGCCGATGAAGGAAGACGACTTCGCGGACTGGTACCTGGACATAGTCGACAAGGCGAACCTCTGCGACAAGAGGTACCCCATCAAGGGGATGAACGTCTGGACTCCGTACGGGTGGAAGATCATGAGGCAGATCGACTCGTACATCCGCGAGGAGTTCGACGGCACCGGCCACGACGAGGTGTGCTTCCCCCTCCTGATCCCAGAGACGGAGTTCGCCAAGGAGAAGGATCACATCAAGGGGTTCGACGAGGAGGTCTACTGGGTAACCCACGCCGGCCTCAACGAGCTGGACGTCAGGCTGGTCGTGAGGCCCACCTCCGAGACCGCGATGTACCCCATGTTCTCGCTGTGGGTCAGGTCGCATCAGGACCTCCCCCTCAAGACGTACCAGATTGTAAACACGTTCCGCTACGAGACCAAACAGACCCGTCCGTTCATAAGGGTGCGCGAGATCCACTTCTTCGAGTCCCACACATGCCACGTCACAGAGGAGGATGCGCAGTGCCAGATCGAGGAGAACATAGAGATCCTGGAGAGGTTCGCGAAGAGGATATGCCTTCCCTACATGCTGTGCATCCGCACCGAGTGGGACAAGTTCCCCGGCGCCCACTACACCGTCGGTATAGACACGTCCATGCCCAACGGGAGGACCCTCCAGATGGGGTCCATCCACCATTACCGCACCAACTTCTCCGTCCCCTACAACATCACATACGAGGATGAGAACGGGGAGCACAAGCACGTCCACCAGACTACGTTCGGGATGAGCGAGCGCCTCGTCGGGGCGCTCATAGGCGTCCACGGGGACGACAAGGGCCTGGTCCTCCCGCCCGGGATAGCCCCCTACCAGTGCGTGCTCATCCCCATATTCAAGAAGGAGAACGCCGCCGCCGTCGCGGAGGCCAGCCTCGCCGTCGTCAAGGTCCTGGAGGCCGCAGGCATCCGCGTGAAGCTGGACGACCGCGACATGCGTCCCGGCGCCAAGTACTACGAGTGGGAGATGAAAGGGGTACCCCTCCGTCTGGAGCTAGGTGCCAGGGACATCGAGAACGGCGTCGTCGCGTTCGCAAGGAGGGACACGGGTGAGAAGGGGTCCATAGCCATAGACACCCTCGCATCCGGCGTCGGCCTTCTCCTTGACGCCATATCGGACGACATGCTCGCCAGGGCGGAGGAGGTCCAGAGGTCCCGCGTCCAGGAGATAGACTCCCTCGAGGACATCCCCCAGGACAAGATCCTCAGGATCGGATGGTGCGGCTGCGAGGAGTGCGGCCACAAGTTCGAGGACGCCACGGAGTTCAAGATCCTCGGCAGGCCCTACCACCCCGAGCCCTTCTCCGGCAAGTGCATAATCTGCGGCAAGCCGGTCGACAAGGCCGCGTACGCCGCACACACGATGTGAAACCCGGGAGCCGGGCATCCCCGGCCCCCGGCCTTTTCATCTCGCCGCGTCCAGGGACCTCTTGGATTCGGCGTATATCCTTTCCGCCGGCCCGTGGTCGATGAAGCTCTGGTCCGCCTGAAGGATGTTGAACCCCATGTAGTCCGCGAAGTCCTTCGTGGCGGCGTCGAACTCGCCGCGGTCCTCGTACCCGTTGTCGATCTGGACCACGGAGCTGTAGCCGCACATGTGGAGGAGCTTCCTCATGTTCTCCTTCCTGTCTCCCGGACCCATGAGGTCCACCCCCCTGGCTATGTCGGAAGCTGAGAGGAAGTCTAGCCAGTTGGTCGCCACGGCCGGGGTGAACAGCATCACTCCCGTGAACTCCTTGAGCAGCCTGCGGTAGCCGTCCAGGCCGCCGACAGTGACACCCACGCAGTCGTCGCAGACCCTCCCTGTGCTGTCCCTGAAGACCGTGACCGGGTAAGAGACGTGCCCCTCAGCCCATTTGCTGACATCCCACATGGCGTTCCCGCACATGCCGTAGTAAAGAGCTACCGCATCCACCCTTCCCTGGAGCATCACCAGGTCGTCCTCCAGCATCTGCTTCAGGACCACAGGCTCGGAGTGCAGGGCGAGGCTCTTCATCCTGATCACGATGTTGTATGCAGAGCGGTCGATCCCAGCGTCCGTGTTCATGAAGTCCCATTCGTCCATGACCTCGTACTTCACGCCCTTGAGGTCCATCTTCCTCCTGAGGCTGCCGCAGTGCGGCGTGTCCAGGACAATGACCCTTTTGTCCTCCTGATCCCGGGACAGGGCGTAGATGAGCTCGTCCTCCAGCATGGGGCATGCGATTACCCCGAGAATGCCTTCCGTCATACCATACTAATGCATCGGGTGCTTTTTAACCGTCGCAGTATCAAGGATAGTACCGCATCGACAACCAATTAAACCGAGACCATGTACCGTTGCCTATGTCATTCCAAGAGGGCGAGACGGTTTACCTGGAGGACGCGTCGGGCAAGAGGGTCTGGGCGAGGGTGGCCTACGGCATGGTCAAGGTCCAGTCCCTGGGCGCCATAGACGGGTCCAGGTTCAAGGAGCTGGACGACGGGGACAGGCTGACGATCGTCGGCAGGGAGTACACGGTTTTCCGCCCCGGGGTCCTGGAGCTCATGGAGTCCCTCGAGAGGGGCGCCCAGATAATCTCGCCGAAGGATGCCGCCACGATAATCATGCACTGCGACATCAAGCCGGGGGATTCGGTCATCGAGGTAGGGGCGGGATCCGGGGGGCTCACCACGGCCCTCCTCCATGCCGTAGGTCCGCAGGGCAGGGTGCGCACCCTCGAGCTCAAGGAGGAGAACGCCCACCGTGCCGGGAGGAACGTGTCCAGGACAGGGCTGGACTCCAGCTGGTCCTTCGTCATCGGGGATGCGAGGGAGGCGGACCCCGGCGTGGACTGGCAGGCGGATGCCCTGACGATGGACATGCCGGACCCATGGCTGGCGCTCAAGAACCTTGGGAAGCATCTGCGTCCCGGCGGCAGGCTCTGCGCCTATGTGCCTAACGTGAACCAGATGGAGGCGATAGTCACCGCCATGAGGGAGGAGGGCTACGCCGACGTCCATGCCCTTGAGAACATACAGAGGTACATGGAGGTCCACCCCGGAGGGGTCAGACCCTCGTTCGACACCTTGGGACACACGGGCTACCTGGTGTTCGGCAGGAAGAGGTCCGGCAGGACCCTCTGAATCATTCCTCAGGAGGGTCCCAGCTCAGGACGCCGGTGCGCACCGCGCGCTCGTAGCATCCGATCTTGAAGTTCAGCAGTTCCAGGGCCTCGTCGATGGAGGCCCTCTGGTCCTCCAGATCCTTCTTCTTTCTCTGCATGAGGGCGAGCCTGTCCGGTATGGTGGAGTCCCCCATTGCGAAGAGCCTCCTGTACTCCACGATATCCTCGACGGAGAACCCTGCCGCCTTCAGGCACTGGGCGAACTTGATCGCCTCGCAGTCCTCCTCGGTGTATTCGCGGATGCCGCCCTCGGATCTCCTTATCGCGGGTATGACGCCCTCACGCTCGTAGTAGCGCAGGGTGTCCTGCGGTATCCCGTACTTCCTGCTGACCTCTGCGATCTTCATCCCGTCACCCGAAGAGCCTGGAGCCGACTCCACGCTCATCAATTCTATACAGGTATTAACAATTAATCTGCTAGGAAGGCGGGTCATCATAGTTTTGGAGGGAGGCGCAGGCCGCCGTCGATTACAAGCTGTTATATATGAGAACGGTTTCCCTTCGAATCACAAGCTTAAGCTATCCATGGGCCTGTAGCTCAGCTAGGTAGAGCATCTGACTTTTAATCAGGTGGTCAAGGGTTCGAATCCCTTCAGGCCCGCCATGGACTTCATGAGCGATCGAACGGCGGATCAAGTATGAGGAAGGCATGCAGGGCATTTCTCGGAAACTGATTTCCAGCTGACCGGGCTGGGCAAAAGTAGGTGAATCACTTGGCAGCAGAAAACATCTCGTTCAACGTCCTCAGGCACGATTTGGTGCCCGAGCATCACCTCTTGACGGAGGAGGAGGCGGAGGCAGTCCTTTCAAGGAAAGGCATGACCCGCGACCAGCTCCCCAAGATTAGGAAAAGCGATCCCGGGATCAAGGTCCTTGAGAGCATCCACGGGCCCATCGACGAGGGGCGCGTGGTCAAGATCGTAAGGAAGAGCGAAACGGCGCAGGAATTCGTGGCCTACAGGCTCGTGACCAGGGGGTAAACAATTGAGGGACCTAGTAAAACTGTACTTCACCGAGCGCAACATTGCCAACCACCACATCTCCTCATTCAACGATTTCCTCGCCACTGCTGACAACACCAACAGCAGGATGCAGAGGATCGTGGACGACATCAGGGTGCCCACCGATGACGCCGAGAGGGGTATCATCAAGCTGGACCCCGAGAGGACCGGCGGAAGGAACATCGAGATCCACATCGGCAGGAAGAGGGACGAGAGCGGGAACATCGACCTGCAGGCCAAGCCGACAATCCGCGTGGAGGAGCCCAAGGTCATGGAGGCCAACGGGTACAGCCACGAGCTGACCCCCATGGAGGCCAGGCTTAGGAACCTCAACTACATGTCCCCGGTCTTCGTAAGGTTCGACGTCTACGAGGACGGAATCGAGAAGGACATTCCCGAGAGCGAGAAATGGGTCCATGTCGGCGACCTGCCCATGATGGTCAAGTCCAAGGGCTGCAACCTTAACAGGGAGGTGGTTGAGAGGCACATGGAGCGCAACCTCACCGACGCCGAGTACACCGAGGAGCTGATGAGGCAGAAGGAGGACCCCAGGGAGCCCGGAGGATACTTCATCATCGGAGGAACCGAGAGGGTCCTGATCACGCTCGAGGACCTCGCCCCCAACAGGGTCATGGTGGAGTATAACGAGAAATACGGCGCCGCCGTCGAGGTCGCTAAAGTGTTCTCCCAGAAGGGCGGGTACCGTGCGCTCACGCTCGTAGAGAAGAAGAAGGACGGCATGGTTATGGTCTCCGTGCCCGTCGCCTCCGGGTCCATCCCGCTCATCGCCCTGATGAAGGCGCTCGGCATGGAGTCCGACGAGGAGATCTTCGAGACCATCGTCTCCGACGAGGCCATGGCGAACATCGTCTACGCCAACATCGAGGCATCGTTCGACAAGAAGACCTACGCCCCCAACGGTTACCACACCGCCGAGGATGCAATCCTGTTCCTCGAGAGGAACTTCGCCGCCGGTCAGGCGAAGGAGTACAGGACCAAGAAGGTCGAGAGCATCCTCGACAGGTCCCTGCTGCCCCACCTCGGTGACTCCGAGGCGGACCGCATGAAGAAGGCCATCTTCCTCGGGCGCATCGCCCGCTCCGTCCTGGAGCTGTCCCTCGGGAAGAGGAAGGAGGACGACAAGGACCACTACGCCAACAAGAGGCTCAAGCTGTCCGGGGACCTCATGGAGGACCTCTTCAGGACCAGCTTCAGCAGCCTCATGAAGGATCTGAAGTACCAGCTGGAGAGGAACTGGGGCAGGAAGAAGAGCGAGCTCAACATCGCCTCCTCCATCCGCCCGGACCTGCTGACGCACAAGCTACTCCACGCCCTGGCCACAGGGAACTGGGTCGGCGGGCGCGCAGGGGTCTCGCAGCTCCTCGACAGGACGTCCAACCTGTCCGCGATGTCCCACCTCAGGAGGATAACCTCATCCCTGACCAGGTCCCAGCCCCACTTCGAGGCCCGTGACCTGCACCCCACCCAGTGGGGGAGGCTGTGCCCCTCCGAGACCCCCGAGGGTCAGAACTGCGGTCTGGTGAAGAACGCCGCGCTCATCATCGACGTCTCCGAGGGCTTCCCCGAGAGCGACATCAAATGGATGCTCAGGGAGCTCGACATCGAGAACGTCAAGACAGGCAGCGGCGCCCGTGTCTATGTGAACGGGGACCTTGTCGGCGTGCATTCCGACGCCGCCAAGCTGGTGAGCGAGATCAGGGAGCGCAGGAGGTGCGGCCTGATCTCCAACGAGATCAACATCCGCTACGACCAGGAGATGGGCGAGGTCATCATCAACTGCGACGAGGGCCGCCTCAGGAGGCCCCTCCTGATCATCAAGAACGGAAGGCTCAGCATCACGAGGAAGCACATAGAGGGAATACGCGAGGGCAAAATCAGGTGGAACGACCTCTTCCGCGAGGGCATCATCGAGTGGCTCGACGCCGAGGAGGAGGAGGACGCGCTCGTCCTGGTGGAGGCCTACAGCACACCCAAAAGGTGCCCCATCTGCAACCACGCGCTGTCCCCCATGGACGCCGACTGGATGAACCCCGGGAAGGAGGGTGACGCGGTACTCAAGTGCAAATGGTGCGACGACTCCTTCACCGTCCCCAGCTACGTAGAGCCCAAGTACACCCACATGGAGATCGACCCCATGATCATCCTGGGTGTCGCCTCCGGTATCGTCCCCTACCCCGAGCACAACTCCGCCCCCCGTGTCACCATGGGTGCGGGTATGGGTAAGCAGGCCCTCGGGGTTCCGACCGCCAACTACAGGATCAGGCCCGACACCAGGGGGCACCTCATGCAGTACCCCCAGGTCCCGATGGTGCAGACTCAGACTATGAAGTTCATGGAGTACAGCCACAGGCCCGCAGGCCAGAACTTCTGCATAGCGGTCCTCTCCTACCACGGCTACAACATCGAGGATGCGCTCGTCATGAACAAGAGCTCGGTCCAGAGGGGCCTCGGCAGGTCCACCTTCATGAGGTCGTACCGCGCCGAAGAGCGCCGCTACCCCGGAGGCCAGGAGGACCACTTCGAGATCCCCTCGCCCGACATCATGGGCGCCCGCGCGGACATGGCATACGCCGCCCTCGGAGAGGACGGTCTCATCTCGCCCGAGAGCGCGGTCACGGGGTCCGACGTCCTCATCGGAAAGACGTCGCCGCCCAGGTTCCTGGAGGAGGAGACGGACTTCCTCACCCCCCAGAAGAGGAGGGAGACGTCCGTCACCGTCAGGCCCGGGGAGAAGGGGTATGTCGATTCCGTCATGATCACCGAGTCCGAGAACGGTTCCAGGCTCGTCCGCGTCAAGGTAAGGGACGAGAGGATCCCGGAGCTCGGGGACAAGTTCTGCTCCAGGTTCGGTCAGAAGGGAGTCGTCGGAAGGCTCGTGGACCAGTGCGACATGCCGTTCACGGCTGACGGTGTCACCCCCGACCTCGTGGTCAACCCTCACGGTATCCCTTCCCGTATGACCATCGGGCACGTGCTCGAGATGATCGCGGGCAAGGTGGGGTCCATGGAGGGCCGCATCATCGACGGAACCGCCTTCTCCGGCGAGAACGAGGAGTCCATCAGGGACGGGCTCGTGAGGAACGGGTTCAAGAGGTCCGGTAAGGAGGTCATGTACGACGGTAGGACCGGACGCATGATCCAGGCGGACGTCTACACCGGCGTCATCTTCTACGAGAAGCTGCACCACATGGTCAGCGGCAAGATGCACGTCAGGTCCAGGGGACCCGTGCAGATTCTCACCAGGCAGCCCACCGAGGGACGCTCCAGGCAGGGAGGTCTCAGGTTCGGAGAGATGGAGAGGGACTGCCTCATCGGCCATGGCGCCGCCATGGTCATCAAGGACCGTCTGCTGGACGAGTCCGACGGCACTCAGCAGTGGATCTGCGGCAACCCCAAGTGCGGCCACATCGCCATCACGGACCGCCACGGCGCCCAGTACTGCCCCGTGTGCAAGAACAACAACAGCATCTACCTGGTTCAGACATCCTATGCGTTCAAGCTGCTCATGGACGAGCTCCTGTCGCTTGGTGTCGCCATGAGGCTCCAGCTGGAGGATTTGAGATGACAGCGCGTGGAATCACCAAGAGGATCGGTTCGATCAAGTTCTCCTGCGTCTCGCCCGACGAGATCAGGAGGATGTCCGCTACCAAGATCATCACCGCGGACACCTACGACGACGAGGGGTACCCCATCGAGATGGGTCTCATGGACCCCCACATGGGAGTCATCGAGCCCGGTCTCCGCTGCAAGACATGCGGATGCAAGGTGGACGAGTGCCCCGGTCACTTCGGGCACATAGACCTGGCCATGCCGGTCATCCACGTCGGGTTCATCAAGGACATCAAGATGCTCCTGGAGTCCACCTGCTGCAAGTGCGGCAGGCTGATGCTCTCGGAGGACCAGGTCAAGGCCCGCAGGGAGAGCATGGAGAGGATGGAGGAGCTGGGCGGAGGAACGATCGACGTCAAGAACTTCTCCAAGGAGACCGCCAAGGACGCCTCCGGCAAGGGTGTGTGCCCCTACTGCGGCGCCGAGCAGATCAGGATCAAGCTGGACAAGCCCACGACCTTCCGCGAGGTCGAGGACAACCACAAGCTCACCGCCAAGGAGGTCCGCGAGAGGCTGGAGAGGATCCCGGACGAGGACCTCGTCACCCTCGGCATCGACCCCTCCACCTGCAGGCCCGAGTGGATGGTCCTGACGGCGCTCGCCGTCCCTCCCGTCACCGTGAGGCCCTCCATCACCCTGGACTCAGGGGACAGATCCGAGGACGACCTCACCCACAAGCTGGTCGATGTCCTTAGGATCAACCAGAGGCTCAGGGAGAACCGTGACGCTGGAGCCCCCCAGCTCATCGTCGAGGACCTCTGGGAGCTCCTCCAGTACCACGTCACCACATACTTCGACAACCAGACGTCCGGAATCCCGCCCGCGAGGCACAGGTCCGGCCGCCCCCTGAAGACCCTGGCCCAGAGGCTCAAGGGAAAGGAGGGTAGGTTCAGGTCCAACCTGTCCGGTAAGCGTGTGAACTTTTCCGCGCGTACCGTCATCTCCCCCGACCCCCTGCTGTCCATCAACGAGGTCGGGGTCCCCGTGTTCGCCGCAAGGGAGCTCACCGTCCCCGTGCACGTCAACGAGCACAACATCGCCCAGATCAGGGAGATGGTGGCTCGCGGCCCGCAGCCCGTGCCCGAGAAGCCCTATGTGCCCGGGGTCAACTACGTCATACGCTCCGACGGCAGGAAGATCAGGGTCACCGACAGGAACGCCGCGGACGTGGCAGAGGGCCTCGACATCGACTATACTGTCGAGAGGCAGCTCATTGACGGCGATGTCGTACTGTTCAACAGGCAGCCCTCGCTGCACAGGATGTCCATGATGGCACACCGCGTCCGCATCATGGAGGGCAAGACATTCAGGTTCAACCTGTGCGTGTGCCCTCCCTACAACGCGGACTTCGACGGCGACGAGATGAACCTCCACGTCCTCCAGTCCGACGAGGCTCGCGCGGAGGCCAGGATCCTCATGCAGGTCCAGGAGAACATCCTGTCGCCCAGGTACGGTGGCCCGATCATCGGCGCCATCCACGACCACATCACCGGCGCGTACTTCCTCACCCACAACAACCCCCGCTTCGACAGGTTCGAGGCGATGAACATCCTGTTCAAGCTGGACGACATCAAGGTGCCGGAGCCCCTCATCGACGAGAAAGGGGAGCCCTACTGGACCGGCAAGCAGCTGTTCTCCGTGGTTCTCCCAGAGGACTTCCGCACGACGTTCAAGGCCAACATCTGCCAGAGCTGCAAGCCCTGCCAGAAGGAGAACTGCCCCTATGACGCATACGTCAAGATCCGCGACGGGCAGCTGCTGTGCGGTACCATCGATGTAAAGGGCATAGGGAACAGCAAGGGGAAGATCCTCGACCGCATCGCCAGGGACTACGGCTCCGACCGCGCCGCGAAGTTCATCAACCAGGTGACCAGGCTCGCTCTGGGCGCGCTGATGAACCACGGGTTCAGCACCGGGATCGGCGACGAAGACATACCCGAGGAGGCCGCGCTCCAGATCAGCAACAACACCCAGGACTGCATCGACAAGGTGACGGACCTCGTGGCGTCCTACCAGGACGGCACGCTCGAGCAGATGCCCGGACGCTCCCTCAGGGAGACCCTGGAGGTCAGCGTCATGGGGGTCCTCGCCAACGCTCGTGACGAGGCTGGTAAGATCGCAGGTAAGCACCTGGGAATGAACAACCCCGCGGTCATCATGGCAAAAGCCGGTGCCCGTGGGTCCATGCTAAACCTCTCCCAGATGGCCGGTTGCGTAGGTCAGCAGGCTGTCCGTGGTGAGAGGCTGTCCAGAGGATACTGGGACAGGACCCTCCCCCACTTCGAGAAGGGGGACCTCGGCGCGTACGCCAGGGGATTCTGCTCCAACTCATACAAGTCCGGCCTCTCACCCACCGAGTTCTTCTTCCACGCCATGGGAGGAAGGGAGGGTCTGGTCGATACTGCCGTCAGGACGTCCAGGTCCGGTTACATGCAGAGGAGGCTCGTGTCCGCGCTCGAGGACCTGAAGCTCACATCGGACGGAACCGTCAGGAACACCGTCGGGACCGTCGTTCAGTTCAGGTACGGGGAGGACGGGGTCGATCCCGCTAGGACCGTCAGAGGTAAGGCGATCGATCTCGACGACCTCTTCGCCGAGGTCCTCGGGGACCAGGCAGACGAGCTCCTGCACGTGGAGACCTCCGACATCGGAGGGGACTACGGAACCCTCGAGAAGGACGAGATGGAGTACACCGAGGATGAGGAGAGCGAGGAGTTCGACGACCTCGATATGGATTACGAGAGCGGAGGTGAGTGATAATGGCAAAGAAAGACACGATGAAGGCCCTGATCAACAGGGGCATCAGCGAAGAGACATCCGCTCTCCTGCTCACCAAGTACAGCTCCCTCAGCGCCATCAGCATGGCCGGGGAGGCCGAGCTGGCCGACCTGGGGCTGTCCGAGGAGGAGGCGAGGTCCGTCCTGTCCAAGATCGGCAAGAGGTCCGTCTCATCCGCGAAGGTGAAGAAGGAGGTCGAGGAGGCGGCCCCCGCAGTCCCCATGGAGGAGGTCACCCAGTACTACCAGTACTCCGAGGGGGAGCTGAGGCTCATGGCCATCGCCGACAGGCTGGACGTGAAGCTCCCGATGAAGGTCATCGTCGACATCGCGAAGCGCATCAAGGATGCCGACCTGGACGACGAGATCTGCGAGAAGCTCATCACCACCGCCAACAGGATGTACACGTCCCACCTGATGGACCAGAACGAGTCCGCAGGCGTGATGGCCGCGCACTCCATCGGAGAGCCCGGTACCCAGATGAACATGCGTACCTTCCACTACGCGGGAGTCGCGAACATCAACGTCACCCAGGGTCTGCCCAGGCTGATCGAGATCGTGGATGCCAGACGCGTGCCGAGCACGCCGTCCATGAACATCCCCCTCACAGGCACCGCGGCAGAGGACGAGAACGTCGCAAGGTACGTGGCGTCCAACATCGAGATGACCACTCTGCTGGACATCGCCAGCGTCGAGACTGACATCACCAACATGAGGCTGATCGTCAAACCCGACGTGGGGAAGATGGAGGACAAGGGAATCACTCTCGACGAGCTCGTCGAGAGGCTGAACAAGGTCAAGGCGGTACGCGGTCTGGTGACCAAGTCGGGATACGACGTGGTCATCGACTCCGACGAGCCGTCTTACAAGAAGCTGCAGTCGATGTTCGACGCCATCAAGGGCGCCAAGATAAAGGGCATCGACAACATCACCAGGGCGGTTCTGTCCAAGACCGAGGGGTCTTGGAAGATCGTCACTGAGGGCAGCAACCTCAAGGAGGTGCTCAAGGTCGAGGGTGTGGATGCTGAGAACGTCATGACGAACAGCATCCTGGAGGTGGCCGATGTACTCGGTATCGAGGCGGCCAGGAACTCCATCATCCGCGAGGCCATGGGGACCCTCGGAGAGGCAGGTCTCGACGTCGACATAAGGCACATCATGCTGGTTGCCGACCTGATGACCAACGACGGCTACGTGAAAGCCATCGGAAGGCACGGAGTGTCCGGAAAGAAGTCCTCGGTTCTCGCCAGGGCGGCTTTCGAGATCACCGCCGCGCACCTTCTGCACGCCGCGATGGTGGGCGAGGTGGACTACCTGGAAGGAGTCACCGAGAACATCATCGTCGGTCAGCCGGTCACCCTCGGTACCGGCGCAGTAAACCTTATTTACACACCCAAGAAGAAGGGGGATAAAGAATGAGCGATGAGAAAATCGACATCAGCAGGGCATTGAAATCGGCCATCACCACCGGAAAGGTGGAGTTCGGCGTGGACCAGACAATGAAGGCAGTCAAGGCAGGAAAGGCGCAGATGGTCGTCCTCTCCAGGAACTGCCCTAGCGAGGAGCTCCGCGGGGACATCGGCGTGAAGGTGCACGTGTTCGAGGGAAACAACATGGAACTCGGCGCAATGTGCGGTAAACCCTTCTCCGTTTCTGCCCTTGTGATCATCGACAAAGGTAGCTCCAACATCTTAACGCTGTGAGGAACATGTCCGCAGATATCGTGCTTACCGAGGACACCCTGAGGTACATCG
The DNA here is from genome assembly GCA_002504405.1 of Methanomassiliicoccaceae archaeon UBA71. Taxonomy (GTDB): domain Archaea; phylum Thermoplasmatota; class Thermoplasmata; order Methanomassiliicoccales; family Methanomethylophilaceae; genus Methanoprimaticola. Next base: position 103,351 of record DARO01000005.1, read on the forward strand.
CTCTCTTCGAGCAGATTACCAAGGCGAACGCCATCGACTGCATGGACACCGAGGAGAAGCTCGTGTTCGTCGTCGAGAAGGGACAGGGGAACATAGCGGTCGGGAAGAAGGGCGACCATGTGATCAAGCTGAAGGAGAAGACCGGGAAGAACATCCAGGTCGTGGAGTACTCCGAGGACCCTCAGCAGTTCGTAATGAACGTCTTCCACATCTACGGTCCTCAGAAGGTCGTTATCGAGCAGCGCGGAAACATCACGCACGCCACCGTCACGGTGGACCCGAAACTCAAGGGACGTGCGATCGGCAAGGCCGGTAAGAACCTTCGCATTGCCAGGGACATCGTGAACAGGCATCACGAGATCCAGAGCCTCAGCGTCGAGTGAGATCGGAGACCCCCTACGATCCCATCGTACGGTCGGGAACAAACCATTTAACCAAACCCCATTTTCAGAGCCCCTGGCTATTTCGGTTCAGGGGCGTCCTCTCCACCTCCAGCCCGTCTGCTGTGGGGTACTGCTCGGACAGGTAGCACCTGTATGGCAGGGATTCCGCGATGTCCTCCAGGATCCACGGGGCGACCTCGACCTTCCCGTCCATGGGCGCGAACATGTCCTCGGGGACGCCAGCCTCCTTAAGGGCAGCCTCGGCCCCGGGCACGTCGTCCGTGTAGAGGAAGCCCCTGACGACGGTCCCGTCCTCCGTGACGACCTGGTATGCCGTGCATGTGTGCTCAGCGCGGCGGATGAGCCTCCTTCTGAGCTGGACGCCGTCCTTGAAGGTGGACGAGCAGAAATGAATGCTGAGCTTCTTGTTGGCCTTCATGGCCGCGACGGCGGTCTCCCTGGAGTCCAGGACGGCCGAGGAAAGTTCGTCCCTCACCTGGAATCCATGGGACTCCATCATGTTCCAGTTGCTCTCGGAGAACTCCAGCTCGTTGATGTTGACGAAGTCGACTCCCACCTCGCGGGCGTACCTGAGCAGCGCGTCGAGCTCCTTGCCGGTTCCGGGGATTGCCGGAACCTCGAGGCCGACGTCCATGCTGGTGCCGGACACGATGTCCCTCAGGCGGGTCTCATCCATGCGGGTCCACATACCCAGCGGGGGATGGAAGCGGATCTCGTCCAGCCCCGCCTCCTCCAGAAGGGCGACCTTCTCGGGATCGATGGTGGCCGTGTAGAGGTGTATGTGGTGGCCCTTCCCGAACCTGTCCTTGAGGAGACGTACCATGTGCAGGGTCCTGTCGATATCCTGGAGGGGGTCGCCTCCTGTGATGCCGGTCCCAGTGGCGTCCATCGCCTCCGCTTCGGCCAGTATCTCCTCGTCGGTGCGGACCCTGCCCTCGTTGGCGTACATGACGTCAAGCCCCTTCTTCTCCAGGGATACGGGGCAGTAGTAGCACCCGCAGTCGCAGACCCCTGTGACGAACAGGACCATCTTGGATCCGTTTATGCAGTGCTCGCACCCCTTGGCTATCCTTCCGGTACAGAGCGAGCCGCACTCCATCTTCCTGAGCATGGGCCCTCATCGTCTGGAAAACTTATAAGCAATGGGGGAGGTAGGGAGGCTCATGAGGAAGGACAGCAGACTGGTGCTGGCACTGGATGAGACGGACGGCGAGAAGGCCATGCGCGTCGCCGAATCCGTGGCGGACGTAGTGGACGCCATCAAGATAAACTGGCCGCTGGTGCTGTCCGAGGGGCCCGGCATGATAACCCGTCTGTCGGAGCTTTCCGACGTCATATGCGACTTCAAGGTGGCGGACATCCCCAACACCGTCCGTCTCATCGTGGAGAACGCCGTATCAAGGGGGGCTTCCGCCGTCATCGTCCATGCTTTCACGGGAGACGATTCCCTGAGGGCGGCGGTCGACGCTGCAGGCGGGGCCGAGATCTTCGCTGTGACCGAGATGAGCCATCCCGGAGGGAAGGTGTTCACGGCGAAGCATGCCGAGGAGATGGCGAGGATGGGGGTCGAATGCGGGGTGTCCGGGTTCATCGCGCCAGCCACGCGTCCCGAGAGGATAGCGGCCATCAGGCAGGTCATAGGGGACCTGAAGATCCTGTCCCCCGGAGTGGGGGCGCAGGGCGGCAAGGCATCGGACGCCATCGGCGCCGGTGCCGACTATGCGATAGTCGGGCGCGCGATATACGGCTCCGAAGATCCCAGGTCTGCGGCAGAGGCGTTCGCCGCCGACATACGCACCGTCCTTTGACGGAGCCCGAAACCCCTTAACTAATGCACACGCGACGCACGCGTCGCGCGTATTATTTTTAATAAGTATGCGGTGTGACTCTTTTTATATGAGTTCGGGTATGAACGCCCATTCTAAAGACGGAGACTTCTAGAATGCGCAAATTCGTAAAAGAGTCAGCCGCTCCCGAAGATACGGGGGCCGTCCGCGATAAAAGCGGTAACGGGTGGTTAAGGAACCACTGGTGTGCACTCTCCATCTGCGTCATCGTGGTCGTGGCGTTCCTGCTGCGCACTGTGTTCGCATACGGTATCTCCGCAGACGGCGACTTCGCGTTGTCGGGCGGGTCGAGTGCACAATATCACCTGCATGTGATCGAAAGTATTCTCAACGGCAGCTGGTCCATGACGGACTCAGCCGTGAACTACCCCGTTGGCGGACTCAACATCTATCCGCCCCTGATGGACTTCCTGGCAGCAGGGGTCGCATCCGTGCTCACGGCAACCGGAATGGGAGCCTCCGAGGCCGCCTCCGCGGCCCTGGCCAGCATGGCCCCCGTCATCGGCGCCCTCACCTGCATCCCCGTGTACCTCGTGGGTAAGGAGATGTTCGACAAGAGGGTGGGTGTCGTCGGCGCGCTCATATTCGCGTTCCTGGCGCTCCCCATAAGCACGACCGTCTTCTCCAACGGTAACGAGTACGGTCTCGCCGCATTCCTGCTGGCGTTCATGTCCTACTTCGCCGTGAAGATGGTCAAGGCGGCAGATTCCGATGATGCATCGAAGAAGTCCGTGATGGTCAACGCCCTCGTGGCAGGTATATTCCTCGCCCTCGCGGCGCTCACCTGGAACGGATTCGCGGTGATAGTGACGATCCTCGTCGTCGCGATGGTTATCCAGATTGTGGCGGACCGTCTCAGGGGCAGGGACTTCTCTGTGGTGCTGGCCGGATACGCCGCGATGATCCTCGTCGGCGTCCTCATCCCCGCTGCATACTACATACCTGCGGGACTCTGGGACGCGGTCTTCTCCGGACCTTTCCTCACAGCTGTAATCGCAGTCGTCCTCTCGTACGTCTTCCTGGCCGTGCGCTCCAAGCCCTGGGTGGTGACTATCCCCGCCCTCGTCGTGGTCTTCGCGGCCGTCATGGTGGTCCTGTTCTTCGCAGCCCCCGAGCTGTGCAGCGCCATACTCACCGGCAACTCGTACTACACTTCGATCATGGAGGAGCTCGTAGGCAGCTATGTCTCCATGTCCAACGTTTCCGCGTACTATGGATGGCTCACCATGTGGCTTCCCGTGTGCTACGCCATCTACAGCCTCTACGTCTACCTCAGGAAGGACCGCTCCGCCACCAGGCTCTTCATCACCGCCTGGATGTTCGGCCTGTTCTTCGCCGTGTGGACATCCTACGCTAACGCGGCCGTCGTCGGCATAGTCTTCGCCATCGGGTCCGCAGTCGTAATCGTCCGCGTGCTGGAGCATGCGGACCTCAGAGATTGGGTGAACACGATGAAGGTCGCGGGATTCCCCGGGCTCTTCAGAAAGATGATCAAGCCCCTCCCGTTCGTTTCCGTGCTCGTCGTCGCCCTGCTCGTCGTAGTCCCCAGCGTTTCCTACGCCGTGGATGCGGGGATACCGTCCAACTCCGATGCGGACTACTACTTCACCGGAAACACAAACTTCACAATCAAGACCGGGGACTCCTACCCCATCGGGGATCTCTGGGAGTCCGTCGACGATATGCCCAAGGACGGCGCCCTCGTCACCTGGATCGACTACGTCTACGATGCCGTTGCCCAGGGCGGGTTCGAGACCGTCGCCGACACGATCGGCGGCGGAGCCTCCGCGACGGCACACATTTACCTCTCCGATGGAGCAGGCGGTTCTGTCGCCGCTATGATCCTGCGCATAATGATGTCCGAGGACAAGGACTTCAGCGGAGCATTCACCAACCAGGATGTCTACAATGCCGTCAAGGGCTTCATCGACGATCCCTCGTCCGCGGTGGCGGAAATCAACGCCAACCCCTCCGTCTACGGCAACATCAGGACGGACATCACCGATGAGAACGCCGTGTACCTCGCATCCATAAACGCGATGCTCGAGGGCATGAGCACCCAGAGCATCATGGAGACCTACGACAGGGTGTGCGACATCTCCGGGGACTCCATAACATATGTCCTCGTCGACGGGTCCATGCTGCCCCTGCAGTACGGTGACGGCGGGTACTTCTCGACCATCGCCTACTTCGCAGACTACTCTGTGGACGGCAACGGGGCCTCGACCGAGTTCTTCTCCTACAACTACTACGGTCAGACCCTCTACACCGATGCCATCTACGACACCTTCCTCTGGAAGGCCATGATCGGCCCCTCCGCCTCCGAGGCTGGTTACTCCAGCTCCTACTCCTACCTGGTCGCCCTCTCATCCAGCGACGGGTCCGCCGGATCCGCCAAGGCATACCCCGGATACGGGCTCGCCGGATACGAGGTCGCCTACTGGTACGTGATGTTCAACAGCGACCCCAACGCATCGGTCTCCGATGACGGCTGGGAGTACATGAGCTATGCAGACGCCATCGCCGAGCAGAAGGCCAATGGCGGTGCGATCAACTACCTCTCCTCCGTGGTGCTCCTGCACTACACCGGTGTTCCCTCCGAGGCCGGCACGGTCAGCGGGACCGTGAGCTCCGGATCCTCCCCCGTCGACGGGGCCAAGGTGTCCGTGTACACATACGACTCCGACTTCGGCGGATACGTCCTCTACTCCGAGGACACGACCAGGGACGGAGCCTACTCCGTCATGGTCCCCTCGGGCGACTACAGGATCTCCGTGAGCGTCGGCGGACTCGAGCTTGTCAACGTGCCCTCCGGAAGCGGAAGCGACATCGATCTCGGCAGCGCGTCCGTCAGCGGAAGCGTCCAGGTCAACGACTCCGTCTACTCCGAAGAGGGCATGATGCTGGAGCTGACAGGGGACGCATTCTCCGGAAAGTTCCAGGTCGTGGACGGCGTCATCAGCATATCAAGCATAATCCCCGGAACGTACACATACACGCTCTACGGGGCTACCGGAACGTCCCTCGGCACGGGAACCGTCACATTCTACCCTGGTTCCAACGATGGTGTCGAGATCGTCCCCACCACCAAGACAATCACCGCCACTGTCAACGATTCCAACGGGAACCCCGTCGATGGCGGAGTTGTCATCGCCACCAACATCTCGACCGGAGCCCAGTTCAGCTCCGAGGTCGTCGATGGAAAGGCGACTATCGCCGTCATATCCGGAAAGTACACGTTGTCCATGGGTGAGGGGTATGTCTCAGTATACTCCAGCACCGTAACCGCGACAAGCAACAAGACAGCCACCATCACCGCCTACGCCGGTGAGACCGTGACCGTCTCCGGAGTGCCCTCCGGGGTCCTTCTCTCCGCTTCCGCGGGAGCATTCAGCACCGTATCATACCAGATGGACGGGCAGACCAGGTTCACCATCCCAACCGGCCTCGGCACCGACAACATACTCTACTCCATCTACGGGGTGTCCGGCAACACTGTCTACACCGGATATTACGATGGGGAAAAAGTCAGCGTGTCCAGCAGCACGGCAGTCCAGGTGATCGGGACGCTGAAGGACGGCGACGACGGAGAGGAGGGAACCATCATCTTCATCGGATCGAAGGGAGAGTCCTACACGTTCGTCACCGACTCCGAGGGCAAGTTCGATGTCCTGATGCCCGCGGGCACATACACGATCCTCGCCAACAACGGAAGCAACAAGGCTTACATCGGGGAGGTCGACGTCAAGGGAGACATCGGCGACATAGACCTCGTCGACGGCAGGAAGATCACGGGCACGCTCAAGTACGAGCGCGGAACCAGCAGCTCTTCCACCGCCAACCTGCCATTCGTCATGACCGTCCTCTCGTTCACCTACGAGGATAACAGCTACGCCCTCTACAGCATGACCAACACCAGCGGTGTTGTCAACTACTACATACCGGACGACTTCGAATGCGTCCTGGGATACAACACGGCAGATGGGAAGCTGGACAACGACTGCTTCAGCTGCACGGACCTCACCAGGGACATCTCATCCAGCTCCTCCAACAGCAGCGGAACCACGACGATCCGCGTGTATGATGCGGAGGACGAGGACGAGGAGAACATAGTCAAGACTCTCGATGTGAATATTCTCTACACCATGACCGTCCACTTCTACGAGGATGACGACGATGTGGAGACCACCTACGAAGCCGGCACCAAGGCAACCCTCAGGCCCGGCCAGTACGACGTCACCATCGAGGGAAGCACCGGATACTACTACAAGGGCACTGCCTACATCTACGCCGGGGACGCCCAGTTCTACGGTCTGGATGTCGAAGAGGTAGTGACGGTCAACATCACGAAGGGAACCAACGACGTGGTCACCATCGAGTCCGAGGGATCCTACCACCACTTCGAGGGCGGCTACTATCTCGAGAAGGGATACGAGTACTACTTCACATCCGTGAACAGCACCGGCACCGACAGGCTGATCGCCTACGGATACCTGGACCTCACGTCCGCAACAGGCAGCAAGTCTCTCGACATGACCGCCTCCAACAAGGAGATCTCGGTCACCGGGTCCGTTGGCATCGCCGCCGACGGGGAGATCACCGTCGACCACAACGGGGTCCTGAGGACCTTCGACATAACCGACGGGGCCTTCACGCTGACCCTTCCGGCCGATTGGACCTCGGTGTCCGCATCCGCGGACGTGTCCAGGGACATAGACGGAGAGACATTCTACTACTCCGCCACCGGCACGTTCAGCAGCCTCAAGGACGGCAGCATCCGCAACCTCGCGGTCACAAGCACCGATGCGCCTGAGTCGGAAGATGAGCCCGGCTTCTCCGCCGAGATTACCGGATCTTCGTTCGTCGACGGCCATGGCACGGTGACCGTGTCCATAACCAACAACACCGATGCGGCCGTGACCTACGTGCTCACCGCCGGGTCCGCCTGGTCCCTCGACCGCGTCGTCCTCCAGACCGTCGCGGCTGGTGCCACGGTGTCCGTCAACGTTACCGGCAGCTACGATGTCAACAACGTAGCGCCCGGACACGACGGGTTCGACGTCATCGTCTCCGACATCAACGGTTCCGAATCCCAGACCCTGCAGGTCACCGGAGGGGCACCCTCCACGGACAACTCTGCCGTGGGAGTCTACAGGCCCGGGGACAACCGTGTCGCGTACAACGACAAGGTCTCTGCCTCCGAGTACATGTACGCGCTGACCTTCGTCAACACCGACACCGCTTCCAAGGAGATAACGTTCAACATCCCCAGCATAAGCGGCTGGACGATCACCATAATGGACGAGGACGGCTGCCTCATCGGCGGCACCGGCGACACATACACAGTCTACGGCAAGCAGACCACCGTGTTCTACGTGAAGTACATGCAGAACGCATCCGAGAGCGACTCCGAGCCGGTATCCGTTCCCTCTGCGAGCATCACCGTGACCGTCGGAGGCCACAGCAGCACCATATCGCTGGAGCCAACCGACGCCGTCATCGAGGCCGGCGACATGGACGCATCCGGAGACAACATATTCAACCAGAGATCTGGAATCCCCAGCGGTATCTGGTTCCTGGTCGCGGTCATCATCCTGATGGTCGTGGCTGTGTTCTGGCTCGCCAGCAAGAGGGGGGTGTTCTCACGCTGAACAAGACAAAGGCACTATTCGCAGCATTCGCCCTGATGGCGGTGGCGGCGCTCCTCGCCGTCCCCGCCAGCGACATCGACGGTACCGTCTACTCGAACATCGATGGTGAGAAGTCAGTCATCGGCGTGGACACCGATGAGGACTACACCATCATCTACGAGAACACGGACTACGACGATGCGACCGCATACCCGAACATGAGCATGTCCATCGAGTACGACGCCAAGCTCGTCGACTCCTCGGGCAACACAGTCAGCAGCGGGGTCAGCCCCAGCTCCGGGAGCCTCACCAACGGGGTGCCCGAGACCCTCACGGTCTCCGCCCCCGAAGATGCAGGCAACTACAAGCTGGTCGTGAGCTACACCGTCGAGGTCACCTACACGGATTCCGAGGGTGAGACTGTGGAGGTTCCCGAGGAGGATCTCGTCAGGGACGACGACACCTACTCCATAAAGGTAGTGAAGCCCATAACCCTCTCCGTCACTCTGACAAACGGGGACAACCTGGATCTGGACGGATTCGGCCTCTACTTCATAGTCGATGGCGAGAAGATGGAGGACAGCTTCACAACAATAGACCTGGAGAAGGAGGGCAGCACGTCCGTCACATACGACTGGATCGCGGACGCCTCCTCGGGTGCACACACCTTCAAGGTCGTCCCCGCTGACAGCGGCAACCTGGTGTCCATAGACGGCCTCGACACGGAGCATACGTTCTACGTCGGGGACAACGACTACAGCATCTACACGGCCCTGCTGGTGGTCCTGATCGTGATCATTCTCATGGTCATGGTATGGGTCTACCGCAAGCCCGTAAAGAACTTCGGCAAGCCCAAGTCCAGGCGCTGAAAACTAAACAGGGAGGGGGCACCCCTCCCATTTCCACCCTTACCTTCTGCCTGCGGAGCGCATGACCGTCGCTATCGCGAGGTCCGACCTCGTCCTGTCCATGATCCCGCGGGCCATGTCCTGCTTGCGCCTGATGGGCGCCACAGCGTCCGGGACGTCCAGCGACATGAGCTGGTCGCTTATCTCCTCCATGAACCCGAATGCCTTCCTGGCGGAGTCCAGGTCCCCGTCCATGAGGTCGCGCTCAACAACGCGCCTGAGCTCACCGACGCAGTCCGCGATGCCCATGACCCAGGAGGCCGCGGACACGCCCATCTCAGAGGCAGAGGGTATCGTTCCCGATGCGATCACGGAGTACAGGGAAACCGCCTCCGCGTACTCGCCCATGGCATCCTGCACAGGGCCAGAAAGCAGAATCTCCGGCATGTCCGTGGAGAACATCTCGTCGAGGGCGGCATCCAGTGCCCTCATGTGCCCTGAGGCGTCCTCGCCTGTGTGAACGGCGTGGATGACCCTCTTGCTCTGGCGGATAACGGCGCGGGAGCGCGATATAGCCAGCTCCCTCTCCTTCTCTATGCGGCCCAGCGCTTCGGATGCGCTGAGCACGCTGTCTGCGAACCCATCCATGTGGCGGTATCGGGTCGCGGATTCAAAAACTCACATCATCGATTCGTAGAACGAGCGCCTGAGGCTCGCCTTGAACGCGCCTTCGTCCAGCTTCTCCATCAGCACCCTGCTGTCGGAGGGGCGGAAGTCTATCCCGTCGTAGCGGACGTCCGTGAGGGTGAGGGCGTCCGCCCTCCCTATCCCGAAGTTGATCTCCTTGCCTGCCAGAGCCTCCTCCACATCATCCAGAGTGCTGTGTCCCGATGCCACGGAGTCTATGGCGGCGGCTGTTCTCCTCACCATGTTCCAGAGGAAGAAACGCGCACGGTACGTCATGATGATGTTCCCGCCCTCCTGGGAGATGTCGATCGAGTCCACTGTGGCAACCGTCGGCTTTCCGTCCGGGCGGCAGAACCTGGCGAAGTCATGCCCCCCTACGAAAAGGCTGGCGCAATCCCGGGCCTTGTCGGCATCGGCATCTGGTGAGCGCAGAACGTACCTGTACTCGCGTTGTGTGGCATGGCGGGGGTTGAACTCGTCATCCACGATCGCATAGGACAGGAAATGGACGTCATCGCACATGGCGTTCAACGCCCTTAGGACGGCGTCCGGGTCCTCCAGGTCTGAATGGAACACGGCGACGTTCCCTGTGGCGTTGACCCCCTTGTCGGTGCGGCTGGCCATCCTGAGGTCGCTGTGCTTGCACGCCCGGCGGACGGCGGAGATGATGTCCCCCTCCACCGTCCTGCAACCGGGCTGGATCTGGGAGCCGGAGAACCCTTCTCCCAGGTAGGCGATCTTCGTTGCGATGCGGATCATGCGGAACGGAGTCCCCTCATGTGGTCGACCCTGCGCTGGACCAGCTCGCGGGTGCCTATGTCGTGGCGGACCGATATCGCATCGCACTTCACAAAGTGCAGGGCCTTCTCGCAGTTCTGTTCGGCCTCTTCCAGGGATGCTCCCATTCCGACGACGCCGACCGATCTGGAGGTCCCGGTGACGAGCTTCCCGTCCTTCATGTCGACATTCGCATAGTAGGCCACGGCGCCGCAGTCCCTTATGGAATCCTCGTCCACGGAGATCTCGTGACCGGACTCTGACTTCACGCCGTACCCCCTGGGCACGACGTACTTGCATACCGTCGCCTTCTTGGAGAATCTGACGTCCCCCTCCAGGGAGCCCGTAGCCATGCGGAAGCAGACGGCTTCGAAGCTGTCCTCGAGTATGGACAGGACGTTCATGGCTTCGGGGTCCCCGAATCTGGCGTTGATCTCTATGATCTTCGGTCCCTTAACCGTGAGCATGAACTGCCCGTACATGGTTCCCCTGTACGGGCATCCCTCAGCCGCCATGGCGTCGACGATGGACTGCAGGATGGCCAGAGCCTCCCTCCTCTCGGACTGGTTTATGAAAGGCAGGAGGTGGTCCGAATCTGTGTACGATCCCATGCCTCCGGTGTTGGGCCCCACATCGCCCTCGTAGGCGCGCTTGTGATCCTGGACGAGGGGGAGCGGTACAATGTGCTTCCCGTCCACGAACACCATCTGGGTGAACTCCTCTCCCACCGCCTTCTCCTCGAGGATGACGCCGGCGCCACCTATGTTCTGGTCGAAGATCTCGTTGACGTACTCCATCGTCTCCTCGAAGCTGTGGAGGTGCTCCCCCTGGACCTTGACGCCCTTGCCTCCGGTGAGTCCGACCGGCTTGACGACAATCTCGTGGTCTATCGTCCTCAGGTAGGCCTCGGCATCCGCAGCGTTGTCGAAATGGGCGAATCCGAGGTTCCCCTCGATCCCGTGCCTCTCGACAAGCTCCCTCATGAACGTCTTCGAGGTCTCGATGCGCGCCGCATCCTTCGTGGGCGAAGCGCACTTGATGCCTCTGGCCTCGAGCGCATCCACCAGGCCGACCTCCAGGGGGGCCTCGGGGCCGACGAAGGCGAGATCGACGCCCTTCTCCACGGCGAAGGCGCACACCCTCTCCACATCCTTCTCGTCGCACAGCAGGTGCTCCTTGGACCTGGCGATGATGCCCGGGTTGGCGTTCTTCATCACAGCGTAGATCTCGGAGCCGGAGCGGAACAGCGCCTCAACGGCAGCATGCTCCCTGCCCCCTCCGCCGACGGCGAGGACCTTCATGTTGTCACCTTCAGAGCTTGAGGGCGGCGAGTATCTCATCCAGCCCCTGGTCCTTCTTTACGCTGCACATGTAGATGTTCTTTATGCCGCCGGTGAGCTTGTTGTAGTCCTTCGCGATGACCTGCGGGTCGACATCCACAGCATCGGCGATGTCGATCTTGTTCAGGATGGCAATGTCTGAGTGTATGAAGATGTCGTGGTGCTTCCTCACCATGTCGTCTCCTTCCGTCGTGGAAACGACGACCACCCTGTAGTCCGTTCCGAGGGGGAAGTCGGCAGGGCAGACAAGGTTGCCTACGTTCTCGATGAAGACAACGTCGTAGTCATCCAGATCTATCTCGGACAGGGTCTTCCTTATGAGGTTGGCATCGAGATGGCACTCGTGTCCGGTGTTGCAGTTCACGGAGTGGAGGCCGGACTTCTCGAACCTGGTGTAGTCGTCGGTCCCGGTGACGTCTCCCGCTATGGCGCACACGCGGACGCCCTTTGCCCTGAGCTTCTCTGCCAGTTTAATGATGAGGGCGGTCTTGCCCGCTCCGATGGAGCCCATGAAGTCGACAGATTTGACGCCCTTGCTCTTCATGAGGCGGTAGTTCTCATGGGCGACCTTGTTGTTCTCCTTCAGTACATCGATCTCCATTCCGGGCTGGACTATGTGCATGGCCGGTAGAATCCTGTGCATACTATAAAGCTTATTCTTGTTACTGGATGCGGATCGCCTAGGCCGCGGGCGCCACGCGCGACTAAGAAACTGTGATAAACCATCGGCCCATTCGAGTGCCGACGAGCATGAGCTATTCCGAATCGCTTTCCAAGGCCCTCGGCTCCATGGGAGCCGTGGAGGGCACCAAGATGGTCATCGAGAGGGACGGCAGGACCTTCACGGGCACACTGATGCCCCATCATGAGTTCAGCGCCCCCGACGTGGTGATCCTGAAGATGAAGTCCGGGTACAACGTGGGCGTAAAGATAACCGAGTCCACTACGATGAAGGTGCTGGAGGCCCCCGTCGAGAGGGTCAAGAAGGATGCGGAGGTAGAATTCCGCAAAGGCCTTCCTAAGATCGTCCTCATCGGGACGGGCGGCACGATCGCCTCATACGTGGACTACCGCACCGGGGCGGTCCACCCCGCGCTGTCCACCTCCGACATGGTGAACGCCGTCCCGGAGATCAGGGACATAGCCAACATCGATGCCCGCGTGCTGTTCTCGATTTTCTCCGAGAACATGAATGTGGAGCACTGGCAGCAGCTCGCCCAGGCAGTTGCAGACGAGATCAACGCAGGGGCGGACGCCATCATAATCCCGCACGGCACTGACACCATGGGATACACCGCGGCCGCCCTATCCTTCATGCTCGGGGACGTTCCCAAGCCCGTCGTCCTGGTCGGGGCGCAGAGGTCATCGGACCGTCCTTCCTCGGATGCCTCCAGTAACCTCATGGCCTGTGCCAGGTTCTGCACCAAGGCCGGTCGCGCCGGCGTATACGTGGTCATGCACGACACATCCGGGGACGACTCCTTCGCGGTCCACTACGGGACCCGCGTGAGGAAGATGCACACGTCCCGCAGGGACGCTTTCAAGAGCATAAACGCCGCGCCCGTCGCCCATCTGGACAAAGACGGGAAGATGGACGTGGCGATAGACGGGCCACCCACAGGCGATGCCAAGGCGGTCGCCAGGACCGGGATGGAGCGCTCCTGCGTGCTCCTCCAGTACTACCCCGGCATGGATCCGGCCCTCTTCGAGGACATATTCATGAAGTCCAAAGGGGTCGTGATCTCCGGCTCCGGGCTCGGACACGTCAATGAGAACATGATACCGCTGATTAAGAGGGCATGCGACAACGGCACCGTGGTGGTCCTGACGAGCCAGTGCCTCAACGGACGCACGAACCTCAACGTCTACAATACAGGCAGGGACATGCTCAGCGCAGGCGTGGTGACCGTCGAGGACATGCTGCCCGAGACCGCTTACGTCAAGCTCATGTGGGCCCTTGCAAACACCTCCTCGGTGGAGGAGGCCAAGGAGGTCATGAGGACCCCCATAGCCAACGAGATGTCCGACAGGAGGGTCATAGATGTCTGAGGAATACGAGATGATGTGCGGCATCGAGATCCACCAGCAGCTCGGTACCAAGAAGCTGTTCTGCGACTGCGAGAGCCACCTGTGCGAGGACGGGTACGGGGCCATATACAGGAGGCTCAGGCCCACCACGTCGGAGATGGGGGAGGTCGACCGCGCCGCCCTGGCACAGTTCCAGAGGCACATGGGGTACAGGTACCAGTGCTGCCAGGGTACGAGCTGCCTCGTCGAGCTGGACGAGGAGCCTCCCCACGATGTGAACGCCGACGCCCTCCAGATCTCCCTGACGTTCTCCGAGATGCTGCATGCCAATGTGATCGACGAGATCCATTTCATGAGGAAGATCGTGGTCGACGGATCCAACACATCGGGGTTCCAGAGGACAGCCCTGATCGCCACAGACGGGTACATCGAGGTCGGTGACAGGAAGATCTCGATCCTGTCGGTGTGCCTGGAGGAGGACGCCGCCAGGAAGGTCGAGACCAAGGGGGACGAGATCCTGTATAGACTGGACCGTCTGGGCATACCGCTCATAGAGGTCGCCACCGGTCCGGACATGAGGACTCCCGAGGAGGTCATGGAGGTCGCGTACAGGCTGGGGACCCTCCTCAGGGCAACCAGGAGGGTCAAGCGCGGCATAGGAACGATACGTCAGGACCTTAACATATCGATCCCCGGAGGAGCGCGCATAGAGCTGAAGGGCGTCGGAGACCTGAAGCTGATCCCCGAGTACGTGAGGAACGAGGTCGCCAGGCAGAGGATGCTCATCCGCATCAAGGGCATACTGAACGAGAGGGGCGTCGTGCCCGTCCCATTCGAGCCGGAGGACGTCACGGACGTGTTCGCGGGTTGCGAATCCAAGGTCATCAAAGGTGCCCTCGATGACAAGGGCAGGGTCATCGCCGTCAGGCTCCCCGGTTTCGCAGGTGTCATGAACGGCGACAACAAGACCCTCAGGCTGGGGTCCGAGATGGCCCAGAGAGCCAGGACCCGCGGTGTGAAGGGGATATTCCATTCCGATGAACTGCCCAACTACGGCATAGAGCAGTCCACAGTAGATGCCCTGAGAGAGAGGCTCGGGATGACGGGACAGCACGATGCGTTCGTCATCTGCGCCGCCAGGGAGAAGAAGGCGGTCGATGCGCTGGAGGTCGCCGTCGCCAGGGCGAACGAGGCCCTGGACGGGGTTCCGGAAGAGACCAGGGACCCCCTGCCGGACGGGACCACGAAGTACTCGAGGCCGCTCCCCGGCGCGGCCAGGATGTACCCGGAGACCGATGTCCCGCCCACCCTCATAACCGAGGAGAGGATGGCGTCCGTCAGGGACAACATGCCGGAGTTCCCGGAGCAGATCGAGAAGCGCCTTGTGGAGCAGTACGGCATCAACGCGCAGCAGGCCAGGCAGATCGTCAGGCAGTCCAACGACGAACTGTTCTCGAAGATCGCCGAGGACAGGTCAATGGCCCCTGTGGCGGCCACAATGTTCCTCAACACCTACACGGAGATGGAGCACGACGGCATCGACACCGGGGCGCTGACGGACGACATGATCATCGGCGTATTCGGAATGCTGAAGGAGGGGCGCTTCGCGAAGGAGGCCCTCCCGGCGCTCCTGAGGGAGATGGCGGTCGGCACATCCGCGGAGGATGCGATCAAGAAGCTCGGCTTGGAGGCCATGGACTCGGACGAGGCGGCCTCGGTCATCGAGAAGATCGTCAACGAGCGTGCGGACTTCGTTCGCGAGAAGGGCATGGGCGCCATTGGCGGCCTAATGGGGCCGGTCATGGGTGCCCTGAGGGGCAAGGTCGACGGCAAGCAGGCCAACGAGCTCCTCGTGAAGGCTATCCAGAAGCTCCTTGGATGACCATGTCAAACGGCTTACCCGGGCATACGCCCGGGTCCATCCGAGATGGATGGGTTAAAGTACTACCCTTGTTCTGAAAGCGACCGTGGCGTCCGAGAGGGCGTCCGGTCGTGATTTCATGAAAGTTCTGCTTGTCAATGGGAGCCCCCATGAGAAGGGATGTACATACACTGCGCTGAAGGAGGTAGCCGACACTCTCGGAGAAGAGGGTGTGGATTCCGAGATCCTCTGGATAGGGAAGGGGGATGTTCCCGGGTGCAGGGCATGCGGGTCCTGCAAGGGATCACTGCGGGGGTGCTCCATAGACGACATCGTCAACAGGACTCTCGAGCGCATAGGCGAATTCGACGCTGTCGTCCTGGGGTCCCCGGTCTACTACGCGGGGCCAAGCGGGCAGATCTGCGCCTTCTCCGACAGGCTTTTCTATGCAAGCGGCGGGTGCATGGCCGGAAAGCTCGGGGCGGCGGTGGTCTCCTGCCGCAGGGGCGGGGCATCAGCCGCGTTCGACCGTCTGAACAAGTACTTCACGATATCCGGCATGCCCGTCGTCCCGTCCCAGTACTGGAACCAGGTGCACGGGAACACTCCCGAGGAGGTCATCCGTGACGAGGAGGGCATGCAGACCATGCGCACCCTGGCCAGGAACATGGCCTGGATGCTGAAGTGCATACAAGCCGGGAGGGAGGCGGGGATACGCATGCCCGAACCGGAGCCATGGATCAGGACCAACTTCATCAGGGACTGAACGAGATGTCGGGCGGCAGTCTGAGAACCAGGGTTGGATTCATAGGGGCCACAGGCGCACTTGTGGTCCTGTACTTCGCATCGGGGTCCCCCATCCCGCTCTACACGCTTTTCCAGGAGCAGATGGGGCTGACGCACTCCCAGCTCTCGATGGCATCCATGTGGTACCTCCTGGGGACAGTGATACCCCTGATGTTCATGTCCAGGATCTCCGACCACATCGGCCGCCGGCCGGCGACGATAATCATCCTCTGCGTCTCCATAAGCGGATGCCTGACCTTCGCGTACATATCAAGTCCGGAGATGCTCATGGCCGGCAGGCTCATACAGGGTATTGCCAGCGGTCTGGGGTCCAGCACCATAGCCGCCTATGTCGTGGACCTGTCCGCGGGACTCCCGAAGTGGGTCGGCCCGATGATAACCAGCAGCGCGCCTACGCTCGGGCTGTCGACCGGGGCGTTCGTCTCCGGCGGGATAGCGAGTTACACCGAGATCACGTACACAGGCTACTTCGAGGTCGTCATCGCCGTCATATGCGTGATAATGGTGATGATCCTCCTGGCGAGGGAGACCATGGAGCGCAAGCCCGGCCTTGCCTGCTCGTTCATCCCGAGGTTCGCCCTACCCGCGGGTGCTCTGAGGCTGTATCTCGCATCCACGATGGTTTTCGTCGGAACATGGGCCGTCGGAGGGTTCTCGCAGTCCTTCAGCTCCACGATCGCCCTGGAGATGGCCGGCACGGACAACGCCTTCATCGCCGCAGGGGTCTTCACGTCCCTCCTTCTCCCGAATGTCGTCGGGAGCTTCTTCGCCAAGAGGTTCGAGACCCGTCAGGCGCAGAGGTGGGGGATGGCGTCCTACACTGCGTGCATAGCCATGATGTACGTCTCCCTGAGCCTCGGTCTGCTGTGGGGCTTCATAGCGTTCAGCGTACTGGCAGGGGTCTCGCAGGGCATAGCCTTCACCTCAAGCGTTACGGACATCATCTCGCGCGCCTCCAAGCCCCAGAGGGCAAGCACGTTCTCCCTGATCTACCTGACATCGTACGGCGGGGCGGCGATCCCGAATCTGGTCGTCGGGATGATCCCGGGGGAGTACGGGGTGCTGACGATCATGAGCTGGTACGTGGCCCTGGTCGTGGTGATGTTCGCCGCATTGATGCTCCTGTCCGCCCGCCCCTATCCCAGGTCCGAGGCAGCGGAGGTCTCGATGGATGGGGGTCAGTGAGGGAACCTGATCTCGAGCACCGACAGCTTCTCGAAGAACAGCCTCATCTCCCCTATGGTCCTGACATCCAGCCCGCGGAGGGCATCCTCCAATGCGCGAGGTTCCGTGAGGGATGACACCACGATGACGACCCTGCCGTCTGGGACGAGGTGGTCCGGTGCACCGGCGAGGAGCTCCGGGAGAGGCCCCAGCCCGTCCGGCCCCCCGGACCATGCTTTGGCGAGCAGCCCCTCCTCGTCCACGGGCAGGTAAGGCAGGTTGAAGACTATGGTGTCGAAGATGCCGTTCACAGAGCTGTAGACATCCGTCTCCACGACATCGACGGGGACTCCGTTAGCTTCCGCGTTCCTCCTCGTCAGGGCGACAGCGCGCGGGTTCACATCCCCAGCGGTGACGATGCATCCGTTCCTGGCACAGTGGATCGACACGACGCCTGACCCGCATCCCACCTCCAGGACCCTCTCATCCTCGCGGACGTCCAGCGATTCGATCAGGAGGATGCTGTCCTCCGAAGGCGGGTACACCTCGGGGTCCTCCCCGATGATCAGCTCCGGGTCGTATTCCATGCCCATGATGATGCCGTGATGGTTAATATGGGCGCGCCCGGCATCATACGTTATAGTTGGGATGCGATTCCCAGGCATGATTCAGCTCGACATCCTCGCAGTGGGCAGCCTCAGCAGGGACGGGGACGGGAACGTCCTGGAGGCGCATTCCACATCCGTCCTCATCCGCGCCCCTGGGAGACTCATAGTCGTGGACCCCAGCACCAAGTACATGAGGCCCGCGGTCAAGACGTCCTTCAAGCAGATAGGGGTGTTCCCAAAGGATGTGGACACGGTCATCCTGACCCACACCCACAGCGACCACATCGGGAATCTCGACCTGTATCCCCAGGCGAAGGTGTATGTGCACCGCGGAGGGAAGACGGAGATCCCGGGGGTCGTGATCGTGGATGAGGACGAGTTCAGAATCTGCGAGGGTGTGACCATGGTGCACACACCCGGTCATTGCACGGAGGAGAGCAGCGTCTTCGTCGATGCCGACAGGCACTATGTCATCGCCGGAGACGCGATACCCCTTGAGGACAACTTCTTCAAGAACGTCCCGCCGGCCCTGAACACGGACCGCAGGCTGGCGATGGAAAGCATTAAGAGGATTCGGGATTACGCTGATGTAGTCATCCCGGGGCACGGTTTCCCGTTCATGACGGACAGGTGAGATCCATGAAACAGAGAGAGATGCCTGACACCATCGTATACGAGTGCCCCGAATGCGGGGACGAAACAGAGCACACCATCCTCAAGGGGAGGATGGGGAAGGCCACCATCGAGGGCACGTTCAGATGCACGGGGTGCGGGCGCGTCACCAGCGAGACCATCAAGATCCCCTCCCTCATCGAGGTCCCCGTGGTATTCAGCGACGGGGATGTGTCAGAGACCACCAAGACGACCATCGAGAGCAACGATATCATCCAGATCGACGACGAGTTCGAACTGGATGACGGGAGGCTCGTGTGTGTGACGCACATAGATGTCGAGAACGGCTCCACGGTCAAGAAGGCCCTTGCAACCAAGGTCAAGAAGCTCTGGGTCAAGCGCTTCGATATACTGAATGTCAAAGTCTCGGTCAATGACGGCCAGAAGACGTACTCCCTCAGGGTCCAGGCAGAGCCGGACGACGAGTTCGTAGTCGGAACGCAGATCGAGTTCGAGGACTTCGACTGCCTCATACATGCGATAAAGACCAAGCACAGCCTGGTCAAGAGGGGTTCTGCCGAGGCCAGGGACATCACCAGGATCTACGGCAAGTACCGCAGGAAGCAGTACGATGTGCTGGACTTCGATGACGACGAGGAGTTCGACGAGAGCGACTACATACTCGATGACGACGAGGACGAGTGACGCTGGTCCCAAAGGAGGAGGGCGGAGTCCCCGAACGGAAGCCAGTCGCCCAGTAGGTAGTGCGCCACTGCACGGACGTCCGATTCATCCCAACTCCGGAAATGCCATGTGTTCCGGCCCGATCGGTTCGACTGTTAGCCGACGGCACATCGCCAGATTCCCCTGCAGGGAAGGGCCTAGCCGTACGGGTCACATCGGGTCGTCCGCCAGGATGTAGTCCAGGATGTCGGCGATGTTGTCCGAGAACACGGTATGGGTAGCCGCCTCCTGCGTCCACGGGTCTGTGGGGTTGAAAGCTATTGACATCCCGGAGTTCTTGAACATCGGGATGTCGGTGAACGAGTTGCCCACGGACACGGTCCTCTCGGGGACCGTCCCGTACTTCTCTATGAACCTCCTCACGTTGATTCCCTTGTCCTTGAGATCCACGTTCATCCTGCCTTCGCCGGTTAGGGTGCCGTCTGGGTTGGAGCAGATCTCGTCGGCCACGTAGTCGTCGAACCCGAACTCCAGGGTCAGCATGGCGGCGGCGCGGTCTATCCCCCCACTGACGATCACGGACCGTATCCCGTTGGCGCTCAGACAGGCGATGGTCTCCTGTATGCCGCCGATGAGCGGCATATCCCTGAACAGCACCGCGATCTCATCGATCGTGACATCCGGCCTCTTCGATGTCCAGAGTGCTATGTCGCGTCTCATGAACTCAGGTTCGTCGATCTCGCCGTTGACGAACGCCTGATATGCCTCCTCGTTGTTGACCTCGAAGCACTCATGCACCCAGCACCATGAGCTCCTGAGCTTCGTGAGAGTGCCGTCCATGTCGAAGCAGACGAGATCGTATTTCCTCATGAGGTCCCCATATGCCGGGCTCCCCTATAAGAGGGTGCATCACCGCTTCCTGGCGACCATCGCCACGGCCACGGCGAAGAACACCGCGGTTATGCCGAGCACGTACAGAAGGCTGGTCGCAGCATCGAACTGGAACCCTCCTAGGAAGAGGTCGAATCCCATGTCGGATCTGAACGCATCCACCGTCTCGGCAGGAGCGCCAAGGAACGCCTCGTCCATGGCCTCGCCCGCCAGGAGGTTCCTGAACACTGCCCCCATGTGGCTCGCCGGAACCAGGGTCCCGATGGTCTGCATGGCCGAGGGCATCGTCCCCATGGGCATGTATATCCCGCACAGGAACCCGATCAGCACGCTAACCACGACGAACAGACCCGAGAACGCGCCGCTTGTCCTTATGAACGAGCAGATCGCATACATTATGATGGATGCCGAGAGGGCCGAAGGGATCAACAGGATCGCGCTCGCGGCCGCTCCCGTCACAGAGAGGGGACACCCTGTGGCGTACAGGTACACCAGGCAGATGGCCAGCGTCACCGCGCTCATGACGATGCCGACGACAAAGGTGCTGATGATGTTCCCTGCCGCGAAGGCCGCAGGGCTCATGGGCGTGACGAGGAAGTCGCGGATCCTTCCACTCTCCCTGTCTGTCACGAGAGTCTGGAGGGCTCCGGCCGACGTTGTCACGGGGACTATCCCAAGTATCCCGGACAGCACCCATGCATCGACAAGGTTCCCCATCCCCGGAGTGTCCGGGTAGCTGTCGATGAGCATGTTCCTGAGGAAAAGCAGGTACAGCATCACGACGATCAGGACAGCCATCAGGGAGAAGAACACCGCGCCGCGGTCCCTGAAGTAGCACAGGGAGTTGCGCTTGGCGAGGGCGAGCACGGCATTCATTCGCCCTGCCCCCCTGTGATACGTATGAACGCATCGTCCAGAGTTCCCATTCTGACCTCGTAGGACTCCACAATGTCAAGCAGCAGCTGTATGATCGAT
Source organism: Methanomassiliicoccaceae archaeon UBA71 (assembly GCA_002504405.1). GTDB lineage: Archaea > Thermoplasmatota > Thermoplasmata > Methanomassiliicoccales > Methanomethylophilaceae > Methanoprimaticola. Next base: position 124,514 of record DARO01000005.1, read on the forward strand.
GCCGATTCGAGGGTCGTCCTCAGCGGAATCGAGAACGTCCCGCGGCTCTCCTCGAATCCGATGCCCTCGGATTCCAGCCTCCTCCTGACCTCGTCAGCGTCCTTGGCCACAAGGGTCATCCTGTCGGTGCTGTACTCCTCCTTCAGTTCGGACGGCGTCCCATGAGCGACGATCCTCCCGCCGTCGATCACGACGACATCGTCCGCATCGGCCGCCTCCTCCATGTAGTGGGTCGTAAGCAGGACGGTCATGCCCGATCCCCTGTTGAGGCCCATCACCATGTCCCATATGTGCTTCCTGGTCTTCGGGTCCAGCCCCGATGTCGGCTCGTCCAGCAGCAACAGCCTGGGGCCGTGCACGAGGGCCCTGGCTATGTCGGCTCTGCGCCTCTGGCCCCCCGAGAGCTTCCCGTAGTGGCGGTCGGCGAAGTCCGTGGCGTCCGCCTTCTCCAGGGCGGATCCTACGGCCGCGTCCAGATCGCTTCCGTGGAGCCCGTACAGGCATCCCCTCACCGTCACGTTCTCCCTGACGGTAAGCCTCGGGTCCATCATCGGGTCCTGGAAAACAACTCCGATGTCCCTCTTGACGTCGGGGTCGTTGACGTCCCTGCCGAAGATCTTCAGCTCCCCGGAGTCATGGTCGAGGAGTGAGCAGATGATGGATATCGTCGTGGATTTGCCTGCACCGTTTGGTCCCAGGAATGCGAAGAACGATCCCTCTGGGACATCGAATGATATGCTGTCCACCGCCCTGACGTCCCCATACGACTTCACCAGGTTGCGGACGGATATGGCCGACATGAGTGCCAATCGCCCGTTTGCTATTCAATCGTTGGGGCTCCCGATGGCAACATTTACAACGGTTACCGCCATCCTCCAACCATGATAACGATCATCGGCACAGGCCACGTGTTCAATCTGGCGGAGCCCGTGTCGTTCATCGTCAAGAACACCTGGCCGGATGCCGTGCTGATCGAGCTGGATGTGTCCAGGTACATGTCCCTCATGGCAGCGTCAAAGGGCGGGCAGGAGGAGGCGGGAGCGAAGGCGCCGGAGATGTCCGCTATATACAAGCAGACCTCCCGCTATCAGCAAAGGATGTCCGAGGAGTATGGCGCCGAGCTTGGCGGGGAGTTCCTCGCCGCCGTCAACGCCGGTAAGCTCGTCGGTGCCGAGATCCTGCCCATCGATACCGACGTCATGGAGGTCATGAACTCCATGTGGGCGGAGATGTCCGTAAAGGAGAGGCTTCGCTACCGGATGTCCGGCATCTCGGACAGCATAGGCGGCCGTCGCAAGGTGGACAAGGTCCAGAGCGAGTTCGCGGACAACGAGGAGGCCTACATCGAGGGTATGCGCCGCAGGTATCCGACCCTGGTCAGGAAGCTCATCGACGAACGTAACGAGCATATGGCGGAGCAGATCAACGAGGCATCCGGCAGGTTCTCCAACATGGTCGTCGTTGTGGGGGACGCCCATGTCGAGGGGATATGCAGGATCCTCAAGGATCCGGAGGTCCGCAAGATCAGGCTGGCCGACCTCATGGACCAGGAGAGGCTGGACAGGGTCAAGGCGATGGTTTGGAAGGGGGATGCCGAGAGATGATAGTCAGACTTATAGCGCATACCGACAACGCCGACGCTATCTGCGCGGCCGCAGGAAACTCATGCTATTCCAGCAGGCCCGCCCATGAGATACTGGAGGATGTCGATTCCGACAGGGTCCTCTCCCGCATCGTAGGGATGGGTCACCACTCGGTCATAGAGCACGCGGTGTTCACATTCTCTGTCGAGGGGGTGTCGAGGGCCCTCACGCATCAGCTGGTCAGGCACAGGATGGCATCTTACTCCCAGCAGAGCCAGCGCTATGTCTCCATGTCCGAGCCCAGCTTCGTCACCCCCCATACGGTCGAGGGTAGCGGGGATGCGATGAAGGTGTTCGAAGACACAATGAAGGTCATCTGGGAGGCCTACGCCAAGCTGGAGGCCATGGGCATCCCTGCGGAGGACGCCAGGTATCTCCTTCCCAACGGATGCACCACGAACATCACCATAACGATGAATGCCAGGGAGCTCCTGCATTTCTTCTCGCTCAGATGCTGCAATCGTGCCCAGTGGGAGATAAGGGAGATGGCGGACAGGATGCTCGAGATATGCCTCGAGACCTCCCCTGTAATCTTCAAGAATGCGGGTCCTCCGTGCGTAAGGGGTCCATGCCCCGAGGGAAAGCTATCATGCGGCTCCCCGAGGCGTCGCTGAAACCTTACGGAGAAAGTGAACGTTCCAGGGTTTCGATTATAAACCATATGCGACGTGTATAATTCATGAGCGATTTCGACACACTCTGCGAAGTGCTGGAGCGCATGGATCCAGCCACGTTCAACACCATAATCGGCGAGAAATCCGTCGGCATAATAGCCGGGCTCTCGGAGATAACGGGGGACAGCCTGGACGCCCTCGGCATATACTCCGATTTCATGCTGTGCGCTGTTGCCGCTGACGGCAAGCTCACCGAGGAGGAGTTCGTTCTGATAAAGCCCATACTGGACCTGGTGTCCGGAGTGGATACGACCTACAAGGATGCGGATGAGGCATTCCACGCACTCGGTCTGGACAAGCCCAAGGAGTACAAGGAGGCCATGGACAAGATGGTGGACCTCATCGGACTGGTCTCCCCCGAGCTGAAGAACGACATAATCCTGGTTTGCATGATGGCCTGCTCCGTCGACGGCAAGATCTCCAGGAAGGAGAAGAAGTGGATTGCGAGGCTGATTGAGTGAGTTCCGCGGGGGACAGCCGCGAGGTGTATCTGGCAGGAGGATGCTTCTGGGGCCTAGAGCAGGCATTCCGGGGCGTCCCGGGGGTTATCTCCACCCTCTGCGGGTACGCCAACGGCGACCCCCATTTCATCCCGGACTACATGCTGGTCTGTTCTGGCAGGTTCGGATACGCGGAGGCGGTGAGGGTGGTCTACGACCCATCCGTCATTCCGCTCGACGGCATCCTGTCCGCATTCTTCTTCCTTATCGACCCCGAGCAGGCGGACGGTCAGGGGAACGACCGGGGCATACAGTACCGTACAGGAGTCTACTGGGTCGATGAAGATTCAGGAAGGATCATCCGCGACAGGATGTCGGAGGAGTCCTCGAATCATGCCGAGTTCCACACCGAGTGCGGGCCTTTGACGTTCTGGTCTCCAGCGGAGGACTATCATCAGAGGTATCTGGAGCGCAATCCAGGCGGGTACTGCCACATACCAGCATGGAAGATCGGACTGCTCGCATCGGGAGATTTCAATCCGGATAAGCTTTAAATAGGGCATCCCCTTAATCGGGTTCACTCGGTGAATGATATGGGAAGAATCAGACCCACCTACATCAAGAGAGTGTCTATCGAGCTCCTCAACAAGTACCCTCAGGCCTTCAGCAAGGACTTCGAGGCTAACAAGGAGATGGTCAGCACACTCACGGATGTCTCATCGGTGAAGATGAGGAACAGGATTGCCGGTTACATCACCCGCTACCTGTCTCACCCTGAGGCATAAACGCCTTAACATTCAAATTTCCGCAGCTTTTGCCCGCGTGGGGTAGCTTGGATATCCTGTGAGATTGCGGATCTTTTGACCCGGGTTCGAATCCCGGCGCGGGCACCATTTTTTCTCTGCCAGCGACGGCTATGGGGATTGAGAAGGTAAGGGGTTTGTGAAAGGGTGTTTCAGGCGGTCTTTCTTGCGATGCTCGCGATTCCGCCTATGATCATCAGGGCAGAGCCCGCTATGGATATCCAGAATCCGATGGCCATGTTCAGAGACACCTTCGCAAGGTCTCCCAGATCGAATATGTCTGCGGAAACATCTCCCTTAAAGAGCAGGAGGAACACCAGCGAGACTATGGCGAGGATCAGCGAGAGGAATCCGAACCCCTTGTTGATCCCAGAGCTGTTGCTTGCGACCGGGAGGATGGTTGCTATCACCCCAATGACTCCTGCTATGAGCGTCAAAAGCGGCACATAGTAGTATGATGTACTCTCCGAAGCGTCTTCTGCTGTGAAATGTCCCATCCCGTCACACTGTCGGTGGACTCGAATCCGATTATGGAACTGGAATACGAGATGTCCACCCAGTTGAGGAAAACGGCCAGGATCATCAGGATCGCACCGATAATGCCGAGGATCCCTATGATGTTGATTTTGGAATCTGCCATTTTATCTCTCCACAGTATTAACTGTGAAATCTGGACAGCTGGTGGATTTAAACCGTTTTCCATCAGTATATGTCCATAGGGCGAAGATTCCCTCGCGACTGCCCGAGGCTCTCGTCCGTTGTATGGTCTGATAATGTTTTGAGCATGCTCTAATAGAGGAGCGGTAGCACCGTTCGGAGTATAAAACCGTTGTCGGCGGCAGGTCACTCTGCCTCCGGCTCCTCCTTTGGCCAGACTTCTCTGACGATCTCAACCTCTCCTGGCGGCAGTATCCTGGAGATCTCCTCCTCCGGGACGACGAATCTGTCTGCGATTGCCCCTGGTTTGACTCCTTTCTTCTTCTCGGCAGGGCGGATGACCAGCAGCTTCTCGCAGCCCTCGAAGCACTGAAGCGGAGCGCACATGACCTTTCTCTCCCCCTGGAAGAGTATCTCTCCTATTCCAAGCTCGAGAGGCAGATGGTGTTCATAGTTCCTCTTGCCGCGTATGATGAACGCCCCGCGAGGGACGAATTCCCCGGGATTCGGCGTCTTGCTCACCTGGTCCGGATATGCCCAGAACGCGGTACCCTCCGCAAGGGCAGCTATCCACGATTTCGAGTGGGCGAGAGCGAACTGGCAGCTCTCCCGCAGTTCCTCGGGGGATGCCTTGGCCCCGTCCTTCACGATGACGGATGGGGCGCCGTGGACCTCTGCGTGGGCGTAGAGGTCGCCGTCCTTGAGGTGCTTCTTCACTATGTTGTCGTTGGAGTGGGCATCCCTCCCGGCGATGACCATCCTCCCGCCCGATGTGAAAAACCACTTGTAGCGTTCGAACCAGAACTGCTTCGTAGGCTGGACCCTCTCGGCCGCGAGCTTCTTCTCCTTCTCGGCGTTGGCAAGATGCTTCTCCAGCTCCCTCCTGCTCTCGGCAAGAGCCTCTGCGGCCTTGTCCGCCTTGCCCCCTATCTCCTTCCCCTTCTGATAGAGGTCGGAGGCGTTCGCGTCCAGTCCCTTGGAGTAGTCCAGGGTCATGGTCTCTCCGGCGAGAGTGCAGGTGACGGTTCCCTTGGAGGGGTCTATGCCGTTGACGAACGGGATCTTCGACGCTCCCTCGGTAAGCTTCTCCCAGGTCAGCTTGGAGGACTGCTCGCACAGAACCGCCAGAAGCTCGCTCGCCTTCTGATACTCCGTGTAAAGGGCCTCAGCCCTTCTGCGGTACCCCTCCTCCTCGGATCTGTACTCGTCCAGGGTCTCCTCCTGCTTGGCTATCCTCTTCTCCAGCCTGATGATCTCCGGAGACACGTATGCCTCCTCCTGGACGGCGTCGGAGTCGGCCATGAAAGCATCGATGAGCTCCGACATGGTCCCGAAGCTCCGGGACTCCATGCCAGAGTGGGACTGGAACGCCACCGGGGTGAAGTCCACTATCCTGCCGTCCTCGATGTAGGCGGTGGGCTGAGGGGATTCCAGGATTATGCCCATGATCTCTGTCATGGTGCGGTACATGAGCCTCACGGAGTCGTCGTCCACGGATTGCGCCGGAGCATCCTTGTCCACGCCTGCACGGAAGCATATCTCCTCGGCATACTGCCCTCCCAGCTTGACGGAGGACGCCAGGGTCCTTACAGTGTTGGCGTCGGACGACCTGAACAGTCTGAAGAAATCGTCCTCCGTGGATCTGGACGGGTCAAACTTGACCTCCGGCATCACATATTCCTCGCCGGGGCGCGTCTTGCGGTCCCTCCAGGTCTTCTGGATGAGGCATGTCTGGATGATCCCGCCCTTCACGAGGAGCACGTTCCCTCCGCCGAAGAGCTCGAACACCAGCTGGTAGTCTCCGTCGGCCTTGGAGAGGTCCATTATGACTATGCGGTCGAATCCGACCTGCCTGACATCGCCTATGCGGGCATTGTCCACGGTCTTCCTGAGGAACGTGGCGAAAGAGGTGAGGACGTTAGGGACCTCGGGTTTCACCGCCGGGGTGTAGAGCCAAGTCTTGTCGCGGAAGAAGAGCTCCTTCTTCCCCTCGCCCTGGACGCTTATCCTGAAGAGGACGTTCCCAGCGCCCCAGTGGAAGATCTTGTCCATGTGGGCGCCCTTGAGGGCAGACATCTCGTTGACGACCGAACGGACGTCAAAGGAGCTCATCTCTTTCTTCATGCGGCCTTTAAGGAAGGATGTCCGAAATAAATGTTGGGCATCAGATGCGGACTCCGCAGATGACCATGTCCCCGTCGCGGAACGCGCACATCAGGGTACCGACCATCCTGTTCGCGTCCGGGCAGGGGAGATCCATCATCTTCGAGACCATCTCTACGATGATCCTCATCGATTTCTCCTCATCCACAGTTTCCGGCTCCTCGTATATGCGTTCCACGAGTCCCCCGACCGCGGATCTGCACAGCTCCAATCTGATGATCTGCTCGTCATCATCCAGCTGCGTCCAGGATTGGAACATTTCCATGATCTTCTTGCGTATCCCCTTTCTCTTATGAGCCATGACGAGTAGCTCGGCTATGCGCTCAGACCGATTGGAGGCATACACCTGTATGCACATTGGGAAGCATAGTCTGAGGCACAGCGGGGAATCCGGAGGGAGGCGAGCATCTGCCCATCTGAGGGTGTCCCTCATGACAGTGACGACGATGTCGGAGAAGATGTCCTCCTTGCTCTTGTATATGTTGTAGAGGCTCCCGTTCAGTATCCCGACCCTCTGCAGGATCTGCCGGGTCGTGGTCCTGTCATATCCCTGCTCCATGAAAAGCTCGATGGATGCCTCGATGATGCGCTGTCTGGTCTCTTCAGTGCGCTCTGCGCGCTTGGTGGACTGGGCAGCTCTATCCAATGGGGGTGACATCATCTCGCCTTTCGATTCATCATCCTTCTGGTTTATAAAAATGGCTCAGAGGTGCTGATTTACGCCGAGCGACTTCCAATTATGTTTCGATTAAAATTTGAGCATGTTCAACATAATTAAATACCAGAAGAAATTTGAGCATGCTCATGGAGTGATCGTGTGTTTGAGAACTATACAAAACACGTCCAGAAGCACCCCGGCGCGATCATCGCGATATGGGTGGTGGCCCTGATAGTGGCCATCCCGTTCGCGATGCAGGCAGGAGACGTCTTGAACTACGACATGACGTCCATGGGTGGCTTCGATTCCGAATCCGCCGACGGGAGCGAGATCGTCGGCGAGCATTTCAATGGTGAATTGAGCGGGGATGTGATCCTGGCGATCCCCTACAGCGATAACGATGGCCTCTCCAGGATCGAGGCCGGTCTGATAGATTCCGGCGAGTTGGGAAAGGCCTTGGATTCCAAGTTCGACGGGAACGTCGGCTACAGCGTAATAGGCTCCTTCAGCAACTCCGATTCAGGGGAGGGCGTCCTGCTTCTGTCCTTTTCATTCAGCGATGAGCTGTCAGCGATGAACGAAGTCGGCAACCTGAGGGATGCCATATCTCAAGCAAAGGAGTCGTCGGGCATGGCTGACCAGGCCACGTATGTCACCGGCTCCGTGCCCATCGCGTACGACACGATGGAAGGCGCGAACAAGGACATTTCCAGGATCGATCCGCTTTCCATAGTGCTCATATTCGTGCTGCTAGGTCTGTTCTTCTGGACCCTGGTCACGGCCGCCGTGCCGCCGATGGTCGTCGGAACGTCCTACGGGATAGTGCTGGCGTTTACGTACTTCCTCGGAGGGTTCCTGGATATATTCTACATAACCAACGTAATCGTGCTCGTCTCGATGCTGGGCGCAGGATGCGACTACTGCATATTCATCGTGTCCAGGTACAGAGAGGAGCGCAAGAAGGGTGCGGACAAGGATGCCGCGCTCGAGGAGGCCGTGAAGTGGGCAGGGGAGTCCGTGTTCACATCAGGCCTGGCGGTCATAATCGGGTTCGCCGTCATGTCACTCTGCACGTACGAGCTCGTCTCGACCATGGCCATGGTCCTCGCCCTGGGCATAGTCATGGCCATGCTCGCGGCGCTTACTCTGATACCCGCTATAATAGCGCTTGTCGGGGACAAGGTGTTCTGGCCCCGTACCATAGACTCCTACAGGGAAGGCAGCAAGATGCGCTCCGGCGCATACGGGAAGATGGTCGAAACCGGGAAGAGGTACTTCAACTGGGCAGGCCGCTTCTCCATAAAGCACGCAGGCGCAATCGTCGCCGTAGCCATACTGCTCACAGTGCCCCTTGGGTATGTCGCAGTAACGTCCGAGGACTCCTTCGACATGATCAGCGTCATGCCTGACTCCGAAGCGAAGGATGGTGTGGACGCCATCATAAGCAATGCGGACGGAGGCCTGATGATGCCCACCTATGCCCTCATAGAGCTGGAATCCCCGATAGCCTCCGTCACTCAGATCTCGGACGGCGTCGGCATACTGCAATGGACAGAGGCCGGGGCAGGATACCTGATGTCCATGTCCACGTTCGAGAGCCGCTTCATGGAGGCGGACAGCAACGTTAGCTATGCCATGGGGCCCACGTCGTGGGCCGCCCTCTACCAGATGGGATATCAGGCGCTGGTTGCGGCAGGCTATCCGGCCGAACTCATCGCACCCGAGTCTGTGAACAGGGCGGTCCTCTCACAGATTCCCGACACCGTGTCGACGCCTCTGGAGAAGTTCTTCGATGCGTACGGGTGGGGGCTCACGCCGGAGACCGTCATCCCCCTGTCAGCGACCATGTCCGCTCCCGTCGCCTCCCTGATAGACTACTCCATCAACATCGGAGCGAGCCTCGTGTCCAACGACGGCATGTACGTCCAGATGATGGTGATCGTCAAGGACGAGCCGATGTCCCAGACATCCATGGATTCTGTCGTAAAGGCCAGGGAGGTCATGGAGAGCCTCGCGGAGGAGAACACCTGGATGAAGGACACCTGGGTGCTCGGGACCCCTGCCACGCTGTACGACATATCTGAAGTCGTCGACAGCCAGTTCCACTGGATAGAGGCAGGTGTCATGGTCCTAATCTACATCCTCCTGCTGGTGGTTCTCTGCTCGTACTTCACGCCTCTGCGCTCCCTGGCAACGATCATGATGAGCGTGGTCTGGACACTCGGGGTGCTGCAGCTCCTGTTCGCGCAGGCCCTCTCCACCGATGTCATATGGATAGTGCCCATAGTGCTGTTCGTCATATGCCTCGGTCTAGGAATGGACTACGACATCCTGCTGACCACCCGCATAAGGGAGGGCAAGCTCAAGGGCATGTCGAACGACGAGGCGATAGCAGACGCGGTCGCCAGGTCCGGGTCGATCATCACGCTGTGCGGGCTCGTCATGGGAGGAACATTCCTGACGCTGTTGCTTTCCGGTTCCGCCATGCTTCAGGAGATGGGATTCGCGCTCGGATTCGCTATCCTCGTGGATTCCCTGTTCGTCGTTCCGTACGTGGTCCCGGCTCTCATGCACCTGATGGGAGACTGGAGCTGGAAGGGCCCCAGTTTCCTCTCCAAGCGCAGAATGACGTCGGAATGAGGAATTCGCAAACCATTTACCGCCCTTCGGGGCGGAACCCCCGGATTCACAGACCAAAGGTTTATGAATCAGATGCTAATACGCCATCTTACACACGCCGCCGTGGCTAAGGGGTATAGCGATGCCTTGGTAAGGCATAGGTCGTGGGTTCGATTCCCATCGGCGGCTCCATCTTTTCCATACGTTCCATCGATTGCCGTATTGTCGTGCCGTATTCTTCAAAAACTATGGAAAATGGGAAATGAAGGGGCGAGGCCCCGTTTTGAAGGCCGTCAGGCCATCCTGTAGAAGACGAACCCGGACCAGATCTTCGGGAAGAAGAACGTGGTCTTCTTGGGCATGCGCTTCCCGATCATGGAGAGGTCCCATATCTTCTGGAGGCTGGGGTCGTTGAGGACTATGGCGAGGTCGAACTCCTTGGCGTCCATCCTCTCCATAACGGAGGGCAGCTCTGCATCGTAGGAGACCTCGGCCTTACCTTCGTCGGATTTGTACACGCCCTTGAGGATCTTCTCCTGGGCGACGTACGTGTCGAGCGTCCAGAGCGGGTCCTCCTTGCCGTCGTAATCGGCGACGTAGCAGGCGCCGGATTTGAACACGAGTCCCATCATGTGGTTGGGCAGCTCCTTCTCAAGGTCCTCGCGTGCCACCTCCTTGACGTTGAGCGCAGCGGAGATGCCCTTCAGAGCGTTCTTCTCCGAGATGTCCCCCGCCTTCACGAGCCTGTGGGTCGGCCATATGACCAGTCCCTCATCGTCCGCCGGGACGAGGGTGGCGAGTACGAACTGCTTCCTCTCGTCCCCGGGGTTCTCCAGGGCGTAGTTCAGCGCGGTCTCGTATCTGTGGTGCCCGTCCGCGATCAGCATCTGCTGGTCCTTCAGCTCCTCTGTGATCCTGGACGTTATCTCCGGGTCGGAGAGCCTGTAGTACTTGTGCTCGACGCCGGCATCGTCAACGTACCTGTAGAGGAGCGATTCGTTGTTCCTCATGACCTTGGACAGCTCGGGCGAGAGGCCCTGGAAGATGCCGAATATCGATTCCAGATGCGTCTCCATGTCCCTGAGGAGGTTCAGACGGTCCGCCTTGACCTTGGAGAACGTCTCCTCATGCGGGATTATGTGGCCCTCCTCGTACTTCTCCGTCCTAAGGGCCCCGACAATTCCCCTGCGGACACGGGTGGTTCCGTTGTCGTCGAAAGTCTGCTCGTAGATGTAGAACGAGTCCTGGTCCTGCTTCAGGCTGCCGTCGGAGATCCATCCCTCCAGCTCCCTTCTCGCTCCGTGATATCTGCGGTCGGCATCGGGGTTGAGGGTCAGCCGGGTCACGTTGTGGGGATGGGACTGCAGCTCCTTCAGGTAGTCCGGCCCGATGACATCATAGGGCGGGGAGATGCGGTCGCCGACATGCTCGCCGGCTTTCATGCTGGGTCTCAGACCAGGAAAAGGCAGGAAGGTCACCATGGATATCCTCGATGGCGGGATGGGTTCGATGTATAATAACTCCTGTCCCGGCGAGGGGTGACCGTGCCTCGGGGCCCGGGGCACCGCGGATGTCAGCAGATCCTCGGCACGGGATCGCCGGCCGGGGCCTCGAGGATCCTCTTGCCTCCTACCTCTGTCCTGAGGACGACTCTCTCCGGCCCGTCCACGGCATGGCCTATGATGGCAGCGTCCTTCCCCTCCGGCGTGCGCCTGATGGCCTTCAGGACCTCGTCCGCCATCTCGGGGACCACCGCGATGACTGCCTTGCCCTCGTTCCCTATGGACAGGGCATCGATGCCGAGAAGGTCGCATGCGTTGACCACTCCCTCCCTCAGAGGGATCGCGGAGTAGTCCACCTCCATGCCGACATGCGATTTGGAGCACCACTCGTTCAGGGTGTTGGCAAGGCCTCCGCGTGTGGGGTCCTTCATAGCGACTATGCCACCGGCCTTCAGTCCCTCGGCGATCATCCCGTTGAGGGGGGCGACGTCGCTCTGAACCTCGCTCTCGAACCCGTAGCCCTCGCGGAACGACAGGAGGGCTATCCCATGGTCGCCCATATAGCCGGATACGATGATCGCATCGCCGGGCCTTACGCTGGAGTCGGTGCACCATCTGTTCTCCACCTTCCTGTATTCGGCGGCCTTCTCAAGGTCGGCGTCGAGGTAGGGTGACCTCTTGCCCACGGCGGACGTCGCCATGACCATCTGGTCCACAGCCCCGGACTCGACCACCTTGGTGTCGCCTGTGGCGATCGGGACCCCGCAGCCTCTGGCGGTGCGCCCCATGGAGTCCATGACCCTGTCCACGATGTCCATGTCAAGGCCCTCCTCCATGATGACGGAGCACGCCAGCGCTATGGGTGACGCTCCCATGACGGATATGTCGTTGACAGTCCCGGCAACGGAGATTGCCCCGATGTCGCCTCCCGGGAAGAAGAGCGGTTTCACGGTGTGGCCGTCGATGGTGAACACAACGTCATCGACCACGGCGGAGTCGTCCATCGAATCGAGGGGGACGTCAGCGTCCATCTTGGGGAAATGGCTAGTGATGTGCTTGGACAGGAACTCCTGCATGAGTTCCCCGCCCGCTCCGTGGTTCAGGATCACCTTCGACATGCGCCGGTAATCCTGACCTGTGCTTATACAGATTTCCGTCGGCAATAACTATATCCTGGTTGATTAATGGGTCGTCTGGCCCCGTGGGGTAGAGGATAGCCCGTTGGCCTTCGGAACCAACAACCCGGGTTCGATTCCCGGCGGGGTCACCACCGCCATCAGGCCCATCCCAACCGTCCATGTCTCCGAGGGATAGACTAGTTATGTTTATATAGAAGTTCTAACATAATCCCGTTTAGCATTCCAATTTAGGAATATTTGGAGGAACAAGTATGGGTATGGGTAACGCCCCCGTCATCATCCTTAGGGAAGGGACGAAGAGAGACAAAGGAAAGGACGCTCAGTTCAACAACATCACCGCCGCCAGGGCAATCTCCGACGCAGTCAGGAGCAGCCTCGGCCCCAGGGGAATGGACAAGATGCTCGTCGACTCCGTCGGCGACGTCGTCATCACCAACGACGGTGTGACCATCCTCAAGGAGATGGATGTGCAGCACCCTGCCGCCAAGATGCTCGTGGAGGTCGCAAAGACCCAGGACTCCGAGGTAGGCGACGGAACCACCACCAGCGTCATCCTCGCCGGAGAGCTCCTCAAGAAGGCCACCGACCTCATCGACGCCAACGTCCACCCCACCATCATCGCCAGCGGATACAGGCTTGCCAACGACAAGGCCCAGGAGGTCCTGAAGAACATCTCCAAGAAGGTCACGATCGAGGACACCGAACTCCTGAAGCTCATCGCTCAGACCGCAATGATCTCCAAGCAGGTCAACGCCTCCAGGGAGTACTTCTCCGACATGGTCGTCGATGCCGTCAAGACCGTCGTCGACAAGGACAAGGACGGAAAGTACACCGTGGACCTCAAGAACATCCAGACCGTCAAGAAGGCCGGCGCAAAGATGGAGGAGTCCTACATCGTCAAAGGACTCATCATCGACAAGGAGCCCGTCCAGGCCAACATGCCCAAGCGCGTGGAGCAGGCCAAGATCGCTCTGATCGACGCGCCCTTCGAGGTCAAGAAGACCGAGATCGACGCCAAGATCCAGATCACCGACCCCAACCAGCTGTCCCAGTTCATCGCCGAGGAGGAGAAGATGCTGAGGGACATGGTCGCCAAGGTCAAGGCGGCCGGCGCCAACGTCGTGTTCTGCCAGAAGGGAATCGACGACCTCGCCCAGCACTTCTTCGCGAAGGAGGGCATCTACGCCTGCAGGCGTGTCAAGAAGTCCGACATGGAGAGGCTCGGAAGGTCCACCGGCGCCAACATCATCAACAAGATCGCCGAGATGGATGCCAGCGACCTCGGGTACGCCGACGTCGTCGAGCTCAAGAAGATCGAGGATGAGGTGATGACCTTCATCACCGGTGTCAAGGACCCCAAGACCGTCTCCGTCCTCGTCAGGGGCGGAACCAACCACGTCGCCGACGAGGTCGAGAGGTCCCTCGTGGACGCCTGGTCCGTCGTCAGGGTAGCAATCGAGGACGGCATGATGGTCACCGGCGGAGGATCCGCCGCCATGGAGATCGCCATGCAGCTCCGTGACTACGCCGCTTCCGTCGGAGGAAGGGAGCAGATCGCCATCGAGGCCTTCGCCTCCGCCATGGAGTCCATCCCCGCGACCCTCGCCGAGAATGCCGGTCTCGACCCCATCGACATACTCATCCAGATGAGGAAGCAGCACAAGGCCGGAAAGGTGTACGACGGTCTCAACCCCTACACCGGCAAGGTCGAGGACATGCTGAAGCTCAACGTCATCGAGCCCCACAGGATCGGCAAGCAGGCCATCAACTCCGCCACCGACGCCGCCGTCATGATCCTCAGGATCGACGACGTCATCGCAGCAAGGGCCAGCCCCATGCCCCAGGTGGGCGAGGGCGGCATGCCCGGAATGGACGACTGAAGTTCAAGCAAACCGAGGGGCTCCGGCCCCTCATTATCACGATTATCGATCACTAAGAGGCGCAACCAATGACTGATAAGTCTGAAAATGTGGAGACGGGCGAGGAGGCCGTCGACCCCCTGGCAGAGGCCCAGGCCCAGGCGGAGAAGTACCTGGACATGGCGCGCAGGATCCAGGCGGACTTCGACAACTTCCGCAAGAGGAGCCAGCGCGATGCCGAGGAGCAGCGCAAGTACGCCTGCTCATCGATAGTCGGCGACCTGCTGACAGTGGTCGACGATCTGGACCGTGCCCTGGAGCACGTTGACGAGGAGACCGAGTTCGTGAAGGGGATCCGGGGCGTCAGGGCCAACATGATGAAGGTCCTGGAGGCCAACGGACTTAAGGAGATCCCGGCGGACGGTAGGTTCGACCCCGAGTTCCACGAGGCCCTTTGCACCGTAGACGGCGACGTCGACGGGATGATAGCCGAGGTGTTCCAGAAGGGGTACACGCTCAACGGCAAGGTACTTAGGTACACGAAAGTCAAAGTCACAAAGAAGACAACTGAGAAGGAAGGTGAGGATACATGTCAAGAATAATCGGAATCGATCTGGGAACGAGCAACTCCGCCGCTTCCGTCATGGAAGGCGGCAGGCCCACCATGATCCCCAGCGCAGAGGGAACCAGCGTCGGCGGGAAGTCCTTCCCGTCCTACGTGGCATTCACGAACGACGGACAGCTGCTGGTCGGAGAGCCGGCCAGGAGGCAGGCGGTCACTAATCCCGACGGAACCATCAAGAACGTCAAGAGGAAGATGGGGTCCAGCGAGAAGGTCACCGCTCTGGGGAAAGAGTACACCCCGCAGCAGATCTCCGCGTTCATCCTACAGAAAATCAAGAAGGACGCCGAGTCGTACCTCGGCGAGACCGTCGAGAAGGCGGTCATCACAGTGCCTGCGTACTTCAACGACAACCAGAGGCAGGCCACGAAAGACGCGGGAGCGATCGCCGGCCTGGATGTCGTGAGGATCATCAACGAGCCGACCGCGGCAGCCCTGGCATACGGCCTGGACAAATCGGACGTCGAGCAGAAGATCATGGTCTTCGACCTCGGAGGGGGAACCCTGGATGTGACCATCATGGACTTCAGCGACGGTGTCTTCGAGGTCCTGTCCACATCCGGTGACACCCAGCTGGGCGGATCGGACATGGACGAGGCCCTGACGAAATACGTCATCGGCGAGTTCCAGAAGGAGACGGGGATCGACCTCGCGAAGGACAACATGGCCTTCTGGAGGGTGCGCGAGGCTTGCGAGAAGGCGAAGATCGAGCTGTCCACAACCATGCAGACGGAGATCAACCTGCCCTTCATCGCATCCGATGCCTCCGGCCCCAAGCACCTGATCCAGACAATCACCCGCGCCAAACTCGAGGAGCTCGTCGAGCCCATCGTGTCCAGGTGCAGGCAGTCCATGGAGCAGGCAATGAGCGATGCCCACCTGAACCCCGACAAGATCGACAAGATCATCATGGTCGGTGGACCCACCAGGATGCCCATAGTCCAGAACTTCGTGGAGAGCATCGTCGGACCCAAGATCCAGCGCGGAATCGACCCGATGGAGTGCGTCTCCATGGG
Source organism: Methanomassiliicoccaceae archaeon UBA71 (assembly GCA_002504405.1). Lineage (GTDB taxonomy): Archaea > Thermoplasmatota > Thermoplasmata > Methanomassiliicoccales > Methanomethylophilaceae > Methanoprimaticola. The sequence continues at coordinate 140,309 of DARO01000005.1, forward strand.
AGCCTCCATCCAGGGAGCCGTCCTCTCCGGAGAGGTGAAGGACGTCCTCCTGCTCGATGTCACGCCCCTGTCCCTGGGAATCGAGACTCTCGGAGGTGTGGCCACCAAGCTGATCGAGAGGAACACCACGATCCCCACAAAGAAGAGCCAGGTGTTCTCGACCGCAGTGGACAACCAGCCCTCTGTCGAGATCAACGTCGTCCAGGGAGAGAGGCCCATGGCTGCCGACAACACCTCCCTCGGCAGGTTCGTGCTGGACGGGATACCTCCGGCACGCCGCGGACTTCCCCAGATCGAGGTCACCTTCGATATCGACGCGAACGGCATCATCAATGTCTCCGCGAAGGACCTCGGTACCGGCAAGGAGCAGAAGATAACAATCGCGTCCTCCAACAAGCTGAGCAAGGAGGAGATCGACGAGCTGGTCAAGCAGGCCGAGAAGTTCGCCGACGCCGACAAGAAGAAGATGGAGCTGGTGGAGGTCCACAACCAGGCCGAGACCGCAGTCTACACCGTCAGGAAGTCGCTCGAGGAGCTGGGGGACAAGGTCACACAGGAGGAGAGGATGGGCATAGAGGCCGCAATCTCCGACCTGGAGACAGCCAACAAGGGCGACAATGTGGACCAGATCAAGTCCAAGATGGATGCGCTGATGAAGGCCATGGAGCCCATCAGCCAGAGGATCTACCAGGATGCCGCCAAGCAGCAGGGCGCCCAGCAGGGTGCGCAGGCCGGCCAGGGGGCCTCCGAGCAGAAGTCCCAGGAGAAGGCCGACGGCGACTACGTCGACGCCGACTATAAGATCGTCGACGACGAGTGAGGGTGAACGGGGATGCCGAGGGACTACTACGAGATCCTGGGGGTGGAGAAGTCCGCCTCCCCGGAGGAGATCAAGAAGGCCTACCGCGGCCTGGCAAAGAAGTATCACCCCGACGTCTCCACCGAGCCGAAGGAGGTCGCCGAGGCGAAGTTCAAGGAGATCTCCGAGGCCTACGAGGTGCTGTCGGACCCCGACAAGAGGAAGCTGTACGACCAGTACGGCCACGACGGGGTCAAGCAGCAGTTCGGAAAGGACGGGTTCACCTGGGACGACTTCACGAGGGCGGACGACATCAGCGACATCTTCGGGGACATCTTCGGAAGCATGTTCGGCGGAGGGCGCCGCAGGTCCAGGAACTCCCCTGCCCAGGGGGAGTCCCTGAGGTACGACCTGGAGATCACACTGAAGGAGGTCCTCGAAGGCAAGAAGGTGAACCTGGACATACCCCATTCCGTGCTGTGCGATCCCTGCAAGGGGACCGGGGGCAAGGACGGCAACGTCACCACATGCAAGACATGCGGGGGCCAGGGCCAGGTCCAGTCCGTCCGCCAGAGCATGTTCGGCAACATGGTCACGGTGAGCGACTGTCCCGACTGCCGCGGAACCGGGCGCAGCTATACGGAGAAGTGCCCATACTGCCGCGGAACCGGGCGCGTCAACAAGGACGCCCACATATCCCTCAACATACCCAAGGGCATGGAGGAGGGCATGAGGCTCCGCGTCGCGGGAGAGGGCAACGCCGGGTACAACGGCGGGCCCGCCGGGGATCTGTTCGTCGTGATCCATGTCAAGGAGGACAAGGTGTTCGACCGCGACGGCTCCAACCTGTGGACGGGCGTCACCACGTCCTATCCCAAGCTCGTCCTCGGGGGCGAGGAGACGGTCACAGCAATCGACGGCGACAAAGTCGCGCTCAAGATACCCCCGGGAACAGCAGTGGGGACGGTGCTCAGGGTGCCTGGCAAGGGCCTTCCCAAGACCAACTCGTCCACCCGCGGGGATATGATGGTCAGGGTGTCCGTCAACGTCCCGAAGAAGGTCACCGAGGAGGAGAGGGAGCTCCTGATGAAGCTCGACGCCTCCGCAGGGTCCTCGAGGGGGAAGAAGAGCAAATCCAAGCTCCGTGACAAGATCCAGGAGACCATCGACGACCTGACGAACTGAAACTCTTGCTTAACAAAACAGCCGTGGGACATCCCACGGCATTCTTTCTCAATCCAAAATGGCATCATCGCCCGGATATGGCTTCATGCATGGTCGGATCCGTGAACGGCGTGTGCGGCATTTCAGTCTTAGCGATGGTCCACGGCATCCGGCGAGCCTGTCGGAGCGGGCGCTCATTCTCCTGCAGGGTGTGTTTCCGAACCCTGGGCTCCGCATGACCTCATCATCGGAACCCGGGAAACCTGTCCTGTCGATACCGCGGCCGAATCATCCTGGCCGGAGCTTCCATCGATCCTGTCCAGGAGGTCCATGTAGAACTGCTCCGTAGCGGCATCCGATTCCAGATTGAAAACGACCGTCTTCCCGGTCGTATGCACGACGATGCATGTCGGTGTGGACTTGTAGACGGCTAGTTTGTACTTCCCGAACTCATCGTTTTTGAAATTGCCGGTCAGGACCTTGCTGTTGCTGAGTCCCCCGACCCTCGTGCCGTAGTCCACATCATCTCTGAGCTCCACGGAAGTGATGTCGTCGTAATCCACCTCCTTGCTCATCAGCGTGGCATCGATGACCAGGGAGTCGTCCGTAAGGGAGGCGGATATGTGGCCTGCTCCCATGGCGGCTATCATCACCACGATCGCTATGACGATGGTTCCTATGACTATGCCCGCTATGATCTTCAGTCTTCTCCCATACGATGAGGATTCGGAGGGGGATGCCATGAACGGCCTGTCGGAAACGCCTGCATCTGTGAGTCTGCGGTAGATCTCTTCGGTGGCCTCCTCGCTGTCGAGGTTGAACGCCACAGTCCCTGGTTTCCCGGATCTCTGGGAGTACCTGAGGACCACCATGGGCTTTTTGTAGTCGCTGGCCGCCAATATGTAGGATCCCAGTGTCTTGCTGGCGAAGTCCCCTGAGGCGCGTTTGATTCCCCCGTATCCCCAGGTGCGCAACCCGATGTCGACCTTGTCAACCATCTCGACCGACAGTATGGACCTGACATCCAGGGAGAGGTCCACGAACGGGGCCTTGATCGACATGGCGGATTCCGAGAACTCTATTCTGGTCCCCTTGAATGTGAGGATTGGCAGGAATACCAGGACCATCGCGACAACGAGGATTATCCAGTAAAGGTACATGGGCATTTCCGTGTAAACCAGCAGGGCAGTATCGAGGGCTATGATCGCCATGGATATTGCCAGGAATACGCACAACTTGCCCGAGTCCTTCATGCGGGTGCATGGCGATGGGCGTATATCAATCTGGTTCGATGAAGAAGGATGGCGCCGAGAGAGAGATTCGAACTCCCGAGGGTTGCCCCAGCGGTTTTCGAGACCGCCGCCATACCGGGCTTGGCTATCTCGGCTTGAGATTCCCCACCCGCTTATCGTATTTATACTTGCCCGAGTGCAGGTTATTTAAGAACGACCATACATTGTCGGTCGATCAACATGTCAGACCTTGTTCCTGCGATCATGGCGGCTAAGAAGGCCTCCATCGAACTCTCGACCCTGGGCACGGAAGCCAAGGACAGGGCTCTTTCTGCCATGGCGGAGGCTCTGGATGCAAATCGCTCGGAGATCCTGTCCGCGAACGCAGAGGATCTCTCCGCTGGCGAGGAGCTTGTGCGTTCCGGAGAAATATCCGAATCGATGTTCAAGCGCCTGAGGATCGACGATTCCAAGATCGACGGGATGATTGCGGGGATAAGGGACGTGATGTCCTTGACCGATCCCGTAGGCGAGATCATGTCCGCACTCGACCTGGATGACGGCCTGACCCTGTATCAGATACGCTGCCCCATAGGCATGCTCGGGGTCATCTTCGAATCCCGTCCGGACGTCGTGCCGCAGGTGATGTCCCTATGCCTGAAGTCGGGCAACGCGGTAGCATTCAAGGGCGGCAGGGAGGCAGCGAACTCCATACGCGTCCTGTTCAGGATACTCCGTGATGCCGTGTCATCCGCAGGCGTCCCGGAGGAGGCGTTCGTCCTGATGGAATCGAGGTCAGACATCGATTCGATCCTAGGACTGCATGATTACATTGACTTGCTGATCCCCCGCGGGTCCAACGAGTTCGTCAGATACATACAGGGACATACCAAGATCCCCGTCCTCGGTCACGCGGCGGGGATATGCCATGTGTATGTGGATGACGCCGCCGACCTCGACATGGCCTGCGACATAGCCTTGGATTCGAAGGTGCAGTATCCTGCGGTATGCAATGCGGCGGAGACGCTGATCGTGAACTCTGCCGTGGCCGGTTCGTTCCTGCCCCGCATCGTCTCGCTCTACAGAGAGAACGGAGTGGAGGTCAGGGCGGACGAGGCCGCCAGGGTCATCGTTCCAGATGCCGTTCCGGCTACCGATGAGGACTGGGACACGGAGTACGGGGACCTGGTGATATCGATTCATGTAGTCGGTTCCATGCACGAGGCCATAGGGTTCATCAACGCCCACGGGTCCCATCACACGGATGCGATAGTGACCAACGACAAGTCCCATGCGGCGGTGTTCGCTGGGATGGTGGACTCCGCGGACGTGTTCGTGAACGCATCCACGAGGTTCGCCGATGGATACCGCTATGGGAAGGGGGCGGAAGTCGGAATCAGCACGAACAAGATCCACTCCCGCGGACCCGTTGGCATGGAGGGCCTCATGATTTACAAGTACGTCCTCGTCGGGAACGGACAGGTCGTGAAGGACTACGTCGGCAAGGAATGCCGGCAGTTCAAGCACACCCCGTCGAGCATCCCCTACCCGTACGGAGGCGAGTGAGATGGCGTCCCGCAAGGAATCGCTGGGTGGCGTCTCGAGGGTTGTAGTCAAGATAGGCACATCGTCCATCATGCGCAGCAAATCCGCGATCTCCAGGGATTTCATGGATTCCGTTGCAGAGCAGGTGAGACGTCTCAGAGACGAGGGAATGGAGGTCCTGATAGTGTCCTCTGGTGCTATCCCGATAGGGCTCAGGGCAATGGGCGTCAAGCCAAAGCCCCATGAGATCCCCATCCGCCAGGCGGCCGCGTCCGTCGGGCAGGGCATCCTGATGAGGGAATGGTCCGAGTGCTTCCAGAGGAACGGGATGAATGTCGGGCAGATCCTTTTGACCATGGACACCTACTCGGACAGGGAGCAGGCGGTCAACATCAACAACACGATCGATTCGCTGCTGAAGAACGGCGTGGTGCCGATATTCAACGAGAACGATGCCGTGTGCATCGCGGAGATAAAGTTCGGTGACAACGACACGCTGTCTGCGATAGTGGCCAGCAGGACCGATGCCGACCTCCTCATCATACTGTCCGATGTGGCGGGCCTGTTCGACAGCGACCCCACATCCAATCCGGACGCCAAGCTCATCCCGGTCGTCGAGGACATAGGTTCGGTGATGCACATGGCGGGAGACACCGTCTCAGGCGTGGGGACCGGCGGGATGAAGACCAAGCTGGCCGCGGCGCGCATATGCCATGATGCGGGTTGCTCGATGATAATCGCTCACAGCAGGGAGGACCAGGTGATCTACCGTGCCGCTACAGGTGACGACATTGGCACCGTCTTCGTCACGGACACCGAGATCACGAAGAAGAGACGCTGGATAAAATCGGCATACGCCGTAGGACGCATCATAGTCGACGAGGGTGCCCAGAGGGCGGTCCTGGACCACAGGTCGCTCCTGCCCGTCGGGATAAGGAACGTGGAGGGGCGCTTCCCGAGAGGGTCCGTGATAGAGATAGTCTGCAACGGCAACGTGATCGCCAAGGGGATAACGGACTACGATTCCAGGGACCTGGAGAAGATCGCCGGAAAGCACAGCCGCCAGATCGAGGAGATCCTCGGGTTCAAGATCCACGATGATGCGATAATCTCAGAGAACATCGCGGTTCTCTGACAGGAAACAAAAGACCGGGGGGTTTCCCCCGGCAATGGTTTTCACTCCCACTCGGTTATTCCGGACGGATCGTCCAGGACGTCACGGTGGAATTCGGGCTCTTCGATTCCCGCTGCCTTCTGCTTCTTCCAGTCATCATAGGCCTGGAACGCGAACTTGCTGAGCAGGAATACGCACAGCATGTTGACGGCGCCCATCGCAGCCATGAACGTGTCGCAGATCAGCTCCATGAGGGCTGTTCCCGCAATGCACGAAAGGAATGCTACGACGATGATCAGCACACGGACCGCGAACACGGTCGACTTCTTGTCCGAGATGAATCTGATGTTCGACTCGCTCATGGTGTAGTACCCGATGAGGCTGGTGAATGCGAATACCAGGAGGAACAGGGACACGATGATGGGTCCCGCTGAGCTGAACACGCTCTCTCCGAAGATGTACTGGACGAGGGGTGCCTTGTCATATCCGAGTCCGGCGATCGTGTTGTAGTCCGAGAAGGACAGGATGACGACGGCGGTGAACGAGCAGACTATGAGTGTGTCGACGAGGGTTCCGAAGGACTGGATCATACCCTGCTTGACGGGATGCTTCACGTCGGCCGTGGAGGCGATGTTGGCGATGGAACCGAGACCCGCCTCGTTGGAGAACACGCCGCGCTTCAGTCCGCTCATGATGACGGCACCCAGGAGACCTCCAGCTACCTGCTCGATTCCGAATGCGTACTGGAATATCATGACGAAGGCGTTGACGATTCCCTGGTAGTTGCACAGGATGACGATGGCGCAGAAGATCAGCCAGAGGAGGGCCATGACGGGGACGACCTTGGCGGAGAACTTTGCGATCCTCTTGACGCCACCGAAGATGATGGCGGCAGCCGCGATTGCGATGAGGGCCCCGAAGACAATCGTGTTGTTCTCGAAGACGAAAGCCTCAGCGAGAGCCGAGGCGGAGTTGGACGCCTGGACTCCCACGAATCCGATACCGAATGTTATGATGATGAGCGCGGCAAGAACGACGGCGAGAGCGCGGTTCTTGAGTCCCTTCTGAACGTAGTACGCGGGACCGCCGTGGAAGTGCCCATCGGATTTCTTCTCCTTGAAGAGCTGTGAGAGGGTGGACTCCATGAAGCTGCTGGCGGATCCGATGATGGCGAAAATCCACATCCAGAACACAGCACCGGGACCGCCGGCGATGATCGCGCTTGCAACTCCAGCGATGTTACCCACGCCCACACGGGCGCCCAATCCAATACAGAAAGCCTCGAACGAGGAAACAGTGTGTTTCGTATCGCCTTCCTTCACTCCGGAGAGGGCGAGTTTGGATGTCTCCTTAATCTTCAGGATCTGAAGGCCCTTCAGCCTGATCGTGAAGTACAGACCGAGACCAACAAGGAATACGAAGGCGATGTACCAAACGTAGGTGTTGATCGGCGTGAAGACATCGGTCAATGCCTGGTTAATATCCATATAAATCACTCTCCCGCGAAACGGATGAACGCATCGCAGAAATTGAGAGAAAAGCTGGTGGGCCCGGCCGGATTTGAACCGGCGACCTCCGCCATGTCAAGGCGACGTCATAACCCCTAGACCACGAGCCCAGCATAGCGCATGATATTCTTCTTGTTTTTATATCTTTTGGCTCATGCTTCGGACTGGATGCCGGCATACCGTCCGGAATCATCGATAGAAACGGGCTTTCCAGTGCGCGGCTTGCTGAATCGTCGACGATCCTAGACTCATCTTTATTATGGGATGCCATACCCCGAGCCTGAACTTAGGAGGGAGATGCAATGCTGACTCTTGGAATCGAGGGGACCGCGCACACGCTGGGCGTCGGGATCGTGGATGAGAACTGCAAGGTCCTGGCCAACGAACTGGACATGTTCCGTCCCAAGGAGGGCGGGCTCCACCCGAGGGAGGCCGCCAACCACCATTCGGACCTCGTCTCCAAGATCATGAAGGATGCCATGGACAAGGCCGGCGTCGGACCAAAGGACATCGACCTGATATCGTTCTCCATGGGTCCCGGATTGGGCCCATGCCTGCGTGTCGCCGGCACCGCCGCCAGGGCGTTCTCCTGCGCCATGGGCATCCCCATAATGGGTGTGAACCACTGTGTCGCCCATGTGGAGATCGGAAGGGTGCAGTGCGGTTGTGACGATCCCGCCCTCCTCTATGCTTCCGGAGGCAACACCCAGGTCATAGCCTTCGCAGAGGGCCGCTACAGGATATTCGGGGAGACGCAGGACATCGGTGTGGGAAACATGCTGGACAAGCTCGGCAGGGAGCTCGGCATGGGCTTCTACGCCGGCCCCGTGTTCGAGAAGCTGGCCAAGGAGGGGGACAAGTACTACGAGCTCCCGTACTCAGTAAAGGGCATGGATGTCGCGTTCTCGGGCCTGATGACTGCGGCCGTCGCATTACAGAAGAAGGGTGTTCGCCTGGAGGACATCGCCCTGTCCGTTCAGGAGACGGCCTTCGCGATGCTGACCGAGGTAACCGAGAGGGCGATGGCCCATATAGGGAAGGACGAGGTCCTCCTCGGGGGCGGTGTCGCCCAGAACAACAGGCTGAGGGACATGGTGGCTGAGATGGCCCATGCCCGCGGTGCAGAGATGTATGTGCCCGACCGCAGGTTCTGCATGGACAACGGCGCCATGATAGCGTGGCTCGGAAGCGAGATGTACAACTCGGGCGTGAGGATGGACGTCCTCGACACGGCGGTCAATCAGAGGTTCAGGACGGACGAGGTGGAGGTCACCTGGCGGAGCTGATCTGCTCCCCGACGATCCTGTCAAGATTCCTCAAAAACTCGTCCACCTTGTCCAGCGGAACGGACCCTCCGGCCGCTATCCTGTGTCCGCCGCCCTGTCCGCCTACCGAAGCGCAGGCCTCCCTCATGGCGACGGCCAGGTCGACACCTCTCTCGAGTTGGGAGAACATTCCCCTGGACGAGAGGTTCACCGGGTCGTTGGATTTGTTCATGCCTATGGTGGGCTTCCTATGGTCGGCAATGGATTGCATGGCGATCCCGCAGAGCATGCCCGTGAATCCGGAGTCCGTGGAGTCGAACCATTGGATGTTCTCCATCTGGTTAAGGCCCCTGGTGTCCAGCTCGACCATGCTCTCGACCACCAGCCTGGAGGATTCCTTGTTCTGCTCAGCACCCTCGTTGAGGCACCTCTCGTCCCCCATTCCGGCAGCTATGCCTATGCCGCCCATCCCGGAGCGACCGCAGTTGTTGAGGATCGCTGAGAGGTACTCGGCATCCATGCCCAGCCCCTTCAGGAAGTACCTGTCGCGGGCAATCTCCTCCATGGACGACAGCTCCATCCCCTGCTGGGTAAGTTTCACGGCAATCAGTGATGACAGCCTCCTGAGCTCTTCCTCGTCCAGGTCCATGAAGGTCTTGCCGGGCTCCACCCCCGCATCATGCATCAGCTGCGCGACGCCCTCCACGTTGCCGCTAACCCCGCGTATGTAGGGGTCGGTGCATAGGAACAGCTCCGTCATGAGGTCCCCGGACGGGATGAGTGAGCCGGGCATCCTCTCGACGAATCCGCGCCTCTCCCCCTCTTCCAGGAGGTACGTGTTCAACCCTGACAGCCCGTTGATGTGCTGGCGGTCCCCGGCGATGCCGGCGAAGGCTATCTGCACGAGATCCCAGTTGTTCTCATCGAGCGTCACGGCGAAGAGCAGGCACATCGTCGCACCGCATCCTGACACCATCCCGTCTATCCCGTACAGGTGAGGGTTGGCGTAGCACACGCGCTTCGCTTCGGATATGATCGTGTGGTGGTCCAGGACGACAACATCCTGGGTCATGGCGTCCAGCTGGTCGATGTAGGACGCGCCGAGGTCCGAGACTATTATGCAATCCGCCTTTGTGTTGCGGATGACCTCCATGTTGTAGTCGTTGAGGGTCGTGAACAGCGTGACCCTGAATTCCTTGTCGGCCCTCATAAGGGCCTTGGCCAATATGGCGGCCGAGGAGACCCCGTCCGCATCATAGTGGGAGTAGACCTGTATGAACTCATGGCCGCGGACTATGTCCGCGGCTGAAGAAAGTGTGGTAAGGAGTTTGGAAGGTACCTGGTCCTTCATGGGGCTCACTTGAGCATGAGCTCCGCGTTGCTGAGAGAGTACTTCCAGTCAGCGGGAAGGACTCCGTTCCTCTTGTAGTAGCGCTCGAGCCTCCTGATCTTTGCCTCGATCATGTTGAGACCCCTCTTGTTGGAGACATCTCCCTTGTTGTCCCTGAGGTGGACGTTAAGGTCGATGGCGCGCCTCATGAGGTTGGCCAGGTCTTCGGGAAGGGAAGATGCGACGCCCTTCTCCTCCATGATCTGGGTGATGGTCTTGCCGGTGGCGAGCTTGACGTTGGGGACACCGTACTGGTCCCTGAGAACGAGCCCGATCTTGGCGGAGATCATTCCGTCCTTCGCGAGTTTCACGATGAGGTCCTCTATCTCGGTGGCGTTGAGAGGAACCCAGGTGGGGTTCTCGGAAATCATGGGGCGTTTCGAGCAGGATTTGCCCTTCCTTCTTGTGTGCATTCTTGCCATAGTCTGATCCTCCGAATCATGTCTAGGCGGCGAGGCTGATGGTTGCGATGGTTAAGCACTATTTAAAAGATGGGTTGTTAGGTGCCTGTCGCCCACGTCCCTCGTTTCTTTGTATCGAGGAGGAGCTCCTTGTTGGGACCATCCCTCAGAAGGAACGTTGCCCATTCCCTATCCATCTGCGGCTCCTCTTGCGCCCAGTATGCCAGACGGTTCCGGAGCCATAGGCAATCCTCGGTGATCGCGGAGTCACGTCCCTTTTCATCGGCTGAGTGCCACACCGCTGTGAGGCCATAAAGGACCATCCCTATGGCATGCGTCTCCACATGTATCGACGACGCGGCATGCGCTACCGCACGGGCAGCCGCCTGTGCCGAGGGAAACCCCTCCGCTTCTGTCGCCGCACGGTGGGCATCCAGGATGTATTTCTTCGCCGTCGGCATCTTGATTTCCCCGCGGGACCAGGATTCCGTGACCTTCAGCAACGTGTCCAGGCGTCCGTCCGTCGGAAAGGCATTCTTGTACATCTTGGCATAGCGCGGCGCGCAGTCCAGGCACCAGAGGACCAGCGCCCTGTGGTTCTGCTTGCAGATCAGCTCCCTTATGGGTTGCACGCACTCGCTTTCCCTCGTGAACATCAGCTTCTTCATCCGGATCACTCCTGAACCGGGCCCCCCCCCTGGTTTCCTGGGCCATTCGGGGATCGACGGACAACAATAATGGGGCGGTCGTCTGGTATGGTAAAGCCCGGGAGCGGTCCCGGGCTGTTTTGATGGGTCACATTCCCATGCGAGTCTTGACCTGCGGATTGAGGGTCAGGAACACTATGAAGAGTCCTGTGAGGATCAATGCCACATTCATCAGGAGGTACAGGTTAGGGGACTTCAGCCCCATGACGAGCCCATATGCGTTGGCCAGGATCAGGATCGCCCCTCCCAGAAGCATTAGGACCCACATGATCTTGTCCACGGTCTCGTTGCTCTTGTCGCGCTCCATGTACTCGCCGTATATGTATACCAGAGCGGCAGCGATGAATGCGAGCACCGACCAGATGCTTGCCAACGCGAACATGTCGAACAGAAGATACGCCATCATGGCCATGCCGAGGGTCATGATTATCCTGGACATGACATCCACCTTCTCCACGATCTTCCCCTCGTAGAGGTTCTTCGCCAGCAGGAATACCAGAATCCCTGCAAGGACGATTCCTATCCCGCCAACTATGACGGGGAACCTGTCCTGGAATTCCCCGTTTCCTACAACCATGCTGTACAGTCCGAGCAGGATGAGGATCAGGCTTATGGCGAATGTGACGTACGTCAGGTAAGTAGTGTTGTTGAAGAACTGCACGAGCTTCCCTATGCCATCGGTCGCCGGAGGTTCCGGTTCAGATGCGGGCCTGGGGGCGGGGCTTCTGAACAGCAGCAGGGACAGCTCCCCCTCATCCGCCTGTGTCTTCTGCCTCGTTTCCAAGAATCCAAGAAGCGCTATCATTATTCCCGATAACAGGAGGATGTAGACGCCTGTGGTGGGGTCCAAGACGTCACGGCGTATCCCTCCCGTGGTGGAGATCCCGCTCCATGAAGCCGTTATTATCCCCAGGATAACGATCACTATTCCGAGGATCAGCATAAGGTTCTTTCCGGCGGTCGTGGAAGTTACCAGATATAACTTGGATGCGTACTTGTTTATCTCCTTGATGCGGAGGCGGGGGAGGAGTACAAGTATCCCGGTTATCACCAGTACGATCAGTGCCACCGTTGGAACGAATCTGATCCATCCGGCTTCCAGGACTGTGTTCTTGAATGCCCTGTGTGTGACAAGGTCGTATCCAGTGAATCCCAAGGACGGATCCAAGACACCCTTCATCATCGTCATGCCATATGACGCATACCCGAGGATGATGGCGAACATCAACAGCCAAACGGTAACGGAATAGGGGCCTATCTTTTTCTGGAACAGTTCGATTATCGACTTGCCGTTCTGAGGTGCAGGGTCGGTCAATGACTTGCTCTCCGAGGGTACGGGAGCCTCATCGACGCCATCCGGCATCGAATCGTTCATGTTGTTTTCATCTGTCATCGTATCACCAGATCCCGGAGAGGACGGATGCTACCGTTTATTCCTTGTTCTGCGCTCCTTGGTGTGAGGCATTCTGGATTCAGCGAACCTCATTCTCTCCGCGTATGGTCGTTTTCCGAATGTCCTGTCATGAGACGCCAGGTCCATTCCGATAATACATCGTTCCATTCGCTATTAATTACTTAGTACTCAGTACTGAAAACGACCCCTTCTACTCTGTCGAGTTTCGAAAAATATGTTGTGTTCTTCCGTATTCTGGACTTTTGTGGGTCGAACGACCCCTTCAGAATGTCCTGGCAGGGGATGCCGATCCAAAGAGGGCGGCACTCGAAGTCACGATGCAGCTCACCTTTAGGTTTAGGCAAGCAAGTACTGTGGGGCACCGACGCGCCCCATCACGTCCAAGGGGGCCGCAGGCCGTACGGATGTTGTCTTGGAAGCAAGGCGAGGCAAGGTCTGGTCTCATGATTTACCGAGACGGGCCCTCACGGCCTCCATCGCCCACGGGACCGTGTCCTCGTACTCATCCCTGTCAAAAGACAGCCTTTCAGGCAGTTCGGAGAACAGGCGGGACTTCATCTCGCAGCTCCCCTCGACACGGTTCCCGAGCACGGCCGCGCACACATAGCAGTGGCCGATGTCACGGGTCCCGACGATCTCGATGGAGTACCCGGCCTCCTCCCTGAATTCACGGATGCATGCCTCTTCGGGAGTCTCGCCCGGTTCGATGTGCCCGCCCGGCATCTCCCATCCTCCACGGCCATCGTGCCAGACCATGAGGTAAGCATCCCCTTCGAACGCCACGGCATATGCGGTGCCCATCATCCCCGCCTCTCGAAGACTATCATGGCGTGGGCCTTCTCGTACGGCTCCAGTTCGCGCATGTCAAGCACCCTGAAACCCCTTTCCTTGATGCGCGCCTCCGAGTTCCTGAACACGGTCTCCGGGGGGAGGGTGACATCCTCGGACCTGGCCTTCACCGCCACCATGCCGATGTCGGCTCCGAAGGCGTCCATGTTGTCGCATATGATGTCCGCCTGCATCTTCTGGGCGACATCCTGGTAGACCACATCAACGGAGTCGGCGAACATGGCGTATTCCGACGGCCTGGTGGCATCTCCAAGGATGGGTATCATCGACGGGCGCTCTTCGCAGGTTCTGACGAGGTCCCTGAACATCCTCTGGGAGAACTCCACGCAGTACACCTTCCCGTCACGGCAGATGTCCGCGACGTGGGACGGGGTCGTCCCGCTGGATGCACCCAGGTACAGGACTCTGGAATCCCTCCTGAACGGAAGGATCGTCCCGCCGACCGTGATGTATGCGCTGAGCTTGCTGCGACGGGGATCCCATTCCCTGAACTCCACGCCATCCGAGCGCACCAGCCTCTCCCCGTACACGCGCTTGCCCGGGCATGCGGACTCGGTGTAGAGGCGCCCCCTCTCGGAGAACACCCGGCCAGATGAGAATTCGAGAGGCTCCATGCCTTGCGCCATTGCCCACCGTGTATAAAAGGGAGAACACCATCCCTCGCCCTATGATCACGATGGATACCCTTTCCGCGATCGCGGATGCGGTCCAAGAGGCCATAGAGAAGATCCCGGACCACAGATGCAAGGCGGACAAGGTGTGCATGGGGGCGGATGGCACCCCGACATCACAGATCGACAAGGTCGCGGAGAACGCCGCCCTGATGTACATACAATCCAACCGCATACCGCTGAACGTCCTCAGCGAGGAGATCGGGTTCGTCGACAACGGGGCCGAGGAGACCCTGGTGATGGATCCGATCGACGGCACGTCCAACGCCATAGCGGGCATCCCTTACTACACGATCTCCCTCGCCGTCGGTACCGAGAGGCTGTCTGACATCAGGCTCGGGTACCTCAGGAACCCTGTGACCGGGGACATCTACTGTGCGGAGAAGGGCCACGGCGCCTACAAGAACGGATGCAGGATAGGCGTAAGGGCACCAGTCGTGGACGATCTCTTCGTAATGATATACATGGGCAACCACGCGCATCCGGATGCGTTCGCAGTCGCCAAGAAGGTCAGGTCCTCGCGCTCGCTGGGGTGCTCGTCCCTGGAGATGGCCATCGTCGCGGAGGGGGAGGCGGACGGGTTCCTGATGAAGTCGGAGAGCTACTTCAGGTCGGTCCGTATCGTGGACATAGCCGCCAGCACCATCATACTAAGGGAGGCCGGAGGTGAGGTGTACGACCTGGAGGGCAATGTGCTGGACATGCCATTCGACATAGAGCACAGGGCCAACTTCCTTGCAGTCGGGGACTACAGGGTCTACAACATAATCATGAGGCACAGGGATGTGAGCGAGCATCACAGGTACGGCATCTACACCAATGTCCACGTCAAGCATGCTGTGGACTACACCCAGCAGGTCATCGACGCCCTGGGGGAAAACCCGTACTTCCTGGATAGCGACATCGCAGAAGTCATGGGGCTGCCCGGCATGCCCCTGGACGACATGGACGTGGACACGGTCATCGTCGTGGGCGGGGACGGCACACTCCTGAGGGCGCTCCAGCACACGGATGCCAAGGTCATCGGGATCAACGGAGGCAGCGTGGGATTCCTCGCCGAGATCGACCACGACAACATCTCAGAGGGTATAGCCAGGCTCCTCAGGGAGGACTACATCGTCGAGACCAGGTTCAGACTCAGCTGCTGGTACAATGGCGAGTACCTGATGGATTCCGTGAACGAGGCCGTGGTGCACACGGACACTGTTGCGAAGATCAGGCATTTCAAGGTATATGTGGACGACGTCCTGGCATCGGAGATGAGGTCGGACGGCGTCATCGTCTCCACCCCCACGGGATCCACATGCTACGCCATGAGCCTGGGCGCCCCGTACATGGACCCCAAGGTCAGGGCCCTGATGGTGGTTCCGATGGCCGCATACAAGTTCAACTCGCGTCCGTTCGTCGTGCCGGCAACATCGAAGGTTACCGTGGAGAACGTCATGGACAAGGGTTGCCTGATAGTTCTGGACGGTCAGGAGGAGTACGTGATGGATGGTGGGTCGAAGGTGGAGTTCAGGATATCTGACCGCAAGGCCAGGTTCATACGCTTCGACACGGACTTCTATTCGCGTGTGCGCGAGAAGCTGGTGAACACACTATGATGAACCGTGTCTATGCGGTCGACATCGACTTCATCGACGGTTTCAACGAGGCCGCCAGATCCACGTACCCTGACGAGTTCCTGTGCATGACGCGCGAGGTAGACGGCGTCATCACGGAGATGGTCCTGCTTCCCGGAACGGTGTACGGCGACAGCCACAGCTTCCTGAACCAGTGGATGGCGCCCATAGACTACAGCCTGGCAGGGTCGGCCCATTCTCATCCTGGCTATTCCAACGAGCCATCGGATGCCGACAAGGAGTTCTTCAGCAACACGGGAGGCGTCCACTTCATCACATGTCAGCCTTACGACAGGACCAGCTGGCGCGCGTACGACTCCAGAGGGGAGCCGATCGACCTCGAGGTAATTTACTGATATCTGCAGCAGGAGTCGATCAGGTCCTCGGCGATCTCCATCAGGCCGATGAGGTAGGCGCGGTCCTTGGATTCGGCCACCACCTCCAGCATGGGGGGCTGTGAGCGCTTAAGCTCCACCAGGAACCACCCCTCCTTCATGTCCACACGCCACGATTCGCCCCTGGACATCCATGTTCCATCCAGGTCCTCTATTTTCTCGGGAACGGCATGGGCGAAAACCTCCGGGTCGCATCCGCATTCAAGGCGCTTCGTCTGGCGGTGGTAGTCAGGAAAGGCATCGACAATCTTGTTCAGGCTGTTGGACCTCGCTATGCTGGCTATTATCGCGGCCGCCTGTATGCCATCGGGCATGGTGCTGATGTTTCCGAATATCATGCCGGTCTCGTATACCCCCACCTCCGCTCCTTCGGAAACAGCCTCGCATACGGATCCGATATTCATGGCGGTCATCACCGTCTCCAGCTTCCTCTCGGCCTGGTGCGGAGCGTCCTCCATGAGCCCGTCCAACTCGCCGTTGAACGCATCCATGATCACGGACGGCACATGCAGCGGTACGGCGATCTTAGAAGGCTTGAGGTACATGACGATCAGCGCGATGACCTTGTAATAGTCTATCATCCTGCCCTTCTCATCCACCACTGCCATCATGGTCCCGATGCGGTTCAGGGCTATGCCGATGCTCCCGGGATTGGAGCCTACGAGCCTTATGACATCCCCGGGGGACTGTCCAAGGTCCATGACCTCATCGAATTTGCGCATCGGGTCCCACTGGGCGTTGATCGTCAGGACGTCTGCCCCCATGTGGGTCAGCACCTGCGGGGCCGAATGGGCCACGGGCCCGCATTCGCAGTCGAGTATGATCGAGCAGTTAGCACCGGGCGTGAGGAGGGACATAAGCTTCGAGTTGTACTCTGCCACCGCATTGTAGTACTTGAAGACGTGACCGAGGTTTCCTGATTCCGGGAGCTCCGGCGGATACTCGGTGTACTTCTCCAGATGCCTTATCTGTTCCTTTCTGAACAGGCTTCCGTCTGGGTTGATGAGGACATAACCGCTGGTCATCTCGTCGCTGCGGTACTCTGTCACATACACGGCGCAGTCCCCTTTGGATGCGGCCATCGCGGCAACCGGCCCGCTCGCCACACCTATGTCGATCACATCCGCGCCAGACGACATTATCCCTGCGATCAGGGCCTCCTTCATCATGCAGCTGCTCTTCATCAGATCCATGGCCACAACTATCCTGCGGTAGTCCATAGCCAGGGCATGGCCGATGACCATCCCCATCTCGGGGGTGATGTTCTCTGACGGCGATGACATAAGAATCATGCCGTTGTCCAGCTGCATGATGCGCCTATTGCCCAACACCCTTCATATTGATTTTGGTCGCTCATCACAGGTGTTTTTCGAAGTTTCGGCCGTCTTCAAGGTCAATCGTCCTGCATTTGAGACCTAGTTTTCCCAGCAATACCCCGAAAGTATCGGAAATGACGGATTCTAACGGTTTTCCCAAATAAATTATATATATCAAAAAACAGGTTTTTGCTTTAAATACAAGGGGGGATAAACTATAGTAATGGAGTGCATCGACTTCAAGAAGGCGCAGGCTATCGCTAAAAACAAGGGTCTCAAGCCCGGAAAGGTGAAGGGGACTGACGGTGTCCAGTTCACGAAGGGCAAGAACGACAGGTTGGATGTCATCACCTGGGAGGAGTTCGAGGCCATCCTTGCGAAGAGGAATCTCGCCATTTACGAGTCCGGCGGCTGGATGAAGATAATGAAGAAGTGATCTGACCGCCCTCGGACTAGTAATTAATAAATACAACTACGCAATCATGGCGTCAGGCTCAATGCAAGGGTATCCGAGCCTGGCCAAAGGAGATAGGTTCAGGGCCTATTCTCGTAGGAGTTCGAGGGTTCAAATCCCTTCCCTTGCACCATTCCCCTTTTACTTTTTCCCATGATTGCATGATTGGACGGGGTGTTTCGAACTTCCCTCAATACTCGTCCAGATATGCCTGGATGCTCTCGAGGAGCCTCCCTATGTGTATCCCGTCCACGAACGAGTGGTGGGCCTGGACGGACATCGACATCTTCATCCTCCCATTCTCCTCATGGTACTTCCCCCAGTCGAACATCGGTGTCACGTTGTTCTTGTGGCCCGGGTTGGTATGGGAGATGTGGGTGTAGTCGACCCATGGGATGGGGGAGAACATGAACACGTCGATCCCCGGAGGGGACTTGAAGTAGCAGTCCTGCTCGGCCGCGGCTCTGCTGGCAGCCTGGACGTAGTCCCTTATGGAGTCCTTGAACGGCACGGTCACGCTCTTGAACAGGTCATCCCCCGGGGAGATGTATGAGAAGCAGGTGTCGATCCTGTCGAAGAGCACGACCCTCTCGCTGAGGAAGCGGTATCTGAATTCCTCTATCTCATTGGCGCACTTGGTCACCACCCAGATCATCGACATGGTAAACGAGTACCCCTCGCTCCTGACCGCATCCAGGAAGTTTGTGACGTCCACAACCGCTGTAATGCAGTATGACGGCTCGACGTAGTGTCTGAAGATGTTGCAGTGCTCTCTGCGCTTCCAGTTGTTCTCATCGATGAGTGTGTAGCTGTTCATCCGACCCTAGGGGATATTGATTTGCGGGTTGAAAAGGAGGCGGGTTCACATGGCGAACAGGATGCCGCCCGTGGTGATTGCGAGGAGCACGACCGCTACTGCCGCCCATCTGTAGTCCCTCTCGTAGAGCAGGGCGCAGAGCGACACGATTATCCCTAGGAAGGGGGAGACGATCAGGATCAGGACGCCGATGTACAGGATGGTGTCATCGCCACCTGTCATCTGCACGGCCAGACCTATGGCCATGATGACGATGCTCACGACGATTCCTGCCCTGAGCATCAGCGCTGTGGATCTGTTCAGCATCTCGCTCATATTATCCCTCCCGCCTGGAGGAGGACGACGATCGCCATGGCGAACAGGACCACTGAGAAGTACTTCTTGAGATGGCCCGCGTTGAGTTTCCTCGCTATCGCCGTTCCCGCCAGCGACCCGAGGAATGCACCTATCGCAACTCCTGCGGCGTAGTCCAGTGGGACAACCCCTGCCAGCAGGTACGTGATCGCACCGGAGAATGCGGTTATTCCGATCATGTAGCTGCTGGTGGCGCTCGCGGCCTTTATCGGTATGTGCATGTAGATGTTCATGAGGGGGACCTTGATGGCTCCTCCACCGACACCGGTCATGGACGAGATCATCCCCGCAGCAGTGCAGAGGGCCATGCCCCCCTTCACATTCTGGACCTCGTACTCTATGTGCTCCCCTTTCTGCGGATCGGTGTACTCGAAGGCGAACGGCCCCTCCGCCCCATCAGCGGGCTTGATCGTCTTCTCCGGGTTGAGGACCATGCGTATGGCGCTGTAGATCACGATGATCGAGAACAGGACCATGAGTATCCAATCCTCCAGCAGCGTTGCCACCACGGCCCCCACTATCGCTCCCAGGGCTGTTGTGATCTCAAGCAACAGGTCCAGTCTGACATTGGACAGGCCCTTGTCCACGAACACAGTCGATGCTCCGACCGATCCGGCCACGATGCCGATGAGGCTGACGGCCACGGCTTCGTTGGGGCTCTGGCCGAACAGCAGCATGAGCAGAGGCACGTAGATGATCCCGCCCCCGAGACCGAAGACGGCGCCAAGAAGTCCTGCTCCGGCGCCCATGACGAGAAGGCCGATGAGTATGACGGGATCCATGGCCGAGGAATAATGCCAATCTGTAAAACGATGTCGGTTCCTCTTATATATGCATCAGAGACATACGTTACCCATGACGTTCGCGGAGTCGCTGGACCGCTTCTTCGAGATCAAAGCCAGGGGCTCCACCATCTCCACCGAGGTGAAGGGCGGGATTCTGGTCTTCCTTTCCATGGCCTACATCATCTCGGTCAATCCCGCGATGATGGCTGATGCAGGTATGCCCTGGGGACAGGCGTTCACTGCCACGATTCTGATGTCGATCATCGCCATGGTCATCATGGCGCTCTATGCCAGGTATCCCGTCGCGCTCGCACCTACGATGGGTGTCAACGCGTTTGTAACGTACACAGTGATTCTTGCGATGGGTTTCTCATGGTCGGAGGCTCTGGCGGCCGTCGTGATATCCGGTCTGATATTCTTCCTCATCTCCATCAGCGGTGTCAGGAAGAGGCTCCTGGATCAGATCCCATCCGGCGTCAGGCACGGCATCACCGCAGGTATAGGATGCTTCATAGCATTCATAGGCCTTCAGGGGGCCGGGCTGATAGCCTCGGATCCCTCCACCCTGGTATCCCTGGGCAATCTGGGGGAGCCAATGGTTCTCCTGGGCCTGTTCTGTATCCTTCTGACCCTTCTCCTCTATGCCATGAAGGTCCCCGGCGCCATTCTCATCGGGATGATCGCGACCGCCCTTATCGGTGTGGTCGCAGGTCTCATTGCGATTCCGGATGCGCTGGTAGCGAGTCCGGAGCTTCCGGATTTCACGCTGTTCGCCGACGGGTTCAACTCAGAGATCGTCAGCATCGAGTTTGTGATGGTTGTCCTTGCCCTGGTGTTCATGCAGTTCTTCGACAGTACGGGGACACTGATGGCACTGGGCACACGTGCCGGGCTAATGGACGAGAACGGCAACGTCACTTGCGAGAAGGCGTTGACCGTGGATGCAGGCGCATCGGTCGTCAGCGGTGTGGTCGGAGCCACGCCTGTGGGGTCCTTCGCCGAATCCATCGTCGGTATAGAGTCCGGGGCCAGGACCGGGTTGATGTCCCTGGTCGTGGCCGCGTTCTTCGCTGTGTCTCTGTTCATCGGGCCGCTTTTCTCCATCATGAATTCATCATGTACTGTCGGAGCCCTGGTGCTCGTCGGCGTGGCGATGATCGCATCGCTCAGGGATGTGGAATGGGACAGCTGGCCTACCACGGTCGCAGTGCTGTTCACCATCCTGTTCATGGTGCTCACATACTCCATTGCGGACGGCATCGGATTCGGGTTCATCGCGTACTGCGTCGCCATGATAGGGGCCGGCAGGGCAAGGGAGGTCAAGCCTCTGATCTACGCTGTCGCGGTGATATCTGTCATATACTTCGTCAGCTTCGCGGTCATATTGCCCGCATGATCCGGGCGGTCGAGGGATCAGATGCTACTGGTAAGGTACTCAGAGATAGGGCTGAAGAGCGCCCCGGTCCGCCGCAGGTTCGAGAACCAGCTGAAGGACAACATCCTCACGATGCTCATGGAGGATGGCGTGGAGGCGCTGGTCTCGAAGAACGGTGCCAGGTTCTACATCGAGGCGTCGGACGAGGAGAGGGCCGTATCCTCCGTCCGCAGGGTGTTCGGGATCGCGTCGGTTTCCGTCGCCGAGGAATGCGCCTCCTCGCGTATGGAGGACATATGCGCGAAGGCCGCCGAGTACTCTCTGCCGAGACTGACGGATGGCCAGAGCTTCGCAGTGAAGGCTCGCAGGGAGGGATCCCACGGGTACACAAGCATGGATGTCGGCAGGGAGGCGGGATCCGCCATATTCCTCGCCAACGAGCAAAAGGGTGTGCGCGTGGACCTGACCGACCCCGACGTCGTGTTCTATGTAGAGGTCCGCGAGAACCGCGCGTTCGTCTTCGGCGACTATGTCAGGTGCCATGCCGGCCTCCCCGTGGGGAGCCAGGGCAAGGTCATCGCCAGAGTGGACGACGATCGCGGCCTGGTATCGGCATGGCTTATGATGAAGAGGGGATGCAGGCTGACGGTATGCGGTAGCGGGGACCTGGATCTCCTACGCAGGTACGACCCCCTGATCAAGATGGGCGAGTCAAATCCCAATGCCCTCGGGTATGTGCTCGGCACTTCGCTGGACGAGCTGGGCTCTGTCGATGTCACCCGGTACAACGTCCCCGTGTTCTTCCCCACGATGGGAATGACCGACGAGGAGGTCTCGGACATCGCAGGCACGATAAGGGCAGGGCTCTGAGCCGGTCTCCCCTGTCATAGGTCCAACCTAGGCAGGGGAATGGTGTTTCAGACGATCTCCTCAAGCTCCATCGCCATGCGCTTCACGATGTCGGGGTCGGTCGTGTCGTCCATGCCCGCGTTCGCGAGCGCCTCGACAAGGCTGTCGCCGCTGTAGCACACGATGTCCAGGTACATGTCCACCGCCGCATCGTAGTCGTCCAGCGATTCCAGGTATATCAATGTGGCCGCCAGGGAGGATTGCACATACGAAAGCATGTAGAACGGGGTCAGAAACACGTGGTTGTACATCGTAACAAGGTTCATGGTCGTTGCGAACCCGTACTCCGTCTCGATCCTGTCCGAAAGGGCGTTGAGCTCCTCCGGGGTCATGTCCTCGTTCATGTACGCGGCCGTTTCAAGCTCGTTTATTGCAGTGAGCAGGTAGATCGACTCTATGGCGCGGTACACGACGAATGTGCGATACTTTTCCGCATCGCTTTGGTCGAATATCATTTCGGCCTTGGAGGCTCCGAGCATCTCCATGGTTATGGATTGTATCTCCATGATGTCCAATGAGTTCGAACTGTCGCTGCATAGGCAGAACGCGGCGCTGTGCCCGAACTCATGTAGGATGTACAGGACATCCGTCCAATCGTTCCCGGGATGGGAGAAGATGTATGCCGATCCGTATTCCGGCAGGCTCTGCGTGAATATCGACGACATCTTCGTGTCCAGCGATTCGAGGTCTATCAGGTCGTATTCGCGCATATAGGAGAGCAGGTCGCCATATTCGGGACAGATCGACTCGACGAAAGGGGTGATGTCATCGAGGAGCTCGTCCTCGTATGTCCAGGTGTATGCCGGATATCCCGTCTCCAGCACGTCCGTGTAGCAGGACCAGAACACATCGGCGAAATACTCCCTGATGACATCCTCCACGGGGGCGAAGTCCTCGGCCGTGTAGTCACGATCGTAGCTCTCGTAGGCATATTCGATGTATCCGGAGTATCCCATGCTCCTGGCGAAGGCGTTGTTGGTCCTGACGATCTCCATGTATAGCTCCATAAGGGCGGCTTCCGCCTCATCCGGATCGAGGTCCCCTTGGGCGATCTCGGCATACTTGGCCTGAAGGGCTATGCTCTCGGCATTCAGCGTCTTGGACTCGTCTGACATTTCATCGTACGAGAGGAATGCCTCCGCGTTCTCCTCGCCTATGATCGCGGTTACGGTCTCGGCGCAAGGCCCATTGAGCGACTCCTTGAACGCACAGTTGTATTGGTCGATGATCTCCGTGTAGGCCGTGTTCCAGGACACGTACTCGTCCGTCAGGGCGAGGGGGTCCCGGTTGTAATCCCAGTTGAAGAACGCGTACTCGGTCTGATAAGCGGTCATCCCCTGGACCATGTCCACGATCGAGAGTTCGAGGTCCTGTTCGGACGCCCCCTCCGTTCCCGCCAGCTCTGTGAACGAGTCTATGAGTGACTGTACCTCGGCGGAAGCCTCGGTTGCCGGCCGCCATTCCTTGCTTTCGACAGGCAGCGGGAACGCGTCGAAGCGCGAGTCGCCATCCCCGTTGTCCTGGGTCAGATAGTATGCCGTTCCGGCGGCCACGATGGCGACGACCAGTACGACCGCGATGATGTTCGCTCTTCTCATGTTATCGAGAATGGAACGCGATAGGCGAATAAAAAGGGGTCCCGCCCGTATGGGCGGTAAGAGGTTTTCATGACAGGGATATCACTTGATCCTTCTCTGGTTGGCCCTGACGGACGGCCTGGCCTTCTCGGCACCCTTTCCGGTGTGCCTCATTCCACGGCCCTTCTGACCGGCAGAGGTCTTTCCGCGGTAGACGCGGTTCTTGTGGGCGTCGTCGCAGATCCAGTTGATCTTCTTGTCGGCCTTGATGACGGGGTGCGCCGGGTCCACGAGGATGACCTCGTACCACTCCTGCTGTCCGTCAGCTCCGACCCAGTAGGAGTTCAGGACCTCGAGGTTGGGGTACCTCTTGGCGGTCCTCTCCTCGGCCATCCTCTGAAGGGACTTTCCAACAGTGATCTGGTTGATTCCCTTCCTCTTGGCCCTCCTACCGGTTACGATGGCCCTCTTGTTGAAGCTTCCCTTCCTGACCCTGGCCCTGACCACGACGTATCCCTGCTTGGCCTTGTAGCCGAGGGCTCTGGCCCTGTCCAGGCGGGTGGGCCTCTCGATCCTGATGAAGTTCTCCTCCTTCCTCCACTGGATCCTGCGCTCGTAGTTGAGCTCCTTCACATAGGATTTGGAGGGGTTGTTCCATGCGTCCGAGATGTAGCTGTACATGCTCTTCCCGTTGACCGGGCGTGTCTCCTGAGTCTCTTCGCTCATTTGTATCACCTTTACGGATTCACCCATGGGGCACATTTCCGTTCGCGGAACCAATGCTCCGCGAGGGTAGGATTGATAGCATGTATTTAAACTATAACAGCCGGGCCTCAGAGGAAGTCGTCCAGGCTCACCCTCTTCTTCGGCTTGGGGGCCTCCGGCCGCGCCTCCGCCTTCTTAGGGGGATCCCTGTCCTTGCCAGGGGGCGAGGCGAACGCATCGCTGAACAGCGTCGCCTGCTGGCTGCCCATCATGAGGTCCCTCTCGCTCCATCCGAACACCCCGGTCACCCTGGATGCCATCTGGGCAAGGCGCTCGGCGTAGTACCTGTAGTCGGGCTTGCCTGTGAACTCCACTCCGCTGACGAACGGCTCCACGGTCTGGGGGGTCGACTTGCCGTCGGTGACTATCCACGAGACCTTCATGCCTGGGATGAACTCATACCCCGTTTCGACAAGCTTCTTCGCCGTCTGCACGTTCGCCATCCTCTCCGGGTTCTCGTAGGCGTCCATGCCTTTGCAGGTCCTGGATATCACGAGCTCCGCGGGGTTGACTCTGCCGGCAAGCACGTCCTGTATCGTGGACTTAACCAGGGCCAGGGCCTCGTCGTTCCTCTCGTCCAGGATCTTCTCGAAGATCTGTGTCAGAAGCCTGCTCTGGAGGTCGAAGGAGTCCGACCTCCTGATCTCGTACCCCCTGACCAGCAGTTCGTCGCTGTACTCCGGCCATACGACCCTTCCGACATATCTCTTCTTCATGCCGTGGGTGAACATGGGCTCCATGATCTTCTCGAATTCAAGGGTGCCCCCGTCGCGTGAGAAGCGGTCGGCCATCGCCGTCCCGAACTCGACGGAGTCATCCAATGTGCTGTGGGGGGACTGGACGAACACGGAGTCTGTGTCCGAGTAGATCACGGAAACGCCTTCGGACTGAAGGTCGCCGATGATCCCCTTTACGTTCGCCCTGGCGAAGGATGTTATCGCGGCGCCGATGCTCTTGTCGGTGAACCTGTAGAACGAGGATGCGAACACCCCGTAGAACGTGTTCATCAGCACCTTCACCGCGGCCTGCAGCCCGTCGAGGTAGTGGTACTCGTGCTGGTCCGAGGTCTTCTTCATGCGCCTCTTGATGGAGTCCCTCTCCGCCATGAGGTCCTCGAGGATCCTGGGGAGGAGCCCCTCCCGCCTCTCCTTGGATACGAACCGTGCCCCTGATGGGGCGACGATCTCCCCGTCGGCGGAGAGGGTGGTGAAGCAGATGTTCTTGGCTATGATCAGGGAGGGGTACATGGATTTGAAGTCCAGCACGCATACCCAGTGGTATAGCCCCGGGGTCATGCTGTGGACGTATCCGCCCTCTATCTGCTCCGAGGCGCTGGACCTGCCCATCATCGGGACGGCGATCTTGGCGCGGTCGGCTGCGCGTATGAGGAGCGAATCTGCAAGCTGGGACGAGCCGGATGTGAGGACGTCCTCGATGGTGAGCTTAGACACAGCCGCCAGGTCCATCCCCTTCCTGAGGGTCCCGACCTCCAGGAGGATCCTGAGGGCGAGCTCGGCATCCCTGGTGCAGTACTCGAGGACCTTCTCGCGGTTCTCGGACCATTCCCTGTCCATGTGCTTGGGATCGACGTCGAGCTTAGTCTCGCCCAGAACCTCCAGGGACACGGCGTTCAGCGTCTCCTGCTTGGGGCGGAGCTCCTTCTTCGCGGCCCACCAGGCATCGCATATGAGCCTCCCCCTCACCCTCCAGAAGCGGTCGCTGACCAGCCTGGGCTGGCCACCGTCCCTGCCCCAGGGGAGGGCGTCCTGGAGCTTGCAGGCCTTGGCGCGGTCGGAGATTTTCCTGATATCGTAGTTGTCGATGTTGTATCCGGTGATGACGTCCGGGTCCTCGGAGCGTATGAGGTCCCCGAAGCGGGTGATGATGTCCTTCTCCGCACCGTGGATGGGATCGCAGGCCCTAATCGTTCCGTTGTCCCAGACGACGGCGCATATGCAGTAGATGAAATCGTGTTCGACGCTGTTCTCTATGTCGAATGACAGGATCTTGAGGCCGGGGTCGAACGGCTCGATGTTCTCGAAGCTCTCCATGCGGATCGTCAGGTCCGAGAGGTAGCTCCCATCGACCGGCTCCCCGGTGACCCTGATGCAGGCCCCCATATCCATGTCGTAAACGAACCTGTGGTGGAACGGGATGTCCGCGGCGAGGACGTCCATCCCCATCCTGCGGATCCTGTTGCGGTAGTCTGGGACCTTCCAGGGGCTCTTGATCGTGATCTTCAGGACCTTCCGGGGGGACGACCTGTACAGGAGCTCGTCATGCTCGACTGACAGGACCTCCGGGTCCTCGCGCATCTGGCGCTCGAGCTCGTCGGTAGGGTCGACGGCGAACAGGTAGGGGCGGTACCCGTGGACGAGTATCGTTATGGATTCCCTGTCGCGGGTCTTCCCGTAGAGCTCCACGACCGCCTCTTCCTCGACAGACACATAGGAGGCGCTGATGAGCCTGACTTCCCACGTCCCCATACGATCACTTGTTCGCGACTATCCTGATGACGTCGCCGTCCTGTAGCTCGTAGTCCGCGCCCACCGTGCGCTTGGTGCGTGCGTTGACCGCGCGGATGAACTTCTCCCCCAGCTCGGTGTGCACCCTGTAGGCGAGGTCCCTGGCAGTCGATCCCCTCGGGATCAGGAAGGCGTCAGGCAGCACCCTTCCGAAGTGGTCGGTGTACTTGTTCTCGTCCTCGACAGGGTACACCGTGATCAGGTCGAGCATCTTGAACGCGGCGTCCTCCAGGCATTTCTGCACACCGGTTCCGCCGTATCTCTCCATCTTCTCGGCCATGTAGTCGAGGGCCTTCTTCTGCCCGTCGCTGACGTGGGCGCCCTCCCTGATGCTGAACGAAGGGTCGCCGGGGGTGTAGTCCACGAGACCGGCCGCGGATGCCTTCTTCAGCGCGAGCTCCGTCTCGGCCATGGTCACGACGCACATGTCGTTGACCGCCTTAACGCGTTCGATGTTCCCTTCGGGGGCTATGTCGGCCTTGTTCATGGCGGCTATCATGGGCTTGGAGTAGCGCCTGATCTCCCCGCACAGGCGCAGGAGGATCTCGTCGTCCCATTTGGTGGGGTCGTCGGGGAGGGGGACGGCCTTGAGGGCGTCCTTTATCTGGGCCTCCGTCACCTTCAGCCCCTGCAGCCTCTCGGCCAGGACCGTCTCGGGCTTGCTTCCCTGCATCTTCGCCTGGCAGGCCATCTTGGAGAACCCGTTCTTGATAATCTCCCTCATCCAGCACTCGATCTCCCTTCTCAGGAACATGATGTCCTCGGTCGGGTCGTGCGATCCAGGCTCCCCGGGGTTCCCCTCAAGGTCTGTCGATCCGCTGACATCGATGACGTTGATCAGCGCATCCGCCTGCCTCAGGTCATCGAGGAATTTGTTGCCCAGTCCCTTGCCCTCCCAGGCGTCCGGGACAAGACCTGCAACGTCCAGGAGCTCGACCGGGACCATCCTCGTTCCGTTGACGCAGAGCGAGTTGTGCGGTGTGCATGTGACGCCCAGCTCTCTGCAGGGGCAGGCGGTGCGGACGTACGCCACCCCCTTGTTGGGCTCTATCGTCGTGAAGGGATAGTTGGCTATCTCGACCGGAGCCATCGTCGCGGCGCCGAAGAATGTCGATTTGCCGACGTTCGGTTTCCCTACTATGCCTATCTGCATGGAATCGTCGGGCTATCGGCTTACAGAGTTATAATAATCGCGTGCAGCCGAGGGGGCGGGATCCGGCCCCGTTCATGTGCCAGACGTGTCAGACGAAGACGAACTGCACCAGGGCCATGTAGAGGACCGTCCCTACGCCGATGCTCAGGAATATGTTCCTCTTCCACACGTGGAGGGCGACGACGGTCAGGCTGGCTATGAGCTCCGGAATGCCATATGGGTACGTGAGCACAGACGTGCTCCTCAGGCAGTACACGACCAGCATCCCGATGACGGCAGGCGGGAGGACCATGCCCACGTACTTGACCGAATCGGGGACCTCCTTCCCCTTCGGGAACAGCAGGAACGATGCCGCCCTGGTCGCGAAGGTGGCGACGGCCACCACCGCGATCATCACGAGCGACTGCACCGGGTCAAGCATCCTCGTCGGCCTCCTTTCCGCTCCTGCCCGCAGAAGCATCCAATCTCTTCCTGGCTATCAGGACTATGGCCACGATCGTCAGCATGGTGGGAAGCACGAAGTTGTCCGCCCCGAAAACGAGGAGGCACACCAGTGCGGCGACGACTCCGATGAGCTCGGGGGTCCTGTTCCCTCTCCTGTACCAGAGTTCGATGAAGAGCACTATGAACAGGGCGGTCATCGCGAACTCGATCCCCTGGGAGTTGAAGTCGACAATCGAGGCTGCGAGCGCCCCGATGGCCGATCCCGCGATCCAGTACAGCTGATCGAGGGCGGTTATAGCGAGAAGGAACTTCTCCTCGTCCACCCCCTCGGGGACGTTCGTCGTGCATATCAGCGAATACGTCTCATCGGTCATCCCGAAGATGAGGTACCATCTTTTCTTCCCGAACTTGTTGAACCTGTCAACGAGGGACAGTCCGTAGAAAACGTGGCGGACGTTCACCATAAGGGTCAGGAACGCAGCCTGAAGAAGCGAGAATCCGGGGACGAAGAAGTTTACCGCGAGGTACTGGCCGGACCCGGCGTACACCACCGTGCTGACGAGGATCGCCCAAAGGAACGAGTAGCCCTGGTCGGCGAACATGACGCCGAAGGCAAGGCCTATGAACAGATATCCCGTGAGCACAGGCACAGTGTATGGGAACGCCTTCCTGAATGCCTCCTTGTATCCGCTCGTCTCATCAGCTCCCGCGACAATCGGCCCGAATACGGTCATTCGATATGGTATATGCGGTTGCTTCAGTTCCCGCGCTCCTTCGACTCCGCTCTCAGGTTTTCAAGGACGGCGTCAAGCATCCGGGAGAGTTCTTGGATTTCCTCCTTGCTGAACCCTTTCAGTGCACAGTGTCCGGCCACGCTTCCCATGGCGTTCAGTACGGCGCACTTCTCCATGCCGGACGCGGACAGTGATATCTCCTTGGCGCGGGCGTCTTCCTCGGACACGGACACGTCCAGGTACCCCTTCGTTTTCATGCGGTCCACCAGGCCGCATGCCGCCTGGTGGCTGATGTTGAGGCAGTCCCTCAGGTCGGTTATCTGGCTCCGGGGATTCTTCTCGAAGAACACCAGCGCATCGGCCTGATTGGAGGTCAGGTCGAGCTCCTTCAGGTCGAGGTCCCTGTTGTTGGTGACCTTCCTCCCGGTCACCCTGAGCTTCCTGATCATATGGAGGTATGCCTCGTCGGTTACTGTGTGCTCTTGTGTCGTCATCGATATGCCTCTCCTCGGCAGAGGATGCCGTTTCGGACCCGGACGCGCTTTCAGGGATTAGTATCTTGGTGAGGCCGGAGAGCTTGCTGAAGTACAGGCGGGCGATGTTGCCCGTTAGGATGGCGCATATGACCGTGCCTTCGCGGACGCCCCCCAGGGTCCCGAGGGCCACCAGGCTGATCACGGCCGCGATTACGATCATGGAGGAGTCGGATGCGACACGGACCTTGCCGTACTCCTTGCGCAGCCTCCTGGTGAGGGCATAGACGAAGCCGTCTCCTGGAACCATCACGACATTCGCGATGATCTGGAGGTAGACCCCGAAGGCCAGCCCGCAGCATCCGATGACTACGGACAGGATCTGCTCCAAGTAGGCGGTCGGAGAGAACCAGGACAGGCACATCATGCCGAAGTCGATGAAGTACCCGAACACGAACGAGATAACCACTTGCAGCGCCAGAATGAACTTGTCAGCATTCGAGCCGAGTATGAGGCCCTGGAGCGCGATAAGGAGGAGGCTGAACAGGATCGTCCAGTTCCCGAGCGTGAGCGTCGGGAATATCAGCGACAGGCTGTATGGGATCGATGTGATGGGGGATGTGCCCAGTGATGCCTTGGTAATGGCGGCGATGCCGAATGATATCACCATGAGCCCCATTAGGAAGACGATGTAGCGTCTGACGAGGTGATCCTGTTTCATTGCAATGGGATTATACAAGATGTTGTATATAATGAGAATCCATGCTGCGCCTGATATGGGTCATCGGTTGCGGGACATGAAGACGGCATCCGCGATCTCGGCGATCTCCACAGGACGGAGGTCCTCCACCCTCTCGTCCAGATGGGGGATGTCTGCGCCGGGGCGAACCATCCCCGCGGATTTCAGGGACGTCCCGATCTTCTTGCGGCGGTGGTTGAAGGTGACCTCGGTGACCTTGAAGAACGTGGCCTCATCCATCACGTCGAAAGGTGCCTTGCGGGGCGTTATCCTGACGATGGCGGAGTCGACCTTCGGGCGGGGGTTGAACCGCGATGCAGGGACGGTCTCCATGATCTCGCAGTCGGCTCTATAGAAGAGGTTCACGGTGAGCCTGGAGTACTCGGGGCTGCCCACGTCCGCGACCATGCGGTCGGCGAACTCCTTCTGGACCATAACCGCCGCGGTCCTGAACCTGTAATCAAGGAGTTTGAATATGATGGGGGTGGAGACGCTGTACGGCAGGTTGCTGACGAACACGTCGAACTCGGGGAACGGGACCTTCACGGCATCCCCATGGATGAGTGTCAGGCGATCGCCGAATGTCTCCTCCACGTACTGCGCAAGGATGTCGTCCAGCTCGATGCACGTGAGTCTGCACGGCAGGTCGACCAGCCTCTCTGTGAGGATCCCCAGGCCGGGGCCCACCTCCAGGACACGGTCCCCCTCGGAAATGCCCGCGTAGCCTATGTGCCTGTCCGCGACGCGCGTATCCGTGAGGAAGTTCTGCCCCTTGCTCTTCTTGGGCACTATCCCGGTGCGGGCGATAAGCTGTCCGGTGTCGGCCATGTGCGCTCGGTTCCCCCGGTGTGAGAATAATGCGGGGTCCGTCATCTTGAGACGAAGAGGTAGCGTTTCCTCTCGGGATCGGAGATCTCCAGGACGATGCGGGCGACGATGAGCTTCTCGGGGTTCTTGACGCCAGTCCTCTCGGCCAGGTCCGCGAAGTCCTTGAAGTTGCCAGCCTTCCTCTGTTCGAGGATGGCCATCATCGATTTCTTTCCGATCCCGGGGAGCTCCTCCAGCATGTGCTTGCGCATGCTAATCCCCTCGGCTTCGTTAAAGAACCTGATGAACCTGTCCTGCTTTGCGAGGACTATGTCCGTGACGGCGTACTCGAGCTCCGCCTGGGCGTTGCTGGTCAGGTCCTTGTAGTTGATGCGCCTCTTCACGTGATCGATGACATCGCGCTTGACCTGTGGCGTGTCCTTGCCGATGTACGTCCTGGCGCCGATGTTGACCTGGGCTCCGCTCTTGGGGACCAGCTCGAAGAGCTTGAACTCTTCGTCACCGATGGCGTAGCACACGGGCTCCCTCTTGGAGAAGTTGCCTCCGGCGGTACCCTGTGCCAAATAATCGAGGATGTAGGCGTAGTCTTCCATGGCCAAGCCCCCTGATCAGAGGTTCCTCTCGACGATGTCCAGAACTTCCTGGATCTGCTCGGGATCCAGAACGACCCTCTCTTTGGAGAAAATTGCGCGGACATCCTCTGGGTGCTTGGGGAGGAGGTCCGCGATCTTGAGGGCCACGGCCTCTGTGACGATGTCCATCTTGAGGGCTTCGTCATAGATGGCCCTGGCCTGCTCGAGGGAGATGCTGCAGACCTTCTGAGCATGATCCAGTGCCGCCTTCTGCGAAGTGAGCATGGCCTCATCGCCCCTCTTCTCCGTCTCCTCGGTGAGGAGCTCCCTCACCTCAGCCAGCGTCAGATACTGCTCAGACATTCCGCTTCACCTTCGTTCAGTTGACGTTCTTGACGAGGTGCTCAGGGCGGGCGACGACGATCTTGGTCTTGTTCCCGTCTTTGACGCTGACCTCGTACGCGCTGCCCCTGGCTCCGATGACGACTCCGGTGAGTCCGTGGAACCTGGAGAAGGGCATACCCTTGTGGATGCTGGGGTCGATGATGATGTTGACTTTCTCGCCAGCCTCGAAGGTCTGGAGACCTTTAGTTATGGGCGAGAGCCCGCGTGCCCTGCACCTCTTCTGGATGAGCTTGCGGGTCTTGGTTCTAGTACCTCTGGATGCCTGCATTGTGATCCCTCATGGTTCGTGATAGTTGATCGCCAATACGTCGAGGGTCTCGACGATGCACTGCACCCCTAGCCTCTCCGAGAAGCTTGGGACGCTGCGCCCGTCATCTCCCGACACGAACTCCTTCACGTACGTACCCGAGTCGGTCTCCAGTTCGAGATCGAACGAGTCGTCTGTTATCGCGTCGGCCCTCACCCAGTGGATCCTCCTCTTCCTGACCAGGTCAGCGCGCCTGTGTTCTACACGACGTGGAGTCCTCTGATTTATATCGGCGTCCTTGAACGACAAGGCAACGTCAACTACTGCTTGTTTATTAAGTTTACCATCTGCTTTAACGTGCACGCGATATACTTTATCGGCGGCGGCCCCTTTGTATCTCTCCACCGCCTCGCGTTGGACGTAGTGCAGATCTATGAATGCCGCGAGATCGTTGTCCGACCTCTTCTTCAGATCGTCCAGGTCTATGTTCCTGACTCTGGGATTGCTGATCTCGAGCACGAATGGCCTGCCGTCCCCGAGCATGCGGGCGTCGATGTCCTCGCGCCCCATTCCGTGGAAAAAGTGCTCATCCCCTCCTGTCATCTCGAGGGCTACATCTCCGATGATCTCCTGCACGGAGGTCTCGTACATCTTGCCCTTCCCGTGGCAGTGGTCGCAGCCCTTCCCGTGGCACACCCTGCATGGCCAGATGGTCTGCGGTATCTCGCGGCTGAACTTGTTGTAGCGTCCGGCGATGAATATCGGGGCGATGTCCATCGCCACGTCCGCGAAGCGCGTGTCGACCACGGCGACGACCTGGGGGTTCTTGAACTCCACCGGGCGGTGGATCAGAGGCAGTGCCAGCTTGCCGATTTCACGGTTGAGTTCCGCCTTTATGGGTTCGGCGTTCTCGAGGCCCATCTCCTCCCAGATCTGCTTCTCCCTCTCGGCGATCTCGGGCTCCACCCTGGTGCCGATCAGGAAGTTGTCGGATTCGACCTCGTTAATCCTGTCGGCGGCGGCCTTGGCGAACCTGTCCAGGAGGTCGAAGACGTTCTCGCACAGAGGGCAGAAGTCCTCTGCGGGTGCGGCAGCCCCATCTTCCTCAAGGGCCTCGCGTATCATGCGGCCCCTCAGGTCGTTGGTCATCCCGGTGCCGATCTTCCCGAACATGCGCCCAAGGCAGTGGTCGCAGAGGCCCATGCCGGCGAGCTCCCTGGCCTTCCCCAGGTTCTCGAATATCCATTCCTCCATGGTATCACAGGTCGAAGCCCATCTCGGCAATCCTGAGCCTGGGGCGTTGGCTCTCGAGGTAGTGGTATACTGTGGAATGCTCGCTTCCCTGTAGGATCAGCTCCACCGCATGCTTGGCGACCGGAAGGCTGATGGAGTTCCCTATGAGGGACACTGTGCTTCCGTAGATTACCATGTCGCATCCTGTGAGCTCCTCGATGATCCTGCGGGTCTTGCCATCCTTGCCGATCAGCCTGCCCCTTATGCGGGTCACCTGGTTCTTCCTGTCGCCGACGAACTCGTTGAGGTCCACGACCTCCAGGTACTCGTCGTCGTCGAAGAGCCTCATGGCCTTGTCCGGGTTGAATCCCCTGCCGACGGCCTTGACAACGTCCATGATCTTGAGCGCCATCAGGGGGTCCTCGATGTCTCCATCGTCATGGATGAGCACCTCCCCCTCCTCCGTGTCTATGTCGAGCTTGATCCCCGAGATGCTCTGGAGCGTCTTCTTCGTCTCCCCGTTCTTCCCTATGAGCGTCCCCACCCTGTCGGCGGGTATCCTGATGGACCTCATTCCTCTTCCTCCTCGTCATCGCTGCCGTTGACAGCCTCATCGAAAACCACTTTGTCGTCGATCACATCCGCGTCCCTCTTCCTGAAGAACGCGTTGACGTTTCTGATGTCGCGCTCCAGCAGCTCCTTCGCGTTGAAGTGGTCGCTGGTCATCGCCTGCCCCACGTCGATCATTATCGGCTGGCCGTCCTGCATCAGTATGTTGTACTCGCTAAGGTCCCCGTGGACCAGGTGGGCCTCCTGCCATCCGTCGATTATGAACGAGATCACTTCGTCGTAGGTCTCGGTGGGGTCGTCGAGGACCACGTCTTTGAGCTGAGGGCACGGCCCGGTCTCATCTCCTATGTACTCCATCAGAAGGCAGTTCTGGGCGAACGTGATGGGTTCGGGCACGGGTATGCCGGCCTCGCTGTACCTGACCAGGTTCCTGAACTCCTTGTTGACCCAGGCGTAGATCATCTTCCACCTGTTCCCCGTGACTCCCCTGAACCTCGGGTCCCCCTCGACGTACTTGGACACCCTCTTGAACGTGGATGTCGACGTGCGGAAGATCTTGAGCGCCATCCCGTCGCCGTCCTCGTCCGTGACGTAGAACACGTTGCCCTCCTTTCCGGTGGATATCGGGTAGTGGACCTGGTCGATGTACCCGGAGGTCATCATGTCGTATATCGTGAGGAGGGTCTTCTTGTCGAAGACCTCGGCATCGGTCTGACGCTCGTCGCCGGTGCGGTTGGTCTTGAGGGCGTCCACATGCCTCTCTAGGTATGCGTACGCCTCCTCGTAGGAGGTCATGCGGATCCCTTCTCAGAATATGTCCAGGTTCTTGGGAACCTTGCCCCTCTTGCTGAGGTTGACGGCCTGGGTCTTGGTGTACCTGAACCTGACGTCGCATTTGTCCGGCTGGAAGTCCCATACGGAGATTATCAGGAGGTCCCCCTCCCTGATCCACATCCTCTTCTTGATCTTCCCCGGGATGCGTCCCACACGGGATACGCCGTCCTCGCACATGACCTTGATCTTGGACGCGCCCAGCAGCTGGTCGGCTATGCCGAACATCTCCCCTTCCTTGATGTTGGGGAGACGCACGCGTGTTACATCCTCATCCGGGCTCTCCAAAGGTGCATTATCGACCATTCTCCTCACTCCCGTTTATAGTGTGGGCCATGATGCGCACCTTTTAAAAAAGTTATGCCCGCGCCCGGGCGCCGCCACCGTCGGGCGCGCGTCCATAATCATTATAAATGATGGAAGGATGGCTCCGTTCAAGCTCTGGTAGTGTAGCGGCCAATCATTCGGCCCTTTCGAGGCCGACACTCGGGTTCGAATCCCGACCAGAGCACCATGTTCTCAAATCACGGCCCCAGCAGTTTCTTCCTGTAGGCGGCGCTCTTCTCGGCTATCTCGTCGACGTTCTTCCTGTCGACGGCGTACACCTCCGGAAGCTTCCTGGGGTGGGCGGCCAGCATGGCGTCCGTCAGGTGCCTGTCGGGCATGTCCGCCTTCTTCAGGTATTCCCTGCTCCAGTTGTTGGCCAGGTCCAGGACCGCCTCGATCCCGAGGTTGTAGAACTGCTCCGCGAACACCGCACCGACGGTAGCGTCCTTGGACAGGATCGCGACGTTAGACCCCCTGACGGCGAAGTCGGTCCCGTTGATGGACAGGGACACTCCCCCGCTGTCCCTCACGAGGTCCAGCGCCTGGAAGTCCGTATTGTCGCTTCCGATGTACAGCGTGCTGTCCAGGTCGATGCCGGTCTGTCTCCTTATGTCCAGCAGGCGGTAGGCCTTCTTGTGGGAGGTCACCGGTGCGCTGTTCTCCATAAGGTTCATGGCGGCCATCTCCGGAATCTGGTCCTGGAGGATCTCGTCCAGCGTCTTGATTATCTTGACGTCCAGCTCATGGATCTCCATGGGGACGTTGAGCTCGTACTCGATCTTCGGTATGCGCAGAGCGGTGATCCTCTCGCACATCTCCCTCAGCCTTCTGGATTCCGTGCGGCTGAACTGGACGTTGTCCATGTTGAGCGTCGAGCATGCGACCTCGCATAGCGGGGCGTTCAGAGCCTCCGACACGCACATCATGCTGTGCTCGTAGAGGGATGTGGTTATGAACGTGGGCATAAGTCCCGACAGGTACCTCATGGACACGTCGGCCCCTGGCATCATCCTGAGGTCCTCGCGGCTGAACTTGTTCATGAGATGGTCGGTCGCCCCGTTGGCCTTGAGGAACGGGACCGCCCATTTCAGGCTGTTTCCCGCGGTGGCCTCCTCCCTGCCGAGCACGTACGCAGTGAGCTCGTCGTAGCGGACCAGGACGTCGAAGAAGTGGGTCCCGTTGCGTATGAACCTGCCGCAGAGGTCCCTCATCGCGTTGTTCATCGTGAGGAAGCCGTGGCATCCGGTGACCATGAGCCTGTCGGGGAACAGTCCGAGCTCCTCGACAGGATCGAACTCTCCAGACATATCAGTCACCCACCGCGCGGTCCACCTGGGCGGACAGGTCGTACGGTCCGTCCAGCTGCCTGTCGCCGGAGTAGAGCCTCTTGTTCACTATCCTGACCCTGCCGTCCGCGAACGCGGCGACGGTCGCTACTATGAGGGGCAGCTCGCGCTTGGCGCCGTCCTCCCTTATGCGCTTGAACAGCGGCTCGCTCTCGCCCTCGGCCGCTCTGATCTCGTCCAGCGACATCCTCTCCATCTTGGACCCCATATCTTCCCAGAGCGCGTCGTAGTCCCCGCCGCGGATGGGGAATCCGCAGTACGTTATCGCCGCTCCGCGGTCCCATTCCTTCGTGCAGATGTGCATCATCGCGCCCTGCCTCTCGGCCCCTTCGGAGATGAGCTGCCATATCACTTCCTGCCATGTCCCCTTGGGACCGTCCGGCAGCGCCGGGTGCAGGTTGAGCATGTCGTATTCCTCGCATGTCTGGTCGTCCATCCACATCATGTATCCGGCCAGGATCCCCAGGTCGAAGTCATAGGGCGCGGTCCTCTCCCGGAGTACCTTCCCGTATTCGTCCCTCCATGCCGCCTCGTCTGAAGCCCTGAGCTCCGGCATGAAACCTTTCCACGAGACCGTGACCAGCGGGATGCCGTAGCCCTCGACCATGTCGAAGAACATCTTCCTCTGGTCTCTCTTGGGATTGTTCTCCTCGTTGTTGTCCCAGTTGCAGAAAACGAACGCTATCTCTACATCGAGTTCGCCGCGGAGCTTCCCGTCCATGACGGCCTTCAGCAGATTGCGGGATCCGGGACCCCTTCCTGTGGAGAACCAACCCAGTCTGAGCATCGGCGCCTCCAACGGCTTATCCCTATATTACAAATCCGACAGGCAGCACGCGTCAGACGTCGAATATGACGGTGACGGACGGTTCGTCGGGGTCGACCTCCATCATATGGTAGGTCACGGCCTTGACCTCCGACTTGACGCGATGGCGCCCCCGGTCCAGGGTCTCCCCCCTTCCGTGGCAGACCACGTCGCCCCCGTCGAAGGACACCTCGATCTCCTTAAGGATTAGGCCTTCGCAGTCCTCGATGAAGAGGAGCTCCGACAGATAGGAGTAGAGCATGTCCTCCATGTCTATGCCCGAGACGCGGAACTCCGTCACCTCGCCGGTCCCTATCCCCGAGAGGTCGACGGTCTGGTCGAAGAGGGCGAACCCGGCGTTCTCGAAGCACTCCTCCAGTGTGTCCCCGAACGCCTTCACCATCATGTCCGCGGTGTGGTCCACCAGGATGTACCTGTCCATGCCGGGTTATCGGCGGGCCAGTAGATAACCGTTTAAGCGCGGAACCGGTGGCCCGTTCATGGAAGAGAAAGTATTCGTTTCCGCGGAGGCGTTCCTCATCGGGCTGTTCGCGGGAGACAGCGGAGGGCACGACATACACCACACGATGCGCGTCCACGACCTGGCGAGGGCAATCTGCTCCAGGGAGGGCGGGGACGAGGACGTGGTCAGGCTGGCGGCCCTCCTCCACGACGCCGACGATCCGAAGCTCTTCCGCTCCGCCGGATACCCGAATGCACGCCGCTTCATGGAATCCCAGGGGGTGCCGGAGGGTATGCAACGCAGGGTCCTCTCGATAATAGACCAGGTGTCGTTCAGGGGGACCTCCTCGGTCATCCCGGACACCATCGAGGGGCGCATCGTGCAGGACGCTGACAGGCTGGACGCGATAGGTGCGATCGGCATAGCCAGGGCGTTCGCGTACGGCGGCAGCCGGGGGCGCCCCATGCATGTGCCAGGGGTCGGACCCACCCTGGGGATGGACGGGGATGCCTACCGTAGCAACGAAGGGACCACGGTCAACCACTTCTACGAGAAGCTACTGCTGCTGAAGGATATGATGGGTACGGCGACCGGCAGGGAGATGGCCGAGCACAGGCATGCCTACATGGTCGGCTTCCTCGAGGAGTTCATGGCAGAATGGGACGGAAGGTTGTGATCGCCTCAATACGAAGCGGTTCTTGGAGAATTCGATGAGGCCGTCCCTCTTCATTCTACCGAGCTCCGCGGACATCGCGCTACGATCAACACCCAGGTGATCGGCCATCTGCTGACGGTTTAAGGGCACTAGGAACTCGCGCTCTCCGGAGATGCGCGCCTGATCGGATAGGAAGGCACACACCTTCTCGCGGGTCGTTCTCTTCGACATCTGGTCCAGACGCTGATTTAGGTCAACGGATTCATGCGCAAGGATGCGTATCATGTTCCTTACCAGCCGGTTGTGGAACTCGCACGAGGATGTGCACACGTTGGCGATCCTGTTCACATCCAGGAACAGAACCTCCGAGTGCTCGACGGCCACGACGCTTACGTCCAGCAGACTTTCGGACGAGCAGGCGTACTCGCATCCGACCATCCCTCCCGTGCGGACCTCTGAGAGTACAGTCCTGTTCCCCCAGTAGTCCTCCTTCACAATCCTGACGCATCCCTCGGTCACCACCCCAAGACAGTCGGTGCGGTCTCCTCTGCGAAACACGTAGTCGTCCTTGGAGTACCTTCTGTTTATCGCGCCGAGGCATTTCAGCATCTTCTTGGCCTCGTCCGGCTGTATTCCCTCGAACAGGCCTGTTCTCTCGAGTATTGCAAGCGTGTTCCGTGTCATTCGTTGTATAAACAACATTATTGTTATAAAAACAATACTACATCGAACATCAGAACAGTTTCGGAGGCAAGAATCATGGAACAGCTGATGTTTTGTTATCAATGCGAGCAGACTGCCGGATGCACGACATGCACCGGCAAAAGAGGGGTATGCGGCAAGACCGCGGAGATCGCCCGTCTGCAGGACGAGCTCACAGGGGCGCTGGTGGGGTTCGCCGAGGCCGTCGAGTGCAGACCGACCACCACTGAGGAAGATGCAGCGGTCCTGAGGGCGCTATTTTCCACGCTGACGAATGTGGACTTCGACCCGGAGGACTTGGCATCCCAGTCATCGGCCATCGTCTCGGCCGGGGGCAGGGTCATGGACATGACGGAGTTGTGGGACGCCCAGGAGGACATCCGCTCCATCAAGTCGCTGATACTGTTCGGCATCCGCGGAATGGCGGCATACGCCTACCATGCGATGGTCCTGGGACAGAGTGATGAGAAGGTGATGTCGACGATCTACCGTGGACTCAGAGCCATAGGAGGGGATGCGGGATCCGAGGAGCTCTTGAAGACGGTCATGGAGGTCGGGGCTTCCAATTATGTGTGCATGGAGATGCTGGATTCCGCCAACCGTTGCGCCTTCGGCACTCCGTCGCCTACCAAGGTCAGCACCGATATAGACGCAGGACCCGCGATTATAGTCACAGGTCACGATCTGCTGGACTTGAAAGAGCTTCTGGAGCAGACGTATGGTATGGGCATAAACGTGTACACGCACGGTGAGATGCTTCCGGCCCATGCCTATCCGGAGCTCTCCCGGTACCCGCACCTCAAAGGCAACTACGGCACCGCCTGGCAGAACCAGAGATCCGAGTTCGAAGGGATAGACGTCCCCATCCTGTACACCACCAACTGCCTAGTCCCACCTCTGGACTCGTATCTCGGGAGGGTATACACCAGTGGTCCCGTCGCCTATCCCGGTGCGACCCATATAGAGGGCAGGGATTTCACGCCCATCATAGAGGCCGCACTCGCCCTCGGGGGCTTCAAGGAGTCGGTGGCGGGAACGCATGAGTACACGACCGGATTCGGGCACGACGCGGTACTCTCAGTCGCGGACAAAATCGTGGATGCCGTGGAGTCAGGGGCGATCGGCCATTTCTTCCTAGTGGGGGGCTGCGATGGTGCCAGGCCGGAGCGCGGGTACTTCCGCGAGTTCGTCGCATCCACCCCGCAGGACAGCGTTGTCCTCACGCTGGCTTGTGGAAAGTACAGGTTCAACGACCTGGATCTGGGAACCATTGGGGGCATACCCCGCCTCATGGACATGGGGCAGTGCAACGATGCCTATAGCGCGATAAAGGTCGCGGTCGCCCTGTCCGAAGCCTTCGGATGCGACGTGAACGAACTGCCCTTGTCCATGGTTCTGTCCTGGTACGAACAGAAGGCCGTGTGCATCCTTCTGACCCTCCTCCATCTGGGTATAAAGGGAATATACCTGGGCCCTACTTTGCCGGCCTTCGTCTCTCCCGGGGTCCTGGAGTTCCTGGTGGAGAACTTCGGCATCCATCCCATCGGCACTCCAGCAGAGGACATGGCGAGGATGCTGAAGGGGTGAAACATTGGGCCTCTGTGACGCTTGCTACGATAAGCATCACGGAGGCCCCATTATCCGCAAAGGATACCCCGACATTCTGCGGAATCCGCAGTCATTTGGGCGTCCCACCCACAAATGCTTAATATGGACATTCAGTGGACGGTATCATGCGCATTACAATCGTAGGGTGCGGTTCCATCGGCACCAAACTGGCCAAGGCGGCCGACGAGATCGCGGAGGTCAAGAGGATTTACCTCCTCGACATGGAGCGCCATCTCGCGGAGGACCTGGCAGCCCAGCTGAAGAAGGCCATAGTTGTCGACAACGTGGACGAGGAGCTCTACCACTGCGACCTCGTCATAGAGGCCGCGTCCCAGGAGGCTGCCAAGCAGATCCTCCCCACCGTCGTCTCGAGGGGCGTGGACATCATGATCATGTCCGTGGGGTCCCTCGTGGATGATGGCTTCAGAGACATGGTGAAGGAGAAGGCGGCCCAGTGCGAGTCCAGGATATTCATACCCTCGGGGGCGGTGTGCGGAACGGACGGTCTCAGGTCATCGGCCACGGGACGTCTGGACGAGGTGGAGCTGATAACCACCAAAGGCACCAAGAGCCTGGAGGGTGCCCCGTACATCGTAGAGAAGGGCATAGACATAAACAGCATCACGGAGCCCACGACGATCTTCACCGGCACGGCCAGGGATGCCGTCAGGCTGTTCCCCAAGAACGTCAATGTGGCGGCAACGGTCTCCCTGCTTGGGGTGGGGTTCGACCGCACAAAGGTAACCGTCGTCCTGGATCCGAACAGCCATAGCAACTCACACGAACTGAGGGTGAAGGGCGAGTTCGGGGAGATGACATGCCACACATACAACGTCCCGTCTCCTGACAACCCGAAGACGTCCCATCTCGCGGCCCTCTCCGCCATATCCGCTCTCAAGAGGATAGTCCGGAACGAATGGATCGGCATCTGAACCGGTCCATCCCGGTCAAACCGCTTCTCAACCGCCCCCGCGTCCCATAGAATCCGTATTATAGGGACGCGGGGATTCATCGGCCATGTCAGAATCGAGGGCCGAGAGGCTCATTTCGAACGCGGAAGGTATGGACGCCGTCGTCATAGCCAACGACGGCGAGCCCTTCCTGGACTCCACTTTCTGG
The DNA here is from genome assembly GCA_002504405.1 of Methanomassiliicoccaceae archaeon UBA71. Lineage (GTDB taxonomy): Archaea > Thermoplasmatota > Thermoplasmata > Methanomassiliicoccales > Methanomethylophilaceae > Methanoprimaticola. Next base: position 182,516 of record DARO01000005.1, read on the forward strand.
TACATCACCGAGCAGGGCTCCGGAACATTCGAGGGGTCCTTCGCCATAGTCGGGCCCGGCGGATCACTGGACGTCATCGTGAGCGTCCTCGAAGAGGAGGGCGCCAGGGAGGGGGCCGGGGATGTGCACGTGTATCACAACAGGGAGGAGCGCGATGCTTTCCTCAGGGATGCCCTGAGGGGCTGTTCGAGGGTCGGATTCAACTTCCATTCGGCGACATATGCGGCGGTCGAATACGTGAAGAAGACCGTTGACGGCATCGAGGCGGTCGACGCTGCCGGCGCCATCGACGCAACCGTCTCGGTGAAGGACGAGAAGGAGATCTCCGCCACAAGGGAGGCGTGCAGGATATCGTCGATCGTGGCCGGGGAGATCCCCGACATGCTGTCGGAGGGGGTCTCCGAGAAGGAGGTAGCCGCCAGGATGGACAACCGCATGAGGGAGCTCGGCGGAACAGGGAACGCCTTCGACACCATCGCGGCGTTCGGAGCGTACTCGTCCCAGCCCCACCACATGCCCTGCGACTACAGGCTGAGGTCTGGGGACACGGCCCTTTTCGATTTCGGGACCAAGTACAACCGCTACTGCTCAGACATGACCCGCACCGTCTTCCTGGGTAAGCCCCCGGAGATCCTGGAGAGGGCATACGAGGTCGTTCTGGAGGCGCAGGCCGCCGGGATCGCCGAATACCGCGACGGTGCACCGGCGAACGCGGCCGATCTTGCCGCCAGGAAGATAATTGACGATTCCGAGTTCAAGGGGAGGTTCATCCACTCCTTCGGGCACGGGATAGGCATGGATGTGCATCAGGCGATATACGTCGCCCCGAGATCGACCCAGATCCTCCGCGCAGGGAACATCGTGTCCGCCGAGCCAGGCGTGTACATTCCGGGCGTGGGCGGGATAAGGATCGAGGACACGTGCCTGATCACGGAGGACGGGTGCGAAGTGCTGACGTCCTTCGACCACAGCTTCACGGTGGTCTGAATGCAGTCCGCATCATTGATGCAGGCAGAGGACGCCCAGGATATCCTCGCCCGCGCCGTGGACCGCATGCAGGACCTGGGCGCGGAGTTCTCCGACGCCAGGTCGCAGACGGTCAGGGTCGCAGGGGTCAGCACGATGAACGGGAACATCAGGCAGCTCGTGGAGAAGGAGACGGGCGGGGTCTGCCTCAGGGCATGGGCCGGGGGCAGATGGGGCTACGGCACCGTCACGTCCTTCGACAGGGACAAGGTGATGCAGGCCGCGGAGCAGGCAGTCCGCAATGCATCCGGGGAGCGGAAGTCCGATCTCCAGCTGGAACCGTCCGTCGTGAGGGGGTACCATCCTGCGAAGGTCAGGATACACCCAGACTCGGTCGACCTGTCCGAGAAGATCGACGCCGTCATCGCGCTGGACAAGGCGCAGGCGATCGACGACCGCATCATGAACCGCGTCGGATCCTACTCGGAGGAGGTGAAGACCAATGCCCTCGTCAACTCCGCCGGATCGGACATGGGCTGGGAGGAGGTCCGCACTCTGTGCAGGGCAGTATCCGTCGCAGCGGACGGCATGAGGATGGAGCAGTACTACGACGGCCCCGACAGCACCCGCGGTTTCGAGGTCGTAAGGGATGCCGACCTGGAGGAGCTGGGCAGGCTGACCGCCAAGGAGGCAATCGCCACCCTGGCCGCGGAGAGGGCGCCCTCGGGGAACCTCACCGTCATATCGGATCCGATGGTATCCGGCCTCCTGGCGCACGAGGCGATGGGCCATGCGTCCGAGGGCGACGAGATAACGAAGAGGAGGTCGTTCCTGACGGACGCCGTCGGGCGCAGGGTCGCCTCGGACATAATCTCGATGTACGACAACGGCACGGTTCCAGGCGCGCACGGCTCCGTCCCATTCGACGACGAGGGCACCCCGTCATCGTGCACCACCATCATCGAGAACGGAATCTACAAAGGGTACATGCACAGTCTAGAGACGGCGTCCCAGCTGGGGCTCGCCCCCACCGGAAACGGAAGGGCGGAGAACTACGGCAAGAGGGTGTGGGTGAGGATGACAAACACCTACTTCGGTCCTGGCCAGTGGGACAGGGACGAGATGATTGCGGATACGAAGGACGGGATACTCTGTGACAAGATGGTCAACGGAATGGAGGACCCGGTAGGGGGCTGCTTCGAGGCAAAGTGCCTCCGCGGTTTCCTCATCCGCAACGGTGAGATAGTCAAGCCCCTGCAGTCCTTCACCCTGACCGGGAGGTCCGTGGACATACTCGGATCCGCGGACGCCCTGTCCAGGGAGGTCGTCCTCGATGGCGGCATGTGCGGCAAGGGCATCGAGGACTGGGTGAGGGTGTCCTCGGGAGGCCCTTACATGCGCGCCAGGATGATTGTGGGGGGAGGGCAGTGAGCGATATCCACGCATATGCGGAGAGGGCCCTGTCGTCCGTCCGCTCCCATCAGCAGTCCGAGGTTTACGTGTCGGATGCATTGGTCCACACGGTGTACATCGACGATTCACGCATCAGCAACATCGAGACCAAGAGGGACACCGGGCTAATGGTGAGGGTGGCCGACGGCGGAAGGCAGGGGAAGGCGTCCGTCTCCCTGAGTTCCGACAGCTCGGTGGAATGCTGCGTGAGGATGGCGGAGTCCGTCCTCAGGTTCTCTCCGGAGTCCTCGGATTTCCGCGGCTATGTGCAGCCAGGCCGGGCGAGGATCGCCCAGCCGGATGTATGGGACCCGAGGGTCGATGCCGTGTCACCGGACGACCTGAGGGAGATGGCCCAGAGGCTGATAGACTCCTGCAGGGTCAACATACCCAGGGCTCAGATCAGGGTATCCACCAACGAATGCAGGGTCATGAACGGCAACGGCGTAGATGCTGGCCACAGGAGCACCCTGGTGTACGGTCACTTCACATCGATGTTCCGCGGCGATCATCCCGGCGAGGGGATGGAGACCTTCCACGGGACGCACATGGACATCGACCTCGAAGCCGTGGGGGAGTCCCTGGCAAGGCAGGCCGAGGGTTCCGCCAGGGGCAGGGAGTTCAAGGGATCCAGGAGCCTGACGATGATCCTGCCACCCGGGCAGCTGGGGGACATGATGATGTCATCCGTCGGCTCGGTCGTCAACGGGGAGAACGTCAAGTACGGGAGGAGCCTCTGGAAGGATTCCCTCGGACAGGAGGTCGCTTCCAAAGGTCTCACGCTCATCGACGACCCCTCATCCAGGGCTCCGCTGTCTTGCGTGTTCGACGACGAGGGGGCCCCCGCGGAGAGGAAGGCCGTCGTCGAGAACGGGATCCTGAAATCGTTCCTGAGGGACTCGTTCTGCGGGGACAGCACTGGTAACGGCATGCGCAGGTCCAGTGTGGAGGCCCAAGGTGCTTATGAGCGCACCCCTGTTGTTAAGCCTTTGAACCTGGTCGCATCCCCCGGCAGGTACACTCCGGAAGAGATCGTGGAGCAGACCGACAACGGGATCCTGGTCGAGAGGTTCGCTTGGCCGGAGGCAGACGGATTGACAGGTAGGTTCGGCCTCAACGTCAGATGCGGGCATATCATCAGGAAAGGGGAGGTTGTGGACACCATCAGCAACGCCCTCCTGATGGGCAACATGATCGATGCCGTGAAGAACATCGAGCTTATAGGAAAAGATGTCCGGCAGATGGGTGTTGTCAGCGTGCCCACGATGAGCTTCTCTGGAACGGAGCTTGTAGGGAACTGATCCCGGGAGGGGAGCAATCCCCTCCTCACTCTTCCGCATCTTCTTCCAGGTCCCCCTCCCCCTCGGACCGGGGCTCCTCCTCCGTTGCAGAGGAGTTGCATTGCTCTGCCCAATCGGGGCAGTACTCGGTCCAGTCGTCGAGACAGTTCTTGCAGTAGGGGATGTCTTTAGGATCTATGTGGAAGACCTTGCGCGGTCTGGTGAGGTCCTCGTTCCCGTTCTCATCCTTCTCGTACTCAATGACGATCTTCCCTATCATCGGATCACGGATTCAGTACGCTGGATGATATGATAAACATTAGTCTGTTATCTTTGTTATGTAAAATCCGGGACTGGGATGCGGATAAGTGATGTCGATGCTTCTCAGAATGGCGGCAGAAGGGTGATCCTCTGCCTGTCTCCTGCATTCTCCAGGTCGGAGCAGTCCCCTGTCATCCTCCCTATCTTTATGACAGGGTAGGGGGCGACCGGTTTCCCGTCCTCGCCGCTCAGGGGTGTGGGCCCATAGAAGATGCAGAACGCCCCTGGGCCCGGCCAGTATGCGACATCCCCGATCTCGAGTTCCGTGGTGCGGCCCTCCTTCGGATAGGTGATGTCGGTGAGTGGGCATTCACAATAGATCATCCCGCCCAGCATGTTGGTTTCCAAGCTGATCGGGAGTGAAAGCCAGATGGCGTTCGAGATGTCGGAGCCGTCGAGGTCTCCCTGGAACTCCCCGTTCCTAGTCCGGACGGTGAATCTGCTCATGAACGCCACCGGCTTTGTTTGATCAGTTCTTCCTCTCGAAGAGCTGGCGGATCTCGCGTCCGACGACCTCGAGCTGGAGCTGCTTCTCGTCCTCCTCCATCTTCTTGAGGTTGACGAGCCCGTCAGCCCACTCCTGCCTCCACTGGGTCTTGAACGTGCCGTCCTCGATGTCCTTCAGGATGGACTCCATGCCCTTCTTGGACTCCTCGGTGACGACCCTCTCCCTCCTGGTCATCCCGCCGTACTCGGCGGTGTTGGAGACGACGTGCCACATGAGCTCGAATCCACCCTTGTTGATGAGGTCGACGATGAGCTTGGTCTCGTGGAGGACCTCGAAGTATGCCATCTGCGGAGGGTACCCGGCCTCGACCAGGGTCTCGAATCCGCGCTTTATGAGCTCAGTCTGCCCGCCGCAGAGGACCGCCTGCTCTCCGAAGAGGTCGGTGTAGGTCTCGTTGTCGAATGTCGTCTCATAGACTCCGGCGCGGGTGGATCCGAGTCCCTTGGCGAGAGCGAGGGCAACGGCCTTGGCGTTGCCGGTGACGTCCTGGTGGATGCAGATGAGTGCGGGGACACCGAATCCCTCGAGGAAGACGACCCTCTCCATGTCTCCGGGGGACTTGGGGGCCATCATGATGACATCGACGTCTGCGGGAGGGACGATGAGCTTGTATGTGATAGCGAATCCGTGGGCGAATTCAAGGGCAGCGCCCTTCTTGAGGTTGGGCTCGACGTACTGCTTGTAGATGTCAGGCTGGATCTCATCGGGCAGCAGCATCATGACGACGTCCGCATCCTTGACAGCGTCGGCGAACTCGGCGACCTTGAGTCCGTCCTCCTTGGCCTTGTTCCAGGAGGCCCCATCCTTCCTGACACCGACGGTGACGTCGAGTCCGGAGTCGTGGAAGCAGAGGGCCTGTGCCCTCCCCTGGGCGCCGTATCCGAGAACGGCGACCTTCTTGCCATCGAGGACCTTCAGGTCCGCATCTTTGTCATGGTAAATCTGCATGGTTTACACCTAGGGGTGCGTACTGTCAAGTTGGATTTATACTTGTTCAGGGACGCGCGCGACTATGTAGGACTACTGCAGATGTGACCTGGGCGTGAAAATTCTGCATCCTCCCTCCCTCGATAACGATTTATAATCTATTCGGCGTACCAACGCCAATGGAGCAAGCTGACACCCGCGGCAGCTTCTCGGGTAAGATGGGGTTCATCATGGCCGCTGCAGGTTCGGCGGTCGGGCTCGGGAATCTGTGGCGTTTCCCTTACTTAGCCGAGCAATATGGCGGGGGGATTTTCCTTCTCACGTATGTTGTTCTGGTCATAATCTTCGGAATAATGCTGATGATTACAGAACTGGCGATAGGGAGGCGCACGGGGAAATCCTGCATAGATGCGTTCATCGAAATGAGCAGCAAGTACAAGGTCATAGGCTGGCTGGCTGCTCTCGTTCCCATCATAATTGTTCCATACTACTGTGTGGTCGGAGGCTGGGTGACCAAGTATTTCGTGAACTACGCCTTCGATTCCGGGGTGGATCTCGCAGTACCCGGCTTCTTCGATGATTTCAAGGCGGCGAGCCTTCCAGGAATTTTTGACAGTCCCGTTACATGGTTCCTGATATTCGCGTTCCTAACAGTCGCAGTAGTGGTTTTCGGTGTCGAGAAGGGCATCGAGAAGATCAGCAAGATACTGATGCCCGCCTTGTTCGTGCTTCTCATAGGGCTGTGCGTTTACATGCTCACCCTCGACGGATTCGTCGACGGAGTTGCCGACTACATCGTTCCCGATCTCGGCGAGTTCTCTATGAACACCGTGCTGGGGGCACTCGGCCAGCTGTTCTACTCCCTTTCCTTGGCGATGGGCATCATGATCACATACGGCTCATACATGAAGAAGAACGTGGACATAGAGAAGGCAGCCCTGTCTATAAGTCTCACAGACATGATGGTGGCGTTCTTCTGCGGATTCCTCATCGTTCCCGCCATCGCGGTCTTCTCCACCCAGGCCATATCCAGCGGTCCCGGCCTGATGTTCGAGACAATGCCTCTTGTGTTCGATTCGATGAGCGGGCAGGGTGTGATAGTCGGAGCTGCGTTCTTCCTTCTGGCAATGTTCGCGGCATGGACCTCGTCGATATCCCTGACGGAGACTGTCGTCTCCCTGTTCAAGGACCATCTGAAGTGGAAGCGCACGTTGGCCTGCCTCGTTGCTGCGGTGTTGATCGTCGGAGTGGGGATGCTGTCATGCCTTGGATACGGTCCACTGGCAGGCATCACCATACTCGACAAGGAGTTCCTCGACTTCTTCGATTTCATCACAAACTCCGTGCTAATGCCGATCGTGGCCATGGCCACGTGTTTCGTCGTCGGGCACGTTGTGACTACGAAATTCGTAGAGGAAGAGGTGGAGATATCGAGCAAGTTCAGGTCGAAGAAGCTGTACGGCGTTATGATCCAGTGGGTCTGCCCGGTCCTGATCTTCATCATCCTGGTTATGGGCCTGCTCGACGGGTTCGGGATCTACAGCATATGAGGCGATGGGGGATGATTGATCCGTCCAGTGAGAACGAGAAGGTGGTGCAGAAGATATTCTGCTTCCCCAAGAAGATGAACCAGTGCGTCAAGCTGTTCGCTTCCCTGTATCTCAAGGACACCCGGATCAAGCCCCAATACCTCATCTTCATCTCCGGGATCGGGAACAGTGACGGGATTTCCCAGAAGGATCTGAACGAGCTTGTCCCATTCGACAAGTCTTACGTCTCGACGGTGGTCAGGGAACTCATCGAACTGGGCTTCGTGTACAACGACAGCTCGGGTAAGGTCCACTGTCTCCGTCTGACGGATTTCGGCAGGGACATACATGCTATGAGCAGCATGATGTTCGATCTCCTGGACAAGACGATGTTCGATGTGCTCACAGACGAAGAGAAGAGAGCCCTTGAGCAGATCATGCAGAAGCTCAACAATCGCGCTGACGAGATCATAGGTGAATACTCCCAGAAAATTAGTTGAGTACAAAACTATCCTGAAAACATCTTAATTTTTTCATTTCTTGATATTTATTTATATACAATACAGCAGAAATGGCAGGCAAGGGAATCGCCATTGATTCCAATAGTTCAATGCCGGATTCAGAACATATTAATATGTCCTCACTTTGGACTGCATGTTCTGAAAGGAGGGTTCAATATCGCCACAGAGCAAATCACTTACAAGAATATCGATAAGAGGACCCGTACCACCATAATGGCAGGTCTGTGCCTCGCGATGCTCATCGCATGCTTCGACGGTACCATCGTCGGAACCTGCGGTCCCGTCATTGCCGAGGACCTACACGGTACGGACCTCTATGCATGGATGGTCACCGCATATCTGCTGTGCGAGACCGTAATGATCCCCATCGCCGGGAAACTGTCCGACATATACGGAAGGAAGCCCCTGTTCCTCATCGGCCTCGTTCTCTTCATGATAGGCTCCGTCGTGGCGGGGATGTCCTTCAACATGGAGATGCTCATCCTATGCCGTGCAATCCAGGGATTCGGAGGAGGTATCCTCATTCCTGTAGCTACGGCCGCAGTAGCGGACCTCTACCCTCCCCGCGAGAGGGGTAAGATGCAAGGGCTTCTCGGTGCCCTGTTCGGAATCGGGAGCGGTATCGGCCCGCTCATGGGAGGCTACATAGAGCAGTCCCTTAGCTGGCACTGGATATTCTACATCAACGTGCCTCTGGCAATCGTGTGTTTCATCCTCACCATCAAGAAATTCCCCGCACCGACGAACATCGGCGTCCATGTAATCGATACCAAGGGTATCGCCCTCCTTTCCCTGTTCATCCTGGATCTGCTCCTGCTAATCGAGTTCGGGGGTTCCGAGTTCGAGTGGGTCAGCGCCCAGTCCATAGCCATGGTCGTCGTCGCGATCCTCCTGCTTCTGTTCTTCATCAAGGTGGAGAAGAAGGCGGTGGATCCTGTTCTGGCCCCCCATCTCATAGAGAACAAGACTGTCATCATGTCCGCCATTTTCATGTTCATCTTCGGACTGGGAATGATGGGTGCGATGACATATGCATCCATGTTCGCCATAACCATATTCGGCCTCACGACACTGGAGGCAGGCGAGTGGTCCCTGGCGATGGTCGCAGGAATGCTCATCACATCCGTGGTCAGCGGCAGGATAGTGGAGAAGTCCGGGCCCAGGGTCTGGCTCGTTGTAGGTCCCATCCTTAGTTTCGTGGGACTCTACTTCATGTCTCAGATGACAGTCGGGACTACCATGGAGCACTATCTCTTCAGCACGTTCATCCTCGGTCTGGGACTCGGATGCATGATGGCGCCGATCATGTCCTCCGTGCAGAACAGCTCCAAGACCTCCGAGATGGGAATGACGACATCCTCCGTCAACCTCATCAGATCCATCGGGGCCACCATGGGGACGGCTGTTTTCGCAATGATCATCAACGCCAGGATCTCCGGAGAACTCCAGACCCTCCTCCCCGACATCTACGACAAGATCAGTCACGACACCGGAGTGCTCGATGACATCATGAACGGGCTCATCCCCCCAGAGGATATACCCAACGTGATTCTCGCATTCGCCAACAGTGTCGACACGGCCTTCCTCATCGGGGGAATCCTGATCCTGCTCCTCTCCATCATCGGCGTGGTGTACAAGGTCACCAAGCCCGTCGATGAGGAGATGGAGCTCGTCAAGGAGCACATCGAATCCAAAGAATGACGGGGTCATCCCCCGTCAAACCTTTTACCGTCCCACCTTTTCTCATCCTCATGGATTTCATGGAGCGTGCGCGTGCCGGGATCGAGACCTCCTCGGACGACCCCGATGTTGGGGAGTTCATTGATGCACAGATGAGGGCGCGTGCCCTCTGCGAGAGGTTCAACGTCCCGTGCACTCCCGACAATGTCCGCCGTTCGATACTGGAGGAGCTCTTCGGCAGGGAGATCGATGAGGGGACGGAGATCAACCCGACGTTCAGATGCGACGTGGGGACGAACATCTCCTTCGGAAGAAACCTCCGCATAAACTACGACTGCGTCATCCTGGACTCCGCAGAGGTGGTGATAGGCGACTACGTAATGATCGGTCCGAGAACCGTCATCGCCACTCCGAACCATTCGATGGATCCGATGCGCAGGAGGTCCGTGGCCACCGTGGCCAGCAGGGTCGAGATAGGCGATGATGTCTGGATAGGCGCAGGGTCGGTAATCCTCCCCGGAGCGAGGATCGGCCGGGGTGCGGTCATTGCCGCAGGGGCAGTGGTGAGGGGTGATGTACCGGAGGGCGCCCTCTATGGTGGCGTGCCGGCGAAGGACCTCCGGGGATGACCGCATGCTGAACATCGCAGCGGTCCAGATGCGCTCCATACTTGGGGATGTCGGCGGCAACGTCCGTCGTGCCATCGAGGCGATAGAGGCGGCCTCATCGAGCGGAGCGGACGTGGTCTGCCTTCCGGAAGCTGTGCTGACGGGGTACGCGATGCCGGGTAGCGCCGATCATCCGCTGCCGAAATGCGGCCCGGATGTGATGGCGGTGGTCGATGCGACCTCAGACTACGGGGTATGCGCATGCTTCGGGTTCGTGGAGGACGGCCCATACATCACGCAGGCAGTTGCCGAGGACGGGAGGCTGGTCGGCATGTATCGCAAGACCCATCTGGGGGGAAGGGAGGAACCAGTGATCAGGAGAGGGGATTCGATAGATGTGTTCCGCACCCGCAGGGCGACCATCGGCATCCAGCTTTGCTGGGAGTCGCACATCCCGGAGATAACCGGGACCCTGGCGATCAAGGGCGCGGACATAGTCCTAATGCCTCATGCGTCGGGCCTCTCGCCAGGTCGCAGGAAGGAGGTGTGGGGCCGCATACTCCCCGCAAGGGCCTATGACAACACGGTCTTCATCATCGCATGCAACCAATGCGGGGACAACGGGGCAGGAACAGTCTTCGGTGGAGGCGCGGCCATCTACGGTCCGCGCGGACAACTGATCGAAGAGGACTACTCGGGGAGGACGGTGCTGACGGCAAGCATCGATACGGGGGAGCTCGAGGCAATCAGGCACGGAAACAGGGATTCTATGAGGAACCTGTATTTCCTGGAGAAGAGGCGTCCGGAGCTGTACTTCAGACGAAGACGGTATGATTGCACCCGGCCAGTGATACTATGGTAAATGTGTACTACGGTCGACAATGACGGCCGGGTGCTGTGATGTGAGTATAGGCATCGGTTACGCAGTTTCCTTATGTCCACCTCCTCCGCAGGCTCTTGAGGCCACGGGTCATCGTAGTCCTTTCCAACCTGGCCCTCGATCAGCCGCCGGACGTCCAGCGTCACGATCCCATCCTCCGTCCGAAGCTGTTCGTGCAGGACATGAATTTAGGATAGCCTAAAAAGTATAAATAGATTTAGTCTATCCTAAAGATGGGGGTGGGATACCCCCTGTTTTCAATCGGTTTCTTTCTGGGAGACGGTCTTTTCGGGAACCTCGAAGACATCGACCGGAATCGATGCCCCCGGCTCGCAGTACCCAGGTCTCATTGACAGGCAACCCTTGGGGCAAGAGTCGACGCAGTAGCTGCACTGGATGCAGCTCTTCCTGTCGATGGATACTGTCCTGCCCTTCTTGTCCACCGATACCGCATGGCTGGGGCACTTCTTGGAACAGATTCCGCAGAGGATGCAATTAGTCGGATCGAATTCCACGTGCCCGCGGCTCCTCTCGGGATATTCCCGCGGCTCAGCAGGATAGTTGAGGGTGGCAGGCCTGGAGAACAGGTTCGACAGGATGCGCCCTCCGAACTTCATCACCGCCATGGTATCAGCGCTCCGTACAGCTGATGCATGGGTCTATGGTGATGACGAGCATGGAGACGTCCTGGAGGGAGCATCCCTGGAGAGTCTTCACCATTGCGGGGATGTTGATGTTGGTGGGCGTCCTAACGCGTGCACGCTCGAGGTGCTTGGTGCCGTCGCTCTTCACATAGTAGAAGGCCTCTCCGCGAGGTTGCTCGACCCTGAAGACGTACTCCCCAACTGGAGGGTTCCCTTTGACCGGAACGCTGACGTCTCCCCCGGGGAGGTTGCGGATCGCGTTCCTGACGATCTCCAGGGAGCCCATGATCTCATCCACCCTGACCATGCATCTAGACCAGCAGTCGCCCTCATCGTATAGGACCGGCTCGAAGCCCAGGTCCTTGTATATCGGGGATACAGAACGGATATCGTTGTTCACACCCGAACCCCTGGCCACCGGGCCGACGGAGCAGAGTGACATCGCATCCTCCTTCGAGAGGACGCCGGTGCCGCAAAGCCTGTTCCTGACGGACGTGTCCTTCATGAAGACCAGCCCTGTCTTCCTCATCTCGTCCTCCACGAAGTCGCAGGCCTCCCCGACCATCCTCAGCATCTCCGGAGTCAGATCCTTCTTGACCCCTCCGATCTCGCAGAATGACAGGATGACCCTCCCGCCGGTTATCGCTTCGAACACGTCGAGTATCTTCTCCCTGATCCTCCAGCAGTGCATGAACAGGCTGTCGAATCCCAGTCCATCGGCCAGGAGGCCGAGCCAAAGGAGGTGGCTGTGTATCCTGGACAGCTCGTGGAACATGACCCTCAGGTACTGCCCCCTCTCGGGGACCTCCACTCCCATCAGCCCCTCCACCGCGCCGGCGTAGCCCCATCCGTGGCCGAAGCTGCAGATCCCGCACACGCGCTCCATCACATACATCATATCCTTGTAGTCCCTGGATTCCGTGAGCTTCTCGAGGCCCCTGTGTACGTATCCGATGGACGGTATCGCACGGACGACGGTCTCGTCCTCGAGCTCCAGGTCCAGATGCACCGGTTCCGGGAGCGCCGGATGCTGCGGTCCGAACGGGACTATGGTTCTCTTACCCATGGTCACGCCCCCTTGCCGGCATTCGCCGTATTCTTCCACGGGGTCTTCGTGGACACGCGGAAGAAGTTGCCCTTGTAGTCGAGCTGGCTCCCCTCGAAGGAAACCCCGAACAGGTCGTGGACCTCGTTCTCGTACACGAACGCGGACCAGAACCAGGGGGTGATGCTCCCGATCGTCTCTCCTTCCGGTACATAGGCTTTGATGTTCCTCAGGTCGAAGTCCTTGTCGAAGCTGTAAACGAGCTCGGTGCCTTCGGGCATCGCCACGGCGCACAGCTGGACAAGCCTGTACCCCCCATCCCTGAGCTCCTGTGCCAAGGCCGGGATCCTTCCGGGTTCCGCGGTCTCGAACGTCTGATTCTGGGTCATGATTTCGCCTCACTAATCTTCTTCCTCTTCTCCTCGAGGACGGCGAGGCCCTTCACAACCCCGTCGATAATGGATTCCGGACGGGCAGCACACCCGGGGACGTACACGTCCACGGGGATGACCTTGTCCACGCCCCCTATGATGTTGTAGCAGTCCCCGAAGATCCCTCCGGAGCATGCGCATACGCCGACGGCCACGACGACCTTCGGCTCGGGCATCTGCTCGTACAGCTGTCTGACGACGTTCTTGTTCTGGTCGTTCACCGCTCCGGTGACCAGGAACAAGTCCGCCTGCTTGGGGTCCCCGGTGTTGATGACACCGAACCTCTCCACGTCATACAGGGGCGTCAGACAGGCCAGCACCTCTATGTCGCATCCGTTGCAGCTGGATGCGTCGTAATGCAGCAACCATGGTGATTTCGTTGTTCCAGACATCATATCGCCTCATATCAGTAGCACTGCAACGTTCCCCATGCCGAGAACGAGGGTAACGACCCATCCGCTCTTCAGCGCGGTCTGCCATTTCATCCTGGCGAACCCGTTGTCGATCCAGATTTCCAGGATCCATGCGAGGAGGGCGGCGATAATCCCTATCACGATACCGGCCACGGTCCCGTTTGCGAAGAACAGGGCGACCATCCCAAGGAGCATCACGGACTCGTACCAGTGGGAGATCTCCAGCATCGCATACGTCCTCCCTGAGAACTCGGTGGCCATACCGCGGACTATGTCCTGATGGGCATGATGGGACAGGCTGAGGTCGAAGGGTGACTTCCTGAGCTTCATAGTGAGGACGAACAGGAATGCCAGGAATACCCCGATGAGAGGCACGACGGCCATTCCGTCGGACGACGATATGTCGGAGACGGAGAACGACCCGTATTCGAGGTAGTAGCATACCGCCATCAGCAGTATCACCGGTTCGTAGGCCATGGCCACGTACATCTCCCTCTGTGCCCCGATCTGGGAGTACGGAGATCCGGAGGAGTAGGCTCCGAGGATCAGGAACGTCTCTGCCAGAGTCAGGGTGAATATCACCAGCAGCAGGTCCATCCCAGCGAAGAACATGGCGCCCGTACCGATCGTGAACAGCAGGAAGCATACAACATAGAAGTCCTGCGTGGAGTTCGGTGTGATCTGCTCCTTGCTCAGGAACTTGCCGACATCATATGCCGGCTGGAGGATCGGAGGTCCTCTGCGCTTCTGCATCCTGGCGGAGACCTTCCTGTCCACTCCTGCGAGCAGGCAGCCGATGGCAGGCGCCAATGCGATGAACGCAACCGCCATCAGTATGCTTTCGATCGTCGTCATGCGAACACCCCCAGGGCTGCGGCAGCGAGGAGGGCAGCCATCACGATGACTGTCAGAACCTCGCCTATCTTTCCGAGGCGATCCTCGTCGAACCATCCGCTCATGTACCAATTCCTCATCGATACCTCCACGGTCCCGCCCATGGATCCGCGGTAGGACATGCTGTCCACACCCTCTCCGGCCATGTAGTTGGGGACCACCCTCTTGCTAGTCCTTCTGAAGAACGGCAGCGGCAGGAGGATGAGGACGACCAGCATGATCAGCACTATCCACATGTTGTTGGATTCGAGCAAGGGCACGAGGTCCTCAGAGAATCCACCGAAAGCGCCCTCCAGCCATGGGATCACAGCTGCGTCCGAGACGCCGGGGTACATGAGGCAAATCGCGACCGTCAGCACCGCGAGGCTTCCGACGGCCACCCATTCCTGGCAGTGGACCGTGTCCTCGCAGTTCCCCTCGCGGGATGCTGTGCATACGAGCTTACCCAGCCATTTGGTCCAATAGAACGATGTCACCGCGCTGCCGAACACGAGGCATCCGATCAGCACGAGGTTCCCGTCCTCGACGAAGGACGTCAGGGCCGCCCACTTGGAAATCAGCATCCCGAACGGGGCCAGGAACATCCCCACAATCCCGAGGATCATGATCCCGGCGAGTCTGGGCATCCTCTCGAACAGACCGTCCATGCTCTCTATGTCTCTGCTGCCTATGTGATGCTCCGCAGTGCCGACGCACAGGAACATCATCGATTTCGTTATCGCATGGAATATGGTCAGCATTATGCCTGCCCATACGGCCTCTGGTGTGCCGACACCGGCGCATGCGACGATCAGGCCGAGGTTTGCAATGGTCGAGTACGCCAACACCCTCTTGGCGTTGCTCTGGGAAATGGCCGCCATCGATGCAAGAAGGAACGTCAAGCCTCCGACGGTCGCTACCATGTAGCCGCAGGCGTTGCCCATCATGAGCGGCGACAGCTTCAGCAACAGGAACACTCCGGCCTTGACCATCGTCGAGGAGTGGAGGAGCGCCGATGTAGGGGTCGGGGCCACCATGGCACCAAGGAGCCAAGTATGGAACGGCATCTGCGCGGATTTGACGATCCCGGCTATTGCCAACAACATGACCGCCACCATTATCCACTGGGCCTCCCCGTCCTGCATCAGGAGGGTGTCGATGGAGAGGAAACCGTACCTGTCCGCCAGAATCATCATAGCCAGAAGGAATGCGATTCCCCCAGTCTGATTCATTATAAGCTGTCTGAACGAGTTCCTGATGGCCTCATCCGTCTTCGTGTACCCTATCAGGGTGAAGGAGCACAGCATCGTTATCTCCCAGAAGAAGAACAGCCACGTCATGTCGTTGGACAGGACGATCCCGAACATCGCGCTCAGGAACGTGTACATGAGGAAGAAGAACCAGGGCCTCCTGTCCTTGTCATCGGGATGATGCTTCTGGAAGTCGCGCATGTATCCGACGGCGTACACGCAGATCAGGCTACCGATGATGCCTATTATCAGCACCATTATGATGGACAGGTCATCGATGTACAGCGCGTTGTCGGTCTCGATCCCCTCCTTCAGGAACACCTCGAATCCCAGGAAGAGCACCAACGTAATCGCTCCCAGCACCGATGCAAGGTATTTCTTGTGCTTGTAACCAATGTAAATGATGGCCAATCCCAGAACGAACTCGGTGACGGCCATCAGGGAGTCTATCGTTTCGCTATGGAACGCGAAACTCTCCGGCTGTCCCAAGTATCTGTACGCGACCCATGCCGATGTCACGATGACGATCGCGGCGGAGACCTCCGCCACGGCCGTTCTGATGCGGTCGTCTCTGATCGCCAGCATCAGGCAAGCAGCCACGAATGGGAACGCCAACAGGAACAGTATGTCGTTCATGTTTGCACCTTAACCGAGTTCCCCGTGGGTTTGTAGATATAAACCTTGTGGTAAAAAATATTCAATTCCATACGAAGCATCCGTTCGAATCATAATCATATACGTAGACTAAGATACGCATTCATGGATGGGTGCGTAGGGCGTTTGGAGGAGACGAAGTACTTGGAGGCGATATACGCGAAGACTCCGGTCGCGTGCGCGATATGCGGTCGCCGCCATCTCGGGAAGACGGCGTTGCTTCGTGCGTTCTGCTCCGACAAATCTCATGTGTACATCAGCGGGACCAGCGGCCTCAAGTCGGACAACCTGAAGCAGATAAGCTCCGCTCTCTCCAAGTTCTCTGGGAAGTCCATACACATCGATGACATCATCGACTTCTTCCCGCGGATAAAGGAGGTGTGCGGAAGGAAGCAGGTGGTCGTGGTGATCGACCGCTACTCTGATCTCGTATCCAATTTTCCAGAGTTCAACTCGTATCTCCGCACGTTCATGAACAGGGACATCCCGGGCACGAAGATCATGCTCATAGTCTGCGACAACGACAGCTCGATCTTCGGCAGATTCTACTACACCCTGGATCTGAAGCCCATGTCGTACCTAGAGTGCAAGGGGTTCCATCCGAATTACACGCCGCTGGAGCATCTGACGGTCTACAGCATAGTGGGCGGGACGCCAGCGTACCAGGAGCTTTTCCAGGGGAAGCCGGAGGACGTCATCCGGGACCAGTTCTTCGACCACATGTCGGTGTTCTCCCTGGAGGCGGAGTGCCTGGTTACAGCGGAGACCGTGATCAGCCCCGCATGCCTGAGGATCCTTTCCGCCATGGCCGCCGGGTCGGAGAGCATAAAGGACATAGCCTCTGCCGCGGACATAAGCACATCGTTCTGCACTAAGATGGTGGAGGACATGGAGCACAAGGGCCTGCTGCTCAAGGAGGTGTCATCCGGCGTCTCCAGGCGCGCCGTGTACAGCATCAGCAGCAACATCCTTCGCTTCTTCTTCGAGATCGTCTACAAGTACACGCCGTCCCTTGAGTTCACGACTTCCGAGGAGACCTACGCCAACGCCAAGGGGGACATAGACGCATACGTGGAGAGGGGGTTCAAGACGATATGCATGGAGTATGTAACCCAGAACTACGACTACTCCTTCGTAGGGAAGCTCCGCAGGAAGGACGATTCCAAGGACTCGTACATCGACTTCGTGGCATCTGTAAACATAAACGATGTGAACCGCATACTCGTCGCCAGTTGCAGGCTGTTCGGGACCCCCTATACCATGAAGGACCTCGACGAGCTCCGTGAGAGGTCCAAGAGGGTGGAGGGCAGCAACAAGTACTACGTTCTGTTCTCAGGCATAGGTTTCACCCAGGAGCTTGTAAAGTACGCCTCAAGCAACACGAGCCTGAAGCTCCTCACGCTCGATGACGTCTACAGAGGCTGATAAGTTGGCCGGATACATCCTGGCCGTAGATGCGGGGACCACGAGCGTACGCACCATGGCGTTCGGCCGCAGGGGCGAGGTCCTCGCGGTCTCCCAGCGTCCCCTCTCCCAGCACTATCCCGGTCCGGGAATGGTCGAGCATGACCCCGTGGAGATCTGGGATAAATGCAGATCGACGATCGTGGATTGCCTATCCAAGACCGGGGTCGACCCCTCGGAGTGCGCCGCCATCGGCATAACAAACCAGAGGGAGACGACGGTCGTGTGGAGCGGATCGACCGGTGAGCCGCTGTGCAATGCGATAGTGTGGCAGGACCGCAGGACTTTCGACATGTGCCAGGAGCTCAAGGAGAGGGGACTCGGGGACAAGGTCCTGGAGAAGACGGGCCTGCAGATAGACTCCTATTTCTCCGGCACGAAGCTCAGGTGGATCCTGGATAACGTCCCCGGTGCCCGTGAGAAGGCGGAATCGGGGGAGGCCCTGTTCGGGACGGTGGAGTCGTGGATCATCTGGAACCTCACGGGGGGCAGGGTTCATCTCACCGACTACACCAACGCCTCACGCACGATGATGTTCAACATACGTGACCTGGCCTGGGACGAGGAGCTGCTGAGGATCCTCGGGATCCCGAGGGGGATGCTCCCTGACCCCGTCCCATCGGGTAGCGTGTTCGGCAGCACGGATCCGGACGCGATAGGGGTGTCCGTGCCGATAGCCTCCGCCCTCGGAGACCAGCAGGCCGCCCTCTTCGGCCAGACGTGCTTCTCCAAAGGCGACGTGAAGATCACCTTTGGCACAGGCGGATTCATGCTCATGAACATGGGCCCGGACCCCAGGATAACCTCGAAGGGTCTTCTTACCACGGTCGCCTGGAGCATCGGGGGGCGCACCGAGTACGCCCTCGAAGGGTCCATATACATCGCTGGCGCCGCCGTCCAGTGGATGAGGGACGAGCTGCAGATAGTCGAGGAGTCCGCCGAGACGGAGTCTATGGCCGAGATGGTCGACGACACCTGCGGATGCTATGTGGTCCCTGCATTCGTCGGTCTAGGGGCGCCGCACTGGGATCAGAATGCCCGTGGGATCATAATGGGTCTGACCCGTGGCACCAACAGATGCCACATCGCGCGTGCCGCCCTGGAATCCATAGCCTTCCAGGCAAACGATGTGATCGGGGCGATGGCAGACGATTCCGGCGTTGCCATAGCATCCATAAAGGTTGACGGGGGTGCCAGCGCCAACAACTTCCTCTGCCAGTTCCTTGCGGACATCACAGGCATGGATGTGGAGAGGCCGAGGTGCATAGAGTCGACCGCCCTGGGGGCCGCGTACATGGCCGGACTCACCACAGGGTTCTGGAACGGGACGGGGGATCTCCGCGACAACTGGTCCCGGGACCGTAGCTTCACGCCATCCATGGACGAAGGGTCCCGCAGGGAGCTCATCGTCGGATGGGAACACGCAGTGAGATGCGCCAGAGTATGGTCTGAGACGTATGATGAATGATATAACGCCGTTAATATAATAACGGCACATCATCATCCGGGGTGCATGAAGGTTCTGATTGTCGGCGGGGTCGCCGGCGGGGCATCGGCCGCCGCCAGGCTCAGGAGACTTGATGAGGAGGCCGAGATCGTCATTCTGGAGCGGTCCGGGCACGTGTCCTATGCGAACTGCGGACTGCCGTACTACGTCGGCGGAGAGATCGAGGACGAGGGGAAGCTCACCCTGCAGACCCCGGAGTCATTCAGGAAGAGGTTCCGGATCGATGTCCGTGTCAGAAGCGAGGCCGTGTCCATCGACAGGCAGGGGAAGACCGTACTCGTAAGGAGCCTGGACGATGGATCGGAGTACAGGGAGGCATACGACGTCCTCATCCTATCTCCAGGCGCGAGGCCTTTGGTACCGGATATGCCCGGGGTGGAGGATCCGAGGGTCATGAGCATGCGTACCGTAGAGGACACCCTGGGCATGCGCAGTTTCGTCGTAGGCAACTCCCCGAGGACGGCGATAGTGGCGGGAGGCGGGTACATCGGTTTGGAGATCGCGGAGAACCTGACATCGATGGGGGTACAGGTTACGCTGGTCCAGCGTCCGAGGCAGGTGATGCCGCCCCTGGATCCGGAGATGGCCTCGGACATCCACCACCATCTGAGGTCGAAAGGGGTGCGTCTGATCCTCGGGGATGCGGTCAAGGGCTTCGAAACCGACGGTGGGCTGAGGGCCGTCCTAAACAGCGGCAGAATCGTCGCTGCCGACATGGCAGTGATCGCGCTAGGCGTCTCTCCCGACTCGCGCCTAGCCATCGATGCCGGACTCGAGACCGGCGTGAAGGGCACGATCGTGGTCGATGAGCACATGCGCACATCTGACCCCAGCATATTCGCGGTCGGGGATGCCGTGCAGGTAAGGAACTATGTAACGGGCGAGCCCGCATCCATACCGCTCGCCGGTCCGGCAAACAAGCAGGGGCGCATAGCGGCGGACAACATATGCGGGATAGGGTCGGTATACCGCGGGTCGCAGGGATCCTCGGTCATCAAGGTGTTCGACATGACTGTAGCCACCACGGGCATCAATGAGAAGACGGCAAAGGCCCTGGGCATCCGTTACGAAAAGGTCTACACCTACTCCCCGTCGCACGCCACATACTATCCGGGGGCCAGGAGCATGTCTGTCAAAACGATGTTCGACCCCGATTCAGGCAGGATCCTCGGTGCCGAGATCGTCGGATACGAGGGCGTGGACAAGCGCATAGACGTCATCGCCACAGCCATCCATGCCGGCATGGACGTCGCCGATCTAGAGGAGTTGGACCTTGCCTATGCGCCTCCGTACTCATCGGCCAAGGATCCAGTGAACATGGCCGGATTCGTCATGGGCAATGTGATGTCGGGGAGGGTGAAGCAGTTCTTCTGGGATCAGGTGGACGGACTGTCCACAGAAACCGTGGGGATCCTGGATGTCAGGACTCATTCCGAGTATGCCCGGGGACATGTTGCCGGGTCATTGAACATCCCCGTGGACGAGATCCGGGACAGGCTGGACGAGATCCCATCCGGCAAGCCGCTGTACCTGATATGCCAGAGCGGTCTCAGGAGCTACGTGGCCTGCAGGATGCTGGTTCAGAGGGGATACGACTGCTACAATCTGTCGGGAGGCTACCGTCTTTATTCATCGGCAATCGAAGACATGCGCCTTATCGACGAAGGAGAATGACTTCCGCATGGATGGCCGCGCAATCAGATCGAACCGATCCGGGAACACCGTATCGAAGCCTTGGCAGAATCTATGCGAGAGTGGGCCCGCCCGGATTTGAACCGGAGTCGATGGCTCCCAAAGCCACAAGTATACCAAGCTAGCCCACGGGCCCGACAGCAGACCAACGCTGGACCGTTATATAATCCTCTTGTCCGAACGGCATGCCCATCACCAATCCCTATCCATGTTTTAGATAGGCGGAATCCGATTCGGGGGAGTGCGGGAAGATGCCCGCGGAGGTTGATTCGATGAGGAAGGATCTCGGAGTAAAGCCGTTTCTGTACCCTATGCCTGTTCTGATGATTGCCACGTACGATGCCGACGGAGTACCGAACGTCATGAATGCCGCATGGGGCTGCATATCCGACGAGAGGAAAGTGTCGATAACAGTGGACAGGAGTCACAAGACAACGGCCAACATCCTCGCTAGGAAGGCATTCACCGTGAGCCCCGCGACGGCCTCGCATGTGGTCGCATGCGATTATCTCGGGATCGTCTCAGGTAACGACGTTCCGGACAAGGTCGCGCGTTCCGGACTGCATGTCACAGGCAGCGGCAAGGTGGACGCGCCCGTCATAGATGAGCTCCCGTTGGCTCTGGAGTGCAGGATGGTCAGCTACGACGATGCCACAGAGGTGCTCGTAGGGGAGATCGTGGGGGTCTCTGCAGACGAGGGGATCCTGTCAGCGGATGGGAGGATCGACGTATCCAAGCTGGACCCGATCACGTACGATACCGTGAACAAGAAGTACCTGAGGCTCGGAGACATCGTGGGAAGTGCGTTCTCCGACGGCAAGAGCCTCAGGTGATCAGGATTCCCAGGGGAACCTGGGATCGAGGAGGTCGGTGATCAGCAGCGGATCGACGGCATCCAGCGTCCCCTCGTGGTCCAGGACGTCCATGGTCAGGGGGTCGAGCTCTCTGCCGATGCCAGCGATCGCCGCCTCCTCGCGGAGCATGTCCTTCGCAGTGACGTACATCCTCTCGGCGATAACGTTCCACGCCCCGTCGCGTATGAACGGCTCTCCGTACCTGCCTCCCCTCCATTTCTCCATGAACGCGTCGGACCTGACCCAAACCGGGGGGCCCCTGTGCCTGTAGGTCTTCGAGATGACGTCGCGTTCTATCTCGAACACGATCGTGAGCCTGTGCTCATCCATGTCATGGACAGCCCTGAGCACGTTGAAGGAGAACTCGTCAAGCTTCTTGGAGAGAGCTATCTGTGTCTTCCAAAGCTGGGAGTAGAGGTTGTCCTCTATGGCATCGGGTCTCCTGAACACTGCGGAGATCAACCTGGAGCCGTGCAGCTCAGCTCTTGCAGACAGCTCGTCGCGCGACATGGGGTCCCGCGGACGGGGGAAGAAGAACTCCATCCTGGGCTCGTCCAGGTAGGCCTTGGAGGCGACTATGAACTTGGAAAGGGTGTCCACATGTACCGCGGACGCTACATTCCTGCGCGGATCCACAGGGTCGTAGACAACGAGCGGGGCGACCATGGACGGGCCCTTCTCAGTGATGGCGAAGCAAGTCCCCTCCTTCCAGCGGCACGCATGCTCCAAAAGTCCACGGAACGTCCCGAACTTGACGATGAGGAGCTCGCACAGGTACCCCGAGAATCCCCTGGAGTCCTGCTCCGCCCCGTAGGTGCCGATCCCCTTCATGAACTTCTTCAGGAGGCGGACCTGGTCCTTCCCGGAATCGTCCAGGTTGGCTTTGATGAATGCGGTGTGGAACGGTGTCCTGTCGACAGCGGACTTCAGCTTCGATGTGTTCTCCAGGCGGTAGCACGGTACCATGTCCACGTCTATACCCTCGAACACCCCGCGCGTGTAGGGGTGGTCGGAGAACATGCGCTGGCCGTGCAGGATGTCCTCGCCGGCCTGGAGGCCGATCCTCTTGAGGTCCTCCTCGGGCACATCCTCGGGGAAGAGCAGGAACAGGTCCAGGTCCGGATCCGAGAGGAACGTCCCCTTGGAGAAGGACCCCGCGAATCTGGCTTCGATCTCGATCCCATGGGAGGCGATGTACTGCTCGACGATCTCCTTCAGCCTGCCGGCCCGCTCCTCTATGGATGCCACCACCTCAGGGGAGGGAACGATGAGTTCGAGAACCCTGTCCTCAAGTGTCATGGACGATCCCTCCTCATATGGAGAACCCGCATCTCCCCATGACGAGGTTCTGCTTGGGGTCCGCAGGTATCATCGGCAGGACATGCTCATCCGGATCGACCATGATCTCGACGAGGCAGGTCCTGTCGCAATCCATCGCCTGTTTTAGGGCATCGGCTATCTCTCCAGGCCTCTCTACCCTGATCCCCCTGGCGCCGAAAGATTCTGCCAGCTTCACGAAGTCGGGGTCGCATTTGAGGGTCGTCGCCGAGTACCTCTCGTTCCAGAACAGCTTCTGCCACTGCCTCACCATCCCGAGCGTCCCGTTGTTGAGGAGGACCACGGTGACGGGCAGGTCTTCCGCCAGGGTCGTCGCCATCTCCTGCATGACCATCTGGAACCCTCCGTCCCCGGTGATCGCCATGACCTTCGAGTCCGGCTTGGCGGCCTTTGCGCCGATGGCCGCGGGAAGGCCGTAGCCCATGGTCCCGAACGTTCCCGAGGACAGGAACCTGCGCGGCTTGGATATGTTCAGGTAGTGCATCGCCCACATCTGGTTCTGCCCGACGTCCGTCGTGACGATCGTGTCGTCGTCGATGACCTTGTTGATCTCGTGCATGACCTTCTGGGGCACGATGGGTGTGCTCGTTATGTCGGGGTCGCAGGCGCATCTGCCCTTCAGCATCCTCGCCCTCTCCGTCCACTCCGACCTCGGGACGTATGCAGGCGACAGGGCGTCGATGAGCATCCTGACCGCCTTGCGCGAATCGCATTGGAGGTTGGCGGAGGGATGCTTGTGCTTGTTGAACTCGGTGGCATCGAGGTCTATGTGGACGACCTTCCCGTTCGGGTCCTGCATGCGGCTCCTGGCGCTGTATGTCCTGTCCGAGAACCTGCTTCCGACGGATATGATGAGGTCCGCCTCGTTCATAGCGTGGAGGGCGGACATCCTTCCGTGCATCCCCAGGGGGCCCATGCACAGGTCGTAGTCGGACGGGACCACTCCCATGCTCATCAGCGTGGTGTTGACCGGCGCGCCGAGCAGCCTGGACAGCTCCATGATCTCGTCGCATGCGCCCACCGCCCCTCCTCCGACCAGGATGATGGGGCGCTTGGCGTCCTTTATCCACATCACCGCCTCCTCGAAGTCGGAGAGGTCCTCCTTCAGGGGCTTCGTGCCGTACTGCTTGTCAAGGACGCTTTCATCGACGTCCGAGTTCATCTGGTCCACCGGCAGGTCTATGTGGACCGGCCCGGGACGGCCTGTCTGGCAGATCTCCCAAGCCTCGGTGATCGCATGCGGCAGCCTGTTCACGTCCAGGACCCTGAAGTTGTGCTTCGTTATGGGCATAAGGAGGCTGTAGGCGTCGACCTCCTGGAAGGCTCCCAGCCCGAGGGACCCCGTCCCGACCTGCCCCGTGAGGGCTATCATGGGGACCGAATCGGCGTAGGCCGTGGCGACGCCGGTGACGAGGTTGGTCGCACCCGGGCCGCTGGTGGCGAGGCAGACCCCCGGCCTCCCGGAGGCTCTTGCGTATCCGTCGGCCATGTGGGCGGCGCACTGCTCGTGCCTTACGAGAATGTGCCTGAGGGACGAATCGTAGAGCTCGTCGTAGATGGGGATGACGCTTCCTCCGGGGTATCCGAAGATGGTGTCGATTCCCTTCCTCTCAAGCATTGTGACCAGTGCTTTGGTGCCTTTCATGGTAGACCCTCGATGAGGTCTCCTAAATGCCCGCCTGTTATATAATTTAGTGAAAAATGAGCGGGGGATTCCCCGCTCGTTTCAGTAATGGACGCCGCCCTTGATGATGGGTATGTTCGGGTTCATCGGGAGCATGGGGAGGATGTCCGCATCGGGGTCAACCATGATCTCCACAAGCGTCGTGACGTCCGAATCCATGGCCTGCCTGAGGGCGTCCCCGATCTCCTCGGGCTTCTCCACATGTATGCCCTTGCACCTGAATCCCTTGGCGACGGTGACGAAGTCCGGGTCGTCGTTGAGGACCTCGGCGGAGTACCTCTCGTTCCAGTAGTACTTCTGCATCTGCCTGATCATCCCAAGGCATCCGTTGTTGAGCAGGACGATCGTGACCGGCAGGTTGTCCGCGACGGATGTGGCCAATTCCTGAATCACCATCTGGAGCCCCCCGTCGCCGGTTATCGTCATGACCTTCTTGTCGGGTCTGGCGGCCTTGGCCCCTATGGCGGAAGGCAATCCGAACCCCATGGTCCCGAACGTTCCGGACGTCAGGAACTGGCGGGGATGCTCGATGTTCAGGTAGTGCATCGCCCACATCTGGTTCTGCCCGACGTCCGTCGTGACGATCGTGTCGTCGTCGATGACCTTGTTGATCTCGTGCATGACCTTCTGGGGAGCGATGGGCGTGCAGGATATGTCCGGGTTGCAGGCAGAGCTCCTCTTGACCCCGAGGGCGTACTCTGTCCATTGGCTCCAGGAGAGCGGTGCGGACCCGAGGGCGCATATCAGGGATCTTATCGCCTTCTTCGCATCCGCCTGGAGGTTGACGCACTCGTGCCGGTGCTTACCGAACTCCGTGGCGTCGACATCGATGTGGATGACCCTGCCCCTGGGCTCCCTCATGCGGTCGTGCGGGCTGTATGTCCTGTCGGAGAACCTGCTGCCTATGGAGATGATGAGGTCGGCCTCTGTGGACATTGTGAGGGCGGACAGCCTCCCGTGGAGTCCCAGCGGCCCCATGTTCATCTCGTAGGAAGAGGGCACTATGCCCATGCCCATCAGGGTGTTGACCACCGGGGCCTTCATGATCCTTGCCAGCTCCATGACCTCCGCGGAAGCGTCTATCGCCCCGCCGCCGACGAGTATGACCGGGCGTTTTGACTCCCTGATCCAGAGGACCGCCTCGTGGAGGCCGGACAGGTCCTCCCCGATCGGCTTGACCCCGAACTTCTCGTTGATCAGAGACTCGTCGATGTCCGCGTTCATCTGGTCCACCGGCAGGTCTATGTGGACGGGTCCGCGTCTTCCCATCTGGCATATGTCCCAGGCTTCCTGAATCGCATGCGGCAGCCTGTTCACGTCCAGGACCCTGTAGCTGTGCTTCGTTATGGGCATCAGGAGGCTGTAGGCGTCCACCTCCTGGAACGCTCCCTGTCCGAGCGACCCTGCAGCGACCTGTCCCGTGAGGGCGATCATCGGAGAGGAATCGGCGAATGCCGTGGCTATGCCCGTGACCAGGTTTGTTGTCCCAGGGCCGCTCGTGGCGAGGCAGACCCCTGGCTGACCCTTGGCGCGGGCGTATCCGTCGGCCATGTGGGCGGCGCACTGCTCGTGCCTTACGAGAACATGTCTGATCGACGAATCGAGAAGCTCGTCGTAGATGGATATGACGCTGCCTCCGGGATAGCCGAAGATCGTGTCAACGCCCTTGTTCTCAAGCATACTCAGGAGCGCTTTGGTCCCTCTCATGTCCTTTCCTCGGAGGGGAATTGCGATTTTCTCATAAATTGTTGTCTGGGGCGTCCCTGCCCTCGGATTTCCTCCGCCCGTCGCGAACATTTATTAAAGATACACCGATGACACGGACAGGTATTCCATATGGCCAAAATCAGGGTTGCAGTCAACGGTTACGGAACCATCGGGAAGAGGGTCGCGTCCGCGGTCTCCAAGCAGGACGACATGGAGCTTGTCGGAGTCACCAAGACCAGGCCCAACTTCGAGGCGGGCGCCGCCCTCGCGAAGGGATACGACCTGTACGTCCCGGACGAAAGCGTCCAGGCATTCAAGGACGCCGGAGTCCCCATCGCGGGAACGCTGAAGGACATGTACGGAAAGGTCGACATCGTCGTCGACTGCACGCCGGGTAACGTCGGCGAGATGTACAGGGACCAGTACAAGGCTGCGGGAGTCAAGGCCATATTCCAGGGCGGTGAGGACCACAGCCTCACGGGCATATCGTTCAACTCCACCGCCAACTATGCGGAGTCGTGGGGGGCGCAGCTCTCCCGTGTCGTGTCCTGCAACACCACCGGCCTGCTGAGGACCCTGAACCCCATCGACAGGAAGTTCAAGATCCAGAAGGCCTTCGTCACCATCGTCAGGCGCGCAGCGGATCCCGGGGACAGCAAGAACGGCCCAATCAACGGGCTTGAGCCCTCGGTGAAGCTGCCCACCCATCACGGCCCCGATGTGCAGAGCATAATGCCCTGGCTCAACATCAGCACCATGGCCGTCAAGGCGTCCACGACGCTCATGCACGTCCATACGGTCGTCGCCGAGCTGGCCACGGAGGTCACCACCGCCGACGTCATAGAGGTTCTCAAGTCCGCCCCCCGCGTTAGGCTCGTCAGCAGCAAGGACGGAATCAAGACGACCGCCCAGATCATGGAGCTGGCCAGGGATCTCGGCCGCGACCGCTCGGACATGTACGAGATCGTGGTGTGGGAGGACGGCATCAAGGTCGTCGGCAACACCCTCTACTACTACCAGGCGGTGCACCAGGAGTCCGACGTCATCCCCGAGAACATCGACTGCATCCGCTCCATGTGCAAGATGGAGCAGGATCCGGCCGCGTCCGTCCGCAAGACCAACGCGTCTCTCGGAATTCCCGATGCGCAGTGAGGCGATCCCATGGTCAAGGACTTCAACACGCTGGAGGACTTCGACGTCAGGGACAAGACCGTCCTCCTGAGAGTGGACATCAACTGCCCCCTGGACAGGGAGAACCTGAGGATCGTCAACGATTCGAGGATCCGCAGGATCGTGCCGACGGTCAGGGAGCTCGTGGGCAAGAGGGCAAAGGTCGTAATGCTGGCTCACCAGAGCCGCAAGGGGAAGTGGGACTTCATCCCGCTGGATCAGCACGCGGTCCTGCTAAGCAAGCACCTCGGAGTCCCTGTCAGGTACGTGGACGACGTGATCGGCGAAGACGCCATCAGGGCCATCAAGGAGACCAGGGTCGGCCAGGTGCTGCTTCTGGGGAACGTCAGGGGGCTCGACAGCGAGACTGCCAAAGGGGACATGTTCGTTCAGTCGGAGGGCGAGATCGTCGAGAAGCTGGCCCCGCTCATAGACTACTACGTCTGCGATGCGTTCGGGGCATCGCACAGGTCCCAGTGCTCGCTTGTAGGGTTCCCGGTAAAGGTCCCGTCCGCCTCAGGCAGGCTGATGGCGAAGGAGGTGTTCGCCCTCAATGCGATATTCGGCAACCCCCGCAGGCCATCGGTCTTCATCATGGGAGGAGCGAAGTTCGGGGACGTGTCCGAGTTCATCGACCGCGTCCTGAGCAACGGTACCGCGGACACGGTCATACTCGTGGGCCTTGCAGGTAACGCGTATCTCCTCGCGAGGGGCGTGGACATCGGGGAGGCGAGCTCCAAGGTGCTGTCCGATGAACTCACTCCCGAGAACCTCCAGGCGGCAAAGGACATCCTGGCGAAGTATGGTCAGAAGGTCCTTCTCCCCGTCGATGTGGCGGTCGAGAGGGATGGGAAGAGGGTCTCGGTGAACATAGGCGACATGCCGACGGCAGAGCCCGCACTGGACATCGGCGATGCAACCGCTGAGAAGTTCCGCAAGGTGATCGAGTCCTCGAAGACCTGCTTCATGTCGGGACCGGCGGGAATGATCGAGAAGGACGGCTTCGAGATCGGCACCAGGGTACTCATGAAGGCGATGGTCGACAGCGGCGGGCAGTCCGTCATCGGAGGGGGTCACACCGGAGGGGCCGCGGAGAGGTTCGACCTGGCCGACAGGTTCTCTTACGTGAGCACTGGCGGAGGGGCCCTCGAGACGTTCCTCCTCGGTGAGCCTCTGCCCGTGATAGAGGCGCTCAAGTACTCCAGGAAGGAGTTCTCCGGGAAGCAGGAATGACGGGCATCAGGAAATAACCTTTATAAACAGAATCTAGGATGCGGTTTCGATGGCAAAGAAGAAGAGGCGCTTAGTCGAGGAGCCCAAGGAGGAGTACGAGTTCACTCCCACCGAGTTCAACGAAAGGGAGTTCATCCTCAAGGACATCTACATGACCAAGGTCTTCCTGGTCGTCACAGCCCTGGCGGTCATCGTGGGCATCGTCGGCGCGATCATCTGCAACCACAGCAACAACGACCTGTGGTGGCTTGCGACCATAATCTCGTTCGCCGTCTGCGCCGCACTCACGAAGATCCTCGGGCTGCTGAAGTTCAGGGTCGATATGCTGGAGACCAAGTCCATGCTCGGGAACTACCTTCTGTTCCTCATGCTGGCCCTCGGTATCTGCATCCTGTTCATCAACGAGCCTTTCCACTCGGTCCTCTGACCGATAAACTGAGCGGGGCATTGCCCCGCGATTTTATTTTTCAGACAAGCCCGTTACTCTTGAGGGCATCGATGAGTAGCCTGACGGCATTACCGCGGTGCGACACAGCGTTCTTCTCGTCCATGGGGATCTGGGAGAATGTCCGATTGCCGTCGTGTGTGAACACGGGGTCGAATCCGAACCCGCCGTCTCCCATTTCGGAGTATGTGATGCTGCCTCTGCATACGCCGGTGACAACTATTCTCTTCCCGGATATGTCGCAGCCGATGCAGCACCTGAACTCGGCACCGCGGTCCTCCACATCCTCCATGAGTTTGAGTATGCCCTTGTTGCCGATGGTCTTCTGGGCGTAGGCCGACCATACCCCGGGGAACCCTCCGAGGGCGTCTACGAACAGGCCGGAGTCATCGATGATGAAATCCCTGACCCCCTGGGCCACTATGGCGTCCATCCCCTTGTTCACGACCTCCTCTAGTTCTGACGTCTGGACCTCGTTGTAAGGGATCCTCGTGTGCTCCATCTCGATGCCGTATCCAGAGAGCTCCCTCTGGTACTCGGCGACCTTGCCTGGGTTGGATGTGATCACTTTCAGCTTCATGTGTATCTGCCCCTGTTCCTGATGTCATCGAGTTTGCGCCTGATGGCCGCCGGGTTGTCCACGTGGGAATAGTACGAGTCCATGAGAACCCCGAACGACTCCTCCAGTTCCGTGTGGGCAGATGTGAACGCCCTCTCCAGGAGCCTGAGGTCTACTCCGATGTCCTCCATCTCGGCCTTTGTGCACCCCATGGAGAGGTCGATGAGGCATATCGAGTCATCATGCAGGATCATATTTGATGTGGTGAGGTCCCCATGGCATATCCTTGCCGTGTGCATCCTGGCAATGGTCTCCCCGATCATCCTGCAGACGCGTGGGGCGTCCTCCGGGTGGGAGTCCAGGTGGTTCTTCACGAGGTCGCCGCTGATGCGCTCCATAGTTATGGTGCACTCCTTCAGGTCGATATCGTAGATGCACGGGGTGCGGACCCCGGCCGCACGCGCCTCGTGCATAATGCGGGCCTCGTTCCTGGTGCGGGATGCGCGTATGCTCGAGTCCAGGACAGGGAGCCTGTATCCTTTCGGCGGCCTGATCTTCACCACCGCCTCCCTGCCGAGATAATCCCCGTCTGCTATCAGCGCTTCGGCGCCCTGGGGACCCGTTGCCTCATCTAGAACCATGCCCCCTCATCCGGTATTGGGCTTATGAATCCTCTGATTAGCTACATTTAAAAACGCTGACGATGCTTTGAATAATCATGAAATACACGATTACAGGCGATAACCTGCAGTTCGTGAATGTGGAACTGGAGTCCGGGGAGCAGTTCAACTCGGTTGCAGGTGCGATGGTGTACATGACTGGCAACGTCCGCATGGAGTCGATGCTCGAGGGAGGACTCATGGCCGGATTGAAGCGTACCTTCTCCGGCGCATCGATGTTCCTCCTGAAATACACCCCGCAGGGAGGGAGAGGGGTGGTCGGGCTTGCTGGGAGCGCACCCGGAAAGGTTCTGGATCTGAACATAGGGGATGGGTCCTGGATCGTCCAGAAGACCGGATACCTGGGCTCCGAGACCTCCGTGAAACTGGACATGGTGTTCCAGAAGAAGCTGGGTTCCATGCTGTTCGGAGGGGAGGGGTTGATCCTGCAGAAGCTTTCCGGCAACGGGAGGGCATTCGTCCATGCCTGCGGAGACCTCAATGTGGTCGATCTGAAACCCGGGGAGCAGTACAAAGTGTCCTCGTCCAACGCTGTTGCATGGGAAGAATCCGTAGCTTACGACATCTCATCCGTGGGAGGCATCAAGACCGCCCTGTTCAGCGGAGAGGGGCTCTTCGTTACCACGCTGACCGGGCCGGGCAAGATAGTGATACAGTCGATGACGCTCGGCGATCTGGCCATGTCGCTCTATCCATACATGCCGCAGTCGAGCTCGTGAGGCGATTCATATGGCATCCGAACCCAAGAATCTCAGGAAAGCAGGAACAGGCAAGTCGGCGGCGGGGCTCATCGCGATGGTGGCCATCATCATCGTAGCCATCATTGCCGCGGCATGGCTTCTGATGCAGCCAGGTGTGCTGGAGAATATCGTTTATGCGCTGGCAATAATCGTGGCGGCCATAATCGTGATCGCGATAGTGGCGTATGTCGCGATGGCTCTGATAGCCGTGCCCATGTACGCCTACAAGGGGGAGCAGTACCAGGAGGGGGTCGACTACAACCTCGATGATGTCAATCCCGTCGAAGGCAAGGAAGACAAGGACGAACAGCGCTGAACTTCTAAGAACCCGCGGGTCTTCGGACCCGCATCCTTTTCAACACGTCTGCCGGTGCACGGCCATGGACCACAATTCCGGATGCGTGATATGCGGATCCCCGTTGGTTTATCACGGGGAGGTCAGGATGATGACCTGTGCGGTGTGCGGTGCCGAATGCATGGGCACCGCGGAATGCGTGAACGGCCACTATGTATGCGACCGCTGTCACGGATCGGGCGTCACCACCATGAAGGCCGCATGCCTCGCATCGTCATCGAGGGATCCTGTCGACATTGCCATCCGTCTCATGGAGCTGCCGGGAATCCACATGCACGGGCCGGAGAACCACGTCCTCGTGGGGTCGGCACTCCTCACCGCGTACTTCAACGCGGGAGGGGACCTCGACCTGCCCTCGGCATTGGACGAGATGTCCAGGCGTGGAAGCCAGATTCCCGGAGGTGTCTGCGGCATGTGGGGGTGCTGCGGGGCGGCCATCAGCTGCGGGATAGCCTACAGCATAATCACCCGCACGACCCCGCTGTCGGTGGAGTCGTGGGGCATGAGCAACCTGATCACATCCCGGTGCCTGGAGAGGATAGCGTCCATCGGCGGCCCCAGGTGCTGCAAGAGGGACGCCTTCGCATCGCTCACTGTGGCGTGCGGTTTCGTCGAGGAGGCCCTGGGCGTCTCTTTGGAAGTGCCTGAAAGCATCGTCTGCAGGTTCAGCCCCGGCAATCAGCAATGCATCGGCGTCCGCTGCCCGTACTCCGGCAGGGGCGACTGATTTAAAGCAGGCACCGCATTCAGCCATCCGTGGAAAGGCTTCCTTTGGGTTGCTCCCAGTTCGACCGCCTCCTCGGAGGGGGGATCGAGGCTGGTAGCGTCACGCTTCTGTACGGGGAGGCCGGCGCAGGCAAGACCAACGTTTGCCTCCAGCTGGCCCGCAACATCGCTGTCACCGGAAGGAAGGTCGCCTACATTGACACGGAGGGGCTATCCTCCGATAGGCTCGCGCAGGTTTTCACAGGCCAGGAAGACTCCATAAAGAACATGCTGATCTTCCAGGTGCACAGCTTCGCCGAACAGTCCGACCGCATCGACAAGATCGAGAAGCTGGCAGCAGCCGGGTCGATATCCCTTGTAGTGATCGATTCCCTGACGATGTTCTACCGTCTCAACCATGACGACTCCAGGTCGAGGAACGAGTTCATAAGGCAGACGGAGTCGCTGCTGAACATAGCTCGGCAGCACGAGATAGCGATACTGGTGACATCTCAGGTCTACACGAACATGGCCACAGGAGGGGTGGAGTTCCTCGGGGGGCACGCTCTGCATCACAACGCCAAGACCATCATCCGTCTCGACAAGCGGCTGGACGGTCGTCGCGAGGCCGTGATCATGAAGCACAGGAGCCTTCCAGAGGGGAGGCGTGCCCAATACCGTATAAGCGAGACCGGAATCGAGGATATCTGATCCGGGCAAGATAAGAACCCGGGCCGAGGGCCCGGGCATGAAGTTTCAAACCTCTCTGTTGATGGCGTACTTGGCGAGGGCGATCATGAACTCCTTGTCCTCGCTCTCGGGAAGGTCCTCGATCTTGGATATGGCGATGTCCACCTTCTTCCTCGCCAGATCCAGGGCGTAATCGATGGATCCTGCGTCCTGCATTATCTGCTTGGCGCGTATGCACTGCTCGTCCGTGGCATCAATGTTGCCAAGTATGGACTTGAACTCCTCTAGCACCGCAGGATCCTTTATAGAGCGTATGGCGTGAGTGACCATGCATGTGCACTTGCCCTTGCGTATGTCGTTCCCGACCGATTTCCCGGTCTTGGCGGAGTCGCCAGCGATCCCCAGGTAGTCGTCGAACATCTGGAACCCGAGTCCCAGCTCCAGGGCGTACTCGTTGATCGCCCTGACCGTCTTCTCATCGGCGCCTCCGACGATGGCTCCTCCTGCCGCCGCCGCGGCGAACAGGACGCTCGTCTTCAGCTTGATGGTCTCGATGTAGACGTCCTCGGTGACTATGTGCCTCTCGTTGTTCACATCCATCTGCTGGCCACGAGCCAGATCCCATACCGCCGTGCTGACATAGTCCAGGACATCCCTCATCCTCTCGGCGGGTATGTCAAGTCCGCATATGATCTGGAATGCCTTGGCGAAGAGGGCGTCCCCTGCCAGGATGGCTGTCGGCATGCCGTATCCGACATGGATCGTCGGCATGCCCCTGCGCACTTCGTCCCCGTCCATGAGGTCGTCGTGGATGAGCGTGAAGTTGTGGATGTACTCGATGGCCACTGCGAGGGGCACGGCCTTGCTGGCATCCCCTCCGACCGCCCTGCAACAGGCGACGGCCATGGCGGGGCGCATCCTCTTGCCGCCCGCGTATGGGTACTGCTTGGAGGAGTCCATGAGGTTCTTCGGCTCCTCGTCGCCAATGTAGCTCTTGATGGGGCCGTCGAGTTCGGCGGACATCTTCTTCAGATATTCTTTAGCGTCTATCATAGGGCATCAATCCATTCTCTGGTCTCTCCGAGGACCACGTATCTTGTTTTCGCGAGGGCGCTCAGGTCCACGGACCCGGTGAGGAGCATCGCCGCCCTCAGCTCCTCCCTGATTAACGTCAGTTTCTCTTTGACGGCCTTAGCGGATTCCGTCGCCTCCCTGAGGACAGCATGGGCGACTCCTGCGCATGCCGCCCCCATGGCGATGGAGCAGGCCACGTGTATCCCGTCCAGCACGCCGCCGGATGCGATGATCGGGAGCCCGCATCTCTTGGCTTCTACAACGGATGCCGGGGTCGGTATTCCCCAATCGAAGAAGGTCTCGCCCATCCCGGCTCTGATGTCGTCATCGGCTTTCATCGCTCTGTAGAGCTCCACGGCGGAGAAGCTGGTGCCTCCCATGCCTGCCACGTCTATGCCGCGTATCCCTATCCCCTTCAATCTGTCCGCGACCTCTCTGGAGATCCCGGCGCCCGTCTCCTTGACCATTATCGGGTACTCCCTGGCGAGGTCGCGGATCGCATCCCTTACTCCGCGGGCGTTGATGTCGCCCTCGGGTTGTACGACCTCCTGCAGGTAGTTCAGGTGTATTGCGACTATGTCCGCATCGATAAGGTCCTTCGCCTGCCCGACCATGTCTGGGCTGAAGAGGTCTTTGCTCTTCTGGGGTACCAGTTGCGGGGCGCCCACGTTCCCTATGACGAGCGGTACGTCGAACTCCTTGATGACAGAGTAGCTCTCGGGGCATATTCCCGTGACCCCTGCCCTCTCGCTCCCGATCCCCATCCCTATGCCTAGATCGGCGCAGGCCTCTGCGATGTTCGCGTTGATCTTCTCGGCCCCGCTGAATCCGCCGGTTATGGCTGTGACGATCAGCGGGAATTCCAGCCTCTTCCCGAAGAGCACGCAGGACGTGTCTATGTCGTCCGCATCGATCTCGGGGAGTGCGTTATGGATGAGCTTCACATCGTCCCAGTAGCAGTGTCCGGGAGCTATCCTCTCGTTCAGGCAGATGTTGATGTGGTCGGCCTTCCTCTCTCTGATCTGAGTCATGTAATCACTTCCTGGCAACCGTGCAGGTCACCTCTTCGCCCTTCAGAAGGGCCAGGAGTCTTCCGGGAACGGTCCCGTTCACGAGGACGCAGTCCCTGTCATCGTTGCACATGCGGAGCATGGCCTCCATCTTGCCGCGGACGCCTCCCGTGACATCGTCGACGTTGGAGGTCGATGAGACCTTTCTGAGGGTTTCCTCGGTGACCTCCTCTATGAGCTCCGCGTCCGGGTCTGTTTTGGGGTTAGCCGTGTAGAGGCCGTCGATGTCCGATACGAAAACGATCCTCTCCGGGTTGAACAGATCCGCCATGACCTCCATCATCTGATCGCCGGAGCATATGCCGAATCCCTTCTTGCGGTCCATAACCACATCCCCGAAGGTCACTGGCATTATCCCCATCTCGTACATGGCGCGGATGGGCTCTGTGTTGTCCGGAGCAATCCTCCCGTCATCCATAACGAAGCAGCTCCCCGGGGCGACCGATGCCGCGGGGATGCCGATGTCCAACAGTGTCTGGGACATGAGCATGCCGAGTTCCATGGCGTCATGATGGACGCGGGATGCCGCCTCGATCTGCTCGGGACGCTCGTACCCGTCTTGAATCGAGTACTCCTTGGCCAGGACATGGCCGTAGGAGCCGGCACCGTGAACGATGATGGTCTTGACGCCGGATTCGGCGATCTCCCCGCACAGCCTCTCCGTCCTCTCGCGGGCGAAAGTCTTGTACTGGGTCTTATCGGTAATCACACTGCCGCCCAGCTTGATAAGGATCATCGCAATGGCATAGGGAACCCGTATATTATCATTATCGGGTGACAAAAAGCCTCTCGGCCATCAGATAAAGGTGGAGAAGTGGTTGACAGCGTGTCTGAGTTCCCGTACGCTTGCGCAATACAGTACAGACAGATACGCGGGCGGACTTTACTTCCGGGTTCGGAATGGGACCGGGTGTGACCCCGCCGCTATGGCCGTCATACCGAAGCATGGGATAACAGTACAGTATATAATGATTTCGGTAAATCCCGTTGCTTCCGGCTGTTCAGATACCGAAATTAGCCGATATAATCACAGGATGCAGAGCCTGCAGTCCTGGTTCTTGCAGGGATCGTTGTCGATGTTCCATTTGAGTGCCCACATCTTTAGCTGATGGACGACATCCATGAGCTCCTTCCCGCTCTCAGACAGTCTGTACTCGCTTTTGACCGGGAAGCAGCTATCATCAACACGGTGCTCGACCAGCTTCTGGCATTCCAGCTCCTTGAGCCTCTCGGATAGGACCTTGGGGGTTATCTCCTTCATCGAGTCTTTGAGTGTGGTGAACCTCTTCCATCCGTCACCGTCGAGGCTGCCCTTGTACAATTCCAGGAGTATCATGACTGTCCATCTTTTCGCAAGATAGTCCATCGTCTTGTACACGGTGCACGCGCTGTCCATGATATGATATTAGAAACTCTTTGACTTAAATACGCTATCGTTCTAACTAAGCACAGTTTCCAAAAGATACTGGGTGCCAACATGGTCGACGAATGCACTGTTACTGTGGATGCCGGTGTCTGCAAGATGGTCACCAGGATCCATGCCAAGATGAACGACATGGGGATGGTGGAGATCGACATCAAGAGCGACTGTCCGAACGTGCTTCGGATGTCCTGGATCGTGGAGCCCCTGTGCCCGTACACCGAGGTGGAGGTGCCTATGCTGGAGAGCACGGTCTACAAATGGGCATCCGACAGGCTGCCGCATGCCGCATGCCCAGTCCCGTGCGGAATCATCAAGGCCGTCGAGGTGGCCGGGGATCTCGGTCTCAAACGCGAAGTCCGCATAGATGTGGAATGATCTTATTGGAAAAAAGAAGGAGATTGTAGAGATGCAGCCGAATATGAAGAACAATCAGATGAGCGAGGCGGAGGTCGCAGAACTTCTGGACAGGATGGACATGGGCGCCATATCCACGATCGGGGAGGACGGCTTCCCATATGCCGTTCCGGTGAACTATGTCATTATCGACGGGAAGGTGTACATCCACGGACGCAAGCTCGGAGAGAAGGTAGACAACATAAAGAGGAACCCCAAGGTGTGCTTCACTGTCTGGCAGAGGAAGGGCTACGAGGACTGCGGGGTCCCCGCATGCGACACTACGACGGTCTACGAGTGCGTCGTCATCCGCGGAAACGTCATCTTCATCGATGATGTGGACACCAAGGCGAAGGTTCTGCAGGCCATCGCCGACAAGCTGGTTCCCGACAAGAAGGACATGGACATGAAGAAGGTCCCGCCCACACTCATCTATATGATCGAGCCCGTGAGCATGACCGGAAAGTACCACAGGCCCGCAGCCGGCAACAACGTCCGCGTAAGGGAGTGCTGAAGCTCCCTACGGCCGTTTCTTGAACGTGCCCGGCGCCAGGGGCCCGCCGGTCGTGGCGCTGGGCACAACATCGGTACGGGATTCGTCCTTCGACGCAGTCGGATCCCCGACCATTGTCCCCTGGTCATCCGAGATTCCCCAGTACGACCTCCAGTCGTCCGCCGGCCTGGGGAACGTGTGCTGGTCCAGGCGAGTCCATGATGATAAATGCGGTCAGGTTCGCGTCCATCCGAGGAATAAGGCATGAAAACCGATGAGGACATCCGGATTCTGGAGCTGATGGTGCGCATGCACTGCCATGGCAGGCACGGTGAAGCGGACCTCTGTGACAGATGCAGGGAGCTTCTGGATTATGCTGTCTCGAGATCCGGTCGGTGCGTGCAACCTCCAGG
Source organism: Methanomassiliicoccaceae archaeon UBA71 (assembly GCA_002504405.1). Lineage (GTDB taxonomy): Archaea > Thermoplasmatota > Thermoplasmata > Methanomassiliicoccales > Methanomethylophilaceae > Methanoprimaticola. The sequence continues at coordinate 220,187 of DARO01000005.1, forward strand.
GACGGCATGTGCCGCGTGCCCATCTTGTTGCTATCGCCCGGAGATGAGGGACCGCATGCGCGAGGCCATGAGGTACAGCGGTCCAAGGATGGCGATCCGTCATCCCCTTCTCGCTTTCCGTCACCTCTCCTCCGTCCGCAAAGGGACTAGATCGCACTCAGAGTGAATCATTTTTCAACTCAGCCGTCGATATCTCCATCATGGCTGCTAATGAGGATGTCGGAACGGTGCCAGAAGGGGCGGAGACCAAGGACGCGAAGAAGGGAGGCGCCTACTTCGTCTCCACTCATCCCGACGGCGGATGGCAGGTCAAGAAGGCCAATGCCCAGAAGGCACTTAAGAGATTCAAGACCAAGGCCGAAGCGGAGGCATACGCCAAGCAGGTGGCAACCAACCAGGGAACAAGCGTCGTCCGCAAGAAGAAGGACGGCAAGATTCAGAAGAAGAAGTGAAACGGTTTGGAGGGGGTCACCGACCCCTCTCACTCGAAACTCGTGGTTTCGCTGTCGAGGACCTCGTTCCAGAGTCTGATGGTCTCCTGGGCGTCCTCCTCGTCCATAACCTGTATAGCGAATCCTGCGTGGACGACCGCCCAGTCTCCGACCTCGGCGTCCACCATCGAGAGGTTGGCCTTCCTGACCACCCCTCCGAAGTCGACGTCGCCCATCTCTCCCTCGATGCTCACGATCTTACCGGGTACTGCAAGGCACATCTCCATCACTCCGTCATTATCTTGATGATTGCTTCAGCGGGCTGGCCGTCCGCGGCCTTGAGTGCCTCCACTGCCCTGGCAGCGTCGCATCCCGTCTGGGACATCACAAGATCAACGTCCTCCTGAGGGAACGTCACGGGCGCCTCCCCCTCCTCGCCTGGAGCAGCCACTCTCTCGATTGTCTCCCCGGCGACCTGGTAGGTCTTGCTTCCGCCCATCTCGACGCACACGACCTCGGCGTTCCTGACCACGATCTCCTTCTCGGAGGTCCTGATCACCACCTCGATCACACCGTCGAGCGCCGACTGCTTGATGCCCATCTTTTTCATGGCCTGCTTCATCTGGCGGTCGTTCATCCTCATTCCGGACATGGACTCCCAATCCCCCTTCTAGTAATTTAACTAAGTGCTTTACTGACGGCTTCCTTCAGTGCCGTGAGGACTTCACCGGCGAGGGCGGGGTCCTGCACGCCTCCCTGCGCGAACTCCGGCTTGCCACCCCCTCTGCCACCGAACGGCTTCAGTACCTCGGGGAGCAGCTTCCTGCAGTCCACCGCCGGATCGCCAGATGCCAGTATGACCGATAGCGTGTCGGAAACGCCGACCACGGCGGCGACTCCGCCTTTCGCCCTGAAGGATTCCGCCGCGTCCGTGAGCGCGGAACGGTCTGTTCCTGGGAGCACGACGGCGTACACCATCAACCTCCCGACCTCCTCCGGGACAGTCGCCGCGGCGAGATCCCTGACCGCACCTTTCAGCAGCCTTCCCTGCAGGTCCTGGTCATGTCTCAAGTTGGCGACGGCGCGCGGCGAGTCCTCGGCCTTGCATCCGATCTCGTCGATTACCCTGAGGGCCAGGTTGGACAGGTCGGCGGCCGCGTCTTTGGCCGCCTGCCCGACCTTGAAGTGTATCGCCACCCCGTCCTTGCCAGCGGACACCTTCTTGTCGACGATCAGCATCTCCAGCTCTCCCGTCTCCATGACGTGCACGCCGCTGCATGCAGAGTAGTCGATGTCCCCGATGGCGACAACGGAAATCTCCTCGTCCTCCGGAATCCTGTCCAGCTTGATCCTCACATGCTCCAGAGCAGGGTCGTCCCTGTCCATTATGGTCTTCGTCACCGACAGGTTGTCCACTATCGCCCTGTTGGCGAATCTCTGGGCTTCGGCGATCTGCTCCCATGTGAGGTCGCGGTCGACGATGACGTATTTGCTCTCGGGGGAGATCATGATCTTGACGATCGAGAGGTCCTGGCACTGTCTCTTCAGGGAGCAGAACAGCAGATGCTCGCCGGTATGGCCCTGCATGAGGTCGTAGCGCCTGTCCCAGTCAACGCTGCACCAGACCCTCTCCCCTGGCTTCAGGTCGTTTCCCGGAACCCTGTGGACTATGTCCCCGTTCCCATCGGTGAAGGCCTCCGTGACCCTGTGCCCGCGGATGGTCCCGGTGTCGCAGACCTGTCCTCCACCACCGGGGTAGAACGCGGTGCTGTCCAATACGACATCGTCCCCATTCACGGAGACGACGTTCGCCTCGAACTCGGATCCGTACCCATCGCGCCTGAAGATCTCGTCAGTCATGTGATCGCCTTGTCTCGCATAGAAGTAACCTATTAATAAATACCATCGAAGCGATTCCGGGATGATACATATGTCGCTCGCGGACTATGATGAACTGGACAAACGTATAATCGAGCTCTTGTGCAGGTCCAGTCAGGGGTCGTACAGGCAGCTTGCCAAGCAGCTGGAGGTCCACCCCACGACCCTCATACAGAGGGTAAAGAACCTCGAGTCCAGGGGCGTCATCTGCGGATACCGTGCCAGCATCGACTACATGAAGCTGGGGTTCGACTACATGGGTCTGGTCAGCATATACGCCGACAACGTCATGACGGTGCAGGATGAGATAGCCCAGATCCCCCAGGTGATCTCCGTGTTCGACGTCACGGGGGAGAGCGACTGCGTCGCGTGGATCGCATGCCTGAACAGGGACGAGTTTTCGGACGTCGTCAAGGAGATCAACAAGATCCCTGATGTGAAGAAGACCAACACCTCGGTCATACTGAACATCAAGAAGGACCCGTTCGCATACATACCTCCGATACTCGGAGAGAGATGAGTTTGGGCACGGCCCCCTTAGCGTACCGCCCCAGCTCAACCAGCGGGGGCGCGTGCGCATTGTTTTATATGCCTTCCTGAATCGCGTGCGTATATAGAGAGGCGCTCTTATGAGAAGAACGAACACCTGCGGTGAGCTGAGGTCCTCGGACCTCGGGAAGGAGGTATGCCTCCAGGGATGGGTTAGGTTCTCCAGGGACCATGGCGGAGTCGCTTTCATCGACCTCGCCGACAGATTCGGGATCACACAGGTGGTCTTCGATCCGGAGGATCTGCCCGAGGGTGCGGACGCTGCACGCCTGGACGCTGTTATGAGGACATTCACGCGCGAGTCCTGCGTTTCCATCGACGGGATCGTCAGGAAGAGGGTGGAGGGCACGGAGGACGCCAGGAACCCCACCGGTGAGATCGAGGTCCTCATCACCGACGCGGAGTTGCTCAACAAATCCGCCGTACCGCCGTTCGAGCTCGGCGACCAGAAGGAGGGGGTCCTGCCCGATGAGGACATCAGGATGAAGTACAGGTACCTGGACCTCAGAAGGACCGAGATGGCCCAGGCCATGGTTTTCAGGAGCAGGCTCGTACATCTCGCCAGGCAGTACCTGGAGCAGAGCGGCTTCCTCGAGATAGAGACCCCCATGCTCGGAAGGTCCACCCCCGAGGGCGCCAGGGACTACATAGTCCCGTCCAGGGTCCACCCCGGGACCTTCTACGCGCTGCCCCAGAGCCCCCAGCTGTTCAAGCAGATGCTCATGGTGGCCGGAATGGACCGCTACTACCAGGTCGCCAGATGCTTCCGCGACGAGGATTCCAGGAAGGACAGGCAGCCCGAGTTCACCCAGCTCGACATGGAGATGTCCTTCGTGGACATGAAGGACATCCAGGACATGATCGAGGGCATGATGGCCTTCATCTGGAGGGGGCTGTATGGGAAGGAGCTTCAGATCCCGTTCCCGCACATCGCCTATCGCGATGCGATGGAGAGGTTCGGTTCCGACAAGCCCGACATGAGGTACGGCCTGGAGTACGTGACGCTGACCGACGTCGTCAAGGACGCTCCGTACAAGATCTTCCAGAACGTCATCGCCGAGGGCGGCATCGTCGCCGGAATGAACCTGAAGAAGGATATCGCAGGGGACAAGATCGGCAGGAACGACAGGGACAGGTACATCCACTACGCGAAGAAGGTCGGGCTCGGAGGGCTCACCTGGATGTGGGTGGAGAACGGCAAGCTCGAGAGCAACATCACCAAGTACTTCACCCCGGAGATCCTCGAGAACATCAAGACCACGATGAACGCCGAGGAGGGGGACGTACTCTTCCTCATCGCCGGACCCTGGAAGGCAACCTACGAGGGTGGCGGATTCGTCAGGAAGAAGATCGCCGAGGATCTGGACCTCATCCCGAAGGATGTGTTCCAGTTCTTCTGGATGGACGAGTGCCCCATGTTCGAGATCGACCCGGTGTCAGGCAAGTACGATGCCTTCCACCACCCCTTCGTCCTTCCGCAGAACGATCTCGACGACGATTATGTCGGAGGTGCATGCTTCGACCTCTGCCTGAACGGCAACGAGCTCGGTTCCGGATCCCTCCGTATCCACAACGCCGACCTCCAGAAGGCTGTGTTCCACAAGCTAGGGCTCGACGACCAGAGGATCGAGGAGAACTTCGGGTTCTTCGTGGAGGCCCTGAGCTACGGTGCGCCTCCCCATGGAGGTATCGCGCTGGGAATCGACAGGCTGTGCGCAATACTCCTCAACAAGGACACCATCAGGGAGGTCATAGCATTCCCCAAGAACAAGAGGGCGGTGTCCCTGCTTGACGGCTCTCCCGAGAAGGTCGCCGATGAGAAGCTAGAGGAGCTGCAGATAATCTCCCTGGCCGGAGACCTGGACATAGGCGAGTTCGACGAGTCCTCGGATTCCGAGTAAACGGGATGGGGCGGCAGCCCCTCCCTTCTTCTTTCAGCGTCTACACTGTTTTATTCCGTATCATTGAAAGGACTCGGAGTTGTCACACATCATGTGCTCCATGAGGTTCTATTCATGGAATGAACCATTCCGCGGCGTCCCGGTCAATCAGCCAGATAATTTTTAGGAAAACCTAAATACTTATTAGACATCATGTCGCCAGTGACATTGAGCCGTCTGTCGGCGGCAAGGCCGGACCGTCTGGGGGCGGTCCGACCATCTCATGTCGCAGGGGTGAGCCGATGATTATGGGTGCCAAGGCTATGAGAGAGAAGGCTACGAAGAAGAGCAACTGATTCGAGAATGTGTTTGGAAATGGTTTGTCGGGGCGGCGATCCGGCCGCCCCGGTCAGAGTCTGGACTCGATGATCCTTTTGACGGCGTCGACGACCTCTGCGGAGGAGAATCTGCCGCCTGTGCTCTTCATAACGAAACCAATGGCCTTGTTCGCCGCCTTGTCGTTCTTCTTGTAATCGGAGACAACCGCGGGATTGGCGTCAAGGAACTCCATGACGATCTTGTCGAGGTCTCCAGTGGCCTCCTTTACCGAATCAGCATCCTCTCCAGTCAGCAGGCACTTGATCTCGATGCCGCACTCAGTGTCGGTGATCTGCCCTGATACGTACTTCTCGATCACGGGCATGATGCCTGACGGATCCGCCCCCCTGGCCTCCATGGCCTTCCAGTTGGCGCTGACGGGACCGGCCACCCATTTGACCGCATTCTGGACCCCAACATCCTTGGCGACAGTCTCGAACAGCTCCGCGAGGTCGACGGATGTGGTGATGAGCTGCTTCGCCATCTTCTCGTCGATCCCGTAGTCCCTAGCCATCCTGACAGTCATCTGCTGGGGGCTCTCCCTGATCCTGATAGAGTCTGCGAGCTCCTTGATGTGGTACACCCCCAGGTCCGGCTCGTCTATGTAGCCGTAGTCAGCTTCGAACTCCTTCTTCCTGACGCTGATGGTCACGCCGCGCTCCTCATCGAAGCGCCTGGTCTCCCTGTCGATCTTCCCGCCGGCTTTGAGGATTTTCGTCTGTCTGACCATTTCGAAGGTCAGCGCCCTCTCAACGTTCTTCAGACCGGTGACGTTCTTGACCTCGCACCTCTCCTTTCCGACGGAGATGTTGCAGTCGCACCTGATGCTTCTCTCGCCGTCGCCCGGCAGGTCGATGACGTGCCTGATGTCGGCGATCAGCTGCCCGAGGAACTCCCTCGCCTCGGCGGGGGTGGAGATGTCCGGCTCGGTGACGATCTCCGCCAGAGGTATCCCGGAGCGGTTGTAGTCCACAAGGGAGGAGAGGTCCCCGACCCTCTTGGTCTTGCCGGGATCCTCCTCGATGTGGATCCTCGTGATCCTGATGGGCTTCTTCCCGTTGAGCATGTAGACCCCGCCCTCCCCTATCGGGTTGTCGTACTGGGTGATCTGGACGCTCTTCGACATGTCGGGGTAGAAGTACGTCTTCCTGGAGAACCAGGTCGTGTCCGTGATTCTGCATCCGAGCAGCTTGGCGAGCATGATGCCGTATTCCAGAACCTTCTTGTTCAGGACAGGCCTGGATCCCGGCATGCCGAGGCATGTGGGGCATACGTGCGTGTTGGGCCCGGGTGCCTCGGTGGTGGGGCAGGAGCAGAACATCTTGGATTTGGTAGGCAACTGCACATGTATCTCCAATCCGATCTTCATGCCACCACCTCCGGCCTCCTCATCTCGAAGTCCTTCTCCCACTCCTCCGCCATGGTGAACAGCAGGTCCTCGTTCCAGTGGTCGGCAACGAACTGCATGCCGATCGGCATCCCGTTCCCGTCGTATCCGCAGGGCACGTTCATGTGCGGGGTCCCTGCGATGTTCGCCGGGACTGTGAGGTAGTCCGCCTTGTACGAATCCAGGGCGGACATGCCGGAGATCTCGTCGAACCTGGGGGCTGTGAACGGCATGGTGGGCGCCAGGACGGCGTCATGGTCCTCCAGGACCCGCTTGTAGTCGTCGATGACGACCTGCCTGACCTTCCTGGCCTTGGAGTAGTACCTGTCCCTGTACCCGACCATCCTGGTGAACGTTCCCAGCAGGATTCTCCTCTTGGCCTCGTCCCCGAAGTACTCCGAGCGTATGGATGAGAAGTAATCGTCGAACTTGAGAGACAGGTCGCCCTGCGGGCGGCCGTACCTCATCCCAACGTACCTGGCGAGGTTGGTGGACGCCTCGGATGTCGCCAGGACATAGTACGCGGGCATGGCGTACTTCAGGGACGGCATGTCCACCTCCTCGACATCGATCCCCATGCGCCTGAGCTCATCGAGCGCATCGGCGAACGCCTTGGCGACATCCTTCGAAAGCCCCTCTGTCCCCTCTCTGGGGACCGCGATCGATCCGATCTTCCTGTGGTCGTTCCTCATCTCGGGCTGGACGCAGGATGTGGGGTCCTTCTCGTCCCTTCCGGCGATCATTCCCATGTATTTCCTCAGGTCCCCGGCCTTGGATGACATCACGCCTATCTTATCCAGCGAGTTGCCGTAGTCGATGAGTCCGTATCTGGATACGCGGCCGTACGTCGGCGCTATCCCGTAGACCCCGCAGAAGCTGGCGGGGCAGCAGATGGACCCTCCGGTGGACACACCCAGCGATACATGGTCCTCGAACACCGCGGCAGCGCATGCGGAACCTCCGGAGGATCCGCCGCAGGCCCTCTCCAGGTCGTAAGGGTTCCTCGGGATCTCGAGGCCTGAGTTGGTGGAGAAGGTCCCGAATCCGAACTCGTCCATGTTGGTCTTACCGATGAGCTTCCCTCCTGCCTCCCTCATCCTGGCGATGGCGGTGGCGTCGAACGCGGGGAAGTATCCCTCGAGTATCCTGGAGCCGGCGCAGGTCTCCATGTCCTTGGAGGTGAGGTTGTCCTTGGCGGAGAACAGGAACTTCGCATCGCCGGGGTCCGTGTCCTCGGTCATGGCGTGGAACATCTGATACTTCGAGTTGACCGTCCCGAGGGACTCCATGATCCTCTTCATGCTCATGACAGCCTCGGCCCCCTGACGTATCTGTCGTATGTCTCCATGTCCTTCAGCAGAAGGTCAGCGTCGATGTCCATGCGGGGCACGTCGTCCCTGAGGACGTCCGCTACCTCGATCGGATTGACCCCGTACCTCTCACATCCAGGGGCCTCGTCCAGCAGTTCGAAGTAGGTGAGGATCTCCCCCAGGTCCCTGCTGTACTTCTCCAGCTCGTCCTCGGTAAGCTTGATGTGCGCTGTGCGCGCTACCCTTTCGACGGTTTCTCTGTCCATTCGTCAGACCTTCCGGTTTCCGAACACCCATGCTATTCAAATAATTAGCGCGCGTCAGCGCGCGAACAGGATGAGGGTGTACAGAGTTACGCTGTCGTCGAGGAACACAAGCTCCTCGTCCAGGGATCTGAGGTATTCGCCCAGGTCTATCCCGAGGGCAGAGATTGAGGGCAGAAGCGCTTCCGGGTACCTGCACGGTTCCGGATACGAGCATGTGCCGCAGTACCTGCAGCCCCCTTCGGAGAACCCGCGGCAGTCGATCCCGCTCGATCTCATCGAGGCGAGGGTCCTGCGGGTGGCCGTCTTGCACTCCTCAGTGGCAGAGAGGAGGGCCTCGCGGTCCTTTGGGTCTATTTGGAATGTCCTGCGGAGTATCAAGGCGGCGTTGTACCTTCTGGACAGCTCGTCCATGTGGGTGCTGTGTCCTGGCGGGCATGCCCAGGTTCTCCCGTAATCTCCGCACAGGTTCTGCTCGCACAGGCCCCTGAACCTGGCCACCGCCTCCCGATCATATGCTGGCACATGCGCCTCGATTATGTCGAAGTCCTCGATCACGTCCGCCGGAACGGCATCCCTCCAGTTATTCATGCCCGGTGGTTCTGCACATAGGTTTATAAGCATTTTCGGAAGGGTATTTATTAAGAGCAGTTGAGTGACCATCATGGCAGAGGCAACACCCGAGAAGAAAATCGCCAACGCGATCAAGGCGATGGACGAGGGGGATTTCAAAAAAGCTTACACGGCCTTCAAGAAGCTGGCGGCAGAGCTTCCCGACAACGCCGAGGTCTGGTACTACAAGGCCGAATGCGGGAACTACGCATCCGGGATGTTCGGAGCCAAGGTCGACACCCAGGAAATCATGGACGCCTACAAGAAGGCGATCGAGCTGGACGGCGACCGTGTGGATTACTACCAGTCATACGGGCTGTTCTGCATCTCCATCAACAAGTACGACGAGGCCGAGAAGGCCTACCGCGAGGCGGCCGAGATAGACGAGTCCATGTCGTCCTCCCTGTACTCTGAGTTCGCCATCGAGTACTACAACAATGTCATGGCGACGTACGGGGAGATCATGGAGGACCCGAAGGCCCGTGCTCCTTACGGTAAGAAAGCCCTCGAGTACATGCTCATGGCGCTGGACATGTCCCCCGAGGAGGCCAAGTCCCTCCTCTGACCCGTCGCGGCTCAAAACACCTTCGATCAGATTTCTAAAGGGAGGGGGCGGAGTCCCCTCCCACCCATGCACAATCCCTTCTAGCATCCCGTAGCCGCATGGCTGCATCCTGCTGCATTTCCCATACATCTGTTCTGAATTATTCCAGAATGATGTATGTTTGTTCTCTAAAAATCGAATCAGATAGATACTGATGGATTATATTCAAATATTATTAGACATTTGTCTATCACATCCTGATAATGGGATACGAATGATCGGAGTGTGAGACGATATCTAGTCTTGTGATCAAGGGTGTAATGGGGGCGGTGGCGCTTCTCTTCGTCACGGTACTCATCCTTCCGGAAGTGTCGGCTGCCAGTGGGGATGTGGAGCCCTCCTCGTCACTTTTCATGTTCCTGTGCACGTTGCTGGTGTTCATGATGGCACCCGCCATCGCCCTGTTCTATGGTGGCATGCTGAGGAAGCAGAGTATGACATCGATGATGGCCCAATGCATAGGGGTGATGGCCGTTGTGGGCATAATGTGGTGGGCAGTCGGTTACTCTCTGGCGCTAACGGAGGGGAACCTCCTTTTCGGGGGCCTCGGAAGCGCTTTCGGGTCCGGCCTGTCCTTTTTCGACGGTGACGGTTCCTCCATACCCACGTACCAGTTCATGATGTTCCAGGGGACGTTCGCCATCGTAACAAGCTGCATCGTTTTCGGTGCAACTGCCGAGAGGGTCAGATACCCTGCGATCCTCCTCTTCCTAGCGGCATGGTCCATACTCGTGTACGCGCCGATGGCGCACATGGTATGGGGCGGCGGGCTCATATCTGGATATCTGAACGAAATAGGCCTTTACAACCAGGATTTCGCAGGAGGGACGGCGGTCCACATCTGCTCCGGTATCTCAGGAGTGGCCGCAGCCATGGCCATAGGTAGGAGAAGCAACAGGATATCCAAGGGGCGCACGCACAACGTTCCTCTGATGTTCATAGGATGCTTCCTGCTCTGGGTGGGATGGTTCGGATTCAACTGCGGCTCAGAGATGGAGTTCGACGGCATCGTAATCCTCGTCGCGGTGAACACGTTCGTCGCATCCTGTGCTTCCACAGTCGTCTGGATCGTCATACAGTATCTGCACGTGGGGCGCGTGAACGTCACCGGTCTATGCGCCGGGGTGCTGGCAGGTCTCGTCGGGATAACCCCGGGGTGCGGGTTCGTGGAGCCCACCTCCGCTGTGATAATAGGTTCGGTGGCGGCAGCGGTCTGCTACTTCGGGATTATATTCATGAGAAGCAGGACCGGTATCGACGATGCCCTTGATGTGATGGGCGTCCACGGGCTGGGAGGCATCTGGGGTGCCATAGCGGTGGGCATTTTCTCCGTGCAGGCCTTCGGATGGGAAGGCGTGGGCGGCCTGGTGGAGAGTGAGCCCATGATGCTTGTCGGAATGGTCGTCTCGGTGCTGATCACGATAGCGTACTGCTTCGTTGTTTCCTTCGTCCTGATGAAGGTCGTCAACGCTGTGCTGAAGGCTGTTACCGGAAAGGGGGCGGCACTCACCGAGAACGAGCAGATGGTGGGTGCGGACACGGTGGAGCACGGGGAGCCATCGTACACCATGTGAGGCGAGAGCATGAAGATGGTAGTAGCGGTGATAAGGCCTGAAAGGCTGCAGTGCGTCAAGGATGCCCTGAAGGAGATCGGGATAAACGGGATGACAATAACCCACGTCACCGGGCGCGGGGAGCAGTCCGGACTCAAGTTCACGACGCGTGTCGGCGAGTTCGTGGTGGACGAGATCGAGAAGGTGAAGGTGGAGACCGTCGTGGAGGATGAACAGCTGGAGTCTGCGATACGGTGCATCAAGTCCAACGCGGACACAGGCAACCCTGGGGATGGGAGGATATTCGTGATTCCCGTGGAGGCATCGATAAGGATCAGGTCGTAACAGTGATCCCAGGCCCCGGTCATCCGGGGCCACTCCTATATGGACAACAGACCTGGGCCATTCACGAATGATGGGGAGAAGATGGTGCGATTGCCGGGAATCGAACCCGGGTCAGAAGCTTGGGAAGCTCCCGTCCTAACCGCTGGACTACAATCGCGATAGAGACGCCAATGCGCTCATATTATTTAATTTAAGGCGTCGATGGCATGGAACCGATGTTCCGCCCGGACATTCGCAAATGCAGGGGCGCCTTTGTCAGAATCGCATTTTTATATTACCTGTATGTTCTCAAACTCGACGGGCCCATGGTCTAGGGGTTATGACGTCGCCCTTACAAGGCGGAGGTCGCCGGTTCAAATCCGGCTGGGCCCACCATATTCTATATCGGAGGTTCTCTCCAATTTCAGATCGTTAATGGAAACGTTTAAATACGGGGACTACATGGTTGGATTATACATCCATCAGTCACAGGGTCGCAATTTTGTCGTTTCCTCCTGCGGTCCTGTGACTGATGGGGGCTCTCTATAATCGTATCATCGCCGAGGGGCCCTGGTTGGTCAATCACTCAATTATAAATACGGTCACGCTTTCGGGTGTTCATCGGACTCGTGGTCTAGGGGTTATGACGTCGCCTTCACACGGCGGAGGTCGCCGGTTCAAATCCGGCCGGGTCCACCATACCATTTTTCTGTCGTTCGGAGCAAATTCTTAATCAGGAGTCCCCCATACGATGCCTATCATGGCAGAGATTCCATCATTGCAGACCACAAGCGAAGGCGAGGACTATGAGAAGGCGATCGACCAGGTTCTCGGGGCTGAGAAGAAGGACTATCCCAGCTACTTCGGCGGGATGAAGGTCGCGTCCGGCGTCGAGTTCATCATCACAAGTCCCATCGACGACTCGATCAGGTACGGCATATTCCAGGAGCCGGAGGAGGGCGTGATGGTGGAGGCTGTAACGGCATCAGTGAAGGCATTCGGGACATGGTCCAAGGTCCCGATAGAGGAGCGCGCCTCCTACTTCGGCCAGTTCCTCAAGTACCTCAAGGCCAGGAGGATGTACTACGCGGCCCTGGTGACGGTAAGCACAGGGATGGTCCGCCAGGATGCCCTCCACGAGGTGGATTCCCTCATCGGATCGATGGAGGCCATGCTCGAGGAGGCGAAGTCCTACAAGGGCAAGCCCCTCGGCGTATGGGCGGTCATCTCCGCCCACAACTCCCCGTTCGCGTCGCCGGTGGCGTACGCGGCAGCCGCCATGATTGCGGGGAACACGGTCATCATGAACCCCTCGAAGAGCTGCCCCATGCCCGTCTACTCGTTCTACGAGGTCATGGAGAGGTACGGTCTGCCTGCAGGCGTCCTGAGCCTCATCGTGGACAGGAAGGACGAGTCCACGGAGGAGCTAGCCAACGACATGAGGGTGGTCGGCGTCGCAGCCACGGGATCCGGTGAGAGGCTGGAGGACTTGATGTTCCTGCAGGTGGACGACGAGCTGAGGTTCGTGAACGAGATCAAGGGCATGAATCCCGCCATAGTGTACAGGCCGGCGGACATGAAGGCGGCCGCCAAGGCCATCGTGGAATCGGCGTTCGCGTACAGCGGCCAGCGTCTCCATTCCTGTTCCAAGGTCATAGTAACCGCCGACGACCAGAAGCGTCTGATCGAGGCCATATCCGAGAACATGAAGGACCTCAGGGTCGGCGACCCCGTCGACGACACATCATTCACAGGCCCCATAATAAGCAGGGATGCCGAGAGGCGCTTCAAGTCACTGGTCGAGGAGAACCTGCCGTTCGTCATCTCCAAGGCACCTGCGCCCGTCGACGTTCCGTCCGGGCCGTACGTGTCTCCGGTCGTCGTCTCGGGATTGGACGAGGAGAACGACCTCGGGTTCATGGACTCCGGCCTGCCCATACTCAACATCAAGGTCGTGGGGACGCTCGACGAGGCTTTCGAGGAGATCCAGGATACGGAGTGCGCGCTCTCCGCGGGTCTGTTCGCGAAGGACCCCAAGGTCATCGCACGCTTCAAGGAGGAGGTGGATGTGCCTCTCAGGTACATCAACGAGAGCAGCCGCGGGCTGCCTCCTGCCCTGAATGCCGGACTGGCGACGTTCAGCCGCTGATCACGTCAGGAACGTCGCCTTGGCCGATCCCTTAAGGGTCTTTGCCATGGCGGCGATCTCCGTTTTCTTGAAGGGCTTGGCGGGGCCCCCCGTCCACGCCCTCTTCAATATTAGGTACTCAGAGCGTTCGACGATGGCGACCAACTCATCGATGAAGTTCTTATCGACGTAGGTCGGATCCATGTAAACAACCAGACCTATGTGGCAGTCCTGCCTTCTGGCTATCTTGAGGCACTCAATCTGGTGGCTGCTTATCGGTCCCATGACGTTGAGGCACAGGACGTCTCCGTATCCGGCGCCGACCAGATCGTCCAGGACCGTGGGGCGGTCCCCGGAGGTCTCTAGCACGACCGGCAGATGGTATGGCCGAACGGTCCTTATGAGCGAATGGAGGCCGTCGGCATCCAATAGGTCCCACCCGGACCCACGGAAATGCACGCCGTCGAGCGAATCCTTGTCAGCGCGGAGGGTGTTGGCGACCTCGGCGATGCTGGTGCCGTCCCCTGTCCCGGGGGCGACCTCTACGGTGGACACTAGGCGGTTCGGGAAAGTAGAAGAATTGATGCGATAGAACCTGGAGATGTACATCCATTCCCAATATCGAGGTACATGGATAATAGGGTTAAGGTTGTACCCCACGTATCAGCGCGTCGATCACCCTGCACCCTTCGGGGTCCAGGTCGTCGAACACGACCAGCGAGCAGTGGCGCATGAACGCGACCGATGCCACGGCCAGGGCATACTCCCCCGACCATGTGCGAACCATAACCGGATGCATGGCAGCCGGGAACGAATGCTCCGTCGAGAGCCTGTAGAGGTCCGTACACATCTCCAGGCACCCCTTCATGTTGCGGACGGAGGGATTCAGGACAACGCCCGGGGCACCGGCCGCAACCGCCTCTTCCGCCGACTCGAGGAGTGATTCGACGTCCGATCCCGGGACCGCGATCAGGCATCCACTGAGGGCGGAAAGGGTCGCGGATTCAGCCAGGCGGGCACGGTCCGTCATGACCATCAGGACATCAGTTCTACCAACGGCCAGCAGCGCCTCGCGGAGGCACACGGGGTCGTCAGACTCCAAAATAAGCTCGAGGCCTGTTCCGGAGGCCGCCTCTGCAGCCAAGGCGAACAAGAACGGGTCGCGGCTGTCGTTCCTCACGCATATGCATCTGAGGCACCCGATCTCTTCGGAGAGGTCGCGAATCCTCGACAGACGGTCCTCCATATATCCGTCCAGGGGGATGTCCGTAACGGACAGCGCTATGGATGCTTCACGGTGGTTCATGGTATCACAGGTCCGCAAGCTCCTCCCCATAGACGCGGGCCATGTCCGCCGCCCCCGGCCCCCTCATGATGAGTATGTCCGTTCCCGCAAGCATCAGGGCCAGGGCCGTGGAGGCCTCCCACATGGATGCCTCGCGGTGATCGGAGAATCCGCCCGCCCAGCATCCTCCGGTGTATGCCATCGTGGGGTGTGCCAAGGACGATTCGCCCGACAGCGCCCTAGACCTTATCTCCTCGGCGAGATCGACCTCGCGGCCAATGCCGTCGCGGAGCGATGCGGACCCAAGGTATATGACGACGCATCCGTCGGCCGCTTCGCAGAGACCCGATGTGGAGTCGGCGTCATCGCCGCGGATCGCCGAGACATGCCCTCTGCGGTACAGCGTATGCCCGCTGCGGGGCATGAGGATCATGACTGTGTCCTCCGTATCCGAGCATGCATCCAGGATGCGGTCGTCCGCGGTGACTGCCATCGGGAGCCTGGTGCGTTCGGCTATGCGGCGCGCGAGGTCCGGGTCGTCGCCCTTCTGGTCTAGCCAGATCCCGTCGGCGCCGATCTCCTTCCACATGACCGCCCACTCCTCCGGGTCGGTCTGTCTGCCGGAGAACATGTCCGCCGCCAGGGCGGGGTAGTTCGAGAGGTCGTCCGTGACCTCTCCGAACACGAGCGGCCTCCTGCGTCTGGCGCTGTCAAGGTCCAGGAACGGCACGCTGCATGCTCCTCCGGCGATGTAGTCGCCTTTTCCGAGGGAGATCTCCCTCACGGTGCCGGATGGCCTGTGGGAGGTCTTCGGCAGCCTCATGTCAGCTCAGCTCTGTTATCTCCTTGACGAGGAACACCCCGTTGAGGATGCTCATCGCGGGGTTCAGGCCGTCGCATATCTCGCGGAAGGATTTGTCGCTCTTCCCGATGTCCATGACGACCTCGAGGTACATGGTCTCATAGCAGATCTTGACCTTGCTGAAGACGGATATGAGGTTGACGTTCCACTGTGCCAGCACGCTCAGGGCCTGTGTTATCCCGCCGGGACAGTCGGGTATCTCCATCCCCAGCTTGACGAGGTGCGTGTCCGGCTTGAAGAATGTGATGGAGAGTATCCACGAGTCCGCATCCATCGTTATGAGGACGTTCTTGCCGTCGATACCGGACAGGATGTCCCCATATTGGTCCGCTATGTCGAAGCACCCGTTGCTGATGCTCGACGGATACCCCCTGCGGATCTCGTGCTTGCCGTCCTCGGTCTTCTCGCTCTTGAAGAGTCTCCCTATCTCCGCGGGGGTGAAGTCGATCCTCCTGATCTTGGAGACCGAGGGGTCGTTCTTCGCCCTCAGGGATTCGAACGCCTCCATGACGATGTCGCCCTCTCCGGCGAAGTTCATGTCGGCCATGAGCTTCCAGATGATGACTGTCTCGGAGATTCCGTTGAGGGAGACGGAGTTCAGGATGTTGATTCCCCTGGACGCGAGGAAGCTGGCCGCCTGGGCGCTGGATCCCGGCACGTCGTCGAGGTACATGACAATCTGTGTGAGGGTGCGGTAGTTCTCCTGCGGGAACATCGAGAGGATGATCTCGTAGTCCTTTGGCCCCGCGGCGGGGTGCTTGAACAGAGTGCTGTAAACGCATCCGCCGTCCACCAGCCCCATGGCATCGGACATCCAGCTGTCCACCTTGATAGTCGAACCGTTGACCTTCGCGAACTCCCAAATCTTCATTCGAAGCCCTCAGGCTCTGATTCAACTAGTCCGTCAAATACCTTTGCCGTCGAACATATTCTTTGGGGATGTGAGGGGCTGCGTCCAGAGGGGGTCGTCCTCAAGACGTTCCAGGTCGAGTGCCAGATTGCGGAGGCTGCCGTCGTACGAGGGGTCCGATGCTATGTGGCGGACGGTGGTCGAGTCGTCGCCGGAGCGGCGCTCTATGCCCGACATCCTGAGTGCCGTGTCCATGAGGTCCGCCGCCTCGTTGAGGAGGGACTCCGCTCTCCTCAGCATCTCCGCCCTCTCGGAACGGTTCATCGGAGCCTCCTCGAGATCCCGTACCTGGCCGGCCTGGTCTCCGTCCCCTTGGCGGAATACCCGCATGAATCGCAGTTCCTCATCAGCTCCACCGTGTCCCAGTAGAGGGTCCTGTTTCTAATGGACCGCAGGCTCCCGCCGCAGACCGGGCATGTGTCGGACAGCGGGCGGTCCGTGGAGGAGTAGGTGATCTCGAGCTTCACCAGGTTGTTGCGGACCGCGATGCGCCTGATGCGCTGGGCACCTATGCGGTAGTCCTGATCCTGGCAGGCGAGTTCCGCGGACACGGCCTCGCACAGCTCGCGCTGTGAGCGCATGTGCGGGGTGCGGGCGAGGCAGTTCTCGATGGCCTTGACGACCTCCTCCTCGGACGGGATCCTGTATGACATCGGTACGCCATCGCTTAGAAGATATTAGGCGGTAACCCTTCTAAATAGGAGTCTGCACATGGGGATGCAGGCGGGAGTGGCCGAGCTGGCCAAAGGCGCGGGACTTAAGATCCCGTCCTTAGTGGTTCAAGGGTTCGAATCCCTTCTCCCGCACATCCCGCTCACCATTATGTACCTCCGACCCCAATCCCATCTCCATGACGAAGTCCAGTGACGAGTTCAAGGTGCAGCTCCTGGAGACGTTCGCCTCCCTGATCACGGCGGCGTTCGGACTGGTCGCCGCGCTGGCATGGAACGAGACGATCAAGCAGGCCGTGGCACAGGTGTTCAGCAACGGGAACGACCTGATGGGGCTGTTCGTGTACGCGGTCATTGTCACGATCCTTGCTGTGATCATGACCCTGCTGATTGCCAGGTCCCTCTCCAAGGCGAAGAAGGTCCTGGAGGCATCGAAGGAGGAGTGAGCAAACCATTTCGCCTGTGGGTCAACCTCAGGCGCCCATCTTTTTCCTAGAGCCCTTCTTAGTGCGGTTGTTGACGTACTTTATGAGGGCCATGCCTGTAAGTTCGACGCTGGAGGCCTCGGTCCTGACGAAGAACGTCTCGGTCTTCCCTTCCTTGAGGAACACCGGCCAGGGGCAGGGGTCGCATCTGACCCAGATCACAGTCTTGTCATCGAAGTCGACCATCGTTGTCTTGATGTAGGGCAGGAACTCGTTGCCGATCTGGCTGGCCACCAGGTTGGTGAAGTGCAGATTCATCTTGTCCTTGCTCTCGAAGTTCTGCAGGTCCACGCCGCAGACGTCTCCGCTGTCATCGACTCCGATCAGGAGTGTTCCTCCGTTGCTGTTCAGGAATGCGACGATTGTTTTCAGGACGGCCTTCTCCATCCTCTTGTCTATCTCGCCTGTCGCCAGGTTCGTGCGCAGGGTGGATTTGAACTCCAGGTTCTTCGATTCCCCTCCGCTGATGATCCTCATGATGCTCTCCCTCTCGGATCCCTCTATCCCGAGTATCTCCGCATTCTCCTCGAGGAACGAACCGAGGGTGTACTTGAAGAGGCGGTGCTTGTTGTCCTCGTAGTAGAGGAGTCCGACGGTGCCCCCTCCCAGTATCGCCATGACGCTCTCCATCATGAGGGCGTCCAGAGATATCACGTCCGCGCTGGAGATGGCGGACATGCAGTAGTATTGCACGATTTTGATGAGGTAGAAGATCGACAGGGACGTGCTCATGACCATGAGGGAGACCAGTGACGTGCTCTCGTTCCTCATGCCGGGCTTGGTCCTCAGCAGCATGTAGATGATGATGAGCCCCAACAGTCCGGTGACCACGCCTATCAGGTAGCTGGAGACGAGGTTGATGCTCTTGTCATCGTACAGGATGCCTGCCCCAAGCGATATGTAAAAAACAATGATGGTCAGGATGATGAGGATCGGCGGTATGTGCACCTGCTGTCTCTCAGTGAAAAGCGCGAGAGCCAGCATCACCGCGATCGGTATCGTGACTATCAGGTCGCCTATCTCCCCGTAGGCCACATCCAGTGCAGCAATCACGATCGTGGCCGCAAACATGAAGATGTAAAGCAATTTTCCTATGCGCTTGAGGCGTTTCAGTGGAACCGCCGGCTCCGCGACTTGCATGCACCCGTATTCGACGGCGTTTTATTATTGGTTTCGGGTTTCGTGCGTGCGCGATTGATTTAAATATCCTTGGTAGATTCGACGCTCAACGGAGTAATATTCTTGCCAGGCGAAATGAAGAAGAACAAGGTCGTGGTGAACCATGCCCCGTCATCCACCGGCCAGTTCGGAGACAAAGGTGCGAAGAAGAACAAGCAGCAGAGGACCAAAGAGTCCACGAAGAGGCAGGCGATGCTCAATACGCACAGGATCAGCCCGTTCAAGTACGATATGAACGAGATCCTCGAAGCCTCGTCCATGGATCCGTCCAAGGCCTCGTCTTTCCTCGCTTCCGTCATCGCCAAGGCATCCCGCGTGTCCACCAAGGACGCCAAGGAGTTCGTGAGGACGTTCCTCGACTCCGGCGACCTGACAAAGGACGAACACGACAGGATCTGCAAGCTTCTGGACAGGTACAGCAGGTTCCGCTGAGGCGCTCGCATGAGGTCCGCCGAGCTCAGGGACGGCAGGGTGTTCGTCCTGCGTCTGGAGGACGGCGAGGTCCTCCACGAGGCCATCGAATCGTTCTGCAGGGACAACGGCGTTGTTCGTGCCACGGTCACGGCCGTCGGCGGAGTCGATGCCGGATCCGAATTCATTGTCGGTCCGGGCGTGCCCATCGGGGAGAAGATCATCCCATTGACATACAGGCTCGATGCTCCGTGCGAGCTCACTGGCACCGGGACGGTGTTCCCGGATGAGGATGGCAACCCCATCATGCACATGCACGGGTCCGTCGGAAGGGACGGCAGGTCCATCACCGGATGCTTCCGCAGGAGGATGGTGGCATGGCTTGTGATGGAGGTCGTGATACGCGAGATCGTCGGAGACGGGCCCGTGAGGGCTGTCTCCGATCCAAGGATAGACGCCAAACTCCTGGAGGTCCGTTGATGGCGACGGAAGAGGTTCTTCGCAAGACGCTTCGCAATGCGGAGGGTAAGCCCTTCGCCAAGTACAAGGGCATCACCAACACGTTCACCATGGATGACTTCGAGCTTCTGGTGGACGAGGTTCAGAACGACCGTACCGGTCATTCGCGCATGAGGGTGCGCGTTCCCATGAGGCTGGCGGCGTTCCCCGAGGACACATGGTCCACAGATATCCGGAGGACGGCGCTGGAGGACCTCATCGCAAGGCGCTTCTGGGAGTGCGCGCGCACCTATGCGCGCTCGCCAATACCGAAGACCGACGGGGGCGAGGTGTACATACCCCGCCCGGGCCAGGAGATACTCAGGAGGGGCAGCGTATCCGTCACGAAGTTCTACGTGGAGGTGTGCTTCACTGCGGACCTGCCGTCCTCTGCCGGGAAGGTTAACGCCCTGGCTACGGAGGAGCTGATATTCGTCAGGATCCGTACGATCGTCCGTGAATCAATGCTGTACGGCGCGTACAAGCAATCCAAGCTCTACTATCACATCCACACAGCCGAGAACGCGGAGCACATAAGGTCGTCCCTTCCGGGAATGGGCCTGTGCGCATTCATCGCCATCGGCTCGGTCCTCCCGAGGAGGGAGGATGATCTGGCGCCAATGCTCGATGCGGTCCCGTTCGACTGCGACGATTCCCTGAGGGTCACCGTCGACGTTCCGAACGGTGAGCCTGTGACGGGCATGGGGATCCCTTGCGGGTTCACCGTCATCACCGGTCCCAGCAGGGCGGGCAAGTCGGTCCTCGCAGACAGCGTATTCGCAGGGATCTACGACCACATACCAGGAGACGGCAGGGAGTACGTGGTCTCCGTCCCGGAGGCAGCCTACGTTATGGCGGAATCGGGCCGTCCTGCGGATGCTGTGGACGCATCCCCGTTCCTGTCGGGGTCCGTTGAGGCACCGGAGGCATCGAGGGTCCAGAGCAGCGCGGTGTCGTCTCCCGTGTCTGAGTTCCTCGCGGTGTCCGAGGCTGTGGAGATGGGGTCGGGGCTGATAATATTGGACGAGGGCTTCTCTAACCCGTGCGTCCTTAGACGCGGCTTCATGTCCGGGGACGACCCGACGGTACCGCTGTCGGAGCTCGGTCGCTCCATGGGCGAGGCGGGGGTGTCGATGCTCATGGTGTCCGGGGACGAATCCGCTGCCAGGCTCGCGGACAATGTCCTCGTCGTCGAGGGCCGCAGGGTCCGCCGCGCATCGGTGGAACGCTGCGACGGAGGAAGGCAGTACAGCAGACCAGCGGACAGGTACCCTGTATCGAAGAACATCGTCTACGAGAAGGGCCGCAAAGAGGTCAGCGCTTCCGCCCTGGGGATCAGGACCGTAGAGATCGGCGAATACAAGGTAAACGTGCCTGTTGCAGGTTTCTTCGACGTTGCGCAGACGCGTGCCGCCGCAGACGCGGTCATAGCGGCAAGGGAGCTGATGGACGGATCCAGGTCGATGCTGGAGGTCTGCAGGATGGCGGCGGATGCTGTGATGTCATCGGATCCCGACGATCCGGGCAAGATGCACAGGGCGTATGTCAGGCCGATGGATCTGGCCGCGGTGTTGAACAGGCATCCTCAGATGCTCTGCATCCAGAGGAGCTGACTCATCTGCGGTTGTTGCCGTAGCAGTCCTGCCACTTGTTGAAGACCTTGTCCGCATATGCGGACATGTGGACCTGATCCTCCTTGTTGTCGGGGACAACGAACCCCCTCAGAGGGAACTCGGAGTCACAGTAGGGGCATCTGACATTGGGGCAGTTCTGATTCGCCTGGGGGCAAGCCTTGCAAGCGACGGCCCTGGACTGGAACAGGCTGAACTCGCGTCCGCAGTTCGGGCACAGGAATCTCCTGGCGGCAATCTTCAGGTCCTTGTGGATCCCGGCCGCCCTCTCCTCGGGTGTGAGCCACATCGGCGCCCTCGGGGAGATCGGGGTGTTGTAGGAGGGCCTCTCCTCGTCGTATCCCGACATTTCAGACCCCCTTGGCCGCGCTCACCACTGCCTTAAGCCTGCCGTCGTCCCTGCATTGTTCTATGAACGTCCCGGTGACGATTATATCGGCGCCAGCCTTCCTGGCGGCCTCCGCCGCCTCGGGGGTCCTTATGCCCCCGCCGACTATCAGTGGGATGGAGATGGCGTCCTTGACGGCGCGGATCATCTCGGGAGGAACGGGTCTGTCCGCTCCGGACCCCGCCTCGAGGTAGAACATCTGCATGCCGTACATCTCGCATGCAAGAGCGTACGCCACCGCACCGGCGATGTCGTCGCGCCTAACGAGGTTCGCCTTCCCGACCTCGCCGACCTTCATCCCCGGCTCCACGACAACGTATCCCATCGGAATGGTCTGGATGCCCATCTTCTTGACGATGGGAGCGGCGTAGACCTGTGCGCCCATGACCCACTCGAGCTTCATGCTGTTCATCATGCTCATGAACAGGAGGGCGTCCACTTCGGTCGAGAGCGCATCGGCGCTTCCGGGGAAGTGGATCGTTGGGAGCCCAGACATCTCCCTGATGGCCTTTGCCGTCGCGGACAGGTTCTCTGTGGTAACGCCTGTGGACCCCCCGATGAAAACGGCGTCCGATCCAGCCTCCTTCATGCGCCTGGCGATCTCGCCAGCCTCCGATGCGGGCTGTTTGTCGGGGTCCAGCAGGGCAACGTGAAGGGTTCCCTGGGACATCCTGTCGAGAAGATACTGCATAACCATCATCCTATCACACCGTTGAGCGCAGGGGCGAATCCACCGCCATCGGCCCGAAGTGTTCCGGGCCCCGTTCTTCCTCTCCACTATATCGACACAATATAAAATCATCGCACCGTGGCGTTTCCTTCAGAGGTTCTGGCACGGTTTGTGGCAGTCAGCGGTTGCGGAGGATGTGGTAATGACGGGACAGCGATCCGTGGACCCTCTGCAGATAGACGTTCTCCAGGTCCATCGAGGGGAAGTCCACCATATGCGGGAGGACCACTCCCGCCCTCGCCCCGTGTTTCAGGCATCCCGGGATGGCCTCTCCCGCCCTCGTGTATATGTGGTCGATGTCCTCCCCTCCGGTCTTCGTGGATCTGCCGTAGGGCGGATCAGTGCACACCGCATCCACATCATGGAAGCGCTCGCCGATTCCCCCTATGTCGATGGTCTCGAAGTCCGAAAGCTCCAGGCCGTAGAAGTCCATGTTCTCCTGGCACCCTATCACCATCTCCTCGTCGAAGTCGGAAGCGATGGCTTTCATCCCCATGTCCGCAGCCTCGATGACGATGCCGCCAGTCCCGCAGAAGGGGTCCAGGACGGTCCCTCCGCGCTTCACGCCCGTCAGGTTGATCAGCGCCCTGGCATACTTGGGGTGAAGGGATATGGGGGAGAAGAACGGCCTCTCCCCTACCTTGCGCTTCTCAAGCAGGTCCGTGTCGGTGACCCTCTGCTCGATGTAAAGGTGGACGGCATCACACAGCTGCATCCTGACGACGGTGTCCGGTTCCTTCAGGTTGACGTCGTTGTTCTTGGAGAGGATGCCTCCGATTCTCCTGACCAGGCCCTGGGAGTCGACGTCCCTCATCATCCCCGCGAACCTCTTGCCACGTACCGCGAAGGTCCCCTCGGGCAGCACCTCGCCCTCCAGTCCGGAGACGTCGTCCGGCGTGTACTCGCCGAGGTATCTTCCGATGCTGTGCGTCAGGGCGATCCTGTCCGCTATCCCGTCTAGACGGCTCTCGTCGAAGGATGCGACAAGGTATCCGGGGCCGTGCTTCACGATCTCGTACGAGTCGGTCTCGGCCTCGAGGCACCTGATGGCCTCCGCCAGGGGCATGTCCTTGGATTCGCCAGATAGTTCGAAGAAGAATTGGGGGCTCACGCCCCCTCTTATGTTTCAGTCCTTTATGCCGTCTTCGGTGACCATGAACACCGCCTCCCCTTCCGGCAGGTTGGGGGAGTCGATGAGCCTGGCGATCCTCTTGCCGGCCTTGCCCTTCCTCAGGTAGATCCTGAAGGTGGCGGTATGGCCCACGATGTGGCCTCCGATGGGCCTGGTGGGGTCCCCGAAGAACGCATCCGGTTTGGCCGCGACCTGGTTAGTGACGGCGATGACCGCGTTGTTGACGGTGGCGAAGTTCAGCAGGTCGTGCATGTGGCGGTTCAGGATCTGCTGCCTCTCGGCCAGTGCGCCCCTTCCGACGTACTCGGCCCTGAAGTGGGATGTGAGCGAGTCCACGATCAGCAACCTGACCTTGGTGGTCTGGGCGAGCTCCATCGCCTTGTCGACCAGCAGTACCTGGTGCTGCGAGTTGAAGGCCCTGGCGACGTGGATCCTCCTCAGGACCTCGTCCGGGTCGGCACCCAGGTACTCGGCCATCTGGATTATCCTCTCCGGCCTGAACGTGTTCTCGGTGTCTATTATGATGACGTCCGAGTCGAGTCCTCCCCTCTCCTCGGGCAGTGTGGCGTTGACCGCGAGCTGGAAGCAGACCTGCGTCTTGCAGCTTCCGAACTCCCCGAAGAACTCCACTATGGACTGGCTCTCCAGTCCTCCTGCAAGGAGCTCGTCGAACGCCTTGGAGCCGGTCGTGAGCTTCGTCACGGCCTTGCGTCTCTCCAGGATGTCCTCTCCTGTCTCGAATCCTCCGATGTCAGCGCAAAGCTTGGCACCCTCGATGATGTCCATTGCCTTCTTCTCACCGATCTCGCATGTCTCTGCGAGCTCTTTCGGGGAAGCTACTGCAATGGCCATCAGCTCGTTGTATCCCGCTTCACGGAGTTTCTCTGCTATGGCTGGTCCTACTCCAGGTATGTCTTCAAGGGTTTTGGTGACCATTGGGATTCCTCCGACTCTCCCATCGGTTGCCGGGTATTTAATCGGAATCAGGGGGTCCCCGAAAACCCCGAAAACCCATGTTAACGCAGGGGACGGAAGTACAAGAAAGGGGGAAGGGGCCGGCCGATGGCCGGCGTTTCAATCACTGGTAGGAACCGCGCCTCATCCTCTCGAGGGCGAGCCTGATCCTTTCGACAGGCTCGGTCACGGTCATCCTGATGTAGCCCTCCTGGCCGCCGAAGCCGGTTCCAGGGGTCACGATGATGCCGAGCTCCACCATCTCCTGGGTGAACTCGGTGGAGTTCTTCCCGCAGTCGAACCACACGTAGAACGTCCCCTTCGGCATGTCCACCTTGTATCCGAGCTCCCTGAGGCCGTCGACCAGGACCTTGCGCCTCTCCGCGTACACGGCCATGTTGTCCGCGATGGCCTTGGGCAGCTTCCCGTCGTCCCCGTAGAGCTCGAGGGCGGCGATCGCCGCCTTCTGGATGAATATCGGTGCGCCCGAGTCTATCTGGCCCTTGCACTTCTTGAGGCCCGCGATGAGGTCGGGGTTGCCGACGGCGTAACCGAGCCTGAAGCCGGTCATGTTGAAAGTCTTGGAGAACGACCCGAACTCTATGCAGTCCGGTCCGGCCTGGAGGGCGGAGGGCGCCTGGTAGCCGTCGTAGCACATCTCCGAGTACGCGTTGTCGTAGCACAGGATCGTGCCGTTCTCCTGGCACCAGTCGTAGACCTTCTTCAGGTACGCGACGTCGCAGGTCGCGCCGGTCGGGTTGTTGGGGTAGTTCAGGTAGAGCATCCTGGCACCCTTGGGGCACTCGTCAACGTCCAGGAGCCAGTCCTTCTCCTTCCTGAGGGGGATCTGCACGCACTTGGCCTCGTTGAAGAGGGTCGCTGCCCCTGAGTACACGGGGTATCCGGGGGACGGGGCGATGATCATCTCGCCGTTGTTGACGAAGGCCTGGGCGATGTTGAAGATCGCCTCCTTGGAACCGATCGTGATGCATACCTGCGTGTCGGGGTCTATGTCGAGGCCGAACCTCCTCTTGTACCAGGCGGCGACCGCGTACCTGAGGTCTTTCTCCCCCTGGGAGGACGAGTACTTCTGGTTCGCGTTGACCTTCGCCGCTTCGCACATCGCCTCGACGATGCAGTCCGGGGTCGGGAGGTCCGGATCGCCTATCCCGAAATCGATCATGTCCCATCCCGCGGCCCTCTTCTCGGCGGAGAGCTTCTCCAGCCTCACGAAGAGGTACGGGGGTATCTGCTTCAGTCTGTCTGCCTGCTCGAACGTAGTCATGGGAATCACTCCTGGATGTCTCCCTCGAAGACCAGCTCCGCCGGCCCCTCCATGAGCACGTAGCCGAGGTCCCGGTCAACGGTTATCCTCAGCCATCCCCCGGGGAGGTGGACGTCCACCGGCTCCCCGAACGGAACCAGCCCCATGAGGGCTGCCGCCGTGGTGGTGGCGCATGCTCCGGTGCCGCAGGCGAGGGTCCATGCGGCTCCCCTCTCGTAGACCCTGATGTAGATCCTCCCGTCCTCGACCCTGCAGAACTCGACGTTGGTCTTGCGGGGGAAGAACGGGTGCCTCTCCAGGACCGGCCCCAGCCTGTCCACGGTGGCATCGTCCATCGGGGTGAATGTGATGAAATGCGGGTTGCCCATCGACACGGCGCTCGCCCTGAAGTCCACCCCGTCGGCCTCGAACGGCTGGTCTATGAACCTGCCGTCGTGGTCCACCGGGACGGACCTCCCGTCCAGGACGGGGGCGCCCATGTCTATGGTCACGGTCCGGGCCTTCCCGTCCCTGGTAGCGACGGACGCCTCCAGGTCCCCAGCCAGGGTGTGGATGGTGAACCTGTCGCTGTCGACGATTCCGAAGTCGTACGCATGCTTGGCGACGCACCTTATCCCGTTGCCGCACATCTCGGCCTCGCTGCCGTCCGCGTTTATGATCCTCATCGTGATGTCAGTGCCCTCTCCGGGCATGACGTACAGCACGCCGTCGGCCCCTATGCCGAAGTGGCGGTCGCACGCCTTCCTGCACCACTCGGGGTCGATGGGGAGGTCCCCAGCGGTCCCGTCGAGGAGGATGAAGTCGTTGCCTATGCCCTGGTACTTCCAGAACCTCATCTCAGGAGCCTCTCGGGTATGATCTGGTGTCTCCACTGCTCCTCGATGGTCTCGGCCTCGCGGATGAGCTCCGCCTTCCCGTCGTTCACCAGGACCTCCGCGCACAGGGGGCGGGAGTTGTAGTTGCTGGACATGGAGAAACCGTAGGCGCCCGCGTTGTAGACGGCGACTATGTCCCCCTCCACCGGGTCGGGGAGGACCCTCTCGTGTGCGAGGTAGTCGCCTGACTCGCAGATCGGCCCCACGACATCGTACTTGTCCGTGCAGGCCTTCCCGAACTTGTTGGCGAGGGCCACATAGTGGTACGAGTCGTACATCGCGGGCCTGATGAGCGTGTTGAATCCCGCGTCGCATCCGACGTACTTCTTGGTGCCGGCGTCCTTGACGTCGTTCACCTTCGTGAGCAGGACCGTCGTGTCGCAGACTATGTACCTACCGGGCTCCAGGACGAGGGTCCTGATGTCGGTCTCCTCCTGGATCATGTCCGTCAGGTTCATCGCCAGCTCGTCGACGTCCATCTCGCTCTCCTGGGGCTTGTACGGGACGCCGATGCCGCCTCCCATGTCGATGAACTCGAGGTCGATGCCGATGCTCTCGATCTCGTTGACAAGCTCGATCAGGACCTCCATCATGTCCATGAAGGGCTCTACGGTCTGCCCGCCCGAGCCGATGTGGGCGTGGATCCCCTTTATGTCGAATCCGAGGTCCTTGGCCCTTGCGTACGTGTCGATGACGCTGTCCAGCGGGACGCCGAACTTCGCCCCCTTGGAGCCGGTTATGACCTTGTCGCTGTGGCCGGAGCCGACCCCCGGGGTGACCCTGAACGACACCGGGGTGCACGGCGCGATCTCGGCGAGCCTCTCCATCTCGGATATCGAGTCGAGGTTGATCATGACGCCGAGGTCCGACACCGCCTTGAGCTCCGCATCGCTGACGTTCACGCCTGTGTACATGATCCTGTCCGGGGAGAACCCGGCCTTCAGGCATGACATGACCTCCCCGATGGACACGGCGTCTATCCCGGACCCCTCCTGCTCGAGGATCTTCAGGATGGCGAGGTTCGTGTTCGCCTTGCACGCGTAGTGTATGCGCGTGTCCATGTGCCTGGAGAAGGCGCCGTAGATCCTCCTGTAGTTCTCCCTGAGCCTCTGCTCATCCGTGACGTACACCGGCGTTCCGAACTCCTCGGCGATCTCCACGGCGGATTTGCCGCCGATCATCATCACGCCGTCCTTTCCCTCGAACTCTCTCATCATTCGGCCTCACCTATGTACTTCTCATGCAGGGTCCTCACGACGTCCACGACCTTGCTCATGGGCACCACGAAGTTAAGCGAGACATCGGACGCCCCCTCGGAGATCATCTCGACGTTCGCCTCCGCATCCTTGACCGCGGAGAAGATGTCGCCGGAGACGCCGCACTTGTCCAGCAGGTTGTCGCCCACGGCGCAGATGAGCGCCACGTTGTTCTTGACGTCGATCCTCTCGATGTCCCCTCCGCTGAGGCCGTTCAGCTGCCTCAGCGTGAGCTTGACGTCGTTGTTGTGGACCAGGAAGGCCACGGTGGACAGCGACGTGGAGATGGAGTAGATGATGACGTTGATCTCGGCGATCTTGTCGATGATCCTAGCGACCATCGCCGGCCGGTACGCGATCTCGGCGGAGCTTATCGTGATTATGGACAGGTCGGTCTTCGCCGCCACGCTCTTCAGGAGGGCGTTCTTGGACTTCCTCAGGTGGTGTATCAGGGTCCCGGGCTCATCCGGCTTGAACGAGTTCTTGACCTTGAGCGGGATGTGCTTCAGCCTCACGGGCTCGATGGTCCTCGGGTGGAGGACCTTGGCTCCGAAGTACGCGAGTTCCGCGGCCTCGCCGAAGTTCATCTCGTCGATCTTGATGGCGTCGGGGATTATCCTGGGGTCAGCGGACATGAAACCGTCGACGTCGGTCCAGATCTCCAGCATGTCTGCGTCTATTGCGTTCGCGACGACGGCTGCGGAGTAGTCCGAGCCGCCCCTTCCGAAAGTCAGGGGCCTGCCTTCCGAGTTGATCCCGTAGAATCCCGTGACTATGGGGATGACGCCCATGGCCAGCAGGGGCTTGACCTTCATGGTCATCCCGGACGCGGTGATGAGCAGGTCGGCCGATCCGCTCGTGGGTGCGCCCACCGCGTATATGCCCGCGTCCTCCGATGTGATGGCCACGGACTTCTCCCCCATGTCCCTCAGCACGTATGCCAGCATGAGGGAGGAGAACCTCTCCCCCTGGGAGGTGAGGGCGTCGACGTAGTACGGGTCGTTCCTGTCCGCGGAGACCGCCTTCTTGAACTTCTCCAGCCTGGAGTCGAACTCCGTCCTGAACTCCTCGTAGGTGTCCCCCTCGAACAGCTGCGCGGCAGTCATCAGGTGCTTCTCGGCGAACTGATCCACCACCGTGTCGAGGTTCAACTGCGGGTTCTCCGCCACGTTGACCAGGAAGTTCGTGATCCCCGACATCGCGGAGACAACCACGACCTTCTCGCCCTCCTTCTGGGCGATGATGTTCGCTACCCTCTTCAGAGCCTCGGCGGAACCTACGCTGGTCCCTCCGAACTTCATAACCGTGATCATTGTCCGAGCACCTCGTTCATGCTGTGGGCCTTCCGTCCCTGCCCCCCGGCGCACTCGCCAGGTTAAACGTGCAGGCGTCCGCTAAGGTATCCATAGAAAAAGCTTTGCGGTCCCTCCCCGGGCGCACGCGCCCGGTGGGGTTTATCATGCTATCCCCAGATCTCTCAGTATGGGGTCTAGCACTTCCCTCCCCTTGTCGGTGAGGGGTGTGAGCGGCAGCCTCGGGCTGCCGTTTCCGTATCCCATGATCCCCATGACGTACTTTATGGGGATGGGATTGGACTCGCAGAAAAGCGCCCCGAACAGGGGCAGCAGCTTGTTGTGGATGGACTTCGCGATCTCGAACTTGTCCGACTGGGCGTTGTAGACCATCTCCGAGACCAGGCCGGGGCAGCAGTTGGAGGTGACGGATATAACGCCGTCCGCGCCCATGCTCATCAGGGCGAGGGTAATGCTGTCGTCGCCGCTGAGGACCTCGAACCCCTTGGGCCTCCTGGCGATGATGTTCTGGATCTGGGACATGTTCCCGCTGGCCTCCTTGACGCCGACGATCCCCTCCAGCTCGGCGAGCCTGAGGAGGGTGTCCACGTTGATGTTTGAGCCGGTCCTCCCGGGGATGTTGTAGACTATGATCGGGATGTCGATGGCGTTCTCGATCGCCTGATAGTGAAGCACTATGCCTTCCTGAGTAGGCTTGACGTAGTACGGTGAAATGGACAGGATTCCGTCCGCGCCGAGGTCCTCTGCGCTCTTGCTGAGCATGACGGCTTCCGATGTGCAGTTGCTTCCTGCTCCCGCGAGGACCTTCGCCTTCTTCGCCTCGTCGATGACGATGCTGATGACCTTGAGGTGCTCCTCGTGGCTCAGCATGGCGGATTCGCCCGTCGACCCGCATGGTATCAGGGTGTTGACCCCGTTCTCCTCCTGGAAGTTGACAAGCCTTCTGAGGGCGTCCTCATCCACTTCTCCGTACTTCGTGAACGGTGTGATAAGCGCGGTTCCAGTTCCTGCGAACATGCTCATGCCTCCCCGAAATGCTCCTTTAGTATAAGGCGGGTCCTGGTGCTGAGGATGTTGTCGTAGCGTCTGACCCTCTCTATGATGTCGTTGAGGTGCTGCGATGATTCCACATCCACGATGGCTATGATGTCCTGGTCGCCAGTGACCTCGAAGACCTCCGTCACGCCGTCGTAGCTGGCGAGCTCGTTGGCGATTTCCTGGGTGTCGGTGTTGACGTCGATCCTGATTTCGACCAGCGCTTTGACGTTGCGCGAGCTGGTCTTTATCGTGAAACCGCGGATGATGCCCTCTTCGGTCATCCTGTGGACCCTACTGCGCACGGTGCCTTCGGAGACGCCCAGCTGACTGGCAATCTCCACAAACGGGCACCTGGAGTCCTTCTTCATGATCTCGATGATCCTCTTGTCCAGGTTGTCTATCATAGAATCCGCTCCCTCAGCCTATATGGCTGGATTCTTATTGTGTTATATAAATTGTGGGGATTCGTTGCCCCATGGGCGGATTCCGCAAACCCGCCCATGGGAATGGGGGAAATAGTTTCACCGTTCTGCGGATTCCGCAGAATCATCAATCGTCCGTGTCGTCGGGCCTTCTCTTCCCATCGCAGGTGCTCAGCACGTCCAGCTGCAGCCTGTTGTACGGGATCTCGATTCCGTTGTCGAGGAACAGCTTGTAGATTATCTCCCTGATCTGGCCGGCGTAGTGGGCGCTGTTGTCGTAATCGTCCACGAAGCAAGCGAGCCTGTACTCGATCCCGGAGGCCTGGAAATTTGTCAGCCTGGTGCCGGGCGGCGTGCAGGTCCCGTCCTTGACGACATGGGGGTGCATCTTGGCCGCCTTTATCATGAGCTCCTTGGCGAGGGTCAGGTTGGCGTCGTACGCTATCGTCACGTAGATGAATATCCTGGTGTTCGACGTGTCCCTGGTGAAGTTCACGATCGTTCCGGATGTGACCACGTTGTTGGGTATGGTCACGATCTGGTCCATGTCCCAGTTGTCGAACTCGGTGAACATGAGCCTGACCTTCCTGACGATGTACGTCTCCGTCCCTATCTTCACGAAGTCTCTCTTTTTGAACGGCCTCGTGGAGAGCAGCACTATGCCGCTGAAGAACTGGTTCAGCATCTGCTGCGCACCGAACGTTATCCCGAGTGTGACGACTCCGGCGCTGACCATTATCCCTGCCAGGTCGACCCCGAAGGCCGACAGGATGATCGCCACCCCTACGACCGAGATCAGGAGCTTCCCGAGCATCTTGAAAAGGGGTATCAGGGACGTGTCCACGCCTTCCACCTCTATGGTGTCGTCAATGCCCTTGATGATGGCCGTGATGAGGAACACGTAGATCTGCCAGCATATCATCGCGCCCACCAGCACGTAGAGGACCGTGGACAGGGTGGACAGCATGCTCATGATCTCCGAGTTCGCGCCGAGTATGGAGAAGCACTCGTTCACTGCCACTATGAACATCAGGAGCGACACGGTCTTCGTCAGTGTCTTCGTGAGGACCTTCT
The DNA here is from genome assembly GCA_002504405.1 of Methanomassiliicoccaceae archaeon UBA71. GTDB lineage: Archaea > Thermoplasmatota > Thermoplasmata > Methanomassiliicoccales > Methanomethylophilaceae > Methanoprimaticola. Next base: position 251,883 of record DARO01000005.1, read on the forward strand.
TCTCCTCGGGGGTCTTGCGGGAGCCGACGATCCTGCCGAACAGGGGGATGAATATGTGGCAGACCACGATCGTCGCCAGTATCCATGCGACCATGGTGACTATGGCGGTCACCCACGGGCTGTTCAGAGGGTCAGGCAGGGTGTTGGGGAGGATGCCGAAGAACTTGTTGTAGGCGTCTCCCGGGGCGAAGTAGGAGGTGACACCGATGGTAACGGGGACTGAGATCTGAATGACGTCGTCCTCCGTCTGGCTGGATACGTCCACTATGGTGAGGACGATGTCGCCCTCGAATCTGAGGTTGTCGGATAGGCGGTCGACCGAGAATGTGACGGTGATCTCCGCGATGTTCCTGCCGGAACCGCTCGGGCCAAGCAGGCTTCCCGAGCTGTCCCCGATCTTGATCGACGAGGATGAGCTCACCTTGCTACCGGATACGTCCGATACATTGATGTTCAGATTCTTGTCCGAATTGTTGGTGACGAATATCGTCACGGTCGTGGTCTCACCGCTGTACATGGTGAGGTCGATGCTCTGCAGGCCGTCGCCCGTCTTGACGACGACATCGTCCTGTGACAGAGTGTCGTCCGCATCTGCTGATGGCAGGCACGGGACCGCCATGGCGAACAGCAGGGCGATGACCAGAACAACCGTCATCCTCCTGGAGATCATGTAATTTCGTATTTGCACGTACTATTTAAATGAAACATAAGATAGCACAACTATGGAGGGAAACCTCGTCATCGCTTGGGTCATCATCCCGTTGGCGGTCATGCTTTCCGCCGCCATTCACGATGCCCGTTCGAGGGAGGTCCCGGACTGGCACTGGATGGCACTGGGGGTCTCCGGTGCCGTACTCGGCGCCCTGTCGTCGGATGGCTTCTGGGGTTCGAGGATGCTCGTGGCCGCAGGCTCCCTTGTTCTTGTAGCGTATATGCTCGATGAGAGGATCTCGGGGGTCAGGGCGGCTCCGGTCGCGTTGTCCGCAGTATGCATGTTCGTCGCAGCGTACGCCCTGTCACCATCGGATTACACGATAGGTGGGCTGACCGTCCCCGTCATGTTCCTTCTGTTCTACCTGATGTACCGTGCCAGGCTCCTGAGGGGCGGTGCCGATGCCAAGTGCATGATGTCCCTGGCGATAGCGTTCCCGGTTTACCCGGAATGGGGCCCCGTCCCCCTGGTGTGGTCGCCCTCCTCCCCCGAATCGGTCGTCCTCAACCCGTCGGTGGCGATCCTGGTCGTCGGCCTGCTGATGTCCCTGGCGTCTCTGGCATGGACGGTGCCCAGGTCCCTGGGAGATGGTTGCGGGCTCACTTCGTACAGGATGCCCATAGCCCATGCCAGAACCGGCTTCGTGTGGCCGGTGGAGCGCATGGAAGGTGGGACGAGGGTCCGTTGCGGCGCATCCGATGACAAGGATCGCATCCTGGACGATCTGGAGGACGCAGGGTTCTCGGACGTGGCAGTGACTCCGATGATACCATTCGTGGTCCCGCTGGCCGCGGCGGCATACCTGGTGCTTCTGCTGGGTAACCCGCTATTCGCATTGGTCACGGTATGATGTTCAGCCTGCGCCCGCATGATGCGCACCTGTCGCCGTCAAGGGCGGCCACCTCGACCAGGTATCCGAGGCGGTTTATGACGGCCGTCCCGCAATCGGGGCAGTATGTGTCGTCGGCGCTGTCTGTCAGGGTGTTGCCGACATAGACGTAGTTGAGCCCGCAGGAGATCCCGATGTCCCTGCATTCGAGGACGGTCTCGACTGGCGTCCACTGAACGTCGACCATCTCGTTGTCCGGATGGAACCTGCTGAAGTGCACGGGCACGTCCTCGGACAGCTCGTCCCTCACCCATGTGCAGAAATCGCGGATCTCGTCCTTTGAGTCGTTGTACCCGGGGATCACTAGGTATGTCAGCTCGAGGTGAACCCCCTCTTCGAACACTATTCTGGCGGATTCCAAGACATCGTCCAGGTGCGCACCGCATATCTCGGTGTAGAAGCTGTCCGTGAATCCCTTGATGTCGATGTTGGCGGCCTCGGCCACGCCGCAGAGGTCCCTCAGGGGCTTCTCGCAGATGAGTCCGTTGGAAACCAGGACCAGATGCAGATCGGGCGCCGATTCCATTACGTCCATGATGTACTCGTACCAGATCATCGGCTCGTTGTACGTGAATGCTATGATGTCCAGGCGCTCCTTGCGGCAGATATTCGTCAGGTCCTCGGGGGACATGTACGTGGTGCGCTTCCTGCCGGACTGGAGCATGGAGATGGCGTAGTTCTGGCAGTGCCTGCACCTCATGTTGCATCCGACGCTGCCCACTGAGAAGCACCGGGACCCCGGCTTGTAGTTGTAGAGGGGCTTCTTCTCTATCGGGTCTACGCACAGGGAAGAGACCTTCCCGTAGGTGGTGGCCACGAGCATGTCCTCATCCGCCCTGCGAGCCCCGCATCTTCCGAACTGCCCCGGCTTTAGCCTGCAGCGGTGGGGGCACAGTCCGCAGACGAACCCATCCTCGGTGCGCTCGTAGTACCTCGCCTCGAAGCGCTCGGTATTCGCCAAAGGGGATCACCGTCCTGCTACCGTCATCGTTGAGGTGGGCGCCCTCTGAATCGTTCACGATCCCTATGATCGAGAACTCGACCTCGGCGTCGTACAGCCTGTCGAGGCGCTCCTTGTCTGCCGTGAACAGCAGCTCGTACTCGCCGCCCCACCCCAGGAGGAGGTCGCTGACCGGCTTCCCGGACAGCTCAGCCATCTCGTCCACCCATGGCCCGCGGGGTATGAAGCTAAGCTCCACGTCGATACCGACTCCCGATGACGCGCATATCGTGTTCAGCGCGGTACCCAGGCCATCGGACAGGTCCATGCAGGACGTGACCGCCCCGCTGGCCGCCATCGCGGCACCCTCCGCCACGCGCGGAATCGGGAGATACAGCGCCTCCCGGGCTTCGGGGGCATCAACCCCGTGCTCCAGGGAGATGAACGCCGCCGCAGGGGAGCCCATCGCCCCCGTCACCGCGACTATGTCCCCTGGTCTGGCGCCGGACCTCAGCATCGGCGCCCTCCCGTCCATGCTGCCAAGGGCGGTTCCGGCGACGATGCCCGGTCCGGGCTTGGTGTCACCCCCGAGTATCCCGGTCCCGCAGAATTCGGCGCATTGATCTATCCCGCTCATGATGTCGTATGCCGCCTGGGCATTGAGGTCCTGCGGCAGGGCGAGCGCGGCGAGGAATCCCGTGGGCCTCGCGCCCATGGCGGCCAGGTCGCTGAAGTTCACGGCCGCCGCGTACCATCCGAACTGCTCATAGGTCATCCCTGCCGGGAAGTGCCTGTCGAACGTAACGATGTCCGAGGTGACAACGATGCCGCCGGCAAGGACGGCCGCGTCGTCCCCGGGGCCGACGATGCCCTCGGTCTTAATGAAACTCCTGAAATCCTCAATGAGGCGCCTCTCGCCCAAGTCGCCGATCCTGGCCATCGGTATCTTCAGGGGTTTATCCGATTTAAAGCAGATTGCACCGATCGCGGGATGTCCGAGCAACCCTTCTACCGTTTTATATCGTACGTTTCCGATTCGCTCCCTCATGGAAAGATCTCTCACGGTTGTTGGCCGCGGCTCCGTGCGCGTCCATCCCGACATCATAATGGTGGAGGGAAGGATAGGGGGCGTTATGCCGGATTACGACTCCGCTGTGTCCGCCTCCGCATCGGCGGTATCCTCATTGAGGAAAGCCGTAGGCGAAGCTGGGTTCGACATGGACGATTTGAAGACGACATCCGTCTCCGTCGAGATGAGGTACGAGAATGACGAGGGCGGCCATGAGCGGTTCGTCGGCTACGAGTACTCCCACGGGCTTTCCATAACCGAGGCTTCGGACTCGGACTCCGTGGGACGTCTCCTGGCGGCGATCGTGTCGTGCGAAAGCGCCCCGAGGTTCCGCATGAGCTACGCAGTCCGCGACAGCACGGAGGCGGAGGCCGGTGCAAGGGCTGCGGCAGTGAAGGATGCGAAGGCGAAGGCAAGGGAGCTCGCCAATGCAGCCGGCGTCAAGCTGGGGGACCTGCTCTCAATATCATACGGTGCGGGGGACGTTCCGTATGCAGGGGCCAGGATGATGTCCTCCGTGTACATGGACGCGGTCCCAGAGGACGTGGAGTTCACAGAGAGCGTAACCGTTCGCTGGGAGATCGAGTGAGATGTACTGCAGGAGATGCGGCAAGGAGTTGCCCCTTGGTGCAAACTTCTGCGTGCACTGCGGGGCACTGGTCGGGAACGAGTCTACCGAGGGGTACACGGACCCGTACAGCGCTCCGGAATCCATCCCCGCCCCTCGGCGCGACGGCAAGAAGGGGCGCGGCTCCTCAGCAGTCGCGATCCTCGTGGTGGTCGTGATACTCGCCGGGGCCCTGATCGTGCTCTATCCGAACCTGATGGGCACGGAGGAGGACACGAGGTCGGTAACGATAGGGGAGCTAACGGTTTACCGCGGGATGTGCGAGCCCTACATAGTGAGCTCCGATGACGGGGACGTCGCAACGCTGAGATACACGGGCGACGGGACAGCGGAGTGGTACGTGAAGACGCTCAGCGCGTCCGCGCTGGTCAGTCTGGGCAACGGCTACTACGAGGAGCGCGGGTACGAGATTCACCAAGGCGACGTCCTGACCCTGGACAATGTCGGGGACTACGAGATACACCTCTACGTGGACGGCAGCCTCCAGGCATCCGGCGAGGCGATCCTCGACGGGACGATAACGAGCAACCTCAACTGGTCGCGCACGTACATGTCCCGCACATACACCTACTCCGTGACGATACAGTACGAATACAGCGACTATCAGAAGTATGCGGACATGGACGTCACGAGGAGTCAGACCACGCTCAAGGGGAATGCGTCTTTCGTGGTGGTGGACGATGCCCTGCTCAGCATATCCAAGAGCCTCGAGACAACGTACAAGAGCGTCCACGGGGCCGATGCCTCGACGGTCGGCCAGAGCTACGCCGACTACCTCCTGTCGTTCGTGCAGTGCAAGTTCGAGTACCCAGATATGGTAGTCAAATCGCAGGGGGTGTACTACAAGTCAGACCAGGGCAGCCCGGACCTCACCCTGTACGGTGCCAACGAGTACTGGGCGTTCCCGATGGAGACAATATTCCACGGGGCGGGGGACTGCGAGGACACATCCATCCTGTACGCTGCACTGTGCTCGGCATCCGGCATGTACTCCACAATCGTGGTCCTTCCAGAGCACATGGTCGCGGGGGTCGCCCTGTCCGGATTCAACCAGGACGCCCTGTACTCCGTGTACTCCCTCACTTCTCTGTCCACGGCTTCCACCGGCAGGACGTACTACTTCGGCGAGACGACCTTCGACAGGCATGTCGGCCTCGGGTACCTGGATCCGGGAACGAGCTCCGATGTGAAGGCGATAAGGAGCATCTACGAGATCCCGCCCTATTCGGAGGCCTCCTCTTGAGGCCCGCCATAATCGTAGCGGCGGTTATCGCGGTAGTCGTCGTTTCATCCCTGCTGTTCCTGGGATGGCAGCATGCCGGGGACACGGACGATCCCGGGACGGATGTGTCCGGCCTTCCGGAGGGGTTCACGGTGGATGAGGGCTCAGGTACGGTGACCGCCCCCGAATGCGTGGAATGGCATGTATTCGATGTCTACCACACGTACTACGACACCAACCAGTTCGGGTCGTTCACCACGCTTTACGAGGGGTACGACGAATACGGGCAATCGATAACCCTCGATGTGGGGAAGTACCTGATCACGGCAGGGGATCAGGAGTTCACGGTCGTGAACGGAGGGGACGTTTCCCGTACGGTCGATTGGACCTACGACATGGACGGGACCGTATACCAGCTGTCCGTGACGTACACGTTCAGCCTGGAGGATTTCATGGCGTCAGCCGATGCCAGCGAGGCCAGGAACCAGGAGCTGAGCTCCTACAAGTACTACCCGTTCACCCGGCTCCCAGACATCGTCGTCTGCGATCCGATAACGGACAGCCTGGAGTCGCTGCTCAGGCAGGAGTTCGTCGGCATCGGCGGGTCCGTCTCCGATGAGCAGGGGTACGCGGACTTCATCGCGTCGTTCGTGCAGGGATGCGCGAAGTACCCGAACACCGTGGACGGCAAGGGGTACGACTACGGCATCCGCGGGGTCGGGGAGTACTGGGCGGTCCCCGCCGAGACCCTGTACCTGCTATACGGGGATTGCGAGGACAACGCGGCGCTACTGTGCGCGCTCCTGAAGGAGGCGGGATACACGGTGGCAATGGGCGGGAAGAACGGCCATGTGTTCGCAGGGGTCGCCCTGGAAAGCTTCGAGCCGGTCGACCAGGAGTGGCTCGACCACCTCGGTGTAGGCTACATGGTGGAGACCAGCAGCACCCCCGTGGTCGGCAGCTGCTCGGAGGAGCTGGCAAGCACGGTGTTCTATGCAGTGGAGACGATCAAGGGCCAGTCCCCAGTCGGATACATCGCCTCGACGAGTTTCGGTAGCAACACATGGTGGGGGACCACGGGATTCTATCCGGTCGAGGATTAAGGTGAGGACTCCGGTATCCAGGGGTCGTCGTGGGCGGTCTCCTGGTACACGGAGAGTTCTTCCCCCACATCCAGCACCATCAGGTCGCGTCCCGCTATCGTTCTCACGCCCGTGAGCCCCTCCACGTATCCCGCTTCCGATTCCGGCCCCCTCCTGAGTATTACCACTCCCAGGTGGATGAAGACGGCCAGCCCCGGCCTGACCCTTTCGACGAACGTCAGGGCGTCGTCCGTGCAGAGGTGGTACTTTATCCTGTTTCCTCTCGGAGTCGTCACCGGCAGTATAAGGACCCTGGACCCGATGTACTGGTCGGCGATATCGTCAGTGTACTCCGTGTCGCTGACATAGGATACGATGCCTTTGTCCGTGTGGAACCTGAAGCCGACGTTCGTGGGGTCGCTGTGTATCGCCCTGCATACATCCACCTCGAGGCCGTCCACGTCCAGGGTGTCCCCGGGCTCGAACTCCGCGACGGAGCCGGCGATCCTCTGGTGGTACGACGAAAGGCATGGCCCGAGGCCGCCGTCGCCTTTAATCACGGTCCTGGACCCGTAGACGCTCCCGCGTCTGAACCTGCCTCCTCCAGTCATTCCCTCGATCACCGATTCCGCATCCGAGTAATGGTCCGGATGGCAATGGGATATGATCAGCGACTCCGTGCGGGATAGGTCGTATCTTATGCGCTGCATCTGGGTGAGCGCCCCCGGACCAGGGTCCACATGAAGGAACCTCCCGTCATGCTCGATGAGCATCCCGCCGGTCGAGCGAATCTGGTACATGGTCGTGAAACGACCGCCGCCCGTTCCCAGGAATGTGATGCGGAAGCTCATGGCCTTTAATCATGGCATGGGATTTAATTCATTCCGAGAGGAAGGACCGGTAGTTCCTGAGGGCCCGCAGATTCCCGTCGGGTGTCAGCACGGACAATCCGCATCCGGGGGATATGACTTCGAACCCAGCATCCTCGCAGTTCCTGGCCTCCTCCGCGATATCGCCAGGGGAGCCGGTCAGCAGGGGGAACACAGGCCCGACGCTCCCTACAACGGGGACACCACGAACGGCCTTCTTAAGGTCGTACGGGTCCACGGTGGACTCCAGGGACAGCGCGTCCGCACCTGTGCGTGCCATGTCCTTCGCAATCGGCAGCGCATCCCCGCATATGTGGAGGATCGTCTTCAGGGACCCCCTCATCAACGGTGCGCAACGGGATCCCGCAAGGTCCCAGTACGCGGCCGGGTCCATCATGCTGGGGGACGCGTCCCCATCGATGAGGAACAGTATGTCTGCACCCGCATCGGACAGCTCCCCGATGTACTCTGCCTGGAGCCTCCCCAGGGCGGATGACCATTCCCTGACCCGGTCTGGGCAGAGGATCGTTCCGAGGATCAGTCCCTCGGCGCCCACCACCTGCCCCATTAGGGTGAGCGGCGCAAGGGCACCGCATACGACCGGGTACCTGTCCCCCCAGCCCTTCCGGAGAAAGCCGATGGCCTCGACGATGGTGGACATCCTCCCGGAGACGTAGTCCCCCGTCCCCGCATCGGGCAAGTCCGAGAAGCTCCCGTCGAAAGGGTCGAACTCGAAAGCGTGCCCCACCACCATCGGGGACGAAGTCCTCCCTCCAAGCGTTACCCTGCATCCGAGCCTCTCGGCCTCTGCCGTCATGCAGAACGGAGCTCTCACGGACTCGAATCCGAACAGGTCTGCCTGGGCGGCCCCGAGGATGGCCATCTTCTCGGGGTCCGAATGGGCCTCCGGCCATCCGACTCCTGTCGCGTCCATCATACCTACGGTCGCGGACTGCGAGAATATCGCCACGGGCGCATCGTCCTGGGCCCTACCGGACAGGGCCTCCAGGACCCTCTCCCTGGGGGTCTTGGACATGACCGTCAATCCCTTGCGGAGATTTTACGCTTGTCGGCGGAACCGTTAAGACCACAGAGCAGGATTGAGCCGGCATGATCACAGCGATCCGCAACGCATGGATCGTCACCCAGGACGCGTCCAGGCGCATAGTCAGGGGGGACGTCGTTGTCGACGGGGAGAGGATAGTCTCCGTCGGTCCGGAGTACAACGGCACGGCAGACAGGGAGATTGATGCCACCGGGGACATCGTAATGCCCGGCATGGTCAACACCCACACCCATGTCGCCATGTCCGTTATGAAGGGGGTCGTCGACGACCTGTCTTTCCCGGACTTCCTCGACAAGGTCTTCCGCATCGACTCGGACAGGACCGACTCCGATCTGGAGCTGGGGACAAAGCTCGGGTGCATGGAGATGATGCGCGGCGGGACGACAACGTTCATGGACCTCTACTACTCGGAGGACGTAATCGCCAAGGCAACCCAGGAGGCTGGGATCAGAGGCGTCCTGTGCTGGTGCGTCCTCGACCAGGAGTGCACCACGCAGAAGGGCAACCCCCTGCAGAACTGCAAGGACTTCTACACCAGGTTCAAGAACGAGCGCAAGATAGTTCCCGGGGTGGGCCTCCAGGGGGTCTACGTCTGCAACGAGGAGACATGCGTCGGGGCCAAGGAGTTCTCCGACCAGGTCGGGGCTCCCATGAACTTCCACCTCTCCGAGACGAGGGGGGAGGTCAACGACCACAAGAGGAAGACCGGCATGAGGCCGGCCGAGTGGCTGTCCAGTATAGGCGCCCTCGGGCCCCGTGGCGTGGCAGCTCATTCCGCTTGGCTCACGCTGAGGGAGGTAAGGCTGATGGGCGAGGCAGGGATGTCCATCTCATCATGCCCGGTGTCCAACATGAAGCTCGCCACAGGCGGTGTCGCTCCCGTGCCGGAGTTCCAGAAGTATGGCGTCAACGTCTCCATAGGGACGGACGGGAACACCACCAACAACTCCCTGGACATGTTCGCCGAGATGAAAACGCTCGGGCTTCTGCAGAAATCCAGCAGGTGGGATCCGACGGTCTCGACCGCACAGGAGCTACTGGACTTCGCGACAGTCAACGGCGCGAAGGCAGTCGGGATGCAGGATTCGATAGGGTCGATAGAGCCCGGCAAGTACGCGGACATCGTAATCCTGGACGGGAAGGCTCCCAACCTCAGGCCGCTGGTCCCGGAGAACATCGTCGCCAACATCGTCTACTCCGGCAACAGCCTCAATGTGAAGACAGTGATGTGCCAGGGGGACATCGTCGTGGACGAGGGCAGGATCACGACACTGGATACAGAGGCCGTCATGGACGGCAGCGAGGACGCATGGCGCGCCCTCTGTCTCAGATGACATGAAGGCGGTATTCGAGGCGCCCGACTGGGAGGCGCTGAGGGACGAGGGCAGGATGGCCGTGGACATGCACTTCCACACCAACTGCTCCGACTCCTTCACCGACGTCAGGCAGGCGGTACGCCTGGCAGACGAGAGGGGCGTGGGCCTGGCCGTCACGGACCACAACCTCATAGCATCGCTGGTGAAGATCAAGGACGAGGACCTGCCGGTCCCGGTGATCCCCGGTATGGAGGTGAGCACCTCCGACGGCCCCCACATCCTCGTGTACTTCTACGAGCTGACGGACCTGGAGAGGTTCTGGTACCGCTACATACGTCCGAGGCTCCAGGAATGCCCGTGGCTGGCTCTGAGGGACTGCCCCACGGAGGCGCTCCTGGATCTCCTGGAGAGGGAGAACTGCGTCGTATCCGCAGCGCATCCGATGGGATACCTCCTGTCGAACAAGGGTGTGGAGGTATGCATCCGCAAGGGGTACCTTTCGGAGGACACCGCCAAGCGTCTCGACGCGTACGAGGTCATATGCAGCGGCATGACGCGCGAGTCGAACAGGTCCGCTCTGGCCGCCGCGCAGCGTTACGGGATAGGGTTCACCGGAGGCACCGACGGCCATACGCTGGAGGAGGTTGGCCGTGTGGTGACCGTCTCCGATGCCTCCGACACCGACGAGTTCCTGAACGATGTTCTGAAGCACAAGGTCGATGTTGTAGGTCTGGAGAAGACCGTGCCCAAGAAGATCCGTATGGCATCGGCGTCCTGCGCCAAGTTTATCATGCACTCGCCGTCCACGATCCTCGTCCAGTCCACACAGGCAGTCCGCTCCGCAGACCGCGGTGCCAGGAAGGCCGCCGACACGGTCCGCGAGAAGGCTCCCGACCTGGACGAGATAAAGACGGACCTCAAGGGCGTGAGGGACGAGCTGGTGGACAAGGGGTCGGAGATAGGCGAGCGCATCCGCGACTTCAGGCGCTGACGTCATTCGTCCAAATCGTCCTCGAACTGTTCTGGCTTCTTGAAGTAGTGCACGCGGATGTACATGAACGCGATCATGGCCGCAACGATGGCCAGGACCACGAGATGCTCCATGAGCCCGAGCATGTTGGGCACCACGAGCACAATCAGGAAGTCTATCGCTCCCACCATTATGTAGGTGTTGATGTCCAGGAACTTCTGGTAGATGACCTCCGGCTCCTCGGAGGACCCCTCCATCCTGGAGATGTGTTTCGCACCGTTGATTATGATCTCATCCAGGAACTTGACGTTGTTGACAAGGTGGTACACGGGCAGCGTGAGGACCATGAAGTTCACCACCACCAGCAATATGCCCCACACGACGCTGCTCCCTCCGAAGCTGGACACGAGCCAATCGCGGAGCGGCGGAAGGCCGAAGTAGAAGACTATCTCGATGAATGCTATCAACAGGATGTTGATGTACGAGTGGGTCATGCTCCTGCGGGCAGCCTTCTGGGAGTACACGGATGTGGCGGACATGCGTTTGGCGATGACCTCCCTGCCGTTGTTCAGCCTGCAGCAGAAGGAGTAGAGCTTGCGAGGGCACTTCTCCTGAGATTTCGTCCAAATGGTGTCAGAGTATCTTGTCAGGAAGGGCAGTGTGACCATGGAGACCAGGGCGGCACCGATGACCGATGTGTAGAACGACTCGTCGACGACGCCGTATCCGTAAGCCTCGGCTACGATGATGAACGCGAACTCTCCCATGGCGGCAAGGCTGACGGCGGAGAGGAACCCGGTGCGGCAAGACTCGTTGCATATCCAGTATGCGAGGAACACGGTGGTCACCTTGAAGAAGGCGAACACCAGGTAGATCACCGCGATCATCCCCAAATTGTCGGCCAGGGACGCCATGGTGATCTCCATCCCCACGGAGATGAAGAACACGGCCATGAACAGGTCCCTCATCGGCTCTATCTTGTGGTTGATCTCCTTGCTCTTCCTGCTCGCCGCGATCATCATTCCCATGAGGAATGCGCCGATGGCCATGGACATCCCGATGTACAAGGAGAGCAGGGCCATTCCGAACGCGAGACCGACGGAGAAGACGGTGAGGATCTCCTCGGACACGTTGTCCGACACCCAGTTGATCATCCTGAGCACCAGCTTGAGCCCTATGAGGAGGCTGACAATCATGAAGATGAGGATGCTCACTATGAGCACAATCAGCTCATTGACATCCATCCCGGAACCTGCTATGAGGGGGGTAATCATCGAAAGGATGATGACCTGCCCGATATCCTCCATGATGGTTATGAGGACCAGCATCTCGATGTGCTCCTTATCGAGGCGGTTCTGGGATTTCAGGACGCCCATGACCACAGCGGTGCTTGAGCCGGATATGATGGCGCCCATCACCACCGCCTGGACGAAGTTGAATCCGAGCAAGATGCCTGCCAGGTATCCCCCGAAGACCATCAGCGGTAGCTGTATCATCGCCACTTTGATGGCGAATATCCCCTGCTTGCGTATCTTCTTCAGGTTGATCTCCAGGCCTATGCAGAACATCAGCATGACCAGGCCTATGTCCGACAGGATGTCGACGATCTCCTGGCTCTCGGCCGTGATGGTGGTGGCGTTGGCGATCACGATCCCCGCGACGATGTATCCTATCAGGGGAGGGAGCTTAATCTTGTTGAAAACGATGGAGCAGACAGCGGCGAGCAGCGTGAACAACGCAAGTGTCGTCAGCAGCGCCAGCTCTTCCACATTCCCACCATATAAAACGTTAACCGCGCATGTAATTTAATAGTTGTCAGGAATGCTCCGTGTCCTCGTCATCGCTGAATTCCAGGATGTCCCCGGGCTGGCAGTTCAGCGCCCTGCATATCCCGTTGAGCGTTGAGAACCTGATGGCGGAGATCTTCCCGGTCTTGATGTTGGACAGGTTCACGTTCGAGATCCCCACCTTCTCCGCTAGCTCGTTCAGGGACATCTTCCTATCCGCCATGACGCGGTCCAGCCTGAGTATTATCGTCATCTCGAACCTCACAGAGTCTCGTCCGACTGCTTCTGCAGCGAAGCGCCGTACCGGAATATCAGTGACAGGCTGTACACGAACGCCGATGCTATCAGGCCGGAGAGGATCAGCGAGAGGCCGTCGGTCAGCCATGTCCCGCTGGGGTTTATCGCCATATACGAAAGTGCGCTGGCCACGGGGAGGACGACTAGCACGACCGACATTCTCCTGAGGCGCTGTATGTTGTTCTGGGTGAACGGGGTGTACTCCCTGCTAATGTCCCGCATGATGTTCCTCAGCAGCATGAGGATTATCAGGGCCGTGAGCAGCAGGAGGTCCACCATAAGCATAAGCAGGGCCGCCTGTCCGGAGCTGAAGTCGACATCGAAGCCCTCGGCATAGAAGCTGTCCACGGCGGACGGAACGGCCATCAGGACGATGATGGTAAACGTCACCAGGGCGACGGATGCCAGGACGACTATCTCCAGTGCGAGGGCCACCCAGGAGCAATATCTGCAGGCGGTCTTCAGACGATTGAGTCCGTCATCCGTGGGGCTTTGAAGCATGGACAATACCAATCCTTGTTTTGATTAATAGATTTCGATTATAATTTATCGAAAATCATTAAATAATTAATGTTTAATAATCAACCATACGGTTGAGCCGTAGGAGTGTAGAATGGACGGCAATCCCATCGAGATAGCCGGGCTGTGCAAAGTGTACGGTGGATTCACGGCGGTGGACAACCTGTCCTTCGGGGTCAGGAGGAACAGCTTCACGGGCTTCCTGGGACCCAACGGGGCCGGCAAGAGCACAACCCTGAAGATACTGACGAACCTCATAAAGCCCACGTCAGGGCACGCATTCCTCAACGGAACAGACATCCGCGAGGATCCGAAGGAGGCCCTGACAGGAGTGGGCACCGTCATAGAGACCCCCGAGTTCTACGGTTACCTCACGCCACGCGAGACGTTCAGGTACATCGGCGGAATCATCGGCATGACCAACGAATCCGTGTCATGCCAGACGGAGGAGATCCTCGAGAAGGTCAAGATGTCGGAATGGGCGGACAAGAGGCTGTCCACGTTCTCCAAGGGCATGAGGCAGAGGATCGCCCTGGGCCAGGCCCTACTCGGGGATCCGAGCATCATAATACTAGACGAGCCCACGTCCGGCCTCGACCCCAGGGGGATGGCGGAGATCAGGGACATACTGAAGAATATACGCAACGACAACGGGAACCTGACGATCATCATGTCGTCCCACATACTGCATGAGGTCGAGGACCTCTGCGACCGCATAGTCATGGTGAACCATGGCAGGCTGATCCTCGATGACGACATGGACCGGATCAGGCAGGCCGCTGGCGTAGAGACCATGGTGCTCAAGTCTGAGTCCGGCCCGACCGATGCCGCCATCGATGCCGTGTCCAGGGTTGAGAACGTGATCTCCGTCCGCAGGGACGGGCAGGACATCGAGATACGCTACGATGTGTCCAAGGGCGAGCGCTCCAAGCTCTTCGCGGACCTCGCCTCTCTCGGGATAGGTGCGTACAGCCTGACGGAGGGGGACAGCCTGGAGCAGAGGTACCTGGAGCTCATCAGGGAGTCGAGGTGATCCCATGGATGTCGCAGACGATCTCCGGCAGATTATACAGGTGGCCAAGTACGAGGTCATGAAGTTCATGAGGTCCAGGAAGTTCCTGATCTATTCCGCGCTGACGGCGGCCGTGGTCCTGCTGATCACATTCCTGCCGTACGTCCTGGGAGGGAATCTCGGGGACACGGCGGGGGAGGCGTTCTCCACATACGTCGGCTTCGTCAGCCTGCTTGTGCTCCTGGGGGCGACTCTGTTCGCCTCATACACGCTCGTGTCCGAGTTCGAGGAGAGGACGGCGCTCATCCTCTTCACCCGTCCGATCAAGAGGGTCACGATATTCGCGGGCAAGTTCCTCTCGTGCTTTGTGCTGGTGGGGGCGATAATGGTCGCCTACTACCTGGTGGCGTTCCTGGCCGCTCTGGCCGCGACCGGCTCCCTGATTACGTCATTCCTGCCGTCAATGGCCATGTGTCTGGCCTACGTGTTCGCCACGACAGGCGTTGCCATGCTCGTCAGCTCCCTGTTCAAGAAGGGGGGCACCGCCGCTGTGGTGACCTTCCTGGCGGTCCTGCTCGTGGTCCCCATAGTGAGCTCCGCAGCATCGGGCGCCGGCGTGGACACCTGGTTCATGCTGGACCAGGCGTCGACCGCCATATCCAACTCGGTGCCCGAGTACGTCGAGATGACGAATGGAGTCCTCGAGTCCATGGGGGAGGCGATGGGCGTGGACATGTCGGGCATGATGGTCCAGGCCGCCGACTGCGTGAGGTCCGGGTCGGTGATGGTCGCATGGGGCGCTGTCGCCACCCTGGCATCGCTGGCACTCTTCACAAGGAGGGAGTTCTGAGGTCCCTCCCCTGCCCTCCTCCCCCATAGGTGGGGGGGGGCAGCGGCTCAGATGTAGTCCGATATGTAGGGTATCTCGTGGATGAGGATCTCGTCCAGGGCCTCGATCGCCTCCTGGTCCCCCTCCAGCCTCTCCAGCCTGCTGAGCTGGCTGGCGGGCATGTATCCCAGAAGGAGCGTAGTCAGCGTACCTATTGACATCCGGACATGGTGCTGCGCCGGCCGGTCGGTGATGCTCGCCCTCCCGCCACTGAACAGGATGCGGAAAGTGCGGTCGTTCCATTCCAGGAACGGGTCGCTCACCTCGAAGTCGAACACCACGTCCCCCTCGTACGGGTCCACCCGGTAGTCCTCGATGAACTCCTCCACGTCGACTATCCTCGCCATGATGTACGGGCGTATGGTCTCGGTCACGTTCCCGTCCTCCAGTATGAAGGCCATGAGCTCGCTGTGGTAGGCGTATCCGCGGACCTCCTCGATCATGGAGTAGTGGGCGCTGATGTAGTCCCACAGACCCATCTGCGCCTCCATGTTGAGGTAGATCATCTCCTTGATGTGCATGATGTCCTCTTTGATGAGGTACACCATGTATCCGAGGGGCTCCCCTTCCTTGCTGAAGTAGACGGCGACAACGGTGTCGTCCTCCTCCCATCTCCAGTACTCCTCCCAGGCCTCCTTGTTGCGGAAGATGCAACCGTGCGTCGCCAGGGCGAACCTCGCATGGAGGTTCACGAACCTCTCATCGTCCCATTCCACCCTTCTGACGAAGCCGCTGGACTTCCTCTTGCGGTTGGGGACGATCTGGCTGTCTTTGACCTTGTAAGATATCTTGTTTGAGACTATCTCCCATCCGAACTTCCGGTACATGGGTATCGAGTACGGGAACAGGAGCGCCAGGGACCTCTTGCCCTCCTTCATGCGTTCAAGGCTCATGCGTATCAGCCTGCGCATGATCCCGCGCCCGGAGTACTCCGGATACGTGGTGACGCTGGTGATGTAACCTATGTCGTACACCTCGTGGTGGACGTTCATCCTCAGAGGATAGACCGCGATCTGGGACACCAGGGTGTCGCCGTCGTAGCATCCCAGCACATCAGCCCTCTCCAGGACGGGGAACTTCGACTGCTTTATCTCCTCGTCCCTCCATCCGACCCTCCTGAGGTCCTGCTCGGTGACCTGGAAGGCGTAGCGCAGAAGGGCGTTGTACTGGTCCAAATCGTCTGTGGTCAGGTTGCGTATCCGAAGCGAGGCGTCGTCCATCCCCATCACATCGCATCAGTGGACGGTAAGCGATATAAACATGCCTGCCCGGTCCTTCAAGAACATTATAATACAGCGGGGCGTTCCCGCACCCATGGTTAGACAGGCACGCTGCTCCCACATCCTCGTGGACACATACCAGGAGGCCGTGGACATCCAGAATCAGATCTACGCCGGCGCGAATTTCGCCCAGCTCGCCGCACAGAGGTCGAAATGCCCCTCGGGAAGGAACGGCGGGGACCTCGGTTGGTTCGGGCGCGGTCAGATGGTGAAGCCCTTCGAGGATGCCGCATTCTCATACAATCCCGGGGACATGACCATCGTCCAGACCCAGTTCGGCTGGCACGTGATCTACGTCACCGGCCAGAGGTGACTCTCCGGCCCCTCCGCGAGGAGGGGCGAAACCCTACAATCCTTTTCTACCCCCCACACCATGATCCATCATGGAAGCCGACAACATCCAGAAGCTGTCCATAGTCCTGGCGGCGATCGCGGTGACTCTGTCCGCGGCCACCCTGTACGTCATGATCGACGGCGGGGACGAGGGAGGCAGCAAGTTCACGCTGTACATAGGGCTCCCGTACGAATCGACCCAGGAGGACCTGGACTCGGCCGAGCAGGTCGTCAGGGACACGATAGCCGGGGACGGGTCCGGGTACACCATGTACTGGGCGGAGGGAGGAACGGCGTCCGACGGCGAGGTCCTGACGGAGCGCACCCTCGTGGTGGTAATCCTGTTCTCGGACAGGTCCACTGTAGACGGTTTCGCGGAGAGGATAAAGGCCGAGACGTCCGCGAGCATCCTGATAGAGGAGCAGAAGGCCAAGGCATGGTTCTGTGCCTGACCCCCCCCCCCCACAAACCGGTGAACCATCCCGGTTCCCCAGCAAACAGTTTCCGAAGCCGCCGGTGACGGGCATGGGTGCCTTCGCGGCCCCCATGCCAGCCCGGCGGAAGGGCGTTTATGCCGGGGATGTCCCCGGCGCCCGGCATCACTCCCACTCGGTGACCCCGGTATCGTCCGACAGGCTGCTCCTGTGGAACACGGGCTCCTCGATGCCCTCCGCCTTCTGCCTGCGGTAGTCCCTGAACGCTTCCAGTCCCCTCTTCGCCAGCCTGATCATTATGTAGGTGTTGAAGAAGGCGCATGTGGCCAGCAGGATGTCCATGAACACTGTCAGCTCATCCGACGCGAAGAAGCTGGACAGGAACACAACCGCCAGCAGGAGCCCCTTCATGGCGAGGGATGCCACCCTCCCTTCCTTGATGAGCATGAGGTTCCCCTCCCCGATGACGACGTCGGACATCAGGCAGGTGAATGCGAACACGAACATGAACACCATGACGACGTAGGGCGAAATCCATCCCAGCGTGTCCGTGAATATGTGCTGCAGCAGGGGGATCGACTCCAGGCCGGTGCCGACTATGGCATCTATGTCCGCATAGGAGAGTATGACCAGCGCCGTCATGGTGCTCACGACGGTATCGATCAGGACCCCGAGGGACTGCGTGTACCCCTGGGACGCGGGATGCTTCACATCGGCCATGGCAGACAGGTTGGTGATGGTACCGATACCCGCCTCGTTGGACCAGACCCCTCTCATCATCCCGTTCATGATGATCGCTCCGAAACCGCCTCCTATCACCGCGGGTATGTCGAACGCGTACTCGAAGATCATGGCGAAGGCGTTGAGAACGCCTCCGGCGCTGAGGGCGATGGACACGATGCATATGGCGAACCAGGCCAGAGCCATCAGCGGGACGATCTTGACGGACAGGTTGGCGATCCTGTAGACCCCGCCGATGAGTATGACGGCGGTGGCGGCCGTCAGGAGGAGAGCGAACACTATGTTGTTGCCCTCGAAGTCGAACGCGTTGCACACGGCCTCGGACATGCTTATGACCTCGCCGGACACGAACCCGACCAGATACATCATGATCATGACGAACGCCGCGATCATCCCCAGGCGCTTCATGCCCAGCCCGTGGAACAGCGTGTAGGCGGGTCCTCCGCGGTACCCTCCGTTCTCCTTGGGGACCTTGTAGATCTGGGCGATAGTCGTCTCGAGGAAGCTGGTGGCCATTCCGATGGCAGCGAAGATCCACATCCAGAAGATGGCGCCGGGTCCGCCCACCAGTATGGCCAGGATCGGGCCGGTGATGTTGCCGACGCCGATGCGGGAGCCCATGCTCATGCAGAAGACCTGGAACGAGGACAGCTTCCCCTTCTCGTGGTCGGAGTTCTTGAAGAAGGTTACCTTCGCCATCTCCTTCAGGGATGTGACCTGAAGCCCCTTCAGCCTGACAGTGGCGTAGAGGCCGACAGCGATTATCAACACGAACGCGATGTACCAGATGTACGTGTCGATGAAATCGAGTATGTCCATTAAGCTCAAGCAATCACTGCGACGACCATGAGGTCGAGGTTTTTGTTACTTGTGCCGAAGATCGCCTGGCACTATCCTTTGGAGGATACACGTGTCACAATGCGTCGATGCGAAACCATCCGGCATGGTCGTCGGCGGAAGGGGCGATGCGTATTTAGGCGGCGGCCGGTTCACATGCGATGTGAGCGGAACCGATGTGACTAGGCTGGGGCCGATGGAGGCCGTGGACATCAGGGGAAGGGGGATTGACTACAGGATAACGAACGTCGGGCCGGTCCCGGGATCGGAGGCGTTCCTCCTGACATCGGACGAAGGGGCCGTCCTCTACGATTCCGGGTACGGGTTCTGCGGCCCCGCCCTGGTGGGGAACATAAGGAGGGTGCTGGGCGGCAGGAAGCTGGACAGCGTACTGATAACCCATTCCCACTACGACCACATACTGGGCAGCGCGCACTGCATCAGGGAGTGGCCCGACGCGGAGGTGGTCGCCAGCAGGCACACGTCCGAGGTGATCGCAAAGGACTCCGCCAGGAGGACCATGAGGGGGATGGACGCCTCGGCCGCGAAGCTCCACGGCGTCGCGGGATACGAGGACCTGACGGACTCCCTCCGTGTGGACCGCATCGTCTCCGAGGGGGATCGCGTGGAGGCGGGCGGGTTCGGGTTCGTCGTCCACGAGTACCCGGGGCACACGCTCTGCTCCATAGGGTTCCATTGCCCCGAGGAGCGTTTCCTGCTCTCATGCGAGACGCTGGGGCTGTATGTCGGGAAGGGGGCCATGTCCCCGACGTACCTGGTGGGATACGGGATGACGCTGGATTCCATCGACCGTGCGATGGGTCTCGACGTCGACGTCATGCTGCTCCCCCATGCAGGGGTAGCCGCCGGCAGATGCCGCGATCTGCTGGAATCGTCGAGGCGCGCTGCCGTCTCCTGGGCGGAGGAGATAATGGAAGCGGATCGCCGGGGAGAGGGCATCGAGGGGATCCTCGGTATGATGAAGCGCAACCACTACACCGGGTACGTGAGAGGCATCCAACCGGAGGCGGCGTTCGACCTCAACGCCAGGTACATGATACCGATGATAATCAGGGAGCTCGGGCAGAGTCGATTCCGAATGGCTCGACACTAATCAGGACGCACTGCCTTTTATGCAGGCTTTGAGGAAAGTCTCGGGAAGCCGTTCGGACGGGTGACGGATGTCGCCGGATGCAGAGGTCGGCTTCGAGAAGCCCAGGCCAGAATTAGGGAATGGTATGAGAATGATAACAGGAGCATGTCATTCTCAACCGGAACAATTCCTGGAGCGGTTCTCCGTTTCTTGTTGAAGCGACCCTACCAATACCCTACCAAATTGGTAGGGTATTTATATTCTTAAAGATATTATAGAATGTGCATCTTCCCAGGAATCCTCCAAAAATAAAAAATATTCTGTCGGATGAACAAAAATCTAAAGCGGTTCTGTCCGAGGGAATCGAGGAATACGCCAAGGATTTTAACAAAAAATATCTTCATTGGTCAGAGGTTCGTTTGAGGGATACGGGACCGTTTGATCCAGATACCGTGTGGGTAAGGATGAAATTGGTCCGTATGGACAACAGCATTAAACTGGTCTTCGGCAGAACCCATTATCGTTATTCCGTATCAGACAGAATCCTGAAGATGCTTCACGAATTCGACATGAGGGCATCTGTCGGATTATTCCCTGATACGATGGATCCGCATAGGATGGTGCATTATTCCGTCAGCTCCCTGATGGAGGAATCGATCGCATCCAGTCAGATGGAAGGGGCAGTCACTACAACGAAGAACGCAAAGGAGATCCTGCTCAAGAACATCCGTCCCAAAGATAAATCGGAACGCATGATCGTCAATAATTACAAGGCCATGCTGTTCATAAAGGAACATACGGAACGGCCTCTGACTCCGGAACTGATCAGAGATATTCACAAGATTGTGACCGAGGGAACGTTGGATGAAAAACACAGGGGATCCTTCCGCGACAACGACGATGTCGTCGTGCAGGATTCTCTATCCGGGGAGGTTTTCCATCAACCCGTACCGGTGGATGAAGTCGAACATGCGGTGCAACAACTCTGTGATTTCATAAACGACGAGGGGGAGTTCCTCCATCCGGTGATCAAAGGGATAATCCTTCATTACGCGATTGCGTACATACATCCATTCGAAGACGGCAATGGCCGTGTCGCACGCACGTTGTTCTATTGGTATGAGCTGAAGAGCGGATATTGGTCGATGGAATATCTCGCCCTATCCAGGTATATCAAGGATCATAAGAGTAAGTACGAGGAGGCATACGTATTCGGAGAAACCGATGGCAACGACATGACCTACTTCATACTCTACAATCTCAAAGCGCTGATGGATTCGGTTGATAGGTTCGAAGATTATCTGAAGAGGAAGATAGAGGAAGAGCGTTCGACGAAGGTGAAGCTGTCCGATTATGGGTTGAACGATAGGCAGATCAGAATAATCACCAGTCTGATGAATGGCGGAACGGTTACGGTAAGGTCGATACAGAACCAATATCATGTATCCCTGAATACGGCCAGAGCCGACGTCAGATGTCTGAGTGAAGCAGGATTGCTTGCTGAGGCGGGCCGGGAAGTCAACATGAAGGTTTATTCTTGGTCGGGGAAGAAGATCTGACACCCTGCCAATACCATACCAATACCCTACCAAATTGGTAGGGTAGATTTCAAGATTGAACATCATGATGATCGAACCATCACATTGCATTCTATATCGATAGGTTTCGAACGATCTGGGAATGAGTTGGGACGTTCTAGGAACAGGTGGTTTAACTCTCTTTTCTGAGAATCTGGAAAAGGATGGTCCCCACTCCCTGATTTGAACAGGGGACCTGCTGATTTCAGCGGCTGTATCGGATTTTCTTCCGAAAACACTCTACAGTCAGCCGCTCTGGCCAGTCTGAGCTAAGTGGGGATTAGAGTTTGTGATATCGCCATCTTATATAAAGATAACTGGGAAGCGATGTCTGCTACGGTCATCACGCCGATGTCTCATCCCTCCGGGCACGATCCGGCGGTCGGTGAGAACCATCCCACAACCGCTGCCATGAGGGGGTAAGAGGGCTCCTAACCGACGGGTGGTTCCGCGCGGGTCAAATCCCCGGGGTTCAGGAATGTACAGGTTCCAAGCCTCCATCAGGCAAACTAAATAGTCAGTAAGTATACTAAACCCGGGATTTCGGATGCTCAGAGGAATATATCTGGTCGACAAGCTCAGAACGAATGTGGACAAGGAGGTCGGAGCTCTGCGCTCTCTCCCGGACATCGACATCGCCCCATTGTATTTCGAGGACATCGTAACGACCGTCGGTGGGGACGGAAGGATCCTGCTGGTCGACGGCAGTCGCATCACCCCGCCGGACTTCGTCATGGTGAGGGCGTTCAGGCTGGACGATTCCAAGGCATACCATCTCAAGTCGGTCCTCAGGATGCTCGAGGGCATGGGCGTGCTGTGCATCAATCCGCCCAGATGCAAGGACATCACCGCCGACAAGCTGCTGACGTTCCAGGTGGCGGCGGACGTCGTCCCGGATGTGAGGGCACCGAAGACCATGCTCGTCACCCCCGGCATCGACGCGGCGGTCATAGGGGAGAACCTGGGATACCCCGTGGTCCTGAAGGTTCTTCATGGCGAGGGGGGAACGGGTGTCACGCTGGTGGAGGACGAAGGGGCACTGAAGAGCGTGCTGAAGATCATGTCGGCCGTCCCCATGAGGGACCAGGTCATAGCGCAGCAGGCGATCCTCTCCTCCAAGGGGAGGGACCTGCGCATCGTAGTCATAGGGGGGAGGGTAGTGGACGCATTCGTGCGCTCCAACCCGGGAGGATTTACATCCAACGCGCACCAGGGCGGTCATGTGGAGGAGTTCGACCCCCCGGATTCCGTCAAGGACGCCGCCGTCCGCCTGGCCGACGCCATGGGAATGGCCATGGGCAGCGTGGACTTCCTATTCGGGGAGAGGGATGGGGAGTTCTACCTCTGCGAGGCGAACTCGTCCATAGGGATGCCCTATCTGACGGATGGCTCCCGCGGGGACGTGGTCCCATGCTACATAGACGGTATTAAGAGGCTGCTGGGGATGATGCGG
Source organism: Methanomassiliicoccaceae archaeon UBA71 (assembly GCA_002504405.1). Taxonomy (GTDB): domain Archaea; phylum Thermoplasmatota; class Thermoplasmata; order Methanomassiliicoccales; family Methanomethylophilaceae; genus Methanoprimaticola. The sequence goes on from DARO01000005.1 coordinate 274,898, forward strand.
TGAGGCCCCATGACGAGATCCTGTCCCTGGGGGACAGGGACGCCATCGGTCGCTGGACGGAGATGTGCTCGGACTGCAGGGGGACCCAGGAGGCCGTCCTCATGGGGATACTGGAGGCTGCGTCCGGCAGCGTCTACGGACGCGAGCACGGTTTCAGGAGCATAGGCTCGGTCGAGGAGTTCCGCCGCGCGGTCCCGGTCACCGAGTACGAGTGCCTGGAAGGGTACATAGAACGCATGGCCAGCGGTGAGGGCGACGTGCTATTCAACGGTCCGACAGAGTACTTCATCTCCACGTCGGGGACCACGGGCAAGGCGAAGCTCATCCCGGAGGGGTCGGTCAGCAGGGACGCCAAGAACGCCGTGAACAAGCTGAGGAACGCGTACCTTGCCCGCGACCTCGTAAGGAGCATCGCGGACTCTCCCGGGGTCATGGGGCTGATGGCATCGAAGGGGATCGATTCCCGGACCGCCACCCCGCAGGACTTCGCCAGCTCTTTCCATTACTACTCGGTGACGTCGTCCATTCCGGACAGGAAGACGTCCGGCGGCATCGGAATAGGATTCGCCTCGGGCAAGACCTTCGAGTCGTCATCCCTCGCCAAGGGCCTGGCATACCCCAGCTAGTTCATGGGCCTGGCCAGCGGGGAGGCTACGATGTACCTCACGATGCTGTTCGCGCTCATGCACGACGACGTCCTGGTGGTAACATCGAACAACGCCGCCCGCCTCTATGCCAGGATCGTCTATGCCCAGGAGCATGCCGAGGAGATCATCCGGGACATGGAGGAGGGCACCGCGAACGAGGGCCTGGACCTCACGGAATCGGAGAGGGCGATGGCAGAGGGGCTGATGACGGCCGATCCCGACAGGGCGGGGCAGCTCAGAAGCATCCTGGACACCGGGAGGGAGAACTTCATACCAAGGAACTACTGGCCCCACCTGTTGTCCGCCAGGTTCTGGCTCGCAGGCTCCGTGGGGGTCAACGTGGCCAAGGTCAGGCCCCTCCTCCCGGAGGGCACGGTGTACTACGACATCGGCTACGGCGCGAGCGAGGCGAAGATCAACATACCCTGCCGGCCGGAGTCCGGTTACGGGACGCTTGCCACGCTCTCCGTCTTCTACGAGTTCGTGCCGGTCGGGGGAGGGGACCCCCTGACCGCGGATCAGCTCGAGGACGGGTGCGAGTACGAGGTCCTGCTGACGAACTACGGGGGGCTGTACCGCTATCCCATGCACGACATAGTCCGCGTGAGGGGGTTCACAGGGAACACACCAAACGTCGAGTTCGTTACCAAGTTCCGCGAGATACTGAACATAGCCCAGGAGAAGGTGCCGGCGTCGGGGGTCCTCGGATGCATAGGCACGGTCGCCGGCGGCATGGGGTTCGCCGTCCGCCACGCACAGGTATACGAGGACATCGCAGCCCAGGCGTACAGGGTGCATCTGGAGCCGGAGCCGGGGGCCGACCCGGACGGGATCGACCTGGCGGGATTCTCCGAGGGCCTGGACCGCCTCCTGGGGGAGACGTTCGAGCTGTATGACAGGAACCGCAAGCTCGGTTCCCTTAATCGCCCGTCCTCCGTCCTCATGAGGGGCGGATGGCAGGAGAGCCTTTACGACAGGCGCGAGGCGGAGGGGGCTCCGCGCTCCCAGATAAAGCTGGACGTCAAGACAGTGGAGCCGCCTGATGAGAGGTGGGTCCTGAGGAGGGAGTGATTGCAATGAGAGGAATTCTGCTGACAGGGGACCATTCCCGCTTCGAGAGGGAGTTCGAGATGGCCAAGGCCGTGTTCGACGACCCCGCCTACGAGATGATCCCGGTCGATTTCAATGACATAGAGGTGCTGGCGCAGGACGACTTCGACGGAAGGATCTACGTCCGCGGGGAGCCGATGGACCGTCCGGACTTCGCTTTCGTCATGACGGTGGAGGAGCGCGAGACCTACCAGCTGAAGGCGGTGCTCCGCATGCTGGAGACCCTCGGGGTCAGGTGCATCAACACCTACGACGCGATCGAGGCCGCAGGGGACAAGATGTACTCGTTCCAGGTGGTCAAGGCGGCGGTCCCGGAGGTCAGGATCCCGAAGACCATGCTGGTCACCGACCGCACCGGCATCTCCGAGATAGGGGGGCAGATCGGGTACCCCATGGTCATGAAGGTCATGCACGGGTTCCAGGGCAGAGGCGTCTGCCTGGTGGAGAGCGAGAAGGAGCTCAAGGGAATACTGAGCATGGTCACGGCCGCCGAATTCGGGGACCAGATCATCGTACAGGAGGCCGTGATGTCCTCAAAGGGCCGCGACCTGAGGGTCGTGGTGGCCGCCGGTGAGATGGTGACAGCGTTCGTAAGGCGCAACGACGGGGACTTCAAATCCAACCTCCACCAGGGCGGGTACATAGAGCCGTTCGACCCCCCGCAGGAGCTGGTGGACATGTCGATAAGGATCGCAGACGCCTGCGGACTGAAGGTCGGGAGCATAGACTACCTGTTCGGCGAGCGGGAGGGGGAGTTCCTCCTGTGCGAGGTCAACTCGGTCCCAGGCATATCGTACGTCTTCAGGGCTCAGCAGCAGGGGGACACGGAGCTGGTCGAGCGCTTCATGTCCATGCCGCGCAGGGTCCTCCGCAAGGAGGGCCTGCTGTGATCCATACGGGATGCAGGGTTTCCGTCCATCCGGGGCGCAGCATCCCGTGCACAAGGGGGGCCGGGTTCCCATGAAGGGCTTCATGAGGGACTACGTCCTGCCCTACTGGAAGCACATCCTGGTTCTGCTCATATTCATCATAGTGCAGGTCTACCTGCAACTGCAGATCCTGTCCGAGACCCATTCCATACTGAACAGCGGCGTCGCCAACCAGGACCTGGACTTCATCAAGAGCGCCGGGGTCGCAATGATAGCGATGACCCTGGTCTACGGGCTCTCGATCGTCATAGTATCATATCTGAGCGCATACATAAGCGCCAGCGTCACCTGCGATGTACGCGGGGACCTCTTCAGGAGGATAATGGCGTTCTCCCAGAAGGACTTCAGCAGGTTCGGCGGATCCACGCTGATGACCCGCCTCACCGCGGACACCACCCGCATCCAGATATTCATGCTCAGCGCCCTCAGGAACGCGCTGCTGGTGCCAATCGTCATCGTGGCGATAATCATCGCCACCGCTCTGATCAATCCCGTGTTCTGCGCGATCCTAACGGCGGCATTCGCCGCGACGATCACCATGATGGTGGTAAAGAGCCGCCAGAGCATGCCCATGTTCAACGAGGTGCAGGAGGAGCTGGACACCCTCAACACCCTGGTGAAGGAGAAGGCGGAGGGTGCCCGCACGATAAGGGCGTTCGGCAGGCAGGAGTACGAGATCGAGAGGTTCGCCGAGCTAAACGAGGTTTACCGCAGGGACTCGCAGAAGGCGGCGCTGAAGATCTGCTACCTGACCCCGGTTGCGCTGATAGTGATGAACCTGGCGGTCCTGCTGATATACTACCTCGGGTCGCTGGAGCTGCAGGCGAGGATCGTCTCCATATCGGACATGATCCTCTTCTTCCAGTACGTCACCTACTTCATCAGCTGCCTCGCCATCGTGCCGTTCATCGTGACCACCCTGCCGAAGACCGTGGTGTCCACCGCCAGGCTGGAGGAGGTACTCTACTACGAGCCGACCGTGGTCAACGAACCGCAGGGAAGCGTCCCGTCCGCGGACTCGGACGACATAATCCGTTTCGAGGGGGTCGGCTTCGGCTACGCGGGGGCGGCCAAGGACGCGGTATCCGGAGCGGAGGTGGTCATCAGGCGCGGGAAGACCACCGCCATAATAGGATCCACCGGGTCGGGGAAGAGCACCCTCGTCCAGATGATCCCAAGGTTCTTCGACCCGACGGAGGGCAGGATCCTCTACGGAGGGGTCGACATCAAAGGGATGGACCTGTCGGACCTCAGGGAGAGGGTCGCATACGCCAGCCAGCGCACCATGGTGCTGGAGGACACGGTTTACGCGAACATCGCGATGGGGAGGGACGTCCCCCGCGAGGAGGCGGAGGAGGCCTGCAGGCTGACCCTGTTCCAGGAGGTCCTTGACGCAATGCCCGACGGCCTGGACACGATGATGGCGCGCGGAGGCATGAACATCTCCGGCGGCCAGAAGCAGAGGCTGTCCCTGGCCAGGACGATATGCAAGGATGCGGAGGTCTACGTCTTCGACGACTGCTTCTCAGCATTGGACGCGAAGACGGAGAGGGCGGTCCGCGAGAACATACGGAGGCGCCTCGATGGGCGCACCGTGATCATGGTCGCGCAGAAGATCAGCACCATACGCGATGCGGACAGCATCATCGTGATGGACAAGGGCCGCGTCGTGCGGCAGGGGACCCACGAGGAGCTGCTGAGCACATGCGGAATCTACCGCGAGATATACGAGACGCAATCGTACGCAGGGGGCGGCGAGTGATGGCCGGAAGGGAATACACCACCCGTGGTTTTCTCCGCAGGCTCGGCGGCTACATGGCCAAGGACAAGGGCCTGGCGATCGTCGCCGTGGCGGTGCTGGTCATGGGGAGCTTCGCGCTCGCGTTCGCCCCCAAGCTGGCCGGGAACCTGATCGACATCCTCACCGAGTACGTCAGGAACGGCTACACCGGGCTGGACAGCGCCCATTTCATCGACCTGATACTGGTGATCGCCGGGCTGTACATCTTCGGATACCTGGCCACGATGCTGTCCAACAGGAACATGGTCGTGGTCTCCAGGAACGCCACGATGAGGATGAGGCGCAACCTCCACAACAAACTCAACAGGGTCCCCATCAGGTTCCTGGACACCCATCCGTCGGGGGACATATCCTCGCGCCTCACCAACGACCTGACCACCGCGGAGTCCCTCCTGGAGAGCGACCTGCTCAACATGGTGGTCCAGTTCCTCCTGGTGGCCCTGATACTTGTCATGATGCTGGCGGTCAACGCCGAGCTGGCTGTCATCTACATCGTGCTCATACCCGTCTCGTTCCTTATGATACGGTTCATCACGGGGAAGACGAAGAAGGGGTTCAAGCTTCAGCAGAGCACGGTAGGGGAGCTCAACGGATTCATGGGGGATGTCCTCAGCAACCACTCGCTGGTTAAATCCTACGGCATGGAGGGCGCTTCCGAGGAGAGGTTCTCGGAGATCAACGGCAGGTTCCACAGGGCGTACGTGAGGTCCAAGTTCGCATCCGGGTTCATAATGCCCGTCACGCTGATCATCAACAACATCGGGTACATCTGCGTCTCGATATTCGGGGCGTACATGATAATCGAAGGGAGCCTTACCCTGGGCGGGTTCACATCGTTCCTGCTGTACGGGCAGATGCTCAGCGGCCCCCTGCAGTCCGCCTCATCGTCCATGAACCAGGTTCAGTCCGGGTTCGCGGCGGTGGAGAGGCTCTTCGAGATCCTCGACGAGGACGAGGAGCCGGACGAGAGCGGCCTGCCCGGACTGGACGTGTCGAAGGTGGAGGGCAGGGTAGCGTTCGAGGATGTGACGTTCGGGTACATCCCGGAGAGGACCCTGTTCAGGGACGTGTCCTTCGTGGCCGAGCCCGGGTCAGTGACTGCCATAGTGGGGCCGTCCGGGGCGGGGAAGACCACCGTCATCAACCTCCTGATGAGGTTCTACGAGATAGGTGGCGGATCCATAACCGTCGACGGGGCGGACACCCGCGGGATCAACCGCGACGAGCTCAGGAAGGCGTTCGGCATGGTCCTGCAGGACTCATGGGTGTTCGACGGGACGATCGCGGACAACATAGCCTACGGGAAGGAGGGGGCGACGCGCGAGGATGTCGTCGCGGCCGCCAAGGTCGTGGGCGTCGATTCGATAATAGACGTCCTCCCGGACGGCTACGACACGTACATCAGCGAGGAGAACTCCCAGCTTTCCGTGGGTGAGAAGCAGCTCCTCGTACTGGCCCGTGCCGTGCTGGCCGACCCGCACATACTGATCCTGGACGAGGCGACATCCAACATGGACACCAGGACGGAGGCCCTGGTCACGAAGGCGATGGAGGGCATGATGGAGGGCAGGACCACGTTCATCATCGCCCACAGGCTGTTCACGATCCACAACGCCGACAAAATCATCTTCATGAAGGACGGAGACATAAAGGAGGTCGGCTCGCATGAGCAACTCATGGCCCTGGATGGGCTGTATGCCGACATGTACCGGAGCATGTCATCGTCCTGACTTTCAAAAGGAGAAAACGGAAATGGAAATAATCGAGAGCAGAGACGGAGACAGGGTGGTGCTGAGGATAGTCGGAAGGCTGGACACGAACACCGCTCCGCAACTTGATTCGTACCTCAAGACGAACGTCACGTCCGACGGGGGGCTTGTCCTGGACATGTCCGAACTTGACTATGTGTCCAGCGCAGGGCTGAGGGTAATACTGGCGACCCATAAGGTGATGAGCAACCGCGGCGGGCTGTACGTGACCAATGTCAAGGACACGGTCATGGAGGTGCTCGAGGCGACAGGGTTCACGGATGTCCTGAACATGGAGTGAGGTGCACGGATGGACATTTCCAAGCTCACCCCGATGGGTCAGCTCAACATGAAGAGCTACATGGAGGGCAAGAAGATCTACGAGCATCTCATCGAGATGACCAAGGATCCGATGAGGCACAACACCGAGCTCTTGATGAGGATCCTGGATGACAACAAGGACACGGAGTACGGGAGGAAGTACGGTTTCTCGGAGATCAGGACTATCGAGGAGTACCAGGTGCGCGTCCCGATCACGATGTTCGACGACTACGCGGGGTACATCTACGAGATGACGGAGGAGGGCAAGACCGACCTGATTACATCGTACCATGTGGGTCACTATGCGAAGTCCTCGGGGACGATGGGCAACCCCAAGAGGATACCGGTCTCCGACATATCCCTGGACATCCTCAACAGGTATAACCAGCTGGTCCGCACCGCCATACAGTGCGATGCCCTGGGGTTGGACTGGATAGAGCCGCCCGTCGTCAACCTCATCGAGGTCCCGATGACCACGCTGAAGTCCGGCGCCACATACGGGGCGATATCTGGCAGGATCGTGCTGACTCTCGGGGACAATCTGAGCCTCTTCATGACGTCCCCCAAGGAGGCCATGATGCCCGACCCGAAGACCAACACCCGCTACCTCCATGCGAGGTACGCCCTCATGAGCAAGGACACATCGCTCATCGTCTGTTCCTACATCAGCATGATCCTGGAGATGATGCAGTACATCGAGAAGGAGTGGCGCACGCTGGTCAGCGACATAGAGAGCGGCGACATAGACGACAGCATCAAGATGCCCGAGGAGGTCAGAGCGAGCCTCAGGGAGAAGCTCAGGCCGATGCCAGAGAGGGCCGCGGAGCTCCGTAGCATATTCGAGGCGGGCTTCGACGAGTCGGTAATGTCGAGGATATGGCCGAACCTCGTATCCATGGTGGGTATCGCGACCGGGGGATTCTCGGACTACCTGAAGAGGTTGAAGGAGAAGTATGCCGGGGACAGGTACAGGTACCTCTTCCCAGGCGTCATCGCCTCCGAGGGGCTGTTCACGACGCCGCTCCACATGGATGACGTGAACGCTGTCATCGTACCGGACAGCATGTTCTACGAGTTCATCCCGGTCGATACGGACGATCCGGCCGACATAGTGACCATGGACAAGCTGGAGGTCGGGAGGACCTACGAGATCGTGGCTACCAACACCTCCGGGTTCTACCGCTACAGGATGAGGGATGCGCTGAAGGTCACCGGCATGTTCAACAACACGCCGATGATGGAGTTCCAGTACAGGATAGACCAGTCGATGAACATGACCGGGGAGAAGACGACCGAGGTCGCGCTGAGGGCGGCCCTCGACATGACCGAGAGGACCTTCGGATTTAGGGTGGTGGACTTCTCCGTCTATCCTGACTCCAGCGGGGACCCGCTAAAGTACGTCTACCTGATAGAGCCAGACCGCATCCCTGAAGGTCTTACCAGGGAGCGGATCGACGAGAATCTCAACAGCAACCTCTGCCAGACCAACCAGCTTTACGGGTACAAGTTCGAGAAGGGGATCCTCGGGATGCTGGATGTGAAGTTCCTGCAGCCTGAGACGTACCTCCTGTACAGGGATCTGATGATATCCAAGGGTACGGCGTCATCCCAGCTCAAGCCGCCGAGGATCATCACAAGCGAAATACAGAAGAGGTTCTTCCTGGCCCTCCTGGAGGAAGACCAGTGAGGTGGGTATGAACGAGCTGGAGGTGCCCTCGGATATCGACAGGCTCTACGAGGTCCAGGACTTCGTCAGGGGGTCCCTGGGCGACATGGGGGCCTCGGAGAGATCGCTGATGCAGCTGGAGCTCGTGGTGGAGGAGGTGTTCATAAACATAGTCCGCTACGCCTACCCTCCTGGCACCGGCAAGATATGGGTCGGCTGCGATGTGTCCGAGGACACGATGTCAGTCACTCTGACTTTCACGGACCGCGGTCCCGAGTTCGATCCGCTGATGTCTCCGGATCCAGATACCCATGCCCCGGCAGAGGACAGGGAGGTCGGCGGGCTGGGGATATTCCTGGTGAAGCGGAACGTAGACGGGATAAGCTATCGTCGCCGCGACGGATACAATATTCTGACGATTGAGAAGAACCTGTCCTGAAGCCATTTTTACTCGGTACGACGGGGATGTTCATGGGCCCCCGTCGTACCTGAACATGAGCATCGTGATGTCATCGAACTGCTCGGAGTCGCCTGTGAATTCGGCGACAGCATCCCTGACATCGGTGACGGTCGGCTCCGGGTTCCCGCCATCTCCGTCCACGATGCTAATCAGCTTCTCCACACCGAAGAAGCCGCCGTAGTTGTCGTTAGCCTCGGTCACCCCATCCGTGTACAGGAGCATGCTGTCACCCTCTGCGAGGACGATGGTGTTGCTCCTGTACCTCGCATCCTCCATGACTCCCAGGACCAGTCCGTTCTTGGTTCTCAGCTCGATCCCAGGCTCCCCACGCCTCTTCAGGATCGGGGGATTGTGGCCGGCGCTCGCATATTCCAGCCTCCCGGTGGAGAGTTCCACGATCCCCAGCCAGCAGGTCACGAACATGCATTCTTCGTTGCTGTTGCTGAGCCCTGCGTTCACCTGGGTCAGAATCTCGCCGGGGTCGCTCCCCGGGCGTGTCTGGCTCTCTATCAGCGACTTGGTAACAGCCATGAATATCGCAGCCGGAACCCCCTTCCCTGAGACGTCCCCTATGGTCATGCACACATGGTCCTCATCGACCTGGAAGAAGTCGTAGAAGTCTCCGCCAACGAACTTGGCGGCTTCCATTACGCCGGATACGGTAATCCCCTTCCCCCTTACGCATTCGAAGTCGTGGGGGATTATGGACTCCTGGATCTTCGCGGCTATCTTGAGCTCCGCCTTGTACATCTCCCTCTGGCTGTTCAGGTTGCGGATGTCGTCGATGTACTGCCCCATGTCCTCGTTCATCTTGTTCAGGGACCTCGCCAGGTCTCCGATCTCATCGTTCATGTCGGAGTATCTGGCACATGTGGCGGCGAATTCGGCTGCGGATTCCTCGTAATGGCCTTCGACGAAGTTCCCGGAGGCGGCGGAGATGGCGCTCACGGGGGTGGTGATCCTCTCCTCTATGTACTTCAGGATGGGGATCGACGGCAGGAAGAACACCAGGAGCACTATGTTCATGATCAGCAGGACGGACTCGCTCAGGGATTCGGACGTTTCGTACGGTGACAGGAACAGGTAGCAGAGGGTACCGGCCGCGGCACAGAGAAGCAGCCCCACGATGATGAATATCGTTATGAAGCGCTCTATCAGGCAGCGGTCCTTCCCGGACCTCTCCTCGACGAGGGCAGGGTCGATGGGCTTCATCAGGAAAACGAGCAGCAGCGCGTATTCCATCACAGCCATGGCGACCGTCACATACATGCTATCGCTGGCCAGCATAACCAGATTGGGGACCAGGATCCCCACAACCAAGCACAGGTCGTAGACATGCGGGTTTACGCGACGGCGGATCCCGTCCGGGGTGCCACCGTATCTGGGGGTCTCGAACCTGACACCCAGGTATCTGAGGACAAGGATAGCGGACATCCCGAAGAGGAACGAGAACGACAGGACCTTGAGGAGCCTTATCAGATCTTCGATGTCCCAGGTCAAGGACCCGTTCAGGAAGAGATAGATGATGTTGTACAGGATCGTGTACACTATGCTGGAGACCAACAGGACGAAGATCAGCTTGGTCGTGTTGAAGGTGGAGTCCAGCACAGGGGGGCGGCTGTCCCTCTCCATGCCTATGCTGTACCACATCCTGTAGGGGAGGTATGAAACAATGAACACGCTCAGCAGGTCCAGGATGTTGAGATCGAACGGATTCCCCTTCCATATGTTGTAGATCAGGCTGACTAGATTCACTCCGACGATCCCGGGCATGCCGAAGAGGAGGCCTATGACCGGACAGAGGGCAAGGTACGGTTCTATGTCTATCGGCAGGTTGACGCCTATGACGTTGGTGATGCCCGTCGCGACGAACGCCAGGGCTATTATCATCAACTCACGTTTGCCGAAGAACCCCCTGTACCTCTCAAAATCGATGTCGGTCATGCGCGAACGCGGGGAAATTGACGGATCGGTTAAAATAATGTGCCTTCAACGGATGTAGCTGAGGTCCTCGGGCGGTGCGACCGCTTCGGACTCCTGCGAGAGCATGCTGGCCTGATCGATCTGGCCGGCGGCCTCCTCGAATTCGGACGTGTCGACGTCCATCCCGAGCAGCAGGGCCAGGGCGTTGACGACGTTGCGGGCGCTCCTGGGATCTATGATGTATCCGGATGTCTCACCCATGACGCACATGGACGGTATGCCGTACATCCCTCCGAATGCCATGAACATCGCGGCGGCGCCTACGATGCCACCCTGGGGCTCGCCTGGGTAGAATCCGATCCCGGCCGCCTCCATCTCCGGTTTGAGTGCCGCATCCGTTACCACCCCTAGGACGCGGGGCGCAGGGGACAGGGCCCCGGTTCCGTATCCCCCGAGGGTGATCACCAGGGACGGGTCGTGAGGCAGGATCATCCTGAAAACGAACTCCGACAAGCTGTACTGGCCGGAGGGGGTGGTTCCCTGGAAGTCCCCGAGGACGAAAACTACATCCCTCTCGCCGAGAGGGGCGTACCACAGCTCGCAGCGGGCAGCGTCTGCGATGCAGTCCCCGTCGATGAGGACCTGTGGCGGGAGGTCGTCGGAGTATACTCTCGCGAAGCGTTTCGCACCGAGCTGTCTGCACATCAGGTCTGCGGCAAGCTTCCCGATGTTTCCAACGCCGGGGAGCCCCTCCACAAGCACGGGCCTCCTCAATGACGGGCGGCAGTCATAGCTTACCGAGTTTGCCATTCTCACCATACTCCGCCAGAATCGCCTTGCGGCGGTAGTCTCCCATGCGGTCCTCCGGGGAGTACCTCGGGGGGACTGGGCAGAAGGTGTCCGACCCGCAGGCGACGCATACGCTACGGAGGGTGTACCTTCCGCATGCGCGGCACTTGCGGAGCGCGGATCTCATGTCACTTGCTCTCGCGCTTCAGAACCGCGGCTCCGCCGTTGGAGACCAGGTCGTTGATCGCGGCGGTGGAGACGTTCCTGAGGACCTCCTCCGCCTCCTTGTACTCGGCCGCGTTCACAACGACCCTGTACTTGGGGCATCCGACGCATGTGATCTCGACATCAGCGCCTTCGGCGGCCTCGAGCCCCCTGATGAGGGCGTTCTTCACAAGCTCCATTCCGTTGGGGGCGGAGGAGGTCATCTCCAGCACACCGTCGATCTGGACGGACGGCGGGACGACGTTCTCCTTCGCGACCTCTATGAAAGTCTCAATCCAGTCGCCGGAGAACTCCTCGAGGAACTCCTCGGGGTCGGCGACAACGGACTCGAAGGCACCGTACAGGGTCTCGTAGTACTCCAGCAGGTCGTTACCGAACTCGTCGTAGGCGTCGTCGACGGAGATCTCCATCCTTTCGGCGATGATCTCCACCAGCTTCTCAGCCTTCTTCTCGTTCTTCCACTGCTGGATCTTCTCCCTCTTCTGGTGCTCGTTTACCGATTTCAAGGAAAGGTCGATATGACCTTTGGAAGAATCGACGCCCAGGACCTTGCAGACGATCTTCTGTCCTTCTCTGATGTAGTCCCTGATGTACTTGACCCAGCCAGAAGCCACATCCCTTACATGGACGAAGCCCTCTTTGTCGTCGTACTCGTCGAGGGTGACGAAGGCACCGAAGTTCTTCACGTTCTTCACGGTGCAGACGACGAGCTCGCCGTGCTCGGGGAAGCCCCTGACTCTGGACATCAGCCGACTACCTCGAGGATCTCGCCTTTGATCTCACCGATGCCGCCCTTGGGGACGATGAGGGTGGATCCGCAGACGTGGCAGGTGACCTTTGTTGCGGCCTTTCTGAAAGCGATCTGCTCGTTGGCGCAGTCGGGGCATTTGATCTTGATGAAATCTCCGGTCATGTTGATCACTCCGTGAGCTCGAACTTCTTGGCGCGGATGCAGGGGGAGATGTTGGCCTTCTTGCACTGGGTGCATCTGTACCTGAGGTTGATCCTCTTCGTGGGCTTCTCCCTTCCTTCGGGCTTAGGCCTGGGGAAACCACCGTATCCGGCGGTAACCTTTCTGAATCTCCTCTGACCCCATTTGAGCTCGCTTGCTTTCTTCTTCTTGACCCTCTCCACTTCCTGCTCGGTGTGCGCCTTGCAGTAGGGGCAGTATCTCTTGATGGTCCTGGGCATCTTCATGATAATCACCCTGAAATTGAATCGGAACGTGTTATATCGGGGTTGTATTAAAAGCTATGCACTGCCCGAATGGGTGTTCAATGGGGTTCAGTCGGTCTGTCCCGACATCCTCTCCACGGTGCCGTCCTGCCTCGATATAAGCACGTCGTAGGCTGTGTTCAGGAAGAGGCCGTTCTCCACCACTCCGGGGATGACGTCTATCCTGGATTCTAAGAAGAACGGGTTGTCGATGCCGGGGAATCTGCAATCGTAGATGTAGTTCCCGCCGTCGGTCACGAAGGGCTCCCCGTCCCTCATCCTGAGGGTGGGCTCGCAGCCCTGCCTCTTGAGGGCGTACCGCGTGTGCTCATGACCGAACCTCAGCACCTCGACCGGCAGGGGGGCCTTGGTTCCGAGCTTCTCCACGAGCTTGGATTCGTCGGCGATGATGACCTCCCTGATGGTGGCGGCGGCGACGATCTTCTCCCTGAGCAGCGCGCCTCCCAGGCCCTTGATCAGCTGCATCTTGGGGTCCACCTCGTCCGCTCCGTCGATGGTCACGTCGAGGCTGTCCACCTGGTCCAGGTCCACGACCTTGATCCCGCACTCCTTGGCCAGGTTCTCGCTCTGGACGGATGTCGCCACGCAGGTGAGGTCGTATCCCTCGGCGACAAGCTGCCCGATTCTCTTGATCGCGAAGTAGGCGGTGGATCCCGTGCCGAGCCCCACGTTCATGCCGTCCTTCACGAATGTGTTGACGGCCTTCTCCGCAACAATCCTCTTGAGCTCAGCAGCTTCCATTTTGACACCTGCCGCAGATTATGCAATAACACTCTAAAACAGTTCCGTTGGGAGTGGGTTTTAAGGATGCTCTACATACGGGGGCTCATGAGGCTGGCTTCTCTCTACTCCGGTGGGAAGGACTCGACGTTCGCGCTCTATCTCGCGGAGCAGATGGGCTACGACGTGCCCTTCCTCGTGAACATCGTCCCAGAGGACGAGGCGTCCTGGATCTTCCACACTCCGAATCTGTCCGTTGTCCCGCTCATGGCGGAGGCCATGGGGAAGGAGCTGGTCACGGCTCACAGCACCGGTACGGAGGAGGGGGACATGGAGGGTCTTAGGTCTGCGCTGGAGGGCCTCGATGTGGACGGTGTCGTCACAGGGGCCCTGTGGTCGGACTACCAATGGGACCGCATCAACATCGTATGCGGGGATCTCGGCCTCAGGGTGGTATCGCCCATGTGGCGCAAGGATCAGGATCTGGTGATGGACCAGATGCTGGATGCGGGGATAGAGGCGATCATCGTGGGATGCTACGCGGACGGCCTGGGGCAGGAATGGCTCGGCAGGTCGCTGGACCGCGAGGCGGTGGACGAGCTGAGATCCCTAAGGGAGAGGTATGGCATAAGCATCATGGGCGAGGGCGGCGAGTACGAGTCCCTGACCGTATTCTCCCCCATGCATGGCAGGCGTCTTGTGATCGATTCGTCCGATATCGAATGGAAGAAGGGCGCAGGGACGCTGAGGGTCAGGGGAGCCTCTCTCCGCCGAGGGCGGGAGGCTCGAATCTCCTGAGCCTCATGGCGTTCGTCACCACGGACACCGACGAGATCGACATGGCGAGCGCGGATACCATCGGCATCTGCCCCACAAGCCCGTCGTATCCGAGGATCACAGGGAGCCCGGCAGCTATCGGGATGCAGATCGCGTTGTAGCAGAACGCGAAGAACAGGTTCTGCTTGATGTTCTTCAGGGTCGCCCTGCCGATCTCAAGGGCGGCCGGCACGCTGCGGAGGTCGTCGTTCATGAGCACTATGTCCGCGGATTCGATGGCGATGTCGGTTCCGGAGCCTACGGCAATCCCCACGTCAGCCTGAGTCAGCGCCGGAGCATCGTTTATCCCGTCCCCCGTCATCGCTACCCTCGCCTGGGCAACCTGCAGGTCCCGTACGATCTCCAGCTTGTCCCCCGGTCTCGTCTCAGAGTGGACCTCCGACATCCCGAGGCGCGATGCGACGCTTCCGGCGGTGCTCGCCCGGTCCCCCGTGACCATGAGGACGCGCATCCCGTCTCCGAGGAGCGACTCAACCGCGGAAGGGCTCTCCGGGCGCAGAGGGTCGGATATCTGCAAGGTGCAGGCGTATTCTCCGTTTATTGCGGCGTGTATGCAGGTGGCCCCGTTATACGATGCCATGTCCGCCTCCGCCGGGACCGGTGCGCTCTCTTCGGCGAGGAACGTCGTGCTGCCGACCGATACGCTCATTCCGTCCACCAGGCATCTCACTCCCCCTCCGGCGACGCTCACGAAGCCGGAATGCGGCGGTATGTCCACTCCCTGCTCCTTCGCATAGCGGACCACAGCCTCCGCCAGCGGGTGCTCCGAATCGGCCTCCGCGGCCGCCACCGCCCCAAGAGCGGACGGGTCGCTGATCGAGGTCACCTCGGGGTGCCCCACCGTGCAGGTTCCGGTCTTGTCCAGGATCACGGTGTCGACCCTCCCCGCCGCTTCCAGGGCGGAAGCCGTCTTGTACAGTATTCCGTGCTGTGAGCCCTTGCCGGTCCCCACGACTATGGCGAGCGGGGTCGCCAGGCCGAGCGCGCACGGGCAGGAGATCACGAGCACGGAGACCGCTATCGTCAGGCTGAACTGCACGTCCCTGCCAGCCGCCATCCATCCTACGAAGACCGCCAGCGCTATGGCGATGACGACCGGCACGAACACTGCGGCAACCCGGTCGGCCATACCGGCCACGGGCGCCTTCGTCCCCTGGGCCATCTCCATCATGCGCGCTATCTGGAACAGGACGGTGTCCTCCCCCGTCTTCTCGACCGTCGCCCTCAAGCTGCCCGACCCGTTGACAGTTGCACCGTACAGCACGTCCCCGGGGGACTTGTCGACCGGGATGCTCTCGCCGGTCAGCATCGATTCGTCCACGGCGGAGCGGCCTTCTAGAACAACCGAGTCCGCGGGAACCTTCTCCCCCGGCCTCACAAGAATGATGTCGCCGACCCTCAGGGATGACAATGTGACGGTCTCCTCGACCCCGTCCCGTATGACGGTGGCCTCGTCCGGGGCGAGGGACAGGAGAGTCATGAGGGAATCGTTGGTGCGGAGCCTGGACCTCGCCTCTATGTACTTCCCTATGCTGACGAGGGCTATGATCATCCCGACGGAGTCGAAGCTGAGCGAGTGCGAGGCCGACGTATCGCCGGCCCAGACGCAGTACGTCACATACAGTCCCATGGACAGGGAGGCGAGGGTCCCCAGGGAGACCAGCGAGTCCATGGTCGGATGCTTCGACAGGAGCGCGGGAAGCCCCTTCCTGTAGAACCTCCTCCCGCCGTACATTATCGGGATGCACAACAGCAGCTGCACTATGCAGTAGTCCAGAGGCGACAGGGGGATGTCGAGGCCGAACATCGGCCCCATCGCTATGATCCCGAGGGGTATCGCGAAGGCGATCGATATCCAGAGGTCCCTCCGCTGAAGTTCCAGCGCTCTCCTCTGGACCTCCGCGGCCTCTCCGCGGTCGTCGGATATGACCTGGTATCCGGCGCCTGTTATCGCGGCGGCTATGATGTCCTCGTCCGTTCTGTCCTCGTCGTAGACGACGGTGGCAGTGCTGCTGCCGATGTTGGCGGTGACGGATTCGACGCCGTCGAGCCCTCCGACAGCCCCTTCCACGCGGCCGACGCAGGCGGCGCAGGTCATCCCGCCGACGCGGAATGTCCTGGTCCTCATGAGAACAGGCCGTGCTTGGCAGTCGCCCGGAATCCCGCGTCCACGACCGCCCTGATCAGCGGGTCGTCCGCGACACCGGAGTGCTCCACGGAGGCGGTGCCCTTCTTCAGGTTCACCTCCACCGCCGTCACCCCGTCTACCTTCTCCAGGGATTCCTTAACCTTCTTGACGCATCCCTCGCACATCATGCCTTCGATCTTAAGAGTAGTCTTGGCCATTTAGGCTCACCTTAATCCGTATCGTCGGCTCTGGTATTTATTCCGATGCCCGGTCATTCGTACCGGACGAACTCATCCATGGGGATGCGGACGCCGTGGTTCTTGGACGTCTCGTCGTCCTTGTAGCCGACGGCGAGGATGTTGACGGGAACCATGTTTTCGGGAAGCCCGAAGTTCTTCCTGATGACGTCTGGCTTGAACATGCATATCCACAGCGTGCCGAGACCCATGTCGGTGGCCTCGTACATCATCTGGGTGGTCACGATGGACGCATCTATGTCGGTGGTCTTCATGCCATCGTAGCTGCGGGTCCAGGTCCTGTCCCGGTCGGCGCAGACTATCAGTGCGAGAGGGGCGTCGTATATGTTGCAGGCCTCGCCGAGCTTCCTGAGGCCCTCCTGGCTGCGAACGGCGATGACACGGACGGGCTGGTCGTTTCTGGCCGATGGGGACAGGCGCCCAGCCTCCAGTATGGAGCGGATCTTGTCGTCTTCGACCTTGTCGGACTTGTACTTGCGGGATGAGTATCTCCTGCGAGCGAGCTCTATGAAATCCATCTTGTTCACCTCTCTGTGGGTTCTCGTATAGGCCTGGCAGTATTAGAGGTTCTTCGGCCCGGCGCACATGGGAAATACCTTCCATGCGATGGCGCACCCATGTCCGGGGAGGATGAGTACAGGGCGATACCCATAGTCACAACGCTCGAGCTCATAGGCGGGAAGTACAAGGCCCTGATACTCTGGGCGCTGATGGACGGCAGGCGCAGGTTCGGGGAGATCCACTGCCTGATGCCGTCCGCTACGTCCAGCATGCTGAGCAGGCAGCTGAAGGAGCTGGAGGCGGACGGCCTCGTGCGCAAGACCGTGGTCTCCGAGAACCCCCCATGGGTCGAATACTCCCTGACATCGCTCGGCACGTCCCTCATGCCGGTGATAGAGGAGATGGCCCTGTGGGGGCCGCATACCTGGAGATGGAGAGCTCCAGGGCTCAGTGAGCCCTCTCGATGGCCTGGATTATCCTGGCCACCTCCTTCTCGGGGTCCTTCCACATCCCCGGCGTCCAGACCCTGTGGATCTTCCATCCCCTGGATTCCAGGTACTTCTGCCTGTGGTAGTCCCTCTCCCTGGTGGACGAGGACAGTTCGTAGAGGCGGCTGTCGCACTCTATCCCCAGGATGTACCTGTCGTTCTGCTTGACAGCCAGGTCTATCTGGTACCCGCCTATCCCAACGTTCCTCTCGACCGTGTACCCCTTGCGGGTGAGCGCGTTGAAGACCCGGTCGGCGATCCTCCCCGAGTCGAACTCCTCGGCGGTCTTCCAGCGGTCGTCGCCGAAGGAGTGGAGGATCGTGTCCGCGAGCTCCCTGTTCCCGCTGCTGATGGCGTCCGCGTACTGCAGGTACTTCTTCAGGACCCTCGGTCCCTCGTTCTTCGTTTCGTCCACCTGGAGGTCCTCCGGCTCGAAGGAGGTGACGATCATGATCTTCTTCTTGGCCCTGGATATGGCGACGTTCAGGCGGTTCTCCCCTCCGCGGTTGTTCAGCCATCCGAACCTCTGCATCAGGCGCCCCTCCTTGTTCTTGGCGTACCCGATGGAGAACATGATGACGTCCCTCTCATCGCCCTGGACGCTCTCGATGTTCTTCACGAACAGGCCCACGTCCTCGCCGTTGTCGAACCTCTTCATCTCGTCGGCGACGGCCTTCCCGAAGCCCACGTCGTTGGCGCATTCCTCCTCCAGGACATCGTATATGAGGTCCCTCTGCGAGGCGTTGAACGTGATTATCCCCACGGTCTCGTCGTGCTTCCTGTTGGCGAAGAACTCCTTCAGGAGGCCGACGATCTTGCGGGCCTCCTCCATGTTGGACTTGTCCTCCCACAGCCCTTTGACCTTGAACACCTCGATCGGCGGCCTCTCGGGCTTCTCGACATTGGGGGACACGTAGAGCCTCCCCCCGTAGAACGCATAGTTGGAGAAAGCTATGAGCTCCTCGTACTTGGAGCGGTAGTGGAAGTTCAGCAGTATCGAGTCGTACCTCGTCCTGGCGAGGTCGAGCAGGCTCTCCTCCTCCAGGGCGGCGGAGACCACGTCGTCCAGGTCCTCCTCGTCGCTCTCGTACTCTATCCTGCCCACCCCCAGCGAGGACGGGCGGAGCTGCTTGTGGTCTCCGGCGACGACCACCTTCTTTGCGCGGTAGATAGAGGGGACCCCCTTCTCCACGTACATCTGGGACGCCTCGTCGAATATCAGGACGTCGAATATGCCCATCTCCAGCGGGAGTATCTCGGACACGACCTCCGGGGTGAGGAGCCAGACGCGCACACCCTTGAACAGCTCGTAGCCGTAGCGGGCGATGAACTTGTTGAGGTTCCACTTCCTCTTGGACTCGATTATCCTGTTGATGTCGCCGCGCCTCTTCGACTCGGTGATGTACTTGAGGTTCTCCTGGAACACCTCCTCCACCTTGTCCTTGGACAGCTCCCTCTTGGTGTTGATCTTGCGGTCCATGTCGGCTATGATGCTGTCGAAGTCCCAGATCTCCTGCATGATGTCCTTGTGGGCGGCGTCGAACTTCTGGAGGTGGTCGTTGAGTATCCAGTCGTAGATCTTGTCGTTGCAGTCCGTGAATGGCATCTTGGTGACGGACGACACCCCGAGGACATCGGCCCCGTAGACCTTCTCGGAGGGCGTCAGCTTGTCGTACACGGTGGCGCGGGACGAGTACGTCTCGTATCCGTCGAGGGCCTCGAACATCCTGCGGGGGTCGTCCATCACGGTCCTGACGGTGTGCTCGTTGTAGTTCGCGAAGTACTTCCCGGTCATGGCGGTGGCCTCGCGGGTGACCTTCCCCTTGGAGAACAGCCTGCCGACGAAACCCTTGGAGTTCAGCTCGATCATCTGCCTCTCCAGGTCCAGGAGGTCCGCCTTCATCTCCCCGATGTTGTACTCGGATAGGTCCCCCCTCATCTGGGTCATCCACGGGTACCTCTGCACCAGGTCGTTGTACTCGCTGAAGTTGCGCATGAGCACTTGGTCCCCGAACTTCCTGTGGAGCTCCGTCACGGCCGGGTACTTGAGGTCGAGGAGGGACTCGTCTATGTTCTCCTTCAGGGTCCTGTACTCCTCGAGGTGGCGCTTGTCGTTGAGGTCGAGCCACCTGTCCATGGCGTAGAGCTTGTACGGCTCGATGCCGAAGTCGCAGGGGCTGTACATGGTCGTGGCTATGTTGTTAAGCAGCGCCACGTCCCTGTCTATGCTCTCGGAGACGGCGTCCAGGTCCACGCCCTTCTTGGGCGTGTCCGAATCGAGCATCCTGGCCAGCTGCTTGTAGAACAGCTCCTTGTTCCCCACGTCGTCGATCATGAGGCAGTATTTCGATAGCGTCCCCAGGCGCGAGTAGACGACGTCGAGGGCGGTCTTCTTCTCCGACACCATGAGGACAGTCCTGCCCTTGATGACGGCGGATGTGATCAGCCCGGTGATGACCTGGGATTTGCCGGTACCCGGGGGGCCCTGGACGACGATCTCGTTGCCCTTCTCCATGGCCGTGAGGATGTTCTCCTGGGAGCTGTTGAGGGAGTTGATGTACACAAGGTCCTTCTCCGAGGCCTCCATGCCCTTGTCCCTGATCTCATCCTCGGACAGGGGCGCCGGCAGGTCTGACAGGTAGTCCGACTTGTTCAGGTCGACGATAAGGTCGTTGAGGATCCCGTTAATCTCCCTTCCGGCCAGGACGCCGTCGAAGTCCCTCTGTATCGAGCTGGAGTATGTCGGGTACTTCCCGAGCATCACGTTGGGGACCATCTCCATGTCCCCCGCGAGGTACTTAGGGAACTCGCCTGCCTTGTAATCCACGAACGGCACGGGGAGGCTGTAGTTCGTCTCGAGCCTGATCCCGTTCTGCTCGTAGAACGCGACCAGGTTGGTGATGAACGTCTCCCCCGTGTAGTCCTCGATCACGTTGTCTGGAAGCGGCCGGTTCTGCCCTCCCGATTTGATTATGCCGAGTACGAGGGTGTTGTTGTACACGGTATCGCGGGAGTTGTCCATGGTGAGCGATATCGTGCGCGTGTCCTTCTCCAGGATGACCGGGAAGAGGGCGAGGGGCGCGCGGACATCCATCTCGCCGTCCGGCATCTTGCCCTGCACGAACGGATAGCCGATGTATAGGTCGTACTGTCCCTTGTCCCTCTGCTCCCTGTTGACCTCGCGTATGATCTCGTTCAGGTGCTTGTACACCTTGGCATCCTCCGGGCTCTTGGCGGAGTCGCACAGCTTCAGCACCCTCTTCCTGCCGAAGAGGAGGCCCATGACGTCGGCCTCCGGCAGCGTCATCAGGTCGAAGGTGTTCTTCCTGATGATCCTGGGTTGGAATAGGAGGCGGTTGCTCTTGTTGATGTTTATGAGCTTCTTCTCCAGTTCGCGGAGAGTGTTGGCTGCCTCCTCGTCTATATTGGATCCGTTGGCCGCCGTGATGGCGTATTTGCGGGTGATACTCAGGAAGTCCTCCCCGTAGAGCTCCACGAACCTCTGGCCGACCCCCACTATCGCAGAGAAGTCCTCGACCTTCACAGGCACGCGCCTGGACATCTCCCTGAGCGCCTCATCCGAGCATACCGTGGGTATGCGTCCGTTCGCCCCCCTCCGGTCCTCCCTGAGCGCCTCCCTCAATTCGTACAGTTCCTCGTAGAGGTCATCTTCCAATCCCATGGTTGACTGTATGGGTCCTGTCGGTAAAACTGTATCTATTATAGGGGCGAGGCCTTCGGGGAATCATGCTCAGCACAGGCATAAAGGGAGAGAAGAGGGTTGAGGTGACCCTCCAGAACACCGCCGATGCGCTCGGGAGCGGGACGCTCCAGGTCTTCGCCACCCCGGCGATGATCGCGCTCATAGAGGCAACCGCCAGCGGAAGCGTCGCCCCATTCCTGGACGAGGGCTCCAGCACGGTCGGCACCCATCTGGACATCTCCCACTCGGCGGCGACGCCCGTGGGCATGGCGGCTGTCTGCGAGACGGAGTTGGTGGAGATCGACAGGAGGCGCCTGGTCTTCAAGGT
This sequence comes from Methanomassiliicoccaceae archaeon UBA71, assembly GCA_002504405.1. GTDB lineage: Archaea > Thermoplasmatota > Thermoplasmata > Methanomassiliicoccales > Methanomethylophilaceae > Methanoprimaticola. Next base: position 296,715 of record DARO01000005.1, read on the forward strand.
CGTCGTGAGGGACGCCTGCGGGGAGATCGGGTCCGGGACCCATGAGAGATTCGTCGTCGACAACGCTAAGTTCATGTCCAAGGCGGCTTCGAAGCTCTCGGAATAATCCGAACTCGAACAATATCACGGGCATCAGCAGGCATCCCACCAAGGGGATCCTGCCGGTGCCACCGGCAGCCGGCAGCATTCCGACGACGGTCGAGCAGACAAGGATGACAACGCCCCAGGGCCCGGTCAGGACCAGGGTCAGGACAGCCAGCAGGGCGATCACGGATCTGCCGAGGGACCTCGATCTGACCCTGCCGACCGCCATGGACATCGCTCTGCCGGACGCGATGGTGAGCCAGTATCCGGACAGCGCGGCTACTGAGGCAGACAGGAGGAGTAGGAGGAAGCCCTGGGACATGAACCCGGTCATCGCATCCCCCGCGATATCTCCGATTGCCAGGGCGGTGCCGGATCTCCCGTCCCCCGAGACCGACAGGGTGACCAGCGAGAGCACCGAGGTCACCGTCCCCACCGAAGCGACAGTGGATATGAACCTCTCGGGGCGGTCCTCTGGAAATACCATGGCGGACATGGACGCACCCACCGTGGCGGTGATCCCGGGGAACCATCCGGCCACCGTGCCCATGAGGACTCCCCTCAGGCCGGGCAGTGGGCCGACCGGGTCGTCCCTTTCTTCGCGCTGTGGCGGCATCCTCCCGCCGTCCGCTGATTCCAGCAGGACAGGTATGCCGAAGAGGCCGGTCAGGAGGGGGAGCATGATGCTGCCCTCTCCTAGGGCTCCATCCACGGGAATGGGGAAAGTCATGCAGGCAAGACCCAGGAAGCCGGAGATCGTGAACGCCACAATCCCCCAGGCCCCGGTACCGCGGCGCCATTCCCCGTAGAGGATGACCGACGCGGCGGTGATGAGGACGGCAGGGGTGAGTCTCTCCAGGGGCTCGTCCGCCCCGTTCATCAGAATCCACTGCAGGGGTATCGCCAGGGAGATCGCCGCGACGGCACCTATCAGGCTCCCAATCGCAGCGGCCCTCACAGCCGCCATCCCCCTTCCCTGGAGCAGGAGGCGGTGTCCCGGGAGGACCGACACGGAATCCTCTCCGTCCGGGGCCCCGATGAAGACCGACGGCACGAAGTCCACGAATGAGTGTACGACGGAGGCCGACATAATGCAGCAGCAGACGGCGATGGATGCTCCGTCATCACCGATGCCGGCCGGCATGAGGGAGGTGACCGTCGCCGCAGAGGATGCCAGCATCGCCGCGAGCGTGTTGACGTGTATCCCGGGGGCGAGACCGCTGAATAGCCCCAGCCCCGCGCCGACGAGAGACATGACCATGCACATCCCTGCGAGAGACGGGTCCATGGGGCGCCTTCAACACCCGGGGTCAAAAGCCGAACGTGTGCAGTCACTGTTCAACTATCTCCGGCCTACCGGACGAGGACCGTACATCGAGCAGGCGGCGCACTGGGACCCCGAGCTCGTGGCCAAGGGCGTCCAGGTCATCGCACTTGCTGAAGACGACAACAGCCTCGGAGACGCGGACGCCGCCTCCTCTGAGGGCGCCCACTACAGACCTCAGGGTGCCGCCTGTGCTGACGACATCGTCTACTATCAGGATCCTGGAGCCTTTCCGGACGCCGTTGATGTACATGGCCGACCCGGAGTAGCCGGTGGTCTGGTCGAGGCGTATCTCGCCGGGAAGGCCGTAGCGCCTCTTGCGTATGATCGAGAACGGAAGCCCCGTCCTCATGGAGAGCGCCGTCGCCAGCGGGATGCCCATCGCCTCGGGTGCCAGGATGAGGTCGCAGTCCAGATCGCAGACCTCCGCAATCCCTGCCGACACCTCATCGAGGAGTTCCTTGCTGAGCGCGGGAATCCCGTCGCTGATAGGGTTGACGAAGTACGGGTATCCCCCCATGTCCACGACCTGTGACGAGAGGAAGGACTCGGTGAGAAGCGGGAATCTGACGGCCATCGCCATCTGCAACGACATCCATTTTTATAGTGTTCGCGTATTGGGCGGACGATTACCATGGATGTCGAACAGAGGCTTGCCCTTGTGACGCGCAACACGGAGGAGATTGTGACCGAGGAGGAGCTCCGCGCCCTCCTTACAGAGAAGGAGGAGCCGACCGCATACATAGGATTCGAGCCCTCCGGACTCGTCCACCTGGGCTGGGTCCTCGTCGCCCAGAAGATCAGGGACCTCTGCGACGCCGGGTTCAAGGTAACAGTGTTCTGGGCCGACTGGCACGCCTACATCAACGACAAGCTCGGCGGCGACCTGGAGAACATACGCACCTGCGCCAGGTACATGCAGGATTGCTTCATCGCTCTCGGAGTCCCCGCCGACAGGGTGGAGTTCAAGTACGCCAGCGACATCCTCAGCGACATCGAGTACTGGGAGATGGCCATCAAGGTGGCCAAGGTCACCTCGCTTTCGAGGGTCAAGAGGGCCATGACGATCATGGGCAGGTCCGAGGACGAGGCCGAGGTCGACACATCCAAGGTGTTCTACCCCATCCTCCAGGCCACGGACATATTCTGCATGGGCCAGGATGTGGCCTACGCCGGCCTGGACCAGAGGAGGGCCCATATGCTCGCCAGGGACGCCGCGGACAAGCTTGGATGGAAGAAGCCGATCGCGGTCCACACCCCCCTGCTCCCCGGTCTGAAGGGAGGCAACAGGATGGACCCCGTGGAATCGAAGATGTCCAAGAGCGATCCCAACGGGAGCGTCAGGATCCATGACGACAGGGACTCGATAGCCGCCAAGATGAAGAAGGCTTACTGCCCGCCCGAGAAGGAGCACGAGGGGGAGAACCCCGTCCTGATGCTGTGCAAGTACATCCTGTTCCCGAGGAACGGGCCCATGCACATCGAGAGGCCCGAGAAGTACGGAGGCCCCGTCGACTTCGCCGACTACGATGCTCTGTCCGAGGCCTACTTCGGAGGGTCCCTCTCCCCTGTGGATCTCAAGGCCGGGGTCACCGACGGCCTCGCCGAGACCCTCAAGCCCGTGAGGGACTACTTCGAGGAGAAGCCCGAGAACTACCAGGCGATCCTCAAGGTCCTCGAGGGGATCACCAAGCTCAGATGACCTCTGGGCAAACCCCTTAATTCGCTTTCTCCATGAGGTCCCGCTTCTTGATGTCGCGGAAGACCTCCATGGTCCTTCCCATGCAGATGTTGAGCATCGCCTCCACATCCCCGACTCCGCTCAGCCCGGCAGCCCCTCCGTGTCCTCCACCGTCAGATACGGTTTCCTCCCCGATCCCGGAGAGTATGTCCCCTAGGTGGACGCCCCTCCTGACAGCCTCCTGGGTCGCCCTGGCGCTGAGCCTGAAGCACTCGTCCCTTTGAGAACCGACGAAGACGACGTCGGCGCCGGCGGCCAATATCGCCCTGCAGGCCGATGCCTCGAAGCTCCCCCCGTAGGATACGGCGACGATCATGTCCCCCACCCTCTCGAACCTGATGCGGCTGGCGGCCTTCAGCATGGCGACCTTCTCGGACATGCTGACGGACGCCCTGGTGAGGTCCGTTGCCTCGTCCATCTCCACCCCGCATCTGACCATCAGGTCGGCGAACGTGTGCATCATGGCGGGCTTCGCGTACTGGAAGTGGCCGCTGTCCGTGAGCATGCCGCCCATCAGCATCAGGGCGACGTCCCTGCTGATAGTGACCCCGGCGGCATCCAGAAGGTCCTTGATTATCTCGCAGCAGGAGGTCCTGGTGTCGTCGCAGAAGAACATGTCCACATCCCATTTCCCGGTGGGCTTGTGGTGGTCGATCACGATGGAGTCGCGTGGGATGCACGGGACGGTCTCGAGCTGCTCCGGAGAGGAGGTGTCCACGACAACCACCCTGTCGTAGCGCGAAATGTCGCACGATTCCAGGACCCGCACGTCCATCTTGTCCGCCACCATCCTGGACACGCGGTCCAGTCCGTTGGGCGCGTAGATGTCCGCCTCCGGGAACGAGGCGGCCACCGCATAGGCGGATCCCAGCGCGTCCATGTCGGCGTTGCCGTGTACCAGGATGACCTTCTTGCCTGTGCGGAGCTCCTCTGCGATGCGGTTCAGCATGTCCCGTGGGAAAGTTGAGAAAAGATAAAAAGTAAGGGGGCGCCAGAGGGCGCCGTTTGAATCAGGACTTCCCAGTGAGCCTCTGGAGGGTCTTGTTCTGTCCGAGGCCGGTGATCAGTATGTCCGAGTTGTACAGTTTGACCGTCACCAGGATGGTGGCCAGGGCGAACACGAGCATATACGCGATGCCGGCTACGACTAGGGTGACGTCACCGTACATGAGGGCCTGCATGGCCATCATCGGGTGGGAGAACGGGATCGCGAACGTGATTCCCTGAACGACGGCACCCGCCCCGTACCATCCGGAGAACATGATGACGAACATGGGTACCATGGCGAGTATGCTGAGGGGCATGGTCATCGTCTGCGCGGACTTGTAGTTCTTGGCGAAGGCGCCGAGCACCATGCAGATGCCGAGGGCGCATATTATCGACAGGAACATCGATATCAGGATGAGCACCCAGTCGACCATGTCGAGGGACATGCCGAGGGCGGCCAGGTCCACGTTGCCGACGGATGCGGGTGACATGAGCGATCCCATGTAGAAGCTCATGCCCACCATGTACGCAAGCCCGTACACAAGTCCGACTATCGCGGATGCAACTATCTTGCCGCTGACGATGGTGGTCCTCTTGATGGGTAGCGTAAGCAGGGTCTCCAGGGTCTTGTTCTCCTTCTCGGATCCTATCGAGCTGATGACGATGCTGCCTATCATAACGATGACAATCATGATCACTATGGGTATCATCAGCGTCTGGCTGGAGATCGTGTTGGCTATCTCCGCCGGGGTCACCCCCTCGTGGGCGACTCCGTCGATGACGGTCTTGACATCATCGCCCGATGACACCAGGGGGCTGGTGAGGAACGCGTAGTCCGCATCCTCGCTCATGCCGGATATGAGTATCTCGGACAGGTCCGTGTTGAGCATTGCCACGATGGATGTTGCCAGGCTGGAGGATATCGTTCCGAACATCCCCGTCGGTTCGAACAGGTAGTACTGCTCCACGACGACCTGGATGCCGCTCTCGATGCTCATTCTGAAATCGTCCGCGGCCGGGAGTGCGAGGACCGAGCTGATGCCCTTCTCCTGCATCTCGGCGATGATCGCCTCCTCATCGCCGTATTGGCTCTCCATGAGGACCACCTTGTCTGACTGGTCCCCGTATTGGCTGACGAGGTACTGGTAGGGGTTCCAGCCCTCATAGTAGTCGGTGTCGTCCGCGACGAGTCCGAACGACGGCAGCTCGGAGGCTTTCTCGACCTCCCCTCCGATGAGTCCGCCCATCCCTGCGAAAAGGAATACCATGACCAGGACCGATATCACCGATCCCGGGGTGAGGAGCTCCTTCAGCTCCTTCCTTACAATGCTGCTCAGGTGACTCATCCTCTCACCGCCTTCACGAAGACCTCCTCCAGGGTGTCCATCCCGTACTCCCTCTTCAGGTCGGTGGGCGTCCCCTCGAGTATGAGGTTCCCCTGATCGATCATCCCCACCCTGTCGCAGAGCATGTCGACCTCGAACATGTTGTGGGAGGACATAACCACGGTGACGCCCCCAGCCGCGATCGATCTGATGATCTCCCTGATCTCGTAGGAGTTGATCACATCAAGGCCGGAGGTTACCTCGTCGAGTATCGCGAGCTTCGGCGAGGGCATGATGGCCCTCGCGATGAGCAGCCTGCGCATCATCCCCTTGCTGTACGTGTCCACCTTGGAGTCTATCCTGTCGCCGAGGTCCGCCAGCGTGATGCCCTTCTCGACCATGGCATCCCTCTCGGGGCCGGAGGCGAAGAAGCTGGCCATGAACTGGAGGTAGGCCCTGCCTGTGAGGTCCTTGTAGGCCCCGGCGTCCTCGGGGAGGTAGCTGATGATCTTGCGCACCTCATCGGGCTCCGAGGACACATCGTGGCCGTAAACAGATATGCTGCCGGAGGTGATCCTGAGGAGCGTGGATATCATGCGCAGGGTAGTGGTCTTCCCGGCGCCGTTGTGTCCGATGAGGCCGTAGATCTCGCCTTCGTGGACCTTCAGGGATATGCCGTGAACGGCCTCCCTTGTGCCGTAGGATTTGCGTACATCCTGCAGTACGAGTGCATCCATGGCGACGGCATGGATGATGCGATATATAATGGGGGGGGGGGACCGACCATCCTGGTGGTAGGCCGGTCCTGCAACGTGTTTCAGGCCTTGGGCATGTTGCCCATGGCAGCGTTGATGGCCTCCTGGAGGACCTGGTACTTCTCCTTGAGGCTGTTCTCCTGGCGTTCCAGGGAGCTGATCCTAACGTCCATCATCTCGACGGACTCCTCCAGCTCGCCCTTGAGGGCGTCCCTGTCATCGACCTTGATGAGGAGGGAGCCGGCGGACTTGTATACGGCGCCGGTGCTGGCTGCGAGCTCCTCCAGGGTCCTGGTGAGCTCGCGCTTCTGGGCGTCGTACTGCATCTTCTGGGTGCTGACCGCCTGGAGCTGCTGCTGGACCTGCTGGAACTGCGTGATCTGGTTCTGGAGCTGGGGGCTGATTCCGTTCATTTCTTCATCTCCGTCAGGCTTTCGATGTCCTCAATTATCCTGATGCATTCGAGGTATGAGTTGAGCGCCGCCCTCATGGCGGACGTGTCCGCGGCAGTTATGTCGATGACCGCGACTCCGTCATTCAGGCCTATGGAGGTCTCGGTGCGGGGGAGTTCCCTGCCCGCCTCCGGTGCGATAGCGGGCACGGCGACCGACGCCGCCGGCCCTTGTATCGTCAGCTTGGCGCTGAGCATCGCTCAGTCGGACTTGAGGACCTTCTTCACGTTGGGTCTCTCCTTGAAGAAGATCTTGGATCCGCACTTCTCGCACTGGAGCCCCAGGGCGTTGACGTTCCTGACAGGCTCATTGCACTTCGCGCATCTGTACAATCGGACCACCCTGGGACTCAGTTCTCACTGACCTGGGACAGCTCCTTCTTGTTCTTGGGGCTGTAGGCGCCTGCGGCGAACTTGGTGTTGCAGTGTTTGCAGTACCAGATGCCGGAGCTCTCCCTTTTCACGGAGGCGTGGTGGCAGACGGGGCACTCGTGCTTCGCTTTCTGCTGGGCCTCGATGTTCTTGACCCTGTTGCGCACGATGACTCCGTACCTTGCGCCGAACCTTCCTGCGCTGCCTGCCTTCTCTGTTCTCTTTGCCATTGAAGATCACCCGATGATTTTCCTGATTTCCGCACCGATCTCCACGGCCCTGTCGAGGCAGAGGCTGAGTTCGTCGAGCGTTATTGAACCGCGGCCTCCCTTCTGCATCGCCCTGAAGTTTCCGTTGTCATCAGTCGTGACAGTAAGGCGTGCGGATGAAATCTGCTCTTCGTCGTAGTCGGGGTCTACTATTAAAGTGTTTCCGACTTTGACCTCGGTCACCGATATGGGGAGGCATGTTATGGGCAGGGGCTTGTTCTCGCCCTTCCCGTACTGCTCGCCGGGGATGGTCGCGCTCTTTAGCGCGCACACCGTGGCTATGTTGGCGGCGTCGAACAGGTTGCCGTCGTAGTTGAGTGCGTAGATGTCAACGAAGCACATCCACACCTCCTCTCCGGGGGTGATGCACAGGGCCTCGACGTCGACCATGCCGGACTCGCGGATCCCGCGGTCCACGACACGTGCGAGCTCGATGGCATCCTCTCCGGGGGGTCCGGACTCGAACGTGGGGTGGGCCATGGGTATGAGCTCTGCACCCGTCGTGAGGACCCCGCTCGTGGGCGTGTCTCCGAACGGTGTGCCGGGAATGATCTTTACTCCCGCGATGACCTCGGTCTTCCCGAGCTTGATCCTCGCGGAACCGTCGGCGCTCTCGATGCAGTTCACCTCGACCTCCAGCTTCCTGGTATCGGTGACTCCGCGGCCGTCCTGCCTCTTCCCGTCGGCGAGGAGCTTCATGATGTGGTCGCGCTTGATCTCGGACATTATCTCGCTGCTCATTCGGATCCCTCCTTCGCGGGTTTGGAGTAGCGCCTCTTGAGGGCGTCCACCTGCAGGTCGTGGACCTCGTGGCAGGCGTTTACGGCCAGCTCGATGGCGTGGTCGAACTCCTCGCGGGTCATGTTCCCGTCCATCTGGAGAAGGACTATCTCGTCGGTGGAGGGCATGATGGCGATGGGCACATCGGCCTGGCCGTAGTTGTCCTCCTCCTTGTTGAGGTCGAGGAGGACGTGGCCGTCGGCCTTTCCGGCGGCGATGGCGGGGACGATGTCCCTCATGGGGATGCCCGCATCGGCCAGTGCGACGGATGCGGCGGTGAGGCCTGCGCACCTGGTACCGGCGTTGGCCTGGAGGATCTCTATGTACACATCGATGGATGCGCGGGGATAGAGCTCGGTGAGGACGACCTTCTCCAGAGCCTCCGAGATGATCTTGGAGATCTCGATGGACCTCCTGTCCGGGCCGGGCCTCTTCCTATCGCTGACGGAGAACGCCTGCATGTTGTACTTGCACTGGACGATGGCCTTCTGGGGATTCTGGAGGTGCCTGGGGTGGCATTCCCTAGGTCCGTAGACCGCAGCAAGGACCTTGTTCTTTCCGATCTCAACGTACGCGGATCCGTCCGCGTTCTCGAGGACTCCGGCCTCGATCTTGATGTGCCTGTGCTCCTCGGCGGTCCTGCCGTCGATACGCATGCCGTTCTCATCAACCAATACCATATCAGTGTGTCCGCTCATGGTCACTCATCCCCCTCATCATCGTACTCTTCGCTCTGGGGGAGCTTGCTCTCGATAAATTCTTTGACTTTGTCTGTGAGGTTGCCGCTCTGGGCCTTCTCCTCGATCATCTTGATCGCCTGCACGGCCACATCCGCGTTCTCGTCGTCGCCGTCGATCCAGATCATTCCGTTTTGTCCGACGGTTATGCGGCAGTCGGTCATGTTCTTCAGCATGGAGATCATGGAGCCGCTCTTTCCGATGACCCTGGAGACCTTGGAGTGGGAGATCTTCACGAGCCTCCCTCCCTCGATCTTCCTGAGACCGGAGTCCTTCATCGTCACCTGGATCTTCTTGCTCTCGTCCACGGACAGGACCTTCAGGAGGACCACGTTGCCCATGCCGAGGTAGCGGGACGTGTCCCCGAACTCCACCTTCCAGGGGACCTCGTTCACGTGCAGCGGCGCGGGGTAGGGTGCGCCGATGTCCACGAGCCAGTTGGAGGGCCCGATATCTACGATCACGCCTATGACCGTGTCCCCGGACGTGGGCATGTAGCAGCCCTTCAGGGGGATGACGCCCACCGTGTTCTGGAACACGTTGCGGACGCCCATGACGCTGGCGCGGACCTTCCCATCGGACAGGTAGGCGTTCTCACCGGGCTTCATGCCGGTGCCGTCGAGGACGTCGCCGGGCACGACGATCTCGCGCGTCTGTCTGGCGTTTCTTCTTTCCATATCAATCACTTCTTCCTTGAAAATTCAACTGACGAGCTTCACGGAAGCTGAGCCCTTAGTCTTGTGCTTGAGCTTGTCCGTGAGCTCGGTAATGAGGCCTGCGGGGATCTCCATGAGGCCGATCCACGAGCCGTCCGCCGTCCACTCCTCCCTCTCGACCATCCCGTAGTGGATGATGTCGTCATAGCACCTGCCGTAGTCAGTGCCGTTGAGCTTGATCGCTATCCTGCTCTTCTCGAACCTGATGGGCATGAGGGGACGCAGGAGCTTCATCGCCTCCTCGATTTCCTTCTCGAGGGGTTTGAAGGGGTCCACATGGAACTTCGCCTCCTCAAGGGCGAGCTGGATCCTGAGGGGAGGGTGGGGCGTTTTCGTCTGGGGGTTGATGGCGTTGGCGGCGATGTAGGTGATCACCTGCTGCTTCTTGGCTTCGAGCATCTCCTTGCGCTGCTCGGCGGTGATCTGGATATCGCCTTTCTCGACGATTGTCCTGGCGATTTCCGCTATCTCCTCCGTCCCGAAGGCCTCCTTGATCTTGTCCTCCGGGGGGCGGGTCCCCTTGCTGGCATTCTTGAAGACGTCTTCGACCGCCATGTACTCGACGATGTCGAACTTCTTCCCCTGTTTGATGAGGTCGAACACTGCTGGATCCAGGAGAATCTCGAAGGTTTCTCCGTGGGACTCCAGTCTGGCCACTATCGCATCGTCGAGGTTGACCATCGTCTCCCTCACAGTTTGGAGATGAAGGCGGAGACCTCCTCCTCGGAGAGCCTCCTGAACTTACGGCCTATGTCGGCGACGCCGATCTCCACCGACTCGGTCTTGGGGGTGTCCTCTATGGCGGCTCCCAGTGCCTTGAGCCCGAGCATGATGGCATCCTCGTAGCTCATTCCGTCCTGGAACTCCTTCTCGAAGACCTCCATAACCGCTGCACGGCCGCTTCCGATCCCTGTCGCCTTGTAGGCCACCAGGGCGCCGGAGGGGTCCGTCTCGAACAGGTGGGCGCCGAGGTCGTCGGTTCCAGCTACGAGCAGGGCGGTCCCGAACGGGCGCACTCCCCCGTACTGGGTGTAGTTCTGCTTGTAGTCGCAGACCTTCTTGACCAGCATCTCGACCGAGATGTTCTCGCCGAAGTTCACCCTGTGGATCTGGGCGTTCTTCCTGGCTTCGTCGACGAGCACTCTGGCATCAGCGACGAGTCCAGAGGTCGCGCAACCGATGAAGTCGTCGATCTCGTGGATCTTCTCCGTGGAACCGGGCTCCAGCAGCTTGCTGGATGAGCGCTTGTCGACGATGAGTGCGACTCCGCCCTTGTATTTCAGCCCGATGGTCGTGGATCCCTTCTTCACGGCCTCGCGAGCATACTCGACTTGGAACAACCTTCCATCGGGGGAGAACACGGTGATCCCCCTGTCATAAGCCATCTGTCCGGGTTGCATAATGCCTGCTCCTATTTCCTACGCGACTGTGATACAGGGGCAGTATAAAGACGTTTATCTTCGTCCCGCAGAGCGGTTGCGATCATTTCTTGCGCTTTCTGGGGACCCTGAGCTCGGGGTACTCGTCCCTGAGCGTCCTTAGCGTGCCGGATGTCTTTATGGAGCGGCTTCCCGGCATCCCCTCCAGCACCGCGTTCACCACGGGGTCCCTCTCCTCAGGCGAGCATCTCACGGTCGCCAGGCCCTTGTAGCATGTGATGACCTTTGCAGAGGCGCAGCCGTCCACGACCGATGAGAGCTCATCGCGTCCTGTTCCGCATGGTACCTCGAAAGCGACGTACCTCCTCCTGCCGCGTTTGGACTTGACGACCATGGGTCTGATTGAATCGGGAGGCGGATAAAATGTTTCCGCCCTCCTCGATTATGCCGGCGAATGTTTGTATGCTCCTAAAATTCGACGATTCGGTAAGATTGTGGGTAGTTTTTCGGAGGAAAACAGGGGTCTGGCAACGATTTTCGAATCAGTAACACCAATTGATAATTAGTATTACGATTCACTGGATGCATCCAAGGATCGATGGATGTATGATAGCCAGCATATCCTCGAGTGTAATTTTTTTCAATCATTGTATTTAATCAATACCATCCTGGAAAAGGAGGTAAAAATCCTTCGTAAACATACGAAGGAATTTTGAAAAATCAACAAAATTAATTGTTGCATTATCCTTTCTAATAATACCATTTAACAATGTTTAACGATTATCTGGCACAATTATATTTAGTCTACCCTAAATATTTTAGGTGATAATAAATTTTCCAGAACAAGATGCTGTTAACAAAATGAATATCAGTATATTAAATTTTCTTAGTACCAATTAATATACCAAAGTCCGCATTCAAGAATCATTCCAACCACCAGTTGGTATACGGAGGCAATGATTTGAGTAAATCGGCATTGGTTATCGGTGGAGGAATTGCAGGTATTCAGGCTTCGTTGGATCTTGCAGACAGGGGCATTCATGTCTACCTGGTGGAGAAGGACCCCACCATCGGTGGAATAATGTGCCGTCTGGACAAGACTTTCCCGACGAACGACTGTTCCGCTTGCATTCTGTCCCCCAAGATGGCGGACTGTGCTGGACATCCCAACATCAGCGTTCTGACCTACCATGAGGTCCAGAAGGTAGAGGGAGAGGCCGGCGACTTCAAGGTCACCGTCCTCAAGAAGGCCAGGTACGTCAACCCGAAGGAGTGTACCGGATGCGGCGACTGTCTCGCCAAGTGTCCTGTTAAGAACATTCCCGACAAGTATGAGTTTGGCCTCACCAACAGGAAGGCCATATACATTCCTCACGCGCAGGCCGTCCCCCGTGTGGCGATCATCGACGGTGAGAAATGTAACATGATCCAGAAAGGGAAGTGCGGTCTCTGCGCCAAGAACTGCGGAAAGGGTGCCATCCACTACGACGACAAGGATGAGATCATCACCCTCGAGGTCGGTTCCATCATCGCAGCCACCGGATTCCAGGTCTGGGACGCCAGCATCGCCACCGAGTACGGATACGGCAGGTACCAGAACGTGGTAACAGCCATCGAGTACGAGAGGATGATGTGCGCCTCCGGTCCCCACAGGGGACACATCGTGGTTCCCTCCTCCGGAGAGGACCCCAAGAAGGTCGCCTACATCCAGTGCTGCGGTTCCAGGTCCGAGAAGAAGGGCTGGAAGAAGTACTGCTCGTCCGTGTGCTGCATGTACGCCACCAAGCAGGCCATGATCACCAAGGAGCACGGTGACCTCCAGGAGGACATCTTCTTCATGGACATCAGGTCCTACGGAAAGGAGTTCGAGGCCTACATCCACCGCGGTGAGAACGAGTACGGCATCAAGATGCACAGGGGAGCCCGTGTCTCCAACATCGAGGAGGACCCTGTTACCAAGAAGCTGACCATCAACTACACCGACGACAACAACGACGGAGTCTCCGAGGAGTTCGACATCGTGGTCCTGTCCGTTGGTCTGGCTCCGCCCGCGGGCGCCCAGGAGTTCGCCGACATGCTCGGAATTGAGCTCAACGAGTACGGCTTCTGCAAGACAAGCGTCTACCACCCCCTGGAGACAACCAGGAAGGGTATCTTCGTGACCGGTGCCTTCGCCGCGCCCAAGGACATCCCCACATCCGTCGCCGAGGCCTGCGGTTCTTCCGCCAAGGCTGGTGCCTGGATCGTGGACGACAAGTTCGAGCCCTGCGCGCCCAAGGAGTATCCCCCGGAGAAGGACGTCGAGGGCAAGGAGCCCCGCGTCGGAGTATGGGTCTGCCACTGCGGTATCAACATCGGATCCGTGGTCGATGTCCCTGCTGTCGCCGAGTACGCCAAGGGTCTGCCCAACGTCGTCATCGCACAGGAATCCCAGTACGCTTGCGCCCAGGACTGCCTCGAGTCGATTTCCGCAGCCATCAAAGAGCACGACCTCAACAGGGTCGTCGTCGCGTCCTGCACACCCAGGACACACGAGCCCCTCTTCAGGGAGGCCTGCAGGAACGGCGGTCTGAACAAGTATCTCTGCAACATGGCTAACATCCGTGACCAGTGCTCCTGGATCCACATGCACGAGCACGAGGCCGCCACCAAGAAGGCAAAGGACCTGCTCAGGATGGCCATCGCCAAGGCATGCCTGCTCGAGCCCCTCGTCGGCGCCGAGATCCCCGTCACGAACGCCGCCGCCGTCATCGGTGGAGGAATCACCGGTATGTCCGCCGCTCTGGACATCGCCGCTCAGGGAGTCCCCGTGCACCTCGTCGAGAGGGAGAAGGAGCTGGGTGGATTCGCCCGCAACTTCAGGCACAAGGAGGACGGAATCGCCGTCCAGGACTTCCTGGCTGAGACCATCAAGAAGGTCGAGAACTGCAAGCTCATCACCGTCCACAAGGGAGTTACCGTCAAGGACATCCCCGGATACGTGGGCAACTTCAAGCTGCAGCTCTCCGACAACACCGAGTATCCCGTCGGAGCAGTTCTGTTCGCCGTCGGTGCGACCCCCTACGAGCCCACCGAGTACAACAACGGCAAGGACCCGAAGGTGATGACCCAGACCGTCGCCGAGAAGAAGATCGAGGATGGCAGCTTCAACGCCGAGAACGTCGTCTTCATCCAGTGCGTCGGTTCCAGGAGCAAGGATGTCGCCTACTGCAGCCGTGTCTGCTGCGCCGCATCCCTCAGGGAGGCCATCCAGATCAAGATGAAGAACCCGATGGCAAACGTCACCATCGTCCACAAGGACATCAGGACCTACGGATTCCGCGAGGAGCTGTACCAGAGGGCCTGCCAGATGGGCGTCAAGTTCCTGAGGTACCCCGTCGACAACGACCTGCCCGCCTATGACGGCAACGTCGTGAAGGCCTTCGACTCCACACTCGGAGCCGAGGTGGAGATCCCCGTCGACGCCCTGATCCTGGCCGCCGGAATCGCCCCCGACAGAGAGAACAAGGAGAACCTCGCCAAGATGGTCAAGGTCCCCATCTCCAAGGACGGATTCTACTTCGAGGCCCACCAGAAGCTGAGGCCCGTCGACTTCGCCACCGAGGGTGTCTACGTCGCAGGTGCCGCCCACTGGCCCAAGTTCATGGACGAGTGCATCGCTCAGGCTTCCGGAGCCGCTTCCAGGATGCTGACCGTCATCACCAAGGACAAGCTGATCTCCGAGGGTATCACCGCCGTCTCCAACCCCGACCGCTGTGACGGATGCGGAGTCTGCGTCGGATGCTGCGACTACAACGCCATCACTCTGGTGGAGCAGCCCAACGGAACCCTCAAGAGCAATGTGAACGCCGGTCTGTGCAAGGGATGCGGAAGCTGCGTGGCCTCCTGTCCTGCCGGTGCCATGGAGCAGAGAGGATTCAGGGGCAAGCAGATCATCGCAGAGATCGATGCATGCCTCGACTACCCCGTGGGAGGAGAGTGATTACGATGGCTGATTTCGAACCTAGAATCGTCACGTTCTGCTGCAACTGGTGTTCCTACGCCGGTGCAGACGGAGCCGGAGTCGCAAGGCTCCAGATGCCGACCAACTTCCGTATCATCAGGACAATGTGCTCCGCACGTGTCGACCCCGAGTTCGTACTCAGGGCCTTCTCCAAGGGAGCCGACGGAGTCATGGTCCTGGGATGCCACCCTGCTGACTGCCACTACATCGGCGGTAACTACAGGGCCAGGAGGAGGATCGCCCTCCTGAGGATGGTCCTGGAGCAGTACGGATTCGACCCCAAGAGGCTCAAGCTCGAGTGGGTCTCCGCATCCGAGGGAGAGAAGTTCCAGAAGACGATCGTCGAGTTCGTCGACGTCATCAAGGAGCTCGGACCTACCCCTCTGAAGAAGGAGGTGAACTGATGGGATTCTTTGACAAGCTGTTCAAGAAGAAGGACGCCGAGCCCAAGGCAGAGGCGGCCAAGAAGAGTGAGCCCGCCGCCACCAAGGCCTCTGTGAAGGTCGAGGAGAAGAAGGCAGCCCCCGCGCCCGCACCCGCAGGCGCAGGACCCGCCCCTGACGCGTTCGTCGTCCCTCCCGTGGCCAACCCCAACGACTCCAAGATTCCCGAGGATGTCAAGCTGAAGGCCTCCGACATGGGTCCGCTCCTCCCCGGAGCACCCCCCGGAGGAAAGATCAAGCTGGCCGTCTACTGGACCGCCGCTTGCGGAGGATGCGACGTCTCGCTCCTCGACATCCACGAGAGGATCCTGACCGTCGGAGACATGGCCGAGATCGTCATGTGGCCTGTTGCCGCCGACGGAAAGGAGAAGGACATCGCCGCCATGGAGGACGGGGAGATCACCGTCACCCTCATCAACGGAGCCATCAGGAACTCCGAGAACGAGCACATGGCGAAGCTGCTCAGGCAGAAGTCCACGATCCTCGTCGCCTACGGAACCTGCGCCATGTACGGCGGTTCCCCCGCCCTGGCCAACCTGGTCCCCGGCGGAGCCAAGGACATCCTGGACTACGTCTACACCAAGACGCCGTCCTCTGCCAACTTCCAGAACGAGTACCACAAGGACGCGCCCGTTATCCCCCAGACCTCCTACCAGGCCCCTGAGGGAGAGCTCACCCTGCCCGTCCTCTACGACACCGTCAAGACCCTTGACCAGGTTGTCGACGTGGACTACTCCATCCCCGGATGCCCGCCTCTGCCCGAGTCCATCCTCCAGCTGCTGAAGGCAGTCGAGGACTTCGTGTACAACGGAGTTCCCCTCCCGCCCAAGGGAACCATCGTGGGAGTCACCACCAAGACCCTGTGCGAGGAGTGCCCCAGGAGGAAGGAGAGCCGCAGGATCACCGAGATCAAGGAGCCCTACCAGGTGGACATCGATCCCGAGCTGTGCCTCATGGACCAGGGAATCCTGTGCCTCGGACCCGCCACCATGGGCGGATGCGGCGCAAGGTGCACCAGGGCCGGACAGCCCTGCCGCGGATGCTACGGAGCCTCTCCTGATGTGCAGGAGCAGGGAGCCAGTATGTTCACTGCGGTCGCGTCGCTGTTCCCCGTCCTGGACGAGGACCCGACCTGCGGAGAGGATGAGATCATTAAGATCATGAGCACAATCAAGGACCCCCTCGGGTACTTCTACGCGTACACCCTGGGTAAGTCTCTGATCAAGAGAGCTGTCAAGGAAGGAGGTCAGTGAAATGACAGGACCAGTTATTTGGGATGACAAGCAGAAAGTGACCGGGAACCGCGTGACGGTCGACCCCATCACCCGTCTCGAGGGACACGGGAAGATCGAGATCTTCCTGGACGACAAGGGAGACGTTATCAACGCCTACTGGCAGGTTCCCGAGCTCAGGGGATTCGAGAGGTTCTGCATCGGCAGGAAGGTCACAGAGCTCAACCAGATCACTGCCAGGCTCTGCGGTGTGTGCCCCGGCGCCCACCACATGGCCTCCACAAAGGCGATCGACGGATGCTACAACGCCAAGCCCACCGACACGGCATTCCTCATCAGGGACACGTTCTACAACGCGCACTTCGTGCACAGCCACATCGCGCACTTCTACGCGCTGGCTGCTCCCGACTTCGTGTGCGGCCCCGCCGCGCCCGCGCTGGAGAGGAACGTTCTCGGAGTCGTCGCCCGCGTCGGCCTCGAGCTCGGATCCGCAGTGGTCAAGACCCGCCGTGAGGCGCAGTCCGTCCAGGCCATCATCGGAGGAAAGCCCACCCATCCCGTCATGGGAGTCCCCGGCGGAGTGAGCAAGGCCATCTCCAAGGAGGAGCAGGCACAGATCATCAGCTACGCCGAGGACATGGTGGAGTTCGCCAAGACCTCCATGCAGGTCTTCAAGGACGTCGTGTACGCCAACAAGGAGTACATGGACATCGTGCTGAACCCCGACCTGTACTACAACGAGACCTACCACATGGGTCTGGTCAACGACAAGCACCAGTTCGAGATCCACGACGGTAAGGTCAAGGTCGTCAACCAGAAGGGCGAGCAGACCCACCTCTACGACCCCTACGACTACCTCGACAACATCGCCGAGGCCGTCGAGCCCTGGTCCTACGAGAAGTTCCCCTACCTGAGGAACCCCGGGTACAAGGGACTGGTCGACGGACCGGACAGCGGTCTGTACAGGGCCTCCCCGCTCTCCAGGCTCAACGTGTGCAAGGAGATGCCCACGCCCCTGGCCAACGAGTACCTGCAGGAGTACCGCGGCATCCTCAAGGACGCCGGAGTCGAGGGACCCTGCCAGCACACCCTGGTCACCCACTGGGCAAGGATCATCGAGATGGTCTGCTGCGCCGAGAAGTGCCTGGAGGACGCCAAGAACCCCGACCTCACATCCGGAGACATCAAGCAGAAGGACCTGGTGCCCGGCGGCCGCGGAGTCGGCTGCGTCGAGGCTCCCAGAGGCACCCTGACCCACGACTACACATGCGACGAGAACGGAATCGTCACCGCATGCAACCTCGTGGTCGGAACGACCAACAACAACGGTCCCATCTGCATGGATGTCGCCAAGGTCGCCAAGGCGCTGATCCACAACTTCGAGGTCTCCCCCGGTCTGCTGAACATGGTCGAGATGGCGTTCAGGGCTTACGACCCCTGCAACTCCTGCGCTACCCATGCTCTGCCCGGGCAGATGCCTCTGACTGCTGTGATCAGGAACGCGGACGGATCCGTCTACGACACCATCACCCGCAACTGAGGGTCAAACCGGAGGGCTACGGCCCTCCCTTCCACAAACCCTTTCAACCTTATATGAAAATGAATGCAGAGGGTTCCTGGGCAACGTTCCTGCTGTGCTCAGGAGTACTTCGCGCGTCTCTGGGGCGCATCCTTCCAGCGGCTCCTGTCGCGGCCCCTTATCATGAGGTCGCCCCTCCTTCCAAGGTCTATCCCATCGAGAAGGTACAGGCGGGCGTTGTCCAGGTCCAGGAGGTCGCTGTTTAGTATCGGACCGAGAAGGGCCTCGTCAATGACGTTGACCGGGGATCCTCCGAGCATGCGGTTGAATGCCGGGATGACGATGAACCTCGAGGGCAACGACGGGTAGCGGTCATCCGACGCGCCATCCCTGAACCTTCCCCTGAACCAGCACGGCTCTGTCATCTGCCTTCCGACGCCGTCCCTGAACATTACTGCCGGGTGGTTATGGGCCATCACGAGAGTATCGCACGACATCACGTCCTCGGAAGGCCACGTATGTCCGTGTACGAATCCCACATCGTCAATCCTCATCCCGGTGGCCGGACGGATCTTGACTCTCCCGGGGAGGAACTCCTCTATCGATGTGTCGTGATTGCCGCGGACCACGTCGATCATCCCGAAGCGCTCGAAGAGGCTCTCGAAGAAGTCCGGAATCTCGGCGTACTCCTGCTTGGTGGACCCGGGCACGGAGTCCTTGACATCGCCGATGACAATCAGCCTGTCGATGTCCTCGTCCGCCGCCTCTATTATGGCGTCGTGCATGTCGGAGGTGTGCGACACGAGGTGGAATCCCTTCGCTCTGAGATGAGACTCCACGCCGATGTGGAGATCGCCGATCACGAGGCAGTTGCCGACCTTCAGGGCCGGTATGCCGTATACGGGCTGGATGTCGGTCATGGGAGCATGTCCCTGAGGATACCCGGGATCGCTTCCACGATGTCGGTGGCTATGAGCCCGTACGACTTGCTGTCGAAGCATCTCTCCCCTGCCGATCCGCAGATGTATGCGCCCAGGCATGCGGCGTCGAACGCCTCCATCCCCTTCGATAGCAGTGCTGCCGTGCAGCCAGCAAGGACGTCGCCGGTCCCAGCCCCTGTCATTGCAGGGGTCCCGGTGCGGTTGAGTCTGGTGCGCCTCCCGTCTGAGATCTCGTCAATCGGCCCCTTCCTGAGGATGACCGCGCCCAGCCTCTCGGCAAGTTCGCGCGTGTCGCAGCACCCGCCGAGCCTTCTGAACTCTCCAGCATGGGGTGTCAGGATCACAGGGACGTCGAACCCCATCCCCGCCACGGCGGTGATCCCGTCCGCATCGATGACCATGGGCGTCCTGCACCGGGACACGAACATCCGGACGGCGTCCACCGTGCGGCTGTCGATCCCGAGGCCGGGGCCGATGAGGACCGCGTCGTATCCCTCGGATTCCTCCAGGAGGAACTCCACGGATTCCGGGGTAAGCATGCTGCCCGGAAGCTGACTAATCATCAATACGGGGTTGGACGCCGCTGCAATCTGGTATATCGAGGACGGGGCGTATAGCCTGACGATGTCCGCGCCAGTCCTGAGGGCCGCTGACGTCGCCATTATCGGCGCTCCGAAGTACGGCCCTCCGGCGATGACCATGAGTCTGCCGTTCTCGCCCTTGTGGCTCCTCTGTCCCGGGACGGGGTACCTGAGCATATCCCCTGGGCCTACGGTGTCCGCGGCCTCTGCGGGGATGCCTATGTCCGCGATGCGGATCTCGCCGCATCCCTCCTCCGTCATGCCTTCCTTGATGTCGTGGAAAGTGATGGTGGCCGAAGGCCTGACCGCGACCGAGGTCCCGTATCCCGAGGGGACGTCCACGGACACGACGGGTGACGACGATCCCAGGCTGTCCTCTATGAAAGTCCTGTACGGTCCGCGAGGGTCTCCGCTAATCCCTGTGCCAAGCGCGCAGTCTACCACCACATCATACCCGTCGAGTCCCCTGTATGGGAACACGGGGCAGCGGAGCTGGGAGAAGAAGTGCCTTGCCTCCGCGGAGTGTATCTCCGACCGGTCCTTCAGCAAAGCGACCGAGACCCTCTCCGGGTCCATCATGGACGCGGCCGCGAACCCGTCGCCGCCGTTGTTCCCGGGTCCGCACACGAACAGCACTGACGCACCGCGATAGCGTTCCTCCAGGAACCCGGCGATTGCGGAGCCCGCGTTGCCCATGAGGGTTTCAACACTGACGCCGAGCGCCTCCGCGTTGGCGTCCAGGACCCGGGAGTCCATCGGGCTGATCAAAAGGCTCACCTTCTCTGGTTCTGCACCAGTATGGCGCCTATCTTGGGTAGGAGCTCCGTCTTGGACATCACTCCCTTCTCGACCTTCACGCATCCGTTCTTGGAA
This sequence comes from Methanomassiliicoccaceae archaeon UBA71, assembly GCA_002504405.1. GTDB lineage: Archaea > Thermoplasmatota > Thermoplasmata > Methanomassiliicoccales > Methanomethylophilaceae > Methanoprimaticola. The sequence goes on from DARO01000005.1 coordinate 317,227, forward strand.
CGGGGTGCCTTGGGATATGACATGTCTTCGCGGACCTCGAATTCCAGGTCCAGCACCATGGCGCCCTTAGCGATGATGTCCAGGTCTGGTTTGGACACGCACAGCTCCAATGGAAGCCTCCTGCCCTCGGATCTGGTGCGGTCCTTGTCGAAGTACTCGGGCCAGAGGGTTATCGCCACGTCTGGGTCGTATGCCATGGAATCCCCCTAGAGTTAAAGGATATATAACGTTTGCAAAGGAATCAACGGTGAAGGGGGTATCCCGGCGCCCGTGGGCGCCGGTAAGATGGATTGTGAATTCGCGATTACTCAAGCAGCACTGCGTTGATGGCGCCGTCCTGTCCAGGCCTGGAAGTGACGACGGCATCGCCGATCTCGGTCGTGATGGTGGCACCCTTGTTCATGATGTTACGCTGAACGTAGTTGGGGTCGGCCGGGTTGGACTTCACAGTCAGGATTTTCACTTTCTTGACGGTGTTGGTCTTCTTGTCGACGACGTTAGCGTACTCCGCGCTGAGCATTCCAACCTTGACACTTCCGCCGGCTCCGCGATACTGCTTGAGGCTCTGCGCACCGATCCTGGTGAACTGCTTCTCTCTGCCGATCTCGAATTTCCTCTTGCCCTTGTTGGCGACGAGCCTGCCGCCGGTGGGCTTCCTGTTGGATTTACCCTGCCAAAGTGCCATTGTAATCAAAACGGCTAATCATGGTTCCCTATTTAAAACTTATTGACTTCCTCAGCAGGAAACGGACGGACATCACCTCATAGGGACCCTGAGATCCTTCAGATTGTTCTGATGCGGGGTTTCCAACGATATCCATATCAATATGGCATCGCGAAGCGTATGCTATGCCTTCAACCATCGAGGTAGACATGAGCATCTGCTCCAAGAAGATCAAGGTCACGGCCACCGCAAGGGAGGACGGAGACTTCGACATAGACATCTGTTCGGACTGTCATTTCGTTGACCACTATGCCCAGTCGCTGAAGAAGGTGTCCATGGACGATATAACCAATTTCGAGAAGAGCACGATCAACAGGGAGGACGTTCGTGGGAACATGTCCATGATCTGCTTGGCGCCGATCGCCGTCTACCAGGCCGCGTGGATGGAGTGCGGCATGCTCTCCCGGAAGATATACGGCAAGACCGGGGACGTCGCTATGAGGATGGGGAAGGACTGAGGCGGCCGGGCCGCCCCGTGTTTATCAGTCCAGAGGGCCGACGAGCCTGACATCGGCGACCTTGCCGTCCTCCAGGCTGATGAACGCGCATCTGCATTCCCTTGCGGGGCCTGGGTTGACGAACACGGTCCCATCCTGCTCCACGACGCCTATCGCCTCGTGGATGTGGCCGGACAGGGCCAGTATCGGGTGGAACTCGTCGACTATCTTCTTTATTGAGGGACTCCCGACGCTGAGGCCGGACGGTATCTGGTCCAGGATCCCGTAGGACGGCGCATGCGTCATCAGGATCATCCCCTCGGAGGAGTTGGCCTTCAGGGTGTCGTATATCTCGTCCTCCTCCAGCTCGAAGGGGGTGCCGAAAATCGTGATGTTGGATCCTCCGAGCCCGACAAGCCTGTATCCTCCGAGGTCTGCGGCCTTCCCGTGCATGTCCCTGCACACGCCGGCGACCTTCTCCGGGAGGTCCCTGGGGTCGCAGTTGCCGGGAATCGCGTAGACATCCGCATCGATGCCGGAGATGATGTCGGCGGCATCCTCGCCCGTGCCCATGTCGGTGACGTCCCCCAGGAACAGGACGCAGTCTGGCTTGTTCTCAGCGATCTGGGAGTTTATCCAGTCAAGCACCGAGCGCTTCTGGTGCAGGTCTGTTATGACCATGAGCTTCATGGACCCCGAATCGGCGGGGGGATACTTCTACTGTTGCACAGCGGCCATCACCTGCGGTCCGCGATCCTGAGGGAGGCCGAAGGCCCATCCTCCAGGTACCCGTCCACGATGAGGTCGAACATCATCTTGCGGTTCTTCCGGTAGGTGGCCATGATCCCCTCCGCCCTCCTGACGCATTCGGTCTCGTAGGGGTCCAGATTCCCGGTGTCCGCGATGTCCGGCACATCCTCCGAGTCGGGGTCGGCCGACATGATCAGTCTGACGGCCTCGCGGCATTCCGGAGACATGAGAGGCACGGCCTTGTAGAGCGAGGAGCACTGCACGGACAGGGAGTCCTGGCGTATCTGGAACTTCTTCGCCAGGGGGTCGGAGGCACGGTCCGCGTTAAGCATCATCTTCTGGGATATGCTGGCGGACAGCACGGCGAGTCCCGCCTCCTCCTCGGCATCCGGCCTGCCGTCCAGGATATCGCGTATGTTGCGGATCCTCTCGAGGCTTATGCGCATCGACCTCACCGCAAGCTCCATGTTCTCGTCCCTGACGCGGTACGGAAGCACGACGCGGTTGGCGATGATCGCCACCGCTATCCCCGCCATCGTGAACCCGATGCGGTCCGCGACGATCGACGACTCCGGTTGCGACACCGTGAGAGACGACATTATCATGACTATGAGCGTGTAGAAGAACATCTTGCGGTCGTAACGGCCGTTGTCCAGGAGTATGTACCCGTATGCCGCGGCCATGCTTATGGCCACCAGCGCGACAGTGTTGTCCCCGGTGAGTATGACCGCTGCGCCGAACACCAGGGCTCCAAGCATCGTCCCGCTGAGACGCATGACCGAGAGCTTCCAGGAATCCTCAAGGAACGGTACGATGACGGCGATTATCGTGAAAAGCATGACCGAGGCGTTCTCCCAGCCCCAGTATGCCCAGGCGAAAGCGACGAGCGAGAACATCAGTGCCATGCGGACCGAGAACGTGAACCTGGCGGAATCCCTGCGGGCCTCCTCGCGCATGGCCTCGAGTATGGTCCTGATCCCCGCGCTCCTCCAGGAGCCGTAGGTGCGGTCGCACCCGGACTCCAGGGATACGAGCTCGCGGGCGATATCCCTGAGTATGAGCTCGGTCCCGGCGGCCGTCCCCTGGTTGGATGCGATGTACGACTCTATCGTCTCCGAGACCTCCGATGCTCCGATCTCCCCATGCTCATGGGATGATATCGCATCCGTTACGCATGCGAGGTTGGACAGGGCCTCCCGTGACCAGGATCCCCTGCACACGACCCTGCCCAGGTCGGCCAGTGACACGACCAGGTCCAGGACGGTGCGGTCGTCCGGCGTTGTGAAGAAGTGGCTCTTGAGCCTGTCGTACATGCTGCGGTTCAGGTCCGTAGCCAGGGCGTCTGTCACAGCATGGTCCGGGCTGCCGCCCTCGAGTACGGATTCCGCGCACGCCCTTATCTCGTCGCACATTACCACGACCCCCTCGTGGCTGGTGCGGTTGCGGACCCCCCTGTTCATGAGGACGTTGAGGCCCACGATGAACACAGCGCTCACCACCAGGACCATCAGGCGGTCGGGCATCTCCTCCAGGGTGATGGGCATCGTGACCATGGTGGTGTAGAACAGCAGCATGGGGAAGTGCATGGGGGACTTGAGGTCCTGCATGGACAGGAACACCACAAGGAACACAACGGAGAAGTTAACCAGGATCCCCAGCAAGGGGTTCAGGCATGCCAGGTAGGATCCGACTCCCATCAGGAGCATGAACGCCGTGATGCTCCAGAGGTTCGACAACGGTCTGACGGAGAGGTCCTTGGACAGCATCATCAGGGCGGCTGTGATGATGTTCACACCCATGACGGCGTACACGGTTCCGAACAGCATCATCAGGGCGACCATGAACGCGCACGTGATGGCGAAAAGCACCGTTGCCCTGACCAGGCCCTTCCTGTCCATGAATGCCGCAGGGTATTCTGGGATAAATGGTGTCCGACCGATCCCCGTCCCGTCCTTCGGCGGAAGCATATACCCCGACACAGATGACGGGCCATGAGGTCCCTCCTCATGCTCCTGCCGATCCTGTCCGGCGTCATGTGGGGTCTTGTCGGGGTGTTCATCCGCGACCTGTCAGCCGCTGGCATGGACAGCATCACGATCGTGTTCACGAGGGTCGCCCCGGCCGCGGTGATGATGCTGGCGCTGATACTCCTGACCGACAGGAAGCTGCTGAGGGCATCGCCGCGCGACCTGTGGCTGTTCGCCGCCTGCGCGGTGTCCATGCTGGGGCTGAACCTGTTCTACACGGCTTCGGTGGACGAGCTGACGATGTCCCTGGCGGCGGTGCTACTGAGCATGTCCCCGCTGTTCATGCTCCTGATGGCCAGGGTGATGTTCGGCGAGAGGATAACGTCGAGGAAGGTCGTATGCATGGTGTCCGCCGTCGTTGGGTGCGTCATGGTCAGCGGGGCCCTCGAAGGGGACGGCACCCTGTCCGCCGCCGGCGTGGCATCGGGGCTCATGGCCGCTTTCTTCTATGCCCTGTACGGCATAGCGTCCAAGAAGGCGGCAGCGGTCGGGTACAGCACCTACACGATCCTGTTCTACTGCCTCCTGATATCGACGTTCGTGGTGATCCCATTCACCGACCTGGGGGCGGTCGCGGACTACGCCTCGGGCGGCCTCAGGGACACGGGGTTCCTGATACTGCACGCCGCCCTGGCCTCCTTCCTCCCGTACATCCTGTACACGGTGGCCATGGTCAGGATAGAGGCCGGCGCCGCGTCCATACTGGCGGCATGCGGGGAGCCCACGGCAGCCGCCGCCTTCGGGATGCTGTTCTTCTCGGAGATGCTGTCGCCGATAATGATGCTGGGGATGGTGGTGGCCGTCGCTTCGATGGCGGTCATGTGCATGCCTTCGAAAGCGGGAGGAGAGGGGACGGCCTGAGGACGTCGCAGCCTCTTCTCCATGTCCACGCGCATGTAGGATAGGCCAACCCTGCCGACCTCGGTGTAACCCCTGCGCGAGTAGAGCGCTATGGCGTCCGAGTTCCGGGCGTTGACCTCCAGCCTGATGCGGGATGCACCTTCGGCCTTCGCCTCCGATTCCACGTAGTCCATCGCCATTGAGCCGAGCCCCCGGCCTCTGAACTGTTTGAACACGTAGAGCTTGCTGAGGTTCATGGTATCGCCCTCCATGCCGAAGCCGACGTATCCGGCGCGGACCCCCTCGTGGACGATGAACGCGTAGCGCATGCCGTGGGACATCTGGTCGCGGATGCTCCCGGGGGACTGGGTCCGGTCCAGGAAGTCCATGAGGGTGTCCCGGCTCTCGTACGGGTACACCTCGAAGAACAGGGGGTACGCTACCGCTGAGATCTCCTCCGCATGCTCGGGGCCCACCCATTCAAGGTCCATGCCGGCGGATTGCGTAGCGGCCAGATATCGTTGGCGGTACGTCTGCGGGTCAGAAGGTCCGGGGCCGTCGTGTGACGGCCCCTGCGAAGGTGTTTCGACGGACGGCCATGCAGGGCGGTCAGAATTTCAGCTTCGATCCGCAGTTGACGCAGGCCTTGGTCTTCCTGTTTATGTAACCGCACTTGGGGCAGTGGGGCATGCCGTCGACGCTGACAAGCCCTGCGCCGTCAGCCCAGCCCTCCCTCGCTATGGTGGCTTCGATCTTCGAGGCATCGGTGGGCACGGATCCGTTGTTGTCCTCGATCATGTTCCTGTTGAAGTGGAGTATGGCTTCGTCCCTCTCCGCTGCGATGGCCTGCTTGTTTCCTGCCAGCGACTCAAGCTTCTCGACCTTTCTCTCGCTCTTCGCCCTCACCATGTCGATCGGCTGGGTCCTGAGGGTCCTGTTGAGCTCGGAGACCTTCTTCTCTATGGCTTTCTGTATCTCCTCATCGGAGTAATCGGTGAATGGGTTCATGCGGATCATCCAGTAGAGGTTGTATTGCCTCTCGGACTGCTCGGGCATCTTGTTCTCAATCGGCTTCTCCTCTTTATTACCAAACAACCACGCCATACAGCGGTAATCGGGATGATGGTAGATAACGGCTCTGAGATGTCTGGCTCTTATGAAGAGCAGTTGCGTTCCGATGTGGCTGGAGTTCATCTGATGAAGTGCGACAAGGAGATATCCAAGCAGAACAAGTGCGTCCAGCTGGTCGATTATGTTGCCGGTGCTGCCAGGGCATGATACGAGGATGAAGATGCATCGATACACATAATCGAGAAGAGAACATCCATTGCCCATAGGTACTAAGGGCCACCCAACGGCAACCGACACTACGGGTCTTATCAGGATATAACTGGATTCGTTTTTGAATTACTTAAACAATTGGCCTATCGGTTCAATCAAGACCAACCGCTACACGGGAATCCTTCAGTCGTCCGATATGAATCCGACGATATCTTCTATTGCCTGCTGGTTGATACACCTTCTCAAGTCTTTTTGGAAAGATACGCAGAGGGTCCGGGACGTGAGCATCCTGATATCCATGCCCGCTGGTCTCGTGGCGATGGTGACGGACACGGTGGGGGCCACAAGGCTGTTCGGCGGGAACCAGGATCTTATCAAGGTCTCGGTGTGGTATATGTTCAGGCAGATGGGGGAGTGTGGTTATCTTCTGGAGGAGGTGTCGGGATTCATGTCGTCTTCCGAGGAGAGTACGTCGCTGGAGGAGGAGATCGAGCAGATAAGGGGGGAGCTCGGCGGGGAGCGATTTCGAAACTGAAAAAAAGGGTCTTGGAGTAATATGAAAGTTCACATTACAGTTTCTTATCATTTCTTATTTGTGATTTTATTGCTAATTTCTAGTGTCAACTAACTACCAGAACATTGTTCATGGGTGGTTGTGGCTGCAGACACGATGTCGGTAGCAACCGATATTATCTCGTTGTTGCTAGTGGGAATGAACTGTGGGTTCCGGATCGGTATTTTCAGGGAATCTAATCGGGAATTCAAGATGTGTTCAGAGCCTACGTTTCTGGTTGCATCTCGAAAATGAATCATTCATCGAGAGGGTGTCGGAGTCATGTCTCAGATTTTACACAAATATTATATTTGTGCACTTTGTAAATGATAGTATGGCGTCAAAAAAGACAATAATTCTTGCTGTCGTCGTGGTCATTATAATTGCTTTTGTTGCGATAGCAATTGGCAGTTCAGAAGACAAAGATCCAGAAGCGCGTTACGATTACACGATGGAAAGTATCGATTCATATATTGGTATCTTTGGAAATACAATAACACCCGATGAAGGCAAACAGTTCATCCTCGTTACTGTAGTCATAGCTAATGATTCCTACGAGGATGGAATCTCTACAAATCCCTACATTCTAGAATGGATTATCACAGCCAACGGTATCGAATATAATTACATGAACATGGAAGCCAACTATCCAACAGAAGACACCGTGACTGTAAAGATCGGAGGAAGCACTGAATATTCAAATGTATTTGAAATTCCAGCCGAAATCTCAATCGAAGACATATCCTTCAAACTTCACTGGGATATAGGAACGGGTCCAGAATTCATACAGGACGATACACTTTTATGAAACATATTCCCGCCTTCGGGCGGGTTACAAACCATTGAACAATAAAGAAAAGAAGGATGCTAAACTAGAGAATTTAAAGAAAAACTCACATATTGATTATCGAGTTTTAACTCACGTTTTCTCTACAAGTCTGACCCTCGCTTCGCTCGGGTCGGTCGCCGCTGACGCGGTGATTGGGATAGAACATGGTGTGACGGTTCTCGGGAACCCGGATGGGGTCAGGAGAATCAGGACAGGGGTTGTTTTGTGGAGAGTCTCCACTGGAAGAGAACGAGATGATGACAAGGATGTCCGGAAAACGAGCGTCATCGAGCGAGGAAACGGTCGTCCGATCCGTCCGGGGCGCTCCTTCCCAATCCTCTCATGACGAGGGACTCGTCCAATATGCCGAGATAGGTCCAGGGCGACGGTTCCCTTTCGGTATCTTCCCGTTTTTCGCGCAGTAGCCCGATCCTCTCCCTGAACCCCTTCCCGTAGGTGATGTCCCTGTTCCTGAAGCACTTGTTGCACAGGTGCGTGTACAAGGCGACCAGGAGGTTGTGGTCCCTGCATTCCCTGATGGTCCTGAGGGAGGATGTTGAATGGCAGTGGTTCCTGGTGAGGCACTTGGACATGTACTTGAACAGGTATGCGCAGACATTCTTCCTGCCGTTGAACTTCTGATCGGAGACCACGCCCTCGATGTCGAAGAACCCGTGCTTCCAGACGGGGTTGGAGTCTATCGCCACCCTGTAGTCCGATCTCACAAGCTTCCTGGACTCGTCGTCCTTCCCGAGGCGCCTCAGAATCGCCGGATCCTCGATGTACCACCTGACGATGTCTCCCCTGACCTTTTTACGGCGGACGAGGACGGGCTCGTCCAGGACGATCAGGAGATGCGGCGCGGGATATCCGTTGGCCTGCGCCTCCTTCGACACGAGCTTCCCGTTGGTCCCGAAGATCTTCGAGATGTTGGCCGTGAACCCGTTGATCACGTTGTACAGATTGTCCATTCCTTCGGGACGTGTCGATTTAAGGGCGGCCCACGCTCCCTCCGCCGTGAACTTCCTCGGGTCGAAGGTCAGCGTCACGAAGAGAAGCCTGGTCCTCCTTAGGTTCCTGAACCCCGGGACGGGCTCGTCGAACACGATGCCAGACATGGCCTCGGAGATCTCGTCGCGGACCGCGCCCTTCCTCATCGCGTAGTACAGGTTCCCGCGCTTGGCCACCGGGGCGTAGAAGAACTCGTGGGTCTCGTTGTTGTAGAACTCGATGCGGACCTGCTTCTCCATGTAGTCCAGGAACGTCTCCTGCAGCCAGTCGTCGGTGAGGAAGACGTCCCCTCTGATCAGGGCCTCGTAGAGCCAACGGGAGTCGATCCAACCTCCGTCAGAGTTCGTGCGCCAGCATGTCTCCGGGTGGGAATCGGTCTCCGGCGGATGTCCGAACTCCTCCGGGGTCGGCTGCGATAGGTAGCCGACGGAGGTCATAAAGGCCTCCGATGATCGTCGTAATTATCGGGAAAAAACAGCTCGGAAATTCTCGGCTCGAAAAAATTGAATTCACAGCCAGATGGTGAATTGGCGTGGAGAGGGGTACACCCGAACCCCTCCCAGCCAGCAACCATAATTCCAGCTGTCAATCAATCACCCTTCAATCGATCAGTTTCTCCATGGTCTGGAGAAGGGCCATATCGGGAGAAATGCGGGCGTAGTAGTCCTCGGTAGTTTCTGTGTTGTTGTGTCCCATGAGACTGGAGATGCACTCGATGTCCACCCCACGGTTCTTGAGGTACTGGCCGTAGGATCTGCGACACTTGCGGCCGTCGTAGTCCAGACCAAGGTCGTTCTCAGCCAGTTGACGGATCTGGCGGATGGTGTTGTCGGAAAGAAGTTCAAACTCGTACAGGGAGAAGAAGACGTACTTGCTGCTGCGGCCGCAGTCGGAGAGGTACGATTCACGCCAATTCAGGTATCTCTGAAGGACAGGGACCATCTGCGGGAGTATCAGTGCCTGTCTGGGGTGACCGTAGGAACCGGAACCCTTGACGACTGTGAGGTGTATGTATGCGCCCTTGTCAGTGAACTTGATGTTGTCGACCTCTGCATGGATAGCTTCGATGGTACGTAGGCCAGCACCGAAGTAGAGGGCGAGAAGGGCGTAGGAACGGAGAAGGCTCGGATCGGAATCATCAATCTCCGCAGACCTGCTGAAGATGCCTTTGATTTCGGAAGGGGAGAACACGGGAAGGCGGTCGTGATGGTCGTTCTTGGTGAGGGCCGGACATCTCGCCCTGAAGACATCCACGCAGTTGTTCTCCTCGAATTTGCATAGTTTGTCCAGGTCGATCAGGTCCTTCTTGATGGACTTCAACTTGACCGGTTCGCCGTTCCTCCCCGGTTTGTTTCTAAGAAATGTGAAGAAAACCTCGATATCATCCGATGTGAAGTTGCGCGGGTTGGTGGTTGACATCAGACCTTGACTGACAAGGCTGGTTATCTCGCGCTCCATGACGTTGTAGCGCCTCTGCATGATCACAAGGGTGCTGTCGGCCCTGTTGTCCTTGTAGGCCGCCATGACCCTATTCACGCATTCTCTGAACGGATAGCGACCCATATCAGTCCTCCATTCTAACATGCTCGATCGGGATGACAGAGGATTCGTAATCGGAATCCTCTGGTATCACCTCCTCGTAACCAGTTTCCTCGGCGGATAGTAGGGCCTTCTTCGACTGCAGTTCCAGAAACACGTGGTATTCCCACTCGTCCATGTAGACCATCTGTTGACCTCCTTTGCTAATGCTAATTGCTAATTAGCAGGATACATATATAATTTTTAGCATAGATTAGCAATCAGTGATAGGATGGAGGAATACCTCGGCGAGTCGAAATACGACGGAAACATCCGGAGGGTCACGCTGATCAAGAAGGTCGCGGACATGTTGGAGATGAAGGATGGCGATCGTCTCAGCTACTGGAAGATCGGTGATGAAATCGTCATCAGGAAAGTGAAGAACGAGATTCCGGAAGCGCCTCAGATCTACGATTTCATTCCGATGGGAACCCCATTGGAGGAATCAACGATGATGATCAGGGCTTCGATGGACATCGCGGAATATTATGTGTCCACGAAAAAGGAGCCCGAAGGTGCTCAGCTGGCAGAGGTCAAGGAGAAGGCATTGTCGCATTTCCCGAAATCCATGCCTCAGAGTAAGCGCGAAGAGATGCTGAGGATCAGCATCGAACTCGCCAAGAATCTGATGAGTAAGACCAAGATTATTGTCGTAGGCGACACGGACGAGGAATGATGGGATGTCTGAGAACTCCAGACTGGATTGGAAGGACATCAAGACCAATGCGGCAAAGTTCGCATTGAGATTCAAGGATGTCAAGAAGGAAGCATCCTACAAGCAGATATTCTGGTCGGAGTTCCTCCAGATGTTCGGAGTCGACATCATCCAGGTAGGCGCTTTCGAATACTACGTGAAGAAACTCGGCAATCATGCCGGAGAGATAGACTACTTCTGGCCCGGCAAGGTGATCATCGAGCACAAATCCTCCGGGAAGGATCTGGACGATGCCATGGACCAGGCTATGGACTATCTCATGGGGATTCAGAAGAAGGAGGAGTTGCCGAGGTACATCATCGTCTCGGACTTCAAGCGCATCCGTCTGATGGACCTCGTAGAGCACAAGGATAGAACCATCCTTCTGAAGGATCTCCCTGATAACGTCGAGATGTTCGGGTTCCTGGCTGGATACTCGGACAAGAGGATAGAGGGTCAGCATCCAGTCAACGTCAAGGCAGCGGAGGTCATGGGGGAGCTCTACGACATCCTGAAGGAGTCCGGCTATCCGGAGGCCGATCTGGATATGCTCCTGATACGCATCGTGTTCTGCATGTTCGCAGAGGATGCCGACATCTTCGAGAAGGAATCGTTCTCAAGCTATCTTGCATTCCATACAGGCGAGGACGGCTCCGGCATGGGTGCGGCGATCAACGAGATCTTCGCCGTTCTGAACACTCCGTATGAGGATCGTCAGAGCGCTATGTCTGCGGAGCTCCAGAATTTTCCGTATGTCAACGGTGGATTGTTTGAGAGAATATTGGCCACTCCGATGTTCGACCGGAACATGAGGGATCATTTCTTCAAGGCGTCGAAGCTTGATTGGAAGTACATATCGCCGGCGATATTCGGATCGCTGTTCCAAAGCATTATGGATCCCAAGAAGAGGCGTGAGCTCGGTGCCCATTACACTTCCGAGGAGAACATTCTCAAAGCGATCAATCCGCTGTTCATGGACGATCTGAGGGCCGAATTCGACAAGATCAAAGGGAATCCGAAAGAACTCCGTAAATTCTGGGACAAGCTGTCCAATGTCAGGATTTTAGATCCGGCGTGCGGTTGCGGTAATTTCCTAATCATCTCCTATCGCGAGATGCGTCGTTTAGAGATGGATCTGCTTGATGCACTTTACAAAGGCCAGATGATCTTTGATGAATCTCATCTTTTCATAGACCACTACTACGGTATAGAGATTGGCGAGTTCGCATCTATGGTTGCTAATCTCTCGATGATCCTCATGGATCATCTGATGAACATGGAGATGAGGAATCGGTTCGGCAGGTGCAGAGACATCATACCACTAAAAGAGAAAGCGAACATTGTTTGTGCAGATTCACTTGAGATTGCTTGGGAGTATGTAGTAAGCCCTCAGGATTTGACATACATAGTAGGAAATCCACCGTTTGTAGGTGCTAAAATACAATCTGAAATGCAACGCAGTCAAATGGCAAGTTTATTTCAGAAAAATGCTGGTGTTTTAGATTATGTTTCTGCATGGTATGTTAAAGCAGCATGTGTGATGGAAAACAATCCTTGCATACGTACAGCATTTGTGTCTACAAATTCTATAACACAGGGGGAACAAGTTGAACCACTGTGGAAACCAATTTTTGAAAAAGGGATTCATATAGATTTTGCGTATAGTACGTTTAAATGGAATAATGAAGCAAAAGGTGTTGCAGCAGTTCATGTAATTATTGTAGGAATGTCAAAAGTACCCTCAGTTTGTAAACTATATCATCATTCACAAGGGCTGGAAGGAGATTTAATTTGTAAAAAAGTTAGGCACATCAATGCATATTTGGTAGATGGTCCGGATATTTTTATTGTCAATAGAAAGAAGGCGCTTTGTCAATCACCAATAATGCAATTTGGCAATATGCCTAATGACGGTGGCAATTTATTATTATCTAACGAAGAAAAAGATGAGATAATAAAACAAAATTCTGCATCTTCTAATTTTATAAGGCAATTCTATGGGGCTCGGGAATTTATCAACAATGAAAAACGTTGGTGTATTTGGCTTAAAGACATTTCAATTTCTGATTACAGAGATATCAAGCCGATAATGGAACGCGTAGACAGGGTTCGGCAATATCGTATAGCCAGTTCTCGTAAAACTACTAGACAGTTAGCAGATGTCCCATACTTATTCGGCGAAATTAGACAACCTGATGGAAATTACATCCTCATACCACGTCACTCTTCGGAAAATCGTAACTACATTCCCATTGGGTTCGTAAATCCAGAGATAATTGTTGGAGACTCCAATTTGATGATTCCTGATGCATCGCTATATCATTTCGGAATTTTAACTTCAAAAATGCACATGGTTTGGATGAAGTACGTATGTGGTAGAATTAAGAGCGATTATCGTTACTCGGTTGGCATTGTCTATAATAATTTTCCTTGGCCTGAAATTAGCGGAGATCTGGTCGAAACAATTTCAGAATCGTCCAGGCAAATTCTAAAAATCAGAGAACAATATTCGAATGAATCCCTTGCTGATCTTTACAATCCTCTAACAATGCCTGCTGAATTATTGAAGGCTCACCAAAAATTAGACAGAGAAGTTGAAAAAGCATACGGGGGACCTTTTGATGACGATTCCGCTCGTATAGCATTTTTATTCAAACTTTACAAGGAGATGACTGTTTGAAAAAAATCAGTATCGGAGCATTCCCTCGCAATTATTGGAGAGAATTAATGGTAATGGTAATTTTGGTGATAGTTGGTATTGCAATAATCATTATTGGAAGGGATCATAGTCTATACGTTGCTATAGGCACAAGTGCAATAACTGGAGCAATCATACAGTCTTTATCTTTTTCAGCTCAATCTATGAGGATTCGTAGAGAAAATCTTGAAAAGTTAACGGAAATGGGAATCAGATTAAATCAGATGCTGTTTTGGATAAAGGATCCTAATAACGTAAATGAGAAAAATATTGAAGAAATCAAAAGCAGGCTATCTGAACTGAATAGTGCAGGATGGATTTTTGGTAGATTATGGTTTATCAACGAAGATGATAGAAACAAGGCATTCGAGCTCTATTCAATAATACACAATGTCGAGAGCATAGAGGACAGACTAATCGCAATCGAATTTAACAATTCAGAAAGTATAACAGAAATTGAAGAAATCAGAGGATCGATGGAATGTCTGGAAAAACAGTATGGAGATGTATATGCAAAAATGGATGAAATAACAGATTGGGCAGTAGAATTCTGTAGTAAGTCTTTCTTTTGAGTTTCAACTTTGGTTATCTCTTTCAAGTCTATGGCGCCGCTACGCGTCGCCGGGGGCCTATGCTTCGCTTCGGCCCCTCGCCGCCACTTCGTGACGGCGGTGGACGGTCGCGCAGCGCCCCCCGCCTGCGGCTGTGGGGGGCGCATGCGCTCCCGTCCATTGGGATATAACCACCAGTGTCGGAGAAGGGATCTGGGAACAGAGAAAAGGGGAGAGCTATCGCTGGATGGTGAAGGAAAAAGAAGAATCCCGACAACATCAGTCGGGAGGAAGACCGCCTTCAGCCGCGAAGCGTACAGCCTCCTCGGTGCTGTACCCCATCCAGGTGTAGAGTTCCGGGTTGTTACGTCCGACTGTTTTCACACGAACCCAATTTCCCTTGAGTTTCTCGATTTTTGCCTCGATCTTCCGAAGATCCTCCTTGAATGCCTTGGATATGATCCATGTGTGGGAATTCCAGATGAGGTTGTTCAGAATCGTCCAGACCTTTGTTCTGTGTTTCACGGGGAGATCGGAAACCCTTTCGCATTTGTCCAGGTCGGGGACATCTCCGAGATCCAACGATTTGGAGATGTACTTGGAGATGTAGTTGATCGGGTTGGAATGGCCTTTCAGCTTCATGCGGTCATTGGTGAAGGAGTATATGTCGACGAATCCGAATCCCCATATCGGACTGACGGAGTTCCAATCCTCAAGGTTCTTCCATAGGGAGAGGACCGATCTGGTATAGGGGTCGGTCGGATCTGGACGATACGAATTGCTCTTCCTGTGAAAACGGACCTTGAGGGGTTCTTCCAGATACAGGAGGATATGCACGGCGGGGTATCCGCTGACGGTGGACTCCTTGACGATTATCTTGGAATATCCGCCCCTCAGATGTTTCTCGAGGCGGGCGAAGTATTTGGAGATCGCCTTGCCTTTCGACGTGATCAGGAAGTTGGCCTCATCACGACCGAATCTGTTGTGGTCGAAGGTGAGGGTCTGGAAATGGAGATGGGAGTAGGTGCCCCGAGAGGTCTCATAGGAGAACCTCGTGTTGCGTAGAATCTGGTTGAGCATCTTTTTCTTCTTGGATTGCCGGAGAGCGAACTGCGGATTCCCGCGACGGGAGACCGGTGACGCGGAGTGCTCGCCGGTGTCGAGGTTGCAGAACAGATTGTAGTAGAAAGTGTCGATGTACTCGATGAGATCCGGCAGAAGGGTGTTGGAGTCGGTTTCTCCGGAGAGCACCGCCGATTGCAGCGCAGGGAGGTTGTCACGGTCAAAGACGGACAACAGAAACGCCCCCAAGGGGTTTGAAAAGTACCCTTTTGGGCACAACGCCGGAATAATTGAAGCCGAAGCCAGATAGGAAAAAAGCGTGGAGAGGGGGATTCGAACCCCCGGGTCCTTTTGGGACATAAGATTAGCAGTCTTACGCCTTACCAGGCTGGGCCATCTCCACTTCAGTACGCGTGAAGTTGACATTCTCTTTAAAGCTTTGCTCTGGCGGCTCCATCGTTGCGAGGTCAACCAGGCTCCGACAGGGTGGAGGGATGTGGAATCGTCATCAATTTCATCTGTATCAAGTCGGGTCGTGTCGGTTGTTTGTCTCTTCTTATTAGATAATACATAATGGGATGACGAGACTGAGTCGGGGCAACGGGCATTTCGAAGATCCCTATGATTGATATTCCAACATCCGCTTGAACCGTCACTATGCCGATGGGTCCGAGGCCGATTTACATTATTGATGTGGTAAACTTACGTGGGATGCGGATATCCCGAAGTACTGAAAGCTCGAAGTCTAGAAAATATTAAATAAAAGTGGTGTGTGCAGGGGATTGCGCGATGCGGCGGAGCACCCCGATCCGGGAGTTGCTCCGGCCAAGTCACGGTCTCCTGCAAGTCATCGGGGAAAGCCTGAAACACAAGGCTTAAATACATCCCCGATATACACGGGAATGCGCGGTTCGCAAGACGGACTGCGAGACATGGAGAATCATGATCTCCACCGGAAGCCCCGGTGTGCTCTCATGAATTCTGACGTTCGATGCTACGAATGTTCCGTTAGACGGATCATTCGATTGAGTGTGCCGTTTAGCGGGACAGCGGTGAAACATGGTAAACTGCCAGTTTCTTTCATCCATCAGAGACGAAAAGTCAAAGATTTGACTCCGGTTGATCCTGCCGGCGGCCACCGCTATAGGAATTCGATTAAGACATGCGAGTCGAGAGTCTTCGGGACTCGGCGGACTGCTCAGTAACACGTGGAGAACGTGCCCTTAAGTGGAGGATAATCTCGGGAAATTGAGGATAATACTCCATAGATCATGGGATCTGGAATGACCCATGGTTGAAAGTTCCGGCGCTTAAGGATCGCTCTGCGGCCTATCAGGTAGTAGTGGGTGTA
The DNA here is from genome assembly GCA_002504405.1 of Methanomassiliicoccaceae archaeon UBA71. Taxonomy (GTDB): domain Archaea; phylum Thermoplasmatota; class Thermoplasmata; order Methanomassiliicoccales; family Methanomethylophilaceae; genus Methanoprimaticola. The sequence continues at coordinate 333,613 of DARO01000005.1, forward strand.
ACGTACCCCCTAGCCGACGACGGGTATGGGCCTTGAGAGAGGGAGCCCAGAGTTGGATTCTGAGACACGAATCCAGGCCCTACGGGGCGCAGCAGTCGCGAAAACTTCACACTGGGGGCAACCCCGATGAGGGAATTCCTAGTGCTAGGACATTTGTTCTAGCTTTTCTCTAGCGTAGATAACTAGAGGAATAAGGGCTGGGTAAGACGGGTGCCAGCCGCCGCGGTAATACCTGCAGCCCAAGTGGTGGTCGATTTTATTGAGTCTAAAACGTTCGTAGCCGGTCCGGTAAATCCTTGGGTAAATCGGGAAGCTTAACTTTCCGACTTCCGAGGAGACTGCCGGACTTGGGACCGGGAGAGGCAAGAG
>DARO01000005.1:334002-334486 GCA_002504405.1 Methanomassiliicoccaceae archaeon UBA71
GCTAGAACGGATCCGACGGTGAGGGACGAAGCCCTGGGTCGCAAACGGGATTAGATACCCCGGTAGTCCAGGGTGTAAACGCTGCAGACTTGGTGTTGGAGGCCCTTCGGGGGCATTCAGTGCCGGAGAGAAGTTGTTAAGTCTGCTACTTGGGGAGTACGTCCGCAAGGATGAAACTTAAAGGAATTGGCGGGGGAGCACCGCAACGGGAGGAGCGTGCGGTTTAATTGGATTCAACACCGGAAAACTCACCAAGGGCGACTGTTACATGAAAGCCAGGCTAATGACCTTGCTAGATTTTCAGAGAGGTGGTGCATGGCCGTCGTCAGTTCGTACCGTAAGGCGTTCTCTTAAGTGAGATAACGAACGAGACCCTCACTGATAATTGCTACTTCATTCTCCGGAGTGGAGGCACATTATTGGGACCGCTGGCGCTAAGTCAGAGGAAGGAGAGGTCAACGGTAGGTCAGTATGCCCCGAATCT
>DARO01000005.1:334504-334871 GCA_002504405.1 Methanomassiliicoccaceae archaeon UBA71
TAGTTCGGATTGAGGGTTGTAACTCACCCTCATGAAGCTGGATTCCGTAGTAATCGCGAATCAACAACTCGCGGTGAATATGCCCCTGCTCCTTGCACACACCGCCCGTCAAACCATCCGAGTTGGGTTTCAGTGAGGTCGCCTCTAATTAGGGTGTTCGAACTGAGATTTAGCAAGGAAGGTTAAGTCGTAACAAGGTATCTGTAGGGGAACCTGCAGATGGATCACCTCCTAAGCAGGGTGGGGTTCAACCCCACCCTCACACCTGTACTTTCGAGTACACATTGCAAGGAAACTCCGAGCGAGTTTCCCGGCAATTCCGAGGCAGCTTACCATGCACTAAACGTAGCATCGAACGTCACTTCCC
>DARO01000003.1:0-81515 GCA_002504405.1 Methanomassiliicoccaceae archaeon UBA71
AGGCTTTATGATTTCAACGGAGCCTAGTCTTATAACATCATAAGATGTGTATTCCGGAACTGTCCTTATCCTCTGTCCTGGGTCTCTCCGGAAACGAACCCATGCGTCCGGCCCTTCCTGCCGTTCGTTAGTTATAATGGGTCGGAGGTTCCCCTCCGACCTGTTGTTTCAATACTCCTCCGGGAACAGCACCGTCGTCACCGACCTGTCCCATTCAGTGATTATGTAGATCTCCCTTCCTCCGACGTCGTACAGGCTGAACAGCCTGTCCGTCGGCTCCCCGTTCCTCTCGGCCTCCAGGGCGTCGTCGTTCATCTGCCGGCTGTCGTCGCCGACATCCCCCCAGTCGCCCATGATGTGCCTTCCCAGGCACTCTCCTACCTTCATCCTGAACCCGGAGTCGTCCTCCATCTCTGTCGCCACCCCGCATGTGGCGACGACCCGTCCGGTCGCGAACAGCGGCATCGCGCCACCTCCCTCGACAGGCATCCGATCGCCGCGGACGCGTGCATTATCGCCGTCCTCGTCATAGCCGGATCCCCGTCGTCCCTGAGCGATTCCGCCGCCCTCAGCGCCTTCTCGAACTCGGACACCGCCCTGACGACGTTCGGGGAGCCGTTCCCGCCGGCTCCCGGCCTGCGGATGACGTCGTCCACCGACAGGCCATCCCTAGCGAGGGACTCCTTCAGCTCCTTCGCCTTCTCGATCCCCCTCGGCAGCAGGTAGTACGTCCTCCTCCTGACGGTCGCCCCCTTGGGATGCGTGGGCACCCAGGCGACAAGCCCCTTGTCCTCCAGGATCCCCACGACGGTGGCGGCATGGGGCCTCGATATCCCGACGGCGGCCCCGATGCCGTCCTGCGTCAGGGCGAACGGCATCGTATACTCGTTCACGGTCACGTTCACATACTCCATCAGGTGCAGCAGCACCATCTCCTGCCTGGTCAGGATGCGGTCGGTCATGCCGTCACCTCCGCGACCGCCCCGTATCCGGAAGTGATGGCGATCTCCTCCGCCTGGTCGATCGTGAACCTCCTCCCGGCGAGGCACGGCATCGTGGTGGTCCAGGTCATGTCCGAGATGTCCAGCGTCCAGGTCCAGTTGTCCCAGTTCGCCATCCCGTCGGCCTCCCCGTCGTTGTAGACATAGTAGGAGGAGTCCCTGCATCTCCCCTCCATCAGTGTGACGATGATGTTGCAGAGGATGTTCGACACCTCCATCCTGGACCGCTCCAGCGCCCTGTGCGTCGCGGTGATCGCCCCGAGCCCCGCCCAGTGGCAGTACACAGTCGGGGACGTCCTGATCCCGTCGGTGACACTGACGCAGATCCTGTCACCCATGTCAGAGCACCTCCCTGATGCACTCGGGGTAGTTCCCGTCGTCGTCCAGGACGTACCCGACCGGAGGCTTCGAGAAATCGGTATGCGGATCCAGTGGCGTCATCGCCCTTAGGTCGTCCCATGCGATTCTTCTTTGGTTCGGGTTTCCGTTGAAGTTTACGTTCGTTCTTCTCTGACTCGTCTTCCTAGTCATGTTTCATTTCCTGGGGCAAGAGCCCCGGGACGGCTGTCCGAAGAACGGGCGGCACGACGCTTGCGCCTGGGAACGAGAATAGCGGAAGGCGCAAGCCCGATGCGACCGTTCGAGTCTTGAGGCACGGGGCGATTGCCGGAAATGAAGGTGCGTCTGCACTTTCTTTAAATGGATTCCAAACGATTTCGACATATGGTCGATTCCGAGGGTTTCTATGTTCATTCCTGTAGATTCTACAGAGGGACTCCCAACGAGCTGAGGGAAGTAGGAAGGGAGTTCATTCATGCTTACGACCACAGCAGGTTAGTCGCGTTCGGACGGAACGATGGTGATGACCGATCCGGGGTCTCCACCTATTCGATCATAACGAGATGCCGTGTCGACGGGTTGCGGAATCTCTTCATGAAGAATCTCGATGATTTCGGAGCGTTCTCCTTCAAGTATCCTGGGATCTTCCTGACCGATGAATCGGACGGATTCTCCGTTGACAGCGACCGTCTGCATGTCAGAGTCATCTCCACCAGGGGATTGCCTCCGGATGCGGAACTGGATCGGATATCCGTTCACATACAGGACATCAGACAGTACATGGGCCCCGATGCCCTGCTACACTTCGACATCACCGATGCCCATCCCGAACAGGCGTACATGGTCTGCAAGCTCTCCGCCATATACCCGATATGCTCGTTCGTCAGGGACAAGCGCGGAGCCGTATCGACGGTCCTCGCACCCTTCCCTCCGTACCGCTCTATGAGCCAACCGACGATCGACGCCTTGGAGATCATGGCATCCGAACTCCAACGTTCGAAGGATAAATCGCGTCACAGGAGCCATGAAGGGTTCGTCACCGGCGAGGAACTCGGCGAGAGGCTCGGCCATCCCATCGACAATCCCTCCGATTTCTTCCGTGATCTGGTTAGCGACGGACTGGTGACGGCTTCTCCTGAAAAGGTCCGTTCTCCGACGACTAACAGGTTGGTCTCCCAGTACCGTATCACGGAGGAGGGTCTGTTCATGCTGCATTACGTGATCAACTCGAAGGACCTGAAGAGTCGGGAAGGAAGGTTCAGACTTTAATCGGCGTTCCCGGAGCACGGGAAAATAATCCGTCCTCCGGGTTCCTCCTTAAACCTCTGCAGGACCGAGTCCTCATTCACCCTTCTGGAGGGTGAATTGATGAAAGAGCACGATATGATCAAAGCGTCGAAGGATCTCGACGAATACATGAACGAACGGGACGCCGCTGCCAGGCACGGCCCGTCCATCGACAGAACCGTGAGGACCGGATGGTACTCATCCGGGGATATCCTCCCCAAGGGCAGGACGGTGCCCGACGAATCGGACGACGTGTCCATCGAAGACATGATACGCATCACCCGTATCCTCGAGGCCCGCAGATGGCTGATCAACTCCATCGACAACGCAGTCGTCAAGATCATCGGCAGACACGGGGAGTACTCTGTCGGAAGGGGGACGTTCATAGTCCGCTTCCCGAAGATCTCTCTCAACCACGGACGGGGATCCGAGTTGGAGACCATCGCCGCGGAACAGGAGATCCTCTCCGATGTCCTCTCGGACAGACTCTACACCATGTGCCCTCTGGAGGCGACGCTGAGGCTTGTGGAGGATGTTAATGTGTCCGCCGCTCAGGCACGTTCCATCGTGCAATCGTCGGAGGACCCGGTCATCTCCGTGTCCATGGCCAACGAGACGTGGATTGACGCAAACGGACTCTGGTACGTTCATGCAAGCATCTCCGAGGACGCCAGGGGCATCGACTTCGAGGTGTTCTCAGCGATGGGCGATGAGCATGCAGATGAGGAATCGTCGTTCATCGCATCAGCGGAAGGCATACCCGAGGACGAGATCATGGTTATCGGTCCGTACTCTTCGAGGTACGAGGCGAACTGCGCCCTGACATGGTTCTCCGGGTTCTGCAGCGGCAAAGTTCCCGACATCCACCTGCTCGACGAGCTCTCGAGATTGTACTACCTTCGCATGGACCACAGGTTCGAGGAGTTGGTGGAATGAACGGCCCTTCTTTCGCACAGAGGGCGTTCATAGCCTCCCGCGACTCCGTCCGCGGTCATGTCCCCGTTTCCCGGCAGATGGACGACGTGGAGCGTCTATACATGATCGCCTATTCCATGGCCGGTAGCGAGCAGGAGCTGCTCTCGCTCACACACCGTCTGGCGGTGTATGCGGACATGGACCTCGGGTATCACGGCGATGTGATGTCGTGGCAGAAGGAGTTCGACAAGGATACCCTCGGCTACGCCTTCGAGTACAAAGGGATTCTGGAATCGATGATCGATGATGACGTGCCCGGTGCAGGCACGGATTCAATATCAACCTGAAAATGAAACAACGACGCAGAGGGTCACTCCTCTGCGTCCTCTTCGAATATCGATCTGATTTCGGAGAGATGTGAGGCTACCCTCTCACCCTTCTCCGTGAGTTTGTAGTAGAGCCCCCTCCAATGCTCCCCTTCGACTATCTCGAGTAATCCCGCTTCCACGAGTTCATCGACCCGGACGGCTCTGGTCCTCTCACCGTTGGGGCTTGAGCGTATGATCTCCGTCTTGTTGACACCCGGCTTGTCGTGAACCATCAGTATGATGTCGATGGCGTAGCGTTCGCCGAGGATCGAGATGCCCTCTGTCATCGTCTCTGCATCTCCTTCTCGATATTTAAGCTTTCAAAATTGCGTCATAATCATTGTCTGTTTATTTTTTTCACATTTTGTATATGTGGTAATTTTTGCAATATATTATATATGTGATACGACATGTAAGAAACAGAAGCGGAGGAGAACTGTATGCCAAAGAGCATCCCATCCGGATCCTCCCTTCCAACAATAAAAGGAGGAAAGACATGGGCAGACACCCGTTTGGCGAATACGCGGACAAGTACATGGAATCGGTCCGCGGCGTGTATGCCGATGAGACATGGAAGAACAGAGCGCGTAGATACAAGAGAATGGACAGGAAGCTCATCGAGCTGAAGGAAGCAGGCAAGATAACGACTACGTCGCCGAAGTCGATGACCCCCGAGGATGTCCGCGTGTACATACTCTACTGCAAGGAGAGACAGAGCACCGCGGACCTCGTTCACGAGGTCAACGCTCTCAGGAAGATCCTCAACTTCGTCGACAACCACGCCGTGGAGATATGCCTCAACCACAACCCCGGCCTGAAGCCCTCGTTCAAGGGTAGCAGAAGGAAGAATGTGATGTCGGACGAGGTCTACGGGATGATTCTCGAGAAGTCGAAGACCATCGATCCCACCGACTTCAACAAGGTCAGGGCGTACACCCTGGTGCTGATGTGCATCAACACCGGGACCAGGAACAAGGAGATCCGCTTCGCGGAGGTCCGCGACCTGGATACTACGTCATGGCTCTTCGACATCATCCACGTCAAGGGCGAGGCGACCTACGGTCAGCCGAGGGAGGTCCCGATACCTCCGGAGATCCGTCAACTCATTTTGACGTACCTTCTGGCACGTCAGAAGTGGGTGGTGGACAATTCCGTGAAATCACAAGCGCTGTTCCCCTCCAAGGACAGCGACGACGGGTTCCTCTCCGGCAATGCGATCAGGAAGATCAAGGAGGTGGTGGAAGCGGATCTCGGCATCGAATTCGATCTCCGCGAGTGTCGCAGGACGTTCGGCCAGAGGTATCTGGACAGCGACCTGGACATAGAGTCCGTGAGCGTGCTCATGGGCCACGCGTCGACGAAGACGACCGAGAGCTTCTACAGCAGGAAGAGGTTGACCAAGGCGGTCGAGAGTGCAAAGAGGACCTGGAAGGATTGTGGTGGACAATAAAATTGTCCAAAAAATCGATGTCTGGATGGTGATGAATGGTGGACAAGGCGAGATTCGAACTCGCGACTTCTGCCTTGCGAAGGCAGCGATCTACCGGGCTGATCTACTTGCCCATTGTAACCGGTGGACCACCCTAATCATACGTTGGATTTAAACCTATTCCGAGACCGGGCGGTCGCAACCCCTATATCCGCGCTCGCCCTTCGACGGTGCATGAGGATGTCGCCGGATAGGAAGAGAGCAGGCAGCCCCAGGCCGATGGAGGTCTGGAACGCCAACGTCTACTTCGACGACAACTCGGGGGCCAAGAACCGCCCGGTCATAGTTCTCGAGAAGCGCGGGGACGACTACACCGTGTTCATGGTCACGTCCCACGGCCACCGCCCGGAGACGGACATCAGGCTGATGGACCCGTACGAGGTCATGCTGGACAAGACCTCCACCGTCCGCACCGACCGCCCCTTCAAGCTCCCCGCTTCCAAGTTCAACTACAAGCTCGGGGACCTCTGCGACGACGACGCCGCGATAGTGGAGGCCATATTCTCCAGGATCAGGGAGACCCGCTCGTACCGCCGGGGGAGCTACTGAATGGATGGGATGGACATGGCGAGGTCCGCCGCCAGCAGGCTCTGCCTCGACATGCGGTTCATGACCAGGGCGGTCCTGTCCCTGCGCATAGAGGTCGCCGGGGGCGAGGGGCGGCCGCGCTGCGACGGTCGCACCGTCACGTTCTTCGAGGACTCCCTCCTGGGGTCGTGCGCGGAGGAGCCCAACTCCGCGGCCAGGGACCTGGCCCACTGCGTCATGCACTGCATACTGGGCCACGGCGACCCCGGCGCCTCCCCTGACCGCTCCCTGGCCGAGGACATGATCGTCGAGTACATACTGGACACCCTGGACGCGCCCAGCGTGTCGGTGGAGGGGAGGGGCGACAGGATGTTCGTGTGCGAGAGGATGTTCGCCAGGGCCGGTGCGCCCGCCCCCGACCTCCTTGCCGCCGCAGTGTCGGAGACGTCGCAGTGGCAGCTGGGCCAGCACAGGCGGATGTTCACAAGGGACGACCACTCCGCCCGCGGGGGCCTGGACGAGGCGTTCTGGAACGACATAGCGCTGCAGGCCATGACCGAGGTCGAGGGGTTCAGCAGGAGCCTCGATGGGAGGTCGGACGCGTTCCTGGCCATCCTCAGGATCAGGAACGCCCGCAGGTACGACTACCGCTCCTTCCTCAGGAAGTTCGTCTCCCGCAGGACCTCCGTCAGGGAGAGCCCCGACGAGTTCGACCCGATCTACTACACCTACGGGCTGCAGGTCTACGGAAACCTCCCGCTGATAGACTCCCTCGAGCAGTCCGACCAGACGAGACTGGAGTCGTTCGTCATAGCGGTGGACACGTCCGGATCCACCATGGCCGGGCCTGTCGCCGCGTTCCTGGAGGAGGCGTTCGACGCCATGAGGCAGGCCGGCGTCTCCGGGGGGTCGGAGGTCCACGTGGTCCAGTGCGACGACAGCGTGAGGAGGGTGGACGTGGTCAGGAGCGAGGGGGACCTCAGGCGCCTGATGCGTGACTTCCGCCTCGCCGGAGGAGGGAAGACCGACTTCCGCCCGGTATTCGACTACATAGACTCCGTGAGGGAGGAGGGCGGGCTGAGGAACCTGCGCGGGATGATGTACTTCACCGACGGGTACGGGACGTTCCCGACCAGGCGCCCGCCGTACGACGTTGCGTTCGTCTTCTGCGACGACATGTACAGGGAGCACCCGGTCCCGCCGTGGGCGATGTCGATAACCGTGCGCACGGGGGACCTGATGGATGGAAGGGGGCCGGACGGGGGTCCGGCCGTTTGATCATCTCTCGCCGAGGGTCTCGGCTATCTCGAAGATGAGGTCGTAGGACACGGTCAGTGGCTGATAGTACTCGCTTACATCCCCTGTGCTCACCGGCGGGACCGCCAGGAGGTGGTTCATGCCGGGGTACTCCCTGTAGACCACGCCCTCCTTCTGCCCGAGGGCGTCGATCCACGCGTCTATCCCGTCCTCCGGCGTGACCTGCCAGTCGGCGTCGCCCTGGAGGAAGGCCATGAGGCCGCCGTAACCCTGCGCTATGCCGACGGCGTCGCAGTCGGCGATGGACTTCAGGTAGTACGCGGACATCCCGAAGACCGTGGTGGACAGCAGCTGGGACTCGGACATACCGCCTATGATGGAGTACAGGTCCATCTGGGACTCCACGAACTGCAGGGCCTGGTCCTTCTCCGGACCGTCCGGCATCTTCGCAATCACCGCGAGATTCTGGTGATAGCTTATCTCGGCAAGGTCGAGGGGGCTGCCCGCCAGGGAGACGAACCCGTCGCACATGTCCCCGCACCTCTCCGCGATGACCGGGGCCATCATGCCGCCGAGGCTGTGGCCGATGACGTAGACGCTGTCGTAGCCCATGCCCTTCATCATGGCGACGGCGGACACCGCGTCGTCCACGGTCTCGTAGCCTATGTTCAACGAGTTGCCCATCGCGATGGTCTGCACCGCGTCCACGTACGTCCTCTTGTCGTACCTCAGGACGTCGATGCCCTGCTCGGCCAGCCCCCAGGCCAGCTGCTGGAATATGTGGTTGGTCCCCACCGACTCGTTCATCCCGCTGGAGCCGGACCCCTGGACGAGGACCACGGCGACCCTGCTGTCGGATCCCTTCAGGCTCGTGATCTTGCCCGGGAGGGGGGTGAGGTCGCCGGTGACCACCGAGACGTCCGTCTCGACCAGACCGTCCGGCAGGGGATCGTCCGATGGCATGTCCTGCTCCACGAAGTACAGCGCCTCGATCCCGTCGTCGGACGAGACAGCCGCGACCCTCGTGGCATCCAGGTACAGGTACACCGGCGTGTAGGAGACGTGATATCCCATGACGTCGCCAGCTGAGTACGACCCGCCCAGGGAGGTCACCGAGCCGTAGGATGCGACTAGCGCCTCCATCTGGACAGAAAGCGTGGCCGCGAACTGCTCCTCCGTGTAGACCGATTTGACATTGTCGCTCATGAGGGCGTAGACCCCCGCGTAGTCGCCCTCCGTGAGGAGGGCGGCGGCCTCCTCCGAGGGCAGGGGGCCCTCGTCGGCGGAATCCTGGTGCCAGCTCACGACGAGCACCGCGGCGATGGCCACGAAGGCCACCGCGATGATCGCCAGACTCTTTGAATTCATGCCTGCGCAATCCCGGTACGACGATTTAACCCCTGAGCCCGCGGCGGGAAACCGTATTATCCGCGGAGCGGATAACCAACGGAGGATAATGAACATCCAGGAGGCCAAGGACGCTGTCAAGGACGCTGTGAGGGCGTACCTGGACAAGGACGGGACGGGGGGATACGTGATCCCCCGCAGCAGGCAGAGACCGATCATGATCATGGGTGCGCCCGGGCTGGGGAAGACCGCCATCATGTCGCAGATCGCCGCGGAGCTGGGAATCGGGTACGTCGGGTACACCATAACCCACCACACCCGCCAGTCCGCCATAGGCCTCCCCATGATAGAGACCAGATGCTTCGGCGGCGAGGAGTCCCCGATCACCAGGTACACCATGAGCGAGATCATCGCCTCCGTCTACGAGGCGATGGAGGCCCAGGGCAGGAGGGAGGGGATCCTCTTCATCGACGAGGTGAACTGCGTGTCCGAGACCCTGTCCGCCGCCATGCTCGACCTCCTCCAGAACAAGAAGTTCGGGCCCCACAGGATCCCGCCGGGATGGGTCCTGGTTGCCGCCGGGAACCCGCCCGAGTTCAACTCCTCCGCCAGGGAGTTCGACATTGCCACCCTGGACAGGATAAGGGTCATCGAGGTGGAGCCGGACACCGACGTCTGGCTCAGGTACGCCGTCAGCGCCGGCGTCCATGATTCGGTGACCTACTACCTCAACGTCAAGCCCCAGAACCTCCTGAGCATCAGGAGCACCCCCGACGGGCCGGTGTTCGTCACGCCCAGGGGATGGGAGGACCTATCCACCGTCCTGAAGGAGTACGACTCCCTCGGGCTGGAGACCGACATAGGCCTGGTGTCCCAGTACATAAGGGACCCGGACATCGCCTCGGAGTTCGTGAGGTACCTGGGTTTCCACAGGCGCTACAAGGAGGAGTACGACGTGACGTCGATACTCGACGGGTCCTCCGACCCGGAGCGCATCAGGGGAGCCGGGGCGGAGGAGAAGCTGTCGGTCATGTCCGTGATCGTGGGCAGGCTGAACTCCGAGGCGGAGGAGGGGCTGAGGCTGGAGACGCTGGCCTCCGTCCTGCGCCGCATATCCGACGGGGGATCCAGGGAGGATGCCGTCAGGGAACTCAGGTCTAGGGCGGAGTCCTCGTCGGATCCCGCCGGGGCGTCCTCCTTCTGCCTGTCGGTAGTATCCGGGGATGCCGATCCCGTCAGGACACTGTCTGAGACCGAGGACGGGCTGAGGACCGTCTCGTCGGTCTTCGAAACACACCTGTCCAACGCAGTGGGGTTCATGATGGACGCGTTCGGGAGGGGCCAGGAGACCGTGTCCCTCATGGCCGGGCTGATCTCATGCTACAGCGTGGTGATGTTCTCCAAGCCGGGAGGCGTCCTGTACGGTCTGAACGATTCCGTGCTTCGCGGGGAGGGGGCGAGCCGATGGCGAACAGGATAGACGCCGAGCCCTGCGAGGGCGGATGCAGGATCGTCCGCCTGATGACCACAGACCGCGACGTGGAGATACCCGATGAGCACATGGGGATGGCCGTGGTCGCCCTGGGGCCCAGGTTCATGAGCAGGAGCCCCCATGCGGCGGGGCGCAGGGTGACCGTGCCCGCCACAGTCCGCACGATGGACCCGGAGGCCTTCTCAGGGATAGCCGGGCTCTCGACGATAGTTTACAGAGGGGATTTCGAGACGTTCAACTCCGCCGGGATAGAGATCGACTGCGACTGCAGGCTCGAGACCGGGGACGGACACTCGTTCGATTTCATATCCGGGTTCCCCATGCACTTCCCGGCGTTCGACGAGGCGCTGGGAGGTATGGGCTTCAGGATGACCCCCGAGATCGCCCTGATGAGGCTCAGGGACCCGGTGCACCTCACCGATGCCGCCAGGACGTCCTATAAGTCGTGCCTCTCCAAGAGCCTGATGCCCAGGGCGGAGCAGGCAGTGTCCAGGAACGACATCGCATCGCTCGAGGAGCTTGTATCCGCAGGCGTGCTGTCCGGGGAGGATGTCCGCAGGCTGCTGGAGAGGTCCCTGTCATCCGGGAAGACCGCCGTGACCAGCATGCTGATGTCCGTGCTGAACAGAGAGCCGAGAGAATGATGGGTCCTGGCCGCGGTCGGCCAGGAAAGGTTTCACTGGGATGGCTCCCACTTGCATCTCACAGGCGAGACTATGGCGCCCTCGGCCTTCAGTTCCTTGAACGCCTTGTCGATCTCCTTCCTGTCGATGCCGGTGGCCTTCTCCACCTCTCCGGCGCTCATGGGCTTGCCAGCTTCCTTCATGGCCTTGATGACTTCGTCCTTCACAGACATCTTTAACACCGTGAATTCCGAATGCCGGTGTTGCTTAAATAGTTGTCACAGGAAGAGACCGAACCGTATTTCATGCCAGATGCCGGTGACGTCCATATCACGCATCGTGACAAAGGGGGAGTGGATGGAGCATATTCGCGAGATCAGGCTGGTGGAGGCGGAGCCGTCCGAGATTCCGGAGTTCTCCAGGAGGCTGCAGGAGTCCTTCATGATCGCGGTGGAGCGGGAGTTCGGCCCCTGGAACGGCGGCCCGATACCGTCGGACTACGACCTGGAGGTCACCATCGGAGCACCGGATGCGGTTACGCTCCACATAGTGAGCGATGGGCAGAGGGTCGGAGGGGCGGTCGTCCGCGTGGACCGCGATGCGCGCAGGGGATTCCTCGACCTCCTCTTCATATCCCCTGGTGGACACGGGAAGGGGGTCGGCACCGCCGCCTGGGCTGCGATCGAGGAGGCGTATCCGGAGGTAGAAGTGTGGGAGACGGTCACACCGTACTTCGAGAGGCGCAACATCAACTTCTACATCAACAAATGCGGATTCCACGCCGTCGAGTTCTTCAACGAGCACCACAGGCCGGAGGAGACCCTGCCCGTGGACGACCACGGTACCGTGATACCCGGGGGCGACAGCTTCTTCAGGTTCGAGAAGCGGGTCGGATGCCGGAAGCGATAAAGCGATAAACGCCCCCGCGTATGGGCGGGCCATGCCGGGCATCAGGGAGGGGGCGGTCCACCTCGAGAAGAGGGCGGGGAGGTTCGCCAGGAGCCAGGCCGTCCTTGTAGCATCAGGCATTCTGGCCCTCGCATCGATGCTCTTCGTCCCTCCGTCCGATGCATACCTGGATTACATCGACGTCCGCGTTCTCTGCATTCTGTTCTGCTTCATGGCGGTGGTCGCCGGCATGTCCGGATGCCGCACGTTCGATGTGCTGGCACAGAGGATACTCAGCGGCAGGAGGGGGATCGGCGCCCTCTGCCTCCTGCTGACGGCCCTGCCTTTCGTCTGCTCGATGTTCATAACGAACGACGTGGCACTGATCGCTTTCGTCCCGTTCGCCATACTGGTGCTCGGGATGGCGGGCAGGAGGGATCTCGTGATACCGGTAGTCGTCCTCCAGACGGTAGCCGCCAACCTCGGGAGCATGGTGCTTCCCTTCGGGAATCCGCAGAACATCTTCATCTGCTCGACGTACAACCTCGGGATAGTCGACTTCCTGGTCCTCATGGCCCCTCTCGCCGCCCTGTCCTTCGTGATCGTCGCCATCCTGTCCCTCAGAGCCGGAAGCGATGTCGTCCATGTGGAGTTCGAGGAGATGCGCACGATCGAGAACAGCCGGTTCTTGGCTGTTCTCTCCGTCCTATTCGTCCTGTGCATAGCTGCGGTGCTGAGACTGGTCCCCTACTGGGCGGTCCTGGTGCTCACCGTATGCTGCATAGGCCTGATGAGGCCGAGGACCCTCCTGGCTGTAGACTACGGCCTTCTGCTGACGTTCGTCTTCCTGTTCGTGTTCACCGGGAACCTCTCGCACATCGGATCCGTGGAATCGGTCATCCAGGGGCTCATGGGGGAGCAGCCGTTCCTGGCCTCCCTCGGACTGAGCCAGATCATAAGCAACGTGCCGGCGGCCGTGATGCTCTCGGGGTTCACCGACAACTGGCAGGCGCTGCTCCTGGGGGTGGACGTCGGTGGTCTTGGGACCCCCATAGCGTCCATGGCCAGCATAATCTCGCTCAGGCTTTACATGCAGACCGAGGGCGCTGACACCAGAAGGTACCTCGTACATTTCACGGGCGCCAACGTTCTGCTGCTGGCTGCCCTGATCCCGGTTTCCCTGCTGATGCTCTGATCAGTACCCGTTGTGGTGGATCCTCTCCGGCCTGTACCTGTCCGTCCTGTGGGCGTGCTTGCCCTCGGTCGGATACCCGATGGCGACGATGCTGAAGGGCATCAGGTTCTCCGTGAGGTCGAAGATGTCCGTCACCGCGTTCATCCTCTCGCGGATGGGAGCGACTCCTAGCCACACGGATCCGAGCCCGAGGCTCGTGGCGCACAGCAGCATGTTCTCCGTGCACGCCGAGAGGTCCTGCTCCCACATCACCGGATTGGTCATGTAGTCGCGGTTTCCGAGGACGACGATCGCCATCGGCGCCCTGGAGGCCGGCCAGGCATACGCCGAGATCTTAGAAAGCGCCTCCAGGTACTGTTTGTCGTCGACCACTATGAACTCCCAAGGCTGCTGGTTGCGGGCAGACGGCGCGTGCATGCCAGCATCGAGTATGCGCTCTATCTTATCGTTCTCCACCCTGTCGGGCATGAAGTCCCTGACGCTTACCCTGTTGAAGAGCTCGTTCATGTCGATCGGGAGATGTCACGCGATATCCACGGATAAAGCTAAGCCCCGATGGTGGCATATGATGCCCTCGGCATCCGGGCGATGATGAAGACGGACCCGCCGTCCGCACCGGATGGTCATCTCTTCTTCTTCGCGCCGCCAGGCTTATACGCCTTCAGATACTTCAGGACGGCCTGGTCGTCCTCGGAGTCCGACCATTCCGGGGTGTATCCGCCCTTCATGTACTCGTTGTACCACGCCTCGCAGTCCGCCATGTACCCGGCCATGTCCAGCTTCTCCTTGACCACGATGTACGTGTTGGAATCGTCCGGAACCCACTGCTTCGGGCGGTCGTAGTCGGCCTCCTCCAGGAAACCGACGAGGAAGACGATCCTGTCCAGGTTCGACAGCTCGGCATACAGCGACGCCTGCAGCATGTAGGACATCGGCAGGTTGGTGTAGCCCCCCTCGGAGTCCAGCCACTTGGACCTGTCGCTGGCGGTCTTGATCTCCAGGATCGTATCCCTCCTGCCGTCTATCTGAACGTACCCGTCCACCATCCCCCCGAAAACCTTGTTGCTGTGGAAGTGGTCGTAGCCGCACTGCTCTTTGGGGACCGGCTCCTCTATCGCAGCCTTCGACCCCTCCGGGATGGACAGGGGCCCCCTGAGCATCGCGTTGCAATGGGTGCCTATGTACTCCCTAAGGACCGGCTCGAGGATGTTGCCCGCGTCTATGTACTTGTTGGCCTTGTCGCCGGGGTACAGCCCGGCAAGCTCGCATGCGACCTTGAAAGGGGTGGCGAACTCGCTCAGCCCGAGGATGGGGGCTACCCTCGTGCCCGTTATCTTCTTGAGTTTGTAGGTGTCGAAGATTACGGTCCTCTCGTCCTCGTCTATGTCGACAATGCCTGCCCTGCCGTCGAATGCCATGCCACCTCCAAAGGGTTCATGGGTTAAAACACTCCCCTGCCATCGCCCGGGGATCGGACGGTCAGCTGTGAGGCTTCCTTATGATGGCCGACACCCACGGTACGCCCCTTGAGGCCTCCGTCTCGGTGAACACCTCGACGGTGACGAAACCGGCGGATTCCGCAAGCTCGATCAGGCTGCCCGGGGTCATGTCCGTGTAGTAGCGGCCGTCCCTCACGCCCTCGAAGGTTCCCTCCTTGAATGACATGCACATGGTCCCGCCGGGGACGAGGGAGTCGCGGACCAGCCCGAGGATGTGCCGCAGGTCGCGGGAGGGCACGTGCAGCAGCGAAGCGCACGCCCACACGCCGTCGAACTCCTCCTTGTAGTCCAGTTCCGAGAACAGGACGTTCCTCACTTCGGAACCTGTGTTCTCGGCCGCGACGCGGCACATACCAGGGGATCCGTCCACGGGCACGACGGAGAACCCTGGGGCCCTGATCGCCAGGGTGTCCCTTCCGGACCCGCATCCCAGGTCCAGGATCCTGCCGCCGCTGGGGACCAGGCGCAGGAAGCAGTACAGCGCCGACGGGATCTCGGCGTTGAGGGTCCTTCCGGAGTATCCCTCGGGGTCGGAGTCGTAGTACTCTATTGTGCCCATCGCCATGTGATAAGTCTTATCGATGATAATGGTGTCCCCGCTGATTTAGGCTCTCCTAATCTTTAAGTAATATTAGGTTATCCTAAATTTGATGACAAGCATCGCAGTAGTCTATTGGAGCGACACAGGGAACACCGAGGCCATGGCAGGCTATGTGGCCGAGGGCGTGAGGTCAGCCGGAGGGGATGCCCATGTGATGGGCGCGGACTCCTTCGGCCCCGATGATGTTCGTAAATACGACGCGATCGCCTTCGGATGCCCGGCCATGGGCTCGGAGGTGCTCGAGGAGGAGGTGTTCGAGCCCATGTTCTCCGCGGTGGAGGGCAGCCTGTCCGGGAAGAGGGTGGGCATCTTCGGGTCCTACGACTGGGGGGACAGGGAATGGATGAGGAACTGGGCCGACAGGTGCAGGGAGGATGGCGCGGACCTCGTCAGCGACGGAGTCATGGCCAACCTTGAACCCGGAGAGGAGGATGCAGAGAACTGCAGGAAGCTGGGCAGGATGCTCTGCCAGTGACCGGGAATGGTCACCTGCGGGCGATGGTCTCCACCGCCCTCCCGATCCAGTCCTTCTCGGATAGTGCGTGCTGGTGCATGTAGGAGCCCATCGAGTTCCCGGAGACCAAACCGTCCATCTTCCCGGATATACCCGTCCCGCGACGGACGTGGAACCCGAACTCGGGATCGCGGCGGGGGAATACGTCTGAGTAGTGGTACTCGTGACCGCGCACCTCCCCGGCGAAAGCCGGGTTGGAACCGGTCGCCTCTGCCATGACGTAGGTGGGCCCGTGGCGGACGCCGGTCATCCTGGCGTCCGCATCCGGGACCCCGGCCATCCTGTGCTCCCTGCCGGATGCGTCCGTCAGGGTCCTGCACATCGCCATCAGCCCGCCGCACTCCCCGATGACCATCTTGCCCTCCGAGGAAGCGCTCCTCAGTCCTTCGAGGAAGTCCCGGTTTGCCGATATGGAGTCGGCGTGGAGCTCGGGGTACCCTCCTCCGAGGTAGTACAGGTCGGCGTCCGGCAGCCCGTCGCCGTCAGTCGGGCGGAACGTCTCCACCGAGAACCCGGACGCCTCCAGGCACTCGATGTTCTCTTTGTAGTAGAAGCAGAAAGCGTCGTCCATCGGGACCGCAGCCTTCAGACCGCAGACCCTCTCCGTGTAGGGCGACGATGCCGGGAGGTCTACGGGGGACGACTCGGCTATGTCAAGGATCCTGTCCAGGTCGATCGGCTCGGTGAGGTCCTGGAGGGGTGTGATCTCGCGCTCCTCGAATGACCTCAGCGTGTGCAGTCCGAGGTACCTCTGGCCAAGGGACTTGTCCGGGTTCTTGGGGATCATCCCCACGAGCTGCACTCCCTGGCAGTAACGCTCTATCGCCGTGCGGAGCTTGTCAGTGTGCTGCTTCCCGGACACGTTGTTCAGTATGACCCCGGCTATGTTGACGTCGGGATCGAATGCCCTGAACCCGTTCACTATGGCCGCCGCGCTCCTCGTGAGGGACCTGGCGTCGACTATCAGTATCACCGGGAGACCGAGCATCTTGGCAAGGTATGCGGTGGACCCTATGTCCTCGTCACCGCGGAACCCCTCGTACAGGCCCCTGACCCCCTCTATGACGCAGATGTCCGCGTCCCTGGAGGCGTACCCGACGAGGTTGCGGATCGTCCGCCCGTCCATGAGGAAGGAGTCCAGGTTCCTGGACCTCCTGCCCGTGGCGGCGGTATGGTACATGGGGTCGATGAAATCCGGCCCGGCCTTGAAAGCCTGCACGGACATCGACTTGGACAGCCTGGACATCACCCCGGTGGCTATGGACGTCTTGCCGACGCCGCTACCGGTGCCCGCCAGGACGACACCTCTCATTCGAGCATCTCCCTGAGGGTGTCAGCCGTCTCGAGCGGTATTATCGAGTGTGCCCCCATGACCATCGTGTGCGAGGATATCTCCCCGACTGCCCACCCGAACCCCTGGTTGAGGTAGTTGGCAAGCTGCCTGGGCTGGTCGGTAACGAGGATGTCGTCCTGGCCCATGTCGGGGTAGGCATGGCATATCCCAAGGAGGATCAGCAGGTCCGGCTTGAAAGCGTCCACAGCCTCCTTCATCCTGTCCCCCAGGACGGAGTACTCGTCCAGACCGCCGGTGATTACGTCGATCGAGACGCCCTTCGAGCCCAGGTCCGCCAGTATCTCCTCGCAGTAGTTGCGTATCCTCGGGAGGCCCTTGGTCGCATCGAGGTTGGCGGCGAACATTGTCTCCCCTCCGAGCACCCTCCTGGCGCGGTCCACGGCCTCGAACATGTCCGCGAACCTGAATGCCAGCTCCTTCTTGGCGTCCATCACGACGGCGACCCTGCCGCCTCCGGACAGGACCTGGCATATCTTCTTGCACACGTGCATCTTGGTTGGGCTTACCGCCGGCTGGAGGTAGTCCTTCGACGCCATGCCGACGTTCTTCTCCAGACGCGTGGCCGCTTTCATCAGCGATATCTGCCTGTCGCACTCCTCCGCTCCGATGATGCCGGCGTCCCTTCCCGCCTCCAGCGCCTTGATTGCGCCGCGCGTGTTGTCTCCCATGCACCCGTGGCAGTCCACGGGGAATACGTTTGCATCGATGCCCGCACGGCGGATGGACTTGGACATGTCCTCCCCTATTATCATGCTGGCACATGTGCCGATGACAGCGACAGTCCCGGGATGGAACCTCTCCTCCACCTGCTTCAGGGTGTTGATGAGCTGCTCGTCTCCGCCGAAGATCAGGTCGTTGTCCCTCATCCCGGAGGTGACCACCCTGACGTCGGCGTTCTCCAGCGGCCTGGACGCCATGAAGCTGCATCCCGACGGGCCGTGGACCACTATGACGTCCACGTCCATGTCGCGCAGCGTGTACATGGCCGCCACTATGGGGTTCGGACGGGGGTGGATGACAGACCTCACTGGTATCCCTCCTTGATGAACTCGATGATCAGCCTGACATCGGACGGTATCTCTGGCCTGGAGCCGTCCCCGTCGGTTATGACCATGGGCACCCCGTACTCCGAGACCGTGGCCTCGATAAGGTCCTTGTCCATCTTGTCGCAGACCTTCCTGCTCACAGGGTCGAGGACGATCATGGCGCCCTCGAGCGCATCCATCTCCTGGAGGCAGCGCAGAGTCCTCCCTATGGAGAGATGCGAGATGCCGGGGTTCCTCTCGCGAACGACGGTCCGGCCGCCCTCCCGGATTATCTCCCCTCTGCCGGGGACCCCCTTGAAGGTCTCAAGGGATCTCAGAACAGACTCCTTCGGGACGCCCATCTGGTGGGCGACCTCTAGCGCGAGCTCCATGGCGCCTATGTACTCGGTGGATATGTAGGAGCCGTCGAGCTCGACCTCCGAGGTCCCGTCGTACTCCACGGACACCCTCAGCCCGCTTCCCAGCGCAGGCTTCGACAGGACGGCGATCCTCCCACCATACCCCGTCAGTCCGTCATGGAAGCGGGACCAGAACATGAGCTCGTCCCTCGGGACTATGTTGACCTTGTCCGTGAATACGTCCTTCTTGGCATCCGAGGCCCTCAGCGTATTCCTGGCTATGCCGTAGTCCTCGGCGAGGTTTGTGATGCAGGCGATGTCCGCCCTGCCGGAGCCTCCGAGGGACACCTCCGCCACCACGGCATCGTACCTCCCCACGGGCAGGGTCATCAGATACGGGGGCGCGATGCTAACCTTCCTCTCTATCCTGTGCCCCTCCTGCGTCCAAGGCCCTTCGCCCCTTGACGAGTGCAGGAGGACCGACATGCCGGAATCATGGAGGATCTTCGAGATGAGGTAGCACGCGCTGGTCTTCCCCTTGACACCGGTGACCTCGATCCTGAACCTGCGGTCCTCTATGAACCTCTTGACATCCTGGCTGAACGAGATGATCTCGCCGGGGTCGGCCCCCTCCAGGAATGACCTGGGGCAGTGCATTGGCATGACAGTGAGGTCGTACCTCTCCGGAGGGACAGAGTCGACCGCCCGGATGTCCATGGACAGGAGCTCCTCCTTGAGGTCCCTGCCGCATATCCCGTAAACGTCCACGCAAGTCACGTCGTCGCCCTCTGCCAAGTGCCTCCTCGCCAGGAGGTCACCTCCGTGAACCATGTCCAGGACCAGAACGCGCATGCTATCACTCGTACTTCCTGAGCTTCTCGGCAAGAACGTCGCACAGGCGGGGGTCCCCGCCGATCGGCACGGCGTACTTCAGCTCGACCTCGCGTCCGCCGCGCCTTATAGTGCCCCCGTCCGAGAAGTCCTCTATCCCCAGCTTGCCGGGGACGTCCATGGTCAGGTGCTTGCCCAGGGAAATGAAGAGGGGCAGGGCGATGATCTCCTCCGCCCCCTCGTCGATCATCCTCGGGATGACGTCCTCTATCTTCGGGTCGTTGAACTCGTTGTACCCGACATACACCTTCCCGTAGCCCCTCTCCTCGAGGCGGCGGGCGTTCAGTGACACCACGTCCGAGTTGTAGGAGAGCCTCGACCCGTGCCCCATGACGAGCACCCTGGTGTCCTTCCCGGGGGTCCTGAGCTCCCTGATCCTCTCCTCGAGGATGTCCGTCAGCAGGGAGTCCCCGCCGAAGGGCTGCTCGATGCGAACGCGAACCTCCCTGCCGCCTATGGCGACGGTGCCCTCCGTGGCGTCCCTGGGCAGTCCGAAGTGCTTAACAGGGATGTCCCTCGTGACGTGCAGCCCCGAGGCGACGAAGAAAGGCAGGACGATGATGTCGTCGATCCCGTCCCCGACCATCTCCTCCGCCGTCTCCCTTATGGATGGGATGGAGAACTCGTTGAACCCCACGTATACGTTGTCGTAACCCCTGGACCTCAGCAGGTCCGCCTGCATATCCAGGACGCCTTTGTTGAAGGCCATGGTGGACCCGTGGCCCGCTATCATAATCCCGATGGACATACTCAGTCCTCCAGCCTCATTCCGCCGGAGGAGTCCTCCGACGCTTCCAGGACCTTCTCCGCCAGCTGCCTGTAGCACTCGGCCATGGAGGACTCCGGCTCCCCGGAGACCACGGTGGTGCCCCTCGACTCGCATCTCTGGACCGCTGGGTCCCTGGGGATCCTGTGGATGACCGACGTCCCCATCTCGGCCGCGGCCCTGTCGACGAGTGCATCCTCGTCCTCCACGCCGCGCGAGTTCTGGACCAGCCCGCTGAGGCGCGCGTATCCGTCATGGGTGAGGTCGTTGACCGCGTACGCGATGTTGCTCGCCGCGTACAGCGCCATCATCTCCCCCGATGTGACGACGAAGACGTCCCTGGCGTATCCGTTCCTGATCGGCATCGCGAATCCTCCGCAGACGACGTCTCCGAGGACGTCGTACAGCATGACGTCGGGCCGGTACGCGCTGATGACATCCAGCTCCTCGAGCTTCTCGAACGCTGCGATAATCCCGCGCCCGGCGCATCCCACCCCCGGCTTCGGCCCTCCGCACTCCACGCAGAGGACGCCTCCAGCACCCTCGAAGACGAGGTCGTCCAGCTCCGCATCGGGATCCTCCCTGACGGTCTGCAGGACGGTGGGTATGCGCCCGCCGGTGAGCATCTTGGTGGAATCCGCCTTGGGGTCGCATCCGATCTGCATGACCCGGAGCCCCTTGGCGGCCAAAGCGGCCGACAGATTGCTGGTAGTGGTCGATTTCCCTATACCGCCCTTGCCGTAGACCGCGATCCTTCTCATTATCGGAACGAAAGGTATGACTGTATTAATATTTTCAGTCACAGAAATAACACGCACCTCCCCGGAGCCTTTCCGGAAGAGGCAACCGAGTTATACCCAGCAGACCGATTCGCAGCCATGGCCGAGAACTTCAGGATCCCCTCATGCAGCGGGACGGACGAGCTGAACTGCTTCAGATGGATGCCGTCTTCAGAGCCCGTCGCTTCGCTTCAGATCGTCCACGGGATGACGGAGCACATACTCCGCTACTCAGGTTTCGCAGAGTTCCTGGCATCCATGGGGATCGCGATGTACGGTCACGACCACATGGGCCACGGCGGGACCTCTGATGAGAAGGGGTTCTTCGCCGATAAGGACGGAGGCCGGGTCCTCATCGAGGACGCGTGGAGGGTCACATCCAGGATGCTCGAGGACCTCCCCGGGATCCCCCACGCGATAATGGGGCACAGCATGGGATCCTTCGTGGTGAGGCGCTACCTCACCATCCACGGCAAGGAAGTCGACGGAGCCATAATCATGGGCACGGGGCAGCAGTCGCCGGTATCCGTGTCCGCGGCGCTGGCGATAGCGAAGACGCTCTGCCTCCTCAGGGGAACGCATTATGTCAGCAGAAAACTGAACGACATGGTCCTGGGAAGCTACGACAAGCACTTCGAGGGGCCCGACCTGCCGAGCAGATGGCTGTCTTCGAACCCCGATACGCTGAGGGCGTACTCGGAGGACCCTCTGTGCGGGTTCCCCTTCACGGTGTCCGCATACCGGGACCTGTTCACCATGATCAGGGACCTGGGCAGACGCAAGGGCTTCGACAACCTGCCCTCGGACCTCCCGGTACTCATGGTCTCGGGTGCCGACGACCCTGTGGGGGATTTCGGGAAAGGGGTCGAGAGGGCGGCGGACGGCCTGCGCTCCTCGGGACTCGACCCGAAGGTCATCCTCTACGACGGAATGAGGCACGAGATCCTCAACGAGATCGGCAGCGGACGCGTCTACGAGGACATCCGCTCGTGGATCCTCTCCGACGTCAGAAGGTCCTGAACCAGAAGACACCGTAGCAGCGGCACGGCGCACCGCACTCCGGGCAGTGATGGCCCTCCGGGGAGTCCACCATGCGGTTCCAGTACCCCTCTATAGCAACGGTCTCGGAGAGTCCGAGGCCCCTGAGGATCCCGGCTATGTTGGTCCTGCCGGTGCGGCTCTTCCATGCCATGGCACACAGCAGCCCGCATCCCATGCCCCTCATATCCTCGGCGCAGCGGTTGCAGAGAAGCGTCCCGACGCCCTTCCCCTTGGCGGATGCGCTCACGGCGACCGAGTCCAGAATCCCCGACCTGGGCACACGCAGCACCTCCTCCCTCTCGGGGCACTCGGGGAGCCCCAGGACCTCCGGCTCCTCGTCAGGCCCGAACACGCGGCATATCGCGAATCCCAGGACGCGCCCGTCCTCGACGGCGACGTTGCAGAATATCTCCTGCGAGGCCATCGCCTCCAGGAAGTCCGTGTCCGAAAGGTAGTCCTCGCCCAGCTCCACCGATGATATGGACAACGCCTCCGGGACGTCCCCGGCAAGTATGCGCCTAATCTCGATCATATCCCTACCTCCTTGAACAGGGCCTCGCGCTCCTCCGGGGTCAGATTCCTGTACTCCCCCGTGGGCAGGTCCCCTAGCATGACGTTCACAATCCGGACCCTCACCAGGCGCCGCACCTCGTAGCCGAAATGCTCGCACATCCTGCGGATCTGACGGTTGAGGCCCTGCTGCAGGACTATCCGGAACTGACGGTCCCCCGTCCTCTCTACCAGGCACCTCCTTGTGACCTTGCCGTCCAGGATCGGCACTCCGGAGGCCATCCCCCTGATGAATTCGGGGGTCACCTCCCTGTCCACGGTCACGACGTACTCCTTCTCGTGGTCGTAGCGAGCCCTCATCAGCCTGTTGGCCAGCTCCCCGTTGTTCGTCAGGAGGAGCAGCCCCTCCGAGTCCTTGTCCAGCCTGCCTATGGTGTAGATCCTCTTCGGGTAGCCGATGTAGTCTATGACGTTGGTGCCGTCCCCGGGATCGGATGTGCAGGTGATGCCGCGTGGCTTGTTGAACGCTATGATTATGTCCTCCTCCACCCTGGAGACGGGCTTCCCGTCCACAAGGACGGAGTCTCCCTCCGAGACCCTGTCCCCAACGACTGCCCTCCTGCCGTTGAGCGTCACCCTGCCCTCCTCTACGAGGCGGTCAGCCGCGCGACGGGAGCATACACCCGAGTCTGCTATGAACTTGTTCAGGCGGATTCCTTCGGACATCTCTGCCGCCATGGGCGGAACGGATATTATTGTTGCCCCGTCCATGCTGTGTCCGTTGCATGCTGATGGCGTCGCGACCGCGTTCGAATCCCCCGCACGACCGGACGACGCAACGGGCAGCCAGAGGCCGTGGCAACATTTATCCGTGGGGGGAGGGATGGTCGGACATGGCACTCTTCTCCAGGAAACCCGCCGGCCCGTTCATCAAGTCCACTGCGATACAGATGCACTGGGATACGGAGGATCCCTTCCTATTCGCCTCCCATCATGAGGACGACTACCCGGAAGGGAACCGCCAGCAGGCCCCTCCGCTCAACCAGATAGCGGGCAGGAACCTTGGCAGGGACTACGAGACCAGGTTCGGCTTCAGGATGTACAACGGAAAGGTCGTCCCCGGGTTCCCAATGCATGCGCACTGGGGCTACGAGACGGTGACACTCCCTCAGACTGGGTACATAGACCACTTCGACACCCTCGGCAACCAGGGGAGGTTCGGCTTCGGCGACGTCCAGTGGGTTTACGCCTCCGGGAGGTACGGCCACAACGAGATGTACCCCCTGGCGGACCAGGAGGGTCGCAACCCGAACGACATAACCCAGATCTTCCTGAACATGCCCCTGGAGGAGAAGAACAAGGGGTCCGCGGTCGCCACCGTCTGGAAGGAGGACGCGGCCGTGGTGGAATCCGACGGGGTGTCCGTCCGGGTCATCTGCGGCTCCTACGGAGGAGCCTCGGCCCGCTCCCCCAGCCCCTACTCCTGGTCGCACGACCCCGCCCACGCCGTAAGGGTTCTCAGGGTCGAGATGGAGCCCGGAGCGGAGTTCGTCCTGGACCCCACCGTGCCCGGCGCCAACAGGAACCTGTACTACGTGTCTGGGAAGGAGGCGGAGTTCTGCGGCACCCCGGTCCGCTCCTGCTGGAGGCTGAAGATGGATCCGGAGACGGAGGTCCCCGTGCGCAACGGGGAGGAGGCCTCCGTCGTATGGGTCCTCGAGGGGGTCCCGATAGGCCAGAGGATGTCCTCGTTCGGGCCCATATTCCTCGGCTCCGACAAGGAGGTGCGCGAGGCCCTCAACGAGGTCCGCAGGAAGGAGTTCGAGGAATGGCCCTGGGACCTCATCGACAAGACCCAGCCCCTGGGGACATCTCGCTTCATCCGCTACTCGGACGGCTCTGAGGTTCGTCCACCCGAATGAGCCCCTCCCTCCCCCTGCCGTGGACCAGCAGGAGAGCCGAGTTGGCCACCACGAACACCGACCCCACGTTGTGGACAAGCGCCCCCTCCACTGGCCCGATCACGGCCATCATGGAGAGCCCCACGGCGAACGCGTTCCAGACCAGGGAGAAGGCTATGTTGAACCTTATCCTGCCGACCATCCTGCGACTCAGATCCACGGTGTGGGGGATGTTCTCCAGCCTGTCGCCAACCAGGGCGATGTCCGCGGCGTCCACGGCTATGTCCGTCCCCGTGCCGCCCATGGCCATGCCGACCCACGCCGTCTTCAGGGCTGGCGCATCATTGACGCCGTCCCCGACCATCATCACCTTCCTCCCCGCATCCTGAAGCGACGCTATCTCGCCCATCTTGCCCTCGGGGGTGCATTCGGCACGGTACTCACCGATGCCTGCCGCCGAGGCGATGAACGACGCCGCACGTGGGTTGTCCCCGGTGAGCAGCACGCACCCCACGCCCATGTCCGACAGCTCGGACACGGTCCTCCTGGAGCCGTCGCGTATGGTGTCCGACAGCGACACCATGCCTGCGAACTTGCCGTCTACGGAGACGTACACGGATGTGCATCCCCTGCCGTACAGGGCTTCCGCCCTCTCCACAGCCGAGGGAGGCACATGCACGGAGGCCTCCTCCATCATCGGTATGTTCCCGGCTAGGACCCTCTTACCATCGACCAACGCCTCGACGCCGCGCCCCACCTTCATCGCGAACCCCTCGGGATCGGATACGCGGACGCCCTCGGACCTGGCGAACGCCACGATCGCACGGCCAAGAGGGTGCTCGGAGCGGGACTCCGCGGATGCCAGGACGGAGAGGAAGCCGTCCCTGTCCCCCTCGGGAAGGACGTCCACCACGCTCGGTTCGCCCTCGGTCACGGTCCCCGTCTTGTCGAAGGCCACGGTGTCGACCTCCGCCATCCTCTCCAATGAATCCCCGTCCTTGACCAGCAGCCCGTACCTGGTCAGATTGCCTATGGCTGCCACCACCGCCGTCGGGGTGGCGAGGATGAAGGCGCATGGGCAGAACACTATCATGATTGTGACCGCGCGGTAGATGTCCCATGTCAGGAGGTACGTGGCAAGCACCAGGACCATGACGACTGCCACGAGCCTGGTCGCCCACCTGTCGGCTATGCGCACCACCCTGGTCCTCCCGGCATCCGCGGACGCGACCATGGCCGCCATCCTTTGGAACGACGAGTCCTCGTTGCCGCGGACGACCTCCATGTCGAAGGCGCCCATCTGGTTGATCGTGCCCGAGCAGACCTCGTCTCCGACGGTCTTGTCGACCGGTATGGACTCCCCCGTCATTACGGACTGGTCGATGGATGTGCTCCCTGACACGATCCTCCCGTCGAGCGGCACGGACTCCCCGGGAAGCACCCTGATTACGGCGCCGACCGGTATGGACTCCACCGGTATGACGATCTCCTCGTCGCCCTCGACGACGCGGCCGGTCTTGGGCGACATGTCGACGAGACGCTCTATGCCCTTTCTGGCCCTCTTGGACGAGAACTGCTCCAGGCAGTCCCCTATCTGCATTATCAGTGCTACCTCCCCGGCCGCGAAGTACTCCTGCAGGCACAGGGCGGCTATGATGGCCATGGATACCAGGACACCCGCCCTGATGTCATGGTCGATGGCAAGGCCCTTCACGGCCCCCCATATTATCGGGAACCCGCAGAGGACTATCGCCACCCATGCCATGTCGAAACGCTCGACGGGGGTTATCCCCGCATACGACAGGACCAGAGCGGCCGCGGAAACCGCCATGAGTAACACGGACCTCTGGAAACCGTCCTTCAGAATGTTCGGAATTTCGCCCATATCATCGAATCATGTGCCTCGCATTGCACCGATTTATAACCTCCCAGGACCGGATGCATCGGCGCATAACCATCCCGCTTTCTTGCAACCGGGCTCGCACTAGTTCGGATACGATGTTACCGTATGCCATCAAAAGGATGAAAGTAACACCAGTGATCGATGTGGATATCACGAAAAGGAAAAAGAGACGCACGGAAGGCGCCGAACCCTCGGCGCCCGCCGGCGATCAGTTTTTGGAGGGGTCCATGACCTTCGCCCTGACATCGGTTCCGAAATCCCTCAGCCTGTCGAGCTTGGATCCGATGAGGTCGAGGCAGGACTCGTCGCACAGGAGGAGCACGTCCTTCCCCATGAGGCAATCCGCCATGCAGGACTCGAAGCCGTCGAAGACGTAGTCGACCGGCAGCCCGCTCTCGTAGAGGAGGCTTCTCGACCTCGACCCGTAGAGCCCCACCTTGATGCTCCCGCCGACCTCGTCGACGGCGGCGTCCAGCATGTAGCTGTCCATCCTGTCCGCCACCGGCATTATCAGGAACCTGCCCTTCTCCCCCGATGCCATCTTTGATACGAGCTGGCTCTCGGTGCGGGGGTACGGGGCCTCCTCTATGCCGCGCATATCGCAGAGGCTCTTGTTTATGAGGAACATCGACGGCTGTACGACCCCGGTCATGTAGACCTGGACGGGGTCGCGGTAGAACTCCTCCGAAGTACCCGAGAAGATGAGCCTTCCGTACCTCAGGACGTGGATCTCGTCCGCCCACGCATACGCCAGGTCGACGTCGTGGGTGGAGATGACCACCGTCGTCCCCGAATGGTGCAGCTGTTCGGCCAGCTCCATCAGCTCCAGGGCCATCTGCGGGTCCAGCCCTGCCGTTGGCTCGTCCATCACGAGCACCTCCGGCTTCATTGCCAGGGCCCCCGCGAGCGCGAGCCTCTTCCTCTGTCCGTAGGAGAGCTTGAACGTGTTCCTGTCCCTCAGGTCCGTGAGGCCGACCGTCCTCAGCGCGGTCTCAACCCTCTCCTTGACCTCCTCCTCGGGGAGCCTGAGGTTCATCGGGCCGTAGGCCACGTCGGACTCCACCGTCTGCCCGAAGATCTGGTCGTCCGGGTTCTGGAGCACGACCGAGACCCTCGACCGGAGGCTCCTCAGGGCCTTCCTGCGGTACGATATCGGCTCCCCCTCGAACATCACCTTGCCCGACGACGGCCTGTACACCCCGTTGAGATGGTAGAACAGCGTGGACTTCCCGGCGCCGTTGGCCCCCAGGATCACGGTCTTGACGCCGCGCCTGATGTGTATGTCCACCTCGTTGAGGGACGCCTTGTCGTTCCCCTCGTAGTAGAATGTGAGCTTCTCGGTGTCGATGACGCTGCCGTTCACAGGACCACCTCCGGGATGCGTCCGAACTCCGACACGCTCCTTATCCTGCCGGCTATCACATCCACGAGCTCCTCGTCGCAGAACAGGACGGTGTCCCTACCCTGCATGGCGCTGAGACAGCAGCCCTCGACGGCGTTGAAGTAGATGTCGGCGCGGCACCCGTTGTCCCTGAACATCCTCCTGGTGCGGAACCCGTAGATCCCCCTGGTTAGCCCGTCGTCCTCCGGAACCGGGGTCCCATCCCCGATCCCCCTGATCATGATCCGCCCGAACCTCGCCTCGGGAGGGGAGAGCTTCGCCAGCAGCTGACTGTTGGTCCTCGGGTAGGGGGCCTCGGGAAGGCCGCGGATGCCCTCCAGCGAGCGGTTGACCGAGAAGGTGTGCGGGAGCGCCAATCCGGACAGGGCGACCGACTCCTTGTCCGAGAAGAAATCCTCTGGGACGCCGGAGAATATCAGCCTGCCGTGCCTTAGCACATGGATCTCGTCTGCCCATGCGTACGCCAGGTCGACATCGTGTGTGGATATCACCACCGTCGTTCCGCCCAGGCACAGCCGGTCCACCATCTCCATGACCTCCTGGGACATCTGCGGGTCGAGGCCCGCGGTAGGCTCGTCGAGAATCAGGACCTTGGGCTCCATAGCGAGGGCGCCGGCTATGGCGACCCTCTTCTTCTGTCCGAACGACAGCTGCGTGGTGGGGCGGTACCTGTAATCCTCCATCCCGACCTTGAAGAGGCTGTCGGCTATCCTCCCCTCGACGATGGACGGGTGGAGGTTCTGGTTCATGGGCCCGAAAGCCACATCCTCCTCCACCGTCGACGAGAATATCTGCTCGTCGGGGTTCTGGACGACCACGGAGATGTCCTCCCTCAGCTGGTAAAGGACCTCCTTGTCGTAGCAGAGTGGGATGCCCCTGTAGAGGACCTCCCCCGATTTCGGCCTGAAGACCCCGTTGAAATGGTAGAACAGCGTCGACTTCCCGGCGCCGTTGGCCCCCAGTATGACGGTGCGGATCCCGGGCCTGATGCCCAGCGACACCTCCGACAGCGACTTCGGGGAGCCCTCCTTTTTCTCATAGCTATAGGTGACGTCCCTTGCCTCGAGAATGTACTTGAAATCCATTTTCACACCCCGAATGCCAGTCCGGCAAAGTCGATGACGCCCCCCGTATATATGCCCAGGATGTAGAGCAGTGCAAACGTGACGACTGCGATCGCAACCCATCCGATCCCCGTCTTCTTGGGACGGTTCCATATCGGGAAGTAGCCGCGGTACCCCCTGCACTCCAGGGAGACCTGCGCCTTGTCGGCTAGATTCATCGACGATGTGAATATCCCGACTGCTATGGACGCGGTGGTCCTCATCGTGTGCTTGAACCCGGTGAAACCCAGCCTGCTGCTTGCAGCACTCCACATGGTGTCCAGCCTCTCAAGCAGGAGGAACGCATAACGGTAGATCAGGACTATAATCTCGCATATCTCGTCCGGGATCCTGATCTGCCTAAGGGCCTGTGCAAGATGCGGTATGGGTGTGGACGTGGCGAATGCCATCATCATGGTGATGCCGGCTATCGCCCTGATCATGACCAGCCATGCCTCGTTGAAGCTGTCGGCAGTCATGTAAAAATCCATCCAGAGGAAGTCCGCGCTCCATATGCACGGCTGCGATGTGTCGCCGTTGATGGAGATGATACCGCAGGCGATCACCAGAATAAGAATGGCCTCGGCGATGAATATGCCAAGGATGAATGGGATCCTCATGTTCGTGGAGTACGCCATGAGGATCAGACCGAGGGCCATCACGACGAGAGAGGTGATGACCGACTCGGTCATTATGTTTACGATGAGGACGGCTATGACCAGGAGAAGCTTGCCCAACGGGGGCCAGTGGAGCATCCTGGAACTGTAAGCAAGAGCATCCATCTGCACATGTTCGGATGTTCCAGATGCCTTCTCCCTTGGTTTTGCCTTTTCACTCCTAGCCATATCCACCCTCACTTGTAGTAGTACTTGTCGGTCTTGGAAGCCTCGGCAGCGGGCTCTGCGCCCTGGACCTTGTTCTGGGCCCCGCCGTTCCCTTCCTTCTCCAACTCCTTCTCGGCCTTGGTCTTAGTGAACCTGCCGATGACGAACCCGATAATAATGGCACCGATGGCCGCCTGCAAGGCGAATAGCATACTCTCGGTCTCTCCCGGGAGTTCGTAGTCGCCCCATATTCCGGTCCACCAGGGGTCCCCGTCCACAAGACTGCCGGCTGCATCGTCCGCTCCGCCGAACTCGAATCCCACGGATGCTCCATAGGCAAGAATCGCTATGACGACGACAGCGATGACGGCGAACCCTGCCACATAGAGGGTCTTGGACTTCTTCGTGCCGGTCTCGGTGACAGCCACAGCCTCCTTCTTCGGGAATATGATCCCTCCGGCAGTCTCGAAGACCTCGGGCTTGTTGTTCAGCAGGTATGTGGCGAACATGTAGAACAGGATTCCCTCAACTATCGAGAGGGGGATCTGGGTAACAGCGAATGTCGTGAGGAACTCGACGTAGCCTCCCCAGTTGAGGCCCATCTGGATGGATGTGCACACATAGGTGAGCAGGTCCGCGACTATGGCCGCACCCATCAGGCTCACGGGGATGGTTGCACCGGCTTTCCTGAGGAGGTTCCATATGAGAATCCCGCAGAACGGACCAAAAATACCCATTGAAAACACGTTGGCTCCAAGAGTCGTGATACCGCCGTGAGCCAGAAGAATCGCCTGGAATATCAACACGATGAAGGCGAGGAACGATGTGGCGCTGACACCGTACAGGACGGCGGACAGCCCCGTCCCTGTGGGATGCGAGCTCGAACCCGTCACCGAAGGGAGTTTCATTGATGAAAGTAGGAAGATGAACGCTCCCGAGAGGGCTACGGTCATCTTTTGCTCTGGGTGCTCGCGCATCAGCTTCACAATCGCCTTTGCACCGAAAACGATGAATGGAATGGCAAGACTGAACCACACGGCACACCAGATAGGGTCTAGATATCCTTCCATTATGTGCATTTGATTTCACCTTGAATGCCCGGAACCCCTGGCTCCGGTTATACCGCGGTCATTTCCGCTACCAATAGGAATTGGATGTAGTATCCAATGAAGGTATAAATCAATTTGGACGATTAATCCAACTTGGCTTTCCTGAAGACGCTGTTTTTCGATGGAATGCCGGCGATTTCGGCCGGTTTCCGTCGTTTCTCATCGGAGAAGCGGATCGAAACGAGGCATCCAGGCCCCAGAAACATGCGATTTGTGATGAAACTGATACCCAACCGGGGTATAGCTCTATGGACAAGAATGTCCGGTGGCATCGCCACCCCTGCTGACAGTATATACAATTATCGACCATCAGCAAGAGACGCAGGGCCCTCGCGCGCATATGGCAGAAGACGGGGTGGACGGTGCCACCCCTTGGAAGTTTGATGTTTCAGCCCTTGTAGTATATCATGGAGTTGCAGATCGTGGCCGCGATGTTGGAGCCGCCCTTCCTGCCCTTGGGGACGATGAACGGGATGTCCCTCTCCATGATCATCTCCTTGGACTCCACGACGTTGACGAAACCCACCGGGGCGCCGATTATCAGCGCGGGCTTCACCTCCCCGGAGTCGATGAGCTCGCTGAGCCTCACCAGGGCGGTCGGGGCGTTCCCGATTGCGAATATCACCGGCTTCTCCTTGGCGACCTCGGCCCCCCTCTCCATGCAGATGGTGGCGCGGGTGCACCCCCTGGACCTTGCTTCAGCCACGACGTCGTCGTCACTGATGAAGCAGTGCACCTTCCCCCCGTAGGAGGCGAGCTTCTTCTTGTTGATCCCGGCGGCGGCCATCTTGGTGTCTGTCACGATGTCGGCCCCCGCCCTTATCGCCTGGACGCCTATGTTGGCGGCGTCTTCGGAGAAGACGAGGTTGTCCGCGTAGTCGAAGTCGGCGGAGGTGTGGATGCACCTCTTCACGATGGAGAACTGTGGCTCCGGCCAGGTGCGGCCGTTCAGCTCCGACGTGATGATCTGCATGCTCCTCTTCTCGATGTCCTCGGGTTTCACTATCTCTATTGCCATTCCTCTCACTCCTCGATTCTGTATCCTCTCGGTGTGATGATCCTGCCGTCGGACACGTACGTCTGCGAGTTCCCGATGATGACGATGGAGAACATGTCGACGTCCGCCTTGTCCAGGTCGCCTAATGTGGTGACCTGCTTGCTCTCGTCCTCCCTGCCGGCGTTCCTGACGATTCCGACCGGGGTCTCCGGGGAGCGGTACTTCAGCAGGATCCTCTGAGTGTCATTCAGGTACTCCGTTCTGGTCTTGCTCTTGGGGTTGTAAAGGCAGACGACGAAGTCGCCCTGTCCCGCGCAGTCGACCCTCCTCATTATCAGGTCTATGGGGGTCATGAGGTCGGACAGGCTGATGATCGCTATGTCGTGCATGAGCGGGGCGCCGAGGACGGATGCCGCGGTGGATGCCGCGGTCATCCCGGGGACGGTGTCGATCTCGATGTCCGCCCCCATCTCGTCCGCCAGCTGGTAGACGATGCCGGCCATCCCGTAGATCCCGGAATCGCCGCTCGATACCATGGCCACGTCCTTCCCGGACATAGCGTCCTCGATGGCCATCCTGCACCTCTCCACCTCCTTCATCATCCCGGTCGCCTTGTACTCCTTGTCCGGGAAGATGGGCTTCAGCATCTTGACGTAGGTAGTGTACCCTGTCACGATATCGGCGTTCTGGATCGTCTCCGCCGCCTTGAAGGTCATGTGCTCCTTCCCGCCGGGCCCGAAGCCCACCACGTGCAGCCTTCCCTTCACAGTATCACTCCTTCGCCTGCCTGAACTCGGTGGTGAAGTGCTTGTCGTAGAGCTTCGAGAGCTCGTACTCGTCCCCGAGGAAGTCGCCCACCACCGTGAGGGC
Source organism: Methanomassiliicoccaceae archaeon UBA71 (assembly GCA_002504405.1). GTDB lineage: Archaea > Thermoplasmatota > Thermoplasmata > Methanomassiliicoccales > Methanomethylophilaceae > Methanoprimaticola. The sequence continues at coordinate 32,178 of DARO01000003.1, forward strand.
CGTCTTCTTGATGCCGGCGTCCTTGACCTTCTGCGCGATGTCCGCGAGGGTCCCGGTGACGATCTTCTGGTCCGGCCAGGTCGCCTTGTAGACGACGGCCACTGGCGTGGTGGGCTCGTAGCCTCCCGCCTGGAGCTTGGCGGTCATCTCGTCCATGAACCCGATCGAGAGGAAGATGACCATGGTGGCGTGGTGCCTTGCCAGGTCCTCCAGCTTCTCCCCGGGGGGCATGGGGGTCCTCCCCTCCATCCTGGTGAGTATGACGGTCTGGCTCTTGCCGGGCAGGGTGAACTCCTTGTTGAGGACGGCCGCGGTGCCGAGGAAGGACGACACCCCGGGGATGACCTCGTAGGAGATCCCGAGCTTGTCGAGCCTGTCCATCTGCTCCCTGTGGGCGCCGTATATGGCGGGGTCCCCGGTGTGCACGCGGACGCACTTCCTGCCCTCCTTCTCGGCCTTCTCCATAACGTCGATGACCTCGTCGAGGTCCATCAGGGCGCTGTTGTACACCTTCGCGCCTTCCTTGTGCCCTGCGAGCACCTCCGGGTTCACCAGGGAACCAGCGTAGATGATCACGTCTGCAGAGTCGATGAGCCTCTTCCCCTTCAGTGTTAGCAGCTCGGGGTCCCCCGGACCCGCACCAATGAACGATATCATTCCTGTTCACCCCTTCTTCTTGATAATGACCGTGGTGAAGTACCCGTACTCGCGGTCCAGGTCCATGGGGCCCACGTACTCCCCCTCCATGCCCACGTTGCTGACGACGGTGGCCCTCTCTACCGGGATGCCCTTCGACTCCATCATCTCGGCGAGCATGCGTATGGATTTGAACGCCTTCATGACGACGACGTTGTCGAAGCTCTCCAGAGCGGCCTCCAGGAGCTTGGAGTTCTCCTTGGCGACGGGCACGACGGCAAGGCCCTCGTTCCCGATCATGAGCGGGACCCCTGCCAGAGCGGCCCCGTGGCAGAACGACGGGATCCCGGGGATGACCTCGGTCTCGTAGCCCCTCGCCCTTATCTCCGAGTCTATGTACATGTATGTGCTGTAGACGCCGACGTCGCCGAGGGTGACCATGGCTATGTCCTCCCCGTTGTCCAGGAGCCTGCACATCTTGTCCAGGTTGTCCTTCCTGCACTTCTCCCTGACGGAGTCGTCCGGGTCCATTGAGAAGAGGAACTCCTCGATGCTCTTCTCGGAAATGTCGACCACTGGCGATATTATGTCCAGGGCCACGCTCCCCTCCCCGACCTTCTTCACGGGATAGGCGATAACGCCGCATTTGTCGAGGACCTCCTTCGCCTTCAGGGTCATCAGTCCGGTCTCGCCGGGGCCGACCCCGATGCCATACAACTTGCCGGTCATTTTTACGAACTCCGTTGGTTGGCCTGATGGATGACGTCCCAACTATTTTAAGTTGGCTTATGCATCCAAGTCACATGGACATACCCATCCAGAGGCCCGCCGGAGGATGCCGATGACGACTGAGAACGGTGATTACGTGTACGTCAACAACAGGCTCCTGCGCAGGGGCCACACCACCGGCACATGCGCTGCCGCGGCTTCCAAAGCGGCAGCCCTGGCACTCCTCGCGGGCGGGGACGTCGGGTCGGTGGAGATCGCCACGCCCAAGGGGATTACCCTGAGGCTCCCTGTCGAGGACCTGTCTGTCTCCGATGGGAGGGCGAGATGCGCCGTCCGCAAGGACGGAGGGGACGACATCGATGTCACCCACGGGACACTCGTGTACTCCGAGGTGGCGCTGTCGGACGCCGGGATCTCCATCGACGGCGGAACTGGCGTGGGCAGGGTCACCCGCAAGGGGCTGGACCAGCCTCCGGGGAATGCCGCCATCAACAGGGTCCCCCGCTCCATGATCAAAGAGGCGCTGGAGGACGTCGCCATGTCCTGCGGGTACAGCGGGGGGTTCGACGTCACGATCTCCGTGCCAGACGGGGAGAATCTCGCGGGGAGGACGTTCAACCCCCGCCTCGGGATAGTCGGCGGGATATCCATCCTGGGCACCAGCGGGATAGTCGAGCCCATGAGCGAGACGGCGCTGGTGGACACCATACGCACCGAGATGAGGATGAGGGCAGCCAACGGATGGAAGACGCTTCTGGTCGTGCCCGGCAACTACGGGAAGGACTTCTCCGACGGGATCCCCGGGATCGACTCGGACATAGCCGTGAAGTGCAGCAACTTCGTCGGCGAGATGCTGGACTACGCCTGCGAGCTCAAGGTGGACGTGGTGCTGGTGGCGAACCTGGGCAAGATGGTCAAGGTCGCCGGGGGAATCATGAACACCCATTCCCGCAACGCCGACTCCAGGATGGAGATACTGGCCGCCAACGCCGCCGTGGCCGGTGCCCGGATCGGCACCGTCAGAGACGTGATGGGGTGCATATCCACAGACGACGCGCTGGAGGTGCTCGACAGGGACGGGCTGATCCCGGAGGTGTCGAGGATCCTAATGGAGAAGGTGGAGTTCCACATGAACCACCGCACGGGCGGTGCGATACGCACGGCCGCCGTCATGTTCTCGTCCGTGTACGGGCTCCTGGGGAAGACGTCCCTGGCAGACGAGATGCTGGACGAGATCCGCGAGGAGGTAGCCCTCCGATGAGGATATACGCGGTGGCTTTCTCTACGAACGGATGCAGGACGGCCATCAGGCTCAGGGACTCCCTTCCAGAGGAGGACGTCCGCCTTTTCTGCAAGACCTCGTCCGACACCCTGGGGGTGGAGGCAATCGAGGGGAAGGTCTCGGAGTGGACCGGCAGGGCGTTCGCGGAGTGCGACGCCGTCGTCTTCATAGGCGCGGTCGGGATCGCCGTCCGCCACATAGCGCCCTACGTGGTCCGGAAGGACAGGGACCCGGCGGTGGTCTGCCTGGACGAGCACGCGAGATGGGCCATATCCTTGCTTTCGGGGCACATCGGGGGAGGGAACGACCTGACCCGCAGGATCGCCGATGCCCTCGGGTCCGAGCCGGTAATCACGACGGCGACGGACATCAACAGCAGGTTCTCGGTGGACAGCTTCGCGGTGGCCAACCACCTCAGGATATCCAGCCTCGCCGTGGCGAAGGACGTCTCCGCGAGGGTGCTCGACGGGAGGTTCGTGGGCTTCTGCTCGGAGATCGGGATCGCCGGGGAGATGCCGTCGGAGCTAACCCCTGCGGATTCGGGGGAGCTCGGGGTGTGCGTATCCTACGACACGGCCAGGAGCCCGTTCGCCGAGACCCTCGTACTCACTCCCATGGACACGGTCCTGGGCGTCGGATGCAGAAGGGGCACCGATCCGAGCGCGCTCATGGAGTTCATCGAGGAGGTGCTGAGGGAGGAGGGCTTGGACCCCGCCAGGGTACGCACCGTCGCGAGCATCGACCTCAAGGCGGACGAGCCTGCCGTGCTCGAGGCCGCCGAGACCCTTTCCGCGGGGAGCGTGTTCTTCACTGCGGAGGAGCTCACCGCCCAGGAGGGCGAATTCACATCATCCGACTTCGTCAGGTCGGTCACCGGCGTGGACAGCGTGTGCGAGCGCTCGGTGGCCGCCTGCGGGGCCGACATCATCAGAAGGAAGACTGCCAGGGACGGAATGACCCTGGCCGTCGGAAGGATCAGAGTAGAACCGAGGTTCATCCAATGAAGGACGTATTCGTATTCTCAGGGACCACGGAGGGGAGGACGCTGGCCCGCTGGCTGGCCTCCCGCGGGGTCATGGTACACGTCAGGGTGGCAACCGACTACGGGTCGGAGGTCATGGAGAAGGAGGACAACATCGACGTGCAGGTCGGCAGCTGCGGAGGGGCGGAGGGCATAGCCGCCGTCATCCGCGACAACATGTTCGACCTTGTGGTGGACGCTACCCACCCCTACGCGACGACGGTCTCCAAGCACATCAGGGAGGGATGCGAGAAGGCCGGCGCCCAGTACATCAGGCTGAAGCGCGAGGACTCCGACGTGTCGGACCGGGGGATCGTCACGGTCGACTCCGTGGAGGATGCGGTCGCGTACCTGGCCGACAAGGAGGGCGTGGTCCTGGCGGCCACCGGCGCGAAGGAGATTGACAAGTACGCCGCCCTCCCGGATTATAAGGACAGGGTTGTCGCCAGGGTGCTGTCCACGGTCGAGTCGGTCAGCAGATGCGCCGAATACGGGTTCCAGGGGAGGAACCTCATCTGCGCGCAGGGGCCCTTCAGCGAGGACGTCAACTACGCCACCATGAAACAGATCGGAGCCAGTTACATCGTTACCAAGGACTCCGGAACCGTCGGAGGGTACGAGGAGAAGGTCAGGGCCGCCCGCAGGGCAGGAGCCACCGTGGTCCTCGTCAGGAAGCCCGACGACTCGGGGCTCCCGTACGAGCAGGTCGTAGCACTCCTTGAGGAGCGCCTCGGCCTGGAGCCGTCGCCTTCCGCCCCGGCACCCTCCGAGAGGAGGTCGATAGTCATCGCCGGCATAGGCATGGGCCCGGACGGCATGACGGTCTCGGCGGCGAAGGCAGTCGGTGACGCCCAGGTCCTGATAGGTGCCAGGAGGATGCTGGAGGCGGTCGACACCAGCGGCAGGGACGTGCTCGCCGAGTACAGGTCCGACGCCATCATAGGGTTCCTCAGGGAGCATTCCGAGTACACCCGCGCCGCGGTTCTCCTCTCCGGGGACGTGGGGTTCTACAGCGGGGCAACCAAGCTCATCAAGGCCATCGACAGGGAGGAGTTCGACCTCCGCATCGAGCCGGGAATCTCGTCCATGGTGTACCTCTGCTCCAAGATCGGGACCACCTGGCAGGACGTCCACATGACCAGCTCCCACGGCAGGGACTGCAACATCGTCGGGCTCGCCAACACCCATCCGAAGGTGTTCACGCTGCTTTCCGACCAGGAGTCCGTCCACGCCATGTGCAGGGAGCTGTTCGACTACGGCCTCGGGCACCTGAGGGTCACTGTTGGGCAGGACTTCGGCTACCCGACGGAGAGGATCTTCACCGGCACGCCGTCGGAGGCCCTGGACCAGAGGTTCGGGGACCTCTGCGTCGCGCTGATCGAGAACGACAGGCCGTTCACGTTCAACCCCATCGGCATCAGGGACGACGACTTCGTCCGCGGCGACGCCCCCATGACCAAGAGCGAGGTCAGGGCGCTGTCGGTGGCGAAGCTGAAGCTGTCCAGGGACTCCGTGGTGTACGACGTGGGGGCCGGTACCGGCTCCGTCTCCGTGGAGATGGGCCTGGTCGCGGTCGAAGGATCCGTCTACGCCGTGGAGAAGGAGGATGCCGCAGCGGACCTCATAGAGATCAACAAGAGGAAGTTCAGGACGCCGAACGTACACGTGGTCAGGGGGCTCGCCCCCGAGGCCCTCGAGGACCTGCCCGCCCCAACCCATGCGTTCATAGGCGGGTCTTCCGGCAACCTCAGGCAGATCGTGGAGTGCCTCCTCGCTAAGAACCCTAAGGTAAGGATAGTGATCAACTCCGTCACGGTGGAGACCATGGCGGAGACCCTGGAGGTCGTCAAGGCCCTGGACCTCGTGGAGGAGGAGTTCACGTCGGTCACCGTGGCCAAGGCCAGGCATCTGGGAAGGTACCACCTGATGACCGGGCAGAACCCCGTGTACATCGCGGTGGTGATGGGCAGATGAGCCTGCCCAGGTTCATGATCGCCGCCCCTGCGAGCGGGAGCGGGAAGACCCTCGTCACATGCGGGATACTCCAGGCCCTGGTCAACAGGGGCCTGAGGGTCGCCTCGTTCAAATGCGGCCCGGACTACATCGACCCCATGTTCCACAGCAGGGTGATCGGCGCGAGGTCCAAGAACCTTGACGCCTATTTCGCCGACGAGCCCACCCTCAGGTACCTGTTCGGGAGGACGGCGGAGACCTGCGACATATCCGTCGTCGAGGGGGTTATGGGGTTCTACGACGGCGTCAGCGTGCTCAGCACGGACGCCAGCTCATACGACGTCTCGGAGAAGCTGGGGATCCCTGTGGTGCTCCTGCTCAACTGCAGGGGTGCGAGCATCTCGGTCCTCCCGACCCTGAAGGGATTCCTCGAGTTCAGGGAGAACAACATCAGGGGCGTCATCTTCAACAACATGTCGAAGAGGGTCTACGACACCATAGCGCCTGAGGCCAGGAGGATGGGCGTGGAGCCCATCGGGTACGTTCCGAAGGTCACGGACCTGGTCCTGGAGAGCCGTCACCTCGGCCTGGTGCTCCCTGGGGAGATCGATGCCCTGAGGGAGAAGCTCAACAGACTCGCCGAAGTCCTGGAGGAGTCCCTGGACATCGACCTCCTGATGAGGATGGCGTCGGAGGCCCCGGACCTGGAGTACTCCGCCCCCGAGGTCGGAAGGGTCGAGGGCAAGGTGAGGATAGGCTTCGCGGACGACGAGACGTTCTGCTTCACCTACGAGGACAACATAGAGCTCCTGGAGAGATGCGGCGCCGAGATCGTCAGGTTCTCGCCGATGCACGACGACCGCGTCCCGGACGTGGACGGGATGGTCTTCTCCGGAGGGTATCCGGAGCTCCACGCCGCCGAGCTGGAGTCCAACCGGCCGATGCTGGAGGACATCAAGTCCAAGATCGAGGCGGGCATGCCATGCATCGCCGAGTGCGGCGGGTTCATGTACCTCCACGAGAGGATGGAGGACTCCGAGGGGGTCATGCGCAGCATGGTCGGGGCGATACCGGGATCCACCAGGAACACCGGGAAGCTGTCCAGGTTCGGATACGCGTCCCTGCGCCCCCTCAAGGACGACGGGACCCTCGGGCCCGGCATTTCGGTCAAGGGGCACGAGTTCCACTACTGGGACAGCGACAGCTGCGGGGAGGACTGGGAGGCCGTCAAGAGCAACGGGACCAGCTACACCTGCATCCACGACGACGGGTCGATGGTGGCAGGGTACCCCCACCTGTACTACTACTCGAACCCCGAGGTCGCCCTCAGGTTCGTGGAGAGGTGCGCCAGGTACAGGGACTCCCCGGGTCGGTGATGTTGTGGCCTCCCGGGCATTGGCCGCGGGAGTGGGGACGCAGGTGCGCCCGCACATGCGCCGACCGAATGGGTTTCAGCCGTCAGGCACCACAGACTGGAGCATGACGTGCGGGACACCGTGGTCGTCCACGATGTCGCACTCCACCTTGTACACATCCTCGATCATGCGCTCGGTTATCACGTCCTTCGGCTCACCCATGCCGTAGAGGATGCCCGGCGGCGACATCACGATGATCTTGTCCGCGAACTTGGAGGAGAGGTTCAGGTCATGGCTCACCATGATCACCGTCATCCCCGTCTTCCTCACCAGGAGGCGGAGGAATGCCGACACGTACATCTGGTGCCTGACATCGAGATTGGACGTGGGCTCATCGAGGATGAGGACCCTTGGCTCCTGGACCAGCCCTCTGGCCAGCGACACCTTCTGATGCTGACCTGCCGAGAGCTCGTTGAAGTTGCGCATGGATAGGTCCCCTATTTCCATGGCTTCGAGGGCCTTGTAAGCAACCTCTATGTCTTCGTCGGTGGTCCTCCACCTCTGGTGGGCGTACCTCCCTATCAGGACCGTGTCCAACACAGTCAGGACGTTGAAATCCGAGGTCATGACGGGCACGTAGCTCATCGTCCGGGCCAGTTCCTTCGGGGAGTAGTCCGACACGTCACGACCGAAGATCCTCACCCTCCCCTCGGTCGGCGATACCAGCCCGTTCATGCACCTGATGAGCGTCGACTTCCCTACGCCGTTCGGCCCCACTATGCATACGAACGAGGGCTCCTCGATTCTGAAGGAGACGTTCCTGATGACCTCGCGCTCGGAGCTGTAACCGAACGACAGGCCCTCGACCTCTATGATGCTCATCCCCACGCCTCCTTCTTCTGCTTGACAATCAGGTACAGGAACAGCGGTGCCCCGATGAACGCAGTTATCACGCCCACCTGGATGACCGCTGGCGCGATGATGACCCTCCCCAGCGTGTCCGCGACCAGGAGCAGTGCGGCACCGAATGCTGCAGATGCCGGGATCAGATACCTGCTGTCCGACCCTATGACCATCCTGGCAATATGGGGGCAGACCAGCCCGACGAACCCTATCAGCCCGGTGAAACTGACTATCGCGGCGGCCACGAGCGATACTATCAGAAGGCTCACGATGCGGAGCTGCCCCGCGTTCACCCCCATGCACCTTGCGCTCTCATCCCCGGTGGACAGGACGTTCAGCCTCCTTGACAGCAACTGAAGCGAGGCTATGCCGACAACCGTCACGACCAGCATGATCGCCACGTTGGTCCATGAGGTCGAATCGATTGAACCGACGCTCCATGCGAATATCGAGGATATCGTCTCCTCATCTGACCACAGCTTGATCATCGTGCTACACGCATTGAATATGTACATCACGGCGATACCGGCCATTATCATCGTGGCAGGGCTCGACGACTTCATCTTGGACACTAGTATTATCACCACCATCGGGACGAGAGCGAACACGAAGGCGTTGGCGACCACGGCGTAGCTCGCGGACGCCAGGGATATTCCCATCCCCAGCGCCAGGGTGGCCCCGAACGACGCCCCTGATGATATCCCGGTGGTGTACGGGTCGGCAAGAGGGTTGCGTAGTATCGCCTGCATTACTGCGCCGGTCGCACCGAGCCCTATCCCCGCCACGATCCCTGTGACCACGCGCGGCGCACGGTACGTCATCACCACAAACTCCGCTGTGGAACCCGTGCCGTTTCCGGTGATGTAGTCCCATATTATGCCGTACGTGTCCCAGAACTCGATGGAGTAGTCCCCTATGGTCAGAGCGTATCCGGCGACCAGGAACGCGGCCGCTATGCTCGCCCCTATGAACGCGTACTTCAGAAGGACGTGCCTCCTGTACACGTGGAGCCTCTCCTCCGAGTCAGGGGAAGCGGACTCATGGCGGTTCGCCCACAGGTCCACCGCGCGCTCGACATAATCGGTGGACGGCGGCACTGTCTAACCCTCCATCGAGCACCCGGGAAGGGGTTTTGGGCCCGGAGGCCCTTGTTTCACAGGTAGCTGGCGTCGTAGCCGTCACCTGTATAGTACTGGGGCGGGATCTCGCACTCCGTACCCAGATCCGTGAAGTTGTCGTAGTAGTACTCCATCCATTCCACTGCCTCGTCGTAACTGATCAGATCGGGATAGATCATCCATGCCAGGACCATCATCAGGGAGTAGCCGGAAAACCCTCCGAAAGAGTACGTGACGCCGAGTATGTTCCCATCGGCATACTCGTTGGTCTTGCTGTAGTACTTGTCCACCATGCCCTCGAACCATGAGTTGTACTCCTCCTGGGTCCCGGAATTGACCCCGGAGCCCATGACGACCATGTAGTCGAACGGGTTCTCTATGAACCACTCGGGCTGGTAGTAGTTCCTGCCCTGGGTCTTGCTACCGGTCACGTCCGCGGTGTAAACATTGGCCATCTCGCCTATGAGGATCCACTCGCCGGCAGGATCGTTCACGGATGTGAATATGCCCCCGTATGAGGAGATGTAGCTGTCCTCGTCCTTGTGCATCATAACAATGACCACGCTGGGACGGTCCTCCTCGGCGGGAAGCCTGTCCTCCAGAAGCCCCTTGATGTCCACCCAGTACTGGAGGAATTTCTCTGCTTGCTCCTCCGCATCCATCAGGACCCCCAACGTGAGTATGGTGGAGATGCAGTAGTCCCCCGCATGCCAGAGGTAGATCGTCTCTACCCCCTGGCTCTTCAGCGGGTCCGCGTACATGCGCACGGAATCGCTCGCTGTGCCGATGATGAGGTCGATGCCCTCCTCCAGGATGGTCTCCACCTGAGCGCTGTCGAGAGCGGACACCGCTGAGTTCCCTATGAACTTCACCCCGGACAGGTCGTAGATGTTTCCCCTTGACTCGACGCTTGCGTTGGCGACCTTCACGTTGTCCCACTGCCCGAGGATGGCCATCTCCTCTGCCTGCTGCCAGTATGTAACCGCGATCCTCTTGTTGAACTGGGGATACGATATCTCCTGCGCCTCTCCGAAGTAGTTGTAGTAGTAGACCGTGCATTCCTCGTCGTTTATTATCTTGTTAACCAGATCCAGATCTGCTTGGGTAATGGAACCGTCGCAATTCGCATCGGCGAAAGGATTGGCGGCCTTGTCCCAAGTGGTTTTGCCGTCTATTATATCCTGAATGAATTCGACATCCAGATGGTCCACCGCATAGTCGTTGTTCGCATTCCCGTATACCGCCGCTATCTCGTCCGTGTCTATCCTGGCATCGGCCGGATCCTTCGTCATGAGGTAAACGATCGATCCGCATGCGGCGACAACGATCACCACGACAACGGCGATGATCAGAATTTTGGAACCATAATCCACCTGATCACCTTATTGGATGTATCATCCAATTATTTATTGGATGTTCTGTATATAACTATTTGGATTATACATCCAACTAATATTGGATGATATATCCAAAATCATCCAGCAATACATGCAGGACCGGAGGAACGCAAGAATGGGATGAGGAAAGGACCCTCCCTCACGGGAGGGAATGGTTTGTCAGATCCCGCCCACTGGGATGGCGAGACCCAGCTCGGGGTCCGTCGTTCCGACGATCCACCAGAAAGGCTTCGCGGCGGAGACGCAGTCGTCCCCGACCGAGGAAGCGGCGAAGTACCTGACATCCGAGAATATAGACTCCAGAACCTTCACGAACCCCTCCTGGCCGTTCTCGATCAGGAAGTCCCTGACCTCCGCGTCCTTGAGTCCGGGGCTCATGACGTCGTTCTTGGTGGCCACGACCGCGAACGGCATGCTGAAGACCTTGCTGGGACTGGCGCCGTTGATCTGTGTGAACATGTAGTGGAAGGACTCGAAGACCTCCATCGGCGTCGCCCCCTTCCTCTGCCTGGAAAGCGCCACCGGATCGAACGTGAAAACTATCCCGTCGGTGTAGGTGTAGTACTCCTGGAAGAGGGTCTTTCCCTCCCTGGGCTCGAACTCCTGCCCGGAGATGTCGTTTATCAGCAGCTCCTTGTCGGCCATGGTCCTCGAGCGGAGGAACAGGCACTCGGAGTCCAGCTCCCCGGGAGCGGTCTTGGCGACCACGTCCTTGGCCATGACGGCCTGCCTCGAGACCCCGGGGGTGACGGCCTCCACGCTGACGTCCCTGGTCCTCGCGGCCTTGGATATCTCGCCGACGGCGGCGAGCATGAGCGTCGTCTTCCCGGACCCCACAGCACCGACCATCGCGATCGACACGGGGAGCGCCTCCCTGGTCTCGATGTCGGAGTTGCAGTAGGGGCAAACGGTCCTCAGCCCGGACCTCTTTCCGGAGACGCAGGGGATCTCGTGACCCTTGTTGCAGTAGTGGCTCTTGTACCCGTACTCGTTGGGCACCGGGTACTCGAGCACGAGCCCGCACTTGCATACGACCTTCGGCCTCTCGAAGTTCCTCTTGCACTTAGGACAGACCGCGAACTGGGTGGACTTCTCGTAGTCCCTCCCCTCCCTCTTGGCGGCGGAGGATATCCTCGCCCCTATTGCCCCCCTCATTATGAGGAACGGCACGATGAGGAATACCGTCAGCATCAGCGACCACACCGCGTACAGCGGGAGGAGCACCACGGGGACGATCACAAGGGGCTTGCTCCTGCTCCAGGCGCCCGTGAGCATCCCCCAGGGGGCGGCGAGGCATCTCGCGAAGGCGTTGGGCCTGTGGGTCCACAGGTACTGAGCGGGGTTGTCCGTCCCGTCGCAGTCCAGCGAAGGGCGGGTGAACATGCCTGCGACCGCCAGGACGAACCCCACGACCACGAGCAGGATCTTCAGAATGTCCGCGGACTCCTCCCCGGCGATCTCGGCGATCCTCGTCAGGAGCCCGTCGTAGGCCGAGGTGAGCGGGCCGATGTATTCCCCGAGGCTTACGCCAAGGTCCTCTCCGTGGGGGAGGAAGAGGAACAGGTCCACGGTCCCCGTGTCCCATGCGTGCTGGATGGTCAGCATCAGGCACAGAGCGCCGTAGATGAGTGCAATACCGAAGACGACCCCCACGATCGTCCTGTTCATCCCTTTCATCGCAGACCGTATGGGCGGATTCACGTTTAACTGTTGTTCAGAGCAGCATGGGGCTGGGGTGCCAGGCCTGGACCCCAACGGTTATAGCCTGCACGGCAATCCTCGTCACATGGTCAAATCAGTCAGTGCATCCCACATCCTCGTGGGCAGCGAGAAGGACGCCCAGAAGATCATGGAGCGCCTGGCCAAGGGCGAGGACTTCGCCGACCTGGCCAAGAGGTTCTCCAAATGCCCCAGCAAGTCGAAGGGCGGGAACCTCGGATGGTTCGGGAAGGGCGACATGGTCCCCGAGTTCGAGGCCGCCTGCTTCAACGGCAAGACGGGCGATGTGGTCGGACCGGTGAAGACCGAGTTCGGGTACCACATCATAAAGATAAACGGTCAGAAGTGAAACAGTTTTGAGGGGGCATTGCCCCCTATTATGATTGTTCAGGCGTTCCTCAGCTGCACCGCGTCGACGATCTGCAGGACACCTGCGACGGCCAGCAGCGCGCCGATGATTATCATGACGACATCCGCGGTCTCATCCAGGTTCATCAGCGCGACGGCGCCGAGGATGATCATGATCACACCGACCACGACGCCGATGACCTTCGCGACGGTATTGCCGGAGCCTCCCAGGGCGCCGAGCAGCGAGACGATTCCCATGAGTATCAGGCCGGCGGCCAGGATGATCATGAGTATGTCCTCGAACACGTTGGGCAGAGCCACCAGGAGCAGTCCGATTACGATCATAACCGCCCCTAGCACCAGCGGCATGGTGAGACGGCTCTTGGTCCAGTCGATGAGGACCAGGGCCCCCATGACGATCAGGAGGATGCCTGCGATTATGAGGATCCACCTCAGACCGTCCTGCTTCATAATCACCAGGAGGATTCCCACGATGAGTAAGAAAATGCCCCCGATGAGGGAACTCTTCCAGGGATTGTACCTCTCTATGGTCACTTCCATGAGTATAACCCATCCAGGAAATGCCGATTATCTGTACATATAACCTTCTCAGGACCTGAACCTTATGACCGCCGGGACCTGGTGGCAGAGGTCCTGGCCGAGGATCACGTCGATCCCCTCCGGCGGCTCCCCGCTCAGCTCGGACCAGTGGTCGAGGACCATGATGTCGCAGTCCGTATCGGACAGGCTCCTGGAGACCCTCATGCCCATCGAGCCGGCGACTTCGGCCACGCGCCCGGCGAGCTCCTGCCTGCCGTAGCGGCGGGGGCCGGCGAGGGAGGTTGCCCCCCTGTCCGACAGGAACGCCGCTATACGGTCGTCGAGGGTCCCGGGTGACTGCTGGCACTGGCTGGGGTCGCAGAATATGGAAGGGGTTTCGGGAAGTGGTTTACGGTCCAACTGGATCACATTCCCATCTGCTTCTTGACGCTGTCGTCGAGAAGGAGGAGTATGAGGAATATTCCGAGGATGATGCCGCACACGCCGGTAATGATCGCCGCAACGCTGGCCGCCAGGGTCATGATTCCGCCGATCAACATCAGGATGGAGATGATCATGAGGATGATCCACAGGATCTTCTCTATCGTACCGCCGGAGGCGTTCTGGATCTTCATTCCGCAGAGCAGGATGATGATTCCCAGGATTATGCCGAAGACCGCGCTGCCGACGCTGAGCAGGACGGTGAAGATCCCGCCGATGATCGTGGTGATACCGACCATGTAGACGAACTTGCCCAGGAGTACGGTCTTGTCGGAGAATGCGCCGTTACGCATATCCATTCCGAACTTGAGGACGATGAAGCCGGATATGAGTGATCCCACCGCTGCCAGTATTGCCCCGGCATCTGCACCGCCCTCTGCGGTCGCGCCATAGTATAACGCAACAATCGCACCCAGGATGTAAAGGACACCCAGAATGAGAACGGCCATTCCAGCTACTTTGTTGTCGTTGAAGAATGACATGATATGAAAACCGACAGAGTCGATATTTAAGGATTACCTATCTGACTCATCCAATCTAAGTATGTGGCACATTTTTAGAAGTCTATACCTAACTGCGAAAATAATCCATCGGATAAGTATGGGCATGCTAATAATGTCCTTCGCCGTTAGTCCCCTCATGGTCTACGCATGCCCTGCGGAGAGCGATCCCCGCGACAAATTGGAAGACTTCGTGAAGAATCCGAACTTCAGAATAATCGCTGGCCTAAGGACGGACGGGATGGGGAAACTCATCGAAATGGTAACGGATGAGATCCGCAGGCAGGAGCCGGAATCCAGAATAATCTCACTGGACAGGGAGCTGCTGAGCGACAACGGGATCGACATGCCCCGCGACCTGGAGGGGTACCTGGAGAGGACCGCCGAGAGCGGGAGGTGCAACTTCCTGCTGTGCGACGACCTGCCCGTGGTCGGATGGCAGAACGCCGTCAAATGCCTCGTTGGCAGGGACGCGCAGGTGTACTGCTTCTCCGTGGCCTGCAGGCAGATCCCGTCATGCTCCAAGCTTATCTGAGATCGCCTGGAGCATGTCGTGGAACGTGGTGTTCTCGGGGACGATGTCCGGCTCGAAGCCCAGCTCCCTGAGCCTCTCCGACGTGGGGCGCCCTATCGCCGCTATCTTCACTCCGCGCAGGTAGGCGTCGCCGCGCTCCTTCCCGAACTGCTGCTCCAGGTGCCCCACGAACGAGGACGCGGACATCGGGGACGTGAACGCCATCACGTCCATCCTGCCGGCCTTGATGGACATCAGCATGTGGAGCAGCGCGGGGCACATCCCGATCCCCTTGAGCTTGTAGGACGCGATGTCGACCAGGTCCGCACCTGCCTCCCTCAGTCCGTCGGACAGGATGTCGGTCCCGCTGTCGGAGCGGACGACCACGACCCTCCTCCCCCTCACGTCGTCCTTCAGAAGCTCCACCAGCCCGTAGGAGGAATAGTCTTCGGGCTCGTCGTCAACCCTCACCCCGGCGGAGCGGAGCTTGCGTGTGGTGGCCGGCCCTATGGACACTACCCTGCATCCCTCGAGGAGGGCGGGGAGCCTGTCGCCGAAATGGG
This sequence comes from Methanomassiliicoccaceae archaeon UBA71, assembly GCA_002504405.1. Taxonomy (GTDB): domain Archaea; phylum Thermoplasmatota; class Thermoplasmata; order Methanomassiliicoccales; family Methanomethylophilaceae; genus Methanoprimaticola. The sequence goes on from DARO01000003.1 coordinate 47,257, forward strand.
CCTGGCACTCCTCCACGGCGGTGGAGGACCCGACGATCACGGGGATCCCGGGGCCGATGGAGGCCTCCAGCCTCTCGAACTCGGACTCGTCCCCGTGGGATATCTCCAGCGAAGGGGCGGCCATGACGGTGAACCCCATCGCCTCGGCCTCCTTGATGGAGTCCGCGAGCCTCTTCGAGGGGCGGGTGAATCCCAGCACGGTCATCTGAGGTCCCCCAGGACCTCGCGCACCTTCGCCACGGACCCTATCACCATTATGCCCGGGGGCTCCAGGCCGTTGTCCCTGATCGCCGCCTCGAGTCCGGAGACCGTCGTCACGGCGACCCTCTGGTCGGGGGTCGACCCCTTGCTGATGATGGCCGCCGGCATGTCCGGGGACATCCCTCCGGCGATGAGCTCGGAGGATATGCGCCCGGCGTTCCCGAGGCCCATCAGGATGACCAGGGTGCCGTGGCCTCCGACCAGGGCCCTCCAGTCGATCCTGTCCTCGGTGCGGTCGGCCTTCTCGTGGCCGGTGATGAACGTGACCAGGGAGGTGTGGTCCCTGTGGGTGACCGGAATCCCCGCCAGCTCGGGAACGGATATTGACGAGGACACCCCGGGGACGACGTGGACCTCCGCCCCCGCCTTCCTGAGCTCCTCGGCCTCCTCGGCCCCGCGGCCGAAGAGGAAGGGGTCGCCGCCCTTGAGGCGGACGACCACCTTGCCCTCCTGGGCGTACCTGACCAGCAGCTCGTTGGTCTGCCACTGGCTGAGGTGGTGGTCCCTCGCCCTCTTCCCGGCGTCGATGAGCTCCGCCCCCTCCTTGCACTCCTTGAGGAGGTCGGGGTTCGCCAGGGCGTCGTACATGACGACGTCGGCGGACCTGAGCAGATCCAGCCCCCTTATCGTGAATAGGCCGGGGTCCCCTGGCCCCGCGCCGACTAGATAGACCTTGCCTGTCATAGCACATCCCTCTTTCCTACGAGATAATCCGCGATGTCGAGGAGCTCGTCCATGACGTAGTCGCACGAGAGCTCCGCCTCGACCCTCCTGGGCTCGGGCGTGTACCCGTACGAGACCGCCCTCACGCGGACGACGTCCCCGTCGACCACCGCGTTGATTCCTACGGGGGACGAGCATCCCGCCCCCATGAGCTTCATGATGCCGCGCTCCACTCCCACCGCTATGCGCGTGCGGGGATGGTCCAGGCGGCGGAGGGCCTCCAGCGTCTCCACGTCGTCGGCCCTGCACTCGACCGCTATCGCGCCCTGGGCGGGCGCGGGAACGAAGTGCCCCTTGTCGAGGGGGAACATGGGGCGGTCGATCCCCATGCGGTCCAGCCCCGCCTTGGCCAGTATGATGGCGTCGAAGTCGCCGTCGTCTAGGCGCTTGAGGCGGGTGTGTATGTTGCCCCTCAGGTTGACGACCTCCAGGTCGGGGCGCAGCTCGGCCAGCATGCTCTGCCTCCTCACGGAGGCGGTGCCGACCCTGGCGCCCTCCGGGAGGTCCTCCAGCGGGCAGGGGAGGATCACGTCGCAGTCGTCGTCCCTCTCGAATATGGCGACGACCGAGAGCCCGTCCCTGACATCGATCGGGATGTCCTTGAGCGAGTTCACGGAGCAGTCGATCTCGCCACGGAGCATGGCGTCGTCCAGCTCGCGGACGAAGGCCCCGGTGGCGGCCATCTGGTTGAGCGGGGACTTCAGGTCCACGTCCCCCAGGGACTTCATCCCCACGACCATGCACTCCACGCCGGGGTTCACCTCTGCCATCCTCTGGCAGAAGATCTCGGTCTGCCTCATAGCGAGCTTGCTCTCGCGGGTCCCGACCCTCATCCCTTCACCTCTGCGAAGAACCCTTTGAAGGCCTCCTCCAGCTTGGAGACCGCCTCCTCGTCGTGGGCCACGGACATGAAGTCGACCTCCAGCGCGGAGGGCGGCAGGTAGACGCCGTGGTCCAGCATGTAGCGGAACATCCTGGCGAACATGTCCCTGTCAGCGGATTCCGCCTGGGTGCCGTTGGTGACCTCCTCGGGACCGAAGTACACGGCGAACATGGATGCCACCGTGTTCACGCATCCGGGTATGCCGCGGTCGCGCATGGAGTCGCGGATCGTCCCCGCCAGCTCCGAGGTGCGCCTCTCGAGCTTGGCGTAGTTGTCGTCGCGGCACATGATGTCGATCTGCGCCAGGCCTGCGGCGGCCGACACAGGGTTTCCCGCCAGCGTCCCGGCCGCGTAGACCGGGCCCTGGGGCGCGACGTTCTCCATGATGTCCTTGCGGCCCATGAACGCGGCTCCGGCGAACCCCCCGCCGATGATCTTGGCCATGGTGGTCATGTCTGGCGTGACTCCGTAGCGCTTCTGGGCGCCTCCCGAGGATGCCCTGAACCCGGTTATGACCTCGTCGAAGATCAGGATCGCGCCGTGCTTCTCGGTGAGCCTCCTGACGTCCCGCAGGTAGCCGTCGGCAGGGGGCACCAGGCCGACGTTGCCGAGGATGGGCTCCATTATGACGCAGGCTATGTCCCTGTCCTCCAGGATCGCCGCCATCGAGCCGATGTCGTTGTACTCGGCGGTGAACGTGTGCCTGGCGGTGTCCGCCAGGACGCCTTTGGAGGACGGGACCCCGTCCGCCGAGCCGCTCCCCGCCTTGACGAGGGCGGAGTCGTGGGCGCCGTGGAACCCCCCGTTCATCTTGACTATGTCGTCCCTGCCGGTCACGCCCCTGGCGGTCCTGATCGCGTGCATAGTCGCCTCCGTCCCTGAGACGGCCAGCCTGACCATCTCGGCGGAGGGCACCTCCTCGTGGATCCTCCTCAGAAGGGCCAGCTCGGGCTCCGAAGGGGCGCCGTACACGGTCCCCCTCTCCATCTGCCTGCGAGCTGCCTCCATGACCTCGGGGTGGGCGTGGCCGGTTATGAGCGGGCCGTACGCCATGCAGAGGTCGATGTACTCCCTGCCGTCGACGTCGGTCATCCTGCAGCCGCTGCCGCCCCTGATGAACAGCGGGTGGGGCTTGAACGCCCTGACGGGGCTGGATACGCCTCCCGGACTGAGCTTGGACGACTCGCCGTAGAGCTTCTCGGACGCGTCCATGTTATCACAGCATCCTGGCTACTTCCTCGGCGAAGTACGTGATGATGATGTCCGCACCGGCCCTCTTGATGCCCAGCAGGGACTCTGTCATTATGCGGTCGCCGTCGATCCAGCCGTTGGCCGCGGCGGCCTTTATCATGGCGTACTCTCCGGAGACCTGATACGCGGCCAGCGGGAGGTCGAACCTGTCCCTGGCCTCCCTGATGATGTCGAGGTACGGGCCGGCAGGCTTCACCATTATCATGTCGGCGCCCTCGGCCACGTCCAGCTCTATCTCCCTCATCGCCTCGAGCCTGTTGCCGCAGGGCATCTGGTACCCTGCGCGGTTCCCCTTGCCGGGGGCGGACTCCGCCACGTCCCTGAACGGGCCGTAGTAGGCGCTGTAGAACTTGGCGCTGTAGGCCATGATCGGGACGTTCTTGAAGCCGGCGTCGTCCAGGGCGATCCTGATGGCGGCGATCTGGCCGTCCATCATGCCGCTGGGGGCGATTATGTCCGCCCCCGCCTGGGCCTGGGACACGGCGGTCCTCCCGTAGAGCTCGATGGTCTCGTCGTTCATGACGTAGCCGTCCTCGTCCAGCACGCCGCAGTGCCCGTGGTCCGTGTACTCGCACAGGCACAGGTCCGCTATGACCAGCATGTCCGAGCTCTCCTTCAGGCCCTCGATGGCCTTCTGGACCACCCCGTCGCTCTCGTAGGCCCCGGAGCCGCAGGCGTCCTTGTGGCTCGGGATGCCGAACACCAGCACCGAGTTGACGCCGTTGCCCTGGATCCCGTTCGATATCCCCTCGTATCCCGACAGCGGGAACGTCTTCACGCCGGGCATCGAGTCGGTGGTCTTTACCTTGTCGATGTTGGCGTCGAAGAAGATCGGCAGCACCAGCTCGTCCGGGTGGACCCTGGTCTCGGCCACTAGGTTTCTCATCCTCTCGCTCTGCCTCAGCCTCCTGAGGCGCACATCCGGGTACATCATCATTGCACATCCCTCAGTCCGAAGAGCTCGACGGCGGAGCTGCACAGATCGGTGCGCCCCTCCCGCGAGGCCTCCCTTAGATTCCTGTAAAGGTCGGCGGTGATTTTGTTGACCATCGCCCTTGATAAGTCTTCCAGTATGACCGGGACTTCCGCGGAGCCTATCCTCGACATCGCCGTCTCCAGCTCCCTGTCCCTGATCCCGGCCATGGTGATGCCGATGCGGCGGATCACGTCGTTGGCGATCTGCTCCTTCTGCTCGGCGTCAATCCTGGCCAGCTCCTGGCCTATGATCTTCTCCGCGGAGGCGATCTCGTTCCTCCTGCGCTCGACGTTGCGCATGGCTATCCCCTGGAGGGAGTCCATGTTGTCCAGCTCCACGTTGGGCACCTCCACCACCTCGGCGTCGGTGTTGCGGGGTATGGACACGTCTATGATCAGCAGCCTGCGGTCCGGCCTCTGGGCCATGGCCGCCTCCACGTGGCTCCTGTGGAGCACAGCGTGCGGGGCACCGGTGGCCACCAGGACCAGGTCGGACTGCGCTACCGCCTCCGTGAGGCGGGCCATGCTAACGGCCTTGCCGCCGAGCTCGTCCGCGAGCTCGATGGCGCGGCTGTACGTGCGGTTCGACACTATGACGGTCCCGACGTTCTTCCCGACCAGGTTCTTCGATATCACGGAGGCGATGTCGCCCGCCCCCAGTATGGTGATCGCCTTGCCGCCGAGGTCACCGATCCTGCTCTCGGCCAGCTCCACGGCAGCCGACCCCACCGAGACGGCGCCCTTGTTGAGGGCGGTCTCCGACCTGACCCTCTTCCCGACGATCATGGCGTTGTCGAAGAGGCGCGTCAGCATCCCCTTGACGTGGCCCTCGTCCCTGGCCTTCATGTACGACTCCCTGACCTGGTGCTGGATCTGGTCCTCCCCGACGATCAGCGAGTCCAGCCCGCACACGACCCTGAAGAGGTGCCTTATGCTGTCCCTGTCCTCCAGGATATACGAGATGTTCGATGACGGGACTATCGTCCTGAGCATGGACTCGAGGAAGTCGGAGACCGCGCGGTTATCCGTCACAGCGGTGTAGACCTCGAAGCGGTTGCAGGTCCTGACGATCACGTACTCGGTGACCTGTGCCATGAGGCCAACCCTCTTTCCGACCTCCGCCTCCAGGAGCGGGACCACGTCGTTGAGCCCCTGCGTCCCCCCAGCGGAGGAGTGCGTCACATGCATGCTAACTATCATGCCAGCCCTCCCTTGGCCAGCGCGGCGGCGTAGGCGTCGTCCCTCCTGCCCTCCCTCAGCATGCCCCATATGCCCTCGTCGTCCAGAACGGAGGCCAGGAACTCCGCCCTGGCGGGCTGCGTGGGGATGGCCGTGCGGATGACCTTCCTGAGGTCAACCAGGAGCTCGAGCATGCCGTCGTAGGACTCGTCGAGGAACCCGTCTATTGCCCTTATGACGTAGGGCGGGAACGCGGGAACCCTCCCCTCGGAGGAAACCGTCACCGTGTAGCCGTCGCGGTGCAGCGTGGACGGGATGAGCACGTCCCCTCCGCCGTGGGCGGAGTTCGTCATTATGCCCCTGGACATGGAGATGTCGCGTATGGCGTCGTTGAGGGCGTGGTCGCTGGTGGCCGCGACGACTATGTCCGCGCCGTCCATGTGCTGCCCAGCGGTGGAGGGGTCTAACTCCTCCAGTACTACCTCCTCGGCGATCGCTTCCAGCTCGGGGAGGACCTCCTTCGACACCACCCTTATCCTGAAGCCCTCGAAGTGCCTGCACTTCCTGAGGGCGACGCCCCCTCCCCCGAACACGACGACCAGGCGCCTGCCCGGCGACAGGGCTATGGGGGACATCAGAACTCTATCCAAATCTGCACCTTCCTGAGCACCCGATGCCATGGATGCAAATAACCTTTTGGATAATGCATCCAACACGGCCCGGGCGCTCCCCGCGCCCGGCGGGTCAGACCCTCTCCAGCGCCTGCTCGAGGTCGGCGATGATGTCGTCGATGTGCTCGCAGCCGATGGAGAGCCTCACGGTGCTGGGGCGGATCCCCGAAGCCTCCAGCTCCTCCTCGCTCATCTGCGAGTGGGTGGTGCTGGCCGGGTGTATCACCAGGGACTTCATGTCGGCGACGTTAGCCAGGAGGGAGAACATCCTCATGGAGTCGGCGAAGCGCTTCGCCCCCTCCCTGCCGCCCTTGGTCTCGAACGTGAATATGGACCCGGCGCCGTTCGGGAAGTACCTCTCGTACAGCGCGTGGTCGGGATGGCCCGGGAGCATGGGGTGGTTGACCCTCTCCACCTTCGGGTGCTTGGACAGGAACTCCACGACCCGCTGGGCGTTGTAGACGTGCCTCTCGACCCTGAGGGACAGGGTCTCCAGCCCCTGCAGCAGCGCGAAGCTGTTCACCGGCGAGATGCAGGCCCCCATGTCCCTGAGTACGATGGAGCGGACCCTGGCGCAGAACGGCGCCCCGGGGACGTCCCTGCAGAAGCACACGCCGTGGTAGCTCGGGTCGGGCTCGGACATGTGGGGGAACCTGCCGGACCCCGCCCAGTCGAACCTCCCGTTCTCCACGATCGCCCCTCCCAGCACCGCGCCGTGGCCGCCGATGAACTTGGTTGCGGACTCCACGACGATGTCGGCCCCGTGCTCGAGGGGCCTGAACAGGTAGGGCGTGGCGAACGTGTTGTCGACGACTAGCGGCACCCCGTGGCGGTGGCACATGTCCGCCAGGGCGTCGATGTCCACGAGGTTGGCGTTGGGGTTACCGATGGTCTCCACGAAGACGCACCTGGTGTTGTCGCGGATGGCCGCCTCGAAGCGCCCGACGGAGTCCTCCCCCGTGGGGTCGACGAAGGTGCAGTCCACGCCGTACGACTTGATGGTGTGGGCGAAGAAGTTGAAGGTGCCGCCGTAGATCGTCGTCGAGGACACGATGTGGTCCCCGGAGAACGCCAGGTTGTTCACGGTGTAGGCTATCGCCGCCGCGCCGGACGCGACGACGAGGGCGGCGGTGCCCGACTCCAGCGCGGCTATCCTCCTCTCCAGGGCCTCGGTGGTGGTGTTGGTGAGCCTGGAGTAGATGTTGCCCTCCTTCCTGAGCGCGAAGCGGTCCGCCGCGTCGTCGCAGTCGCTGAACACGTACGACGTGGTGAGGTAGATCGGCACGGCGCGGGCACCGGTCGCGGCGTCCGGCTCCTCCTGGCCAGCATGGAGCATTACGGTCTCGAACCTGCGCCCGTCCCCGTTGAGCGGGCCCTGGGGCACAATCCTGTCTTCCCTGAATCCCATCTGAGATGCCTCTCGCCCGGAATCCGCGCCCGCTTATTTGAACCTTCAATAGCGGAGCTTCAGCCCCAGGCTGCGCTCGTAGAAGGAGCGGTTGTAGGACCTGCGCCTCCCCCTGGTGGACTCCCCGTACTCTATGGCCTGCTTCGGGCAGATCTGGAGGCACCCCATGCAGAGGCTGCACCTCTCCTCGTCCCACACGGGCTTACGGTGGTAGACCTTGATCGCCTGCTCGGGGCAGATGTCCTCGCACACCCTGCACTCGATGCACGCCTCCGTCACGGCGAACGGCTCGGTGGAGCGGAAACCGTCGTACATCTGGTGGACGGAGCGCCAGTCCGTGCCCCCGGCATGGGTGCGGAGGTCCCCGGACTCCCCAGCCCTCAGCGATCCCACGATCCCCGCGACCTCTGCCTCGGACTCCTCCAGGATGCGGGCCTCCTCCTCGGGGGACGGGGGTTCGGACGCGAATATGGCACGGTCCGGCATGAGGACGTCGTAGCAGGCGTCCAGTCTTAGACGTCCCCCCAGGGCCTCCGAGAGCAGCTCGGGCGCCCCGCCCGAGTCGCCCCCGCAGGTGGCGATGCAGAACACCCTGCCGGGGTTCGCGACGGTGACACCGGACGCGAACTCCCTGACCATGGAGGGGAGGCCGCCGAAGTACACCGGGAACACGAAGCCCACGTCCTCGCCGCGGGCGTCGTACGAGTAGCGGCCGTACCTGACGGCGGCCGCCAGGTCCACCATCCCGAGCCCGAGCTCGTCCGCGACCCTGCGGCCGACGGCGTAGGAGTTTCCGGTTCCAGAGAACGAGAATATCATGGCGGGGCGTTCCGGTTGCCCCGTATTTAATGGGGACGGACGTAACGGCGTTTATGTAAACACCGTTAACTGGGAGGACCCCTCCAACCCACGCCCTCGTTAAATACCCACGATTCGTGGGAACCGCGCACACGCCGTCCAGCGGAGAGGGGATACGGGAGGCAGAGCAATGACACCCGACATGACGCAGGTTGCGAGGTACTGCGAGGAGCTGACGGAATGCGGTCGCAAGCCCAACACCGTCCAGACCTACCGCAACGGGATAAGGAGGTGCCTGGAGTACCTCGAGATGGATGGAAGGCCCACGAGGGCGGAGGACATAGAGGTGGCCGACGTTCGGTACCTCTACGGGGTGCTGCCGGTGAAGGAGGAGGTCAAGAAGACCTACCTCAGGTACCTGGCGTGCTTCATTATACACTACACGGGGAGGGACGTCGTGAAGCAGGCGAAGCTCCTCTGGAACAGGGAGACCAGGGAGAGGACGTTCATCTCCACCGAGGACTACGTGGCGATGTGGAAGATCGCCAACGAGTTCGAGAGGATGATCCTGGTGCTCGGCGGGCTGATGGGGCTCCGCAGGGAGGAGATGGTCAACATAAGGGACGAGGACCTGGACATGCGGTCCCTCAGGATCCACGGCAAGGGCCACGGGGCCGAGGGGATGATCGCGGTGGTGGAGGTCCCCGAGCTGGTGATGGAGCAGATAGCCAGGTACAGGATCCACAAGTCCCCGCTCCCAAACAAGGGCGACGGCTACCTCCTCCAGACCCCGGGGAAGGACAGGAGGACCCTTTGCAAGGTCCACAAGTCCAGGGTTTCCGACACCGTGAGGTTGCTCGGCAGGAGGGCGGGGGTCAAGGCCACCACCCACTCTCTGAGGAGGTTCTACGCTTCTGTGCTTTACCACGACCTGGAGGTGGACCTGAGGACCCTCCAGCAGATGATGAGGCACGCGGACGTGTCCACTACGCTGAAGTGCTACGTCAACGCGTCCCAGACGAAGTCCCACGAGGCCATCGAGTCCCTGATGGACCTCATCTCGAAGAGAATAGGGGAATGACCCCGGGGCCGTGAGGTCCCGACCATCCCCATCGTACATGTGCCAGCGAATGCTTTTCACACCCTTTCGACGCCGACGCAGGACGCGCATAATCCCGCAGCCCATTCGTAGCAAAGTACGAAATGTTCCACATGAAAGGAGTAATGAACAACAAAGGGCAGGCGAAGCTGCTCGCGGCCGTCGCGGTTTTCGCGATGGTGGTGTGCTGCTTCGCAATCACCATGCCATCCGATGATGTGCAGGCTGCCACTACCGAAATCACTGAGTCTGATTTTGAGGATGAAATCAGTGATGGAGTCTACGAAGTTACTGGAGAGCAATCAGTAAAACTGACAGGGCCGCTTGATATCGATCAAGAGACGACAATTAGCGGTACAGGAACACTAACAATAACGTACGAGCATGCAGGCTCTACCGATGTAGTCAATCAATCCATGATTGTTCTGAGCAATCATCTGACTATCACTGGCGGAGTGAATGTGGTATTCGTCCTGAAGATGACCTCTGGTGCAACAGTCCCTGAGAACTCTGAGCTTTCTGTATTCAGTGCAGGAGTCCTCAACGTTGAGAACAAGGCAATAGTCACAATCACCCAGGATGTCAATGCCCACGGAAGGACTTGGATCAGTAGCACAACAGGCCAGCTGAATATCGACAACGCCACCGTGGACTTCAACAAGGCGAACTCGTTCACTATGTACAATCTGAACATGGAGAACGGGGCGATATTGAAGATAACCAATCCCAACTATTCTTCGAACCTGGAGGGAAGCGTTGAGAACTCCGCCATTGTTGTAACAGGACAGAAGGACGGATACAACCTCAATCTCTATGATATGACGATGGAGAATTCCTCTGTCACTTCAGATGGGACAGTTGGAGTTGTCGATTCAAAGAGCATTACAGCAGATTCGACCAGCAGCGTGACTGCAAAAGAGATCGAACCCTTCGCCTATGCTGCAAAACCCTGGACCATCACACTGAATGGTGGAACGTACGATGCAGACATCAAGGTTCCGGCTGGAGACACCTTGGACATCGATGGAAACACAACACTGAATGGAGAGCTCAAACTCGAGGCTACCGGTAGTACTAAAGCAACGCTCGCTCTCAAGAGTGGCGCCGAGCTGACCGTCGCCAACGGCGGATCCGTCAAAGCCTCCGCTGGTACTGTGACCTTCAACGAGGACTCGTCTATCATAGCCGCCCCCGGTTCGTCCGTGGCGCTTCCTAGCGAAACTGCGAATACCAATCTGAAGATTGCAGACGGGGCCGACGTCACCATCGGCGGTGTGGAGCAGGATTCCAACCTCGAGAACATAGAGGTTTCCACGGAGGCCGAGCTCAAGAATGCGATCAAGAACGGATTCAAGTTCATCGAGTTCAAGCCGACTGACACTACTAGCGAAGCCAACGTCATCACGATAACCGAGAACTACACCCTGCCCGAGGGGACGGTCCTCACGATCAACGCTGCTAATGTTGATGCGATCCTCAAGGTCGGAACCGGCGTCACGTTCACCATCGCGAACGGGGCCACCATCGTTCTCGATGACAATGATGCGAAGAAAGCCAAGATCTCCGTCGAGACCGGAGCCAGCATGTTCGTGGGAGGCAACATCATCGGACCCGAGGGAACCACCGAGGGAACCATCGACAATGCCGGAACCGTCAGCTTCGACACAGCCTCGGAGGTCAAGACCGATCTCACCGGGAACGGCGTCTACAACCTCTCCGACGCCATGAAGACCGTCTACATCAGGGAGGACGTCAACTCCAACCTCGTCTTCCTGCCCCAGCAGACCGTCATAATCGAGTCCGGATACAACATCACCATCTCCGGAACATCCAGGATGGTGGTCCAGGGCAACCTCATCGTCGAGGACGGCGCCAGCATCAATGTCAAGAAGGGCGGTCTCCTCTACATCTACGGGAACACCGCCTCCGCGACCATCGCCGGAACCATCACATCCAACGGAATCTCCATAGTCTCCGACGACAGAACCGGTGCGGCTGACGGTTCCAAGTTCGCCGGAGTGACCATCGACATCGGAGCCGCCCAGAGCGCCGACTCCGTCATCGACATCAGCGGTACCCTGCAGTCCAAGAGCTGCAACGGCGAGCTCGCCATAGACCTGAACACGATGAACGGAGGCGCTGCCGGGAATGGATCCATCGAGCTCTCCGGAGAGCTGACCGTCGCCAGCAAATCCGCCGCGGAGTTCAACGGACTCGAGGTTCTCGAGGGAGGGGTCCTGACCGTCAACGGAACCGTCGGAGCCACCACCCTGAGCAACGCCGGAACCGTGGTCATGAATGGTACCGCTACCGGGAACGTCACCGTCAAGATGCAGATCGGCGGAACAGTCGACATCAAGTCCCTCAAAGGGGCCATGACTGTCACCGATGACGGCATGTATCTGTCCATGGTAAGAATCAATGACGTAAACGTTCCTGTGTACGTCGGCGATGAGAACTCCAGCGACTGGGGAGTCGTCGCCAATACCATCACCTTCAGCAACATCAAGGGAGCACTCATCACAGAGGATGCCACGTACGAGGTGATCAGCGGTTACGAGAACAGGATGCCCGTCAACAAGATGTACCTGTCCGGAACCCTCACCGGAGCGGTGAAGGATACCATCGGAACGGTTTCGATCGACAACGGTACCGTCATCGTCCCCGACCTCGAGGCCGAGACAGACCTGAGCATCGGGAAGACCAGCATGACCATTAGAACTGATGCGACCCTCGACGTGGTCGGATACGTCATGGCGGTGGACATCGAGAACGATGACGCCATCGGTGGAGCCGGCAGCATCGTCGTCTCCGCAGGCACCGTCAAGACATACAACGCTATCGACGGACCCTCCGTCACCGCGGTCCACTACGAGGCCACCGAGTCCGGAGTCACCTACAACTACTACACCACGCTGGCGAAGGCCATCGATGCCGGAGCCACCGACATGGACGCCCTCGGAGTGCTCGACATCCTCGAGGACATCACCCTGCCCTCCGGATCCAGCCTCGAGGCCGGCACCGTGAACGTCGGCAGCTCGTCCGTCCAGGACGTCACTTTCACCGTAGAGAGCGGTGCCAAGTTCACAGCCGGCACCGTGAACGTCTACGGAACCATGGATGTGATGGACATCGACGACATCAGCGTCTCCATCATCTACAGCGACACCGAGACCCTCGACGGGGACCATGCGATCTACACCAACCTGGCGAACGCCCTGGCCAATGCCACGGACGGATCCGTCACCATCACCAAGAGGGGAGACGGGATCGCCTACCTCAGGAGCAACGCCACCGTCGCCGGGGACGTGACCCTCGTCATACCCGCCGGGAAGCAGCTCTACATCATGAACGGAGTCACACTGACCGTCGCCGGAACCATCGACAACAAGGGTGGGATCAGCGCCTTCTACGACGGAACCGGCGGAGCCATCAACGCCGGAAACTTCGGACTCAGCACCGGAACCGGTGCCGACAGCGAGAAGAAGGCAGTGATAGACCTTGACGGAGGATTCATCCAGTCCACCACTGAGATGCCCTACGAGACCGCAGAGGCAGTCAAGGGATACTACATCCCCGGAGCTTACTACACCATAGACAACAAGAAGTCCTACATCATCACGACCATCGAGCGTGCCGCCCCCGCCATCGGAACCGCCGACGCCAAGGTCGTGGAGACCTACGGATCCGTGACCGGTACTACCGCCACGTTCACCGGCGAGGAGTACTACAACGCCACCCTCAACGTGTACGGCGACCTGACGATGGAGTCCCTCATACTAAAGGACACCAAGATGACCGTGAAGGGTACAACATCCAAACTCAACGGAACCTTCGGATCCGCCGAGGGGACCGTCACGTTCGAGCACATCAAGGCAGCCGCCAACTCCTACCTGTACGACAGGATCGTCGAGTCCGGCGACGTCAAGACTCCCACCCTCTTCGTGAGCGGATCCTTCACCAAGGACAAGGACACCGATTACGCATTCGTCGACGCCCTGGTGCAGTTCGACGGCGTCGTGAAGGTTGTCCAGATGAACATCGATCTCGACGGAAGCATTACAGGATACTCCGACACCAACGACGGAAATGTCATCATCTCCTCCGGAGCGGACGTCGCCTTCGCCAAGAACCTGTCCACGGAAACGATGAGAATGGATGTCAAGAACCTGACCATGACGATCGAGGGTACGTTCACCGTCGACCACGCGGCGACATTCGACGCCACCGGAACCGCCGACAATATATATGACGATGCCACCGTCGTCATACTCGGCACCCTCACCGTCGCCGAGAAGACCGACACGCAGGCCAGTGGAACCGCAAAGATCTCAAAACTGTACGTCGGAGGTACCCCCGAGGACATCAGTTGCGACAGGGCCTACTCCGACCACCTCGGAACCGGAGCCGCCGCAGCGGTCAACGGTGCCGTCTCAGGAATCCAGTTGATATTCCAGTTCCCCGGATCCACAGTGGACGAGGAGAACACCAAGGGCTTCATGTCCGTGGAGTTCTACTACGATGCCGACACGCTCATCGTCACCGTATGGGGGAAGCAGAACACAGAGGTCGGCCATATGGTCTATCCTGCCCAGTACATCGGCAACAACCTGATGGACGGATGGAAGTACCTGGACTCCAACGGGGTGTACCAGTACACCGGTGCAAAGTCCTCGTATGCAGGCGGTAGAGAGAATTACACCTCCGTCAAGATCGGACAGTACGACAAGGTCTACGCCAACGTCGACTTCGAGCCCTACAAGCTGAGCTTCAACGTCGACGCCGGTGTCGACCAGATCGCCGTCGATGGACAGATTGTCGCGACCAAGGGAATCGGAGATGAGTACACCGGATCCGCCATGGTCTCCGCAGGCAAGCACGTCATCGAGGTCAAGCTGTCCAACATGTACGCCTCCACCGACGGGGCCGTGAAGATCTCCTTCAACGGGCAGGAGCTCACAGTCTCCTACAACGAGAAGACGGGAATCTACAGCGCCGAGATAACCATCAGCGCCGACACGTACGCCGGAGAGATCTTCGGAGTCACCATCAACAACGTCGCCAAGACCGGGTCCATGGACGTGTCCTCCGAGGACCAGGGCATGGGAATCACCGACTACCTGCTCATAGTGCTGGTGGTCCTGATCGCCATCATGGCCATCGTCCTGGTGCTCAGGCTGATGAGGTCCTGATAACCGCATGAAGAACGAAAGGGTTGAACGCATAGCAACGCAACGGGAACATCTGCTCGCACGTTGAGGGAACGTGGACCCACAAGGAACCTGAAGAGAAAACGGGGGCCCCGGAGAAAGGGCCGGGGCCCCCATCTTACCATATCACGACGCAGGAGGGCATCGGAATGATGGACGCGGAGGACGGAGGGATGGTGGACCTGGACTCGGTGGCACCGGGATACGGCGCAGCAGTCCTCGGGGAGAGGCACATGGTCTCCGTGCTCCTGCTGCTCCGCAGGGAGGGCCCGTGCATGAAGACGGACATATACTCCAGCGTTTCAACCAACCCCCGCATGCCGGAGAAGCTGGACATGTTGGAGGACGCCGGCCTGATCGTGCAGACCCCGGATGCCTCCACCAGGAGGGTGACAATCTCCCTGACGCCGGCTGGAGAGGAGGTCGCAACCCTTCTTGATGAGATCTCCGGCATAATGTCGGATGTCGGTTCCCAGGACTGACTTCACCAGCTCCTCTTCTTCGATCTTTTGCAATAATCAATCCCGGCCCGGTCGGTTTCTCCCGAGGCCCCTAAGGCCGGGGCGCGTCCGCCCCCGACCGGAACATTTCGTACTTTGCCGGGAAAGGAGGAGGGGACAGGGAGGACGGAAACGCGACGGAAATCCGGGGGTGACGTGTACGCGAAGAATGGTTTGGAGCGGCGGGCCGGGATGCAATCCGGGTTCCGGCATCCCATCCCTTTCCCCGCATGCATATGACCCCGGGCATCATTCCGCTCGGAATGCAAACGGCATCCGGTCTTCGTCGGATGACGGGATACGGCACCCGCCCTTGCATCGCGATGAATGTCGGGGATCAGCAGCGGCCCGATCATTTCCGGGCCCCGATCCCCGTATCCGTCCGTCCACGCATCATATAGAGAGGGCGGTCCCTGGAAGTCTCAGAAGGGATGCTAGGACGATGCTCGGAGGGATGCCGTCGACTCCCACGGATCCCTTCATCCTCCGAGCGATGGTGGTGTCGCATGATCCGCATGGTTCGGACCGTATGCGTCAACCGAGCATCCTGTGCGGCATGAAATCCACCGGATTGAACAGGGACGTGTTCAGGACGTACAGCTTCCCCTCGGACTCGAGCATCCGCCTCTGGACCGCGAATATGTCCGACCCGCCCCACCCCAGGTATTCTGCCGCGCTGGGTACGCCCGTTCCTCCGAGGATCCTGTTCG
Organism: Methanomassiliicoccaceae archaeon UBA71; assembly: GCA_002504405.1. Lineage (GTDB taxonomy): Archaea > Thermoplasmatota > Thermoplasmata > Methanomassiliicoccales > Methanomethylophilaceae > Methanoprimaticola. Next base: position 62,925 of record DARO01000003.1, read on the forward strand.
CCTTCTCCAGGTTCATCATGATCACGGTGGTGAACTGCTCCCTCGTGATCCTGCCGAGGTCCTTGAGCTCCTGGCATCCCTGCTCACCCACGATCCTCTTGTAGCGGCGTATGTCCTCCGCCATGACCGTCCTGTCCATGTACGAGGGGTCCCCCACGAAGGACATGTGGCGGTACGACTCCAGCATCGGGTAGTTGATGTACAGCTTCCCGTTGTCGGTGGAGTCGTCGAAGTGCCTCAGCGCCGCATCTATGCGGTCGGGGTCGTACCTCGGGTCCTGCGGGTCCAGATCGAAGACCAGGAACACATCCGTGAACCTCTGGCGTAGCATGGCCCTGTCCTCATCCCCCGCCCTCTCCATGAGGAGCTGGACGAGGTCGACGTCCCCGTCGATCCCGTCCTCTCCGCAGGCGGACTCCAGCAGGGCATGGATGTTCGTGCCGTAGCTGAAGACGTTCTCCGGTCTGACCTCGAAGAATGCGCCTATGAGCCTCCTGAGGAACCGCGGGTCGTCGCGCTCGCCCTCCACGACGAAGAGGACCTTACGCCCGGGCATCGAACTCTCCGCCGCGGTACAGCTTCTCCAGGTTGTGGCCCTCCCTGAGCTCCCTGTCCGTCAGGTCCGCGAACGACCTGACGCCGTCCGCGCCCATCCTCAGATAGCAGTCCGGCCTGAGGATGCTGTTGGACACCAGCGATGTGTTGTGCGACGTCAGCACCGCCTGGAACCTCGCATCCCCGGCGACCAGGTCCATCACCCTCTCGGCCAGCTCGTTGTGGTAGTACGCGTCGAACTCGTCCATGTACAGGAACGATACGTCGTCGAAATGGCGCATCCAGTAGTAGAACAGGAGGAGGGCCTTGGTCCCGCTGGAGGCCACCCTGCCGAAGGGGAGTGCCCGGTTCCTGGTCCTCTGCACGAACATGTCGGACATGCCGTCGACCTTCATGCCCTCCAGGCTCATGTCCACATCGGCGTTGTCTTTCAGGAACCTCTGGAAATCGCCGACGAGCCCGTTGTCCATTATGTAGGTCTCTATGGCCTCCATCCCCTTGGTCAGCCCGATGTAGCTGTTCCCTTCCTGCACCGAGCGGAAGTAGAGCATATGCTCGGCGAACCGCATCACGAAGCGCACGGGGGAGTCCGGGCCTTGGACGGTGTTGTTCGCGACATACCTGAGGACGGAGAGCCTGCCGTTCCCGAGGTCCATAGTGAGGTTCTCGGCGCCCATCCCCGCCAGTCCGGCGTAGTCCGAGGAGCCTGCCATGCCGTCGCGCACGAACACGGTACCGCCATCCACGTCCATGCGCTCGTAGACGATGTTGGAGGGGTCCGTCTTGCGGTACTCGTAGCGTATCTCGGATCCGCCGTGCCTGAAGAGGTAGACGAACGAGGCGTACGGCAGGTCCCCGTCCCCGTTCAGGAAGCACAGCTGGTCCCTCTGGAACATGTCCAGGCCCTTGTCGGTCAGCGTGCCCACTATGTCGAACAGCGCGAGTCCCAGATTGGTTTTCCCGCATCCGTTCACTCCGACGATCAGCGCCTTGTTTATCAGCCCGTCGCGGATGCAGTGCTGGTTGAACCCGTAGTTGCGCACGGTCGTGAGGTCCAGGACGACCCTGTCCCGGAATCCCCTGTAGTTCTCCACCTCGAATCTCATCAGCATCGGAAGCCCTGCCGTAATTTTATTACGGCACACATCATATTCAACCGATATAAACATGATGACCCCGTGATCCGGACGCGTCCGGCAACAGTGCCCGTGGAACCGTCTTGGCATCATCCTGCAGATCTATCGATCGTATCAGGATCGTATCGTCCGATACAATGTCACGATACGATGGTACGATTCTCAGACCGACTGTATTTCCTACAATCGAGAACTCTCGATCCGTCCGATTCTCTCCCGTGCATGTAATCCCCCGTTTCTTCCCCTTTCTGCCATCCGCCGATCCCTCCTCCTTTCCCGGCAAAGTACCAAATGTTCCACATGAAAGGAGTAATGAACAACAAAGGGCAGGCGAAGCTGCTCGCGGCCGTCGCGGTTCTCGCGATGGTTGCATGTGCATTCGCGATCGCCATGCCTTCGGAAGACATTCAGGGTGCTGATACTGCTCTTCCTGAAGCAAATGATCAGGGTGTCATCGCTCTGACAAAAGATACAGTTCTTTCCAATGGGTTTGACCTTACAAATCAGACTCTTGACCTCGCAGGATTCAATCTGACTGTCAACAATACCAATGGTACAAGCATCACTATGTACAACTCGGTCATAATAGACAGTGAAAAGACGGACGATTCCACTAACAAGATAGTACTCGGAACCAACATTAGCATCATCAGTGGAACTGAGAATAAGATTTCAAAAGTTACTCTGGAGTCCAAGCTCAACAACAGTTACACTGTGGCTGTAGGATATGGTCCCGATGCCAGTTTTGAAAATGTTGTGTTTGCTGGAACCAATCCCACCGCAATTTACTATTGCGTTGGAGCTACACAATCTAATCTGAATGTCAAAGACTGCAGTTTTAGTGGAAAGTATATCAACTATGATGCAAACGTCAGCGATGGAAATGGGAAAGTAGACGTTAAGAACAGCAAGAACGTCAGCTTCGGACTTCTCAACAACAGCGGCAATGAAATGGAATTCAAAGTCGGTACACAGATTAAAACGGACGACTCCACCGATGTTGATGTACTCTTTGTTGGATACGAGGGCCAGGAATCAACCACCTTTACTGTTCCCAATGGAGAGGAATTTACTTGCAAAGAGCTCATTCCTGGAAGCTCTGATGGTACCAATGCTTTAGTAAAAGTCGAAGGAAAATTATCCTACGTAGAGAAAGGGAACATTACAATAGAAAACGATGGCGGAATCGTAGAGATAACTGGAGAGCTTGGTCTCAAGGATACAATCAATGCCGATACGACCATCGCAGACAAATCCTATCTCTCGGGCAATCTCACTATCCCGGAGGGAAAGACGCTCACCATTGCCAAGAATGCCTCCTTGGATATGATGTACTACAGCATCACAGTCTATGGAACTCTGAAGATTGAGGGCGGATCAATAGACAGCACCGGAAGTTCCGATAATTCGATCGTCCTCATGAGCTCCGGTTCCATAGTGAACAACGGTACCATCGGCAGCTCCAAGCCCATCAAGATCTCGAACGGAACAATTTCCGATGTACAGTATGTGGAGATCTCTAAGGTCAATGGGGTCTCCATCGCCCTCAAGAGACAGACCTCGACCACTTTCTATGACATGCAGATCTCTGGAGACATCACAAGGGTCAGCGGTTCCACTAGCAGCTCCATAAAGGCTGAGGGCGTGGTCATCGCCGGTGACCTGGGTATCGGCAAGTATGTCACATTGACCACCGTCGGAGGTCTGAACGTCTCCAAGAACGTTACCGTCACCGTCTCCGAGGGCGGATCAATCAGTGGTAACCTGAACCTCAGCAACGGTTCTGCTGTTGTCATGAAGGGGACTATGGACGGTAAGATTAATGCTGACACCGGAAGGATCACCGTCACAGATGGTACGGAGGAGATCGAAGGAAGTTCTTATATCGAATTGGATGGCGGAGAGTACGGATTCACCGTGTCCGTCGCTAGGGTCTCCTACAATGAGGATGGAGACACTGTCACCGATCAGAGACTGTACATCGGCGGTGCCATCAACAACATGGACAAGAATGCGACCACCATTTCTGCTGATGTAACTGTTAGTGGAACCGTTTTCGTAAACGAATCTCTGACCATCAACAAATTCACTCAGGTTATTGGAGAGGGAACCGTCGATGTATCGGCTGCAGGCAGCGTGGTCGTCTATGACGATGGAGACTTCACTGCAGGATTCTCTGGAGCTTACTACTCCATAGAGAGCGATAACGGGGCCGTAACCGGATACTACACAACATTCGACGCGGCATACGGAGCAATCGGAACCGCGGATGATACAACCATTGAGGTTTCTGGAAACTACACCATTAACGGGACCTACGACCTCCTCGCAGATCAGAACATCTCAGTTTACGAAGGAGCGAGTTCCACCATCACCGTTGGCGAGAACGCTAAGGTTTCTGTATCATCGGACGCTAATGTCGATGATGATGTCTTTGCAGAGATTCTCGGACTCGTTTATGTAGAGGAGGGAATCGGATATGAGCCTGCTGCAGGAACCAAATACGCAGTGATGACTGTTGACGAGAACGAGAACGTCACCTACTCCGGACTGAAGGTAGCTCTGGACAATGCAGCAGAGGGAGCCGAGGTCAACATCGTTGGTGAGGCTAAATACAACGGTTCTCTGACCATTGACAAGAACATCACCGTTATCGTCAATGACGGTCAGACAATGAGAGTAACCGGCAACCTGACCATCCAGGAGGGCGCCAAGCTGGTCCTTGGACAGGACTCCCAGCTCATCGCCGGAACCGCTGGCAAGGAGAGCACCATCAGCGTCTACGGAACGCTCGACGCCGCCGACGGAAATGTCTACTCCGCATACGATGCCACTACTCAGAAATCAGCGACCGTCAACCTGTACTCCACTGGCACAACCAACGCCGTCGCCGGGTCCATCGTCCAGACGACTGTCGATGAAAAGGGTGCGGTGACCATCAACGCCGCGGTCGTCGATGATGCAGGTGATCTCACCTACACCTCCGTCGCCAAGGCCATCGCCTACTGCGAGGACAACAGCGGATACCCGACCTCCATCACAGTGGTCGGAACCGTCACCGAGAAGGACGCCATCACCAGCAACGACATCGACATAGTCATCGCCAACAAGGCCAAGGTCACCCTCGGCGACGTCACCCTCGTGAATGCGAAGATCTCCGTCGTTGGAACCGGAGTCTACACCGCCAACGTGTCCGGACTCACCGGGACCGGCGACGACGCGGTCCTCAGCACCGTGTCCGTCACCGAGACCACTGCCAAGATCGAGAACAAGGTCACCGTCAACGCCCAGGGCGAGAACGTCTGCGAGACCACCATCAGCGCCATCGCAGGGAAGTCCACCGCAGTGACGGCCGGGAAGATCGTGTTCGTCGGGGATGAGATCGAAACCTCCGACGATGTCACCGCACCCGTCAAGCTGTCAGTCTCCTCCGGAGCCGAACTGGTCATCTACAACAGTACTGCTGAAGTGTCCATCAAGGGTCCCATCGACAACGAGGGAACCGTCACCCTGAAGGGAATCGTTACCATCTACGGCAAGACTACGATCTCTGGAAACGTCGCAGTCGCTGACGAGGCAAGCCTGACCGTCAGTGATGGAGAGACCCTGGTCATCACCGGAACCCTGACCGTCTCCGGAACCGAGGACAAGGAGGCCACCTTCACCGTCAAGGGAACCCTGCAGGTCGGAGAGGCACCCGAGTACCTCGGAGCCTCCGGATCCGTCTCCGGCAAGGTCATTCTGAATGCTACTGATAATAAGGGAATGGTGGTCGTATTCGACGGTTCCTCCGTCGCAGATGCCACCATAATGAACGGCACCGAGGCCGCCAAGAGCACCTCCTACACCATCAACGGAATCGCCTACGCCACCACCTACGGCAACGGAAAGATCATTGGAATCAACCATTACGTCAAGATGCTGAAGGACCTTGCCTCATATAAAGAACTGGGAGCTAATGCAGATGATATCGTATGGTACTCAGGCGAGACCCGTGTTGGTGATGAGACGATCGGAACCTATGCCTCCGTCTCTTCGGAGATTGAGTACAGGTCCGTCGGAATCACCATCTCCGTCATGCCCAGGATCACCCTGTCCATCGACGGCGTCGTCTGGGAAGGCCTCATCAACGAGAAGGTCCTGACCATCGGCACCCACACCGTCTCCGTGACCCCCTACCCCGGATACTCCGGAGACATCACCGTCACCTTCGACGGCAAGACGATAACCGACGGGAAGATTGTGATCACATCCGACATGATAGGCAAGGATCCCCTCCTGTCCGTCACCGGGAACATCGTGGTCGACAACGGAACCGTCGCCTCCTCCGGAGACGACGGCATGGGCCTGACAGACTACCTCCTGATCATCCTCGTGGTGCTGATCGCCATCATGGCCATCATAGTCGCCCTCAGGCTGACCAGGTCCTGATAACCGAACTTCAAAGGGTTGGACATCGCGCCAAGAGAACATCTGCTCCTGCGCTGAGCGAGCGCAACCCGCCAGGAACCTGAACAGGAAACGAGGGGCCCCGGAGAAAGGGCCGGGGCCCCCCGCCTTATCTTCTTTACAGCATCCCTCCATGATTCTCCGCACATCAGTCCCTGAACTCCGAATGGATATCCGGTCATCTGCCGGGAGATGGAGGGATCCGAGAATCCGGAGGATGCACCCGTTCCGATCGGTCAACCTGCGAAAAACCGGTCTGCTCCAATAATCGCGGGCGATCCGCAGAGAGCCGTGGATCCGGTTCAGAGTGGCAGGACAACATCGATCCGATGCACGGGTGCCCGGCTCCGGGTATGCTCGACGATCGTTCCGACACATCCCGGGGGACGAAACTCTCTTCGGAGAAGTCCGATGGGCGGGGCAGCCGTATCCGGGGGCCGGATGGCATCGGCCGCAGAGCCGCCATCCTCCGACACAGAGGCGGTCCCCATGGGGGCACCGTTATGTTTTTCAGAGCAGAGGGACATCCGTCCGGAGGATATGGCGAAGCATGTTGTGGCCCTCGATGCACCGGACGAACGCCTTGACGCACGCGTCATGAGGCTCAGCATAGGCGGTCGCGAGGTGCTCACGCCCATCAAACCCACGAGCTCGCCGCATGGGTCCGGCATGGTGGAGTATTCCCCGCGGTTCAGGGGTTCCCAGATAGACCGGTCCATGGAGTCAGGGGAGCGTCTGGGCAACATCCCGAAGGAGAGTCCCGGAAACGGCCTGAGCGTGATCATCCCCAGCTATCTGGACGCATCCATAACGGACAGGCAGATGTGCCACATGGAGAGCAACATCCATCCCCACACCGATCTCGTGTGCGTGCCCAGATGGGACGGCGCCATTAGGCGCAACAACTCCCAGACACTCCCCGAGGAGTTATGGGGACTGTCCCGCAGGTATGTGGAGGAGGTCCGCCGCATCAACGGGAAGCTGATACTCGGGAACATACCGATCAACAGCCCCCAGGCGGTCGTGGACCTTCTGGTGGAGAGGTACATATCCGCCGATGTCACATCCTTCGTCCTCGACTACGGGGCATGCCAGGCCCCTGGCAAAAAACATGTTGTGAGGAGCATCACCAAGATCCTGGCGGACTACAGATGCCTGGACAATTCGCTGTTGTACTCGGTGAACATGAGGAGCAGCCACGACTACCTCGGTGTGAAGCCTGCGGACGACTTTCTGATGTTCATGGGAGGGCTGGATGTGCTGGGGAACTACCACATGACTGGAGGAGGGGATTCCACCCGCGTCAAGGTATTCGACAGGACCGCCTGGATATACAGGGACGAACCGCTGGGAGGGCGCGACCCCGGAGCGGTAAGGGCCGGCAACCAGCATCTCATCAACCAGGAGGCGGAATCCGTAAGGTTGCAGATAAGGGAGGTCGGCTCCGCCGCCCCTTTGGCGCGGACGAAGATCGGCGCGAGGGAGTATATGTACGGCCTCGCGCAGACGACCCTGGACCTGCACGGGATCAGATGGGGCGATCGATCCGGTCCGCGATGAAATGCTCCCTCAACGCCACCTTGTCGCCCCAGATGATGCCTGCGGAGCCCTCGAACAGGTCCGTGACCGACGGGTCTGCAGAATACCTCGAGAGCTTCTTCAGCGCCCGCTGATCATCTGTGATGACCACGACGCGCCTCCCTTCCCTGGCCATCCTCAGGGCCAATGCCATGACCGACCTCTCCCCTGATGCCAGGTTCGGGAACAGGTACTCCAATTCGTCCGAGAGGCGCTTCTCGTCCTCGCTCAATCCGTACACCGTCAGGATGTCGGGGATGACGCGAGGGTACTTGCAGACGTATTCGGAGATCACCGTGTCGGTGGTCGCGACATCGTACCCGGACAGGATCTGCTTCAGGTCCTGATCGGGACCGTCGAAGATGTTGATCAGGGTGCAGGTGTCGATGATCTTCACGGTCCTCATGACGACATCCCTTCGACCAATCTCTCGAAATCCCCTATGTCCATGCCGGCCATCTCGGCCCCTTTGGAGACAGAGACCTTACCCTTCCTGCACATGCCCTTGGCGATCTCCACACGGCGATCGAAGATGTCGTCCCTGACATCGGAGTTCACCGTCATCCCCTCGTTCTTGGCCTCGTCGTCGGTGTATATGTACAGGATCAGTTCGTCATACGACAGGCTGTTGATGAATCTGGAGATGCTGTCGATCTTCATCTCTGCGAGGGGGTCGTCGAACGTGATCCCCCTGACGTCCTGCATGACGTCGGGAGCCACGGTGATTTTCTCCCTGGAGTTCTTCCTGAGATACCCGGTGTCGATCAGGACATCCCTCCAGCTGTCCACCACGGGGCTGTACGGGCCGTAGTGATGGGGGACGTATCCGGCGCTGGTGCGGGGATCGTTCCCGAGAGCCTTCAGGATGAGGTACATCATCTTCTGGTAATGAGTCTTCGTGGGAACTCCGTCCGGGGATCTGCTCACCGCGTAAAGGACAAGGACCATCTCGGGATCCAGCTGTTCCTTTGGAATCGAAGGCATGAAACAGCCTAGGCCTTATTCATTTTTAAGGCCAGTGATGGGGCGTCCCGTATCCCTCCGATTGACGGATCCGGTCGCCGTCATGAATTCTCGGGCCGCGTTCCGAAGGCAGGGGTGTTTCTGCCGCGTCGGGACGGTTCGGAGGATCGCCCGGCAGGACCCGGCACAGCCTGTGTGCGACCGTCGATCCCGTACTGCACATGAACATCCCGGATCTTCATCGCGTTTTCGCCATCCTGCGGTTCCTCCCCTTTTCCAGGCAAAGTACCAAATGTTCCTATGAATGCAATAGAGAACAAGAAAATGGAGAGAAGCAAACTCCTGGCAGCATTCGTTGTCATTGCGCTTGTGGCTTGTGCCTTTGTGGCCTTCATGCCTGATGCAGAAGCAATAGATGATGACGTCAGAACTGCACCGGCTGATGCAATCTCCATTGATAGCGGTGATGAATTCGAAACCGCAATTGGAAATGCTACAGGGGATTCAGTTTCCCTGAAACTAAGCGAAGATATCACTGTAAACAGTGCTATCTTCCTGAGTGAAATCACAAAAAATGTGACGATCTACGGTGAGGGCCATACCATCACTGCTACAGATGGCACATGGAGTGGAAACGGAACCAAGAACCTCATCACCATTGATCAGATAGACGAAGGATGCACGTTCACCATTTACGACGTCATTTTCGACAGTGATGGTAAAGCCTACGGAATTAACATCATCGACAGTGATGGGAGTGCCGTCCTTGACAACGTCGATTCCGTTGACAGTAAAGGTGCTGGGTATACAATAAACAACACCGATGTCAAGATGACCAACTGTTCGGCCACTGGCTATCTGTGGGGAGGGGTGAACGCCGACAAGGGGGCCGATGTGAAGATCGATTCCATCGACGGAATCGGATCCATCTACACAGAGAATTCCTCCACAACCCCCACGAGCATTAAAGATCTTAATGGTAATGATCTGAAATCCAACGTCGAGATAAGGATCGGAACTTCTGGAAGTGCGGGATACTTCAACGGATACTACACGGACCTCAACGAGGCCGCAGCAGCCTACGCTAACAATGTTGAAGAAAATGATGCCGTCATCAACGTCAACGCTGACGTCTCAATCGTCACTCCGTTGACGATAACAGATAATACTGTCATGACTATCGCTGACGGCGTCGTCGTCGACAACAAATCCAGAATGACAATCGAAGGAACCGTTTCTGGATCCATAGACAACAAAGGAAAGATTGTTATCGATACAGGAACAGTAGTGACGGACCTGAAGGTAGTTGGTGGAGAGCTTGATGCCCCTGCAGGAGCTAATTTGCCAATACTTGAGGGCGGAGTCATACTCATCCAGGAGGGAGTAAGATACGCAACTTACACGTTCACGACCATTCAGGGAGTCTCTGTTGCGGTGGGAATACCTGAGATCGTATATTCCGGAACCAATTACGCTGGCGGATACGTCAATGCCGTACCCCTCACATATACCGTGAACTCGATTACTACAACAGTAGATGAAACGGGATGGAACGCGTTCCCAGAATACAATCTCCTGTATGAAGAACGTGATAATGCAAAACTCAACAATGGAGAGTTCGGAACATGCATTAACGCTGAAGATTACTGGGTCCACGTCGGACTCAATGTCAACACAGACACAGCGTACGGGCCAATTGCGGTAACATTCCTCGCAGAAGTGCCTATACTTCCTAAGACTCTTGAAGAAATCAGCATTGCTGGTCCTAACGGCAATAATGATCCTATTGCCGACCAGAGCTGGACCGGTGATGATATTACCCTGATATACGGAGATGACTACAAGCTCTATCAGGGCAATGAAGTCTCCGACCTCGTGTACGGAGAGGATTACACTGTTGGTTACAAGGACAATGTCGATGTTGGAACAGCCACAATATACGTGATATGGATAGGCAACTACACCGCCGCTACGAGTGTCAACAACACCTTCCAGATTGTCCAGGGACTCAAAGAGTTTGAAGTCGAGGCTAATACAGACACCTTCTATCAGGGAGAGATTCCCGGTGTTAACCAGTTTAATTTCTCAGGGGTTCTGGACGATGACACCCCTGCAGATATGAGCAACGTTACAATCACCATCCTCAATCCAGAAGTTCTCAAGACCGCAGGTCCCGTCGAGATTACATTCCAGTGTGAATATGGTGACAGAACTAAGACTGCAAGTTGCATGATCGATGTCATTGCCATAAGCGGAATCTCTGCTACAGGATATACCGACGAGTATGAGATCGGAGACGCCTTCGATCCGTCCAACATGGTTGTGACCATTACCTATGCTGACGGGAATCAGAGCCAGTTTAGATACAACAACGGATTTAATATGGACTACACGACAACCGAAGGACGCCAGTTCACAGACGCCTTCACCTTCGACCCCGAGGACAAGATTCTTGATTATGAGGCCGGCGATAACGTCATCGTGGAGCTCATCTACTGCGGTGTGGCCGCGGATCTTAATGTTACTGTCACCGGATACCTCACCACCTACATGTACATCGATCCAGAGACTGGTGTATACGAAGCCTACGGAACCCAGTATTCCACTGGAAGGCAGGACATGATGTCCGTCTTCAACATGGTGAAAGATGCCCCTGAGGGAAAGACGTTCGTGAAGTGGGAAGTGGAGCACTATGGCGTCTACTACTACCCTGGTGACACCTACGCCATTGGCGAAGATGAGTTCATGTGGGCTAGCGGAACCGTGACTTTCTATGCCATATACGACGTCGTCGAGACGGAGCCTGTAACTGCCACCGTCGACGGAAAGGGATACTACGCCTCCGCAGACGATGCGGAAAAGGCCATGTACCTGATCTGGAACGGATCCAGCCTCGGCACATTCGCCGATGAGACCATGTTCGTCATTTTCGACGTCACCGGATCCGAGAGCGTGTACTACATCGGAGAGCTCTGCGATGCCGATGGAAACGCCATCTACACCGAGAACCTGACATTCACCAGCCCCAACGGCCAGAAGGCCTGGTACTTCTCCTTCGCCGAGGGACAGCAGGCACAGGATGTCGATCTCACCGACGGCGTCTACACCATGAAGGTCTACGTCGCAACGGAGACCGGCGAGAAGACCGGCGAGGCCCTTCTCACCACCTATGTCGTGGTATCGTCCGAGCCCGCACCCGTCGTTGTCGACATAATCGTCAGCGCGAAGACCCTGTACGTCGAGGGAGATGAGTTCGAGGCTGAGGTCTACGCCGTGTACAGCAACGGATCCTACGTCAAGCTCGGCTCCAACGAGTACACTGTCAACCAGATCGACATGGTCGCCGGACTCGAGTCCGTCACCGTCACCTACGATGGAATCTTCAAGACCGTCGACGTCACCGTCACACCTGCCGAGCCAGCCGTCTACGAGGTCACCTTCGTCGTCGGCGAGAGCAGCTACGCCGTCTCCGTCGTCGAGGGACAGACCGTCGCCAAGCCCTACGACCCCGCAGCCCCTGATGGACAGCACTTCGTCGGATGGTTCGTCGGAGACGACCCCTACAACTTCGAGACCGCCGTCGAGAACAACCTCACCATCGAGGCCTTGTTCGAGAACGATGCTCCCGTCGAGCCCATTGTGACCGACATCATCGTCAGCGCACAGACCCAGTACGTCGATGGAGAGCAGTTCGTGGCGGATGTCTACGCCGTGTACAGCGACGGGGAAGTCATCAAGCTCGATCCCAGCCAGTACGCAGTCGACCCCGTCTACATGGAGATCGGAACCGAGTACGTCACCGTGACCTACGGCGAATTCGAACAGATCGTCAACGTCACCGTCGAACCTGCCGAGCCCGAGATCGTGACATACGATGTCACCTTCGTCGTCGGCGAGAGCAGCTACACCGTCTCCGTCGTCAAGGGAGAGACGGTCGCCCAGCCCTACGACCCCGCGGCCCCCGAGGGACAGCACTTCGTCGGATGGTTCGTCGGAGACGACCCCTACAACTTCGAGACCGCCGTCAACTACGACCTCGCCATCACAGCCAAGTTCCAGGAAGTGGCGCCCGTTTACTCCGAGGACATCGTCGTGAGCATCTACTACGACACTAACAACAGGGCAGTTGTCACGATCACCGCCTCCGATGGTCTTACAATACCTGCGGGCGAATTGACCGTGTCCGGAAGCTATGTTGTGATGAAGACCCACCCCGTAACGGGTGAACTGGTTCCCACAACAGTAAGTTACACAGAGACCGTCGACATCTCCGAAGGACAGTCCGTCTACATATTCTCTGCAGAGGACTACGAATTCGCCAACGGGATGATCTCCATGAGTGCCACATTCACTTCCGGAGATGCTTCCTACACATCAAACCCTGCCAGCTTTGCGTATGTGGCGGCAACCACCGAGAACTGATCGAGGGTGATTTGACATGAACACAAAATCTACAATAATCGCGGCGTTGCTGGTAGCGGCAATCGCGGCGATCGCCTTCGTTCCGGCGAACGGGTCTGACGCCGTGGAGATCCCTGCCGAAGACGTTCAGATCGACTACTATGCCGAAGCCAAGTGGCTCGACATCAGTCTGCCTTCCGAGTACGCGGACACCTACAAGTACACGATCACCGGCGACGATGGATCTTCACTTGAAGACGAAGTTGCAATAATCGACAAAGGAGATTCTGCTAGAGGATCTATCGAAGGCATCGTGCTAGACACATCCAACGTATACTACACCATCGAACTTACCGGAGTCACTCACAGCGACAACACGGCCGTTGCGAACTTCGGAGCAGTGACCGTCACCATCGTCCAGCCCGACAACGGCCAGATCGTCGTCATGAACGGAGAGAACCAGGTCAACGACGGAGACAAGGTTGCCGTCGATACGAGCCTGGACATCACCGTGACCGCCGACCAGGGATACCAGGTCGTAGGAGAGACGTCCTACACCCTGATCGTCAACAGCGACGTCACCATCGCCGCGGACATCCAGCCCGTGCCCGTCACATACACCATCGCCTCCAACAACGCTGCATGGGGAACCGTGAGCGTGGAAGAGGTCACGGTCACCGCAGGCACGGAACCCGCCTTCGACGGAGCCACCGTGACCATCGGCGGGACCGTCGTCACCGCCACCCCCGCCGACGCAGACGAGCAGTACACGTACTCCTTCGTCGAGTGGAACGTGGACGGGACCACGATCACCGCGGTCTTCGAGCAGACCGCGATTGTCTACGACGTGACTGTGGCGCCCGCGGAGAACGGTACCGTCACCGCCACCCCCACCGCCGGAGCGTTCGGCGAGGAAGTGACCATCACCATGACCCCCTCCCAGGGCTACGTCCTCGGAGAGCTCACGATCAATGGCGTCACCGTCACCGATGGAATCGACGAGGCCGACGGCATCTACACCTATGTCACGGTAATCGCCGGTGACATAACCGTCTCCGCGACATTCGTGGAGCCCGCCGGCCCCGACAGGGAGTTCAGCAACCAGATCATCCTCGCCGACGGAGCAGTCATCGACGAGAAGTCCTCGATCAACGCCAGCTACACCCAGGAGGTCCTCGTCACCGGTGACGTCAAGGTCATCGCTGGCGGAGAGATATTCATCAATGGGAAGCTCACCATCCAGGACGGCGCGTCCCTGGAGATCGTGAGCGGAGGAAAGGTCATCGTCGACAGAACCGGACTTGTCGACGTCCAGGGAGACCTGGTCGCCGAGGCCGGCACGGACGGAGTCACCTTCCAGTACGGCGGATGCAAGATGACCGTCGCCGGAACCGTCATCCTCGAGGGTGCCGACTCCTTCGCCACCACATCCACAGCCACCGGAATCGAGGTCTCCGGACTCTTCGAGGTCGGGGAAGAGGCCACCGCCGACATCGACGGCATGACCGTCGCCAAGGGCGGGGAGCTCGCCGTCTACGGCGTCGCGTCCGGTACCGTCAGCAACGCCGGTACCGTCACCATCGACTCCGAGGGCATATCCGCCGAGTCTGTGATCAACGACCTCACCATATCCATAACCGCAGTCGACGCCGTCGTGAACGTCGACAACGTCTTCGGGACCGTCACCGTCACAGACGCCGACATGAAGTTCACCTACCAGGGACAGGAGAAGGACATGGTCAACGACAACACCGTGACCTTCACCAACGTCTCCGGCGCAGCCGTCACCGAGAGCGTCCAGTACAAGACCGAGAACGGCACCAGGAACGGGTACAACACCATGAACCTGTCCGGGGCCGTCGACGTCGCGTCCAACTACGACGCCACCGAGGTCGATGGAGCTGCAGTGGCCGTCGTTTCCGAGAACAGATCCAGTCCCGACTCCTACGTCGCCAGCTTCGCCATCGGCGAGGACATGTCCTTCGGAGAGGTCGCTGTGACCCTCAACGGAAGCATCTCCGTCAGCGCCGCCGTCGACGCCGTCGACGCCACCATAACGCTCGACGGGGACCTCAGGGTCACCGGCAGCATAACCGCCGGCACCGAGATTAAGGGTGACACCGTCAGCGCCGCCATGTACTCCACCGGCACCGGGTCCGACCTGGTGTACGTGTACACCACCCTCAAGTCCGCCCTGGACGCGGGGGCCACCGCCATCACCGTCACCGGATCCATCGTCATCGCCGAGGACATAACCATCCCCGTGGGCACCACCGTCGATGTCAGGAACGCCAAGGAGGTCACCATAGAGGAGCAGGCCACCGTCACCGTGCAGGCCGCCGACAGGAAGAGCGGAAAGCTCGTCACATCCGCTGAGGAGGACTACATCGCCGTGGACGGGACCCTGGTCGTCCAGGACCTGTCCAAGAGCGGACTGAAGGAGGCCGCCGTCCTGAGCGACACCTTCAACAAGGCCGACGACGCGGTCACGTACACCAACATCTACAACGCAGTGGCGTCCGCCGCCGACGGCGAGACCGTCGAGGTCGCACGCGGTGCCCCCCTCACACTCGAGAAGGACCTGACCGTGCCCGCCGGCGTCACCCTCAGCATCCCCGAGAGCGAGTATGTCGATGTGGACAACGGCGTCACCGTGACCGTGGACGGCAAGCTCGTCGTCAACGGCATCTACACCATCGCTGACGAGACCGGCAATGTCGGAGATGCCGACTACGAGGCCGCCGGGGCCACCGTCGTCAACGGCATGATGCAGTTCGTCGACAATGATGAACTCCTCACCTACTACTCCGGAAAGATCGCCGGTGCGTACTACCTGTACAAGGACATGTGCACCATCTCCCCGCTGGCGACCGCCGCGGAGCTGGTGAACGACATCGAGTCCGAGATCATCTACCTGTTCGGCGATATCGTCGTCGGAGACATCGCCTTCGACTACAGCGGCGAGGAGATGGTCATCCTCATCGTCGACGAGGACTCCAGCCTCGAGGCCGGCACCATAACCCTCGGCGGAATAGCGTTCGCAGCCTATGGTGTGGTCACGGCGGACATCGCCATGGCCAACGGCACCGTGTCCCTGGTCAACGTCCTCAACATCGGAATGATGGATGTGCACCACTACGTGGACGACGACCTCGTCAGCATATCCGTGATCGCCGGATATGTCGAGGCGTACGACGACCCCGACACCACCGCCGTCGAGACCGGCAGCGTCACAGTCGCCTCCGGCTCCGTGTCCCTGATGGAGTTCGCTACCGGATCCACCGTCGACTTCACGGTCGCCTCCGGAGCCACCGCCACCGTGTACGCCGGGGTCTTCACCGGCGACGTGTACGTCGACGGCACCATGACCCTGGCCTCCGAGAGTGTCAGCACGGAGGAGGCAGTCGAGCTCGCCCCCGGCACGGTCAGGTTCCAGACGGTCACCGTCATGGGCACCTTCTCCGCCGAGGGAAGCAAGACCGCCACCTTCACGACCCTGTACGTCGGCATCACCGCCAAGGACCTGGGCATCGGCGCGGCCGCGTCCGTCGACGGGCTCGTCCCCGCCGACGCGTACTCCGTCGCCTTCGTCTCCCCCGACTCCACCGTCGGGGAGTCCTTCGAGGGCCTGGGGAGCACCGAGTACTACGTGGAGGACGCCCTGTACGTCACCGCCTACGCCAACAAGTCCAACGATGTGGCGATCGACGGCGTCCAGGTCGAACCCGAGAACGCCCTCTTCCAGTACTGGTACGCGGTGGTCGACGACAAGGTCGTCGTAATCGACTACGCCGACTACCCCAGCCACACCGTCGGAGCCTTCGACAAGGTCTTCGCCGAGATCAACTACAAGATCTACTCCATCAAGGTCATCGCCGGCAACGGTGTCGGAACCGTCGCCGTCAACGGCGTCGTCATGGAGAAGGACGGCAACAACACCTTCACCATGAGCGGCCTGGTCGCCGGAACGTACACCATAACCTACACGGTCAAGACCGGTTACGAGGGCACGTCCACCATGACCGTCGACGGCAAGGTCATCGACGGCAAGGTCACCCTCTCCGGAACCGACGTCAGGTCCGTCACCGTCAACCTCAGCGACGTGGAGCCCAACTACACCGCCCCCGTCGCCGACGACGACGGCATGGGCCTGACGGACTACCTGCTCATAGTGCTGGTGGTCCTCATCCTCGTCATGGCCGTCATAGTGGCCATGAGGCTGATGAGGTCCTGATAACCGAACTACAAGGGTTGGACGACTGAGCGTGGAAAACGAGAACATCTGCTCCTCACGTGAGGGAACGTGAACCCACCAGATACCTGAAGAGAAAACGGGGCCCCGGATACAAGGGCCGGGGCCCCCACATTACCATAACGCGATACGGAGAACGACCGCCATGGACAGAGATCCTGAAGGGGCGCCGCTGCTCGAGGAGAGGCACGCCATATCCATCCTCCTGTTCCTGAGGGATAACGGCCCGTCGAAGAAGACCGACATCTACTCCAAGGTGTCCACCAACCCCAGGATGCCGGACAAGCTGGACATGCTGGAGGACGCCGGCCTGATCGTCCAGATTCAGGATGCATCCACCAGGAGGGTGACGGTATCCCTCACC
Source organism: Methanomassiliicoccaceae archaeon UBA71 (assembly GCA_002504405.1). Taxonomy (GTDB): domain Archaea; phylum Thermoplasmatota; class Thermoplasmata; order Methanomassiliicoccales; family Methanomethylophilaceae; genus Methanoprimaticola. The sequence goes on from DARO01000003.1 coordinate 80,623, forward strand.
CCCGCCGGGGAGGAGGTCGCCTCCATGCTCTCGGAGATCTCCCGCATCGTCTCCGGCATCCGCCGGAAGGGCTGACTTCTCCAGCCCCTCTCCTTCTCTCTTTTGCAATAATCACTCCCGGTCCGGTCGGTTTCTCCCGAGGCCCCTAAGGCCGGAGTGCGTCCGCCCCCGACCGGGGACATCCGGCACTTCGCCTGGAAAAGGGGGAGGACACGGAAGACGGGAATGCGACGGAAACCCCAAGGGTTACGTGCGAGGGAGCGGAACAACCGGCGGCGCGTGTTTCGGAAACGTCCTTTGCAACGACCGTTCGGATCCGTACGCAGAGCTTGACCATACCCCCCGACCATTTCGGATGGGCCTTGCCGCAGACGGGATGGTCCGCGGCGACCATCGCCCGTATGAAAATGAGGAACGGTTTAACGTGAAAATGAGGAACCGTATTTCAGGAAAATCGGTAACTTACACTCGTGAAAACGAGGAACAGATTCACGTGAAAATGAGGAACCATAATAATACGGCAATCCTATGTCCGGTACATGACGCTGACCCCCGCGGGATACCGCCCGAGATACGTGGACTCCATGATCGACCTGATGCTGGAGGCGTTCGGCGCCGTCTGTGTGGAAGGCCCGAAGCACTGCGGCAAGACCTGGTCCTCCCTGAACCGCGCGGAGAGCTGCATGATGATAGCCGACCCCGCCGGGGACTTCGAGAACCGCAGGCTGGTGAGCGCGGAGGTGGGCCGCTCCCTGTCCGGCGCCGTCCCCCACCTCGTGGACGAGTGGCAGGAGGTCCCCGGGATATGGGATGCCGTCCGCGCCGAGGTGGACCGCTCCCCGGACAACGGCAGGTTCATACTGACCGGCTCCTCCACCCCGGTCCGCAAGGGG
>DARO01000003.1:81522-82355 GCA_002504405.1 Methanomassiliicoccaceae archaeon UBA71
GGGGACTCGGACGGGTCGGTGCCCCTGATGGACCTCTTCGACGGGAGGCCCATGCCGGACGTCCGCAGGGACGTGGGACTGGAGCATCTGATAGACCTCACCGTCCGCGGGGGATGGCCGAGGAACATCGGCCGCAGGACCGACGCGGCCATGCTGAACAACCGCGGGTACATCCAGGCGTGCGTGGAGGACGTGGGGCGCATGGACGGGAGGGCCAGGGACACCGTCAAGATCGGCATGGTGCTGAGGTCCCTGGCCAGGAACGAGTGCACCACGGCGCCCAACAGCAGGATCGCCTCGGACGTGTCCGAGGGGACGGTGTCCGACAAGGCGGTGTCCCACTACCTGGATGTGTTCGGGAGGCTGTTCCTGACGTCCGACCAGCCGCCGTTCGACCCGGGGTACAGGTCGTCGGTGAGGGTCGGCAAGGGGGCGAAGAGGCACCTGGCGGACCCTTCGCTGGCGGTGGCGGCCCTGGGACTGACGCCGGAGAAGCTGCTGGGGGACCTCCGCACGTACGGCTTCCTGTTCGAGTCCATGTGCGAGCGCGACCTGGACGTCTATGCCGGATCCGTCGGCGGGAGCCTGCACCACTACAGGGACTCCGCAGGCAGGGAGATCGATGCGGTGGTGGAGCTCCCCGACGGCAGATGGGGGGCGTTCGAGGTGAAGCTGGGGATGGACCAGGTGGACGGTGCGGCGGAGAGGCTGCTCGACCTGGGCTCCTACATGTCGGAGAGGGGTGCCAGGCCCCCGTCGGTCATGTGCGTGGTGTGCGGACTCTCGAGGTCGCCGTACAGGAGGCCGGACGGGGTGTACGTGGTGCCGCTGAC
>DARO01000013.1 GCA_002504405.1 Methanomassiliicoccaceae archaeon UBA71
CTCATCCTCCGGACAACCCTCTTACATTTTTGAATCAATTCACTGGCATTTATGTTATATAGGACCATCCTCTACGTTGTTCGATGTCCATCCACCTGATACAATCTGGCGTTTCTTACGATTCCAACATCTACCTCGTTGTCGCAGAGCGCACGATGCTGGTCGATGCTGGCACGGGTCTGGGACACGACAGGGTCGTCAGCGAGGTCAGGAGGATCCTCGGCGACAGGCGTCTGGATCTCATCGTAGCCACCCACTGTCACTACGACCACGTGGGTGGATTGAAAGCCCTTGCAGACGAGTTCGGCTCCCAGGTAATGGCTGGGGAGATGGACTCCCGTACCATACGGGAGGCCGATCGCGAACTGGTTCTGGGGGATCTGTTCGAGAGCGAGATGGCCCCTGTGCCAGATGTATCCGATCTGGGCGACGGGGACGTCGTCGATCTTGGTGGCACGAGGTTCCATGTCATGCACACGCCCGGGCACACGAGGGGCAGCATATGCCTGTATGATGCGGAATCCAAGTCGCTGATATCGGGCGACACCCTATTCGAAAACGGTATCGGACGTACCGATTTTCCCGGAGGATCGTTCACCGACCTCCGCAATTCACTAGTCCGCATCAGTAACGTTGACATAAGGGAACTGTATCCGGGTCATGGAATCATCTGCAGGAACTACGGTCCCGCGTACATGAACAGGATCCTGACACTGGTAGGTGTATGAATGAAGATCATAAAATGCGATTACTCCCGCGGCTTCGACGCCCACTGCGAAGAGGCCGTTTCTGCTGCAGCAGAGGACATCTCCGAGGGGAAGCTTATTGTCTATCCCACAGACACCGTCTACGGCATCGGTGCCGACATCTACAACGAATCTGCTGTGAAATCACTCTACGTGGCCAAGAACAGGCCGTTCGACATGCCCCTTTCCGTCGCCGTCTCGGACAAGGCCATGCTCGAGAAGGTGGCGGTCCTCAACGAGAACGCAGACAAGCTCATCAAGGCGTTCCTCCCCGGTCCGCTGACCATCATAATCAAGAAGCAGTCCAATGTGCCAGACATAGTAACATCATCATCACAGAAGGTCGGTGTGCGCATACCTGACAACAGGTTCGCCATGGAGCTCATAAGGCGCACCGGCCCCATCGTGGCGACGTCCGCCAACCTGCACTCCCACCCGGATGCGGTCTGCGTTGACGCTGCCATCAACGATTTCGGTGATGCCGTAGACACCTACGTAGATGCAGGGCCCTGCGATATCGGGTTCCCCTCCACCATCGTATGGCTGATGGACAAGGAGGTTGAGATCGTCCGCCAGGGCGCCATCCCCGCAGAAAAGATCAAGGAAGTCTTAGAATGCTGACGGAGGATCAGTTGGCCAAGCTCCGCACTGCCGGGAAGGTCTCGGGTGCAGCGAGGGAGCTGGGACTGTCTATGGTTAAGGAGGGCGTTAAGCTCTACGATGTCGCGCAGGAGGTGGAGGGCTACATCCGCGAGCACGGGTGCGGCCTCGCCTTCCCCTGCAATATAAGCATAAACGAGATTGCAGCCCACTACACCCCGAGCTGCACGGACAAGACCGTGTTCCAGATCGGGGACGTGGTGAAGGTGGACTGCGGTGCAGAGCTGGACGGATTCGTCGGCGATACCGCAGGCACCGTCGAGGTCGGTACGAACTCCTACAGGGACCTGGTCGAGATCTCGAAGACAGCCAGGAACACCGTCGCCGAGTTCATCGGCGATGGGGTGCCCCTGGGGGAGATCGGAAGGGCCGTCCAGATGACGATCGAGGGCCGCGGGTTCCACCCGATAGTCAACCTCTGCGGACATCAGATCGAGCCCTACAATCTCCACGCCGGGCTCTCCGTTCCGAACTACGACAGCGGGGAGACGACCCAGGTCAAGGCCGGCATGACCGTCGCCATCGAGCCTTTCGCCACGAACGGCAGGGGAGAGGTCAAGAACGGGAAACCCGGCAACATCGTCAGGATCCTCAGGGAGAGGCCGATAGCTGACCCCAAGGCCCAGGAGTTCTTCGAGTACGTGAAGGGGGAGTTCAAGACGTTCCCCTTCTGTGCCAGGAGCTGCGACTTCCCCGATGCCGAGAAGCACGTCAGGAACCTAATCCGCCACGGGGTCCTCTCCAGCTACGCGCAGCTCGTCGAGGTCGACGGCGGCATAGTGTCGCAGCACGAATACACGTTCTACATCGCCGGGAAGAGGGCAGAGGTCACGACCCTCCCGTAAACGTTTTCAACCAAACCCCTTTCCACATCCTCAAGCTGGGGTAGCCGAGCCTGGTCAAAGGCGTGGGACTCAAGATCCCATATCGTAGGATTTCAAGGGTTCGAATCCCTTCCCCAGCACCATCCTTCCCAGCACCCGTGCATGCCCACGGGCGCACACGCACCTTTATTAAGGATGAGCCTATCGCATCAATCACGTAAACTCAGGACCCCCTCTCCGCAAGGGGAGGTGAACACTGAGAGCACCTCCCCCTGGGGACCGGTGCTTGTGCGTATCCCGCCCTAGGCGGATTGCATTTACGGAGGATAGCAGAAATGGCTAAGAAAAAGGAGACTCAGCCGACGGAGGACGAGAACTTCAACTTCATCGTCCGTATCGTCAACTCCGACATCGACGGTCAGAAGAAGACCGTCGTCGGACTCCAGAGCATCAAAGGCGTTGGAAAGAGGGTTGCACAGATTGTCGCCAAGAAGGCGGATGTGGACCCCTCCGTGAAGATCGGATCCCTGTCCGATGAGAAGGTCAAGGAGATCGAGGCTCTCGTCAAGTCCTATGTCGAGTACGCCCCCACCTGGGCAATCAACAGGCAGAACGACTACGAGTCCGGGGCCGACATGCACTTGTTCGGCAACGACCTCGACATCATCCAGAAGGACGACATCAACAGGATGAAGATGATCCGCTGCTACCGCGGCATCAGGCACGAGGGCCACCACAAGGTCCGCGGCCAGAGGACCAGGTCCAACGGAAGGCACGGACTCACCATGGGTGTCCAGAGGAAATCCAACTGAGGTGGTTTGAATGGGAGACCCTAAGTTTTCACGCAAGACATACGACACACCCTCCCACCCTTGGCAGGGCGAGAGGATCAAGGCAGAGGTCGAGGTCGTCAGGGCCTTCGGCCTGAAGAACAAGACCGAGGTCTGGAAGGCCGAGACCATCCTCAGGAACCTGAGGAAGCAGTCCAGGGACCTCCAGGCACGCCTCAGGTCCGGCGACGCCCAGGCCAAGATCGAGGCAGACGCCCTGCTGGCCAAATGCGGCCGCCTTGGATACCTGCCCGTAGGATCCAACCTGAACGACATCCTTGCCCTGAAGGACGAGGACGTCCTGTCCCGCAGGCTCCAGACCATCGTCTACGAGAAGGGACTGGCCAGCACCATCAAGCAGGCCAGGCAGATGATCACCCACGGCCACATCTTCATGAACGGCCACAGGGTGACCGTCCCCGGATACCTCGTGACCATCGCGGAGGAGTCCTCCATCGAGTTCAACCCCGCCTCTCCCTTCACCGACGAGATGCATCCCATGAGGATCTCCGCCGACCAGGCAGCCGCAAACGCTGCCATGAGGGCCAAGGCCGAGGCCGACCAGGCCGCAGCCGATGCCGCCGCCGGAAAGGCGGATGCCGAGGAGGCAGGAATCACAGCAGAGGACGGTGTTCACTGATGACAGCGAAATGGGGAATTGCCAACATCTACGCCAGCTACAACAACATCATGATCACCCTGACCGACATCACCGGCGCCGAGACCATCACCAAGGCCACCGGCGGAATGGTTGTCAAGCAGGCCAAGGACGAGTCCTCGCCCTACGCAGCCCAGAAGGCGGCCGAGAAGGTCGCCGAGGTCGCCAAGGAGAGGGAGTTCGTCGGGATCCACGTCAGGGTCCGCGCACCCGGAGGAAACAAATCCGTCTCTCCCGGTCCCGGAGCCCAGGCCGCTATCCGTGCCCTCACCAGGGCCGGCCTGAAGATCGGCAGAATCGAGGATGTCACACCCATACCGCACGACGGTACCAAGAAGAAGGGCGGACGCAGGGGACGCAGGGTCTGAGGGGGATCTCCTATGGACATAGAGATTCTCGAAATGGCGGAGAGGAAGTGCAGGTTCATCCTGAAGAACTCCTCCCCCGCCATGGCGAACGCCCTCAGGAGGACACTCCTCTCCGACATCCCCAAGATGGCCATCGACAAGGTGGAGTTCCACCTCGGTCCCATCATGTACGATGACAAGGAGTACGAGAGCATCACGCCCTTGTTCGACGAGATCATAGCCCACAGGCTGGGCATGGTCCCTGTGCCCACCGACCTGGACCTCTTCGTCCCGCAGAGCGAGTGCGCCTGCGGGGGCGAGGGATGCCCGAGCTGCACCATAATGTACAGCCTGAACAAGATCGGGCCTTGCACGGTGCTCTCCGGCGATCTCGAGCCCCTCGGGAACCCCGACCTCAGGGTCAAGGACGAGTTCATACCCATAGTCGAGCTCACAGACGGCCAGGCAGTACTGATCTACGCCACCGCCGTCATGGGGACGGCCAAGAAGCACGTCAAGTGGCAGGTTGCCAACGGCGTAGGGTACAAGTACAGGCCCTCCGTCACGGTCAACCCTGCCTCCGCGGACGACGAGTTCGTCCTGGAGTGCGCCGATCTGTGCCCCAAGAAGGTCTTCGAGATCGAGGACGGCAGGCTTGTCGCCAAGAACCAGCTGGACTGCAGTCTCTGCAAGACCTGCATGGAGCACCTCGGCGAGCGCGGCGGCATAACCGTGGACGCCGACGACACCGAGTTCGTCTTCAAGTTCGAGACCGACGGCTCGCTCACTGCCCAGCAGGCCCTCGACAAGGCCGTTGAGATCCTGGCCCAGGAGGCCAAGGACTTCAAGGACCAGATCGAGGCCCTCTGACAAACTTTCAAGCCCCTCCGCTGGAGGGGCCCTTCCTTCTTCCAAACTATCGATCCGCCGAGCCTTCCCAGGCTGGCTTTATCTACCTGTGCGGCATGATGGGACGCATGAGATGCCCAAGCTGCGGTTACGAGTCGAATCCCCAGGGCGCTGAGTTCTGTGTCGCCTGCGGAGCCTATTTCAACGGCAAGACGCCGGCGGAGAATCCGCAGCAGTCCGTATGGCAGCAGATGCCGGGGCCGCAGGCCCAGGCGGCCGCGTCAAGGCAGAAGGCGCCCGTAGGGACGGCCGGAGGATGGATCTCGAGGGTGAGGGGCGGCGAGGTCATCGACGATGAGAAGTACGCCGATCTGATCGCGGACTGCCTCGACGACATCCGGAGGCCATCCATGCCGCAGGCGGGTGCGCAGCCAGAGGAGGGCCTATCGGATCTCGCCCTCATGCTGGAGGACCGCGAGCTTCTTCCAGACATGATGTCGGCTATGAAGGCCAGGTCCCTCGGTGAGGGGGACCGTCCCAGCGCCATGCAGTCCGCTAACGAGTACACGTTCCTCGCTCTTGAGACGTTCTCGGTATACACCGATCTGGGCGACATGGCGGACATCTGCGCCACGGCGGCCAGCGATCTGGGCGATCTTTGTGCCCATATGAAGGAACTTCCAGAGGTCCAGGCGAAGGGCCCGACCCAGGTGGAGTTCCTGGACAATTACGCATCCTTCTTCACGATGATGGAGGGCAGGATGCGTGCAAGGATGGCGGAGGAGTCACCCGAGAGGCTCGAGTACCTGTCGGACTACTGGGCGGAGAAGTCCGGGAAGAGGTTCACGCAGCTCGCCTACGGGGCTGCCAACATGAACGTCCAGCTCCTGGGGTCCGGATGGCTCTCCACAAAGATCGCCACGAAGGGCCGTGACATGCAGCTGGACACGTTCATCAGTATTTACTTCAGTCCGAAGCAGCCGTGATCAGAAGAAGTCCGAGAGCTTGCACTTCTTGACCTTGTCGTTGTTGAAGACGGAATCCATGCTCATCTCAAGGATTTCCACCCTTTCGCGGGTGTAGGTGTCGAGTCCGTACTTCTCACCTATTGTCTTGGAGATCTCCAGATACTTCTTCACGCTGGCCTCGTGGACGGTCAGGGTCAGGGCGTTACCGCACTTGTTGCACTTGCCGGACAACGGCATCCTGCGGTACTTCTCGCCGCATTTGGTGCATCTCACCGTCTGCGTGGAGAAGCTCCTCAGGTTCCCGATCATGTCCGGGAGGAAGTGCTTGTTGAGGACGCGCCTGGCGACGTCCTGCTCGTCCACGGCGCGGATCTTCTTCCCGAGCATGAGCTGTGCATCCATCTTGTCCATCATCGTCTCCAGGGTGGTGTAGGCCGAGTATTTGGGACCGTACGAGATATCGTGGGTGTCGTGAGTGAACCCGAGGTGCTCGTACTGGTCGGGCGTCCCTATCCTGCCCGCGATGAGATCCATCTTCTTCTCGATCTCCTTGGGATCCTTCATCTCCATTGCTGCGCGGTACAGCTCCAGCGGGTATTCCCTGAGGCAGTCCACATTGTGGGCCTCCTTGTCGATCTCGTTGGGGTCGAGTCTCGTGGTAAGGACGAGGGGGGCGTCCATGAGGCCGCCGCGCCTGTCGGGCAGGAAGGTCCTAGAGAAGTTCAGAAGGCCGTCCAGGGCCAGGATCACGCAGTCCTCGTCCCCGTCGCAGTTCCTCCTCTTTGCAGCATGGAAGAACGGGTGGCCGTAGCATCCGCGCAGGTCTGCGTACCCGATGATCCTGCACAGGATCCCTCCGGATGTGTGCGGGGCCAGGCCGAATGTGATGTGTCCGATCAGGTCCTCCTTGGTTTTCACGTTGTAGTACCTGGGCAGGTGGTAGAACTCCTCGAGCTCGTCATCCAGGAACCTGGCGACGTTGACGAGGTAGGAACCGCAGTCCTTGGCAGGTATGATGTCCTGCACCTTCAGCTCGCATATCTGCTCCGGGTCCACGAGGGGATCCCCGTTCCAATCGGTGTCGTAACCGAGCTCGTGGGCCTTCTCTATGCTGAGGCCGATCTCCCTCGGTCTGAAGTGGGTGAGCGGGATGTCGGTCATGTCGAACCTTATCGTCCCGTCCTTGAACGTGCTGACGCCGTTCTTCTGCCTCAGTATCCCCTTCTCCAGGGGTTCGCACGTCTTTATCCTCGAGATGAGGGCATCGACGCACTTCAGCTCCGAAGGCTGCTTCTCCCCGAGCCCTTCGCAGGCCGCCCTGTACTCGGCCTCCAGGTCTATGCTGATGGGGGCGGGCCCCATGTTACCGTACTCGTTCTGCTTGGGCGTGTACTGCGTGTGGGAGCCGCACAGGCGGCACCAGTTGCGGAAAGTGTACTGGTGGCATATTGGGCAGAACCTGTTCCCGACCTCCACGGACACCTCCGGCTTCGCGCCCCTGCTCCTGGACGCGTTCTCCTTGCATACCTTGATGGCGGCGTTCATCTCCCTCCCTGCGTCGGCATCCTTGCCTACAGGGAATATGGAATGCACCTTGGGGGTCTGCTCCCTCTCCTTCGCCTTCTCGGGGCGGGCCATCCTGGTTCCTACGCGGGTCATCGCCCTCGCGCGGACCTCGTACCCCGCCGCCCTGCTGATGGCCTCCAGGGTGTCGTCCCCTTCGAGCTCCGGGCCAGCTCCAAGCTTGCCATCGATTACCGTTATCCCGAGGCAGTCGAGCATCGGGAGGGAGTACCTCTCGTCGATGACCACACGGCCGTCCACGATCCTGTGGAGGGCGCAAAGGTCCTCCAGCATGCGCTTGGAAACCGGCTCCCTCTCGACAGAAAGGTTCCTTCCGTCGTACGTCCCCGTCGCGAGCACATGACTTCTCAGGGCCCTGATCCTGTCAAGCTCCCAGTCGGACCAGAAGAGGTTGAACTTGGGATGCATCGGGACGCCCAACTCCCGGCACATCTCCTTGGCGCGCTCATAAGTGGGATCCTTCCAGTCCTCGGGGAGATCGCCCTTCTCGAGAATCTCGAGGCGGTGCCATTCTATGGGATACCCGCAGGGCACGAGCTTGTGGTTGTTCTCGCAGAACTCACCGAACGGGACCAGGATCTCCCCGTTGTCCACTATCTCGGCGATCATGCTCTTGACCTCGAGAACATCCTCCTTAGTGTGGCAGTACACGAGGTCCCCGTTGCGCAACAGGAGGGTCGGCCCCTCGAGCTCGTCGCACGGCGTGACCACGCATGCCTTCCCAGGCCTCTCGATCTTGACCTGCGTACCGAGGGCCATGAACTCGTCCATGGCGTACATGCTGCCCGTGTTGAACGCAAGGGCGGCCAGTCCGGACGTCCTCGCGCGCCCGTATCTCAGCCGGAATCCCCCGACAGCGCAGGGGTGTCCGAAGATGGGGCGCCCGGCGACGATGTCCATGAGGTACTTCTCCTTGGGCTCGACCTTGGGCTTCGCCTTGACCTCCTCCTTCGCGCCCTGAGTGTCCTTGGCCGGCTCCTTATGGCTGTGGGCGTCCAGGAACTTCCCTATGAAGTCCCATCCCTCGAGGCCCAGCTTATCAACGTGCTTCTTGAGCTTCGAGGCTTTCTGGCACATCCCTTCGGCGATGACGAGGCAGGCACCTCCCCTGACGCGGTTCGTGTCGATGCGGGGCAGGTCCCTGAAACCGGAGATCTCCATGGTCTCCGTACCCTCCCCGTCTACGCATACGGGGCAGTTCCTCACAATCAGGTCGATCTCCTCGGATGTCGGGGAGTACTGGAGATGCTGGCACTGCTTGTACAGGGGTATCTCCTCATCGAACCTGGCTATCTCCCCCTCCGTAGGCACGTACTTGCCTATCCCAAGCTCCGTCCTGACGACGTCCGCGATGAGGACGCTCATGGCCTGGCCGGTACCACCCGCTGCGCGTATGGGTCCGGCGAAAACCAGGTCCACGTAGTTCGTCCCGTCGGAGTTCTTCCTTATCCTGGTGTCGGCTATGCCCTCGAGGGGGGCCACGAGTATCCCCTCCGTGAGGACCGCTAGCCCGACCCTCACCGCTCTGTCCAGGGCCTTCTCTGTGCTCTCCGCGGGCCTCTTGGCCATCTCCTTCGACACCATCAGGGCGACCAGCTCGCGGTTCCCGTACTCCGCAGTGAGCCTGCGTATGTCCTCGGCCACGCCCTCCACATGGTAGTCCTGGAGGAGCTTCTCCACGCGCGATGCCAGGTCCTCCGCCTGAGGGATCTCGACGTAGCGCTCGGGGTCGAACCCCATCTCACGGGCCTTCTCGGCTATCGCGTAGCACTCGTCCTTCTTCGCGGCGAGTTCGGAGAAGTACCTCGCCATCGCGGGGCTGGTCGCAGGTCCCTCAGGCATCTTCCACTGCCTCGGACTCAATCGACTTCCTGCGGTGGATGGCCCTAAGCTCCGTCATGATCCTGTCGGTCAGGACGTCCATGTTCTCGCCGCTCTGAGCCGAGAAGAAGATCCTGCCGTTGCCTGTCTTCATGATGTCGCATTTGCTCTCAGCGACTATGATCGGCACTCCGGGGAATCCGTCCTGAACCGTCTTCAGCAGCCTCTCCTGCATCTCCAGCGGGAAGCCGCAGGTCTCGGACGGGTCTATGACGAAGAGCATGACATCGGTGAGGTACCTCAGGGCGAGGACAGCCTGTTTCTCGATGTCGTTCCTGTCCTCGAACTGCCTGTCCAGGAGTCCCGGGGTGTCTATGATCTGGTACTTGCGCCAGTCGTCGTCGATGTGCCCAACGATGACGCCCTTCGTGGTGAACGGGTAGGGGGCTATCTCTGGTGCCGCCGATGACAGGACCGTCACGAGATTGCTCTTGCCGACGTTGGGGAAGCCCGCAACCACGATCGTGGGCACTGCCGGGTCGACCGCTGGGAGCCTCCTGAACTTGTTCTTGGCGTCCTGGAGGAACATGAGGTCGTCGGATATCCTGTCGACATACGAGTTCAGCCTGCCGTAGAAGCTCCTCCTCGTCGCCTCTACGATCTCGGGGTCCTTTGTGCGGCGGATGTCCTTGAGCGTGTCGTTCTTCAGTTTCTCGGCCTTCGTGGCGCACCAGTTAACGGCTCCGAGGGCCTTCTTGTACCTGTCGATCCCGATGACGATGTCGACCAGCTCGGGCAGGAAGTCGTCTTCCTTGTCTAGGCGCGGGAACCTCTCCACATACCCGTTCAGGGCGGTTACGACGATGTCTCCGGAGGCTGTGACCTTGGCCAGGGCCGTCTTCTTCTTAGCGTCCAGGGCGTTGGTTCCGTTCTTGCGGATCTTGGATGCCCTGTGGAACGCCTTCTCCATGAGCTCCTCCGAGGTCATCACAGTGGGGATCTTGAAGTCCATGCCGGCCATGGCGTCCCCCATGTGCTTCCCCCTTAATAATGTGCGCGCGTTCACGCGAACCTTACCGTTAGGAGCATCAGCCAGAGGTCGTGGTCCATACCCTTCTTGGGGGAAAGCTTCGATGGCAGCGCCTCCTCCGGGACATCGACCGCCCTCACTCCCAGGACCACCTCCGGCCTCCCCGTGTCCTCGCCTATGATCCTGGTTATCGCCGCCAGGTTTGTGCGGAACGTGATCCCGAGCTCCATCTCGGGTAGATCCGCTCCCTTGGACAGGAGTTCCGGGAACCCGATGCCGGTGCTGAACGTGACTTCGAGTTCTATGTTCTCGGTGAACATGCCGACAGGGTCGATGCGATACGGGCTTCTTCCGCCGAATATCAGCTCCAGGACCTTCCCGGAGATGTATTTCAGCACGTCCTCCGCGAGGTCGCCGTCAGTGCGCAGAGACACCTCCACGCCTGTGGAGACGGAGGAGGTCGCATCCTTGACGTCCAGGCTTGCGAAGACCTTGGCCTCGATGATCCTGCCGGAAACGATGCCTATCAGTTCCTCCAGAGTGTATCTCACGAGGTACTGGAGGAACGACTGGAGGGTATCCAGGTCAGTGATGCTGCCTATGCGGTCGAACGACTTCTCGACGGCCTTCCATACCGAGTCCTTGAGCTGAGCGGCGGTGAACAGGCCGGCGACCACATCCCCGTTGCTCCTTCCGGGGGACCCTTCGGCGAACACCCATTCAGTCGACCCGTCCGTCTTCCTCTGCCAGGTATTCCCGTCGTTGGCGGTGTCCTTCTTCGTGGGGGTGCGGTCCAGCTCGTTGCCGTCAGCATCCCTCAGGGTCAGGGCCTCCCCGTTCTTCGTGTACTTCCCAGAGCTGTTCACCATCGTGAAGTCCGGATGGATCACCAGGAGCTCGCCAGGCGCCATGCTACCGGACAGTTCCATTACCTTGTTGAAGCGGTCCGATGCCGCCGTGAGAGTGAATCCGTCGATGTCGATGGAGGTCACCGAGTTGTTGTAAAGCTCCACCCATTCGTTGCCCTTGTCATCCCCCTCTGGATTGGTTTCGAATTCGTTGATCACCAGCCCCCTGTCCTCGGGATCCGCGTATTTCAGGCTGAACCCGGCATCGAGTCCGACGTTCACGCCCATCACCGGGATGTTGCTGATGATTTCGCCCAGTCCCGGGACATCGCTGAGGGCGATGCCCATCTCCTGGTAGCTGTCCAGCTTCGGGGCGACGAGGGAGATGTCGGTGTCGCCGACCTCCGCATCCAAGGTCACCATGTACTTGCTCCCCTTCATCAGAGGATCCAGGGACATCTGTACGTTCCAGTCGTCTCCAGATACCTCTCCGTAGCCTGTGACCACGAGGTTCTCCGCGGTCACGTCACCTCTGGCTTTGATGACGATCCCCGCGGTAACGGTCAGGCCTGCGACAGGCATCGTGAGGGACGCGTCCAGGAGGGTCTTCGTCGTGGCGGCCCATGTGACCGCCTTGGTGGAAATCCTGAGGAGGCATCCGAAGAACTCCAGGTCGATGAGCTGCTTGTCCATCCCGATGCTGACCAATACATCAAGAGCCGCCTGCGACAGGATGTTGCCAACCTTCTCGTCGAACCATTCGGACAGCCTCCCCAGCGGATCCATGATCGCCTCGTATATCCTGGCCATCTGCTCGGATACGAAGCGCAGGGCCTCCACGAGTGCTTCGGAAACCATCGTCACAGCGTTCCTAACAGCCTCCATCACCGTCCTCAGCGGCTCAACTATCGGCTCCAGTAGCTCGAGCAGGAGGTTCACGAGGTCATCGTAGAAGTTGCTGCTCGGCTCGTATTCTATGCCGGCGAGGGGCCATCCGCTAGATACGGGGATGTCGATCTCCGTGTCGAACACGAACGAGCCGCTCAGTGCCGAGGAGTACGTCCCCATGGCCTGCGACAGGGTGCCGGTGCCCTCGACGTCGTAGGTGACTACTCCGTGCAGGTCGATCGTGAACATCGTGGAATAGGCCGCGCTCGAACCCTCCCTGAAGCCGACTGTGTGGATGCAGGACCCGTAGTCTATCCCGACAACCTCGGACATGGAATCGGTCGAGACCAGGGCCTCCATCGTCTCATATGACACCTGTCCGACCTCGTCCGTAAGCCCGAACCTACCGGATCCCGGCAGGTCCAGGATGCCACCGTGCGGGTTCATGCGCCCCATCTCCACAATCTCGTCGCACATGGCCCTTGCCTGGTCAGGTACGTGGCCGGTGATACCAATCAGGCTAAGGCCATAGGCGCATATTTCGGATAGGACCCTCTCGATCACCCCGCGACCGCTCTCCACCTTCTCCAGAACTCTGAACACCTCGAGGTCCGAGCGGACCTCCGACTCATAACGGGCGATCGCCTCCTCCAACGCCTTGGAGGACGCCAGACCGTCCGCGCCGATCCCGGAATCCTCTGGTAGCGCTGCGGAGAACGCCGACAGCAGGGACGATCTCAGTTCGTCGGACAGCACGAAGTCGTCTATGTTGTCGTAGATCTCCTCGGCGATGGCACCGGAGAACGGGTCGTACACCCGCTGTGAGGACAGCGACTCTCCTATGCACGCCTCCACCACCGACTCCCCGTCGTCACAAGCCTTGCAGAACAGTTCCGCCAAGGTGTCGGTGAACGTCTTCCCGTCGAACGCGTCGACCTCTACCGAGACCGACCCCAGTCCGCGGTTCTCAGCTATGCTCACAGCAGCGCCGTTCAGGACGCGGAGCAGGAACTCCATCACGAAGTTGGTCTCCTGCGAGTAGGTCTTCTTGAAGTTCTTCAGCCAGGGCATGGAGGCGATGTCCGCGGTTGGGTTCTCGACCGACACGGTGACCCCTCCGTATGACAGCGTCGTGGTGCCGGATCCCGGGTTCCTGTACTCCGATTCGGGGATCCCGGCGACCTCCATGGTCGACATGACGTACGGAACGGCGCTGTAGACGGCCTCCTCCCCCAGGATGAACGCCACCAGGGAATCCACGGCGCCCCGGAACGGGAACAGGACCCTCTCCAGCGCATCCAGCACCTTGAATCCGCAGAAGTAGTCGAACCAGCTCAGCGCTACATCATCGATGACGGATACCAGGGCCTGGGCGTACACGGCCGACAGGTCAAGGGTAATCGACCCATCCCCCGCTACCAGAAGGTCCGACAGGTCGGCCGCATCCTTCCCGAAGAGGATGCCCTCGCCGTCGCGGAAGCAGATTAGCTCCACGGCCTCCATGGCGTTCCTGAAGGCTGCCTCCACGTCCTCTCCCGTTATTATGGAGCGGGTCCCGCGGTCCCCGTATTCGGAGAGGGACCCGTACCCGTTCATAACGCGGTACTGTGCCAGGCTGGTCAGTTGGTACGAAATCATCTGCGATACCGACAGTCCGCCCCCGCTCACCATGTTCTCGAAAAGCGAGGCCCTCCCCGCGACGAGTGGGAGGCCGTAGGTCCCGTCCGTGGACACTTCCACGGTGGCCTTTCCCGTCCCGTACTGTGACGAGACCTCCACATCTATGGTCCCGGTGCCCTTCAGGTATGCGGGGGTGTACCCACCATCTGCAGTCTCGAGCCCCATCGCCTCGGCGGTCAAGGAAAGATCATGTGCCAGCAGGCGCACAACGGTGTTGCCGCTACGGATCGGGAACTGGAAATCGAGCCATTCGGACGCCTTCCTCTCGAACTCCATGGCGCGCGCCTCGAGGGAGCTGTCCCTCCCTACCGACTCGGCCGTGGATATGCGTCTGACGACCTCACCCAGACCGCGGTTCACATGGAGCTCGACCTCCTCTATCGAGCCATCGGCCGAGTCAATGTCCTCGAGGACCCCTCCCGCGTCGTCTCCGGTCATCGCATACTGGTGGACCAGGGCGGCGCCGGCCGCGGACACCACCAGGAGGGCTACGGCTATGACTGCGAAGGGCATGCTCCCGCGCGTGTCGTTCAACCTCATGGCCAGAGGGTTCGCCGAGGGCCTCGATAAACGGGTGGCCGTGCATGCACAGTGGGCTCAATGCCCGTAGAACACGTCCCCCAGACGCGCTTCTTATTAATATCTTAAAGAGTTAAGTCCCTCCGATAAACCATGACTGTGACCGCAACCAATTACGCGCTCAAGAAGGGTCTTCCCAAGAAGACCCAATCGATCTGCCCCGAGTGCGGCAAGATCATTGAAGCCAATGTTTTCGCGAAGGACGGCAAAGTCTACATGGAGAAGAAGTGCCCTGAGCACGGGGAGTTCTCCGACGTTTACTGGTCTGACGTGGACCTCTACCTCAAGGCCGAGAAGTACGCCTACGACGGTGTCGGGCTCCACAACGCCATGGACCGCACAATCGGCGACAACCCGGATGATACCGTCCACATAGTCATCGACGGACAGAGGATCGACATGCTCTCCTGCTCCGCCATAGCCAACCTCGACCTGACCAACAGGTGCAACATGAACTGCCCCATCTGCTTCGCCAACGCGAACGATGCCGGTTACGTCTACGAGCCCACCTACGATCAGGTCCACGAGATGCTGGTCGCCCTCAGGTCGGAGAAGCCCATCAAGTGCACGGCGGTCCAGTTCGCCGGAGGCGAGCCCACCGTGTACCCGAGGTTCATCGATGTCGTGAAGGATGCCAAGGAGCTCGGGTTCGCCCAGGTGCAGGTCGCCACGAACGGAATCAAGTTCGCCAAGAACTACGAGTTCCTCAAGGCAGCGAAGATCGCCGGCCTCAACACGATATACCTGCAGTTCGACGGCCTCACCGACGAGGTCTACCTGAGGAGCAGGGGCAGGAAGATGATGGCCATCAAGCTGGGCGTCCTCGAGAACTGCAGGAAGCTGGCCGAGGAGGGCATCCACCCGCCGTCCGTCGTCCTGGTCCCCGTCATCGGAATGGGGATGAACGACGACATCGTCGGCGACATCGTCAAGTTCGCCTTCGAGAACTCCGACATCATAAGGGGAGTCAACTTCCAGCCCCTCGCCTTCACGGGCAGGGTCACCCAGGAGGAGCTCTCCACAGGCAGGTTCACCCTCCCCGATCTCGTCAAGTGCGTGGAGGAGCAGACCGGTTACGCCACCAAGGACGACTGGTACCCGGTCCCCGTAGTCGCGCCCATCTCCAAGTTCGCGTCGATCATCCTCGGCCAGAACAAGGTCACGTTCACCACCCACCCCCACTGCGGGATAGCCACGTACCTGTTCCAGGACGACAAGGGGGTCGTCACGCCGTTCCCCAGGTTCGTAGACGTCGCCAGGTTCTCCGCCGGCCTCAACGAGATGGCCGACAAGGCCGAGAACTCCAGGTTCAAGAAGCTGTACGTTGCCAAGCTGATCAAGCTGCTGAACAGCTGCGTGGACGAGTCCAAGATGCCGGAGGGCCTGACCAAGGCGAAGTTCGTGACCATGATCAAGGATGTCATGTCGCACAAGTCCAAGGACACCCTCGCCGCGTTCTCCTGGAAGATGATGCTCATCTCCGGGATGCACTTCCAGGACAGCTACAACTACGACATCGAGAGGGTAAGGCGCTGCGGCGTCCACTACATCTCGCCCGATCTGCGCATATTCCCGTTCTGCGCCTACAATTCCGGCCCTGAGTTCAGGAAGGAGATCGAGAAGCAGTTCTCCGTCCCGCTAGACGAGTGGAGGAAGTCCCATGCCGAGGAGGCCAAGGAGCTCGCGGCCGCCCTCATCGTTCCCGAAGACCAGAAACCGGATGCGCAGTGAGCGCCCTTTAACTACGGAGTGATGTGAATGAAGGTAGATCTGAACAAATGCCTCCACTGCGGAGGATGCGTGGGCTCCTGCCCCAAGAACGCGATATTCCTGAACGACTTTGTCCTGGAGTTCAACGAGGACTGCAACAGGTGCGGAAGATGCGTGAAGCTCTGCCCCGTGGCGGCGCTCTCCCTGGAGTGATCACATGAAGACATACGAGTGCGACATCGTCGTCGTCGGGGCGGGTCCCGGCGGAAGCATGGCGGCCAGGTACTGCGCCGAGGGCGGCCTCAAGACCATACTGATCGAGAAGAAGGCCGAGATCGGAGCCCCCCTCAGATGCGCCGAGGGAGTTTCCAAGAAATGGCTGGAGGAGGTCGGAATCAAGCCCGAGCCTGCATGGATCCGCGGAGACATGAAGGGGGCCATCATCAAATCCCCCCAGGGCACCACGTTCCAGCTGGACGAGTCCAAGGCCGGGGCCGAGGTCGGCTACGTCCTGGAGAGGCACCTGTTCGACAAGGCGCTTGCCAGGGACGCGGCCAAGGCCGGAGCCCAGATCATGCTCAGGACCTCGTGCACCGGGGTCATCCGCGAGGAGGGCAAGATCGTCGGCATCAAGGCCAGGAGCATGGGCGAGGAGATCGAGATCCGCGCAAAGTGCATAGTCGCGGCCGACGGCTACGAGAGCCAGGTCGGAAGGTGGGCAGGGATCGACACCACCCTGAACCTCAGCGACATCGACTCCTGCATCCAGTACAGGATGTGCAACATCGACTGCGTCCCGGACTACTGCGAGTTCGTCATCGGATCCGTCGCCCCCGGAGGATACATCTGGATCTTCCCCAAGGGAGAGGGCATCGCCAATGTCGGAATCGGAGTTATGGGCAGGCTGTGCAAGGGCAACGGCGATGCGAAGTACTACCTCGACAAGTTCATCGCGGAGGACCCCCGCCTGAGCAAGGGCCAGTGCCTCGAGATCATGGGAGGATTCGTTTCCACATGCCCTGGTCTCGACTGCGCCGTGGACGACAACATCGTCCTCGTCGGAGATGCCGCGAGGATCATCGATCCCATCACCGGCGGAGGGATCTGCCACGCCTGCAGGACCGGCATGTACGCAGGAAAGGTCCTGACCGAGTGCGCCAAGACCGGCGACTTCTCCAAGAAGGCCCTTATGCCCTACGAGAAGATGTGGCGCGACAGGATGGAGGACAAGCTGTTCAGGAACTGGATGGCCAAGGAGAAGCTGGCATCCCTGGACGACGAGACCATCGACGAGCTCATCAAGATGATCAAGGACTCCGACATCGGGGAGGTCAACGTCTACAACCTCCTCAAGGTCGTAAAGGAGAAGTTCCCCAAGGTCGTCGAGGGCTTCGAGGACCTCATCTGAAAAACCCTGGCGGGGTCTCCCCGCCTTTTTCATCATCCTTTCTACGTGTTTCTCCGATGCGACTGCTCACGGCTCGATCGGTTGAACGATCCATCCATCATCGAGCGGGATGAAGAGCTGGCATTCTGGAAGCAGCATATTACATTATATACAGGTAACGCCGTTAATTCCATTATGAAGACCCCAATCGATGTCATAGATGACAGCGGTGAGATCCTAGCCGCCCTGGCGAAGGGAGCCCTGCTCACCACCAAGGCGGGTGAACGCGTCGACACGATGACCATCGGATGGGGCCACCTCGGCATCATTTGGGGAACCCCGGTTTTCGTCGCGTACATACGGAGGAGCCGCTTCACCAGGAACCTCCTGGATGAGAACCCCGAGTTCACAGTAAACCTGTCGACCGATCCCGATTCCAGGATCCTCAAGTTCTGCGGGGAGAGGTCCGGATACCGGACGGACAAGATCGCCGATGCAGGGCTTACGCTGGTGGAGTCGGACAAGATCAGCGTACCTGGGATCCATCAGTTCCCGATAACGCTGGAGTGCAAGGTCGTGTACACGCAGGACCAGGACCTCTCGGAGATACCGCTGAGGATCAAGGACCGCTTCTATCCCCGCGATGCGGAGACCGGGTCTGCTGACATCCATACGGCATTCTACGGGGAGATCGTCGCCGCGTACAGGATCGAATGATCAGATCCCGGGGCCCTTGATCGAGTGGAGCTTCAGCGACTCCGTGTCCCCTGCGGCCATGGCGACGAGCTCGGCTATGTGCATGACGGGTATCCCGCCCTCATGTGTGTCGAACTTCACCTGGCACATCGGGCATCCCACGATGATCCAGTCCGCTCCCCTGCATTCCGCCTGCCTCTCTGCCATAAGCGACGGGGACACCGACGTGTTCTTGCCGCAGCATCCCATGGAGCCGTTGACCACCTCGCAGCCCAGGGCTTCCAGGACAGCCTTCATCTCCTTCTTGAATGGCATGGCGGAGCATCCAGGTTCCATGCCCACGCGCATGGGCGTCTTGAGCCGCGGCAGCGAGTCCAAGTGATCCGCGAGGAACGGGATGATGTGGGATGCATCAACGAAAGCTCCGATGAGCTCATCACTGCATCCGGCGCAAAGTGTGACGATCGGCCTGCCACGAGCATTGGTGCCCATGGCGGTCCTGTAGGACCTGCGTTCGGGCTCGCTCATCTCCCTGAACTGGACCGGGTGCATGCAGCAGGTGTTTCCCTCGAGCTCGCTAGCCCCGACACCCATGCTCCTGAGCGCGACGGCGGCCGCGTACTGGACGTAAGGGACCTTGGCCTTGGTGACGCATCCCGGCATCACCGCTACGTCGTCGCCCTCCCAGGGGGGAACAAGTTCGCATTCCGAAGGGGGAAGCGCGTAGCCGGTATCCTCGAAGACCTTGGACACATGAATGTCCCCCGCCATCGCCTGGAGGTCCTTCATCACCGTGGCAGGGTCCGTCCTGTGGCAGACCCTGGTGCAGTTCCCGCAGCCTATGCAGGTTGAGACATCATCATCCCCGCCCATCATGATCTCCATAGGGTCGAGTCCGCCGTGCTTCAGCGACGGGCATACCTTGGAGCATTTTGCGCATCCCAGACAACGTACACGAAGCCTCTCAATCTCATCTGTAAGATCCATGGTATCACTCCGGATCCGGGTGGAACATCGCACCCGGAACCCCTGTCTTGACTATATAAGGCGTACCGCCTCTTGACCTAATCGCCTTGCAGACCTTGTCAGGCTCATCCGTGAGCGCGACCATACATCCGCCGCCCCCTGCTCCTGTGAGCTTTGCTCCGTAGGAGTAAGGCAGCGCGGCATTGACCATCTTGTTGAGCTCCCTGCAGGACACCCCTAGTATGGACAGGAGCTTGTGGTCCTCGGTCATCATGCGTCCGAGCTCCTCCACATCGTTCCTGGCCAGGGCCTGTCCGCCCTGTATGGTCACCTGCTCGATGTCGTCCGTTATGTCCACGGCGAACTGGCTGCGGTCCCTGTACCTGCGGACCTTCGCTACGAGAGGGCCGGTGGGTGCCTTGATGCCCGTGCTCCCTATGACGAACGTCATGTCCGGAGCCTCTATATCATGGACGTCCCACGTCCTATCGCCGCGAGTCACCGTCCACAGGTGCTCCCCCGTGGCATTGGGGAGGTTGACCGATATCCCGCCCCCGTGCACGCATGCCGAGGCATCCATGGGGCTGCCAATGCCCTGAGCGAACAGCTCGGCGTTGTAGGCCTCCTCGACCAGCTCCTTCTCCCCCAGGGGCGCGCCGCGCTGGTGGCTCAGCGCCAGGCCGAGTGCGGCGGACAGTGCCGCGGAAGATCCTAGTCCCGAACCGACGGGGATGTCGCTGGAGGTCATGAACTCCAGGGCGTGGTTCACGTCCCGTGTTAGATATCTCAGATGGGGCTGCCTCCTGAAATCCACATGGTCGCCGTTGATCAGGTTCCTTCCGGAGCGGCGTATGCTGACCGCTATCCTGAGGTCGATCGCGAGCACTATCGCGGGCTTCCCATAGACCACGGCGTGCTCCCCGAGTATGACGAACTTCCCCGGGGCGGATGCGGTGAACCATTCGGAGGTCATCCGTCCAGACCGTACCTTCTAGCCATCTCGCGGATGGAGTCCTCGGGGTTCCTACCATCCAGCTTGGGCTGGGGGATGGACCACCACGCCTCCTCCATCGCGGAGAGCCTGCGGTCGAAGTCCTCGTCGCTCTCACCCTCTTCGGGCGATAGCTCGGAGATGGCCTTCTGGAGTTCTCCCAGCAGGTCCACGGAGTACGTCTTGTTCACCATGCACATGCCGATGTAGCCGTCGAGTATCGCGGCCACGTCCGCCGCCATGTCTGACGGCAGGCATTCCATTATCATGTCCAGGACGCTGTTGGCTGTCATCTTGAAGATCATCTTCCTCTTCGCTTCCTCCGGGAGGTCGGTGTCCTCATCGATTGCCGCCATCATCTCGTTGGAGAACAGGTCGGAGATCGCGGATGTCCTGTTGGGGTTCTTTCCGAACAGGTGCTCGGCGAGCACCTCGTCCTCACCCTTCTCCGGCTCCTCCCCTCCGAAGAGGGCTGCATTGGGGTCGTATTCATCGGTCATTTTATCTCATCCCTCCGATGACCTTCGCCAATATATCCATTCCCGATTGTATCTTCGATTCGTCAGCCGCGTAGGAGAACCTGAGATGCCCTTCGCCGTAGCTCCCGAACGCGGATCCGGGGGTGCAGATGAGGCCGGCCTTCGCCAGGGTGTTCGCCAGGTCCACGGAGCTGATGTCCATGTCGTAGCTGGGGAACGCATAGAATGCGCCCCTGGGAGGAACTATGGAAACGCCGTCGATCTCGTTGAGCCTCGCGCATATCAGGTCCCTGCGTGCCTTGAACACCTTCCTGGCATTATCCAGGTAGTCATCCATGTTGGGGAGGGCTTCCAGTATCCCGTACATCGCGGGCATGTTCGGGCTGGCGCATACATGGTACTGCATCTTGACGAGCGTGTCAACGACGCCTTCGTCGGCTATCGCATACCCCATCCTCCATCCTGTGACGGCCATCATCTTGGAGAATCCATTGGCCACGACAGCACAGTCCAGACAGTCGGCGAAAGAGACGTGGGAGCCCTCGTAGATGAATTCGTTGTACACCTCGTCCGAAAGGATGGTGATCCCCCTTTCCCTTGCGAGGTCCACCAGTGCCTTCTTGCTTTCCTCCGTCAGCACGCCGCCGGTCGGGTTGGAGGGGGTGTTGACGATGATCATAGTGGTCCTGGGGGTAATCTTCGACTCGATGTCTTCCAGGTCGGGCTGGAAAAGACCGTCATCAGTGAGTCTGTACTCCACAGGGGTTCCAGCGGCCAGGCTCACATGAGGGCTGTATATTACGAAGCCGGGGCTTGGGATTAGCACCTCATCTCCCGGGTCGATCATGCTCTGGGTGATCTCCAGAAGTGCGGATGAGCCGCTGGGCGTGATTATGATGTTCCCGCCGTCGACCTTTCCGTACTTCCCATAGTATCTGGCGACAGCGTCCCTCAGAGCGGGGATTCCGGCGGTGGGACCGTATTTGTTGAATCCGTTCTCCGCCGCCCTGCTCATCCCCTCGATGGCCGCCTTGGGCGGAGCAAGGTCCGGCTCCCCCAGGCCCAGGTTCACGGAGTCCGGGCCTGCCAGGTCGAACATCTTCCTGATCCCCGACATGGGTATGTCGGCGATCCTCTTCGCAATCTTCATGCTCGCCCATTATGGGATGGGTGGTATAGAACGTTTCTACGGCCTCCTTAAGAAGGCGGTCACCGGAATCTGTTTAGGTGGTTGCTTTTCATGGTTCACGCCCGGTTAAATATTTACAAAGCATGGCATTACCAGGAAGACATGGACGGACGTACACCCGATCGCGACGTTCCCGTGGCGGGAGAGGTCAGGGGCCTCGGTGATGACTATGAGGTTGTAGGCATCGTCAACGAGAGCTGCGGATTCGATTCCGACTCGGAGTTCGAGATTTTCATTGCGGTCCCGCATGAGACGTTCCCCCTCCACTACTGACCTTCACTTCACTTCTTATTTTTCCCGAATCTGTGACGGACCGATCCATAACATGTAATTCTAAAGTTACGACAATTACAACAATTACAATTTAATGTTATTATATGTCGCGCTTGTATGAAGAGACGCTCATGGACCTGAGGCGGAAGCCCCCGGCATGGGCAGAGGAATGATAGGATGGAAAAGAAGCACAAGGTCATCGTGGCGGTCGTGGCGATCGCAGTGATAGCGGTGGTGCTGCTTGCTATCGGATCCGAGGACGACTTCGATTACAAGTCGCAATCGAAGGAGGTCCTGGACCGGTTCGGTTATGATACGGAGATCATCGACTGCGAGGTCGAGAAGGGCACCAATGTGTTCGGTGTAAGCATAATCTCGATCTCGGGCACATTCGTTTCCGACGGAAAGGAGCATACTTTCAGTGTGACCACAGGTGCGGACCACGAGATTATGCTGGTGAATATAGACGGGGAGTACCGCGACTTCGAGAATATAGGGGAGGCCACGTACAACTTCAGGCTATCTCAGATAGGATCGTTCGAGTACGAATGGGGCGGGGGTTACACAGGCACCGAATCTCCGGACGCAGGGAAGAGGTTCCTGTTGGCCACAGTGATCGTCAAGAACATCTGCCATACGGGCGGTCTCCCAATAAGGGCCCCCGAGCTGTCAGGGAACGATGGCAATCTATACAGCTATGATTGGGATGCCACCTACCACTATCAGAACAGCTACACCGACTACTCGGATGTCAGCGTCGGAGTCGGAAGAACGATCCAGTACAACCTAATCTACCAGGTTCCGGAATCAGTGACAGGCGGCGACATCGTATGGGACAGCATGTACATCGATCTGTACGGATATGTGCTGGACATCTCACTGGAGATCGCAGATGACCTCTGAAGGAGGTCTCCCCGACGACGAATGGGAGGAGGAAGAGGAGCCGGACGGGATAGGTCCCCGGATGTACATGCTGAGGGACATCATGGGCAGCTACATCTGGGACTATAGGGAGGAGGTCCGCGGGGACGAGTATCGCAGAGCACTCGCCAGAGCATCCAACCTGCTGGGTCTGGCACTGGAGGCGGAGGTCTCTGCACCGGTGAGGAGCGGAGACAGCTACGTCTCGAATGCCAGGATGGTTGTCTCGTTCCGCGGTGAATCGTTGGTGTTCACCGCCAGGGGGGTCTCGTCCGATCGCTGTGCAGCGGTCAGGGATGCGGGATACATGCTGTTCGAGTCGGCAGGGCTCGTCTCCGCGCCAGAACCTGCATGCGACGAGTGGGACCTCAAACTGCCCTGACAAACGATTTCGGGGCTGAAAGGCCCCGTCACCTATATTCTGCCGGGAGGTCACATGCCCATGAAGGGTCCCTCCTGGGTCAAGGTTAAAACGTGAGCATAGGATTGCGCTTTCGATGAACAGAGCCGCCGGATTCGACAACGACATGTACCTCAGGACACAGTCAGAGCACATCAGGGAGCGCATTGAGCGCTCCGGAGGCAAGCTATACCTGGAGTTCGGTGGGAAGCTCTTCGACGACTACCATGCGTCCAGGGTCCTGCCGGGGTTCATGCCCGATTCCAAGATCAGGATGCTCATGGAGTTCGGTAGCCAGGCGGAGGCGATCGTGGTCATCAACGCCGAGGACATCGTCAAGAACAAGGTCCGCAAGGACATCGGCGTGGGGTACGACCAGGAGGTCCTTAGGCTCGTGGACTCCTTCAACGACAGGGGCATCGGCGTATGCGGTCTGGTCATCACCCGCTACAGCGGTCAGTCGGCGGCGGACCAGTTCCAGAAGAAGGTGGAGGCACTCGGGCTGAAGGTCTACAGGCACTACCCCATCGCCGGCTACCCCACAAACATCCCGCTGATCGTATCCGAGGAGGGGTACGGTAGGAACGAGTACGTGGAGACCACCAAGCCGCTGGTGGTCGTCACCGCCCCCGGTCCCGGGAGCGGCAAAATGGCGGTGTGCCTGTCCCAGCTCTACCATGAGCATACTTGCGGTAGGAAGGCGGGATACGCCAAGTTCGAGACCTTCCCCGTCTGGAACCTTCCCCTCGGACATCCGGTCAACGTGGCATACGAGGCTGCGACAGCCGATCTGAGCGACAGCAACATGATCGACCCCTTCCATCTGGAGGCCTATGGGAAGACAACCGTCAACTACAACAGGGATGTGGAGATATTCCCGGTTCTGAACGCGATTCTGGCACGCATCTCCGGCGAATCCCCCTACAGGTCCCCAACGGACATGGGCGTGAACATGGCGGGCTACTGCATCGTGGACGACGAGGCGGTGAGGAGGGCGGCTTACAACGAGATCGTCAGGCGCTACTTCGCAGTACTGAGGGACCGCAGGGAGGGCAGGGTCGACGACGAGGCGGTGTTCAAGTCCGAGCTCATCATGCAGAGGGCGGGGATAGGTGTGGAGTACCGCAGGTCGGTGATGGCCGTGAGGAGGGAGATGGAAACGACCGAGAGGCCGGTCGTGGTCGCCGAGCTCCCTGACGGGACCATGGTGTCCGGCAAGGCGTCCCCGCTGCTGACAGCGTCGTCGGCAATGATACTCAACGCGCTGAAGGTCCTGGCGGGGATTGACGATTCCGTGCTCCTGATATCCCCCGAGGTGATCAAGTCCATGCAGAGGCTGAAGGTGGACTACCTGGGGAACAGGAACCCCCGTCTGCACATAGACGAGATGCTGGTCGCATTGTCCATAGCCGCAAACACCGACCCGGTGGTGGAGAAGGCCGTGGCCAAGCTGCCGGAGCTGAGGGGATGCGACGTCCACTCCTCGGTGATAATATCCCAGGTGGACGAAGGGCTGTACAAGAAGCTCGGCATGTACGTGTCCAGCGAGCCCGAGTACCAGACAAAGTGCCTGTTCCACGGCAGCTGACCCGACGGGGATACCGGGCGGTCCCGTCCTGCATCCCCCATGATTAATACTGTCTCCAAGATACGGAATCATGGATTTCAGGTACCAGCATCTGGAGGATTCCATAGTCGACGCGGTCCGCGAAGCCTGCGAAGGCAGGGATGTGGCGGTAGCTTTCTCCGGCGGCCTGGATTCCGGTTTGGTGGCAGCTCTTGCATCACGCTACGCCGACTCGGTGCACCTCTACACCTGTGGGACGGACAACGCCTTCGATGTGTCCAAGGCGCGGGAGCTCTCAACCGTCCTCGATCTCCCGTGGACGCATCTGAGGTTGACCAGGGACAACGTGGAGGATTCCATCCGCGGTCTGATGGGGTCTACCGGGACCACCGATCCGTTCACAGTTTCCTACGAACTGCAGCTGTACTGCGTGTGCAGGGACTGTGGCGAGGCGGTAGTGCTCACGGGGCAGGGTGCGGACGAGTACTTCATGGGCAGCGCCAAGTTCGTCGGTCAGCCAAGGGATGTGTACGAACCTCTCAGGGATGCCGGGATAAGGAGGCTTTGGGAGGTCTCCGTCCCATGCGAGATGGCCATCGCGGAGCGCTTCAGCAGGTCGCTGCATCATCCCTACCTCGCAGACGGCGTGACATCGGAGGCCCTCACCATAGACCCCACGACGGATGTCCCGGCCACGATGGAGGGACGCAAGGCTGTCCTCAAGGAAGTCGCAGTGCACCTGGGGGTCCCGATCCTCGCAGGTCGGATCAAGAAGTCATCCCAGTACGGTTCCGGGACGACGGATCTGGTGAGGACCCTCGCCCGGGAGCGCGGAATGCAGTACAACCAGTACATCGCGTACCTGGGAGGGGATGTCGGCGATCTACCGTCCTCCGGGAGGGGATCCGCGGTCAGCGCGAGGGTGGATTCGGTCCTGAAGGCCGAGGCTGAGAGGATAATCGCGGAATGCGGTGCGGATCCGTCTGCCGTCGTTGATATGCTGTATCGCAGGATTGTCAAGGAGGGTGGGATAGGGTTCCTATCGGATGTGTTTGGTAACGGTTCCGACGACACTCGATGATGCTCTTCTTCCACAGCATAGCACAGGCCTATGCCATCACCCCAGAGCGTGTGATGCATCATGGGAAATGCACCTGTTTTGCATCATTCTGTCAGGATGTTCGGCGGATAAAAAACTTATAATGATGGCAATCCAATCCGCCGCTCATGGCAGCAGAAGTCGACGCGCCCGGCGATACCCAGCTGGAGATAATCCGCGGGCTAAGGGGCGTGGTTCACGCATTCTATCTCGACAAGGACATCCTGGAGGAGCTCCGCAAGGAGGAGGCCACCGTTCGCGCCATGGGCAACATCGAGGTGGACAACCAGGGATTCAACGAGGCGCTCAAGAGGGACAGTGTCATTTGCATAGTGAAGGACCCCAGGTTCAGACCCCCGCCGGAGCCGACTGTGGTTCTGCTGTCCGGATGCGGGGATCTCCTCGGAGAGGAGGTGTTCCCGTTCACCGCCAAGAAGTACGAGAACAGGGAAGACGTCGTATGGCTTTCCGATGGGTTCGTCGTATTCCCATATGTCAAGGCAGACGGGGGAGAGCAGTTCGTCATGCCTCCCGTGTCGTTCCCGGAACTCAACGAGAGCAACGGCAGCTACAACGTCATATCCTGCAGCCCTGCCCCCACCAGCGATCTGAAGATCAAGCAGCACTACGGCCTGGTGGACAACCCCAAGCTTGCATCGGTCCTGGTAGCCTTCAACAGGTCTCCCAGGGAATGATCCCGGGAGGGCCCGGGGTCTCCCGGGCATTTTCCCATCCCCTGTCGCTGCTCAGTCCGTCCTGAGCAGACTGCCGATGTACCTGGTCAGGGCCTCGGACGCCTTCTTCTCCCTTATGTCGCATGCGTCGACATAGCACCTCAGGGTGGTCGTCACGTCTGAGTGGCGCATGAGGCTGCGGACGGTCTGTATGTCGCATCCCGTCTCGTAGTACAGGGATGTAGCGTAGAACCTCCTCAGAGAATGGGTGGTCATCCTTGAGCCGGTCGCCTTGGCCAGACGGGACACAGCGTCCGAAATCCTTGATACGTGGACACCGTGCAGGCGCCCGCGGTGGTCCCTGGTCTGCAGCAGGTGGTCATCCATACGTTCTCCTGCCTTCATCGGGGACGATCTGTACGCGTTGACTGCGGCCATCACGGGTTCCGGAACCTGCATCTTGAATACCAGCCCCTCCTCCCCGTGTCCCTTCCCATGGACGGTCAGGATCCCGTCCGATAGGTCTCCGTCCCTGATGGCGGCCATCTCGCCCCTTCTGAGCCCCATGTATGCCCCAAGGCAGAGTATCACGCACTGGAACGGGTCTGCGGCAGAATAAGCGGCGATGAACTCATCCTCCGTGATGAAGACCCGGTCATTAACGGCCCTGTTGTGCAGGATGTTCGTCCCCTTCACCACATCGCGGCCGGTGTGGAATGCCACCATGCCCGCCAGGCTCCTGAGGTAGGCTGTCCTCACGGACTCCTTCACCTCCAGGCTCCTCCACAGGTGCATCACGTCATCGGGGCCGATCCCGGCGGCTTCCGTGGTCCTGCCATCTGCTATCAGGCACAGGAGGCATCTGTGGACATTGCCCCGGTGCGTGCGTATGGTACTCTCCTTGCGCCCGTTGGACCTGAGGCTCTGCAGCCACTGGTCGGTCTCACTCATATCGGGTTCTATGCAAAACGGCGGTGTGTTCAATCTATCACCGATTCGGAAGGCACCGGTGATTTCAGAACGTTGATGGTTACGGTTTGATCGAGAATGGGTTGGCCGCGGGGTTTCCCCCGCGTAAATGGTTTGATTGAACGTTTATCCCCCTCCGGACGGCATGAACTCGGAGATGTCGACCTCTTCGGTCTCCCTCCTGATGTCCTG
Organism: Methanomassiliicoccaceae archaeon UBA71; assembly: GCA_002504405.1. Lineage (GTDB taxonomy): Archaea > Thermoplasmatota > Thermoplasmata > Methanomassiliicoccales > Methanomethylophilaceae > Methanoprimaticola. The sequence continues at coordinate 27,826 of DARO01000013.1, forward strand.
GACGGACTTCATGCCGCGATCGGACGACGCGCGCTCCTTGAAGGAGACCTCGATGTACTCCGACGGGTCAGCCGGCACGAGGAAGGATGAGTCGTAGTAGAGGTCGGTGAAATCCAGCCTTACCCAGACCTTCCCATCCCTCTCCATGACGTCTGTGACCTTCCCGACCGTCGAGGTCGGGGTGTACTTCATCAGATCCCCTTTGTCCATGATCATCCCTTGATGACTGCGGACCTCTCTCCGGCGGGCTGGAACTCCCTGAGGGCTCCACGTCCGAACTCCTTCGTCACGTTGGCGAAGTCGAACACGAGAGAGGGATCGGCGAAGGCGACCTTCACGAACGGGTTGGCGGTGAAGGCGTCTCCACGAGCGACGTGGGCGGCCTTGGGGATACCGGTGTATCCGGACAGGTGACCCACGTTCATGGCGTAGTTGGGGTAGTTGGGTCCACGGACCTCCATGGGCAGACCCTCGTCGGACCTGTATGCGAAGGAGTTCGCAGATCCGCACTGGTCCTGCAGGTCGAATCCGTAGAATCCGAGCCTTCCGGTCCTCTCTTTGTGCTGGAGCATGGAGAGGTACCAGCAGTTCAGACCGCAGTCGGCAACTCCAGTGGCCATGGCACCCGCGATACCGGTGGCGGCAGCGGCGACGGTGGCCCTCTGGGATCCTCCGAAGTGGGTCTCCATGACGGCAGGGTAGCGCTCGTACATCTCGAGGGCGTAGGCGTTGATGTCGTCACCGAGTTTCATGAGCTCGTCCAGGTTCTTGGGGTCCAGTTTGCAGAACCCTCCGTACTTGGATTTGATCTGGTCGATGGCGTAGTAGACGTAGTCCTCGAGGATGTTGTCGGTGTACGCGGCGGTGGCGTACTGGGTGAATCCGACTCCACCGGACATGTATCCTCCCAGGTAGACCTGGTCGAAGATTCCGGCTCCCAGGGCGACGGCCTCAAGGGCTGCGCGTCCGGGGTCGTCGGGGTACACACGGTCGGACTGGGCCATGTCTGCCATGTATCCGAAGGGTATTCCACCGGGCTCGTTGGGTCCCCTGGCACGCCTGGCGGGCATCATGGTACCCATGTTCAGGGACTGGTGTTTGGCGGAGTAGGCGAAGTCAGCGATGGCTGCCTCTCCGGCTGCCAGTTTGTAGGCGGAGATGAAAGCCATGGAGATCTGCATGGCGGCGTGCCTGGAAACGGTGGCACCGTCCATGAGCCTTCCGACGATGGTCGGGACACGGACAGCCTGCATCAGGGTCTTGCCGATGGCTTTCTTCAGCTGCTCGGCCTGGTCGGCGGGGAACAGCTTGTTGATGTCGATGACGAACCTGGGGTCGATCTCGTCGATGAGCTCGTCGTCTCCGGAGTAGACTTTGACGTAGGAGTCCCAGACGAGGGCAGGGTTGACCTCGGCCATGTGCTCCTGAACGACTGCTCCACCGGGCATGGTGTGGTTGACGGTCTCCAGGTAGGTGTTGATGGTCTCGGGGGTGACCTCCTTCCCAAGCCTCCTCTCGATGGTCTGGTGGGGGGAGTCGAGTCCGACGAGGATGGTCCTCCTGATGTCGTCCCATGCCTGCTGGATAGCGCAGTTGTTGACGCAGTGCAGGTCATCGGCCTCAGCGTAGATGTCGGTGTGAGAGAGCTGGTAGGGCATCCAGGACCTCTGTCCGAGCGGGACTCCGATGTCCTCGTTCATCATGGGGACGCCACGCTTCTTGGCGATCTCCATAGCGGATTTCTGGAACTCTACCTTGGATTTCGACTGTTTCCATCCACCGAAGCAGTAGTACTTGGTGGACATGTCGGTCGGCTCTTCTTTGAACTTCTTCTTGCATGCTTCCATGAACAGCTTCTCTTTTCCTGCCATGGTAATCACTCTCCCTTAACCTTCCAGGGCTGGTATCCGCCCAGGGTCCTCAGCTTGTGAATCCTGAGTCCGTACATGGTGACCTCTTTGTCGTCCCTCATGTCGACGCCGTCGGCTCTGAAGATGGTGGTCCTCTTCTTGAGGTCGGACATGGCTGCGGGCTTTCCGACGGAGATCCTCCTGTCGAGCGGGATAGCAACCTGGTCCTTCACGTAGACGACCTCTTTCTTCTCGTCGTCCCAGACGTACCTCTGCCATCCGTCGAACATCAGGCCGTGCTCGTCCAGACGGCAAGCGTGTCCGTGGACGGTGGCTCCCCTGATTCCGGTGAGGGCGGGGTCGAAGGTCTCGTTGTCAATCATCTCCTTGGCCATAACCTCGAGGTCACGCTCACGGACCTCGATGATCTGCCTACCGGAAAGGGTTCCGGTGTCGACTCCCCTGTACCTGGAGAGGTACATCCAGGCCCTCTGGTAGGGCGAGATGGGGGCGAAGTAGACGGAGTCGGTGAACTGGATGTACCTGACACGGTCTCCGTGCTTGGCACCCTCGATGGGGACGACCAGTTTCCTGATGGGGCAGTCGGGCTCCTTGCCCTCCTCAATCGGGGGGTGGATGGACTTGTAGTCCTCTCCGGGGTTCCTGTGTCCCATGATCCTGACGACATCATCCATAGCGACGTCGCGGAGTTTTTTCAGTTTGACTTTCGGGTTCATGTACCTCTGCCTGTTCCTGGCAGGGACGCTGCTCCCGGGGTAGAACTGCCTCTTGTAAGCTACCATATTATGCACTCCTGTAATCATGAAGTGTGGGCTTGTACTTCGAGTACCTTCCGACCTGGAGGGTGTAGCCGTGCTCGATGTTCTCGTTGCAGGCCGCCTTGATCTCCTCCAGCCTCGCGTCAAGCTCCTCCTCGTCCTCAACTTCCAACTCAATGTAGAAGCCACCGACCAGGTAGCGGAGCTCGACCTCCCTTCCGCCCACATGGATAACCTTGTGCTCCGTGTGGTTGTTGGGGAGTCCCTTGGCGGGGCCGCTGTTGATGTTGCGGGGGATGCTCTCGCCAGTCATGTTGATCTGTCTGATGCCGGGGATGACATCGAGGGCGTTGAGCACCCTCTCGACAGTGTCAGCGTTGAGCAGGCGGTTGGTGAGAATCTGCACCTCAGGAAGGGGCACACCCGCATAGTCTGCGGCCGGAGCGGAATTACTCGTCATACTGGGCACCTCACAGTTTCTTTTTCACCTTCTTGGCCTCGGCAGCAACGTACTGCATGGGCTTGCTGAACTCTTCCATGTCACCGAAGACCTCTTTGAAGAGACCGGATGTGGCCTCAGCGGAGAAGGTCTGGGTTCCGCCGTCCAGACAGTTGGCGGCAGTGATGGCGGGGATGACGACTCCCTTGGCGTGCCTGGTAACGACGTGGTTACCGTGGAACAGACCGGGTCCTCCTCCACCGTAGATAGAGTGGGAGAAGAAGGACATACCGACTCCGACTCCCTCCGCCCTACCGTAGTCGACTCCGGGGAGACCGGACTCGTGCTCGAGCAGGTCGTTGTAGTACAGGATGGTTCCGGGGACACCCTGGGCGGCCCTGGCGGCTCCGACGTTGACCATGACGGCGGCGACCATTCCGGTGGAAGCGTAGGCGTTCCATTTCGGGAGGTCGTCGGTGGTGTAGACCTTGTATCCAGAGGGCAGGGTCTCTTTGACGCGGATGACTCCGTCGTCGATGGCCCTCTCCATGAGGGACTCGATAACGGTACCGACGGTTCCGGTCTTTCCGTTCTTCTTGACGAGGGTGTACAGCATGTTGTTGGCGTTCAGTCCCTCGTAGGCCAGAGCGAGGAGTGCACCCCTCTCGAAGTTACCGATGGTGTCTCCCATCTCGTAGGATCCGCACTGCTCGAAAATGGCAGACAGGGCGGTTCCCTGCATGGCGTTCCTGTTGACCAGGGCGACCACGTGGTTGGCCATGATGTTCCTCAGGGCGAATCCAGCTCCCTCGTTGTTCTGGGGAACCTCGAGGATGGATTTGACGTTGGCACCCTGGAATGTGATGGTCTGGGGGTACCTTCCCCAAACGGCGGCTTTCACCATGTTGGCTTTGTACATGGGGATGTCGAACGTGTCGATGATTGCCTCGGTGGTAGCGGCAGCGGTGGCGGTGAATCCAGTGGTGTACTCGATTCCGGCCTCCATCCTCGCCTCGGGGACGATGACGACGATGTTCTTTCCGCCAGATTTGACGACGACCTCGGTTCCATCTCCATCGTAGACCTGAACGCTGTCTTTGATGATCTGAGCGATCTTGTCGGCGTTCTCCACGAGAGGGATGTCGATCTCCTTACCCCTGATGATGACTCCTCCGCCAGTCATGGAACCGGTCTTGAGAGCTTTCTCGATTCCGGCGAGGTTGACAGCGCAGGTCCTCTTTGTCAGGGACACGATCTTCTTGATCGCGTTGTTGCGCAGCGGACTGATGGCTTCCAGCGGAATATCTTTGGCGATGCGTTTGCCGCAGTCGTCATACAAGTCTACTACGTCCTCGTATTTTGGCATTTCATACCTCCTTTTTGCTTTGCCCTCCCTCGCGGGAAGGCTACCCCTTGCAAAATCCCCTAATCTGATGAAGGGATATAAAATAATGGGAAAATCGAGGGATTTCGAATAAAAATCTATGTATTTCGGATGGTCCGGAGGGGGCCAGAATCCGCACCCGGCGGACCCTGGCTTATCCACTCCTATATTAAAGGTTGTTTTAGATGGATGCGATGCATACTTCCGATGATGGAAGGGTGCATTGAATATTACTGCTTGGCATCAAAGTAGCATTCTGGCTCAGTCGCGCTTCGCCTTGGTCATCACGCCGCCCTCGTACTTCCTGAGGCGGTCCGCGAATCCGGGGATCATCGAATACGGGATTCCAACGGCGAGCTCGTCAGCGGCCATCTGAGTCTTCTTCCTGCAACCGAAGCATCCGAGGGAGATGTTGGGCTTGCCGTTGAGTATCGGCGCGGCGGTAATGTCCACGCATGCGCATTGGAAAGGTGAGGTGGAGAATTCCGCCCTGCCGCCCTCCTCGGCCGTGGACAGCGGCACAACCCAGTATATCCTCTCCGGTATGTCTTCGATCGTAACGACGTCCGGGATGAAGTTTGCATCCTTGAGGGGGCATACGATCTCGCCCTCCGTCTCATAGGGTATCGAGGGGCGGTCCGAGATCATCTTCCCGGCAGCGGCCGCGGAATCATGCATTCCGATGCCGGCGTGGAATTCGCCGGAGGCGACCTTCTCGGGGCAGGCGGTCATACCAAGGGCGGAGCAGCCTACCATGCAGTTCTCGGATTTCAGCGGGAGCTTGAAGCTCTCCCCGGCTCTTGCCCTGAAGATCGCCTGGCAGTGGCTGAGCTGGGATTCCGGCTCGCTGTATCCTTCCGGGTAGGCCTCGCCCTTTTTGACAAGTTTGACAGCGACGGGCTCGCCCCTGAGTTTCAGGACGTCCTTCAGCACGGTAGCGTATTCCTTGTTTTTAGAGAGAATCTCCGACATGCGGGAAGCATCGGCAATTCGGTATTTCAATTTCATATCGAGGTCTGAGATTGTGAAGAACCGTTACAGATTGAGATGGTGTTTGCGAGGGGTTGGCGGGATGCCTGTCCGTGGAGGTCAGGCATCCCGGGCCGTCTTCACGATTGAAGAAGGATGGTTGAGGTATCGGTCGAGTCATCTTGCACCACAGGGCCTTCTGCATAGTAGAACCCTATCGCATAGCCGGTTTCTTCAGTGGAGCCGTCTGCACCCTCATCATCTGCTTCTTCCGATTCATCGTCATCGAGAAGGTTGATGTAAACGATAGAGGCGGCCAGAATGACCACGACTCCAATCAAGAACGCGATGTCAATCGCCTCTCTTTTGTTCATGGAGGATAATTTTAGGAATGATATAAATAATTTAGGAATACCGAAACAAACAGTCATGAAGGTTCTTTCAGTCAACGGCCGAATCTGGGTGTCGGTAGCGGTTTGGGATGCGTAAGCAGGGGAAGGATCGATACGAAATGTGGGCAGAGGTTCAATCGACCTGCGAGGACACGATGTCCTCCACGATGTCCAGGAACTCCTCCTTCTTGTCCGGAGGTATGGTGGCGCCCGCCGCCACAGTGTGCCCTCCCCCGTATCCACCTACGAGTTCGGCGGCGGTCTTCATGACCGACGAGAGGTCTAGGCCCTTGTCGACAAGGCTCCTGTCCGCCCTGGCGGACACCTTTACGCCATCGTCGGAGTCTGCGAAAGCGATTATGGGGATGTTCCTGACGCACTCCCCGGAGCTGAGCACCATCCCTGCGACGATTCCGACCACAGTCTCCTTTACCTCGGAGCCGGCGTCGAACCATTGGATGAACCTCCTCTGTCTGAGGAGGTGGTTGTCCTTGATGTATGACATGGCTGAGGAGATGTGCCGCCTGTGCTCGGCACGGTTGCGGTCCGCGTCTTGAAGCGCGGTCATGTCCCCCCGGCAGATCCTCAATCCGGTATCCGCGTCGTCGTAACGGCCACTCGAGTTCAGAATCGTCGCGAATTCCTTTGCGTCCCTCAGCCCAGTGCCCCTGGGCATGTTCGGGAGGAGGTACATCTCCCCGTGGGCCCTCTGGCGGTCGCTCGGGTCCGCCATGTCCAGGATCCTCTCTATGGCACGGTCCTTCTCGTCGCGGGACAGGTCGTTCCAAACCCTCCATCTCCCGTTGCTCTTGCCGCGAATGCCGAGCGAGTCGAGGAACTCGAGGCATCCCTGGGCGTTCTCGCTGAGGCCAGGGATGCGCGGGTCGGAAGAGAACTGCAGGTACTGGTTCAGGGGACGCGTCTCACGTCCGAAGAATCTGAGGTCCTCCTCGACGACCACGTCCCCATTGGCGACCGCATCCTGGAGGATCGTCCTGTTGAGCCCGACCAGGGCAGACGCGGCGGAGTCCTGGAAGTCCCCCACGGCTCCGACGACTGCCAGATATGCCATGTCCGAATTGGATGGGTCGCACTCCTTCGACAGCAGGTACGTCATACCGGCACCGCACACTTCCGTGGTCCCGTCCATCCCGTAGGTGTGGGGGTTCAGATGGTGCATGCCGGAGAAGCTGTCGAGGACGGTCTGGCTCTTCATCCAGCGAGGGTCAGGGACATGGTGGTCGGTGATGATCAGGCTGTCCCTGTCGAACTCCGACAGATATCCGCTCCCGAGGTCGCATATCCAGACGAGGTCCTCGCGGCGGCCGTTGACTTCCTTCACGACCTCTTCCGTGATCTTCTTCTCGAAGCAGACGGTGCGCTCGATGCCCAGACGCTCCGCGGTCATGTCGGCGATCGCGCCTGCGGAGATCCCGTCGGCATCGATGTGCGTCACGATCCTGACGCTATCCGCATCCTTCAGGGCCCTGGCGGCCGATGCCAGGTCCCTGCGCATGCGGTCGAGGTTACCAGCGGAAGCCGGCATGATCCCTCACCAGTTTATCGAAAATGCGGTCGGCGATGACCTCCAGGTTCATCGTGTCCGCACGGTTGTACTCTGTCAGGATGTCGAGGGCGTCACGGTCGCCGTTCCTCTGCCACATCTTCCAGAGCCTGACGGCGTCGGCACCGTCGACCCCCTCTATCTCGTCCGACCTGGTTATCCCCATCTCTATTTCAAGGGGTTTGAGCCCCCCTCTGTACCCGACCTTCCTGGAAGCGAAGCGCAGGTCGTACATCGGAAAGTCCCAGCATACCTCCGGGAAGCTGTTCCTCAGCACCGGTACGTCGAAGCAGCTACCGTTGAACGTGACGAGCATCGCCGCCCCGTCGAGGGCCTGCGACAGCGCCTCCGGGGTCAGGTCGATACCCTCCGTGAGGGTGACGGTGTCCCCCATTCCGTGGAGCGTTACGACGGTCACCAGCGAGTCCCTAGAAAGGCTGTCTGTCTCTATATCCAGATAGACGGCGCGGTCCCTGAACCGCCTGTACATCCTCCATGCCTCCCCCTTGGGGATCATCTCGGCGAGGCCGGAGCAGTCCCCGTCGTCGAGGAGCTCCGATGCCTGCATGATGACGGAGTCCCCTCTGGACTTGGCGTCGCTCTTCATGGAGCCGACGGAATCCGCGGACAGGAAATCATCCCATGACAGGACTCCCGACTCCCAGATCGCCCTCTCCTTCTTGGCGCCCACCGCCGGCAGCATCTGGAATGTGTGGGTGATCATGCCCGGATGTATCCGCTGGAACCACATAAACAATGTGCCCCTGGGACTTGCCGGTGGGCCCTGACATCCAACAAAACGGAGGGTAGCGGGGCCCGAATCTGGTAGCGGGCAACCCCTTTTATCCGCCCAACCCTTCCGAGCGTACCATGAGATGTGCCTACTGCGGTTCCGAGATTCCAGTCCTCTACCCCTTCTCTATGTGCCCCACCTGCGGTCAGCCGATAGACAAGCCCGCATCGTCCGGGAACGCCCCATCCTGAACCGGCCGGATAGGATGAGGGAGAAGCAGATTCTGCCGGGCGTTCGCATCACGAGCGACCGCTGCCTCATCCTGGATGACGGCCCCACGGCAGTCATCGGCGACCTGCACCTGGGTTACGAGAGGGCCCTGGAGCAGGAGGGGATGTACATACCCCGCATAAACACGGATTCCATTCGCGACACCCTCAACGATATAATCTGCAGGTACGAGCCGTCCAGGATCGTCCTGCTTGGCGATGTAAAGCACGATTTCAAGAGGGCAGGCTACGAGGAGAAGAGCGAGGTCCGCCGCGTCATCCAGCTCATCTCGGAGGCCGCTGACGCCGTCATCGTCAAGGGGAACCACGACAACTACATCCAGAACATCATCTCCGACCTTGGCATACTTGCCGTGGATCATGTGGACATCATGGGATTCAGGCTGGAGCACGGCCATGTGGACTCCGGTGTCAGGCCCGTCATAATCGGTCACGAGCACCCCTCCGTCCGCATACCCGGTTCGGTCGGGGGAGGGATGAAGATCCAGTGCTTCGTCCATGCGCGTGCGGACGGGGTCATCGTTCTGCCCCCCTTCAGCCCGTTCTCATCCGGGAACGACCTGGTCCTGGACAGGAGCTGCGTGATGGCCCCTGCGCTAAAGAACTCCGATTTCGCCTCCGCCGAGCTGTACGGGGTCACGGACATGGGCCTGATGGACCTGGGTACTTTGAAGGACCTGTCCGAGGTCGTTCTGTGACGTAAACGCTGGATGGGTGCGTTCCCGGACCGCTCCATTTCCTAAGCAGGTCCTTATTTATAGGGTAAAGTGTTTCCCACTTCCAAGGAGAAATCAAAATGTCTATGACTCCTAGAGACAGAGTACTTGCTGCTATGAAAGGCGAATCCCTGGACAGGCCCCCCGTAGCCATCTTCACCCAGTCCGCCACTCTCGGACAGATGGAGAAAGTCGGTGCCGCCTGGCCCGAGGCTCACAAGAGCGCTGAGCTCATGGCCAAACTCGGTGCCGCCCAGGCCGACGTCTTCGGCTTCGAGTGCGTCAGGGCTCCTTTCTGCCTGACCGCTGAGTCCGAGAGGCTCGGTGCCACCGTCCAGGTCGAGAAGAAGGACGCTTCCCCCATGATCAAGTCCCACCCCTTCAAGTTCGACCCCATGATGTCCGAGTACGACGACCCCGCCAACCTGATGGCCCCCGAGGAGTTCATCAAGGGCGGCAGGCCTGCCGAGGCCATCAAGGCCATGGAGCTCCTGGCCAAGTCCCACGGCGAGAACTACGCCATCGTCGCTGGAAACACCGGACCCTTCACCCTGACCGGAAACCTCGTCAACACCGAGAACATGGTCTTCGGAATGATGATGGCCCCCGAGGAGGTCGACAAGTGGGTCTCCGCCGTCAACCCCATCGTCACCGCCTACACCCACGCCCTGATGGATGCCGGTGCCGACGTCGTTCAGTGCTCCGAGCCTTCCGGTTCCACCGACATGCTCGCTCCCGACATGTTCGAGGAGGCCGCCGGCCAGCACGTCAAGACATCCCTGAAGCCCAAGGAGGGCAAGTACACCGTCCTGCACATCTGCGGAGACACCTACCCCATCCTCGACCAGATGATCGCCACCGGCGTCACCGGTATCTCCATCGAGGAGAAGGTCGAGCCCGAGAAGGCCGCCGAGAAGGTCGGAGGAAAGACCGTCCTCGTCGGAAACGTCGGATCCGTCAGGCCCCTGTTCCAGGGAACCCCCGAGGAAGTCGACGCCGCCGCCAAGCGCTCCGCCGCTGCCGGATTCAACGTCATCTCCTCCGGATGCGGAATCGCCGTCGCTACCCCCGACGCGAACATGGAAGCCCTCGTCAAGGCCATCAAGTCCCTGGCTTGATCGTGCAGAGGTAAAACTCCAATACAGGCCCGGCCGTGCCTGGGGCGGTTCCGCCCGAAACGGCCTTTTTCAATTCGGCATCCATTGGGTGGCTGTCGACGGTGTCCGGCGACTGGCAGGGGTATCAATGGAAGCGAGCGGCGAAGCATCTCCGCACAGCGTAGAAATGGGGCCCGGCGGTAGCCCGCCGGTAAGGGATTTCAATCCTTCATGAGGGTGTACAGTACGGCCTTCTGGGCATGCAGCCTGTTCTCCGCCTGGTCGAAGACGACGCTCTGGGGTCCGTCCATCACCTCGGCGGTTATCTCCTGGCCCCTGTGGGCAGGGAGGCAGTGCATGACGATGCAGGTGGGCTTGGCGATGCTCAGCAGGTCGCTGTTGATCTGGTAGTCCTTGAACAGCTTGATTGCCTCGTCCTCGGGGGTCTTGTCGCCCATCGAGATCCATGTGTCCGTGTACAGGACGTCCGCGTCCTGGCATGCCTCCTTCGGGTCATGGGAGGCGATGATCTTGGATCCGTTCTCCTCGGCGATCTTGGTCGCTCTCCACATGATCTCAGCATTGGGCATGCGCACTGCGGGGCAGCAGGCGACCATGTCGATGCCCATGATGGCGCAGGCGTAGAGCAGGGAGTTGCATACGTTGTTGCCGTCGCCGAGGTAAACGAGCTTTTTGCCACGGAACCCTCCGAGCTTCTCCTTGATGGTTACCATGTCGGCCAGTGCTTGGCAGGGGTGCTCCAGGTTGTCAAGTCCGCTGATGACGGGGACTGTGGCGTACTCCCCGAACTTGTCCATCATCTTGTAGTCGAAGGCGCGGTACATTATCCCATGGACGAACCTGCTCATCACGCGGGCGGTGTCCTCGACTGTCTCGCTGTGGACCCCCATCTGCATCTTGGACTCGTCGATGTACAGAGCGTGTCCTCCCAGCTCGGTGATTGCCACGTCGAACGAGATCCTCGTCCTGGTGCTGGGCTTCTCGAATATCATCGCCAGAGTCTTGCCTTTGAGGGGGTCACCGTGGTGTCCGCGCTCGGCCTTAAGTCTGATCGCGAGGTCGACCATCTCCGGCCACTTGTCCTGCATGTCGGAGACGGAAATCAAATCTCTCTTTGCCATGACGGCTTATTGTCCGATAGGTTGATAACACTATTGTGCTGCAATGGACATAAAACGTGGTGGTGAGTCCAGACTCGGTCATCTCTTGACGATGATGCACACGATGTCCTCATCCGCTACAACATGGTCCATACCGACGGTCTGGCCGGGGAACTTGGCGCTCTTCCCCCAGATCATGGCGTAGCGGAAGTTGTTCTTGAAGTCCCTGTGGATGAGCTCGCAGACATCACCAACCGTGTTGCCGCGCTTCACGATAAGCGGGACTTCCAGGTCCGCCTCCTGACCCTGCGGCTTCAGGAAAATGCGAATCATGTCGATGGTGTCGTACATGGTCTGCTTCAGATCGTCTATCCCGTATCCGGTGGCGGCAGATATGGGGACGCACTGGTACTGCTTGTGCATCTCCAGCACGGCCTCGAGCTGTCCAGGCTTGGCGAGGTCGACCTTGTTGATCGCCATCACCGCCTTGATGTATACCCTGTTGCCAGCAAGGACATCCAGCATCTGCTCAACATCGATGTCCTCGCGGACGACGACCGTGGCATTAACATGGCCGTAGGCGGCCGTCATGTCCTTGATGGTGTCCACGTCGATCTTGGTGAGTTTGAGAGTTGGCTTGACGAGGATTCCGCCGTGGTCGGAACCTGTGATGACGACGTCCGGCCTCTTCTGGTTTAGGCGTATGCCGGCGTTGTACAGTTCCTTGAAGAGAACGTTCATGTTGGGGTTGAAGATGTCCACGACCAGGAGGATGACATCGGCGGACCTCGCCGCCGCGATGACCTCCCTTCCCCTTCCCTTTCCGCGAGATGCGTCCTTGATGAGTCCAGGCATGTCCAGGATCTGGATCTTGGCGTGGTTGTACTCCATGACTCCGGGGACGACATCCAGGGTGGTGAAGTGGTATGCCCCGACCTCGGATTTCGCTCCCGTGAGCTGATTGAGCAGGGTGGACTTACCGACCGATGGGAACCCGACGAGTGCCACCGTGGCGTTCCCAGCCTTCTTGACGTAGAATCCCTTCGTGGGGCCCTTCGAGGCGCGCCTCTTCTCCTCCTCGAGAGACAGTTTGGCGATCTTAGCCTTCAGCTTGCCTATGTGCGCCTCGGTAGCTTTGTTGTACTTGGTCTTGGAGATCTGCTCCTCCAATTCCTTGATCTGCTCCTCGATGGTCGCCATAGCTCTGCCCCAGTCCCCTGTGATGTGCCACCCGTATTAAGGGTTTTACTTGGAGAGGTACTCTCCGACGTACCTCCGGGAGACGGCCATGGCCTCGTCGCCGTCGATCGCGCCCTCAAGGAACCCGAGGGCGGCTTCCTGGACATCCGTCCCGATGCCTATCATGCCGGCTTCCGCCCATGCCGCGGCCAGCAGGTCCATTCTCCCATCATCGTCAGCTGATTCGTCGATGGCGACAGCGAGGATGTCCATGAACTCCTGCATCGCTCTTATGTCCCTCTCGATGGACTCCGCCAGCTCATCTCCTGTCGCGAGCTTTCCGGCAAGGCCGCAGATCGTGTCCGAGATCTCTATGAAGTCGGAGCATATCCCGCGCATCTCCCTGAGGTCGTTCTCCGTCTGAGGGATCTCGACCGTGATGTTGTAGAGCGTGAGTGCCAGATTGTGCAGGCGTCTGGCATCGTCCATCAGGTCCATGATGTCGGAGAACCCGTACAGCATGGACTCCAGCATCACATGCGGGCCGTCGTCCTCCGTGTAGGGGAGGGCGGCCTTCAGCACTCTGCCGGCGCCTCCGCTGTAGGGGGTGCCGTCGGAGATGGAGTCCACGATCCTTCTGAGGACGGTGTTCCTGATGCACTCCACGACATCCTTGTCGTCCGGGTGCCCGGCAATCAGGTCAAGGCAGGATTGGACCGCGGCGTCCGTGTTGCCGGCCATCATCTGGTCCGCCATCCTGTCGACTTCCGAGCTCCATGGCCTGTCGGAGTAGTCCTCCACAGGGGTATCCCCCTCGCCCAGGATCCCGGGAAGCATGAGTATGCTGCAGATGGGTTCCTCTACCGGGCTTGCGCCATCGAGGCAGTCGAGCCTGCACCCGCAGTGCATGCAGAAGCGTGATTCGTCGTCATCGTCCACAAGGGCGCGCTTCCCGCATCCCTGGCAGGGCAAGGTGTACAGTGCCATGTCAGACGAGCACATCATTTTACTATATCACTCCTTGGTGGAGGGTTCTTCATGACACGATTACGACGGAGTTACCGTGCCTGGCGTGGTAGGTAATATATGGAGCCCCTGTTTTCGAGTTCTAATGAGCGAGACAAGGGAGGGCAGGAAGTCCATCGCCGGAGGGCTGATTAACGACTTCAAAACCCTCAGTAAAAAGCAGATCGCCGCGATCGTAGCCGGATTGGTCATCGCCATAGTCGTGGAGATGTACATGACCTGCATGGGGTTCTTCCTCGCAGCGGTGTTCCTGTACATGATCCCCCACATGACTGGCGTATCATCCGTGAAGATCAAGGCGATCCTCGGAGCCGTCTTCATGGCCCTGGTTATCCTCTTGGGTACGTTTGTCATGGCACCCAACATCCAGGCACTGGAGGACGAGATCGAAGTAGATAACGACTATGTCATGAATGCATCGTACGATCCAGAGACCCAGACCGTCTCCTTCCAGGTGAATCCCGGAGAGTACGAGAACTGGGAGTTCAAGGTCGAGTACAGTCCTGTGGAACAGATATCGTTCGGACGGATAGGGTTCAACACCAATATGTCCGAGGTGACGGTCGACAACCTAACGGCTACAGGGGACGGATGGTATTCCGGAAGCGTAGTCTTGAATCTGTCCGATGGAAATCTGTATGTGGTGTACGTCACCCTGGTCCACGACAACTCGTCTACGAGGGTTCTCGGGTTCGTCATCAACGAGGGGGCGACGGACAGCGATATCACCGACCTTATGTTCAACGGCGCCCTGTATCAGGCACTCTATGCCGGTCTGATATTCTATCTCATCCTGATCTTCTCCGCCATCATGAGGAGGACCGCTGAGAAGACACGCTGCAAGATGGAGGCCGATGGCAGGCTGTACCCCAAGGGATACGGCACCTGCAAGGAATGCGGTGCCATGGTCCTGCCCGGGGAGGTCACATGCAGGAAGTGCGGAGCATACATCGACGTCCCTGACGAGATGAGGGCGAAGAAGAAGGATTTCTTCCAGTGCTCCGAATGCGGCGCAGAGGTTCCGTCGGATGCGGACCACTGCCCCAAGTGCGGTGCCAAGTTCGACGAGGTCGAGAACGTCGTCGTCCATGAGGACGGCAGTGTGGACACCTCCGACAGCGATGTGGTCTGCCCCGAATGCGGCGCATCCGTCCCGGCCAACGCGGACTGGTGCCCCAGCTGTGGCAGGAAGCTCAAGGAATGAACCAAACGCCCCGGCGCTTTGCCGGGGCTTCTTTCTTTATCGGTTCAAAATAAGGGATGGGGGCTGTGCCCCCGTAAGATGTTTCTGCCGGGGCGCGCCCGGCAGCGTGATCACTTCTTCCTCTTGCGGAACGACACCTTCGAGTCCTTCATGTTGATGACCGCGTCCTCAAGCTTGGCTATGAGGTTGCTGCAGGTCTGTACCAGGTCCCAGCCGACCTCCTTCATCATGATGGCCTCGCCGTTGATGAAGAACCTTGCGGTTATGCTGTACTTGGGGTTGCCTCCGATGTCGTTGTAGCGGGACACGTGCATGGTCAGGGATTCCGGCTTGTAGATCTTGGAGACCTTCGAGACCATGTTCTCTATGTCCGCGTAGATGGCATCGGTGTAGTCCTTCTCATCGTCCTCGAGGCCGCTTATCTGCACGAAGAGCATGTCCCTCTCCCTGCAGGCAGCAAGCAGCTCGATGATGTCGTACTCGGTGATGACTCCCACAAGCTCCTTGCCCTCGACGACGGGCACGGTGGATATGTGGCCGTCTACCATCATGTCGACGACTTCGGAGATGTTGCTGTCCCAGGAGATCGTCTTCACGCTGGTGAGGGCTATGGACTCCACGGTGATCTGCGAGCGCGAGCTCTTCTCAAGGTCTCCGATCGTCTTGTTGTCCTTCTTCCAGTTGTTGTCGATGATCTCCCTCATTCCGACGATTCCGACGACGTTGTTGGTCTCGTTGATGACGGGGATGGTCCTGTAGTCCTCGCGGATCATGAGGTCCAGGGCATCATCCATCAGGTCGTTGGCCTTGACGGACTCCACGGGGTTGGTCATGATCTCCCAGACCTTGATCTCGTTAAGGGCCTTGATCTCCCTGACGATCTCGATCAGCTTCGTCCTGCGGACTATCCCGATGATCTTCTTGCCGGACAGCACCGGGAGCTGCCTGCAGTTGTTGGAGACCATCAGTTCTGCGATCTTGGTGATCTGCATATCCGATGTGACGACGGGGAGGTTCCTCGTGTAGTTCTTGATCTTGGCATCGAGGGTAACGCTCTTCTTCTTCAGTATGGATGCGTAGCTGACCATTGCCACGAACTCACCGTTGTCGACAACCGGGATGTCCTGGTATTTCGACTCCCTCATGACTGACAGGGCGTCAGCGATGCGGTCATCGGATGACACCGTGGGGAACTCCTCCGTCAGCACCCTCTCGAAGGGTACGCCGTCAATCTGCGATCTGAGCATGGATAGCTTCTTCAGATCTTCTAGGTCCTTTACGCCCATAGAAATTACCTCTCGGTAGAGATATCACCGAGTGCTGGATATAATGGTTGTTTATGTTTGTCCGAAAATGGTGGTAAAATCCAGCCGCATGCATCCAGATGCCGGATGCGTGGATGTTGGGGATGGGTTTGGGTCCGGCCGTTCGGCGGCCGGACCGGAAGGTATTAAATATCACAGCTCGGCGAAAGGCATGCCGTCGAGCAGGGCGTCGATGATCTCGGCCGCCTTCTCCATGGGTATGCGCTTCTGCTCGGTGGTGTCCCTGTCGCGGATGGTAACGGTTCCGGGCGACGATCCGTTGGGGAGCGAGTCGTAGTCGACCGTGATGCACCACGGGGTGCCGACCTCGTCCATCCTGGCGTACCTCTTCCCTATCGTGCCAGATCCGTCGTAGTAGGCCTCGACCCTGTGGGAGTGGACCTTCTCGTAGACCTCGTGCGCGAGGGTGTCCAGACCGTCCTTCTCCATGAGGGGGAACACGCCGACCTTGATGGGCGCCACTGCGGGAGCGAGCCTGAGGACGGTGTAGTCCTCCTTCTCGTCATGGGTGTACGCGTGCTCGAGGACGGAGTAGAAGATCCTGTCCAGCCCGTGGGAGGGCTCGATGACATGGGGGATGACCCTCTCGCCAGCGACCTTCTCGGTGACGGTGGCAACCTCGAAGAACTCGGGTCCGAGGTCGATATCCTCCCCGTCCACGTTGATGGTGAGCCTTCCGTCCTTCACGGAGGACAGCGGGGCAGCCTCCATGGCCGCCGCGATCGCCTTCGCCTTCCCTTTGAATGCGGGTCCGAGCGCCTTGTGGTTCGGTCTTATCTTGTCGACGGTGACCTCGCGGGGCTCGTCGAACATCTTGAAGTGGGTGAGGTCCGTGCCGGAGAACTCCGCATGCCTGGAGAGGTCCCAGCATCCCCTGTCGGCGATCCCCACAATCTCCGTCCATCCGTACGAGAGCAGGACCTCGGCATCCCAGCAGTCGGCGGCGTAGTGGGCCATCTCGTCCTGAAGGTGCTCCCTGAACCTGAGCCTGGAGGGGTCTATCCCCACGCGGACGAGGAGCTGCTTGGTGGTGTACACGAAGTACGCGAGGACACGGTTGGCTATGACCCCCTTCTCCACGGCCTCCTTCACCGTCATGGTGACGGGCTCGCATGTGGTGTTGGGGA
Organism: Methanomassiliicoccaceae archaeon UBA71; assembly: GCA_002504405.1. Classification (GTDB taxonomy): domain Archaea; phylum Thermoplasmatota; class Thermoplasmata; order Methanomassiliicoccales; family Methanomethylophilaceae; genus Methanoprimaticola. Next base: position 45,021 of record DARO01000013.1, read on the forward strand.
TGAGGTCCAGGGTCTCGTTCTCGATTTCATGGAACCTCGGCCAGTCCTTGTCCTCGGGGTCGACGAAGAGCTCGACCTCCATCTGGTTGAACTCCCTCATGCGGATCATGCCCTGGCGGGGGGCGATCTCGTTCCTGTAGCTCCTGCCGGTCTGGATCACGCCGAGGGGCATCTTCTCCCTGTTGTACCTGTAGAGGTTGGGGAAGTTGACGAATATGCCTTGGGCGGTCTCGGGCCTGAGGTAGCCGACGCGTGCGGATCCGGGCCCGATGTGGGTCTTGAACATCAGGTTGAACTCCTCCACCGGTCCGAGGTCGCCGCCGCAGTCGGGGCATTTGATGTTGTGCTCCACGAACGCCTCCTCGAGCTGCTTCGCGGACAGGACGTCGGCGTTCTCGTAGAAGTCCTTGACCAGGTGGTCCGCCCTGAACGGCGACTGGCATTTGGTGCAGTACGTCAGAAGGTCGGCGAACTCGTCAACATGCCCGGAGGCCTTGAAGACCTCCCTGGGGTTGACGGTCTCGGAGTCGATCTCGACGAAGCCCTCGCGTCCCTTGTAGATGGACCTCCAGACCTCGACGATGTTGTTCCTGAGCGAGCATCCCAGCGGACCGTAGTCGTACATCCCGGCCACGCCGCCGTAGAGCTCGAAAGAAGGCCAGATGAACCCCCTGCGTTTGCAGAGGGACATCAGGTCGTTAGCGTTTGTTTCACTCATCGGTATTACCTAAGAGGGCGCATAGCACGTCTACATCATAAATCATGCCTACGAGCTCGTCCTTGTTCCCGTGCACGGGGAGCTGACCGAAGTCGTTCGCGAGCATGATCTTTGCGACCTCCGCCACGTTCGTCTTCTTGAAGACGCTGTACGGGTTCTTGACCATGAAGTCCTTCACCTTCTTGTCCTCGGAGAGGTACTTGTCTGTGGCCGCGTAGAACAGCGGGAGCACGTTCCTGGCCCCCGCCATGTTTCCGATGTCTGCTATGCCGAGCTCCTTGAGGGCCTCCGCGTCCTTGACCTGGTCGCTGAACAGATCCCTGTCGGTCAGGATGCCCACCATCTTCCCGTGGGAGTCGAGCACAGGCAGCGCCGGCACGTCGCTGATCCTCATCGCGGGGACTGTGTACGTGAGGGGCTCGTCCTCGAAGGCCGTCACGCAGGTGGTGCGTATGAGGTCCTCCGCAAGCAGGTCGGTCTTCATCGCCTTCACGATGGGGAGCAGGTCCGTAGGGGTTATGATGCCCACGAGTCTGCCGTCCTCCACGACAGGCAGCCTGTGTATCCTCATCTTGGCGAATATGGATGCGGCCTCCTGTATGGTGGTCTCGGGGGTGACGGTGATGCACCCCTTCTTCATTATCAGGGACAGCTGGTCCTCGTCGAACTTCTTGAAGATGTCCTTCCTGGACACGACGCCCATGAGCTTGCCGTCCGATGCACGGATGACCGGGAGGCCAGTCAGGCCGTTCCTGACCATGATGTTGATGGCATCGCTGCGGCTGCCGGGTACCTCGACCACGATGGGTGCGGGGACCATGATGTCTGCTACCTTGTTCGTCATTTAGTTCGAGGCCTCCGGTGCTCTGACGACCATGACGGGGCACTGGGACGCTCTGACGACCCTCTCGGCCACACTGCCCATGAGGAGCTTGGACATCCCGGTCCTCCCCAGGGTTCCCATGACAATAAGATCGTACTTGGGGGACTCGTCCAGGATCACCTTCACGGGCGTCCCTTCCTTCACTGAGACCTCGACCTCGACCCCCTCGGATGCTCCGAGGTCGCGTACGTAGTCGACGGCCTCCTTCCCCTCCTTCTCGAGGGTGTTGTAGACGTTCATCACGGCCGTGTCCATGGGCATGTTCGTGAGTATGGTCTGGTCGAGGACGTAGAGGGCTGTGACTCTGCCCCCTGTTATCTTAGCCAGCTCCATGGCCTTCTTTACAGCGAATTTGGTGTACTCGCTGCCGTCAGTGGGTACGAGAATGTTTGTAAAACTCATATTCACAACCTCTTCAATCGTTTTCTGGGGCGGAGAACGGCACCAGCCGTGGTTGGCAACGGTGCGCCGTCAGGGCCCGTCTCCAAGACGGTCAGACGGCCTCTGCCTATGGTATCCTGAATCCCGCTGTGAACATTTAATAGCTTCCCTGATAGGCGCGTGAGGGCGTTCCAAGCCGCGGAAGGGGGTCCTCCCTGCCTTTCCATGACCTTTGCGAACACGGCGGCCTCAGCCACCATGTCGGGCGCGCACAGCATCCCGTTGTCAGTCCCGAGTGCCAGATCCGCCCCGAGCGCCTCCGCTCTGGCAATGGGCGGCACCTTCCTGAAGTAGGCGTTGGACGTGGGGCAGAATACGATCGGCACCTCCGCCTCGGCGCATTTGGAGATGTCCGAATCCGTCGCCTCGCACATGTGGACCACGAACGCTGGGTCAAGCGATAGCACGAAGTCGATGTCCTCCCGTACCCTCTCGCTGGCATGTATCGCGAACACCTTCCCGCGATCCCTGGCGGCGTCGGCGAGCTCCTCTATGTACCCGTGGTCCATGTCCGAGATGCTGGACACCCCGATCCCGTCGGCTATGTCGAGGAGTTCCTCGACCTCCTCGGGGTCGAACTCGGGCGAAAGGGGACGTCCGAGCACGATGGCGTCCTCCGATTCCTGCCGGAGCATCCGGCATCCGTTCACTCCGCCCTCCCTGAAGTCGACGAATCTCTCAGCACCGTGTGATGCGGAATATTCCGAGAACGACCTCATGCTCTTCCTGATCTCTTCCTCTGACGCTTCCTGCAGATACCTGTGCTTCAGGCCGTTTGGTGGGGCGACTAGCTCCTCCAGCGACATGCCGGATGGTATCTTCAACGCGTAGTCTGCGCAGTGGGTGTGTCCGTTGACGATGTCCGAGACAATCATGCCATGTATGTCGGGACGTACCGGGCACTCCCCCTCGCCCGTCTCGACGACGGCTCCGCCCTCCACGATGATGTATCCGGGGCGGACGCCCCTGCGGTCCACGATGGAACCCTCCACGGCGTAGTCCTCGCCCGGATTGTGCATGAGGCCGCATGTGCTCGAGGGTAATTGGTTATTACGGATGCATGTGGCGGAGGGCAACCGTCATATCGTCCCCACTGGGATTAATCAGCATGACAAAAGTTGACCCGAGCCTCTGCGTTGCCTGTGGTGATTGTGCCGAGGTGTGCCCCAAGGACGCAATTACGATCGACGGCATATGTGTCATTGACGCCGATGCCTGTGTCCACTGCGGGCTTTGCATAGACGAGTGCCCGTCTGGCGCGCTATCAGAGTGACGTCAAGCCCAGTAGGGTTTCTTCACGAACTTGTAGGCCATCAGGACGGCGGTGGTGGCCTCCCCCATGGCGGTCGTGATCTGCTTGAACTTGCCGGGGTAGCTCACCACGTCCCCGCAGGCGAAGATGCCGGGGCGGTTTGTGCTCATGTCGAAGTCCACCTTCACGAGGCCGTCGTCCGTGAGCTCGAGGTCCCACTGCTTCAGGTCGTCCAGGTCCGCCGATATCCCTATGTTGATGACCGCCAGGTCCGTGGGTATATCGAATTCCTTGCCGTCCTGAGAAACCGTGACGGATTCGACATGGTCCTTGCCGTTTATGGACACGAGGTTGGCGTTCATAACTGTGCGGATGTTGCTCTTCTCGAGGCTCTGGACGGTTGATTCGTCTGCCCTGAAGTCGGGTCTCCTGTGGACGATTGTCGTGTCCGTCACCGAGTCCGCGATGAGTGCCATGTCGATGGCGCTGTTCCCGCCTCCGAACATCGTGACCTTCTTTCCCACAAGCTCCTCCTTCGCCGGCAGGATGTATGATACGCCCTTCTCGAAGAACTCGTCCTCTCCGGCACAGCCCATCTTCTTGGGCTTGAAGCTGCCCATCCCTATCGCGACTATGACTGACTTGGTATGATACTCTCCGGCGCTGGTCACAACGATAAGTTCCTCATTGCCGTTGTTGATCTCGATGACCTTCTCGTTCTCTCTGATCTCGCACTCGACAGACTCTGCCTGTGCATAGAGCTTGTCGGAGAGTTTCCTGGCCTGGATCGTCTCGAACCCGGGATAATTGTGGATACCCTTCTCGGGGTAGAGGCTCACCAGCTGCCCCCCGACGCGCGCGGAGTCGAGGATGAGTGTCTTCATCATCTTGGAACGGGCGTATATGCCAGCGGTGAGGCCGGCGCATCCGGCCCCAACGATTACCACGTCATAGCACATCGAAAGCACGAAAACAGGTACTCCCTATAAATAAATGTTTGAGCGCCGATGCGATTACAGCCGTGTTCTTGATAGATTCTTCACTGGAATCGTTGTATTGCTACGAATTTCGTAGTAATTCTACGTCGCCCGACGTTCCCTGTCCATGCCTTGCCAGTCCATCGCGTCCTTTAAACCCTAAGACCCCGATATACTGCTCATGGCAGACCAGGACATCTACACGGAGAAGCTGATGAACATCATCCTCGATGCGATAGATGACATAATCATCATCCACGATTCGATCCACACAGTCATCTGGATCAACCGCGCAGGCGTCAAGGCGTTCGGGAGGTCGGTGGACGAGATCATCGGGATGAAGTGCTATGAGCTGTTCGGGAACACGGTGTCCTGCTCCGACTGCCTGGTCAACGCATCGAACGTCGGTAGCCCCATCAACGCCATCAAGCGCAGGATCATCCCGGGGACTGACGTAGTGTGTGAGTGCTCGGTCATACCGTACTACAAGGACGGCAAGCTCGAACTGGTGGTCCAGCACCTCCGTCCCATCAGCCCGACCCGCCCTGTGAGTCCCGCATAACTTAAGAACAGGGTTCGGGATAAGGGATAGCATGGATGCCGAAATCCTGGATTTCATCTACGTAATCGCCGCCGGAGCAATCTACTACATCGCACTCGCTGTCCTCAACATGAAGAGATCCGAAGAGTGATCGCCTATGGTGGATCTCACCGAGAACATAGTTCGCTTCATCAGGCACCCGAGCACCAACAAGGTCATGGCGACTGTCTCGCCGGAGGGTGTGCCGCATATGATAGTTTGCGGGAGCCTCATGGTGACGGAACCCGACACCATCATAGTCGGTGAGGTCTACATGCACAGGGCGGCTGCAAACCTGGCCAAGAACCCCAACGCAGAGTTCCTGGTCTGGAAGGGCAAGGACGCCTACTCGATAAAGGCAGTCGCCAAGGCACGTCTCGACACCGGGCCCATATTCGAAAGGATGTACGAGCTTCTGGACCGCATGAACATGACAACCGTCGCGGTCTGGGTGTTCGAGGCCCAGGAGGTCTGGGACGAGAGCGCCTCGGACACCGCAGGCGAAAGAGTGATCTGATGGAGGTCGTCCGCTTCAGGCGCCTCATCAGGGTCACGTTCTTCCTGGCGGCGATGGTGGTATGCTTCGGTCTCGGGCTGTACACCATGGGCCACGAGGTCGGAGGGGTGGTCCTGATGATCGCCGGCGTGGCGGTCCTCATGATCACATTCTCGATAACCAAGCTGTTCGCATACTACGATTTTCAGCATGCCCTTCGCAAGGCCAACACCAGGCCTCCCGAAGAGGGGAAGCGCTGAGGCACCGCTTCCGCCGCAATTAAAGAAAGAAGGTTGGGCCTTGTGGCCCGTTGTATTCTCAGAACCTGCTCTTGTCAGCAGGCTGGTGCTTTCTGAAGCAGTCCCTGCAGTAGACGGGCCTTCCCTGCGTGGGCTTGAAGGGGACCTCGCATTCCGCTCCGCAGTCGGAGCAGACGGCCTTGAAGAACTCCCTGGGCCTGTCCTCCCTGCTTCCCCTGTCCCTGTAACCTCCGTATGCCATGTTATCACTCCTTGTTTTGTCAAGGTATCCCGAATAATGCTCCTCGCCGGTGCGGCGGGAGGTTACCTGAACGCCTTGGAGCTAGGTATGATGGAGCCCTATATCAAAGTGCGTTCCGTCAGTCCAGGCTTCCGCAGTCGGGGCATATCCACATGCCCTTGTAGTTGACCATGAGCTCCCCGCATCTGGGGCAGGTGCTGGAATGCTTCCTCTCGGTCCCCACGACCTCCTTGGAGGTCAGGTCCGCGTTCGCCCACTTGATGAGCGAAGCAAGCTCCGAGGCACGGTCCGCCTTGTCCGGGCCGTAGTACTGGAGGTTGTCCGCCTCGTTGTACAGGCGCGTGCGCATCTTGGAAAGCGCCCTGGCGACGTTGTTGTACGTCCCAAGGCTTATCTTCTCACGGGGCAGGACGTTCTCCCTGTACCGGGAGTCTATGTAATCCGTGGCCGTGTCCAGGAACTTCTCGAACATCGCCTCATCGGGGTAGACGGGGACGGAGAGGATCAGGTCCCTCTTGGGTTGAAGGGAGGGGTTCCTGACTATGACCCTGTCGAGGACAGCCCTGACGGCCGACCTCATCTCCCCTCCGACCTGGCCGTAGACCCTTCTGAGGCGGGGGATGTCCTCCTCCCTGGCAACGGACGCCATGCGGTTGGCGGCCTTCATGAACTCGTTCCCGGAGGAATGCTCCAGGACATCGAAGAGCTGGGGGATCAGCTCGTCGTCGTCCCTGATGGCGCTCCGGTACGCCAGGCATGCCATGCGGATCCTCTCGGATCCCTTCTTGGATAGTTCGTCAACGGTTTCGGAGACCGCCCTCTCGCGGACCTCCGCGAAGAGCAGGATGGTCTCGGCGCGAACGCGCTCGTCCTCGCAGGACAGGTATCCCTCCAAGATGCGACACTTCTCCGCATCGTAGTAGTTCACCAGCCAGCGGTCTTCTGAGATGGATCCGGGGCGGCCGGACATGACCCTGTCCACGTCGTCCAGGAAGCGCTCCAGGTACTCAACCTTAGGAACAGGCATCCGGAAGCCCCGGTTTTACAGGAATCAGACGTCCCTGGTCTCGAGGGCCTTCTTCAGGACACCGACCTCCTCGTCGGAGAGGGTGATGCCCTTGCCCATCTTGGCGTGGTCGGGGGACCATTCCCTTATGTCGTACTTGGGGTCCCTGTCGTTCCAGCTTATGAGGTTGAGCTCCTTGGTCCAGCCTTTGGAAGATTCGGAGAGGACAGCTATCCTCTCAACAATTTCGTACTTGATGTCTACCATCGGATTATCCCGTCGGGCCTTATCGCCCATCTATCTTTAAAACTTTATCAGCCCTAAAGAAGGGTATTGCAGGATTCGTTTCGTGCCATCAATCGTAAGGGTTAAATCCGTGCCCCTCTAATCGTAATACGACGGTTGGATCAAATTGTTGCATAAAATGACCGCTGGATGCGTGTAAGCGATGGATACGCAGATAATAGCCTACATCGCGATTATAGCAGTGCTGGTTGTATGCTCGGCCTTTTTCTCCATGTCCGAGACCGCTTTCACAAGTGCCAACCAGGTCCGTCTAAAGAAACTGGCGAAGGAGGGCAATGCCAAGGCCGAGAGGACCCTCAGCATCATGGAGGACTACGACAAGTTCCTGACCACGATCCTCATCGGGAACAACCTGGTCAACATCGGCGCAAGCTCGCTCGCCACCACAATGTTCGCTCTGATCCTGGTTGCAGGGCTGCAGGGCTACGTCTCCATCGTGTCCACTGTGGTCATGACGCTGATAATCCTGATCTGCGGAGAGATAACCCCCAAGACCATGGCCAAGAGGAATCCTGAGAAGTACGCCATGAAGGTGTGCGGCGTGATACACGCCGTGGAGGTTGTGTTCTCTCCGCTCTCCTGGATATTCACGAAGTTCACCAATGCCATCGGCAGGAGGGTCGGGGATTCCAGCAGCACCATGACCGAGGACGAGCTCGAGGTTATGATCGATGAGATCGAGGACGACGGCATAATCGAGAAGAGCGAGAGCGAGCTCATCAAGTCAGCAATAAGGTTCGACGACACCCAGGTCTCCGAGGTGTACGTGCCCAGGGTGGACGTGGTCGGTGTCGATGTCAACTGCACAGTGGAGGAGCTCGGCAACCTGTTCGGGTCCTCCGGGTACTCCAGGCTCCCGGTATACGAGAACAGTATCGACAACATCATCGGAGTGGTTTATGCCAAGGAGTTCTACACCAACGTGTTCCACGAGATCAAATTCACCCTCAGGGACATAGTGAAGCCGGTGAAGTACGTCCCGGAGACGATGAGCATCGCAACCATCCTCAGCGACTTCCAGAAGTCGAAGGTCCACATGGCGGTGGTCCTGGACTCCTACGGGGGCACTATGGGGATAGTCACGCTCGAGGACATCCTTGAGGCCCTTGTGGGCGACATATGGGACGAGAGCGACGTCGTCCAGCTGGACGTGGTCTCGCTCGGTGACGACCGCTACTCCGTCAAGGGGGATGCGAACATCTACGATGTCATGGAGACCATCGGAGGCGTGTTCGATCCCGGGGAGTACGAGGACTACTCCGTAGGCGGATACGTCTTCTACAGGCTCGGAAGGTCGCTCCAGAGGGGCGATACCGTCAGTTCCGGCAACGTGATCATCAAGGTCAAGACCGTGAAGGGACGCCGTGCCATCGAGTGCGAGATCCAGAAGATTCAGCTTCCGGAACCTTCGCAAGAGGAATGATCAATCCCCGCCAGGAACTCTTTCAGGATCCTGGCGGCAACCTCCTTCCTGGCTGGGTGCGCCTGCACCTTGCCGGTTATCGCTACGACGTCCCCGTGGTGGGCGACTTCGCAGATCCCCTGGACGGCCTTCTGCTTATCGAGCCTCATGTAGAACACGCAGTCCTCATCCACCCTGTTGTCGACATCCTCCGCTATCCAGTCGCAGATGTCCTCCCCCAGTGAGGTGAACAGGTCGACGAACTGCCTCTGTTTAGTGAGTCTGGCCTCGAGTATGGTCATCGTGTTCCCATGCTCCCCCTCGGTGATCTCCTCCGAGTACTCCGCCTCTCCGAGGAGTGATTCCATCACCTCCTCCAGCAGCTCCTTCCTCTCTGTGGCGTAGCAGAACGTCTGAACCCTTATCCAGTGGAACGTCGTAGCGGGCATGTCACTCAGCCTCCTTAGGCAGGAGCGCCGAGGCAGCCGCAGGATCGCCGCAGGAAACGACGGTTACGCGCTTGCCCTTGATCTTCATGGCAATCCCGCAGTCGTCCCCCACACGCGTGTAGGTCTTGCGCTTCACGCCCTTGAGGTCCCAGGCGGAATAGCTCCTTATCTTCTCGAGCTCCCCGTAGCGGGAGTCGATAATGCTGTCCATCGGAATCTCGATCCTCCTGAAGAGGTATGAGATCTCCACCCTGTCCTCGTATATCTCGAGGTCCAGCTTCATGACAAGCATGAGGACGACGAATGCGGCGAAAACAACCGCCATGGCCGGAATCGCCCACCCGGGCATATCCGTCCCGAGGAACAGTTCTGAGAAGGCCATAAAGACCACCGTTGCCGCCAGAACCGCCGCCGCTATGAGCGTGAGCTGTCTGGGGATAATGGGGCGGGATTCAGCGTACTGGGGCTCCATGGCCCGGCGAAGCACCTGTGTGTTTTTAAACAGTTGCCAGGCCAGCCGTCGGGCTTCGATAAAGTTTATATTGTACTTCTTTATCCTGGGTCTTGCACGGTCCCCTAGCTTAGCCTGGTTGGAGCGCCCGGCTGATAACCGGGAGGTCTTGAGTTCGAATCTCAAGGGGACCACTCACCTTTCTTCTCTTCATATCATCATCCTCGAGAACGGTTCATCGGTTCTGCCGCAGCTCGTCATCCAGAATCCCTGTCGCGACCGGCTCCGATACGCTCGGGCAAGTTCGCTGTCGATGGAGCCCTCGTAGAAGTGGAGGCGGGGGCGCAGCGAAATGCGTTGGTCAGAATTCCATAAGGTCCGTCCGCGGGGCATTCGCCCCGCATGGACAGGTTTCATTGGGCGGGCTCGGGAGCAGGATCGTACATGTACTTCCTGCAGAAGGGTATGAGCATGCATCCTACGGCGTTCCCGGCGAGGACAATCAGTATGAACACGAGGGACTCGAGGGTGAACGATCCCGCGGAGCAGAAGTAGAACATGTCGGCTATGGAGTGCTCGAATCCTGCCAGAATGAACACGGGCACGCAGAAGAATATGGCAAGGAAGCTGTTCCTCGTCTTGTAGAAGTCCACCGCGATGAACATCAGTATTCCGCAGAGGATTCCGCGGAAGAACACGGACAGATCCTCAATCTGGAGCTTGTTGGCAACAAGGGTCTCGGCTGCGCCCATGGGCATCATTGCCCCCATGATCAGGCTCCCTACGAAGTTCCCGACGATTATCATCAGGATGTCCAGGAGGTACGAGGGCTTGTTCTCTACAACATACCCAACCTTGCCGGTGTACAGGTCCAGCCTGAATGCGACGACCGTCATCAGGCCGACGGAGAAGAGCACGGCTCCGACCCACTTCACCTCGCTGGATAGGTAAACGCATCCTCCGATCCCAATGGCCATGCCGGCCAGCACCGACCTGATGAAGCATCTGGGGAAATGGCCATCCATGGTAATCAGAGCTCGTGGTAGAACAGGATGATCGTTCTGTACTCCCCGTCTATGCCTCTGAAGCCCCCTGGAACCATCCCGATCCTCTTGAAGCCCTCCCTCTCGTACAGATGGATGGCCGAGGCGTTCTCCTGGACTACGGCGTTGAACTGCATCACCCTGAAGCCCATCTCCGCGGCCACCTTGAGGGAGTCCTCCACGAGCATCGTGCCGATGCCCTTGTTGGCCATGGCCTTGTCCACGCCGTATGACGCGTTGCAGATGTGCCCGCACCTACCAACGTTGTTTGGGTGCAGGATGTACAGGCCAACGATCCTGCCGCATGCCTCGGCAACGCCGCAGTGGGACTGGGAACCGAAGAAGTCCTTCGCGGATTCCGGTGTGAGCTGCTCCTCCTGGGGGAAGGCCATCCCTTCCTCCACGATGGAGTTCCAAATGGCCGTCATTCCGGGCAGATCGCCCTCAGCGTAGCCCCTCACAGTGATTTCCATGGCGTCTGAATCGTGGTCGCCGTATATATCTGGACACGGTGTGGCTGGAAGGGGTTTATGAGGCCCCGCGGGGCGGGGCCGGGCAGCATCGGTCAGGCCTCGGCCGCCAGTTCCCTCTCCATCCTCCTCCTGCTGAACAGGACCGAGTCCATGAAGATGACCCAGCAGATCTCGATGACGATGGAAGTCGCGATGGCCACCATGGCGTCCGCGGCCAACGGTCCCATGGTCGCCATGCACATCGCGATCGCGATCCCCTTGTTCTTGTACGAGGCCATCAGAATGTCTGTGACCCTCTGGCCCCATTGGATCCCCATCCTCTTCTCAACGACCTCTATGCAGGAGCCGAGGCCGAACGACCTCAGTCCGGCGATCACGGCGAACGCAACCAGGACCCAGACCGTGGATGTGGAGAAGTTGGTGGACCCGACGGATAGCCAGACCAGGATGAATATGCACAGGTTCATGAACACGGCCATCGCGTCGCGGCTGAACTCGAACCGGGTCAGGAGTCTGGACACTGCCAACGGGATCGCTATGACCTCTATGACGGCCAGGATGACCTGCGTCATGCTAATGCTCTCCCCGAGCGTTATCCAGACAACGAAGGGTATCCAGACCAGGGATGCGATGTAGACGTAGATGGTGCCCCTCGCCGCATGTTCCATGTCGCCCCTGAGTATGTACGAGAGGGGTGCGACGGAGGCGGCGAACGGCGTGGCCGCGATGAATATGAGTCCCGCAGCCTCGTTCGCGAATTCGGTGTTCCTGAGCAGGAAGTACCCTGCCAGGGGGATCAGTGATGACAGCACAGTTCCCATGAGGAGGGCCCTGAGGACGGACCTGCTGTGGGCTACGGGGCTCAGGTTTCTGAAGCTGTAGCGAGAGAATGCGATGGTCATCATCACCGCCAGAAGAGCGACGGTGAGGTTCGACCTCAGGCTCGCGTCCAGAGTTTCCGATGGGAACGATCCGCTCATGTTGGTAAGGAGCGCGATGATCAGCGCGAGGGACATCATGAACGCGCTGCTCTTGAGGAGGCTCTTTATCGACATCGCGCCGGTATGCGGGGACCCCTTCAATAAACGTTGCCGTCTGTCCTTTCTTAAAATACGTGCAATCGGATGGGAGGTCATCATGGACGACGACTACCCGATCGGGCCCCAGGTCCTCCCGTCCCCTCCAGACCCGGGCGTTGTCAATGCGAGGGAGTACATGGAATCCGTGAGGGGGCACATCGGCGACCGTGGGAGCGCATGGTCGCCGTACGTCCCTTCGGGGAGGGCGCACCCCTGCTTCCTCACGATGGGCCAGGGTCAGAGGGAGTTCTACCTCTGCTGGCGCGATGCGGTGCTCGACGGGCGGTTCGGGGATACGGACATGGGGTATCTCAGGCTCTTCCTGAGCGAGATCCTTGTTATGGGGATGGATGCGCAGGAGGCAATGGGGATCCTCGAGGGGATGCTCTTCGCCTACGGGGATTCGTCCGAGGAGGCGGGCGCCGTCCTCAGGACCGTCTGCCTAGACCACGCCCTTCTTAACGGACTGGACCCTCCCTGCGACTGCAACCCCGGGGACATGTCGGTGATGGTTATAGCGAAGCTCTCATCGGTCCCCCCGGGACATTTCACGACCGGTCTTGCGTCCGCGATCTCAGGGGGGAGGTTCGACAGGTACATGGACCGTTCCGTCGACTATGAGGGCCCTCTCAACGCGGCTCTGAATGCAGTGCCCGTGGATCCGGGCACCGGCCGTGCCGTCCGCAGCAGGGTCAGGATAATGTTTGCCGGCGTTGTCCAGGACAGCTACGTCATGGGAAAGATCTCAGATGGGAGCATATCCCCCCGCAGCGTCAACGTCAGGCCGGTGGACGATGCCCTGAGGGCGGCAGTGAACGTCGTCAACCGCCGGCATGGGCTGAGGCGCGTGCCGGGCAGGCCGATCGGCCCCGAGGACTCGTATCTCCGCATGGAGGCCGCCGCGGAAGCGTTCCTGGATGTCGAGGAGGCGGAGGCCCGCAGACGTAGATCGAGGGCTCCGCTGGATCCCGCGGCGGTATCGAGGGCGGAGAGGGACCTCGAGGCGGTGAGGGAGTTGGTCGGGGTCGAGGAGGTCCAAGAGGAGGTCCAAGTTTCCGTCCCAGTGAGGCCGGCCGCTTTCGGCTGGGACGCCCTGCAGAGTCTGCTGGGGCCTATCCAGAGAGGGTATCTTGAGGCTTGCCTGTCGGGAACATCGTCGGCGTTCCTCAGGTCGAACGGTCTGAGGATGAGGTCGGTCGAGGACTCCATCAACGCCCTGTCCATGGACGCTGTGGGGGACCAGATCGTCGAGGATGGGAAGGTGGTGGAGGAGTACCTCGGGGAGGTCTCCTGCATGGCGGGATATCCAAGTTGAAATACGCGCATTCCTTCTCCTGTAACCGATTCCAGATGCAGGAGATACCCAGGAGGACCCTAGTCACGCTGATGAACGCCCTGTCGTCGGGGGTAGTGCCACGCAGGGGGCTGGAGTACATAGCAGTGGGCAGGAGGAAGGAGACGGAGACGTTCGTCTCGGACCTGGAGGACACTGCCGCCGGAGGTGGCGCCTTCAGGTTCGTCTCCGGGCGCTACGGGAATGGCAAGAGCTTCATGACCCAGATGATCCGCAACTATGCCATGGAACAGGGGTTCGTGGTCATGGATGCCGACCTGTCCGTGAACCGCAGGCTCACGGGAAGCAAGAAAGAGGGCCTCAACACGTACCGCGAGCTCGTGAGGAACATGGCCGTCAAGGCCCGTCCGGAAGGAGGGGCAATGGAATCGGTGCTGCAGACTTGGATCGAATCTTCGGAGGGCGATCCGGCGGTCATGAGGGATAGGCTCACATCCCTGAGCCACCTGACATACTCCCAGGACTTCTCGGCCGCCTTGATCAGGTACAGGGACGACGTTTCATCGGGCGATGAGGACATGCCCTCCCTTCGCTGGCTCAAGGGGGAGTACGAGTCCAGGTCGGAGGTTGGGGGAGCCCTGGGGGTGCACTCCCTGATAGGGGATTCCAACTGGTACGATTTCATAAAGCTCTGGGCGGAGTTCTCACGCGTAGCTGGGTACAAGGGGCTCATAGTGTTCCTGGACGAGGCGGTGGTCCTCTACAAGCTGCCGAGCAAGGCATCTAGGTCCAACAACTACGAGCGCCTGCTGACGATTTTCAACGACATAATGCAGGGGAAGTCGTCCTACATGTCGATGTACGTGTGCGGCACTCCCGAATTCATAGAGGACCCCCGCCGGGGCCTGTTCAGCTACGAGGCGCTCAGGTCGAGGCTGACCGCGGGTCGCTACGAGAGCGGATACGACAACTACCTGGGCCCGGTCATCAACCTGAGGCCGCTCACGCCGGAGGAGGTCTATGTCCTTCTGAGGAGGATAAGGGACCTCCACAGCCAGCGCTACGGCTACGAGCCGACGGTTACAGACGCCATGCTGGAGGAATACCTCAGGGCCGTACTCGAGAATGCGATGTCCCCGGAGATGCTGACCCCGAGGGAGATAACCAGGGACCTCATCAGTCTCCTGGACACGCTCCATCAGAACCCGGGGGCGGACTTCGGCAGGATGGTGGGCGGCAGGACCGTCGATCCGGACATAGACCCGGACGACATCATCGAGGACCTGGAGGTATGAGCTGCCTGGACGACCTCCCCTGGTTCCTCCGCGAGTACATCCATGCCAGCCGCTGGACCGGCTTCAGGGAAGTGCAGCTGGAGGCGTTCGGGATCCTCTTCGGGACGGATAACCACCTGGTAATCTCATCCGGAACGTCCGGGGGCAAGACCGAGGCCGCTCTGTTCCCGATAATCGCATCCCTGTACAGGGATCCGCCGGATGGCGTGGGGGCACTGTACATAGGCCCTCTAAAGGCGCTCATCAACGATCAGAGGGAGAGGCTGGAGGAGGTCCTCGGCGAGTCAGGAATCCGCGCGGAGGGCTGGCACGGGGACATAGCCAGGAGTGCCAAGGACAGGGCGGTCCGCGATCCGCCGGACATACTGCAGATCACGCCGGAGTCTCTGCAGGGAATACTGACAAATCGCCCGGAGCAGGCGGCGGAGATGTTCCGCTCCCTCAGGTTCGTGGTCATCGACGAGATGCACGCATTCATGGGGACGGACCGCGGGGACCAGCTGGTGTGCTGCCTCTCCATGCTCGAGAGGGTGGCAGGTTGCCGGCCCCGCCGCATAGGTCTCTCGGCGACTCTCCCGGACAGGGCGTCTGCCGAGGAGTGGATATCCTTCGGGGACGGGGGCGCATCCACCGTCCGCTGCTTCGACGGGAGGGGCGCGACAATCACCATCGAGTACAACAGGTTCCCGCAGGCAGACCCCTCGGACGGCGGTCGCTCCAGGGCGGTCGCGGTCAATGCGTACTACAGGAGGCTCCTGGAGGTGACAGACGGGTGCTCGTGCATAGTCTTCTCCAACAGCAGGATATCCGCCGAGAGGACGGCCTCGTCCCTGTCCAAGGTCTCGGAGAGGGCGGGTTCCCGCTGCCCTGTGATGATCCATCACGGGAGCGTGTCGCAGGAGCTCCGTTCCGCCGCGGAGGATGCATTGAAGTCCGGTTCCGGGGCGACCGTCGTGTCGACATCCACGCTCGAGCTAGGGATAGACGTCGGCGATCTGGACAGGGTCGTCCAGATAGATCCGCCGCACAGCTGCTCCTCGATGGTACAGAGGCTGGGGCGCTCAGGACGCAGGGGCGGTGCCCCGGAGATGGTCGTATTCTGCAACGAGGACTCATCCAAGTGGTGGAGCTCCGTGGAGGGCGTGTACTTCGACCTGGTCAAGGCGGAGGCGATGGCCCAGCTGGCGGAGGAGGGGTGGACCGAGCCGGCACCGAGCGGCAGGCTCCCCTACGGGCTGCTGTACCAGCAGACCCTCTCCTATCTGAAGACCCGGCTGGACGTCAGGTTCACGGAGCTCGCAGATGCGGTTCTCGGAATGCCGCCGTTCCGCGGGATCCAGCGCGAGGAGTACAAGGGGCTGGTCAGGCACATGGTGTCCATCGGCCACCTACAGATCCTGGAGGACATGACGATAATCATAGGGACCGAGGGGGACAGGGTCGTCCATGACCGGGACTTCGGTGCGGTCTTCTCTGATGGGGATGGGGCGGAGGTCGTCTGCGGAGGCAAGCAGATAGGCACAGTCCAGAAGCTTCCCGATGTCGGCGGGAAGGTCATGCTTGCCGGCAGGACCTGGAGGGTGGTGTCCGTGAGCGACTCGCCTCTGAGGGCAGAGGTGGTGGAGGACGAGGGGGATGCCGTGTCGCCATGGGGGTCCGGATGTCCGATGGTGCACGGGGAGGTCATGCGCAGGATGCGCGACATTCTGGTGTCGGGAGCACCGGCACACCATCTGGACGAGGCGGGCATGGGGAGGCTGGAGGCATGCAGGGTGGCTGCCCGCGCTTCGGGCATGGGGGAGCTCGTCACCGCCGTGCCGGGCGGCTTCGCGCTCCATCCCTGGGTCGGTTCCGCGGCCTTCGACACCCTTCGCCGGATCGTTTCGAGGGTGAAGGGGGTGAGGGGCGTCAGGGCCGTCGCGCCTTACGTCATGTATGTCAGGACGGACCTCGACCCAGATTCCGTGCTAAGGTCCGCAGAGTCACTGAGGCTCAGGACGGCCCCAGAGTCATTGGTATGTCCGGAGGACGACCAACCTTCCGGGAGATACGACGCTTACCTCCCGGCAGAGCTCCGGAGACGCGCATTCGCCGCCGAGATGCTGGACATCGAAGGGTGCAGGCTGTCGCGTCGATCCTCCGAGGAACGTGGCTCTTCGTTTCCTTTTTAAACCTATACGTCGATTTTATTTTCCGGAGTCAAAAGCATGGGCAGATTCGAGGTTAAGCAAACTTCGAATGCCGGCTATATGTTTAACCTGATAGCGAACAATGGGAAGGTAATCTGCACCTCCCAGACATACGCCTCGCTAGCCACCTGCAAGGTCGGCATAGAGAGCATCAGGACGAACTGCGGCTCGGCAATCGAGGACCAGACCCTGGTAGAGCCGGTGCTCAGGAAGAACCCGAAGTACGAGATCTTCCTGGATGTCGCCGAGAAGTACAGGTTCAGGTTGAAGGCCTCCAACGGGGAGATAATCGCCGCATCGCAGGGGTACACCCGCAAGGACTCCTGCGTGAAGGGCATCAGGAGCATTGCCAAGCACGCTCCGGATGCCGAGATCGTCATACTCCCGGTGGAGGAATGAAAACAGGCCCCGGGCGGGGCCTTTAAGAAACCGCTTGGGGACGCAGTCCGGGATCACTTGAGCCCGGCCTCGTCCTCGGATTCCACGAACTTGATGACGCTGTCCCTCTTGAGGCCTAGGTCTCCGGCGACCTCCAGAGCCTTCACGATGCCGGCAGGGACCGGGCATGCGGTGTGCGGGATGGCCTCGTTCGCCAGCTTGTAGACCTCTGATTTGTGGAACTCCGCCTCGACCTCGGCGTACGGGCTCATAGGCTCCAGCTTCCAGGACATCTTCAGGATGTTGGGGCAGTCGCTCTTGATCTCTATGTCTATGAGGCCCATGTCGTTCTCTTTCGCGATAATGAGCGTCTTCATCTTGCAGACGCCCGCGTCGACGCATACCATGCAGTTAGTCATTGTCGTCACTCCTGAGCCTTATCAGGTTGTTGATTCCGGCCATGCTCCTGATGTCCACGACGCCTATCGCGGCGATAACGCGGTTGTCGAGCTCGATCGGGGTCACGATGACCCTGATCCCTTTGTAGGGGCCGGCTGTGGCTATCTTCCTGATTGTGGTACCCGCATTAATAACCTCTTCGAGAACCGGGCCGCTGTAAGCATTGTCGATGATCGCTCCGTTCTCGATCCTGATGCCCAGGTTGTCCCTCGACTGGGCGCATACCGGGAGCCCGCCCACGAGGTCGTGGATGGCGAATGCCATGGAGATCAGCTCGTTCCCGGTGGTCCTGGAAGCGAGGCCCTTCTCCTCCTCCTTGTTGAACTGCAGCCCGCCCATGATTGTCAGGCCCGCGATGACGGCACCCACCTCGGCGGACTCCTTCGTGGGCCCGGTTCCTATGATGACCACGTCGTCGTTCTTCAGGTTGAAGACGGACCCGATCTTAGACGCGATTTCCTGCTCCACCTCGTAGTCGGATCCCGGGAACATCAGCTTCCCGTTGGAGTAGATCAGCGTGGTGGCGCCGGTCGCGCCGGACTTGATGGCGGCGTCCCTCTCCTCGCATCCGTACTTGACGTTCCTGGCCATCTTGGACACCCTGACGGCGCAGTCTCTGTCGCCTATAGTCAGGTCGCTGATGCTCACGTCGGCTATGTCCATGTGGACGGACCTCTTGAATGCCGCTCCCCTCTCCGTCAGGAATATCCCGCTCTTCCCGATGGTTATCATGCCCTGCTCCTGCATGAGGGCGAGGATCGTCCTTGTGCTCCCCTCCCCTATGTTGAGCAGGGCAGCCAGCTTCTTCCTGCCAACCGGATTGGTTTCGTCTAGGCAGTTGAACGCCTTCCAGATGTGGTAGTCGTTGAACTTGGGTACCGGGCCGCCCAGTTTGGATTGACGGGTGAGCATATTGGATGTATCATTCATCCAACATATAAATATACTCTGGCACCGGGCGTTTCCAAGTACCCGTGAATCCTTTTCACGTCGTTAACGGAACTAACGTCGGAACTCTTTTCCCGATACTTTAAATTAAGGAAACTAATCAAAGGGACATGGCTCAAGAGTCGATTGATCTTCTTGTCATCGAGAACGTCTCCAAGTCCTTCGACGGACGCTGCGTGCTCAACAACGTCAGCGCAAAGCTCACCACCGGAAAGATTCTCGGCCTCATCGGGAAGAGCGCCGCAGGAAAGAGCGTGCTCATACACATGCTGAGGGGAAGCGAGGAGTACGCCCCCGACGAGGGCCGCGTCATCTACAACGTCAACCGCTGCTGCAAGTGCGGCGATCTGGACCTCCCGATCCCCGGGAAGAAGTGCGGGAAATGCGGAGGGGACACAGAGACCCTCGCAGTGGACTTCTGGTCGCTGAAGCCCGAAGACCCCCTCAGGCAGGCGGTGAAGGGACATGTCGCGATCATGCTTCAGAGGACGTTCGCCCTGTTCGGAGACATGACGGTCGTCGAGAACGTCATGGAGGCCATCCCCTCGGACATCCAGGGAGACGCCAGGGTGGAGAAGGCCATCGAGATGCTCGAGCTCGTGAACATGACTCACAGGACCACGCACATCGCAAGGGACCTGTCGGGAGGGGAGAAGCAGAGGACCGTCATGGCCAGACAGCTCGCCAAGGAGCCGCTGTTCTTCCTTGCGGACGAGCCGACCGGGACGCTCGATCCCACCACGGCCGAGACCGTTCACAAGGGACTGATCGACTACGTCAGGAGCCACAACATCTGCATGGTTTTCGCATCCCACTGGCCCGAGGCCATCGAGAGGATGGCGGACCAGGCAATCCTTCTGGATGCGGGCAACGTCGCTATGCAGGGCGATCCGGCCAAGGTCTCGTCCGAGTTCATGAAGGACTACCACTTCGAGAAGTCGGAGTCGGGGGAGCTCGGCGAGCCCCTGATCGTACTCGACAACGCAGAGAAGCACTACTTCTCCGTCGTCAGGGGTGTGGTCAAGGCCGTGGACGGCGTCAGTTTCGACATAAAGGAGAGGGAAGTGTTCGCGCTGGTAGGGTACTCCGGAGCGGGTAAGACCACCACCTCCAGGATGATCGCAGGTATGACCCCCGCAACCGGAGGCAGCGTCAAGATCAAGATCGGCGACGACTGGATCGACATGTCCGAGCAGGGATTCGCCGGGAAGGGGAGGGCAACCCCCTACATCGGGTTCCTCCATCAGGAGTACACCCTGTATCCATTCGACACGGTGCTCCAGAACCTCTCGACCTGCATCGGGATGAAGATGCCCGCCGAGCTCGCCAAGGTCAAGGCCATCCAGGTTCTGACAAGCGTCGGGTTCGACAAGCAGAACATCGAGAAGATCCTCTACGCCTACCCCGACTCTCTGTCCGTCGGAGAATGCCAGAGGATTGCCTTCGCCCAGGTGCTCATCAAGGAGCCCCGCATAATCATACTGGACGAGCCCACAGGTACGATGGACCCGATTACCAAGACGATCATCGCGAAATCCGTCATACGCGCCAGGGAGACCCTGGGCGAGACGTTCATAGTGGTCAGCCACGACATGGACTTCGTGCTGAACTGCTGCGACCGCGCTGCGTTCATGAAGGGTGGCAAGCTGGTCACCATCGGGAAGCCCGAGCAGGTCCTAGAAGAGTTCGCCATGGAGCCGGTGCCTGAAGGTGAATGACCATGAAGCAGAAGATGGGAAGACATCTCAGCTTCGTGGAGTGCAGGGAGTCGATGGGCCTCGGAGTCGGAGGCGGTCTCGCGCAGAGGGCGACAATCTCCGAGTCCGGCAGGGACGTCGTCGCCATCGCGATGGGGCCAGGCCGCAGGCACATCACAAAACCCGTCTGCGAGATCACGTACGCCCTCAGGGAGGAGGGCATAGACACGAGCGTTCTCGTCGTGAACGCTGGGTCCGGGGTCCCTGCAGACGCACCCGACATGACCACCGGGTCCTGCTTCGGTCTGGACCCGATAGAGGCGGACAGGATCCAGCAGTACAAGGTCGCTCTGATCCACCTGGGCAACGTCCGCATGCACATCGTGTACAAGGCGAGGCTGATCCTCAGGAACGTGGACATACCCACCATCATCGTCGCGCAGTGCCCCGTGGACTTCGAGGACTTCGCCGCGGTGGGATGCAAGACACGCGCCGTCATGCCCCCGGAGGACAAGATCCAGACCAAGGGGGAGATCGTCGAGATCGTCACCGGCGTGGTCAGGGGCGTCACGTGCACCCAGGATAAGCTGGACGAGATCGTATCCAAGGTGCAGTCCATGCTGCCGGAGGGGGGAAGATGAAGGTAATCGTCAACGGAGCGGAGAAGACCCTCAGGGCAGGGTCCACGCTGAAGACTGCGCTGGCAGGGGAGCCCTACGTTCCGGGGTCCCTGGTGTCCGTCCACCTCTCCTCCGAAAAGGTCGTCAAGGAGACCAGCGACTTCGAGATAGTCACCGAGAAAGGGGTCATGGTGATGCACCTCAACGACTCGCCGGAGGCCGAGATCTGGAGGTCCGTCAGGGACAGGATGCCGGAGGTCAACGCCAGGTGGGTAACCCACGACATCGCCGCGTTCGGCTCCTTCCCCACCGAGATCGAGGTGGACAGGGGAACATACAGATACAGGACCTACGACTGCTTCCTCGCGCTCGGCGGCTTCGACAACCACACGACGTACATGATGATCGCCAGGGACAACCACTCCGGATGCTACGGCGCCGGGCAGGGGGTCATCGGCAGGATCACGGTCGGAAGGCACATCCTGGACGCCCTCAGGGAGGGGGACAGGATCGTCAGCGTACGCCCGCTTATGTCGGAGACGAGCACCGAGAACGTGAAGGTCACGGACGACCTGTCGTTCAAGCTGGAGGAGGGCTTCAGGGTCGAGTCCTGCATGAGGGTCGACCTGGACAGGGAGTCCCCCGAGTCGGCTGAGCACCTCCTCATCCTATCCTCCGGTGGGACCATCGGGGTCACCGAGGCGACAGGCAGCTTCCTGGCGTGCTCGGAGGACATGGATGTGGACATCCCGGCCGAGGACTGCAGGGTCAGGGACGTGGGCAGCATCACCGTCAGGAACAACGGGGTCGGAACCGGCAGGCTGTTCATCTACAAGGACAGGAGGCAGGTCTCCACATCCCACAACGCCGCCGGGCAGGTAACCATGGGAGGGGCGATACTCGCACATGCCGAGGCAGGCAGCAGCATCACAGTTGTCACCAACCCCCCGAGGGCACTCGCAGTCGGGCTCACGCAGTCCGAGGGCGCAGGCTTCCTGGAAGCGGCCGGAATCAAGCAGGTCCGTACCGGGGACACGTCGGACGATGCCATAATCGCGGAGCAGACGCCCTGGCACACGATAGCGGCCCTGAAGGCCGGCGAGGTGGAGACCTTCGGCGTTCCCAGGGACAGGGTTTTCAGGGTCGAGATAAACGACAAAGACCCGATAAGCGCCCACTACTTCAGGAAGGTCACGGGGCTCAGCCACAAGTCCGTGGGGTCCCTGAAGGTCCAGTTCACATTCGAGGGCCTTCCGATGGTCACTTTCTACGGCGACGAGGTCAGGGGGAAGAACCTCTACCCCCAGGACCCGTTCAAGAAGGTCAAGAAGGGGGACATCGGCCTGACCAACCAGGCTAGGCCCCATCACGGTCTGATCGGCATCAGGCTGCAGGACAGCAAGGAGTACGGCCCCACCGGAGAGGAGCCGTACGGGACCAACATAGTAGGAAAGTTCGTCGACGACCTCGATAGGCTCATGAAGGACCTGAAGGACGACGACGTCGTGTACATCACGGAGGGAAAGATATGAGCGAGATGAGGGAGACCAGGCTCTTCATGATATCCCCCAGGTCGATGCTGACCCCCGACCAGCTGTCGCGCATGGTGCATTCCTTCGGGGAGTCGGCCATCGTGAAGGAGACGTGCTACGGCTGCCTCGTGGAGGCTCCCGCCGCAGTCGTCAGGCAGATACTCGCCAAGGTCAGGGAGACCTATCCCAACGAGGTATTCTCCAAGGTCAGGGCGTACCCATGCAGCGATCCGCGCAGGTGCAGGGCTCAGCACGGCACCAGGCCGGGATACGCGCAGCTGGAGGAGGAGTGGGAGCTCCTCTCGAGGATCCAGTACGGTCTCGAGAACATCAGGGACGGGGACGAGTTCCCCGAGCCCGAGGACAGGAAACGCATTCCAGTAAACGATTTCAAGAAGATTTGCGAGGTGCACTGATGAAGGTCTTCATAGATCCACCGAACAGCCTTGTGCTGTTCGACCTGGTGGAGAGGTTCGGGCACGAGCCCCTCAGCGCCATGGCAGCGATCCAGGAAAGGGTCGACAACCTGGAGGTGGACATGCCTCCGATGAACGTCACGCTTGACGATGTCGTCAAGGGCCTGAAATACGCAGGTGTGGAGGTACCCTCCGGCATCAGGGGGAGGCTGGCCGTATGGGGTCCCCTCATAGACCAGGCCGAGGCAGCGATCATTATGGACGACTGCCCCTACAGCTTCGGCTGCGTGGGATGCGAGAGGTCCAACATCATGGTGCAGTACCTCATCAAGAGGCGCGGCATCCCCACCCTGCACGTCAGGTACCCGGAGGATGACCAGCAGGCGGTGGAGTTCGTCTCCCGCACAAAGCAGTTCCTGGAGGGATTGGAGTGACCATCAAGATAGCGCAGCTTTCATGCGGAACCGAGTACAGCAGCGTCCAGTACGAGATAGAGAAGGCGGCGAGGTCCGTGGGCGCCAAGATCGTCTACCCCGACGTGTCCGCGGCGGACATCGACGATGCGGCGAAGAGGTTCGGGTTCAACCCCCGGTCCCCGCAGCTCAAGCTGATGATCGCCAGGGCAGCCCAGCTGGCCGACGAGAAGTACGATGCGGATGCGGTTTTCATCGCCACATGCTTCAGGTGCGCCGAGGCCGCCCTGATCAGGAACGAGCTCAGGAGGTTCATACAGGAGAACACCAGGCTCCCCGTGGTCACATACTCGTTCACAGAGAGGCTCAAGGCGTCCCAGCTGCTCACAAGGATGGAGGCCCTGGTGACGATCGTCACCAGGAAGGAGCTCCTCGCAAGGGAGAGGCAGTCTGGCCTCACCGCCGGCCTCGACTCCGGATCGTCCACCACAAAGGCCGTCATCATGGAGAACAACAAGATCATAGGCAAGGACTGGACCCCGTCCGGGGACGTCGTGGCGTCCGCAACCCAGGTCCTCGAGAACGCCATGAAGATGGCGGGCGTGGAGCTGAAGGACATCGAGGCCATCGGGACCACCGGATACGGCAGGTTCACCCTGGGCGACCACTTCAACGCCAAGCTGGTCCAGGAGGAGCTGACAGTCAACTCCAAGGGGGCCGTATGGCTGGCCGACCGCCAGAAGGGGGAGGCGACAATCCTGGACATCGGCGGGATGGACAACAAGGCCATCACCGTGAGGGACGGGGTCCCCGACAACTTCACCATGGGCGGAATATGCGCCGGTGCGTCTGGAAGGTTCCTCGAGATGACCTCCAGGAGGCTCAAGATCGACGTCACCGAGCTTGGCGCCCTCGCCATCAAGGGCGACTGGAGGAACGCCAAGATGAACTCGTACTGCTCGGTGTTCGGAATCCAGGACCTGGTCACCACCCTCGGTGAGGGGAAGAGCTTCGAGGACGTGGCGGCAGCCGCATGCCATTCGGTGGCGGAGCAGGTCTACGAGCAGCAGCTCCAGGAGATCGATGTCAGGCGCCCCATCATCGAGGTCGGGGGGACGTCCCTGATCTCCGGACTCGTGAAGCAGGTGGGCGAGGTCCTCGGCGAGGAGCCGATCGTCCCGCCGGACTCCCAGTACATCGGGGCCGTCGGAGGCGCCCTGCTGAGCTCCGGGTTCCTGTGAGGCGGTCCGATGGACATACAGGTCATAGGGAAGGATGAGTACGGCTCGGAAGTCTACTCCAAGCTATTCGACGAGATAATGAGCGACCTGAACAAGGCCGTCATGATAGACAAGGTCCTGCTGTGCCTCGATCCCGAGAGGCCCCTGTTCATATTCTCGGTTGTCCTGAGGGCGGCCCCCGCCCCCAAGACTGTAGGGGATGTGTCCACCGTCAGGACGGATGTCGGCGGCGTACACTTGACCATCACGCAGGAGCGCTACGCCCCGGACATACTGAGGGTCCTCTGGGCCAGGTACGGGAGGGGTGCCGTCTACCAGCAGACGAGGTTCGACATCGACGTGAGGGGAGCCACGGAGTCCGAGCTTTCCGGCATGGTCATAGCCACCGGCGAGGAGGACATGCGCGAGATCATCGGGGCCATCTGGAGGACCATGCCCGAGGGCATCAAGAACAGGAAGACCCTGATCTCCGGCAACGTCATCACGGTGGTCGCCACCGAGGAGATACTCCTCCAGGAGATGATCGACGAGGGCAAGAGGATCCACACGGAGATGGGAGGTTCCGCTGATGTTTGAGGTCATGATGTACGACGGGGGCGTCTACCGTTCCGAAGAGCTCTACGAGCTCATCGAGGACGTGGGCGGCGTCGTTCTCCAGAAGAACAGGAGCGCCCAGATGCTCTCCGTCACCATGTCGGTGCCGGAGGAGGACAGGGCGGCCATAGAGAAGGTATGCAACGACATCGGGGGCGTCGTCAAGGAGGTCCCGCTGGCGGGCACAGAGATCGCGGTGGTCGGCCCCACTCTGGGGAGGCACCACATGCCGCATCCGATCTGCGATATAGCGGAGGAGCTCAGGAGGTACGGCGCCATAACCGTCGTCATGGGCATGGCAAGGGGGCGCGGCAAAGCCACGTCCCAGATATCCATGACCGAGAGGATGATCCTGGACGAGTACGACGGCGTCATCTTCATGATGGGGAACTTCAAGTCATGCGTCGAGAAGAAGTCGGAGCTCATGAAGGACATACACGTGCCCACGCTGCTGGTCTCCGGTCCGGTGCCCGAGGGCATTGAGGACACATGCGACGCGATAGTCACCGGTGTCGGCAGGAAGGCATCCAGGATGAGGACCCCGCCGGAAAGGGCGAAGCTCGACGAGATCGCAGACACCATGGTGGCGATCCTCAGGGACAAGAAGCGCAGCCTCGAGGAGGACCCGCTGTTCGTCCACCCTGCAGAGGTCAAGCAGATCCTGGAGGAGTACGAACCCATCAACATGTGCCTCAGGCCCGCCCCGATGGTTCTGCACCTGGACGGGCTCAGGATCAAGATCCCCTACCACGAGCACAGGGAGTACCTGGAGAACGTCATGGTGTACGGCAGGAGGCTGGGCGAAGTCGCCGACATATCCCCGTCCAAGATCGACGACAGCAGCGTGATCGTCCGCATCAAGACCCGCTCGCAGGTGGAGGACGAGAGCAAGCAATGATCAGGAAGGGGACCTACGTCCTCGCAATCAACCTGGGCTCCGACACCGTACTGGACGTCGGGGCCCTGGGTACCTTAACCTTCCCCCGCGGGATGTACTGCTACGTCGGCAGCGCCATGGGCGGGCTGGACCAGAGGATATCCAGGCACCTGTCCAAGGACAAGAGGGTACGCTGGCACATAGACCGTCTCACGATGGCCGCCGAATCCGCGGAGGCTTACGAGTCTTATCCCGACTTCATACCCGAGTGCACTCTCGCAGCCATGGCGGCGGCATGCGGGATGGTTCCGTTCGCGGACGGTTTCGGCTGCTCGGACTGCCGTTGCCGCACCCACTTGTTCTCATGCGACGAGAGATCCTTAGCCAGACTTGTTTCCGAAGGCGGATTAATCTCATACAGTCTCATTTCTTTTCCGAGCGGGAAACCCTTATAACGCATCATTAGCTTCCCCTCCACTAGGTTAATCTAACACTGTCCGAACAGTGGAGGTCAGACTCATGAAATGCACAGAATGCGACAGCATGGTAGTGCCCGCCGAGGTGGCGGAGCACATCGGCGCCCTCATCGGGACATCCAAGATCACCGAGGTCGAGGGCAGAGTCATTGTCAAACCGGCAAACATGGACGACCTGTCCAAGGTCGTCGCCTGCGCAACCAACAACGGCGTCTCCCTGTCCCCTCTCAGCAGGAAAGGGTCCCACACCGAGGGTGCGCTCCTCATCGACACGTCAGCCATGGATGCAATCATCGACGTGGACCCGGTCGCCATGACCGTGAAGGCCCAGGTCGGTTGCAAGATGAAGGCGATCATGAACGCCGTCGACGCCGAGGGGCTCACACTCGGAGTGATCCCCGCGGGAGCCGACCCCATCGTGGAGGACTGGGTGTACACAGAGGAGGCCGGAATAGGCTCCTACAAGTACGGCACCGTCAAGGACTCCGTCGAGAACATCATCGCCATCGGAGCAGACGGCGGTATCCTGGAGACCGGGTACGACAACATCGGGTACTACATGTCCGGGTACAACCTCATCCAGACCCTGGCCGCCTCCTCCGGAAGGCTCGCAATCATCACCGAGGTCACGTTCAAACTCCACCCCAAGGGAGTCACCAAGGCATCCGCCTACGAGTTCCCCTCCATCCAGAAGATGCAGGAGGCTTTCCAGGCCATCGCCCAGGAGCCCTCCGTCAAGCCCCTCCAGATATCCTTTAACGGATTGAAGGCCGTCACCGCCTTCCAGGGGGAGCCCGAGTTCGTCGACGCGGACCTGACCGCCATGGATGCCATCATGGAGGCAGCCGGAGCGACCAAGCTGGACCAGGAAATCGCCGACCAGATGTTCGGCAGCATCGACACAGGTGCTTGCGTCAACCCGGATGCAGTCACCAACTACCTGCCCCTCAGGAACCTCGCGTCCTACGTGGATGCCGTCAGCGGATTCTGCGTCGCCGGGAACATCCCCGACCGCAGCACCGCCGTCGTGAAGCTCACCGGGGAGGGCGACTACGAGGCCGCCGCCGACAAGGCGGAGGAGCTCGGAGGAAGGTCCAGCATCAGGTGCCCCAGCAAGTACCGCGACGAGGCCACCAAGGCCTTCATCAAGAGGATCGAGGACGGATTCATGGGCAAGGCGGTCGAGGAGATCAAGCTCAGCAGGGAGGTCACCCCCGCCATCATCGAGGCCCTCAAGGCGATCGTCGGCGACAAGAACGTTTCCGTAAGCAGCATGGACAAGGTCCTCTACAGCCACGACATGGCGCCCCTCCCCAAGGAGGCCGGGACCGCGTTCCAGAACATCCCCGACGTGATCGTAAGGCCCGAGACCGTGGAGCAGGTCTCCAAGGTCATGGCCCTGGCGTACGCCAACGGTATCGCGGTCACCCCCAGGGGAAGCGCCTCCTGGGGTCTGGGCGGATGCATGCCCACCAGCGGCGGTATCCTCCTCGACATGTCCTCGAAGATGAAGAAGGTCGTCGAGATCAACAAGGAGAGCCTCTATGTGAAGTGCCAGGGAGGGATCACCTGGAAGAACCTCCTCGAGGCCTGCATGAAGGAGGGGTACATCATCGGTTCCTACCCCTCGTCCTTCCCCTCCGGAACCGTCGGAGCCTGGTACTCCACCAACGGAATGGGGGTCGGCTCCTACAAGTACGGCTCCGCCAGGGAGAACGTTCTGAACGCCGAGATCGTCGTCGACGACGGATCCATCGTCACCACCGGATTCCCCGAGACAGGGTCCTACAGGGCCTCCTTCAACCTGAACCAGTTCTTCTCGGGAGCCGAGGGAACCCTCGGCGTCATCGCGACCATGACCTTCAGGATCTACCCCATGGGCAACATCAGGTGCCTGGCATACGAGTTCGACAACCTGAAGGACATGAACGGGCCCATGCAGGAGCTTGTCGCCAACGCGTCGGTCAAGCCCCTCCACGTCGCCTGGTCCGACTACCTGCACTTCGCCAACCAGAGGAGGGCGGGATGCCACTGCCCCGATGTCAAGAACCTCTGGCTCGTCACCCTCCAGGGAGATGACGTCCACAACGACCTCGAGGAGGCCGCCGTCGACGCCATGGCCGAGAAGGCCGGCGGAAGGAAGATCGCCTCCGAGATCGCCGAGCACGAGTGGGAGGAGAGGTGCTACGAGTTCAGGGCAAGGAAGGTCGGAGTCGGGGAGATCCCCGGAGAGGTCATCGTCCCCACCCACTACTGGGGCGAGTTCACCGACGTCTGCTACAAGGGATTCGAGGAGATGAACATGGAGGCCGGAGGAGTCATCGGAGTCCTGGTCGACAGGAACACCGTCCTCTTCATGCCCTACTACTTCAAGGACGACGAGATGCTGACCGGAATGATGGCCTTCGGGTTCAACTTCTACCTCGGGGACAAGGCAGCCCTCTACGGAGGAAGGACCACAGGGTTCGGAGTGTTCTTCGCATGGAACATGGACGTCATCCACAACAGGTCCACTGCAACCAAGGAGAGGCAGATCAAGACCGCCCTCGACCCCAGGGACGTCGTCAGCCCCGGTCACGTCGTCTGCGGAATGACAAGGTTCGGAGTCGACATGAACAAGGGCCTGATGTCCATGGGAAGCACCCTCATACAGGTCGTGAAGAAGCTGTTCCCCGCGGACAAGACCTTCGCCTACAACCTGGAGAGGTTCAGGTACGATGAGCTCGAGCACATCAAGGGCCTGGACCGTGTCCACAAGCTCGGAGACGGGACCCAGTGATGCGGCCGCGGGCGGAAGCCCGCGGCAAACCCCTTAAAAAACCCCTTTCTTTCCCGATTATCCGATTCTGGGCCTGGAGCCCTCATAGGAGGTCCACGACGTCCCCCGCCTTCTCGATGACCGTCATATCCGGGTCGATCGAGTGCCACATTTCCCTCGTGCCGCTGCCGGTGAGGACTCCGACGAACTCCGCGCCTGCCCCTTTGGCGGAGAGGTAGTCCGTCACATTGTCCCCTATGTACAGGATCTCGGCGGGTTCGACCCCAAGCTCTGAGGCGAACTCGAACATGGCCACGGGCGAGGGCTTGGCGTTGTCGTAGAACGAGTGATCCCTTCCCATGACGACGTCGAACTCGTCGAATACGGGTCCGAGCGCCCTCCTGGCGTATTCGAGACTCCCCCTTGTGAGGATGCCGACCTTCAGGCCCCTGCTCCTGATCTCCGGGAGGCATTCCACCGACCCGGGGAACGGCTCCGCCTCGTCCACGAACTCGCACTCGCACTCTGTGAAGAGGCCGTCTATCTCGGACTCGATGGCTGGCCACTCGTCCCCTCTCCCGTGTGCCTCGAGCCAGCCTCTGATGGGGGCCCATGGCCTCTTCGGCGAGTCTCCGAAGTCTATCTCATCGAAGGGGACGCCATGCCTTTGGAGGACCACCCTGTCCGCGCTGTCCAGCTTGCTGTAGTCGACGTGCGTCCTCATGAAAGTGCCGTCCATATCGAATCCGACAGCCTTGATCCCCTTCATGCACCGGAGAACGTCTATCGAATTATTGATGTTACCGATGCCTGCACCGAACGGGTAGAATCAGCGGATGCCAGGGCGGGCATAAGTTCCGAGGGGAGGCATCGTGGATTCTAAGTCGGCCTGGTCATGCTGCTCAGCATCGGGATTCCAGGTCAAGGTACGCAAGGCATGAAGGCGGATGTCAACGGCTCGGGGGCCACAGGCCTCTGAGCCTAAGCCCCTCCCTCTCGGGGTCCATCGTGCTGACCTCGAGTCCGGGGACGATCATCCTGACCACAGGGACACCGATCTCCTGGCGGGTAAGGTCCGCGCATACGACGCTGTCGAATCCCCCCTCCATGAGCCTGCCCAGAACGACCTCGATGTCGTCCAGGACGTAGGGTGTGGACGCGTCCTCCATCTCGGACAGGCGAATGCTCCGGGGGCTGTCGGAGAACCACATGTGATTGACTGCCTTGATCCTCTCGTACCCCATGTCCCTGGTGACCTTCTGGAGCTGTGCGTTGATCTTCGCCCCGTGCTTGTGGGTCGCCCTGCTCTGGGCCACCTCGGTTATGGCTCTTACCGCGGCGATCTCGGGATTGAGATGGGTGCCAACGCCGATGGTGAGCATCTCGGGGTCCTTGGTCGCGACATCGTCCGACACCGCTCCGATAGTCGGGACTCCGAGGTCGCTCGTCAGGTCCTTCAGGTGGATCTCCACCCCCCTGTCCGCGAACTTCTCTATGAGCTGGTGAGGCATCGACCCCTCGTCCACGATGATGTCGCCGTTCGTGCGCTCCCTTGCCTCGGCTATGGACCATGCATCCCTCTCGATGTCCTCGAAGAGCGCATGCAGTATGGCCTCCTCGATGGAGTTGCCGGTGGCGATGCCGTTCGTGTGGTACCCGAAGAGCTGAAGGTCGCCGTCGGGGACGTATGGGTAGAAGACAGCGCAGGCGGGGACCCACACGGGGCATCCCCTGAACATCTCCCAGGCCTCGACCCAGGCGATCTCCTCGGTCATGCTGGCCTCGTACGTGCGCTGCGGGAGTATGAGGTCGCGCGGGTCGACCGTCATCATCACCTCCCTCGCCTGATCGTATGTGCCGTACACGACCTCGTCGGTGTCGCGCATCTCGGCGCTGTACCTTTCGAGGGACTCCATGACGGCGGAAGCCTTCGCCTGCTCGGGCGTCACTCCCTTGCCGTTGTAGAACTTCGCCTTACCGAACGGCGTCTCCTGCCTGTCCACGGAGAACACGGGGATGCCTATGTCGTCCTTGGAGGTGATGTCCTCCGGCTCCCCAAGTCCCGCCACGTCAAGAAGGGGAAGGGCCCTCCTGAGAGTCTCCTCGGGAGGCACGGTCCTGATCCCGGTGTCCGGGGCGTACTTTGGGCAGCGGTTAAGCATCATGTGAGGGCTCTCCTGGGTGTATTGGGTGTCAGGTGGTGGTAGTAGCCCCCCTTCTGTTTCAGACGGCATTCAACTACGCGTCCTACCCACGGGTCCCGGGCAGGTCTTCCCCGTTGTGCGGACTTGCTCCGGTGGGGAGTCGCCGTTTCACCAAATCCCCGGGAACGTCTGCGCCTGGCGCATCATCCTGTCGGCCGGGTCTGTGTCGTTTCTGTGCCCTTGCCACGGCTCTCGCCGTACCGGCTTGCGCCGGTCCACCTCGCCCTTGGAGGGGGGAACTTCCTCAGCTGCCTTGCGGCTACCGTCGGCCGTCCTCCATCTCCTGACGCTCGAGGTTATGTGCAATCCATAGTTAACCTCGTCGGTCTCCGGCCGCTCTTCGGGTCCGTATCGATTTATCGATAAACGATAAATACGTCCCCGAATCTGACCCCGCCATGGACAAGGCAGTAGGCAAGAAGGCAGGGGCCGCGCTATCGGCGGTTCTCGTCATCGCCATGTTCTCGGCACTGCCCGTGATGTACTTCCTGATGGAGATGCCAGTTCCTGTTGTGGCACTCTCCGCGGTCGTCGTCGCGGTCCTGTCCGCAGTCCTGGTGTATTGCACGGTGCAGAGGTTCAGAGAGGTAGAGGAGGGGTTGGACGATGCTGTTGACGACTACTGAGTCGATTCCCGGTAGGAACTACGAGATAATCGGGATCGCCAAGGGATGCATGATCCAGACGAAGAACGTGGGGCGCGACATCGGCCAGGGCTGAAGTCCCTGGTGGGAGGGGAGCTCTCGACGTACACGGAGATGATGAACGAGTCCCGCGCCATAGCCACGAAGAGGATGGTGGAGGATGCGGAGAGGCTTGGGGCGGATGCCATTGTCTCCATGAGGTATTCCACTTCGGCGATAGCAGCGGGAGCAGCCGAGGTATTCGCCTACGGGACGGCCGTCAGGTTCGTCTGAACAAACCTGCCCTGCGGGCGCCGTTATTTACATCCGCAGGGCTATTCCCATCCATATGGAAAGATCCATCAAGATCACCAAGGACGGCCCGTACATCGTGCGGGGCGGAATCCCCGTCCACGAGAAGGTCATAGTCCTTCGGGACGGTGTGCGCTCGTGGGAGGACGGGAGGGAACTGCCCCAATCGGATTCCTATGCGCTGTGCAGATGCGGCAGGTCCTCCGAAGCGCCATTCTGCGACGGTCACTCCCACAAGAGGTTCAGGGGCGAGGAGACGGCTGATAGGCGTCCGTACCGGGAGAGGGCGGAACTGCTCGAGGGCCCGGGCATCGATATGACGGACGACCTCCGCTGCTCGCTATCCAGGTTCTGTCACCGCAGGGACGGGAGCGCATGGGACCTGCTACCTCGCTCCGACGACCCGGAGGCAAGGAACGAGGTCATACGCGCTGCCTGCGAGTGTCCATCAGGCAGGATAGTGGCGATCGACAAGGACGGGCGCATTCACGAGGATCTCCTGGAGCCGTCGATATACATAGTGCAGGATCCCGGGAAGGACGTCAGCGGCGGGATCTACGTCATGGGCGGCGTGCCCCTCGAATCAGAGGACGGGGAGATGTACGAGACACGCAACAGGTACGTCCTGTGCAGATGCGGGGCCTCCAAGAACAAGCCGTTCTGCGATGCAAGGCACGTTCCGGGCAAGTACAAGGACACGCGCGGCGGCAGCATACTGGGAAAAAGGCGCTGAGCCCCGGCGCCTCATGCGATGAAATAATTGGAGTTGGAGTAAACTCTAAATAAAATTCCCGCCGATGGGGCAGGACATGGCAGAGCTCGGATTCGGATTGATGAGGCTACCACTGAAGAGCAGTGACGACCAGTCCAGTGTCGACATGGACGTTCTGAAGCAGATGGTAGATGCGTTCATGGATGCGGGGTTGAACTACTTCGACACCGCCTACATGTACCATGACGGCATGAGCGAGAGGGCGATAGGGGAGGCACTGGTGGCTCGCTACCCGCGGGACAGCTTCCGTCTTTCCACGAAGATGCCGATAATGATGGTGTCCTCGGCGGAGGAGCAGGAGAGGGTGTTCTCCGAGCAGCTCGAGAGGTGCGGGGTGGACTATTTCGACAACTACCTGGTCCACAACGTCAGCAGGAACTTCTACCACACCGCCCAGGATCTGGACACATTCGGGTTCCTGGAAGGCAAGAAGGAGGAGGGCAGGATACGCAGGCTGGGATTCTCCTTCCATGATGACGCCGATTTCCTCGTGCAGGTGCTGGACGAGCATCCGGATGTGGACTTCATCCAGTTTCAGGTCAACTACCTGGACATGGATGCCCCCTCGATCGAGAGCCGCAGGTGCCTGGAGATCGCCCGCTCGAGGGGCATACCCGTGATAGTGATGGAGCCCGTCAAGGGAGGGGCTCTGGCCAACGTCCCGGCTCAGGTAAGGGAGATGTTCGAGTCCGAGGCTCCCGGCATGTCCCCCGCATCATGGGCAATAAGGTTCGCGGCGAGCCAGGAGGGCGTCGAGACGGTGCTGTCCGGCATGTCGGACATGAGCCAGATGTCGGATAACCTCTCATTCATGAAGGACTTCAAACCGCTGGATGCCCGCGAGCTTGAGGTCGTTTCGAGGGCGAAGGAGATTATAGAGAGGTCAATAGCGGTCCCATGCACCTCCTGCAGGTACTGCATGAAGGGCTGTCCTAAGGACATCCCTATCGCAGAGTACTTCGCTCTGTACAACAACATGAGGAACGCGCCGTCCGCTGGGCTCAACATCCAGGTGTTCTACTACAGGAACTACTCAAGGGATCACGGCAAGGCTTCCGACTGCATCGGGTGCGGGAGATGCGAGAAGGAGTGCCCCCAGCATCTGCCAATCAGGGAATACCTTAAAGAAGTCGCCTCAGCCTTCGAGAGCCAGTGAGACATATGTCTGGAACCCTGTACTTCGAATGCTACTCCGGCATCAGCGGCGACATGGCTGTCGCCGCGATGATAGACCTGGGCGCCGACACAGCCACCCTGGACAGGGCGCTGTCCAGCCTCGGGGTTTCCGGGTTCGGATACAGGGTGTCGAGGGTCAAGAAGTCGGGGCTCGACGTATGCGATTTCGACGTGGTCCTGGAGGAGGACAACCACGATCATGACATGGAGTACCTGTACGGGGGCCATAGCCATCACGATCCACATGGCCACAGCCATAACCATCGCGGCCTCCGGGAGATCATGGCCATCATCGATGGCGCCGACATGACCGACAGAGCCAGATCGATATCCTCGAGGATCCTCGAGGTCCTCGCCGAGGCGGAGGCCAAGGCTCACGGAGTCCCCCTCGACGAGGTCCACTTCCACGAGGTCGGCGCATTGGACTCGATAGCCGACATCGTGTCCCTGGGCGTGTGCCTGGATAGCCTCGGGGTCTCGGACGTCTGCTTCTCGGAGCTCCACGAAGGCGTCGGGACAGTGAGGTGCCAGCACGGCATCCTGCCCGTTCCGGTTCCGGCCGTCGCCAACATCGTGTCAGCTCACGGGCTGGCTCTGAGCATCACAGGGGCCAGGGGGGAGCACGTCACCCCCACCGGGGCCGCGTTCGCCGCGGCAGCCCGCACATGCGATCCGCCAGCCTCGTTCAGGGTGGTCCGCGTCGGTATGGGCGCCGGAAAGAGGGAGTCGGAGCTGTCCGGGATTCTGAGGGCGATGATCGTCGACCCGGAGCCCGAGGCGGACACGGCGGTGAAGCTGGAGTGCAACATCGACGACTGCACCGGCGAGGCTCTCGGCTACGCGGCGGAGAGACTTATGCGCGAGGGAGCGAAGGACGCCCATTACACGCCGGTGTTCATGAAGAAGGGCCGTCCGGCGTACCTCCTGACGGTCATATGCAAGGAGTCGGAGCGTCCCAGGATGGAGGGAATAATATTCGAGGAGACCTCCACAGCAGGGATACGCAGGACCCCTGTAGAGAGGTCAGTAATGTCGCGCAGGATCGAGGAGATCGAGACCCCCTTGGGCAGGGTCGAGGTCAAGGTCCTGACGCGCGGCGATGTCGTCAAGGTCCATCCGGAGTACGAGTCCCTGGCAGCGATCTGCCGCGAGAAGGGCATACCTTACAGGGAGGCCTACGATGCCGTGATGGCCTCCGTCGCGGCCAGGCGCCGCTGAAGCAACCGCTTTATCGGTCCTCGGCATCGGGAACTCATGGTCGGCCGCGGTTCTCGTCAGAAGCCCATGGTGGTGCGGGGCCATGCCCTAGACCGCCAGCAGATGGAGGCCGTCATGGACGACTCCCCCACGCAGCTCGTCATCGCGGGTGCCGGGACCGGGAAGACCACGACTCTCATCGGCAAGGTCCGCCACCTGGTCGAGGACCTGGGGGTCGATCCTGGATCCATTCTCATGATATCCCTGACCAACAACACGGTCGCCGACCTCAGGAGGGCGGTCGGGGAGGAGTTCGGTCCCGGGTTCGGGTCGGACATCATGACGATCCACGCCCTCGGCAACAGGATCCTGAGGAGGAAGGGATGCGTGGGGAGGGTCCGCACGGAGCTCCTTGCAGGGATCATCTACGATCTGGTGGAGAGCGACAGGCGCTGCGCCAGGGCCTTCATGCAGTACGTCGAGTCTATGAGGCAGTCCGGGGCGTCGGACCTCAGCTACGGGGGCCTGCCCATCCGCGGTCGGGGGCTCAGGTGCATAGCCGACGTGCTCTTCGAGTGCGGCATACGCTGCGAGTACATCCGTCCGTCCCACGGGACCGATTCCGTCATCCCCGCGCACCTCAGGGTCGAGCATGGAGGGGTCGCGTTCACGATCCGTGCCGATGACGAGGACGCCCGTGCGGCTTCCAAGGACCGCAGGTCCGTCATGGACATGCTGCGGAGGCACGGCATAGAGGCGGAGGCGATGAACGTCAACGACCTCGCCGCGGGGATACTGGAGGCATGGGGGACTCGCGTACCGGACCAGGTCGGGACATTCATCTCCAGGTGCAAGTCCACAGGCACAAACATGCGCCAGCTGGACGAGGCTAACAGGAGGAACCCGACCGCCCTGAGGGCGGACGTCTCCGAGATGCTGTTCCTCCTGGACCGCGTATGGGACCACTACAACATGGTGTGCCTGGAGAGGGACATGGCGGACTACGAGGACATGGTCATCCAGGCGGCGGAGTCGGTGAGGGCGGGCCGCAGTCCCGGGAAGCGCTACTCCTGGGTGCTGGTGGACGAGTACCAGGACGTCTCGTCGATACTGGTCGACCTGCTCATGGTGCTCCGCTCGGCCACGGGCTTCCGCTTGTTCTGCGTCGGGGACGACTGGCAGAGCATCTACTCGTTCACAGGCGGAGACGTGTGGCAGATGTACGACTTCGGGAAGGTCTGGGGCGGGTACGGCCGGGTCTCCGTCCGTAGGATAGAGCGCACCTACCGCTATCCGCAGCAGATCGCGGACATGGCCTCCCGCTTCATCTCCAAGAACCCCATGCAGCAGAAGAAGCATGTGGTATCCATGGGCGCGGACCCTACGATACCGGTGCAGCTCCTGCCGGTCGCCTCGGACAGGGACATCCCCCGGATGATCTCCAACCGGCTGGACTACCTCGACCCGTCGGGGTCGGTAATGGTCGTGGGCAGGACCAGGAACGACGTCTACGCCCTGGGGGGAGGCACAGGACAGTTCCTGTTCGGCTCGAGGGACGGCCCCTCGTCCGGAACCGTGGATGTGACGTACCGCAGATGGTCAGAGGACTCCGGCGGATGGGAGGACGTGAGGCCGCTCAGGTTCATGACCGCCCATTCCTCCAAGGGGCTGGAGGCAGACTTCGTGTTCCTCCTCGCGGACCGGGACAGGGGAGGGTTCCCGTCACTGGCTTCCGACAGCATAGGGGACCTCTTCAGGCGCCGGGAGGAGGGGATCGAGCTGCCGGAGGAGAGGAGGGTGCTATATGTGGCGATGACCCGCGCCAGAAAGAGGCTGTTCATCGTCAACAGGATGGACGAGGACGGATACGCGCAGTCGGGAACTTCGCCGTTCGTGCAGGAGATCATCGCCGACAATCCGATGCTATCCAAGTCCACACCGTTCTGCCCGGAGTGCTTCGGGCCGATGAGGATCTCGGCAGCCAACGGCCGCAGGTTCTACGGGTGCTGCGACTACCCCGCATGCAGGGGTACGAGGCCGTTCTTCGGTCTCTGAAGATGAAGCTAGGGTGCGATCGTTTATCAGGAACATTCTTATAGAAGTTCTAACAGTAGAAGCTCCATAGCACCCCGAGCGGGTCGCATCAGAGGTAGTGTACATGGCCAAGAAACAGTTCAAGGCGGAGTCAAAGCAGCTCCTCAACCTCATGATCAATTCCATCTACACCCACAGGGAGATTTTCCTGAGGGAGATAATCTCAAACGCATCGGATGCCCTCGACAAGCTCTACTACAGGTCCATAACCGATTCGTCCGTCCCTGTATCCAGGGAGGACCTGAGCATCAGGGTGTCGGTCGACAAGGACGCCGGCACCGTCACGGTCTCCGACAACGGCATCGGGATGACGAAGGAGGAGATGGACTCCAACCTGGGGGTCATCGCCCACAGCGGATCCCTCGATTTCAAGAAAGAGGTCGACAATCCCGACATAGACATCATCGGGCAGTTCGGCGTGGGATTCTACTCATCGTTCCTGGTATCAGACAAGGTCACCGTCGTGTCCCGGCCATACGGGTCCGACGAGGCCTGGCAGTGGAGCAGCGAGGGGACAGACGGGTACACCCTGAAGGAGGGTCAGAGGGACTCCTGGGGGACCGATGTTATCATGCACCTCCGTCAAGACGACGAGAACGAGAACTACAGCAGGTATCTGGATTCGTACGAGGTCCAGTCCCTCATCAAGAAGTACTCGGACTACGTCCGCTGGCCCATACACATGGAGGTCGAGAGGGAGGATTACGTCGAGACCGAGGAGAAGGATGACGACGGCAACCCCAAGAAGGAGTGGGTGACATCCATCAAGGACGAGGTCGTCAACAGCATGATCCCCATCTGGCAGAGGCCCAGGGACGAGGTCTCCGACGACGACTGCAAGGCGTTCTACAAGGAGAAGTTCAGGGACTGGGAGGATCCCGTGTCTGTGATGAGGGTCAACGCGGAGGGGGTCGTGAGCTTCCGCGCGATGCTGTTCATCCCCGGTCAGGCGCCCTACAACTTCTACAGCAGGGAGTACGAGCCCGGCCTCCAGCTTTACTCCTCGGGCGTGCTCATCATGGACAAGTGCAAGGACCTTCTCCCTGACTGCTTCAGGTTCGTGCGCGGGATAGTGGACTCCCCGGATCTGTCTCTCAACATCTCAAGGGAGCTGCTCCAGCACGACCGCCAGCTGGCCACCATCAGGTCGAATCTCGAGAAGAAGATCAAAGCGGAGCTCGCCAGGATGCTGGACGAGGACAGGGAGAAGTACCTCGGCTTCTACAAGGCGTTCGGCCCTCAGCTCAAGTACGGCATAGTCGAGGACTACGGGATGAAGGCCGACCTGCTGAAGGACCTGCTCCTGTTCCAGTCCTACGACAAGGATTCGATGGTGACGCTGAAGGAGTACGTGGACTCGATGCCGGAGGGGCAGAGCAGGATATACTACGCCGCGGCAGAGAGCATCGCCAGGGCGAAGCAGCTCCCCCAGACCGAGCAGGTCAGGGAGAGGGGCTACGACATCCTCCTCTTCGGGGAGGACGCGGACGAGTTCGTCGCGAGGACCCTCAGGGATTACGATGGAAAGCAGTTCTGCGACGTGGCTGGCGGCGATCTCGGCCTGGAGACCGACGAGGAGCGGAAGGCGTCCGACGAGAGGGATGAGGCCGAGAAGGAGATCATGGACTTCATGAGGCAGACCCTGGGTGACGCAGTATCGGACGTAAGGCCCTCCAGGAAGCTCAAGACGCATGCGGTCTGCATGAGCACCGACGGGGACGTATCCCTGGAGATGGAGAAGTACTTCGCCTCGATCCCGGGAGCCGATACAGGCAGGGTGAAGGCCAGGAAGGTCCTGGAGGTAAACGTGGGCCATCCCGCGTATGCGTCACTCAAGAAGGCCTATGCGGAGGACAGGGACAAGGCGGCCGATATGGTCAGGATCATGCACGACCAGGCCCTGCTGATCGCCGGCATGCCCCTGGACGATATGCTCGGATACTCCGACAGGGTGTTCGGGTTGTTCTGATAAACCCATTCCGCCCCGGCTTCCCTCTGGGGGCCGGGGCCGGAGACCCCGAGGCGCAGTTCTCCGGACCATCCGAAGCTGCATCGGGCTGAGATTAATAGGATGATGCGCATCCCGTCGCGATGTCTGGAGTCAAACCCGTGAAGGCGGGATGGTGGAACGCGTTCAGGCCCTGGACGCTGCACGGGGCGGTGGTCCCTGTGATCATCGGCGGGGCGGTGGCGTACGTCGACGGGTCGTTCAATCCCGCGATATTCATCCTGATCCTCATTGGCGGCTGCCTCCTGCAGTCTGCGGCCAATCTCCTCAACACCTACGGCGATTTCGTCAAGGGGACGGACACGGTCGAGAACGAGACCCGCTCCCCCGAGCTGGTCACCGGAGTCCTGAGGCCGAAGCAGGTGCTCATGGCTGGGCTGGCATGCCTGGGGGTCAC
Source organism: Methanomassiliicoccaceae archaeon UBA71 (assembly GCA_002504405.1). GTDB lineage: Archaea > Thermoplasmatota > Thermoplasmata > Methanomassiliicoccales > Methanomethylophilaceae > Methanoprimaticola. The sequence goes on from DARO01000013.1 coordinate 85,048, forward strand.
CTGCCTGATCGGGCTGGTTTTCATATGGTATGTGGGATGGGCGATACTCCCGATAGGGATCCTGGGCGTCGCTGGCGCCGGCCTGTACACCGTGGGGACGGCATACAAGTACCACGGCCTCGGGCAGCCATCGGTGTTCCTGCTGATGGGGATCCTCATGCCGATGGGGACGTACTTCGTCCTGACAGGCGGGTATTCGTGGGAGGTGCTCCTGCTCTCGCTACCCAATGCATTCATGATAACGGCGGTCCTCAGCGGCAACGAGACCCGCGATTACGAGGAGGACAAGAGGGCGGGCGTGGGGACGCTGTCGGGGCATCTTAGCCATGAGGGCAGCTTCAGGCTGTACTACTTCCTGAACGCGGTCGGGTACCCGGTGCTCCTGGTTCTAATCATCGTCGGGGCGGTTCCATGGACCTGCGCGCTGGCCTTCGTCTCTCTGTTCGACCTCCGGGCACTGATCGTGAACGGGAGAAGGGCTCCGGAGGACGGGCATGCCAACTTCATGCTCGTCCCGATGGCCTTCAGGCAGAACTGGCATTTCGGGGTCCTGTTGGTTGTCGGCTATTTGATTTACTATTGCGCCTTACCGGTGATTTGAAATGACAGAGGATCAGAAGAAGGGTGTACAGTTCGAGGGCAAGGAAGCGTACGTCAAGGACGTATTCACGGAGATCGCCGAGTACTACGACGAGATGAACGAGATAATGTCCATGCACATGGTCCAGGGATGGCACAAATTCATGATGAAGAAGGCCGGGGACATCTCCGGGAAGAAGTGCCTCGACGTCGGCACCGGCACGGGCGAGATCGCGTTCCACGTGGCGAGGAAGGCCGGAAGCGGTTCCACGGTCGTAGGGGTCGACATAACCCCCAGGATGCTGGAGCTCGCCGCCAGGAAGGAATCCGGTCTGGACCTCCCCGTCAAGATCGAATGGAGGGAGGGCGACGCCCTGGACCTTGACTTCCCGGACGGGTCGTTCGACCTCGTGACATCGGGTTACATGCTCCGCAACGTCACCGACATACAGAAGGCGGTGTGCGAGATGTACCGCGTCCTGGCCCCTGGCGGAAAGGTGGTCGTCGCGGAGCTCTCGAAGCCCGACAACAAGCTCATCCGCTTCTTCTACGACATCTACATGAAGAGGATCAAAAAGAAGGGGAGGAAGTACGACAAGGGCAAGGTCATAGACGGGCGCCAGCCGGCCTACGACTGGCTCACCGCCTCCATCGAGGGCTTCCCATACGGTGAGGACATGGTCGCCATCTTCAGGAAGGCCGGCTTCGAGGATGCCAGGTTCTACGTGAAGAGCTTCGGGGCCGTCAACATCTACGTGGGATCCAGATGAAGGAGTACGAGCTCTATCTGTTCGATTTCGACAACACGCTATACGACACGGTGCAGGGGATAAACGACCTGCTCTCCCAGGTCCTCCCATCGGTCGGGCTCGAATACGACCCGTCCAAGATATCCCTGTACCTGTCCACAACCCTGGACAACCTGTTCCACCAGGAGGGTATGGACGACGACAAGCGCGAGAGGCTGGCGAAGGCACTGAGGATGATCAAGGCATCAGACAACTACCGCGGTGCGAAGCCGTTCCCCGAGGCCGCCGAGGTCCTGGGGGAGTTGAAGGCCCGCGGGAAGAGGATGGCCATAGTTTCAGGCAAGGCCGTCCACAAGATCGAGAACCTACTGGCCGACGACGGCCTCGGCCATCTGCCAGAGTTCGTGATCGGATGGGAGGACACCGAGAGGCACAAGCCCTATCCGGACCCGATACTCCTCGCGATGTCCAGGTTCGACATTCCTCCGGAGAGGTGCGTCTATGTCGGGGACAGCTCGAGCGATCCGATTGCCGCCGAGGCGGCGGGGATAGACTCCGTCGTCGTCAGGAGGGCGGGAGGTCTCACTCCGGAGGGACTTCCGTGCACATACGAGCTGCCAGACCTCAGAGGGCTCCTTGACTACTGAGGCGGGAGATAAGGTCCGCCGCCTCCTGCACTCCTTCCATCGCGGCCTCTGTGACGAGGCGGATAGCCTCCCTGTCATCCATGCATATCTTTCCGGACAGAGCGAGTGCGCCGAGGTTGTACTTGGATGTAGGCTCCCCCTGGCTCGCCGACTTGCGGAACCATGATTCGGCCGATTCCATGTCGCCCCGGTTCAGGCAGGCGCAGCCCATCATCATCTGACCGTAGGCGAATCCGGACTCGGCCGCTCCCAGGAACCATTCCTCCGCCTTGGCGGGGTCGTGGTCTTCGAACCTCTCATCAGAGTAGATCAGCCCCAGGTTGTACATCGCCTTCACATCCCCGTCCATGGCCGCGTCCATGAACACATCCACCGCTTCCGTCAGGTCACCCCTCTCGTAGAGTATGCCTCCCAGGCACAGGCGGGCGTCGTTGTCCCCCTGGCCGGCGGACAGGCGGAACAGCCTCTCGGCCTCTTCGTGGTCCACGGGGATCCCCTCCCCGGTGTCCAGCATGAATGCCAGGTCGTACTGGGCACCGGGATCCCCCAGATCCGCCGCTCTGCGGTACAGTTCCGCGGCGGCGAGCTTGTCAATCGGTATGCCCTGGCCGTTCCTGTGCATGACGGCCAGCATGCACATCGAATCGGGGTCTCCCAATCCTGCTGCCTCGGAGTACAGTCTCGCCGCCTCTGTGCAGTCCCTCCCCGTCCCTATGCCCGTCGCAAGCATCGATGCCAGGTTCCTCATGCCCGTGATGCTACCGGATTCGGCCGCAGCCCTGAACCAGCGGACCGCCTCCTCGGGGCGGGACATGCTGGACATGAGCGCGCCCAGGTTGCACTGCGCCGTCTGGTCGCCGGACTCTGCCGCACGCCTCAGGTGGACCTCTGCCGACTCAGGGTCCGGATCGCACCCCTCGCCGACCATGAGCATGTATCCGGCGGATGACGAGGCCTTCACGTCGCCCATGTCAGAGGCCTCGATGTACCTTTCCAGTGCGCCGGCGGGATCGCCGGAGCGGATTTCGTCAGCCATCGACCTGAGCCTCTCGGCGTCGTCTCTGCAGTCCATGGCCGAATTATGGCGAACGTGGACATATCCGTTTGCATAGTCCTTTATCCCAGTTGTCCCATGGGGTGGCCGATGTCGGGAGTGAACAAGGTTGCCAGCATCATCAGCCTGGTATTCGTGCTGCTGTTCGCGTTCATGTTCATAGGCACGGCAATCAACATCCCATTCCCCATGAACATTATGTTCATCCTGGTGCCGCTCCTGATAGTCGTCGTGACCATACGCGCAATAATACGCTCCCTCAGGACGGAACCCGTCGGGGGCCCCTCGGCAGGCAACGATGGCGAAGGGTACCATGACGACCCTCCGGCTCGGGATGGCCAGTCCGGTATCTCCGACGACCCGTATTCCTCTGACAGGTATTACGGGATCGGACCTACCAGGGTAGGCGCAAGGTTCTGCCCCACCTGCGGGGAGCCTCTGGAGGAGGGGGACGTCTTCTGCTCCAGATGCGGAAGGAAGCTATGATTGCAGAAATGGGGAAACGGCCCCGATCCCATCGGGAGGGGGCCGGGTTTGTTCAGAAGTCCTTGGGCTTCTTAGAGTTGAAGAACGCGTGGACTGCCTTGTAGAGCATGTACACGTCCGCCTTGGACGTGACCTCCACCGGAGCATGCATCGAAAGCACGGGCACGCCTATGTCCACCGTGTCTATGTTGTGGACGGAGATCTCCGACGCAATGGTCCCTCCGCCGCCGAGGTCGATCTTACCGAGCTCTCCGATCTGCCATGAGACTCCCGCGTCCCTGAAGATGCCTATGACGTGATCCATCATCTCCGCGGACGCGTCGTTGGTGCTGTACTTGCCCCTGGATCCGTCGTACTTGGCGATGCACGGCCCGTAGTTCAGATAGCAGCAGTTGTTCCTCTCCTGGACCTCCGGGTAGGCGGGATCGAAAGCAGCGCTCACGTCGCAGGAGAGGCAAAGGGATTTCTGCAGAACATGCCTGACCTCGCATCCCTCGTCCTGCGCCAGATCCTCCAGGAAGTCCCTGAAGAAGAAAGACCTCATGCCGGTCACCCCGTCGGATCCGGTCTCCTCCTTGTCGGCGAATATCGTGAGGGTGGTGTATTCCGGGGTCTTGGTGTCCAGCTCCGCCATGAACTGGGCGTATGCGCAGGAGCTGTCGTCCTGACCGTATGCGGCGACCATGGACCTGTCCAGGCCCATGTCGCGGGGTTTGAATGCGGGAACCGCGCAGAGCTCGGCGGTCTCGAAGTCCGCCTCCTTGATGCCGTACTTCTCGTTGAGGACCTGCATCACCGCGAGCTTCACCCTCTCCTTCACCTTCTCGTCGTCGAAGGGCCACGATCCGATGAGGATGTTGAGCTGCTCCCCCTCTACGACCTCGGAGGCGGTCTTGCGCATCTGGTTCTGGGCGAGATGCGGCAGCAGGTCGGTGATGAGGAACGAGGGCTCGTCATCCTCCTCCCCTATCCTAACGGTGACCGTTTTCCCGTCGGAGGTGTGGACGACCCCCCTTATCGAGAGGGGGATCGTGGTCCACTGGTACTTCTTGATCCCGCCGTAGTAGTGGGTCTTGAAGAATGCCATGTCGGCATCCTGGAACAGCGGATGGGGCTTGAAGTCCAGCCTGGGGCTGTCGATGTGGGCGACCGCCACGCGGACGCCCTCGGATACTGGCTTCTTCCCCTTGGTGCACATCAGGAGGGTCTTCCCGCGGTTGATCCTGTAGAACTTGGAACCGGGCTTGTACTTCGTCCCCCTGGAATACTCGGTGTAACCATGCTCCTTCAGGATCGGCACGGCATATGAGACGACCTCGCGCTCCGTCTTGTTGGAGAGGAACTTCTTGTAGCCTTCGCAGAAATCGGATGCCTTCTCCATGAGCCCGTGGTCCTTCTCGGCCAGGCTCTTGGGGCAGGCCAGGATATCGTCGGCCAGCGTCTGGCCTTTCGTCTTCTTGACCATGCCCCTTAGTTGACGCGGTCGTACTTTAACGTTGTTACCGACGGTTCGGCCCCATCATGCGCTCGAGGTCGGCGATGATCTCAAGCAGCGGTATGGCGGCGACGGCGTCGTCCGGGACCGTCTCATAATGTTCGGGGGGCTCCCCCATGATGTAGGCGAAGGCCTGCTCATCCGCCTCCCCAGTGCAGACGGTGACCGGTTCGAGGGTGTATGCCGGGACGTCCTCCCAGACGTCCATCCTCCGAACGTCCTCGTCGGACGCCTCGAACACGATGCCGCGGACCTCCCCATCCGACGGAACCACGGTCAGGTAGTCCCAGCAGCAGACCTTAGAGAATCCGCGGAGGACGGCATCCCTCGTATGCACGGTGTGGCCGAGGACCCTGTCCCTGATCACCGGGAGGGTGAGGGTCCCGTATGAGAATATGAGCATGGTGATGCGGGGGATGGCCCCCGCTGTTTCAAAGGGCGCCGGCGCCCTTGGCGGCCTCTACGCACTCGGTGCATCCGTCGCCGATCTTCGGGAGCCCCAGCTCCAGCAGCCTGAGCACCTTGTCGAGGCACTCCGACATGGTCCTGTTGACCATGTCTATGTCCACAGGCTCGTCCTTCCAGACGTCGTAGTCGGTGATGGTCGCGAGGCTGCAGTAGCACAGCCCCAGCTCCCTGGCCAGCTGGCACTCCGGGACCACGGTCATACCTATGATGTCGGCGTAGTCCCTGAACAGGCGGCTCTCCGCCCTTGTGGAGAACCTGGGTCCCTCTATGCAGAGGTACGTCCCGCCGAGGTGGTACTTGATCCCCATCTCCTCCGCTGTCTCGGCGAATATGCCGTTGAGGTAGGGGCAGAACGGGTCGGCTATGGAGATGTGGACCGCCCTGTCGTCGAAGTAGGTGTAGTCGCGCTTCTTGGTGAAGTCGATGAACTGGTCGGCAATCACCAGGTCTCCGGGGGCGAACTGCTCCTGCAGGGAGCCTACGGCGCATGCGGATATGACGTACTGGCATCCCAGCTCCCTCAGGATCCACATGTTCGCCCTGTAGGGGACGTTGGACGGGGGGTGCTGGTGCTGCTTCCCGTGCCTGTACAGGAAGGCGACCTCCACTCCGTTTATCCTCCCGATGAGGATGGGGTCGGAGGGCTTGCCGAACGGTGTGTCGGGATACACCTCCTCTATCGTCTCGAAGGTGTCCGGATTGTAGATGCCGGTTCCGCCGATGATTGCTATCTTTGGCATGAGGGGGTGATGGGGTTCCCTTCATAAGATATGGCGTCCGGAACCCAGGTCCGGACCGCCGAGTTGAAAAGGAAGCCGGGGGCCGTACCCCCGGTTTGTCAGAGGTGCGAGATGGCCTCGTACGGGGTGACGTGGAGCGCCTTCTCGGCCTCCTCCTTGGTCATTCCCGCGCCCAGGGCAACCGTCAGGGCGGCCGCCTCGTCCATGAGGTTCTCGGGAGCGTGGGTGTCCGAGTTGACAACCATCTTGGCTCCGACGGACCTTGCGACCTTGACCACATGGCCGTTCGTGATGTTGTGCCCGGCGCGGCCGGAGACCTCGAGGATGACCCCGTTGTCCCTGGCAATCTGCGCCTCCTCGACCGTTATGAAACCCGGATGCGCCAGAACGTCCACCTCCGGGCTCTCGACGGATGCCCTGTTGGTGCCGGGGGCGACGGGCTCGGTGACGGTCTCCCCGTGAACCACGATCCAGTCCGCGCCGTATTTCCTGGCGAGCTTCGCCACGTGGTCGATCTTGGACGGAGGGACGTGGGTGATCTCAACGCCCGGGACGACCCTGATGTAGTCCTCCACGAGCTCCACCGCCTTTGCGACGTTGGACGCGACGAATTCGACGTTGGTCATGTCCACATGGTCAGTGATGGCGATGACATCGTGGCCAAGGACCATCGCCCTCCTCACCAGCTCGGCGGGTATGAGCTCGCCGTCGCTGAATACCGTGTGGGTGTGCAGGTCCGCCCTCATTGTGCCCTCTCCCACAGCTTCCTGTACACCTCGGACATCGGGAGTCCGGTCTTCTCGACTGCCACCAGGGTGTGGTACACGAGATCCGCGAGCTCCCATGCCATCTCGTCAGTGTCCCTGTCCTTTATGGCGAGGACGAACTCCCCGGCCTCCTCGATGACCTTCTTGCACATCTTCGTCTCGTTGTTGTACAGCTTGCAGGTGTAGCTCTCATCGGACGGGTTCTCCAGCCTGTCCTTCAGCACCCTGATCAGGTCCGGGATGATGGCGGAGGTCTCCTCGGTGCTGCCCTAGATCGTCTGGTTGAAGCAAGACGGGCTGCCGGTGTGGCAGGCTATCCCTCCCACCTGCTCCACCCTGTACAGGAGGGTGTCGCCGTCGCAGTCCACCTGTATGCTCTTGACCTTCTGCAGGTGGCCGGACTCCTCGCCCTTCTTCCAGAGCTTCTGCCTGCTCCTGGACCAGTAGTGGGCGTACCCGGTCTCCTTCGTCTTCTCCACAGCCTCCTGGTTGGCCCAGGCGACCATGAGCACCTCTCCGGTGCACCAGTCCTGGGCAACAACCGTGATCAATCCCTTCTCGTCGTATTTCAGGTCGGTCATCTGACCACAATCCCATTGTCTCTGAGGTATTCCTTGACGTCCCCAACCGTGCATTCGTTGTAGTGGAAGATGGATGCCGCGAGCGCAGCGGAGGCGCCAGTCTGTGCGAAGACGTCCAGGATGTGCTCCTTGCAGCCGCATCCGCCGGATGCGATCACCGGTATGCTCACCTCGTCCGTGACCGCGGCAGTCAGCGGGATGTCGTATCCGTTCTTTACGCCGTCGGTGTCCATGGATGTGAGGAGTATCTCTCCAGCTCCGAGGTCCTCCGCCCTGCATGCCCATTCAACAGCGTCTATGCCGGTGGGCTTGGTTCCGCCATGGGTGTAGACCTCCCAGTGGTCGCCGTTCCTCTTGGCGTCCACCGCCACGACCACGCACTGCCTGCCGAAGCTCTCGGCGCACTCGGAGATCATGTCCGGGTTGGCGATCGCGGCGGAGTTGACGGATACCTTGTCAGCTCCGGCGTTGAGGGCGTCCCTCATGTCGGAGACCTTCCTTATCCCCCCTCCGACGGTCAGCGGGACGAATAGGTTGCCCGCAGTCTCGGAGACGATGTCCAGCATGGTCTGTCTGGTCTCGAGCGACGCCGTGATGTCCAGGAACGTGATCTCGTCAGCTCCCTGGAGCTCGTATGCGGCCGCCATCTCGGGCGGATACCCGACGTCCCTGAGGCCCTTGAAGTTGATCCCCTTCACGACCTTCCCGTTCTTCACATCGAGGCACGGAATGATTCTCTTCGTCAGCATCGTATCACCCTATGATCTCCCGGTCCTTGGTGCTCAGCTCGACGGACCTCTTGCGGACGGCGACGGACAGCGCCTTCCCGGTGGCCTTGAACGCGGCCTCCACGAGGTGGTGCTCGTCGAAACCCCTGATGGGCACGATGTGCAGGGTCATCCCGGAGGACATCGCCATGCTCCTCAGGAAGTGGGTGTACATGGGGTCGGGGCAGTCTATGTCCGCGTAGGGGCGGTCCACCAGGTCGAGCGACGCCATGACGAGGGCGTCGTCCATGGGGACGATGGCCGTTGACATCCTCTCTATGGGGCTGTCGTCGAGCGCTTCCCTGAGCGCCTTCCCAAGGGTGATCGCCACGTCCTCGATGATGTGGTGGTCGTTGTCACCCTCTGCCCTGAGGACGAGGTCGAACCCGGCGTACCTCGCCAGCGTCTCCGTCATGTGCTTCAGGAACTGGATGTCGCATTCGACATCGAACTTCCCCGTTCCGTCTATGTTCAGGTCCACGGAGACTCTCGTCTCCCTGGTGCTGCGTTGGATTGCCGACGTCCTGGAGGTCATGTTAACGTCTGAAGCATGGTGCAAGGGATATAAAACGCGCGCGATGTGAGTCCCGGTCAGAGGAAGTCCGGGATCGTGATGGCCGTGCGGGGGCACTCCATGCACTGACCGAGGTCGCCGCTGTAGCCCTCGAAGACGTACAGGGCTCTGAGGAGGCCGCTCTCCTTAACGAATGCGCATATCGAGCACAGGCACTCCGTCGCATCCTCGCCGGCCGCGACCCTGTTGGCGGACTCGGCGATCATGTTGTAGAAGTCGTCGCGGTAGGCGCTCTTGTCGATGATGTTGTTCCCGCCCCTGAGCCCCTTGATGTACTGCGAGACCGCGGCGCTGGTGACTCCGAAGAGGGCTGCCACCTGGACCTGGGTCATCCCGTGGTTGTGCACGAGCTCCTTCGCGAGGGCTCCCCTGGCCGTGGGCAGGATGTGCGTCACTATGAGTTCGCAGGACATCTTCATGTGGCCGGATGAACACTTACCCAAATTAAAATCCATCGGCGTTAAGACATCGCCCAGCATCCGACGGTTTTATCTATCCATAATGAGAGGCGATTGCCATGAGCAGATATCCGCGCTACATGTACATCGTCCTGGCATACATGGGGGCGCTGGTGGCCTGCAGCACCGTGGCCACCGTGTGCGTGTGCGGGTTCTCCCTCACGGATTCGTTCTACTTCGTGGTCCAGACGCTCTGGACGGTCGGGTACGGGGACATCGTGCCTCCCCACGAGTCCGGGATGATCCTGTCCTCGGCGATCATCCTGCTGGGGACGGTCGGGATAACCTCGGCGCTAGGGGTCGTGGGCGGCATAGTCCTGGACCGCCACACGGACCGCCACGCCAGGCTGGAATCGGAGCTGGAGGAGGCCCGTGCCAGGAATATGCAGGCGCTCTACAGGTGGGGCGAGGGCAAGGGCATCGACCGCGACAGGATAGACCGCGTGGTGGAGGAGATACGCAATGAGCAGAGATGACTACGCCGCGCTCTACGCGCTGTCGTCCCTCCTGGGCATCATCCTGTTCGGGGCCGCCGCCTACATGATGCTGGAGGGGTGGACGTTCACCGAGGCCCTCTACTTCACGGTGTACACGGTCACGACCGTGGGATACGGCAACCTCGTCCCGTCCCCGGAGAACCGCCTGTTTACTGCCGTGTTCATAATGGTATGCGCCACGATGGTCCTGGCCTGCATCGCCGCCATAGGGAACTGGCTGGTGTCGACCATCCAGCGCCGTTCGGCTGTCCGCAGGGTCAACCAAAGCAGGGCCATAGCCCATGCCGCCATGAGCAGGATGGGGGAGGATCCCCTCGACGAGGTCTCGGAGGAGTTCTCCGAGATCGAGGAATCCATCCGCCGGAGGATAGGGCGCCTCCGAGGGGCTCGCACTCAGAGTATGCCCATGTCCGTCAGCTTCTCGGGAAGGTACGTGTCCGTGACGTAGTCCAGGCCGTACTTGGCCAGCGCCTGCTGCTCAGACTTCTTGCCCATGCCCAGCATAGCCTGGATCTCGTTGACCCAGAACTCGTCGGCGAACCTGGGGTCGGAGAGCTCCGCGTTCAGGGCCCCGACGTCCTTGTCGTTGAGCTTGTCGGTGGGCAGGTCGTAGTTCAGGATGTCGGACGCGGTGACGCCGATGAACTGTGCGGTGGGCGTCGCCAGGTACTCCGAGATGTGGGCCGTCTTGATCGCCCCGTATGCAACGGATGCGAAGATCCTGAAGGACCAGGGGTCGCCGTCGGTGAATACCGTCACCGGCAGCCCGTGCTCCTCGTTGAGCCTCTTGATCAGGCGCCTGGTGCTCCTCGCTGGCTGACCGCTCAGGTGGACAAGGATGCAGTCGTTCTTCTCCGGGAAGCCGTTCTCGATGAGCCTGGCGAACATACCTCCTGTCTCGATGGCCATGACGAACTTCGCGTTTCCGGGGTCGATCCTGAAGGTGTCCTCCTCCACGTTGTATGGGACGGCGAAGCCCGCCTCGGACACGTCGTCCAGGCAGTTCATGGTCTTCATCCCCTTCCTGGTGTTGGTCGTGAAGTTCACGTCACCGTAGACATGCGCTCCCGACTCCTCGGGGCGGAGCTTGAAGTCCTCTCTCATGCAGCCGGTTATCGTCTCCAGGTCCTCGGCGAGAAGGTTGCTCTCGTCCTGGGAGTGGAACTTGGCGTTGTGCCACCCCTCCGAGATGTAGTACATCTCCCTCAGGGTGGACGACTTGCTCTCGCGGATCATCTCGTTGATGAAGTCCGCCGTGTACACAGTCCTGAGCATCATGACCGCACCGTTCACGGTCTTCGCCGAGCGCGAGGTCTTCAGGTCCCCGTACTTCCAAACGTTGTGCTGGCCGTCGAACTCTATGTTCCTCTTAGACCTCATCGGGAGCTCCATCGACGGGATCATCCCTCCGTCCAGCTGGTCGTAGATCTGCTCCACGACGCCGGTGAGCTCGTCCAGCGCCACCTTCTGCCTTTCATTCGTCGCCAAGGTCTTCCACCTCCGTCTCCTCTTCCTCGTCATCGTCGACGAAGTCCCCCTCGTCGGTCTGGGTTATCTCCATGCCTTTGATGCCCCAATCCCCGGGCAGCTGCTCGGCGCCCATGACCATGGCCGGGTTGAGCCCGGAGAAGAAGATGTCATCGGCGTCGAACGTGTCCGCCATGTCCCCCTTCAGCTCGAAGGTGATGACGGTGTTCTTCGAGGGCTGCAGGTCAGTGATCTCCCAGTTGGCCTTGCCCTCGTCGTTCATGTCGAGGAACGCGGGGTTCGTGAACAGCGTGAGGTTCACCGCCTCCTTAGGCACCTGGGCGTGCAGCCTGAAGCTCCTGGGGGTGTTGGTGTAGTTGTATACGGTGTAGGTGATCTCCCGCTCCTTCTTGCCGAGCTTCTTCACCGACGGCTCCACCCAGACGACGTTCATGATGCGCGTGATGGTCATGTCCAGGTTGGGCACTGGTCTTCCGAGGTGGGCGGCTGCCTTCTGGGCCATGTCCGGCAGGATCTCCTGCACGATCTCGAACTTCGCGTGCGTCTTGTTCTTCCTCTCCATCTTGTTCAGATGGCTCTTGAGGTTCCTGGCGCACAGCCTCAGTGCCAGCCCTATCTCGCTCTGGAGCTCCGGGAATGATGCCACGGCCTCCTTGCCCTCGGAAGTGAACGGCACCTTGGTGGATGCCACGTGGACGAGTATGATGGCGGGCCCGAAGGGTATGCCCTTCCCGCCCCTCTGCTCCAGGCCGTACCTCCTCCAGTCCATCTCCGATATGGCCTTCGTGATCGCGCAGGCCCCCTGCTGGTAGAGGAGGGGCACACGGTTGGCGAACCTGAGGATCTGCACCTGGCCGTCCGACGGTATGTCCCCGCCGTAGACTATGCCGGCCTCCACCACGAACGGGTTCCCGTTGACCGCCTTGGGGGAGCGGGTGACCGGGGTGGCGTAGTACTCCGGGCGGAGCCCGTCCAGGACATGCATCAGTCCCTTCTTGATCAGCGTGTCTCCGATGGGGGAGAGGCAGTCCGTGGGGGGCGCCATGATCTTCACGGTCTTGATGGCGTCCAGTATGGAGATGGCCTCGTCCCTCGTGAGCTTCTCGGGCTTCTTCTCCCCGTCCACCTTGGCCTTCTCGAGTATCTCGGAAGCTATCCTGTCGGTTATCCTGGAGAAGTCGTTCTTCAGGAACGCCCTGACGGTCTTCTGCTGCGAGTTGGATGCGTACTTGAGCAGGTCCCCGATCTCCATCCCCTCAGGATGGGGCTTGATCTCCTTGGGCTTGGGGGGCATGATGTCCGTCGCCCTCTCGAAGACGTACCTGGTGCCGTCCGGGTCGTGGAAAGTGATCTCCGCATGGGGGTTCACGATGGCGGTGTCCTTCAGGTACTCGAACACCGACTGCTTCCCGGTGATGTACCTGCCCTTGATGGTGTACTCTATGGACGTGCCGTGCTCCTTGCCCTCCCACGTGAACGCCTTGTCGTTGGTAACTATGGGGCGGTTGGTCTTCGTGTCGATGACTATGTCCATCCCCCAGGCGACCTCGTCGTCCCCCTCGATCTTGGACATGACGTGGGCGGGCTTGCCCGTGGTGATGTTCCCGTACATGACGGTGGCGGATATCCCGATCCCCTGCTGTCCCCTGGACTGCCTCAGGGCATGGAACCTCGACCCGTACAGCAGGCGGCCGAAGACGTTCGGCATCATCTTGTGGACGATCCCGGGGCCGTTGTCCTCTATGCGGATCCTGTAGTCCTCGTCGTTCAGCCTCTCGATGCTGACCTGGATGTCCGGGAGGAACCCGGCCTCCTCGCATGCGTCCAGGGAGTTGTCCACCGCCTCCTTGATCCCCATGAGCAGGGACTTGGAGCGGGAGTCGAACCCGAGGATCTGTTTGTTCTTCTCGAAGAACTCCGTGACGGAGATCTCCTGCTGCTTGCTGGCCAGCTTCACGGCCGTCGCCGTCTTCTTCTCCTTGGGAGCGGCGGGTTCCTTAGGCACTTCGTCAGAGGGCATCCGAGTGCCCGAATAGGGTAGTGTAATTTAAGGGTGTCCTGGTGAAGCACGGATGTACGGCTCCTGCGACACCGTGGCCCTCGCGCGCTTAAATACAATCATGCCTTCACACATCCGATAGCCATGGTAGACGAGAAAGCCATCCAGGCGGCGCAGGAGAAGTTCGGCGCCCTCGTGAGAAAGCAGCTTGAGAGGGTCGAGGCCCTGAAGGCGGAGGAGGGTCCCGTGGACTACTCCAAGCTGGACAAGCTCATCATCGGAGTGTGCGGAGGGGACGGCATCGGACCCTACATCTGCGCATCCGCACAGAAGGTAATGGAGTTCCTGCTGGCAGACAAGATCGCCGCCGGCAAGGTCGAGATAAGGCAGATCGACGGGCTCACCATCGAGAGGAGGGCCGAGGTCATGAAGGCCATACCCGACGACACGCTCGCCGAGCTCAAGAAGTGCCATGTGATCCTCAAGGGCCCCACCACCACCCCTGCCAAAGGAGACCCCTGGCCCAACATCGAGTCCGCCAACGTCGCCATGAGGAAGGAGCTGGACCTGTTCGCCAACGTCAGGCCAGTGTCCGTCCCCGAGCTCGGCATCAACTGGACGTTCTTCAGGGAGAACACCGAGGGGAGCTACGCCCTGGGAAGCGACGGGTTCTTCGTGACCGACGACCTGGCCATGGACTTCTGCGTGGCCACCCACCAGGGTACCGAGAGGATCATCCGCGCCGGTTTCGAGCACGCCAAGAAGACCGGGCTCAACTACGTGTCCATCATCGTCAAGGCCAACATCATCAAGACCACCGACGGCCTGTTCGTCGACCTGGCCGACAAGATCGCCAAGGACTACCCTGAGGTCAAGCACGACGTCTGGTTCATCGACATCACCACCGCCAAGCTGATCGACCCCGCCAGGAGGAGCGACTTCAAGGTCTTCGTCCTCCCCAACCTCTACGGGGACATCATCACCGACGAGGCCGCCCAGATCCAGGGCGGGGTGGGAACCGCGGGTTCCGCCAACATCGGGAACAGGTACGCCATGTTCGAGGCCATCCACGGCTCCGCCCCCAGGATGGTCACCGAGGGACGCGCCCAGTACGCCGATCCCTGCAGCATGATCAAGGCCGTCGCCCTCATGATGAACCACATCGGCGAGGCCGAGAAGGGAAGGAAGCTGGAGATGGCTCTGGACATCTGCACCCAGTTCGAGAAGAAGCTGGTCATGACCGGAAGATCCACCGGAGCCACCGGCGACGAGTTCGCCCAGTACGTCCTGGACACCGTCCAGAGGCCCGACCTGGAGCAGGCCTGGCAGGGCTACATCGACGCCGCTGTCGCTGCCGCCAAGAACTGATGAAACCACAAGGCGTCCCGGGCAACCGGGGCGCCGCCGTCCGTCGGCGATCGACGGCGAAAAGAGCGAATACTACTCTGCTAACGCCTATTTACGGCCTTCCATCCATCCCCTTTTCCGTTCGAAGGGTCCGCCGAATCCTTTAAATCCCCTCCGGAGGACTGCTCCTCCAGTGGTTGCGAAGAAGTCCCCTCGGGGGCAACTCCTGCGCAGACACCATGAGGTGTTACAAATGGCAGAGACAACCAAGAAGCACGACAGGGAGCTCAGAAGGAAGGAGAAGAAGGCGGCGCGCGAGGCAAGGCACAACGCCCGTGAATCCTCATCCGCCCGATCCGTCTGAAACCCTTGACCGGCGGGCGAACCCCGCCGGGAACATCCATCGATTCTGAAACGATTCCGGTCCCTCGGGCCTTTTTCCAATTAGAGCCCGAGGCACGAGTACGTGAACGCCTTCTCGGGGCAGTTCTCCTCGCATCTTAGGCAGGCGGTCCCGAGACAGCGCCCCGTGTCGACGACGAACCTCCCGTCAGAGGAGGACAGCGCCCCCTCCGGACAGCCTTCGACGCATCTCATGCAACCGCTGCACTCCCATCCGCCGGAAAGCGTGACCCCCGTGTCGATCATGTCGAGGGATTCCCCGATGTCCCTTATGTCGCGCTGGCACGTCTTCTCCACGGAGGCGTCCGCGCGCATATCCAGGTATCCACCTAGGCCCAGGGACTCCAGCAGCCTGCGGTACCTCCCCAGGGGCATCCCGCCGGTCCAGTACCCGAGCTCCATCACGTACAGGTCCCTGAAGACATCCGACGAGGCGAACATGGTGTGCTCGGTCAGCAGTCTGGACCTCAGCCTGTTGAGCTCCCCGATCTTGTCGGGATCGAGGGCCAGGTCCTTAGCCAGCTCGAGGGACGTGTTGCCAACCTGCAATATCCTGGTGCATCCGGGCACAACCAGACCAAGGTCCCTCGCCTTCAGTGGATCCACATAGGTCCCAGTCGCTCCTGCCATGTACATCGTGCGGACCTCCTCCGGGGACACGCCGGCGGATGCCATCAGCGTCATGTGGCCTGCCCTGATGGCGCCCATCGCCTTCCCCGCCTCCTTCAGGTCGCGGTCCCAGAACCTCACCTTGCGGGTTATGCGGATCGGGTCGTTCCTGATGCTGGAGTCAAGTATGCGGTCGTCCGCCATGCCGGCATGGACCAGGGCGACCACCCCCGTCCCCGTTATCCCGTCGGGGATCCTCCCGGACTGGCGGATGATGTCGCTCCTAAGGTTGACCAGGGGACCCTCCACCGGCGTCAGGGACTCGTCCAGCACCATGGCGGTCCACCCATCGGGGCGGCGTACCAGGTCGCATACGGCACCGGGGCCCGCGAGCATCCCGCACGTCACCTGCTGCCCCTCGAGGGCAGGCCCTG
This sequence comes from Methanomassiliicoccaceae archaeon UBA71, assembly GCA_002504405.1. Classification (GTDB taxonomy): domain Archaea; phylum Thermoplasmatota; class Thermoplasmata; order Methanomassiliicoccales; family Methanomethylophilaceae; genus Methanoprimaticola. The sequence continues at coordinate 101,189 of DARO01000013.1, forward strand.
CCGCGGCCGATCCCGTGAAGATCCTGTCCCCGACCTTCAGAGCCATCTCAGCGTTCGTCCCGTAGTCGGTCACCATGCACATGTCGTCGTCGAGGAATCCGGACTTGAGCATCATCGCCAGTGCATCCGCGCCGATCTCATGCCTCACTGCAGGGGGCACCACAACCTCCGTCCCGTCGAATCCGAGTGCGGAGCCGTCCGAAACATGGCCGCTGCGGTCCACGGCCCCCACGTTCTCGCTCCTGAGCTTGTTCTCGCCGGCGTAGGCGAGGTCCCGTATCTCGATACCTTCCAGCAGGGACAGCTGGATCGGGTTCCCGCAAACGGACAGGCGGTCCAGCCTCTCCGGCCTCAGCCTGTCGACGACCTCGTGGACGGCGGACAGCAGGATGCCGTGGGCGACATCCTCCCCGCGGGTCATCGCGAACGACAGGTGGTCCATGACATTGGATCCCGGGATGGGGTTGCGCGAGGTGACGCAGGTGCGAACCACGTGCTCGGAGCCGAGGTCAAGCAGCTGACCGCGGATCCCGCTCGTCCCTATATCCAGAGCCACAGCCTGTCCGTTCATGGTATCGTGTATGAAGGTGGCGGGCCGGAGGGCCCGCCTTCGGGTTTCAACTGCGGAAGTCCGTCCACTTCTTCGATCCGTCGCAGATCCCAGTGGCGGCCTTGACGGTCTCCAGGGGGCTCTTCGTGTAGAGGGAGTTGCTGAACGTGTCGACGAACGCCTTGGAGACCGCCGCTCCGCCGCAGGCGACGGGTACGCCGGTCTTCTCCAGCTCCAGGAGGAGGGCGGTGTCAATCAACCCGGGCTTGGTGGTGCTCATCAGCGTAGACCCGCAGGCCAGCTTCACGTTGTTCTTCTTCACGAAGTCCAGGACCACGTCCTTGGGGACATCCCTCCCGAGATCCGTGACCTTGAACCCGTTGGCCTTGAGGATTGCGGCGCATATGTTCTTCCCGATATCGTGGAGGTCACCCTCGGCCACGAACGAGATGACATCCCCCTTGCTGGGGACGTCCCCGATCTTGGACTGGCACAGTCCGATGCCACCCTGCATCGCATCGTTGGACATCAGGATCTCCGGCACGTAGCTCATGCCCATGTCGTACAGCTCGCACTGCACCTGTATCCCAGGCATCAGGGCGTGCGTGACAACATCCACGGGATCCTTCCCGGATCCGAGGAGCTTCGAGACGAGCTCCTCCACGACCTTCCTCTTGCCGTCCAGGACACCCTGGGAGACCGCGGCATAATCCGGATTCTCCGGGAAGATCTCCTTCTTGAGCTTGTCCACGCTCTTCTGCTTCTTGGACGGTCCGCCGATGAACCCCAGTTCCATCGCCATGCCCTCTTCCACGAGCTGGTTGAAGCGGACCGGGTCCTTCAGCCTCATCTCCTCGACCGCCTGCATGACTATATCCATGTGCATCAGAAAACACCCCCTTCCATATCGTAGTCGGCCTTAGCCTTGAGGTTCTTCGCCCTGGCGACACCGAGGGCGCGCACGCAGTCCTCCACATCCGCGCAGTCGGGGATCGGGGTCTCCCTGCATGCCTGCACATAGGCCTTCAGGTTGGCCAGAGGAGTGCCGTTGGACACGTCGCATGCCGTTCCGACGACATCGACGCCCTGCTTGATGCACTCCACGGTCCTGGCGTACACCTGCTCCGGGGTCCCGTTCGGCATGAGGTCTATGACATCGAGGCTGCCCAGGCAGGTCATCTCGTTGCCGAGCTCCCTGCGCACCAGCCACGCCGGCGGCGCGTCGAATGAGAAGCAGTCCATGCCGCTCTTCTTGATCTCGGGCAGGAGCTTCTCGGTGTGTCCGCACATGTGCAGGATCTTCGGGGCGCTGACGGACCTGGCGAACTTCTTGTGGTAGGGCAGCACGAACTCCCGGTAGGTCTCCGGCGATATCAGGTCCCCGGAGGCGGAGGGATCGGCGGGGAACAGGATGTGTGCCCCTGCGGCCACCTGCTGCCTCCCGTACTCTATGCAGAACTCGGTGGCGGCGTCTATGGCCTCATGCGCCTTCTCGGGGTCGGTGACGGTCATCATCACGAGCTTCTCAACGCCCATGATGTGCCCTGCGACTGTGAACGGGGCGGTGATGACGGGCATGATCGGGAGGTCTCCGCAGTACCTCTCCCTGAGAATGCTGATCGCCTCGAGGACGACTGCCGCCCTGTCCTTCTTGTAGAAGTCATCGTCCCAGGTAATGTCCTTGGGGTCCGTGTACGCCGGCCCGGTCACCGGGGGCCTGTCGGGCTTGTTCCAGTCAAGCTTGCATCCGAGGACCTCAGCCTCTAGGGAGATGTCGAACTGCGGCCTGGCGGACTCTATCCCGCATACCTCCCATGGGGCGGCGGCGAGGTCCGCCATCATCTTGGGGTCCCTGTGGGCCTTCGGCCAGCTGGAGTTAGTGAACTCCATGAGCTCCTTGGTCGTCTGAGCCAGCGGGTTCGCGGGGGGAATGTAGTCCACGCGTCCACCGAGGACAGCGGCCAGCGCGCGTCTTGTGGGTGTCATCTCATTAGTCATTGTAATACCATCTCTCGCTGCCGGTCACCCGGCCGTCGATGAGTTCCTATCGCTTATCAGGCTATATTTAAGCCGATGGAGAAAGCCTCGATAGACGGCCACGACGATGCTTCCTCAACGGCCATCCCGAGGCAGGTTTCTGAACGATGCTAAAGATCGGGCCGAGGCGCGCGTGACTATAAATCCCGCGGACGCATATTCATTCCGTTCCCCCGACCGGACTGTCCAGCGTTTTGTCCGACATCCTGCTCCGAGTCCACTCATCCCTATTATATCGGTAACAATATCCGGGTCAGAGGGATCAGAGTGGAGCTGAGGGCCGCGTTGTACGATATAGATCTGCCAGAGCCGACTGTCTTGCTCCACGAGGACGATTGCAGGGTGATCGGGGTCAAGGATGGCGACCGCGTGAGGATCGCCTCAGCATCCGTGGTCATAGCGATAACGACCGTATTCGACACGCTCGTAAACATGGGCACCGTCCTTCTGCCCCCGTCCGTAATGCGCGCATGCGGAGCCTCTCCCGGCGATTCCGTCGAGGTGTCGATGTCCCATGCACCCGACTCGGTGAGGGCAATACGCAGGAAGATGGACGGTGAGGTCCTTTCCCAGGAGGAGATCGAGGGGGTTGTCGCGGACACGATGTCCGGCAGGCTCTCCCGCATCGATATCGCCGCCTGGCTCACCGCCCTCCACATCAAGGGGATGAACATCCACGAGACCGCGGCCTATGCCAAGGCGATGGCGTGCTCCGGCGAGAGGCTGGATTTCGGGGACCGGCGCGTGTTCGACTTCCACAGCTTCGGAGGGCTCCCTGGTAACAAGATAACGCCCGTCGTCGTGTCCATCGTGGCAGCCGCAGGTCTGGTGGTCCCGAAGCTCTCGTCCAGGGCGATAAGCAGCGCCTGCGGGACGGCGGACTTCGTGGAGACCTTCTGCAGGATCGACCTCGTGTCCGACGACGTGAAGCGCATCTCGGAGGATGCAGGAGGGGTTTTCTCCTGGACAGGGGCCACCGACCTGGGCCCGGCCGGGGACCGCTTCATCACGGTGCAGCGTCCGCTCGGCATAGATCCCAAGCCCCAGATGCTCGCATCGATAATGAGCAAGAAGATGGCCGCAGGGGCCACCGACCTGGTAATAGACATCCCCACTGGGGATGAGTCAAAGGTCAAGACGCTCGAGGCGGCCAAGACGTACGCCAAGGACCTGATGGTCCTGGGAGAGGAGCTGGGCATCAGGGTCGAGTGCGCCATCACATATGCGGACCAGCCCCTCGGGGAGGCCGTCGGCCCTGTCCTGGAGGCGAGGGAGTGCATGCAGGTGCTGGAGGGTGTCCCGGGTCATGCGGACGTAGCCGAGAAGTCATGCATCTGCGCAGGTATGCTGCTGGAGATGGGCGGGTTCCACGATGGGGCGGCCGAGGCCAGGCAGATACTGGAGTCCGGCAGGGCGCTGGAGAAGTTCCGGGAGATCGTGCTAGCGCAGGGCGGGGACCCGCAGGTGTCGTCGGAGTCGATGGTCCCGGGCGGGTTCACCAGGAATGTGGTGTCGGACAGGTCGGGGTTCGTCAGGGGCATCTCCAACAAGGCCATCGTGGCGATCGCAAAGGCCGCTGGCGCCCCGTCGGACAAAGGCGCAGGGATAATCATCCTCAAGAAGCGCGGAATGAAGGTCGTCAAGGGGGATCCCCTCATCGCTGTGTATGCGGACAGGGAGGACAAGCTGATCCATGCCCTCGAGGTTGCGGCGGATTCCAACCCCGTGGACGTGGATGGGATGCTGCTCGACACGGTCCGTCCCGGGAATGGAAGCCGTAAATCCTGTGATTGAGATGCCTCTGTAAGTCTGAGACAAGGCGTGACGGGACCAGATCGAACCGGGCCGTTCATTGAGGAATATTTTCCAAGGGGCCCGTTTCCGGATCGTCCGCTGTTCTGATAGGCACGGATTATAGAATGGGGGATCCCCGGCCTCATGGCCGGGGAATGGTTTCACTGCTCGATGAGCACCAGGACGTTTCCGACCTGGAGCGTCTCGACGGCCTTGCCGTCCAGCATGAGGCGCTTGTCCAGCTCGAAGTACTCTGCACCGACGGAGACATTCTCCCCGTCGACGTCGATCTCGATCTTGCCCTCCGCCAGCCTGGATGCGGCATCGGCGGGGCTCATGGCTGCCACTGCGGCAACTATGGCTTTGGCCTGGGCCTTGAATGCGGGTCCGAGCTTTGCGTGGACCGGCTTGACGCCTACGACCTCCTCGGTCAGCTCCGCCTCCGGGGCGACGCTGACCTCGCGGGCCTTGGTGGTCTCCATGATGTCCGCCTTCGCGGACTCGAGGAGCTTCGCATCCTCGCCCACGAGCTCGACCATGCCGAGCTCGGCGTTGAGGGGGATCTTCTTCTCGGACTTCCAGGCGCGGATCGCGGCGAGCACATCGGAGAGCACGTCCCCGGCCTTCTCGGCGTCCTCGTCCACGAGCACGGACTCCGGCCAGCTGGTGAGGTGGATGCTGGAGCATCCGTCGATGGCCCTGAACCTGTCCTGGTACACCTCCTCGGTGACGTGGGGCATGAACGGGGCGAGCATCTTCAGGCTGCCGAGGAACACGTTGTACAGGGTCCACTTGACGGCGTCGTCACTCCTGCCCTTGACCATCTCGATGTAGTTGTCGGCGAGCTCGTGCCAGATGAAGGTCTCGACCTCCTTCATGGCCTTGTCGAACTGGTACACCTCGAAGTATCCGGTGACGGCATCCACGACCCTGGAGTACTTGGATAGGATCCACTTGTCGGATGTCCTCAGCTCGGGCATCCCGGCCGGGACGCCCTCGAAGAACCTTCCGACGAACTGCCCGATGTTGAACACCTTGTTGCAGAGCTTCCTTCCGCGGACCACGTCCTTCTCCCTGAAGGCGTGGTCGATCCCCAGTGAGCACGTGGCGGCGTAGTACCTGAGGGCGTCCGCGCCGTAGTTCTCAAGGATGGGTATGGGGTCGATGACGTTGCCTATGGACGAGTGCATCGGGGTCCCGTCGGGGGCCATGATGAACCCGTGGATCATGATGTTTTCCCAGGGTATGGACTGCTCGATCTGCTCCGCCCTGAGGATGGAGTAGAACGCCCAGGTCCTGATGATGTCATGGGACTGGGGCCTCAGGGACATGGGGAACAGCTTCTTGTGCAGCTCCTCGTCCCTCCCCCAGAACGTGTTGTACAGCGACGATCCGGAGGAGTCCATCCAGGTGTCGAAGACGTCGGTGCATCCGATGAGCCTGCCGCCGCACTCGGGGCACTTGTCGACAGGCGGGGCGTCGAGCGTCGGGTCGCAGTAGCACATTTCCTTCGTGGCGCAGACGGCGTGGCCGCACTTCTCGCACTCCCAGACGGGTATGGGCGTGGCGAAGATCCTCTGCCTGCTGAGGACCCAGTCCCACTCCAGGGAGTTGGTCCAGTCCTCCAGCCTTATTCTCATGAACTCGGGGAACCAGTTGATCTCCTTCGCCCTCTCCAGTATCTTGTCCTTGAAGTCGGTGGTCTTCAGGAACCACTGGGGGACCTGCAGGTACTCGATGGGGCTGTGGCACCTCCAGCAGATGGAGACCTGCTGGGGGTTGTCCTCCTGCTTGACCATGATTCCCTGGTCCTTAAGGTCCTGGATGGCGGCTTCGCGGGCCTCCAGGACGGTCATGCCCGCGTACTTCCCGGCGAGCTCGGTCATCCTGCCGCGCTCGTCTATGCCCTTCTCCATCTCGAAGTGGTACTTCATGACCCACTCGAGGTCGTCCTTGTCGCCTATCGTGCATATCATGACGGTCCCGGTCCCGTAGTCCATCTGGACCTTGGGGTCGGAGATGACCGGGACGACCTTCCCGAAGAGGGGCGCCACGAGCCTCTTCCCGACCAGGTGGGCCTTCTCCTTGTCGTCAGGGTGGACGGCGACGGCCTTGCATGTGCATAGGAGCTCCGGCCTCGTGGTGGCGATGATGACGTCCCCGTCCTCGCCCTCGATCTTGAACTTGATGAAGTTGAGCTTGTTGACGTTGTCCCTGTACTCGACCTCGGCGTCCGCCAGTGCGGTCATGCACCCGGGGCACCAGTTGACGGGGAAGTTGGCCTTGTAGACCAGGCCCCTGTTGAACAGGTCCACGAAGGACAGCTGCGTGATCCTCCTGTAGTAGGGGGCGTCAGTCTGGTAGTAGATGCTGGGGTCCATGGACTCGCCCAGGATCTCGAAGTGGTGGGTCATCTCCTCGATGAACCCGTTGGCGTACTCCTCGCAGAGCCTCCTGTACTCCTGCCTCGGGGTGTCCAGCTTAGTTATGCCGTGCTTCTTCTCGACCTTGACCTCGATGGGGGTCCCGTTGACGTCGAAGCACAGCGGGAAGAACACGTTGTACCCGCGCATCCTCTTGTAGCGGGCTGCGAAGTCGATGAGGGAGTACCCGGTCGCATGCCCGAGGTGGAGCGATCCCGAGGTGTACCTCGGAGGGTTGTCGATGCTGAAGACGGGCTTGTCAGATTCTGGGTCGAAGCGGTAGGTCTCCTCGGTCCTCCACTTCTCCTCCCAGCGTTTCTCGATGGAAGATGAGTCGTACTGTGCCATGGCAAACGTGACTGCGTAGTAGCGACTATTATAAAAAGAGTGGGAGCGCGCGCGTGAGGCCTTGGGCTAAGCTCATAACCTGGTTCGGCATTCCCTGCCGGGAGGAAGACATGGCTGTTCCACTCCGCATCATCAGGCTGACCATGGCCATAGACAACGGCGACCACAGGGCCTACGAGCAGCTGAAGGCCCTGGCACGCACCGACGAGGATGCGAGGCGCGTCCTGAGGACCGTGAAGGAGCCCCCGAGGCCTGCGGCGAAGCCCCCGGTCAAGGCGGCCCCGGCAGTGAAGCCGGATACGCAGGAGCAGGTCGCGGCGAAGGCCAGGGCGGGCGACGCTGCGGCGCTGGCACAGTTGAGGAAGAGGGCGGAGTACGAGGACTCCGGGGCGCAGAGCGCACTGGGGCTTGCCCTCCTGGGCTCCGATGTGGATGAGGCCAGGAAGTGGCTTATCCGCTCATCCAAGGTCCCAGAATCGGCGGAGGCCCTCAAGCGCCTGGCGGCATCCGGCGACGTAGCGGCGAAGGGGTGGCTGGAATCCCAGTCGAGACCGGCCCAGCCATCATCGAGAGGCCCCGCTGTCCTGCAGCAGCCGGTGAGGGACGACCTGGGCTACTTCAAGCCGCCCACCAAGCACTCCAAGCCCAGGATCGGGGATATTTACAGGCTGAACGATGCGATCCTGAACACCGGGCAGAAGAACAGCATGGTGCTGATCAAGTCTATGAAGGGCGACTACGTGACCGCGTGGACTGTGACGCGCGAGCCGGGGAAGCGCAAAGCGGCCATGCTCCTGGATCCAGCGATCGCCGGGTTCGCCAGCCCCAAGGTGTACGTACTGACCGACACCGACAGGGTGTTCAGGAAGGACGTCCTGGCAGAGTACCGCGGGAGCCTAGGTCCCAGGGACATAGACCAGTTCAGGCTCTCCCACTGACGCGGCTGCTCCGCCCGATCGAACGGCGTTTATGCTGAATGAATTGTACCCTTTTTATACAGCATGATGTTCATAATATCATGGCATATGACAGACTAGCCGATGCCATCATCAAACATGCCAAGCTCGTGCTTGCGGCCTGGATCGTGATCCTGCTCGTCGCCGCAGTGCCGGCGATCAGCGCCTTCGGCAACATGAGCTACGACATGAACGATATGGGCATCGAAAACTCCGAATCAATGGAGGGTTTCGAGATAATCGGGACCTATTTCCCTTCGTCGGATGCGGATGCGTCCGCATTGCCGATGCTGGTCATCGGCTATGACAACGAGGAGGAGCACCTGGAGGCTCTGGAAATCGTCGAGGTCCTTCAGAAGGCGCTGGAGGACGGCGCGTTCACATACGAGCTCGAGGACGGGTCCGTCGCGGACAAGATCCAGAGCATCTCCCTGATGATGGACACATCCGTGACCAACCCTCAGGAGGACGGCTCGGGGATCGTGGTGCTCTCGTTCTCGTACGACCCCGCATGGGATGGCGACGTCATCGACGACACCCCTGTTCTGAGGGACCAGATCGATGCGGCGATATCCGCGGCCGAATCCTCTACAGGGGTCGTGTTCGGCGTGCCGGTCTACCTGACCGGGAATCCCGCCGTGTCCTACGACATGGAGACCGGTGCGATGGAGGACATCTCCCACATCGACATCTTCACGGTCCTGATGATCCTCATTCTCGTCGGTCTCTTCTTCAGGTCCTTCGTGACCTCCGCCATGCCCCCCGTAACCATGGGTGTGGCGTTCGCCGTCACGATGGGACTGATATACGGTCTGATGTTCTTCATGGACATCTTCTTCGTGACCGAGGTCATGCTCCTGGTGTCCATGATGGGCGCCGGGTGCGACTACTGCATATTCATCCTGGCGCGCTACAGGGAGGAGAGGCGCGACGGGAAGGACCACCACGCCGCGCTCCACAGCGCGATCAAGTGGGCCGGCGAGTCCATCACCATATCCGGGGCCTCGGTCATCATCGGCTTCGGGGCGATGTCCATCTGCTCCTTCAGCATGATCTCGACCATGGGTATCTGCCTCGCCCTCGGAATCATCGTCGCTCTGTTCGCGGCCCTGACGTTCATTCCCGCCCTCCTCGAGGTCGTCGGGGACAGGATATTCTGGCCGACGAAGATGAAGGAGTACCGCGACGGCGGCAAGGCCACGAAGGGATGGTTCGCCTGGTGCTCGAAGGTCGGCCACAGGTACTTCGACGCGTCATCCAAGTTCACCCTCAAGCATGCCAAGGCGATCGTCGTCGTGGCGATACTGTTCACGATACCCACCGCATACGTCGCCCTGGAGTCCGAGACGTCCTACGACATGACCAGTTCTCTGATGACCGGCGATTCGGATGCCGGCATGGAGCTCCTTGGGGAGTACGCCGACCAGGGTATGATCTACCCCAACTACGTCATCCTTCAGTACGACGAGCCCATCGCCACCGTGAGTCTGGAGATGGATCCCACAGCCCCCACGGATCCGACCAAGGCAGGACACTCGTTGACATGGTCCCAGTCGTGGATCGACGAGCAGAGCGTGGTATTGAACGAGATGATGTCGGGCGTTGCCGACCCTGTGACTGGCGACGACAACATCTCATCGATGACCGGACCGTTCATGTGGAGCTCACACGTCAACCAGGCGTTGGCCTCGGCGGGCATAACCGACCCCTACGACCCCAATCAGATGATGTTGCTCGTGTTCTCCGCCCCGCAGATTCTGGAGCAGGTCATAGGGAGCGCCTCGTCCACCGAGATGCTCGTCCTAGAGCAGGCGATCCCCCAGATCCAGCAGCAGTACCTGTACTACCTGCAGATGGGCGTGTTCGATGATATGTTCGCGTTGCTGGGCATCACGGACATCCCCGAGGGAATGGAGGGCAACGTTGTCGACACGCTGATCCTCTTAACCGCGTCGGGCACCGTGGACTACATCGTCAACGACAGCCTCGGACTGGTCGGAGGCACATTCACCGCTTCCGCGGACGGGACCGGCGACGTGACCTACATCAAGCTGTCCGCGTCAACCCACGAGTCTGCCATGTCCCCGACGTCGATGGATTCCATCGCCTTCATCCAGAGGGCTGTCAGCAGTTTCGTGTCGGAGAACCCGGAAATCACCGCGTCCTGGGTCACAGGAACGGCGGTCATCATGTACGACATCTCAGAGATCATATCGGACGAGTTCACCCAGATCGAGATCCTGGTCATCGTGCTGATCATCATCCTGCTGTTCTTCGTGATGCGCTCGTACACCATCCCGTTCAGGTCCGTGGCGACCATTCTGATGAGCATATGCTGGACTCTGGCCGCGACGCATCTCCTGTTCGGGGACGAGGTCACATGGCTGATCCCGCTCATCCTGCTGGTAATATGCCTCGGTCTCGGAATGGACTACGACATCCTCCTGACGACGAGGATCAAGGAGAACGTCAGGGCGAACGGCATGACCAACGACGAGGCCATCCACCATGCGGTCGTCCACTCCGGATCCGTCATTACCATATGCGGGCTCATCATGGGAGGCGCCTTCGGCACCCTCATGCTGTCGTCCATGGGCATGCTCCAGCAGTTCGGGTTCGCCCTGTGCTTCGCCATCCTGTGCGACGCGCTCATCGTGCGCACGTACATCGTCCCGGCGGTGATGCACATCCTCGGCGACTGGAACTGGAAGGGCCCCAAGTTCCTGACGAGGTCCGGCAAGCCCCAGGAATGAAGCAACAAACGGGGGATCCTCCCCCATTTTACTTCTTCTGAATCGGATGTGAGCATGCAGGGTACGCATCCATACTCATTGTTGTAATATTATCAACTTGATAATATTATATATCTGACAACATATACCCAATCATGACGTTCGACATGGCCAAGCTCAGCGTCAACTTCTCCAATCCGCTGAGGCGCAAGCTGCTGATTATGATGAAGGAGCAGGGCCCGCTGACGGCGAAGCAGATGCTCGCGAAGGACCCCACGATACCGCAGGCATCGCTGTACCGCGCTCTAAGGGCCATGGAGGGGGACGATGTCATCAGGACCGTATCGGAGTGCAAGGTGAGGGCGGTGGTCGAGAAGACCTACAGCCTCTCCGAATCATTGGACAAGGAGCTGGAGCAGTTGGACCAGTGCATAAAGGAGAACCGCGGGGACGTGTTCTATGCGGCCTTCAGCGGATTCATCCTCAACCTGATGTCCAGGATGGAGGCCTACTGCTCCTGTGGTTCCACTGACCTGCGCCATGACAAGGTTCTGTTCGGAACCATGCATTTCTATGCCACCGATGAGGAGATGGCGGAATACAGCAGGATGATGAGGGAGATATTCGCCCCTGCGTTCGAACGCAGGAGCGAGGACCAGAAGTTCCGCTCCGTGACTGTGGTGATGGAGCCCCCGGTGGAAGGAGGGGAGGATCAATGAGTAGATTCAGTGCGATAAGGCTCAGGCGCAAAGACCTGGAGGCGATGAAGGAGAAGGGTGAGACATGCGAGTTGGCAGTCATCGGGCTTGTGTACGCGGACGATGACGTGGACCCGGAGCTGGTCAAGGCTACCATCACGAGCACCAGGGTCTACGGGCGTATCCTCGGAAGGAAGGACACGCAGGAAGCGCTTCTGTCTGTGAGTGCGATCCGATGATACTGAAGTATCTGAGGCCCAGGGAATGGGCGATGATGGCACTGTGCGTGCTGCTGATTTTCTGCATGGTGTATCTGGAGCTGGAGATCCCGGACTACATGTCCAGCATCACCGTCGTCATCCAGACCGGAGGGTCTGTGGACCTGGTGGTTGAAGACGGGATGAAGATGCTTCTCTGCGCATTGGGAAGCCTGGGCATATCGCTTGCCGTCGGCTTCCTGGCGGCATGGATCGCCGCATCCCTCGCGCGCAGGCTCCGCCAGCTGCAGTTCGAGAGGGTCGAGTCGTTCTCTTCCGAGGAGATCAACCGCTTCTCTACCGCCAGCCTGATAACCAGGTCCACGAACGACATCACGCAGATACAGATGACCGTCTCGATGGGGATGCAGGTGTTCATCAGGGCGCCGATCATGGCCGCATGGGCGATCATGAAGATCGCCGACAAGAACTGGGAGTGGACCACCGCCACAGCTGTGATCGTCGTGATCCTGCTTACGGTGATATCGCTGCTGATGATCTACGTGGTCCCCCGCTTCAAGAAGATCCAGTGGCTGACCGACGACCTGAACAGGGTCACGAGGGAGAACCTTTCCGGGATCAGGGTCGTCAGGGCCTATAACGCGGAGGACTACCAGGAGGGGAAGTTCGAGGGCGCCAACTCTGCCCTGACGGATGTGAACCTGCAGGCGAACCGCGCCATGGCGATCATGATGCCGACGATGACCGCCGCCATGATGTTCCTGTCGCTGATCATCTACTGGCTCGGGGCGTTCATCATAGAGGGGGCCGGGGCCGAGTCCAAGATAGGCCTGTTCTCTGACATGGTCGTGTTCTCGTCCTATGCGATCCAGGTCGTGATGTCCTTCGTGATGCTGGTCGTCATATTCATGGTGCTGCCGCGTGCCATGGTGGCATCCAGGCGTGTGCAGGAGGTCATCGACACGAAGTCGTCCATAGTCAGCGGAAAGGTCACCTCCACGCAAGAGGAGGGAACGGTGGAGTTCAGGGACGTGTCGTTCAAGTACCCCGGGGCATCGGAGCCGGTGATCAGCGGCATCAGCTTCCGGGCGGACAAGGGGGAGACCGTCGCATTCATAGGTTCCACCGGGAGCGGGAAGACAACGCTGGTGAACCTGATACCCCGCTTCTTCGACGTCACATCGGGCCAGGTCCTGGTGGACGGCACCGATGTCAGGGAGTTCGACCTGCAGAGCCTGAGGCGCAAGGTCGCGTACGTCCCCCAGAAGGCCGTCATGTTCTCGGGCACCGTGGACGGGAACGTCAGGTACGGGGACACCTCCGGGGAGCGCACGGAGGAGGACGTCCGCAGGGCGATCGGCATCGCCCAGGCGGGGGACTTCGTGTCGAAGATGGAAGGAGGCCTGGAGGGCAGGGTCGCCCAGGGGGGAACGAACCTCTCCGGGGGCCAGAAGCAGAGGCTTTCCATCGCGAGGGCAGTGTGCCGGCGCCCGGAGATCTACATCTTCGACGATTCATTCTCCGCGCTGGACTACAGGACCGACAGGGAGCTGAGGGACGCCCTCAGCAAGGAGACCGCGGGGACGACCTGCCTGATAGTCGCGCAGAGGATATCCACCATCATGAACGCCGACAGGATCATCGTCCTGGACGACGGGAGGGTCGCCGGAATCGGCACCCACGAGGAACTGCTCAAGGGATGCCAGGTCTACAGGGACATAGCGATGTCCCAGTTCTCGGAGGAGGAGCTGTCATGAGCCCGCCGCACGGACCTGGCCCAAGGGGAGGCCACGGGGGACGTCCCCCCATGGACAAGGCGGATGACCTGATCGGGGCATGGAAGAGGCTGTTCGCGTACATGAGCAAGTACAGGCCCTACTTCGTGATCGCCCTGGTGTTCGCCGCAGTGGGCACAGCGCTTAGCCTCCTGGGCCCCAACCTGATCAGCGAGATCACAGACCTGATAGAGGAAGGCCTGTACACCGGCATAGACCTGGCAGCGGTATCGTCCATCGGCATCGTGCTAGTCGCGGTCTACGCGATCAGCTGGGTGCTGACGTTCCTCCAGAACTACCTGATGGCGACCGTCTCACAGAGGACCGCTTACAACCTACGCAAGGACATTTCGTCGAAGATCAACCGCCTTCCGCTGAGGTACTTCGACAGCAGCTCAACGGGGGACGTGCTCAGCAGGGTCACGAACGACGTGGACACGATAGGGCAGTCCCTGAACCAGAGCATCAGCACGCTGGTGACCTCCGTCACGATGCTGGTCGGATGCCTGTTCATGATGCTCATCACCAACCTCGAGATGACCGCCGTCACCGTGCTGTCGTCCTTACTGGGGATAGTGATCGTCATGTTCATTATGTCCAGGTCCCAGAAGTACTTCAACAGGCAGCAGGAGAACCTCGGGGCGATGAACGGGCACGTGGAGGAGATATACTCGGGGCACGTGGTCGTCAAGGCCTACAACGGGGAGGATGAGGCCCTCCGCGAGTTCAACAGGATAAACGACAACCTGTTCAAGAGCGGGTTCAGGTCACAGTTCCTGGGCGGCGTGATGATGCCCTTCATCAACTTCATAGGCAACCTGGGCTACGTGATGGTGTGCATAGTGGGCGCCATCCTGTACCTGGAGGGGAGCATATCGTTCGGGGTCATCGTCGCCTTCATCATGTATGCGAGGCTGTTCTCCCAGCCGCTGACCCAGATGTCGCAGGCCATGGCCTACATGCAGTCGGTCGCGGCAGCTTCCGAGAGGGCATTCGCCTTCCTCGACGAGGAGGAGATGGAGGACGAGTCCGGCAAGACCGCGGAGCTCAGGGAGGTCAAGGGGCACGTGGAGTTCAGGGACGTCCGGTTCTCGTACGTCCCGGGCAAGGAGATCATCCACGGGTTCTCCGCCGAGGTGAGGCCCGGTCAGAAGGTCGCCATAGTGGGACCGACCGGCGCGGGCAAGACGACCATGGTCAACCTCCTGATGAAGTTCTACGAGGTGGACTCGGGGGACATACTGATCGACGGCGTGTCCGTGAAGGACCTGACCAGGGAGAACGTCCACGACCTGTTCTGCATGGTGCTGCAGGACACATGGCTGTTCGAGGGGACCCTGAGGGAGAACCTGGTCTACTCCGCCGAGGACGTGTCCGACGAGAGGCTGGACGAGGTCTGCAGGGCGGTCGGGCTCTACCACTACGTGGAGACGCTCCCGGACGGCTACGACACGGTGCTCAAGGGGAGCTCAGAGATGTCCGTGGGCCAGAGGCAGCAGGTCACCATAGCCAGGGCCATGATCGAGAACGCCCCGCTGCTGATACTGGACGAGGCCACAAGCTCCGTGGACACCAGGACCGAGAGGGTGATCCAGGAGGCGATGGACAGGCTCACGGAGGGCAGGACATCGTTCGTCATCGCCCATAGGCTCTCCACCATCCGCAACTCCGACCTCATCCTGGTGATGAGGGAGGGGGACATCGTGGAGCAGGGGACCCACGAGAGCCTGCTCCGCAAGGGAGGCTTCTACGCGGACCTGTACAACAGCCAGTTCGAAGATAGCCAGTGACCTCGCTTGAAACCCCTTAAGACCCCCTAACACCGTTGATATTCCCTGCGTTCGGGGGTCATAGTTTTATGTCGTCAACTCGCAACTGGGGCCGGTGCTAGATTGGACTACCTAATCCTATTGGCGTTCATCGTCTACTTCGCCGTAGTGCTGTTCATCGGATTCATGTTCTACAAGAGATCCCACAGCATGGAGGAGTACATCCTCGGCGGTCGTCAGATGAACCCCTACGTCACGGCCCTGTCGGCGCAGGCCTCGGACATGAGCAGCTGGCTGCTCATGGGTCTGCCCGGAGCGGTCATGCTGATGGGTCTCGGGGAGGCATGGATCGGTATAGGACTCGCTGCCGGTTCGTACATCTCCTGGCTCATCGTAGCAAAGAAACTCAGAAAACACTCAGTCGTATCCGGCAACGCCCTCACCATGCCGGAGTTCTTCTCCAACCGCTTCAGGGATGAGAAAGGGTATCTAAGGCTCATCGCGAGCGTCGTCATCCTGTTCTTCTTCGTCATATACGTCGCATCCGGGTTCAAGGGATGCGGGATCGTCATGCAGACCGTGTTCCCGGAGCTGTCCCTGTCGATAGCCATGGGGGTCGGAGCCGTGATCATCATCGTGTACACCTTCCTAGGAGGGTACAAGGCGGTCTGCTGGACGGACTTCCTCCAGGGGATGCTGATGGTCGTAGCAGTCGTCGTCGTGCCCCTCGCCGTCATCATGAACCTCGGGGGATGGGAGAACGTCTCCAACGCCTGGGACCAGGTCGGGGTGGAGGAGTTCACCAACCTGTTCTGGGACGGAGGCAGCCCGCTGTCCGCCATCGCCATAATCTCGCTGCTCGCATGGGCATTCGGATACTTCGGGATGCCCCACATCGTCGTCAGATACATGTCGATCAGGAGTCCCAAAGAGGTCAAGGTCGCCCGCCGCGTCTCCCTCGTCTGGATCGTCATCGCTCTCTCCGCCGCCATCCTCATCGGAATGGTCGGAAGGGCCTACTTCCAGATCAACGACCTGCCCCTCGATGGGTACAACTCCGAGAACATCTTCATCGACCTCGTGAGCGACGTGTTCGTCGGATCGCTCTGGCCTTTCGTGGCAGGACTGCTGTTCGCAGCGGTCATGGCGGCCATCATGTCGACCGCGGACTCCCAGCTCCTCGTCGCATCCTCGTCCATCACCAACGATGTCCTGGGGAAGAGCAAGAGGTTCAACATCTCGGATGCCAAGCTCATGTGGATCTCCAGGCTCGTCGTCGTCGCGGTCGCAGTCATCGCGTTCGTGCTCGCGATGGTGGGCAGCGACAACATCATGGGGCTGGTCTCGTACGCCTGGGCGGGATTCGGTGCCGCGTTCGGTCCGCTCATGCTGCTGTCCCTGTACTGGAAGCGCATGAACCTCCAGGGCGCCATCGCATCCATGATCACCGGATTCGCCGTGATCATCCTCTGGGAGTCCTTCATGGACTTCACGGGGATCTACTCCCTGCTGCCCGGCTTCCTGCTGTCCCTCATCGTCGGGATAGTGGTCGCCCTCCTCACAGCCCCTCCCTCCGAGGAGATCGTCGAGGAGTTCGACGCAGCACAGACCTACGACGAGTGAGCTCCGTCCCAAACCTCTTCCCAAACGATTTCGTTAAAAGTGGCCTCTTGCTTCGTTT
>DARO01000002.1 GCA_002504405.1 Methanomassiliicoccaceae archaeon UBA71
CTTTTAACGTAGGAAACCCCTTCCTTCTCATACCATGAAATAATCGTTCCATCATGACCTGTTATGGCCGCCATCTCAGACTACGAGACCGTCGCCGGGGAGCATGAGGGGGAGATGACCCTGAAAGGGTCCCGCTTCATAGGCATCGTCATGCCCTGCCCCGACGAGCCGAGCATCCAGGAGAACCTGGTGAGGGTCGCTTCGCGCTACAGGGACGCCACCCACTACTGCTGGGCGGCCGTCTTCAACGGGTCCGAGAGGAGGGAGAGGAGCAGCGACAACGGTGAGCCCTCGGGCACCGCGGGCAAGCCCATCCTGATGACACTCAAAGGGACCGGGATGTCCGATGCCATGGTCGTCGTGGTAAGGTACTTCGGAGGGACCCTCCTGGGCACCGGGGGGCTCGTGCATGCGTACACGGAGGCCTCCAAGCTAGCACTTCAGGGGGCGGAGAGGCGGAGGCTGTCGGCCTGTGCCGTGTACCGCTTCACGCTGGACTACCCGTACTACAATCGGTTCGAGGCCAAGATGCAGGACATGATGGCCAGGCGCCCCGAGTGCGAGTTCTATGAGAAGGTGGATGTGACCGCGTGGGTGCCCATTGGCCGCGAGGAGGAGTTCGAGAGCAGGATAACGGACCTCACCGAACGCCATGTCAGGCTGATGAGGCTGAAGGACGCGTACATCTGACGCCGGGGCAGGGCCGGCGGTCCGGGCAGGACGAAAGCATTAGTAGTCACTCGTCATGGGCTCCTCCATGCTCATCAAAGCCCAGTCAATCACCAAGGCGTTCGGACCCGTAAAGGTCCTGAAGGACGTGAGCCTCCAGATCAACCGCGGGGACAGCATCGGCCTGATAGGCGTCAACGGCGCGGGCAAGAGCACGTTTCTGAAGATCATGCTGGGGGAGCTGAAGCCCGACACGGGGGAGCTCATCCGCAACACCGACCGCATCGGATACCTGGAGCAGTTCGCGGAGTCGTCGGCCGATTACACCGTACGCGACGTCCTGGGGAGGCCGTACGGTCACATCGAGAACATCAAGCGCAGGCTCAGGGAGATAGAGGACATGATGGTCGCCGGCGGCGACATCGACTGGAACGCTCTGGCCGAGGAGAACGCCAAGCTGGAGTCGCAGCTCGCCAAGTCCGACATGGATGACGAGGAGAACCTGAAGAAGGCCCTCGAGAAGGTGGGGCTGTCGGCCGACCTGATGGACAGGACGATGGATTCCCTCTCCGGAGGGGAGAGGACCAAGGTCATGCTGTCCAGGATAGTCGTCCAGGCGGACGACTGCGACCTGCTCGTCATGGACGAGCCCACGTCCCACCTGGACATCAACACTGTGGAGTGGCTGGAGGACTACCTCATCGACACGCACTGCTCGGTCCTGCTCATCAGCCACGACAGGTACTTCCTGGACAAGATCGCGACCCGCATGCTGGAGATCGACCACGGGAAGTCGCGCGAGTACAAGGGCAACTACTCCGACTTCATCATGAAGAAGATGCTGGACCTGGACCGCATGGAGAAGGAGTACCGCAAGTACGCCACCCAGAAGAGGAAGCAGGAGGAGATTGCCAAGCAGCTGCACCGCGACCAGTGGTACATGACCACCCACAAGACCAGGGAGAAGATGATCTCCAGGATGGAGGAGAAGGAGAAGCCCGAGGAGAACAGGGAGATCACGGTGAGGATCCAGGCGGCGCACAAGTCGGGGAAGAACGTCATCACGACGAAGGGCCTCAAGGTTGACCTCGGAGGGAGGACCATCCTTTCGGGGGTCGACCTCGACATCCACAAGGGGGACAAGATCGGGATCTTCGGGTCGAACGGTGAGGGGAAGTCCACCCTCGTCAAGGCCCTGCTGGGCATCATACCCTCGGAGGGGGACCTGTGGGTCGCCCCCGGGGCCAAGATCGGCTACTACTCGCAGCATCACGAGAGGCTGGACCTCAAGCTCACCGCAGAGGAGCAGCTCCTGCAGGTCATCGGGAAGGACCGCAGGGCGGATGCGAGGCAGATGCTCGCGAGGTTCCTGCTGTTCGGCGACGAGGTGGACCGCCCCATGAGCACCCTCTCGGGAGGCCAGAGGGCGAGGGTCGCGCTGTGCCTACTTCTTCTGGACGAGACCAACGTGCTCGTGCTGGACGAGCCGACCAACTACCTGGACATCCCCGCGAAGCACGCGGTGGAGGAGGCTCTCGTGGAGTACGACGGGACCATCCTCACGGTCACCCACGACAGGTACTTCCTGGACACGGTGTGCACCAAGATGATCGAGGTCGCCGACGGGCGCATCCGCACGTTCACCGGAACGTACTCCGAGATGAAGGGGAGGCCCAACGTCAGGGAGATCGTCCTGGACGCGGACGAGTACCGTGTTCTCTCGCCGTTCACCAACTGGGTCACCGGGAGGAAGTACGCGAAGGGCGATCGTGTCCTGATCACGCCACCGGAGCAGAAGAGCTTCGAATGGGCGCTCAACCAGGGGAAGCTCAAGAAGACCGGAGGACGCCAGAGGAAGAAGGTGGGCGTGGACAAGGAATCCAAGAAGGACGACCAGTGAGTTCAGGGGAGAAGGGTGTAAGGGGTTTTCCGCGGCTTTGCCGCGGGTGAATCCGAAATCACTCGGAGATGGCGCTGGAGGGGCACTCGTCGATGCAGCTGCCGCAGTCGATGCACTTGGAGGCATCGATGACGGCGATGTCATCGCAGGTGATGGCGCCCTCAGGGCACGCATCCACGCAAGCTCCGCAACCAACACACTCAGACTCGTTGACTGTTACCATTGTGATAACCTCGAAATGTGGATTTGATGAGCGTATAAAAACATAACGTGTTTTCATTATGGTTAGACTAAAAATAACCGGTTTCAGTTAGGTCGGCCTAAAGTTTTCCGGTGCGGAAAATCGACTGCTGGCACTTCCGGTGTCTTCCGTCTCTGCATCGATCGGCCGTCGGAAAAAGTTCGACCATCCGAAAAGACCCACGGACACCATCGGTCCCGTGCTCGGGGCGGAGCGAGACCTGCGCATAGGATGTATCCGCCATCGTGTCCGTCCCGCACCCAGCATCCATGGGAGGGGCGGGCGGGGTCCGGTCATCAGCAGGAATAGTACATAGCGGACGCGCCGGATCATGTGACGCTGCTGCCTTTACCGCTGCGTTTGCATAAGGCGCACAGCATGAACGCCGACGCCGAGGCGAACAGGACGACGATCCCGGCACCGTAGCCGAGGAACTCTGCCCCGAACCCGTCGTAGATGAGCCCGCCCATCAGGGACCCTATCGTTATACCGATGTTGAACGAGGTGGGGTTCAGGGACGATGCCAAAGTGATCGAGCTGGGGTAGTCGCGGTTGGCCACCTCGAGCAGGTGCACCTGCACCGAGGCGTTCATGAAGTACATCATGACGGCCACTATCAGGAGGTCCGCCATGCCGGCGGCCGAGGATGCAAGGGCGGTCGGCAGCACGAGCATGGCCGCTGCCTGTATCAGATAGGTGTACCGGATCGTCCTCAGACCGCCGTGCTCGGCGATGACCCCGGACACGAGGTTGCTTACCAGGAGCATGGCTCCGAACACCATCAGCCCTATGCTCACCGCATCGTCCGGGAACCCGATGCAGTCCTCCAGTATCGGCGAGATGTACGTGTATATCACGTAGATTCCTGCCGCCCCGAAGACAGTCACGGAGCATCCCAGCAGGATGCGCGGGTCTCTGAGGAGGCCAGCCGACCCGCTCCTCTTGCCAGACCCCGGCGGAACGGTCTGCGTTCTCGGCATCGTCCTGGATGCCAGGGCGATCCCAGCCACGCCCATCACCAGGATGAGGACGAACACGCTCCTCCAGCCAAGGGCATGGGACATCGCGGTCCCGAGGGGGACTCCGAACACGGACGATATGCTGAATCCGGCGAACACCCATGACACGGCCTTCGCCCTGTACCTCGGTGTGACGAGGTCCATGACGAAAGTTATCCCGACGGACAGCAGCGCACCCGAGGACGCCGCAGTCAAGACGCGCGAGGCCGCCAGGGACCAGTAGTCCCAAGAGACAAGGGTCAGCAGGTCGGATGCCAGGAACACAGCGGCAAGCGCCATGAGGACCCTGAACCTGCTGAATCTTCCCGTGATCCCGGTGATGACGGGGGTGAATACGGCATATCCGAGGGCGAAGACCGACACGAGTCCCCCGATCCTCGTGTACTCGACTCCGAGGTCCCTGGCCATGTCGGGCAGTATCCCGACGACGATGAACTCGCTGGTTCCCATTACGAAGCTGAGGAAGACCAGTGTGACGACAGCCGGTGTGAAAAGCCTGTCCTCCATCCCATCGCTTCCGGACGGGAATCGGCCGGGTTGTATCTAATTGTTTTGAACGGGGCGGAACGCTCTCAGGCGACCTTATTACTGCGTAACGCCATACATCCTCATGGACCCATTCACAGTGGCAGTCATCCTGATCATCGCAGGAGCAGCCTTCCTCATATTCGAGGCGTTCAGCCCCGGGGCGTTCATGGTAATACCGGGCACGGTCCTGGTCATCCTGGGGCTCATCGGGGCGGCGTTCCCGGACATCCTCTACTCATGGTGGTCGCCCGTCATAGCCCTGGTCGTGGCGATCCCGGTGACGCTCGTCACCATCAAGGGGTACCAGCGCCTGGCCGTTCCGGAGCCACCGACCACGACGGTGGTGGATTCGCTCGTCGGCAGGACCGGCAGGGTAACGGTGGCGACCGAGTCAGGCAACATGAGGGGCAAGGTGAAGATAGGGTCCGACACATGGTCCGCCACCTCCGACGAGCCGATAGAGGCGGGCGCGGAGGTCATCGTCGAGAGCAGCGAGGGCGTGCACGTCCACGTCCGCCGTCTCTGACCAGGAGGTTCAGCTATGGAATTCAATTTCGTGATGGCGACCGCCGTGATTATCATGGTGGCGGTCATAATAGTGATAACGAGCGGGGTGAAGATCGTCCAGCCCTACGAGCAGGCGATCTACATGAGGCTGGGGAAGTTCGTCAGGGTCCTGAACCAGGGTCTCAACATAGTGTGCCCGCTCATCAACCAGGTTGTCAAGATGGACCTCCGTACCGAGGTCCTCGACGTTCCGAAGCAGGAGGTCATCACCAAGGACAACTCCCCCGTCCAGGTGGACGCGGTCATATACATCAAGGTCACCGACCCGAAGAACGCGTTCTTCGAGGTCACGAACTACCGCTGGGCGACGGTCAACCTTGCCCAGACCACGCTCAGGTCCATAATCGGCGAGATGGAGCTGGACCAGATACTTTCTTCCAGGGAGAGGATAAACGTCAGCCTGAGGGACATCCTCGACGAGAACACCGACAAGTGGGGTGTGAAGATCGAGGCCGTCGAGATCAGGGAGGTGGACCCTGCCAGGAAGGTCAAGGATTCGATGGAGGAGCAGACCTCGGCAGAGAGGAAGAGGCGTGCCGCCATCCTCGAGGCGGACGGTCAGAAGAGGGCAGCCATCCTCGAGGCAGAGGGTAAGAAGAAGTCCATGATCCTCGAGGCCGAAGGTCTAAGGCAGTCCATGATCCTCGAGGCAGAGGGTAAGAGGCTCGCGACCATACTGGAGGGTCAGGGAGAGGCCCAGAGGCTCAGGATCATGTCCGTGGGCGCATCTGCGATGGACTCCAAGGCCCTGTCGGTCCTGTCCATGGAGACCCTGCAGGAGGTCGGAAAGGGCGAGTCCTCCAAGTTCTTCTTCCCGATGGAGCTCACGAAGCTCGTCGACGGCATCTCGGACTACATCGGATCAACTAAGGCGGTCCCGGACAGGGAGATCGCCGACACCGAGAGCATAGCCAGGGCCGTCGGAGATCCTGACGATGTGCTCGGGCCGATCCCCAGCCATGAGGAGATCCAGGCGGAGAAGGAGAGGTTCGACAGGTCCCTGTCGGAGGACCTCGAGGACGTCAACTCCGTAATCGCGAAGAAGCCGAAGGATTCGGCATGAAAAACCGGGGGCCCCGCCCCCATTATTTATTCAGGCACGCCAGGGCGTGTCCCATTCCCAGGGTCTGACGACTCCGGTGTACATCGCGAGCCCCACGACGGCGCCCTCGGCTCCGGCATCGGCGAGGATGTCGGCGTCCCTCTTCGATGTGACGCCCCCGGATGCGATGACCCTGCAGGGGCAGCGGGAGATGAAGTCCCTCGCCTGCGATTCGTCGATTCCGTTCCTCTGCCCCTCGACGTCGACGTTCGTGTTCAGGACGGCTGCCAGGGGCAGGTCCCCGATGCGCTCGAACATGTCCTCCACCGACAGCTCGGCGGACTCCTGCCAGCCCTTGATGGCGATGCGGCCGCCCTTCGTGTCCATGGAGAGGACGATCCTGCCCGGATGGGCGTCGGCTATCTCGGCGAGCCACCCGGGGTCCTTCACGGCCTTCGTCCCGACCACCACCCTGTCCGCTCCAGCGGCTATCAGGTCGTCGACGGTCTCGCTGGACCTGATCCCTCCGCCGACCTCGGTGGGGACTCCTGACTCCTTGATGATCCTCTTGAAGACGGGGATGTTGTTCTCCTTCCCGAACGCTCCGTCGAGGTCCACCAGGTGGAGGTACTCCGCCCCCTTCTCTATCCATATGCCCGCGACCTCCACGGGGTCGGGCATGACTATCTGCTGGCTGCCGGGCACGCCGCCAACCAGCTGGACCACCTGGTGGTCCATGACGTCGACCGCGGGGATTATCCTCAAAGTACCGACTCCGCGAAGGATATGAAGTTCTGCAGGACCCTTCTTCCGGAGGAGCTGCTCTTCTCCGGATGGAACTGGGTCCCGTACACGTTCGCCTTCCTGAAGAAGGTCGGCACGGTGCTCCCCTCGTAGTCCGTGGTGCCTATGGTGATGTCCTCCACGGGGGATCCGCGGAAGGAGTGGGCGAAGTAGAAGTTCCTGTCGCCGACGCCGTCCATGAGGGGGTCCTCGGAAGCGACCTGGTTCCATCCCATGTGCGGGATTATCCTCCCCTCGAGCGGCACGACGTCTCCCTTGAAGACCCCCAGACCGGGGGATGCGCCTTCGGCGCTGCCCTCGAACAGTATCTGCATGCCTATGCAGATGCCGAGGGCCGGGGTGCCTCCCAGGAGCATGTCCCTGATTTCCTCCCTGTACGGCTGGAGCTTCTCCATCGTCTTGTCGAACGCTCCTACGCCGGGGAACACGATGCACTCGGCGTCGAGGAGCTCGGACATGTCGCGGACGACCTCGACCTCCGCCCCGCAGTTCTCGAGGGACCGGTGTATAGAGTACAGGTTCCCAACCCCGTAGTCAGAGAGGGAGATCCTCAGCGGCATGAGCCTATGACCTCCTCCATCTTCTCCAGCATGAGGGCGTTGAGCTCCGCGGTCCCGACCGTGGGCCTGACGCAGTTCTCGGTCCTGCGCTTGGATCCGAAGTCGCGTATTAGCACACCCCTCTCCTTGAGGCCGCCGACCAGCGCCTCGTGGTCGATGGGGGAGCGGGCGAGGATGAAGTTCGAATCGGACGGGAAGGGCTCGAACCCGAGCCTCCTCAGTCCGGCCTCGAGCTTGGGCCTCTCGGTGCGGACCATCTCCACGCTGCGCCTGACGAAGTCCTGGTCCTTCACCGCCGCGATCGCCGCCCCCTCGCTGATCGCGTTGAGGGAGTAGGGGATCTTGACGCACGTCATCATGTCGGAGAGCTTCCTGTTGGCCGCCATGTACCCCACCCTGAGGGCAGCCATGGCGTAGGCCTTCGAGAAGGTCCTCGTCACGACCAGGTTGTCGAACTCCTCGACCTTCCCGATCATGCCGTCCCCGGAGTACTCGGCGTACGCCTCGTCCACCACAACGATACCTTCGAACCTGGCGATGAGGTCCTCGAGGTCCTTTTGCCTGAAGCAGTTGCCGGTGGGGTTGTTGGGGGACGGGACTATCGTGACCTTGGCGCCCTTGTGCCTCACCATGGAGTCGACGTCGAGCTGGAAGTCCTCGGTCAGGTCTATCTGCACTGATTTACCGCCGTTGCACTTGACGAAGTAGTCGTAGAGGGTGTACGAGGGGACGGGGACGACGCAGTCGTCGCCCCATCCCGTGAATGTCTTGAAGATCACGTCGAGCATCTCGTCGGACCCGTTGCCCGCTATGAGGTTCTCCGGTTCGAGGCCGTAGAGGTCGGCGAGAGCCTCCCTCAGCCCGCGGGAGTAGGTGTCGGGGTACCCGTTGAGGTCCCAGCGGCTCTCCTTGAGGTACCTCTCGGCGGCGGGGTTGGATCCGAGCACGTTCGTGTTGGTGTCCATCCTGACTTCGCCTGATAGCCTGGGGCTGTAGTAGGTCTGGAAGTCCCTGGTGGTCTCCCTCATGATGCTCCTGTCGAGCTCCATTCAGTTCACCAGCCTCTCGATGGGCGTAGTGAGTATGCCCTTGGCGCCGATCCTCTTCAGCTCGGCGATGACATGGAACGTCTGGTCCGAATCGATGACGGCATGGACCGCGACGTACTCCCCGTTGCCGGCGATCTCGAGGACTGTGGGCCCGCCTATGCCGGGGATGATGGCCTCGACCTCCGGGAGCCTAGCCCTGGGCACGTCGGCCATGACGTACTTCTTGTTCTCCGCCTCTATGACGCTCTGGATGGAGTTGACGAGCTCGCTGATGAGCGCCCCCTGCTCCTGAAGGGCCGCCTCCGAAGTGAACACGGCGGCCTGGGAGTCGAGTATCCTCCCCGCCTCTATCATGCGGTTCATCTTGAGGGTGGACCCGGTGGAGACGAGGTCCACGATGAAGTCGGAGATCCCCAGGTAGGGCATGATCTCCGCGGCACCAGTGACGACGATGATGCTGACCTCCTTCCCGAGGGATTCGAAATACCTCCTGGCGATGTTCGGGTAGGATGTGGCGATCCTGCTGCCGTCCTTGATCTCGGACGCGTCCCTGATCCCGGAGGCCTCCGGGACGGCTACGGCCATGTGGCAGTACCCGAACCTAAGGTCTAGCGCATCGATCAGGGAGTATCCGGACTCGGCGACCTGGTCCTGGCCGGTGATCCCTATATCTATGGCCCCGGTGGCCACGAACTCGGGAATGTCCTGGGCGCGTAGGAAGAGGACCTCGACGTCCTGGTTCCTCGCTTTTATGTACAGCTTCCTGCCGATGTCCTCACCCAGGTCAAGCCCTGCCTTGGTGAGGAGCTCGATGGTCCTCTCGTTCAAACGTCCCTTGTTTGGAACACCGAATTTCAGCGTCATTTGAGTCCTCTGCTTTTTTGTATAAGCGTGAGGTAGATAACGGTTATCATCGGGCCCCGCCGGAGTCCTCTGGCTCCCCGTCCACGAGGTTGAGACCGATGACGCCGGCGACGACCATGGCGAAGAACACCCATCCCAGGGCGTTCAGGTACTCGCCGAAGAGCAGCATGCCCATGACTATCGATCCCAGGGCGCCTATGCCGACCCACACCGAGTAGCATACTCCCATGGGCAGCCCGCCCTTGAGCCCCCTGTTGAGGAGCAGGACGCTTCCCACCAGGAGGACACCTGTCACCACCGTCCACAGGATGCTGGAGAACCCGTCGGAAAGCTTCATGGACGTCGCCCATCCAGTCTCCAGGACCCCTCCGGCCACGACCATCAGCCATGCCCTGTTCAAGCCATCACCTCCGAGCTGAGCTCGAGGCCGACGACCCCGGCGATGATCAGGAAAACGAACAGGACCTTCAGGCGACCTATCCTCTCATGGAACACGAGCATGCCGGCTATGAGCGTGGTCACGGCCCCTATCCCGGTCCATATGGAGTACGCCACCCCGACAGCCATGTCCTGCATTGCGAATGCGAGGACGCCCGGGCTGACGAACATGATGACCACTGCGAACACC
The DNA here is from genome assembly GCA_002504405.1 of Methanomassiliicoccaceae archaeon UBA71. Lineage (GTDB taxonomy): Archaea > Thermoplasmatota > Thermoplasmata > Methanomassiliicoccales > Methanomethylophilaceae > Methanoprimaticola. Next base: position 9,872 of record DARO01000002.1, read on the forward strand.
CCCCAGGCTACGGAGCGGGTGTCGTTGAACTTCTTCAGCCCGATGACCCAGAGCGGCTCCAAGAGCCCTCCGATGATGACCCATGCCAGTGCGGCGTCCATGCGTGCCGATTCCACCGCCATTATATTATTGTGCCCATGCATTGCGACGCCCATGGACAGGATGGATTTCCTCGATCGGCTCAGGGGCGAGAGGGGCGCGGTCCGCGTCGAGATCATGCCCGACGAGCTGGTGGAGGCCATATGCAGGGAGGAGTCCACCGTCACCGGGGCCATGGGGAACATGCCAGTGAGGAACACCGGGCTGAAGGACTGCCTGCAGAGGAACACCAGGGTCTGCGTGTTCGACGACTACAGGCTATGGAAGCCCAGGACGTCGACTATGCGCATGGTGTCCGACGACGGGACCGTCCTGGGTCACAACATCCTCAGGTCCCAGGCCCCAGAGTACATGAAGCGCGGGGACGTCGTGTTCATCTCAGAGGACTTCGTCTTCTATCCGGATCGCGTGGGGGACGGGCGCATGACGATGGAGATGCTGAGCGCCCCCTTCTTGGGCACCGGCGGATGGGTCCCGGAGGACTCGCACGCCGTCATATGGTACTCGTCGACCACGAGCTCCGAGATCATACACAGGTGGTACGGCCAGCCCCAGGAGGGCCTTGCCACGGCCATCATAGCGTTCGATGCAGGCTCAGAGTGACCTCATCGCGGCGTCGATGTGGTCCATGAACATCTCCCTGAACCCGGGGCACTCGCCCATGCCCTTCACGACGCACCTCACCCCGTAACCAGCCGACTCCATGACCGACCTGAGGGAGTCCTCCTCGTCCCCGGCCATGTCGTTGTTCGCGTGGTCCCCTGCGACGACCATGAGCGGGAAGAGCACGACGTTCTCGTACCCCCTCCCCTCCATGAGGGCGAGGGTGTCGTCGAACTCTGGGAATCCCTCCACCGTGGTCACGTACACGTTGCCCATGCCGCTGAGCCAGAACTTCAGCTGCAGCTGGCTGTAGGTGGCGTTCGCGTAGTGCTCGGAGCCATGCCCCATGAGGACCAGGGCATCCCTCTCCCCTACCAGTCCCATCAGGTTCTCGCGGACGGCCTCGACCATCTCGTCGTAGTCCTCGGATGTGGTGAGAAGCGGCTTGCCCATCCTGAGGTTGCTTATGTTCCCGACGTGCTCGGACACGATCCTCACAACGTCGTCGTACTCCTTGCCGTTCATCACGTGGGTGGGCTGTACGACGACAGTGTCGAAACCCTCCCTCACGAGCCTGTCCATGGCGTCGGTCACGTAGTCGATCGAGACCCCGTCCCTCTCGCGGATCTTCTTGATGATCATCCTGCTGGTGAACGCCCTCCTCACCTCCCAGTCCGGATAGCGCTCCGCCGCCATGCGCTCGATGGCGCCGATAGTGCGGTCGCAGTTGTCGTTGTAGCTCGTTCCGAAGCTTGCGATGAGGATTGCCTTCTTGGAGGGCGACATACCGAGTTGGATGTGTCCTCCAATTAAAAATGTATCGGGGATGGGCGGGGTCCCGCCACATCCCCCGCTGGGGTTTCAGAGGAGCCCTCTGGCTCTTGCGAGCTCGGCGTTCAGGACGGATCCGCCCGCCCCGCCCCTGAGTGTGTTGTGGGACATCGCGAACGCCTTGTAGTATCCATTGCTCTTCCTGAGCCTGCCGATGGTGACGGCCATCCCCCTGGCGCGCTCGGGGCGGCCAGCCATGGCGTCGAATACGGGCTGGGGCCTGTTGTCCTCCTTCCTGACGATTATGGGCTGCTCGGGCGCGGAGGGGAGCCCGAGGGTCTGGGGCTCGCCGCGGAACCCGGCGAGGCACGCCTCGAGCTCCTCGAGGGTGGGCTGCCCCTCCATGTCGAGTACAAGCGACTCGAGGTGCCCGTCGACGACGGGGACCCTGGCGCAGTTCGCCATGACCTTGAACTGCGCGAAGTTGAACTTGCCGTCGGAGTAGGTCCCGAGCATCTTGGCGAGCTCGGACTCCATCTTCTCCTCCTCGTGGCTGATGAACGGGACGATGTTGCCGACAGCGTCCAGGGAGGGGACGCCCGGGTATCCGGCACCGGACAGGGCCTGGTAGGTGGACACGAACACCTGCTTGAGTCTGAAAGAGTCGTCGATGGCCTTCAGGGGGGCGGCGATTCCCGTGGAGGAGCAGTTTGCGTTGGTTATGATGTACCCTCCGTCCGCGAACGTGGGCTGGTCCCTGATCGACTCTATCTGGTCGGGGTTGACCTCGGGGATGAGGATGGGAACATGCTCGTCCATCCTGTGGGATCCTGCGTTGGTGAATACCGCGACACCGGAGTTCGCCAGTTCGGTCTCGGTAGGCCCGGCGAGGTCTGAGGGTATCCCGCTGAACGCGAGCCTGCAGTTCTTGGCGATCTTCTGGATGTCCATGGTCTCGATGCGCCTCTCCATGGTCTCGTCAAGGTAGACGTGGTCCCTGACCTTCAGGACGTCCGCCAGCTTCTTTCCCTGGGACCTCTCGGATGCATACAGGCCCTCGATCTCGAAATACGGGTGGTCCTCTAGCATCTGGATGAATCTCTGGCCGATCATACCGGTCGCTCCGAGGACAGCTACGCTGATCTTGCTCATGGGGTGTTCCCTCTATGGGCCAGTCATCCCAGTCCGATTTATAAATCTAGTTGCCCGCGCGACTGATGGTTGATCATGCTGGCGAGGTACCCCGCCCCGAAGCCGTTGTCGATGTTTACGACGCTCACTCCGCTGGCACATGAGTTCAGCATCGAGAGGAGCGCCGCCAGACCCTCGAAGGAGGCACCGTACCCGACGCTCGTCGGTACAGCTATGACGGGGCAGTCGGCTAGGCCGCCCACCACGCTGGCAAGCGCGCCCTCCATGCCCGCCACCGCCACTATGGCGTTCGAGCTCATTATGTCGTCCAGATGGGAGAGGAGCCTGTGGATCCCGGCGACCCCCGCGTCGTAGACCCTGACGACCCTGTTTCCCAGGAGCTCGGCCGTCTGGGCGGCCTCCTCGGCCACGGGTATGTCGCTGGTGCCCGCGGTGATGACCGTGATGCGGCCGAGGTCCGACGGGGCGGGACGCTCGCCTATGACGCCTATGCGGCTGACCGGGTCGTAATCCACGCCGATTCTTTCGGACACGGCCTCTGCGGATTCCGGTGTGAGGCGGGTGACGATGATGCATCCCTGCCCGGACCCGGACATGGCTTCGGCTATGCCCGCGATCTGGTCGGGCGTCTTGTTCGCCCCGTAGATGATCTCCGGAACCCCCTGGCGGATGCCGCGGTGCGAGTCCACCTTCGCGTAGCCGAGGTCCATGAACGGCTCCTCCTTCAGGCGGAGCACGGCCTCGTCGATAGACATCCTGCGGTCCGCAACGGCCTCAAGCAGCTCCCTGGCCTCATCGGCATCCATCATGTCGCCTCCCGGATAACACGGCCTCCATGCCGCCCATGGCCATGGAGACGTCCTCCTCCATGCCGTCCACGTACATATCATCTGCCAGGCGTATGAACGAACGTTCGCCGTCCGTGCGGACGCGGTGGCCCCTGCACCCGTACCTGTCCCGCAGGACGCTCTCCGCCTCCTCGGTCATGTCCATCAGCCCGGGGGTGATGGATGTCCCGCAGAGGACCCTCGTGGCACGGCAGGAGTTGGAGGGCTCATCCCAGTTCGGGAGGCCCATGGCCATGGAGCCGGCACGGACATCGTCCTTGGTAATGCCGCACATCCTCAGGGGGGACATCACCCCCAGCTCCCTCAGGGCCCTCATGCCGGGCCTCTCCTCCTCGCGGTCGGATGCGTTCGTCCCGTCGATGACGTCGGGGATCCCCAGCCTGTCCGCGACCATCCGCACCCTTCTGAAAATCTCCCTCTTGCACAGGTAGCACCTGTCAGGCCCGTTGGCGGCTATGCCGTCCACGGACAGGATGTCCACATCGACGACGACGGGTTCGATTCCCAGGTGCCTGCATGCCTCCCCGGACCTCCTTAGGTCCTCGGCGGAGCTGAACTGGGAGCGCACCGTCACAGGGACCACCTCGGACGCCATGCCCAACGCCATTCCCAGGAGGTACGTAGAGTCGGCGCCTCCTGAGAACCCCAGTACGCAACGGGGGTGCTCCTCGAAGAAAGCTGGCAGGTCCATGCCTCCCGCTAACGTCTGTCGATAGTAAAAACCTTGGATGGGCCCATCCCATCCAGCCAGGAGGCGATGTCGCGGCATCACTCGAAGAAGTGCTTCTGCCTCTCCTTGGATATCAGCAGCAGGACCTTGGCTATCTGCTCGGACTCCTCCCTGGAGAGGCTGACCTCCTCGCAGAGCTCATGGTACCTCTGGATGACCTCCTTCTCCTTGTCGTCGTTCCAGTAGTTCTGCCCGGTGCTCTTCTTCGCCTTGGCGAGTTCGTCGGCAATCTCCATACGCGTGGCAATGAGGTCTATGATCTCCTCGTCGATCGCCTCGATCTGCTTCCTGAGCTCTTCGGTGGTAGGCATGTGAACGCCGATGTCATCCAGGTCGTCATTATTAAGTTTTGTTCAAGGCAGGGCCCGGCCGTCACGGCATGCGTTCCCGGAGGCGCTGGAGCACATCCGATGAACAAAAATGATTATCAATGCAATAATACATGCATGGTAGCATGGACGTAGTCGACAGGTGTTTCGCAGGGTTCCCTTCCCAGGGGAGGGTCGCGAACCTGCTCATACAGCAGGGGATCAGGGTAGAGGGCGGACGCGCCTACTGCGGGGACATCGAGCAGGGGGACTCGGCGATAGGACGCGCCTGCGGAGTCGACCGCAGGGTTGTGAAGGCGACGCTCGAGAGGATATCCTCCACACCGGAGCTGGACGCGGTGTTCTCCAAGCTCAGGTCCACGCTCTCGATGGCGGACCTGGCGCCGGAGATCGGGTGCTCGGCGATCGTGATAACCCCCACCGACGCATCGATGCCGGGGATCCTGGCCGACGTCACCTCCGTGCTCTACAGGTACGGGGTGTCCGTCAGGCAGGCGATGGTGGACGACGGCGGCGACGTCAACAGCGCCGTGCTGAACGTCGTGGTCCACGGGAGGATACCCGCGGACTGCATCCCCGAGCTCAAGCAGTGCCGTGGGGTGTCGAGCATCCTGATAAGGTGAAGAGGCCGGGCCGTGGGCCCGGCGGTTTCTCATGCCTTCTGCATCCTGAGGTCGAGGGTGTGGAGCACCTTGTTCTTGCAGGCCTTCTCGCACCTCGTGCACGCGATGCCGGCGCACCTGTCCGACTGGATGGTGGCGCGGTACCTCGACACGCCTTCGGCGGTTATCTCGATGGCCTTCTCGGGGCACACCTTCATGCATCTCTTGCATCCGATGCAGCCCTCCACGATGCCCGTGAGGAGCGTGCCGCACTTGATGATCTTGACCTTGCACTTCTCCGTGTCGGGCAGGTCCCTGGCGGTGAGCCTCGTGACCTTGACGTCCTCCGGAGGCACCGGGTCGGGCAGCGGCTTCATGCCGTAGATCTCGAGCATGGGGTTGTACTGGTCCATGGGCATGCTGGAGCACCAGAGGGAGTACTCCACGGAGTAGAGGTTCTTGAAGAACTCCGATGTGGCGAACATGCAGTGGGTGGCGCGGAGCCTGGTGGCGAACTCCTTGAGGTCGGCCATGTCCACTTCGCCCTTGACTATCTTCCTGGCCATGGCGATGGACGTGTTCCCGAACTGGACTATGTCCGTTGCCCCGGGCGTGACCATCCCCACCTCCAGGGCCTTCCTGGCGTCCACGTAGAGCCCGGAGGCACCGGACATGTACGCCTTCCTGACGTCGGATACCCAGAGCCCCGAGTCGTCCAGGAGCGTGAGGAATCCCGCGCGGAGGGCGCCTATGGCCTTCCCGGCCTCCTCGACGTCGTGGCTGGTGATGGTTATGCCGTCCTGTAGGTGCAGGAGCCCGTCGGGGGAGTTGATCTTCGGCGGGATGATGATCCCCTGCTTCATGCCGTTGGCCAGGGCGGCGATGACTCCGGTGCCGGTGATCCCCACGGCCTTGCCGTGCATCGGCCCCTCCTCCAGGACCTCCCCGGTTAGCGGGTCGATGAGGTCCCCCTCGACGGCCGCGATGGTCTCGTCAAGGACGTAGCACCTCCATCCCCTGTCCGTGATCTCTAGCTCGCTGAGTGCCCCGGGCGCGGCAAGCATCCCGCGCTCGATCTCCTGCCCCTCCAGTGCGGGGCCGGCGGCTGCCGAGCCGGTGTAGACGTTGCCGTCCCTCACCAGGGCCATCTCGGCGTTGGTGCCGTAGTCCACGACGATGCACGGCTCCTTCTCCTCGAGGATGTTGGTCATGAGCATCATGGCCATGGCGTCCGCGCCGATCTCGTGGGTGACCGCCGGCGGGATGAAGACCTTCGCCTGCGGCATCCCGGTCAGGCCGAGGGAGGAGGCGTCCACGATGTCCCCGTCCCTCTTGGGAGGGGTGATCCCCAGGGTCTCGATCATGTTCTTCCCCGCGTAGGCCAGGTCCCTGATCTCTATGTTCTGGAAAAGGGACAGCTGGAACGGGTTCCCGCAGACGGCCACCATCTCGACGGCCGAGAGGTCGATGTTGAACTCCCTGAACAGGTTGTTGGCCGTCTCTATGATGAGCCCGTTGGCGGCCTCCTCCCCGGCTTTCATGGCGTAGTTCACGTGGTCTATGACGTTCATCCCCGGGATGGGATGCCTCTCCGTGATGGCGGTCGCGACCGTCTCCCCGGAATCGAGGTCGATGGCCTGTGCGCGCATCCCGCTGGTGCCTATGTCCAATGCAATGCCGTATCTCATCACTCATCCTCCTTGATAGAATATGAAGCGCTTTTCACGGCCATCACCGCCGCGCCGATCTCCAGCGGGTCGTGTATGATGGCCTGGGCCTTGCTGCGGCCCAGCTGGTCGTAGTAGTGGGGGACGCCCGGGCTGGAGATGATGGATCCCTCGGCGATGAGCTCCCCCGGGATGATGAACGGGGCGGCGTTCAGCAGGAGGACGTGGTCCTCTATGGCCTTGGCGACGTCCCTGATGGGCTTGGCGCCGTACTCGGTGAGGCGCACCGCCTTCTGGTAGATTATGTCGGTCACGGACACGTCCGCGCCCATGTCCCTGAGGAACTGCACCGCCCACGTCCCGACGTACCCGGCGCCGACCACGAGGACCTGTTTCCCCTCCAGCCCGCCGGCCGCGTTCTTGAGGGCGACGGCGTATCCCTTCGCCGTTCCCCAGGAGTTGTCGGTGTACTTCCTCTCGCGGGTGTTGTAGGCGACGAACTTCCTGTCGTCCGCCATCATGATGATGTCCGAGCCCGCGTCGACCCCCTGGGAGAAACCCAGGACGTCGGTGCCCTCGGTGACCGCGCTCCTCATGTCCAGCCTGGACACGATGGCGTTCACCGAGTCGGAGAACCCGCTGATTATCCCCTGCCCCGAGGTGATCGGGACCACGGAGGCGGAGAAGCGGGACAGGTCGGTGTCCGGGGGCAGGTCCGCCGCCTCGAGCGCGATGCCCTTGACGGTCTTCCCCGTAGCTTTCAACAGCCTGGAGTCCAGGTCGAGCTTGTCGTCGGGGACCCCCTCGATTAGATCAGGTGTGAGCCTTGTCATCATATCACATCCGGGACGCCGTCCTCGAAGGAGCGCGCGTCGCATTCTCTCATTACGGCGTCGATGACGGCGTCGTACCTGGAGCTGGCCTCCTCCGGCGTGGCGGCGGACACCATGAAGGTGCCGTGCCACTCCCCCTTCCCGGGGGAGTAGTCGGATATGGAGTCGTCGGACCCGAAGAGCCCATTCTCCATCCTGGGGTTCCTGACCTTGGCGAACTCCTTCTCGCCGGTGGTCATCAGGACCCCGTCCTTGAAATGCAGGTGCCAGTACAGCCCGGAGCCGCCTCTCGGGGCCCTCCCGGTCTCCTTCCCGAGGGCGGTGAAGACGAGCTCCTCGAGCAGGTTCAGGCCGGTGGCCGTGTATATCGCCGCAGGGGTCTGGCTGGGGATCCTGGCATCGATCTCCAGCACCCTCAGGCCCTTGGGGGTGAGTATCGCCTCCACATCCATCAGGGCGGAGAGGCCGATGGCCTCGGCGACGTCGGTGCCGATCCTCGCGAACAGCTCCTCCCCTCCGGCGTCCAGCAGCCCGGGGACGCAGCGGACCATCTTGCAGTCGTACTTGTGGTCCAGGACGATCTCGGTGGTGACGTACGCCCTGGCGCGGGAGCCGTCCCCGATGACCTCTATGGAGAGGCTCTTACCGTGCACGAACTCCTGTATGACCGGCTCGTCGCCCAGCGACTCCACCACGGCAAGGCCCCTGTCGATGTCCTCCTGGCTGAACGCCACGGACACCCCGATGCTGCCGCTCTGGGAAGAAGGCTTCACGACCACGGGGAACCCGCACTCAGGCCAGTGGCCGGGGAGCGGGACGCCCACTGATTCCATCACACGGTTCGATTCGTTCTTGGAGCTGGATATGCCGTACGCGTGAAGGTCGAAAAGGAACGGCACGCCGGAACCGGCGAGCATAGAGTCGAGAAGGCCGAGGAGGTCGAGCTCCTCGCACGCGGGTATGACAGCGTCGCACGTAGAAAAGATGGATGAGGCTGTCTCCGGGTCCTCCAGCGGGTCGAGGACATGCGGCTCGTCGCATATGGAGAGCGCGGGGGCGTCCGGCCTCCGGTCTATGACCACGGTCTCGAAGCCGGCCTTATGCCCCAGGAACGCGGCTTCCATGCCCTGTAGGGCACCGCCCACTATGCATAGCCTCAGTCTACGCGCCCCCCGGCCTGTTCTCGTCGAGGAACCTCACGTACTCTGCGCTCTCCGCCCTGCGGTATCCGAGGGAGTCGAGGAGCTCGAAAACGTGCTCGACGGAGCGGTTGCCGTTCTCTATGTCGAGCTCGTGCTGCGCCACGCCCGCCAGGTTCCTGTTGGGCGGGACGATGGAGGTTATCACGTTCGCCCCGGCGTGGAGCCTCGTCTCGAGACCCTTGATGCCCTCCACGTCCAGGCTGGACGGGATGAGCTTGCCGGGGTTCAGTATCCTCATGACGGCGATTGCCCTCAGCTCCAGCTCGGAGTCGTACGGGGTGTTGCCCTGCATGGGGGTGCCCTCCTGCGGTACGAAGGTCATGGCGCGTATCTGCTGGCATCCGAGGCTGCTCATCTTGAGGATCGTCTCTGCGCGGTCCCTCATGGACTCGCCCAGCCCAATCATCATGCCGTCCTCCGCCAGGAGTCCCGCCTCCATCGCCCAGATCTTCTGGTTGAGGCGGGTGTCGTAGTCCTGCTCCACGCGGAGCGACTCGAACAGGGGGCGGTTGTAGGTCTCCTGGTAGCATGCGTGCCAGTCCGCCCCTGCCGCCCTGATCCTGGGGAACATCTCCCTCGGCAGCGCGCCGGGGGAGGACATGATGCTGATGCCCACCTCGTCGTGCACCGCCGAGATCATCTCGAGCAGCAGCTTGCAGCCGTCCCTGTACATCTCCGGGTCCTCGCCCATGGTGAGGTCCGCCAGGTTTATCCCCGCGTCCTTCAGGGCGCCGGAAAGCTGCACTACCTCCTCTATCGACTTGCGGTAGCGCCCGATCCCGGTGTTGGACCTGCGGAAGTAGCAGAAGTTGCAGTTGTTCTTGCAGTAGGTCGAGAAGTAGACGAACCCGTAGGTGAATATCTTGTTGCCGAACCTGCCGTTGCGGGCGTTCCTCGCAGCCTCGTAGAGGACCTCGGTCTGCTCCGGATCCTTCACGGACAGGAGCTCCTCCACGTCCTCGACGGAGGCGTCTCCGTGCACGGCCTTGTCAAGAGCTTCCTCGAACATGCCGGCACCTCAGTCGATCTTGTACCCGTCGAGGTACGTTATGCTCTTGCCGGTCTTCCTGGCACTGCTCTTGCCCTCCTTGAGCATGAGCAGCCTCTCGAGCCCGAACCCCACGCCGGCCCACGCCTCGTGGACGTCGTGCGCCGCGTCGAGGATATGGGGGCCGACCGCCCCGGAAGCGACCTCGGTGTCGCCGATGTTGACGTCCAGCGTCTCGACGTAGACGTCCGACTCCTCGCGGGAGAGCGTGTACTCGAGCCCTGCGGCCTGCATGACATCGTCGATGTACGTCTTCAGGCACTCGGTCGGGTCCCCGTCGGGCCCCATGTCAACCAGGTTCAGCATGGTGAACTCCTCCAGGTGCCTGTTGCTCTTCGACTCCTTCCTGAAGCAGGAGCCCATCTCGAAGATCCTGACCGGTCCGTCGGTGTGGTCCCTCAGCTTCCTCATGACCACGTAGAGGTTGGGTGCCAGCATGGGCCTGAGGCACCTCTTGTCGTCTATGAAGAACACCTGCTTGTACAGCGGGTGGTCGGGCGTGATCGTCATCTTGGCGAGCGCCGCGGTGGAAATGATCATCGGCGTGCGGACCTCGATGAAGCCTCTGGCGGTGAGCCTCTCGGCGATCCTGGCCTCGAGGAGGGACAGGTCGTGCCTGCGCGGATCCGCTATCAGGCCGGAGATTCCCGCATCGTTGGCCGCCTTGGTCTTCGACATGAGCTTGGCGAACTGCCTGTCGCGCTCGGCGGCATCCTGGAAGCTCATGTCGGAGTAATCGTCATCTCCGTACTCCATAAGGCGCTGAATCTGCGGGTCTGTGAATTCAAACATGTTTCTCAACCAAGTAGTGAAAGGCGAAAGGCCGGGGTGTCGATCCCCGCTGGCTAGGTTTTAGAGACCCGCTGGTCGCCGGACCGCCCTCCACGTGGGAAGAAAAGGGGTTTGAGATTATATAACTTCCCGATGAGGGGCCAATGAGCCAGACATCCGGAAACACGGGTCGGCCGCGGGGATGTTCCCCCTGGCTCCCATGTAATATTTCCGCAGACAGCGTCGTCGGTATGCTCCAATCCAGTGCCAGACAGTCAGAAGTCGATGCCGCACTCGGACAGCGTCTCCAGAGTCCTGTCGTACACCGAAAGGTACTCCTCGGACGGCACCAGGTCGTTCACGTCGTAGCAGTCCTGGAACCTCTTGCTCTGCGGGGGGTTGAGGTACTGGTGCTCGTATTGCGCCAGTATGTTGTCCACTATCTTGTTGACGTCCGAAATGGCCATGCCGCAGGCGGCCATGGACGCCTCCCCCATGATCCTGGACTCGAGGGCGGTGGTCTTGTCCTGGACGGTGCCCTTGTTCGATGCGACCCCGGACAGCAGCTCCCTGCCGGAAGCGGTGTCCACTATGGCCTGGGCGGCCGTCTCCAGGAGGCACATCTCAGTGCATGGGCCTGCCATGGTGTAGAACTGGTTTCCGAGGAGCAGGTCTGTGTTGTAGTCCAGCGCGGCAGCGGCATGGGCGGCGACCTGCATGGTCTCCCTCGAGGATGTCACACCCCACCTGATGTGGATGGGCCCGTCCAGGTGGATGTCCCCGTTGAACAGCGCGAACGTGGCTATCGACGAGGCCACGTCGCAGATCGCGGTCTCCTCCACCCCTCCCGTGTACCCTCCGAGAATGGGCATCTGCTCGATCATGATTATGTCGCCGGCATCGTGCCAGCCTGCCAGCATGTTCAGTCCGGTCATGTCGATCTTCAGCTCGTTGAGCTGGGAGCACTCGTGGGAGTCGAACCACTTCAGCCCCTCGTCCCCGAGGCCGGAGGCGAGGCGTCCCGCTGCCGACAGCGGGGTCTGGGGGCCCTATATGCACATGCCGGGGCGGCCGGCCTTGCGGGTGGCCTCCCTCACGTACCTGATCTCGGCATGGGTCGCCCTGATCTCCCAGGGGGTGTTGGTCGTCGCCGGATGGCCGTCGACGGTGTTCAGCACCCCGCTGACGATGGTGTCCACGGTGGGCTCCTGGGCGTAGGACTGGATCATCGATGTGAATATGCCCTCCGACACGGGGGCTCCTGTCGGGCCTCCCTGTATGATGGGCTTCCTCAGGGTGTTGCCCCTGCGGGCCTTGCACGTGACGCGGTCCTTACCCCTCCCGAGCTTGAGCTTCTTGGGGGCCATCTTGAGGCCCTCGTAGAGCTCGTCCTCGTCCAGGTCCAGGACCATCCCGAGGTCGGAGTTGTAAATGCCCGTGCTCAGCAGCATGTCCACCCCCGCCAGGAACAGGCGGTCGATGAGATCCGGGTCGTCCGGGATGATGTTGCTTCCGAAATGGAGGTCGTAGCGTTCCTTCATCATCTTGGCGTTCTCCGGAACTATGACGTAATCCCAGTCCTTCTCGGGGATTCTCCTCCCCTCTGCGAACCTGTCGTAGGTCTCGAAGACGTCTATGTACCTGCGGGCGACCATCGTATCACATGCTGCTTCTCGTTAAAGGCTTATTAACCATGATGTTGTAAGGGGGTTCGCCCCCGCCAGAAGGAGGAAAATATTGTGCGATTTTTGGCGGGGGCACTTTTGTCTGTCTTCCCTCCCCGACCGGATGAGAGGGGCCGGAAGGCAGGGAGGAGGAGGTTGTGTCGGCCTCCTCCCCTAAGGGGTTTGTTATGTATCGTGTTTTCAGTGCTTGATGTCGAGGCCGAAGTCCCTCAGGGACTGGACAGCCTTGTCGTACACATCCAGGTACTCCTGGGTGGGCTTGACGGTCTTCACGTCGTAGCACTCCTGGAAGGTCTTTCCGGCGGGTGCGTTGGTGAAGTTGGCCTCGTAGGAGGGCACCAGCTTGTTGAGGATCTCGTTGACGTCCTCGATCTTCATGCCGCAGGTAGCGACAGAGGCGTCTCCCATGATCCTGGCCTCCATTCCGGTGGTCTTGTCCTGGACGACTCCCTTTGCGGCGGCGGATCCGGACAGGAGCTCCCTACCGGAAGCGGTGTCCACGATGGCCTGGGCGGCGGTCTCAAGCAGGCACATCTCTGTGCAGGGACCGGCCATGGGGTAGTACTGGTTGGCCAGCAGGAGGTCGGTGTTCTGGTCGATAGCCGCGGCGGCGTAGGCTGCAACCTGGAGGGTCTCCTTTGCAGTCGTGACTCCCCACCTGATGTGGATAGGTCCGTCCAGGTGGAAGTTACCGGCGAAGCAGGCGAAGGATCCGAGGGTGGTAGCGACATCGCAGATGGCGGTCTCCTCGACTCCTCCGGTGTATCCACCGAAGATAGGCATCTGCTCAATCATGATCATGTCGCCGACGGTGGTCCATCCGGCCAGCATGTTCAGTCCGGTCATGTCGATCTTCAGCTCGTTGAGCTGGGAGCACTCGTGTGCGTCGGTGATCCTGTGGCCGGCGTTGGGGAGGTCAGCGCAGAGACGCCCTGCCTCAGACAGGGGCGTCTCGGGTCCCTAAACACCCATGCCGGGCCTGGCGGCCCTGACACGTGCCTCTTTCACAGCCCTGAGCTCGGACATGGTAGCCCTGATCTCGTAGGGGGTCTTGGTCTTGGCAGGGTGGCCCTCGATGGTTGTCATGACACCGTTGACGAGTGTGTCGACAACACCCTCCTGGGCGTAGGACTGCATGACCTGGACGAAGACGTCCTCGGAGATAGGGGATCCGGTGGGTCCTCCCTGGATGATCGGCTTGACGTTGGAGTTGCCGTGCCTGGGGTAGAACCTGGCGATGTCTTTTCCCTCTCCGTAGATCATCTTGGTGGGGGTCTTCTTGATTCCCTCCCAGACTTCCTCCTCGGTCACGTGCATGACGCGGCCCAGGTCCTGGTTGTAGTAACCAACGGTGACCAGCATCTCGAGTCCGGCCTGGAACAGCCTGTTGCACAGGTCCTTGTCCTCGGGGACGATCTTGTCAGCCTCGAATTTGATGTTGTACTTCTCTTTGAGGGCGGTCAGGTTCTCGGGGGTGATCTTGTAGTCCCACTCGTCGACACTGACTTTCTTTCCCTTCACGAACCTGTCGTAGACGTCCGTGATAGTGAGTGCTCTTGTTGCTGCCATTTAATTCACCTCAGGCGACGAGCTTGTTCACAAGCTCGATGATCTCGTTTGCGGTCTCGGAGTATCCGTCTCCGCCGATCTCGTCAACCCACTCCTGGCTGCAGGGGGCTCCTCCGAAGATGGTCTTGTAGGGGGCGCCGACCTCTTTCACGGTGTTGACGATGTCCCTCTGGGACTCGAGGGTGGTGGACATCAGGGCGGATCCGCCGATGACCTGGGCCTCGTTCTCCTCAGCAGCGTCGATGAAGTCCATGGCGGTTACATCGGGTCCAAGGTCGATGACGTTGTATCCGGCACCGCGAAGCATGGCGCAGCAGACGTTCTTTCCGATCTCGTGGATGTCTCCCTCGACGGTTCCCATGATGACGGTTCCCTTCATGGCTCCGGCACCGGACTCCATCAGGGGCTTCAGGACGGCCAGGGCAGCCTCCATGGTCTTGGAAGCGGCGACGACCTGGGGGAGATAAATCTCGGCTTTGTCGAACCTGACACCGATGGTCTCCATTCCCTTTCCGAGTCCATCTCCGATGATGGTTCCGATCGGGATTTTGGCGTCGATGGCGGCCTGGGTGGCGCTCTGTGCGAGTTTGATGTCCCATGTCTCGACAGACTTTTTCAGGTCTGCCATTATGCTCTCGTTAGACATTGTGTCGTTTCCTCCTATTTCTGCCCGGGGGCAGATGCAGTCCCATGTTTCCATGGGTTCGCAGATTGTTCTGTGAACTGCAATACATACATCCAACTCATGCATATTTAATGATTTCTATTTGTAACCATTTTCTCATTTCATCTATATTTAAACATTTCTATCATCCAACTACTTGAAAATGATGCGTATTTAAAACTTTCTATTCTTCGATATTGGGTGTGCTGGATTTTCTATTTAAATATTGCTGTAATTGGATTTCTGTACGCATCTATGGATTGTTTTTCCTACCGGATTCCTCAGAAATCTTCCATTCAGGAGGCGCGTATGGAAGATTTCGGATTCGGGCGTATAGTAGAAGATCCTCAACGGTGTGCGATCAGATGTGGGTGAGAGAAGCTAAGGGGTTTGGGTAAGAGGTTTNNGTTTGGGTTAAGGGGTTTGATATAAGCCTTATGCTTCGGCGACCGGCTCCTCGTTCTTGATGAAGTCCACATCGTCGGTTGCGAATCCGTCGATATCGCCGCGCGTGAGCTTGACGATGACACCGATGATGGCTCCGGTGATGAGGGTCAGAGCGAACACGATGACAGCCATGCCGAGACTGGCGATGCTGCCGACCGCGATGCACACGAAGATGGCACCCATCCATCCACCGACACCGTGCAGGTTGTGGACACCCATCACATCGAGCACTCCGATCTTGCTGCAGAACCAGGGCTGCAGGTAGATGAAGCACAGGGCGGAGACCGCTCCGGCGATGACTCCGATCAGCAGGGCTCCCCAAGGTCCGACGGACAGCAGGGGCGCTCCGATGGCGACAGGACCGCAAAGCATGGCGTACGTGTATGTCAGTGGGTTGACCTTGCCCTGGCAGAGCATGCACACGGCGTAGGCGCTGATGACGGATCCGATACCGGCCATGTAGCAGGTGATGGTTCCCCATGTGATGTTCTCCAGAGGCTGGAGGGAGGTCACGAAGGAGGGCCAGAGCATCCAGAGGAGCATACTGGCGAGCCAGACGAACGTGACGCTGTGGGTTGTTGTGTACATGGGCTCGTCGAATGCGCGCTTCTCCCTGATACCGAGGGCGACTCCGAGACCGAAGTACGCGGCGCACATGTGGACGAGGATGGATCCTCCGGGGTCGGTGGCTGTTCCGAATCCGAGATCCTGGACGAGAAGCCACTCTACCAGTGCGTAGACGAATGCGAACCCTACACCCACCAAGAGGTACTGCCACATCCTGACCGTTCCTAGGAACACTCCTATCGCAATCACCACGGTGATGGAGCAGATGACGGCACGGATCAGCAGGGCCTGGTTCCAGGCCTCATCGAAGTAGAACTGCTGGATCCCGAGATACACTACGAAGCTAGCTGCGGCGGAGAGGAGAACCGCCAGGGCCACACCCCACTCGTACTTCTTGATGAAGATCATCAGGAATGCGACAAGCATCAGCATGAACCAAATATCCAGATTCTTACCGAACTGGAGCTCCTCCAGAAGGAGACCGTCTCCCGCCATGGGAGTGAGGAGGTCCCCGTTGGCAACAACGCCGGCCTGGGTCTCACCATACAGCAGGTATACGATGATGGCGAGCATTACGACCAGGGCTGCCAGTATCATTATTTGCTTTTTTTCCATTATGAATCCCCTCCTGTGCAATGCACAGGCGTGCGCGCAGGCCTTTGGTCCGCCGTCTCATCCAGCAGACCGTTGACCAGCCTGACGATTTCGGATCCGGATGACGAGTAGCCGTCCCCTCCGATCTCCTCCACCCACTCCCTGCTGCAGGGCGCGCCGCCGAAGATGGTCAGCACGGGGATGCCCTCCCCGCGGATCCTCTCCACGACGCCCTTCTGCCTGATGAGAGTTGTCGTCATCAGCGCCGAGCCGCCGACTATGTCGGCGTCGTAGTCTTTCGCGGCCTTCGCGAACATATCCGGGGATACATCCGGTCCGAGGTCGATCACGTTGTAGCCCGCCCCGCGCAGCATTGCGCAGCAGACGTTCTTCCCGATCTCGTGTATATCCCCTTGAACGGTCCCCATAATCACCGTGCCGCGGTACACGCGGCCGTCCGATTCCACCAGAGGCCTGATCTTGTCGAGGGCCTCCTCCATGGTCTTCGACGCCATTATCACCTGCGGGAGGTAGATCTTGGCCTCGTTGAACATGTCGCTGATGGTCTCCATTCCCTTCCCAAGTCCTTGAGACACAATAACGTCGAACGGTATCCCGGCGGCGATGGCATCATCTACGCTACGCTGCATCAGGTCGTGGTCCCACGTTTCAACGGACCTCTTCAGGTTGTGGAGGATGGTTTCGTTCTTGGACATATGCCCTCCTTGCCTTACGGCGGGCATGAGAAGAAGATGCCTTTAGATGGTATATAAGGCAGAACGGTTGTGCCCGAAAATAGTACACATAATTGCCGACGGTAGGTCCGCTCGGAACCGTCAAGAAAGCCCGACGGCGTTTCCCGCGGACGTCCGGGAGTCGATTCTTTCGTACAATCTTATTTAATGATTTCGTTAAACACCTATATGCTGGATGAACCCCCTTTTACTTTTATTATAATAATATAGATATATGGGCGGGCGGGAGCCGGACATCGACCCATCCAACGGCGTTAAACCGGGATGTCCTCTCCATCCAACAAGGCGGCAGCATCCGCCCGGAACGTAGCGACCATGGGAAGGGTTAAACGCATCGAGATTCATCCGAATCCGATTGCATGTCGGAGATCTGCAGCATGTGCGGGCGGAAGATCCGCCTCAAGAAGACCAGCGTCCGCGACGGGTACATCTGCGGGGGATGCCTGGACAGGCTCTCCATAAACCTGTACACCAAGAAGGACCAGTACACCGGGCCGGAGCTCCTGGAGCTCCTGAAGCCGTTGGAGGCGAAGGCTGAGTCCAGGATGGCGGAGGTCAGCCTCAACCCGTTCGCCAAGAAGGGCGATGACAAGTTCGACGAGGTCAGGAAGTACAAGGAGCTCCTCGACCAGGGGATCATCACCGAGGAGGAGTACGAGGCCAAGAGGAAGGAGCTGCTGGGCGTCTGATGGCCTGGTACCTTCTTCCGGGCGCAGCGCCCGTCCATAATCAGATTCTATTATTATTCTATATATAAGGGGAAGGGCGGCCCCGCACGGGGCCGCTTGTACGTTCTCAGATGGAGGCGGCGATGTCGTCCGCCAGCTTCTCGAGCTCGGCGACCTGCTCGTCCGACAGCGAGGACTTCAGCACCAGGGTCTCCCCGACCTTGGTCATATCCTTCATCGCGGACAGGCGCTCCTCCATGATCCTCGCGGACTGGGGGACCCAGGACCCGTTGCCTATCACGGAGTACCCCCTGTTCTGCACCGCCATGATCGACATGTCCTCGATGACGGCGGACATGGTGGGGTGGAGGTTGTTGTTGTAGGTGGTGGCGGCGAGGACAATGTTGGAGAACCTGAATGCGTCGGCCACTATGTACGAGGGATGGACGCGGGTGGCGTCGTGGACGGCGACGTTGGCGACGTCCCTCTCCTTCAGGAGGATGGCGAGCCTGTCCGCCACGGCGGCCGTGTTCCCGTACATGGACGTGTACGCGATGACCACGCCGCGCTCCTCGGGCTGGTAGGTGCTCCAGAGGCCGTACTTGCCGAGGATGTACCCGAGGTCCTCCCTCCAGATGGGCCCGTGCAGGGGGCAGATCATCCCAATGTCCACGCCCTCCAGCTTCTTGAACGCCCTCTGGACGTTCGCCCCGTACTTCCCGACGATGTTGGCGTAGTACCTGCGGGCCTCGTCGAGGTAGACGCGGTCGAAGTCGGCCTCGTCGGCGAAGAGCGCGCCGGACAGCGCCCCGAACGTGCCGAACGCGTCGGCGGAGAACAGGATGCGGTCGTCGACGTCGTAGGTGAACATGACCTCCGGCCAGTGGACCATGGGAGCGAACACGAACCTGAGCCTCTTGCCGCAGACCTCCAGCTCCTGGCCGTCGGTGACGACTATCCTGTTCTCGGGGACCATGTGGTAGAAGTTCTGCATCATATCGAAGGTCTTCTCATTGCCGATGACCGTGACGTCCGGCCAGGTCTCCAGGACCTGGGAGATGCATGCGCCGTGGTCGGGCTCCATGTGGTCGATGATCATGTAGTCCAGCTTCCTGTCTCCGAGGGCGGAGCGGAGCTTCCTCCAGAACCTGGAGGCCACGGAGGAGTCGCAGGTGTCGAGGAGGCAGGTGCCCTCTCCGGTTATCAGGTAGCTGTTGTAAGAGACCCCCTCGGGGATCGGGAAGGCGCCCTCGAATATGGATGCGGTGCGGTCGTCGGCGCCGATCCACTGGATCCCGTCGGCTATCGTCACTGCGGAGTCGATGTGTGTCATGAGCCGCATGAGAGACGGGACGGTTAAGAAGTTGACGATTGCCGGCTCGGATGCGGTGCGGGTCGGCTGCCTGGTTTGTACATCCTCCGACCAACCATCCTCAGAGCTTTAAATAGTGAGGAGTGGTCGTTTGCATTACGGGTATTGAAAGGAGGCCCGCATTGGAGAGGAGCGCGTCAGCGCGCGGCTTGTACAGCCGTCGACACTGATTCGGTCAGCTTTAAATACGGACCCTAGATACACCCGTTGACCGAATAGGCTAAGCCTATAGCGGTCGAGTCACCGGCGGTCGGACCCGAGGGCGCTGAGGGCTGAGGATGGGGCATTGGATCGGGCGGATCGGAAAGCGTTCCGCCATCTATAGTTCTGTGCTCTGCTTCGAGATGCTCCCGATGAGGGTCCTCTGGCGGTAAACAACGCGGACGCTTCGGGGGGTGGTCGCGGAGGATCCGTGGTCCAAGGCTGAGAACAGCTTTGGGCCGCGATTGACTATGAAACGGCCTCCAAACCCGCTGTCGTCCGAGCAAAGGAGCAGATGTTCCACATGAAAGGAGTAATGAACAACAAAGGGCAGGCGAAGCTGCTCGCGGCCGTCGCGGTGTTCGCGATGGTGGTGTGCGCCTTCGCGATTGCGATGCCCGCCGGGGATTCCGACGGTGCTGCCTATGATGGTACCAGCCATTATGTGCTAGGTAGCGAATGGACGGTGCCTGGGGGAGTATCAGGTGTCAGTTGGGAGTCGAGCTCTTCGACACTTACACTTACCAACTATAACGGGAGCATGGGATTCTATTATAAAGGACCTCTCACGATAAAACTAATCGGAACGAATACGATCACTACGACATCCGGAGACGGAGAGGCTGCGATCAGGGCGACCACATCCCTCACGATCCAGGCCAATAACGATGAAGCGAGCCTCACCATCGTCCAGAAGAATGCTGCAGGATGGGGCATCTCGTCCAGTACCATCGCGATAGGGGACAGCAGCGATTCTGATAGGAACACAATTCTGAACATTTCCGATGGAGGGAACAGAGGGACAGAATGCAGTACCATGACGATTCAGAACGCCGATGTCACAATCAACGGTTCCGAGCGCGGAATCCGTGTTCAGACTGGAAACCTGTCAATCACGAACTCTGAAATCGAAGCGGGAGTGACTGGAACTGGCTATGTGAACGGCCAGGGCAATGACGACATCGAGGGGATCAAAGTTGGCGGAAACGTGACTATCGATGGGACATCTAAAGTCACGACCCAGGGGATGCGCATTGTCAATGGCACCCTCTCAATCACAGAGGGTGGACTCCTCGTTGTAGATGGCGATTACACCCAGAATCCCAGCGCAGACATGCCCTATGTGACGACCGGACTTGTCATTGACAATAAGGATCAGACTAAGCTGACAGCTACCAGTGGTGATGTTCCTGCCACAGGGGCCAAGGGGATCTATCTGATCAACGGAGCCGGAACCTATGGGAACATTTCCGTCACCGAGGATGGGAAGACGATAAAGGATGTCGTCAGTACGACAGCTGTCAACATCGGTACCATTGATGTTGGAGAGGGTGTACAATCCCTGACGATCATTCTGAGCGATACCGCATCCAATCTCGATGTTGTTAGTGTTCTGGAGGATCCCAAATTCGATGATGTTTCCGAAATCACAATCATCGGAACAGGGACGATATCGTCCAATAAAACGATGGACATAACGGGGAAATCCATCACGTTCAGTGATTTCACGACTGTGACAATCAATGTGGCCAACGGCGACAATTCTGCGGCTTTCAACGGTGTTGGAGGTAACTTCACCGTCTCCCAGGGGTCTGTCGTCATTACCGGGACAGTATCCGGAGGCACGATCACAGTAAACGGAGAAGTCCAGTTCAACGGGGCCGCCTCTAGGACGCCCACGATCACTGCAAGCGAGGGAGCGAATGTCGTCCTTGGCCAGGGATTCACTGTGGATTCCGGAGCTACGGTTACTTTCTCCAATGTCGTCCTGACATCCCAGGGAGCAGTCGACAACAACGGGACCATCGTCCTCGGAGATGGACTGACCATCAACGGCCTCACCGTCGACGGAGGCAAACTCCAGGGAACCATACCTGCGAAGAGCAGGGTGACCGTTCAGGGCGTAGTGACTGTGTCTGACGATGAAGAACTTGTCAACAACGGAATCCTCAGCGTCAACGGAATACTGAGACTTGGAAGCAGCGCCAGTCTTGAGAACAACGGGACCATCGTCCTGATGAGCAAGGATTCAGAGATCCCGAACGAGATCACCGGAACCGGGACCGTGGACACCAGCGCCGTCGCGTCCAACATAGACATCAGCGGCGATGCCGAATCCGCATACTACGAGATCTACCAGACGGTCACCGTGGTCGGCCCGACGACCATAGTCGACGGTGCCGGGCTCGTCATCGCAGGGACCCTGATCATCAACGAGGGCGTCACCCTCACGATAGAGGACGGCGGATTCCTCATGGTCACCGGATCCTATTCCAAGGTGATCAACAACGGAACCATCATCGTGGAGTCCGACGGAGGATCGGTCACGATTACTGCAAAGTCATTCGTAAACAAAAAGGGACTCGACCTCAGCTACACGACCTTTGAGAACAACGGGACAGTCAGCGTGGACTACGACCTCGCAAGCACCGATCCCTCCCTCGTTGAGGTCGTCAGCATCGCCTACTCCAACTTCGTCAACAACGGCACCTTCACCATCGCCGAGGACAACAAGGTTAATGCCACCACTGGCAGCACATTCACCAACGCAGCCGGTGCCACCGTCTACGTCGGAGGATCCTACGCGGGAAGCATCGCCAACTCGGGGTCCGTGACCGTGGACAGCGAATCCAGCAACAATATCACCGTCGGCCAGGAGGCCGCGGGAGCGACGGTGTCCATCGTGACGCTGAAAGGAACCGTTACTGTGAGCGATGCGTCTCTGAAGTACTCCAAGACTCTGGCCAACGCATCCGCCATCAACTCCGTCGCCGTTTCCAACGGCGACGCCGACACGATCGAGGGAGTCGTGATCTCATCCATCGTCGCCGACGTCAGCAACACCGACGGTACCAAGAGCTACTACAAGAGGATCGTGATCAGCGGCGCGGCGGATATCTCCGACTCCACCAGCGACAGTGATTCCGGTTCCATAGCGATCAGCGGGATCGCCTACGTCAACGACTCCTTCTCCGTCACAGATGTCGTCATTATCAGTGGAGTAGCCGGTGAGCTCGTCGTCAACGGCAGCATGACCGCTGCGGATGGAAGCAAGGTCACCGTCAGCGAGGTCACCGTCAACGGCAGCCTCACAGCCGGTTCCAAGGAACTGAAGTCCGCCGTCATCAACGCGGCCATGTACTGCGTCACATCCGCCACCGCCCAGAAGACCTACTACTACACGACCTTCGCCGACGCGGTCGCCGGCGCTTCAGCCGTTTCCGTAAAGAAGGTCGTGGTTACCGGAGAGGTCTCCGTGCCCGGTGACGTCACAGTGCCCTCGGGCATGACGGTCGAGCAGGAGGGGACCATGACCATCGGCTCCGACGCCACCGTCACCGTCGCGTCCGGCGGCAAGATAGACGTCGGCGGACAGATCGTCGTCAACGGAACCCTCTACATCGAGGACAAGAAGACCGGAACCAACAGGAACCCCGATGTCGTCAGCGAGGTGAAGTCCGAGGGAGAGACGGATGTAAGGTACACCAACCTTCGCAGCGCCATCGCCGCCGCCGGCTCCACTGAGACGACCATCACCCTCAACGGAGCGACCGTCATAACCTCCGACCTCACCATACCCTCCAACGTCACAGTGGACACCAACGGTCAGAGCTTCACCGTCAGAGGTGCCAAGCTCACCGTGGACGGCACCCTGTACCTCAACGGGAGCACGTACAGCGTCGTCGACCGCGATTCCGGGAACATCACCCTCGAGGGAAGCGTCGTCGTCAACGGATACATGAAATCCGCCAGCTACATGCTGTACGACGGCAAGGCCTACCCTGCCGGCGCTTACTACTCCATCGGACTGTACAGCTACATAACGTCCCTCTCCAACGCCCCCTCGGTCATCGGGGACGCCGACGGGCAGGAAGTGACCGTGTACGGCAAGAACACGGCCGACACCGTGGAATTCGTCGGAACCGCGACCGACGATGTCTCTGTCATGATCGACAAGTCTGCAGATATAACCGTGTCGTCCATGACCGTGTCCTACGGTACCATCAGCGCCGCCGCCGAAGCTAAGCTCGCCGGTTCCTTCGGAACCGCCGCAGGTGCCGTGACCCTCACCAACATGACCGTCGACTCCACTATGAAGGTCGAGGACAGGACGGTCGCATCCGGAGACTCAGAGGTCCAGAGGCTCTACATCACCGGAGGCTTCTCCGCCGCAGACGGCACGAAGGCCTGCTCCGCAGACTTCACAGGGGATGTGTACATCGCCACGGTATCGATCGATGCGGGATACACCCCTGCCAATGCCGCCGCATCCAATGGAAAGGTGACGGTCACCGGCAACGTCTACATCATCGGAGCCGACTACTCCCTCACCGTCGAGGACTCCGCATTCACAGTCGACGGAACCATGACCGTGGGCAACTCCGGTACGTTCAACGCCGATGTGGACGGAGACGATTCCAAGGTCACCGTCCTCGGTACACTGGAGGTCGGAGGCAACACCGTCAGCAGCACCGCCGGAATCGCGAAGATCGCGTACCTCGTGGTCGGCGACGAGAGCGGAACGTCCGCCGCCGTCAACGGAGCCGTGACCGTCGAGAAGCTCGCCGTCTACAACGGGTCCGCCCTGGATGCCGACATGCAGAAGGCGATCGAGGATGCGACATCCACCGAGTTCTACGTGGACGACGTCCTCTGGATGACCGCATACAACAACGGCGCAGCCGTCTGGGCAATCAATGATGCAAGCAAGAACACTGCGACAGAGTTCAAGCCCGGAAACATCGTCAACGGGGTGTTCGAGAACTGGCAGTACTCCGGAACCGACGGGCTCTCCGACATCGATGCCAGCAAGGATGTGGGAGACTACTCCAAGCTGTACGCGAGCGTGGACTACAAGATCTACACTATCTATGTCGTAGCCGGGAACGGTATAGGTACGATAGCCGTCAACGGCATCGTCATGACCAACTACTGGGGCAACACCTACTTCATGGAGGATCTTGTAGCCGGAACCTACACCATCACATACACCGTGAAGACCGGCTACGAAGGAGAGTCCACCATGACCGTCGACGGACAGGTCATCGACGGAAAGGTCACCCTCTCCGGAACCGACGTCAGGTCCGTCACCGTCAACCTCAGCGACGTGGAGCCCAACTACAACGCTCCCGTCGATTCCGAGGACCAGGGCATGGGAATCACCGACTACCTGCTCATAGTGCTGGTGGTCCTGATCGCCATCATGGCCATCGTCCTGGTGCTCAGGCTGATGAGGTCCTGAAACCGATAAGAGAACCAAAGGGTTGAACGCATAGCAACGCAACGGGAACATCTGCTCGCACGTTGAGGGAACGTGGACCCACGAATAACCTGAAGAGCAAACGGGGGGCCCCGGATCAAGGGCCGGGGCCCCCATCTTACAACACCATGACGCAGGAGGGCATCGGAATGATGGACGCGGAGGACGGAGGGATGGTGGACCTGGATTCGGTTGCATCCGGGTGCGGCGCAGCAGTCCTCGGGGAGAGGCACAAGGTCTCCGTGCTCCTGCTGCTCCGCAGGGAGGGCCCGTGCATGAAGACCGATATCTACTCCAGCGTTTCAACCAACCCCAGGATGCCGGAGAAGCTGGACATGCTGGAGCATGCAGGACTGATCGTCCAGACCCCTGATACCTCCACCAGGAGGGTGACCATCTCGCTCACCCCCGCCGGGGAGGAGGTCGCCTCCATGCTCGCGGAGATCTCCCGCATCGTCTCCGGCATAATGTCGGATGTCGGTTCCCAGGACTGACTTCACCAGCTCCTCTTCTTCGATCTTTTGCAATAATCAATCCCGGCCCGGTCGGTTTCTCCCGAGGCCCCTAAGGCCGGGGCGCGTCCGCCCCCGACCGGAACATTTGGTACTTTGCCTGGAAAGGAGGAGGGGACGTGGGAGGACGGGAATGAGACGGAAACCCCAGGGGTTACATGCGAGGGAGCGGAACAACCGGCGGCGCGTGTTTCGGAAACGTCCCTTGCAACGACCGTTCGGATCCGTACGCAAATCATGACCATGCCCCCCGACCATTTCGGATGGACCTTGTCGCAGACGGGATGGTCCGCGGCGGCCATCGCCCGTATGAAAATGAGGAACGGATAAACGTGAAAATGAGGAACCGTATTTCAGGAAAATCGGTAACTTGCACTCGTGAAAATGAGGAACCGTTTCACGTGAAAATGAGGAACCATA
>DARO01000001.1 GCA_002504405.1 Methanomassiliicoccaceae archaeon UBA71
GAGGCCACTTTTAACGTAGGAAACTTCTTCCCAAACCCCTTACTTCCGCATTCTTTTTATTGGGCAGGACATAACCGTACTCATACAGGGGATCGATCATGTACTGGAACCCTAAGATCGAATGCATGCCGAAGGAGGACCTGAAGGCCCTTCAATACCGCGAGCTCAAGAAACTCGTGAACAACCTCTACTCATTCAACAAGTTCTACCACGACAGGATGGTCGCCCATAACGTCCACCCTGACGACATCAACTGCCTGGCGGACATCTCGAAGCTCCCTTTCATGACGAAGCAGGACCTGAGGGACAACTACCCCACCAAGATGTTCACGGTCCCCAACAACGAGATCGTCAGATACCATGTCTCCTCCGGGACAACCGGGAAGCCGACCCTTGTCGGATACACCAAGAACGACCTAGAGTACTGGACCGAGGCCCTCGCCAGGTCCTTCACCTCAATAGGGATCGGCCCCGAGGACACCGTGCAGGTCTCGTATGGTTACGGCCTATTCACCGGCGGTCTGGGTGCCCACTACGGGGCCGAGAAGGTCGGAGCGACGGTCCTCCCCGCGGGGACCGGAGGGACGGAGAGGCAGATCGAGCTCATACAGGACCTGGGCGTCACCGCCATCGCCTGCACCCCGTCTTACCTGGTCCACCTCGGCGACGTCGCCAAGAGGATGGGGGTGGACTTCCGCAGGGACACCAAGCTCCGCAAGGCAATACTCGGAGCCGAGCCCTGGTCCGAGAGCATGAGGCAGCACATCGAGGAGTCCATGGGCGTGAAAGCCTACGACATCTACGGGACCTCGGAGCAGGCCGGCCCCATGTTCACGGAGTGCGAGGAGCGCAACGGAATTCACATCAGCGGCGACATCATGTACGTCGAGATCATCGACCCCGACACCGGGGAGGTCCTCGAGCCCGGCCAGAAGGGCGAGATGGTCGTCACGATGCTCAAGAAGGAGGCCATGCCCATGATCAGGTACAGGATCAGGGACATTACCATGCTCATGGACGACGAGTGCCCCTGCGGCAGGACGTCCCCCAGGATCGCCAGGATCTCCGGAAGGACCGACGACATGCTCATCATCCGTGGAATCAACGTGTTCCCGTCGCAGATCGAGTACACCCTCCTCCAGATCCCCGAGGTCGGCGACCAGTACATGATCTACGTCACCAGGGAGGGCGCTCTGGACGACATGCTCATCCAGGTAGAGATCAAGCCCGAGGCCTTCACGGACAAGCTGGAGGACATGGTCAGGCTCCGCGCCCGCATAGAATCCGAGCTTAAGAAATACCTCAACATCGCTGTAAGGGTCGAGCTCAAGGAACCCGGGGAGCTGCCCAGGTTCGAGGGCAAGGCCAAGAGGGTAGTAGACAAGAGGGTGATCTGATGGCAGACGACAACATAATCACACAGCTTTCGATTTTCGTGAACAACGAGCCCGGCCGCCTGGCCTACATCTCGTCGGTGCTGAAGGACTGCGGGATCAACATGAAGGCATTCAACCTGGCGGAGTCCACCGAGTTCGGCATCCTCAGGGCCATCGTGGAGGACCCCGACATGGCTTTCGACCTCCTCAAGTCCAAGGGGATCATCGTCAAGAAGACCGACGTCATCGGAGTGGTCATCGACGACACCCCCGGGTCGCTCTTCCAGGCGGCGGACATACTGGGCAGGGCAGGCATCAACATCGAGTACGGGTACGCCTACTCGAGGAAGACCGCTGCGGCGTTCTTCATAAGGGTGGACGACCCCCAGAAGGCGGTCGAGATCCTGAAGGCCTCCGGCATTCGCCTCATCTTCGACTCGGAGATCTGAACATGGGCAATCTGAACATAGCCGTCCTCGGCGCCAAGGACTTCGCCGGCAAGGTGGGGAAGAAGGGAACCGTCACCGACATGACCTTCTACGACCACAAGTCCGGGACCGACTCCTTCACCCTGATAGAGCCCTCCAAGTACCCCGAGAAGCTGTCGTCGCTGTTCTACTCCGTCGCGATGTCGGAGTTCGCCATACTGGTGGTGGACAAGATAGACGCCTCCCTGGGCGAGACCATCGTAATGACGGACGCCCTCGGAATCGACAGGGGATGGATAATCCTCCAGAACTACATACAGCCCGAGCAGCTCAAGCCTCTGCTGGCGGGCACATGCCTGGAGGGGTACGAGTACAGGGAGGACGACCCCATCAAGCTCCGCGAGGAGCTAATCGCCATGGCGAAGGCAGAGGGGAAGAAGGCGGGCGACGGCACCTGCGGCTCATGCCCCATCGACAGCCACTTCAACGTCAAAGGCGTGGGCACCGTCATCCTCGGCTCCGTCATCGACGGCTACTTCAGGAAGCATGACAAGATGACAGTGTTCCCCATCAAGAGGGAGGTCATCCTGAAGTCCATCCAGAAGCACGATCTGGATGCTGACGACGGCGTCAAGGGGGACCATGTCGGTCTGGCGCTCCGCGGCATAGAGTCCGACGAGCTCGACAGGGGGTACGTGGTGACCACGGACCCGTCCGTGAAGATGTCCAGGTCCGTGTCCGGGAGGGTCAGCCTCGTCAAGTACTGGGCCTCACCCCTGAAGGAGGGCATGGTCCTCCACATAGGGCACTGGATGCAGATGGTCCCGTGCCGTGTCACCGCGGTCGACAACGGCGACGACTTCAGGTCCGCCCAGGTGACGTTCGAGATGGAGACGGACATGATACACAAGCCCGGCGACAAGGCCATCATCATGTACCTCGAGGGCGGCAAGCTCAGGGTCGCCGGATCCGTTCCCCTGCCTTGAAAAACTATCCCCTTCCCCCATCCCGGGGGAGGGCCCTTCTCCTTCAATCCTTATGGTTCAGTCCCGAGCATACAGTTTTAAATAGGGATTGCCCGTTGGGAACAACCGTGCTATATGATAGCACTACACAGCGGTGTTAACGATGGCGTTCTGGAACAAGCAAGTCGAGACGATGCCCAGGGAGGAACTGGAGAAGCTGCAGCTGAACCTTCTGAAGCTGAAGGTGCGCGAGATGTACAACGTCTCGCCCTTCTTCCACGACAGGATGAGGGAGGCGAACCTCCTGCCGGACGACATCGACAGCTTCGAGGCGTTCCGCAAGGTCCCGTTCATGAGGAAGACCGACCTCAGGGACAACTACCCCGACAAGCTCTTCGTCAGGGCGTACGAGGACCTGGTCAGGGTCCACGTCTCCTCGGGGACCACCGGAAGGCCGACGGTCGTCGGTTACACCCAGAACGACATCAACATGTGGGCGGAGTCCCTCGCCAGGGGGATGACGTCCTTCGGCATGTCCCGCAGGGACATGATCCAGAACTTCCACGGATACGGGCTCTTCACCGGGGGCCTCGGCGTCCACTACGGGGCAGAGAGGATCGGCGCCACGGTCCTTCCCATCGGGACCGGCAACACCGCCAGGCAGATACAGCTGATGCAGGACCTGCCCGTCACGACATGGGCGGGGACGCCGTCGTACATGTTCCACATCGCGGACACATGCGACCAGATGGGCATCGACATACGCGAGGACACGAAGGTCCGCCTCGCCATAGCCGGCGGAGAGCCGTGGTCCGAGAGCATGAGGAACAAGCTCCAGGACAGGACCGGCGTACGCGTCCACAACTGCTACGGGGCCAGCGAGTTCTCCGGGCCGATGTTCCTGGAATGCGAGAAGCAGGACGGCCTCCACGTCTGGGCGGATCTGTGCTACATGGAGATCCTCGACAAGAACGGGGAGCCTTGCGCCGACGGGGAGAGGGGGGAGGTCGTGGTGACCATGCTCCAGAAGGAGGCGTTCCCCCTCATAAGGTACAAGATAGGGGACGTCTCCGCCCTCACCTGGGAGAAGTGCGAGTGCGGAAGGACCCACCCGAGGCTTATGAGGATTTCCGGCAGGACGGACGACATGCTCGTCGTCAGGGGTGTGAACGTCTTCCCGTCGCAGATCGAGAGCGTCATCGGGGAGATGCCATTCCTCTCGCCGTTCTACCACATAACCCTGACCAACGAGAACTACATGGACCAGATGACGGTGGAGGTGGAGCTCAGCGAGGACCACCTTACCGAGGACATGGTCGAGCTGGGCAGGATGACCAATGCGCTGAGCTCGAGGATGAAGGAGATCCTGAACATCAAGTCCGATGTCAGGCTCGTCCTCCCCGGATCCCTCAAGAGGTTCGAGGGGAAGGCCCAGCATGTAACTGACAACAGGAAGTACGACTGAGTCGTTCATCCTCCCAGGGGCGGCGGCCTCCCGCATCGAGGAAATCGGAGAGGTCGCCCCCCACGCTCATCTCCAGGTCGCAGAGCCCCTTCGCATAGGTCCGCCCCAGCGGGGTCAGGTCCACCATGCTGCGTGGACGGCTGCCGTTCTCCAGGGTTACGGTCACGATGCCGTTCCTGGCCAGGTTGTCCAGCTTCATGGGCATCCTCGGATTGGTGGAGACCATGTCGTATATCTCGGTCTTGGATTTCCGTCCGCATATGTAGAGCAGTATGATTATGCTCGTGCTGTGCTTGTCTTCCAGGATGTTCGAGATTCTAGGTCTGAGCATGATAGACCTAACTGTGAACCGTGTATAAACCGTGTCGGTGGATGGTACGCTCGTTAAAATTAAGAGCGGGCGGTCCGGAGACCGCCCTTGGGCGCAGATCACTCGGTCTGCTGGGGCGAGGCGGGGGCCTCGTCGTCGAAAGTGTTGTTTCCGGACATCATGTCCTCGTACAGCAGGAAGAGCTCCCTCTCGCTGAGGCTGCGGTGCATCATCGTGGACGCCTTCCTCACCATGGACAGGAGGGACTCCGCCTCGTCCCTGCTGATCTCGATGCTCATCTTGGACATGGCGGCAACGATCGTGTTCCTCACGGAGTGCTTACCGATGATGAGGCTCCTCTCCATCCCGACCTCAGCGGGGTCGTACGGCTCGGTGCACTCGGGGTTGTTGAGGAATCCGGTCTCCTGGGCGAAGCACTTGGATCCGACGATGGGCTTCGTCGGCCATACCGCGAATCCTGAGGCAGTGGAGACGGACTCGGCTATCGGACGGAGCTTGACGGTGTCCACGCCGGTTTCGGTCCCCAGGATGTGCTTGGCCGTCATGACGACCTCCTCCAGCGGAGCGCATCCTGCCCTGGGGCCGAGCCCCATGGTGGTGGTCCTAATGAACTTGGCACCAGACTTGACGGCGGCGAGGGCGTTCGCGGTGGCCATGCCGAAGTCGTTGAGGGCTATCATCTCCACGTCGAAGCCAGAGATCTGCTTGATCATCTTGATCCTCTCGTTGCATGTGAAGGGATCCTCGATCCCGAGGCTGTCGCTGTACCCGAAGCGGTTAGCCCCAGCCTCCTTGGCGACCTTGGCGAAATCTATGAGGAATCCGAGGTCAGCACGGGATGCGTCCTCGGCAACGACCGAGATGTACAGGCCGTGCTGCGCAGCGTAGTCGGTGGACTCGTATATCTTGTCCAGGACCCACTGGTGGTCCTTCTTCAGCATGTTCTCCATCTGGATGTTCGACGAGGGCAGAGCGATGGTGACGGAGTCCACATCGCAGTCGATACTTGCGTTGATGTCCCCTATGTCTGCCCTGTTCCATGCCATTATGGACGCCTTCAGGCCCATGTGCGCGATGTGCCTGACGGTCTTCTTCTCCTCCTCTCCGAGGATGGGGTTGCCCGCCTCTATCTGGGGCACGCCGGCATCGTCCAGAAGCTGGGCGATCCTGTATTTTTCGATGCTGGAGAAAACCGCTCCCGCTGCCTGCTCCCCCGTGCTCAGAGTGGAGTCGCATATGCAGAGGGGCGCGCTGAGACAGCTCACTACCTCGTTCTTGCTCTTCATTTGAATCCCTCACGTTCCGCTGTGCATCAATGCGGATTTGTGGTGCACCCGGATGATGGGCACGCGCGTATATTAATTAATTCTAAGAGCGTCATCCGAGCCTGTACCTGAGCAGGGCACCCATGCCTCCCAGGGATGCGAGAATCTTCCCGCCGTCATGCTGGGAGGATACCACCAGAACCGATCCCTTCTGGGATTCCACCGCGCGGACGATGTCGTCCATGTCCTGCTCGCGCAGCTTGGTGTCCAGGACGAGGAGCTTCTCCACCGCGCCGGAAACGGCCGCGTCGCGGACCTCGTTGGTCCCGTAGGTGGCGAGGCCGTTCCTGCCGATCTCCGTCATAAGCTGGTCCACGGCCTCCATCTCAGAGCCCACCGCGGAGTCCCTCAGGACCTCCGCCCCCATTCCGGTCTTGATAAGTTCGTTGACCCCGACCATGCCGCATTGCCCCGTGTGGTACACATGCACCTTGCCGAACGTCGCCGGGTCCGCCTTCTTCAGGTCCTCGGCCATGGACTCCTTCTCGAACCCGGGGCCGAGAACGACCACGGGCATCCCCGGCTCCATAAGGGGCACGACCTTGGAGATTATCTCATCGTGGTATCCGTCCGTCTGGGGCTTCTCCGCGTACTGCTTCCCCGATCTCCCGGAGCGTATCGTGGTCACCTCCTTCAGCCCGAACTGCCTCAGGACCGCGATGGTCGCCTCGTCCTGATCCAAGGACACGAAGACTATGCGCGGCTTCTTGGAATCCCTCACCGCCCTGTCCAATCTCTCGAGCTGGGTCTCTCTCCAGTGCGCCTTCGACACCAGGAGGCTGTCCCCCACCTCCAATATCAGCGTGTGGTGCTGTCCGATGTCCTGGGGCCCCGTCTCTATGGTCCCCAGCAGCTTCAGGCGGAGGTCGTCCTCCGAAAACTCGATCTTCTCAACGCGCACGCCCAGAGTCATCCTCTTCTTCTCAGCCCTCTCGGCGCGGAGCTTGTCCGCCGCCTTCTCCTCGCGCCTGGTAGTTGAGGCGGTCACAAGGTCCCCCACCTCGATGACGTTGTAAAGGTGCCAGACGTCCTCGTCGGTCTCGACCTGCACCCTGATGCCGGATCCGTCGGGGTCCCTTCCGAGTATGCGCATGGCCATCCCTATCCCCTGGCACCTATAATAACCTGTAAGAAGGCCCCGTAGTCTTATAGGAGGTGTTTTGTCCATTATCGGACATCATCATTCGGGGGCTGTCTCGCCCTTTCCAAAGGGGTTATATAC
Organism: Methanomassiliicoccaceae archaeon UBA71; assembly: GCA_002504405.1. Taxonomy (GTDB): domain Archaea; phylum Thermoplasmatota; class Thermoplasmata; order Methanomassiliicoccales; family Methanomethylophilaceae; genus Methanoprimaticola. Next base: position 7,113 of record DARO01000001.1, read on the forward strand.
GGTACGAAAATCTGATAATTCCCCGATGGCAAAAGGTTACTTGGTCCTGGAGGACGGGACCGTTTTCGAAGGGGAGACGTTCGGCGCCCAGTGCGATTCGGACGGAGAAGTTGTTTTCAGCACCGGGATGTGCGGATACCAGGAAAGCCTGACGGATCCGTCGTTCAAGGGACAGATACTCGTGATGACATATCCGCTCATCGGGAACTACGGCGTCACGGAGGAATACTACCAATCCAAGGCCATTCACACCCGCGGCCTCGTCGTCAGGGAATACTGCAGGGACCCGTCACCGATGTACGGCGGCAGGACCATAGACGAGTTCCTGAAGAGGTACAACATCCCCGGCCTCTCTGGCGTGGACACCAGAGAGCTGGTAATCAAGATACGCACCGGCGGTACGGTCAAGGGAGCCATCACCTCCGATGCCGGCGCAATCGACGACATCGTCAAGAAGCTCAGATCGATGCCGGCGCCATCGGAGAGCAATCTGGTGGCGGAAGTCTCCTCCAAGGAGATCGTCTCCAAGGATAACGGCAAGGAGATCACCGTGGGCATGATCGACTGCGGAGCAAAATCCGGGATACTCAGGGATCTGAATGCAAGGTTCAACGTGGTCTCGTTCCCCTACGACACACCTGCGGACGTCATCGTGGAGTCCGGTGTCAAGGGCGTCCTCATCTCCAACGGACCCGGGGACCCAGCACATCCCGATATCGCCAGGACCACTGTCAGAACGGTCTCCGATCTGTCCACGCAGCTTCCGCTGTTCGGGATATGCTTCGGGAGCCAGCTTATCGGAATCGCCATGGGGGGCTCCACATACAAGCTCAAGTTCGGACACAGGGGATGCAATCAGCCGGTCAAATGCGATAACCGCGTGTACATCACCAGCCAGAACCACGGGTTCGCCGTAGACGATCACAGCCTCGACGGGACAGGGCTGATCGTCAATCAGACCAACGTAAACGATGGGTCCGTAGAGGGGGTCATCCACCGGGACCTGCCGATATTCACCTCGCAGTATCATCCGGAGGCTTCTCCTGGACCCTGCGACACTTCCTATCTGTTCGACTGGTTCGGCAAGATGATCAAGGAGGGGAGACTTTGAGGAAGGACTACAAGAAGCTGATGGTCATCGGCTCAGGGCCGATAGTGATCGGACAGGCCGCCGAATTCGATTTCTCGGGTACGCAGGCATGCCGCTCGCTCAGGGAGGAGGGCTACAAGACCGTCCTGGTCAACTCCAACCCAGCGACCATCCAGACGGACACGGATACTGCGGACAGCGTCTATATCGAGCCGCTGCAGGCATCCAACGTCGCCAAGATCATCGAGAAAGAGGGGGTCGACGGCGTCCTCTCAGGCATGGGCGGACAGACTGCGCTCAACATATGCTCGGAGCTCGCCGACTCCGGCGAGCTGGAGAGGCTCGGGGCCGTCCTCGTCGGAACCCAGCCCGATGCCATCGCCATGTCCGAGGACAGGGAGCTGTTCAAGGAGACAATGGAGAGGATCGGTGAGCCGGTTCCCATATCGAGGAGTGTCAACAGCATCCCCGAGGCAAAGGAGGCCGTCAAGATCATCGGAAGGTATCCTGTCCTCGTCCGTCCCGCCTACACCCTGGGAGGAACTGGCGGGGGGATTGCCCATGATGAGAGGGAGCTGGAGGAGATCTGTGCCCGCGGACTCGCCTATTCCAGGATCCACCAGGTCCTCATCGAGGAGAGCGTCCTCGGATGGAAGGAGTACGAGTACGAGGTGATGAGGGATTCCGCAGACAACTGCATCATCATCTGTAACATGGAGAACCTGGACGCGATGGGGATACACACCGGGGAGAGCATAGTCGTCGCACCCTGCCTGACCCTGTCGGACACCGACCATCAGCGCCTCAGGACCGCCGCCCTCAAGGTCATCCGCGCCCTCAACATCGAGGGAGGGTGCAACGTCCAGTTCGCTTTCAACCCCGCCAACGGGGACTACAGGCTCATCGAGGTCAACCCCCGTGTGTCCAGGTCCTCCGCGCTGGCCTCCAAGGCCACCGGATACCCCATCGCCAGGGTGGCCACGAAGATCGCCGTCGGATACACGCTGGACGAGATCCCCAACAGGATCACCGGGACAACATGCGCCGCGTTCGAGCCCGCCATCGACTACGTGGTCATCAAGATCCCACGCTGGCCCTTCGACAAGTTCCGCACCGTCGACCGCCACCTGGGGACGCAGATGAAGTCCACCGGTGAGATAATGTCCATAGGCAGGACGTTCGAGGAGGCTCTCCTCAAAGGCCTCAGGAGCCTGGAGATCGGTGTCAGGGGACTTGACCGTATGGAGGTCACCGACGAGGAGATCAGGAAGGAGCTCATCGACGCGACCGACAAGCGCATATTCATCATCGCCGAGGCCCTCAGGAGGGGATGGTCCGAGGAGGAGGTCGCCGACCTCGCCAAATGGGACATCTTCTTCATCAAGAAGATCAGCAACGTCATCGCCATGGAGAAGAAGCTCGCGGGCGAGGGCATGACGCCCGAGGTCCTCAGGCAGGCTAAGGAGATGGGATTTTCCGACGAGACCATCGCCGACCTCTGTGGAGTCAAGCCTCTGGAGGTGCGTGCCGAGAGGAAGGCCGACGGGATCACTCCTGTTTACAAGATGGTGGACACCTGCGCCGCGGAATTCGCCGCACAGACCCCCTATTTCTATTCAACATACGGTCGTCAGTCCGAGGTAAGGTCCGACGACGGCAAGAAGAAGGTCATCATAGTCGGAGGAGGTCCGATAAGGATCGGACAGGGTATCGAGTTCGACTACTGCTGTGTCCACGGGGTCATGGCCCTTCAGGAGGAAGGGGTCGATGCTGTTATCATCAACAACAATCCGGAGACCGTATCAACCGACTATGACATCTCGGACAGGCTCTACTTCGAGCCCCTCACGCTGGAGGACGTCCTGAACGTCATAGACGCCGAGGACGCCGACGGGGTCATATGCCAGTACGGAGGACAGACCTCGGTCAATCTCGCTGTGGACCTGGAGAACGCTCTCAAGGGCACCAAGACGAAGGTCCTGGGAACCAGCCCCGACAACATGGACGTCGCCGAGGACAGGCGCAGATTCTCCAAGCTCATGGATGAGCTGAACATCAAGCAGCCCCGCTCCGGCACCGGCTATTCCTTCGAAGAGGCGAAATCCATCGCAGAGGACATAGGCTATCCCGTCCTCGTCAGGCCGTCGTACGTCCTGGGAGGAAGGGCCATGGAGATCGTCTATTCCACAGAGGAGCTGAAGACCTATGTGGACACGGCGGTCAAGGTCTCCAGGAACCACCCGATCCTGATCGACAAGTACCTCACCGAGGCCATCGAGATCGATGTCGACGCCGTCTGCGACGGCACGGACGTTTACGTCGGAGGCATAATGGAACACGTCGAGTACGCCGGATGCCATTCCGGGGATGCGACCATGGTCCTTCCGCCGTTCACGCTGAAGCAGGAGACGATCGATGAGATCGTGGATATTACCCAGAGGGTCGCCATCGCACTTCAGATCAAGGGTCTGATGAACCTGCAGCTCGCCGTAAAGGACGGGCAGGTCTACATGATTGAGGCCAACCCAAGGGCTTCGAGGACAGTGCCGTTCATCTCCAAGGCCACCGGGGTCCCTCTCGCCAAGATCGGTACCAAGATCATGCTCGGGAAGACCCTGAAGGACTTCGGTCTTAAGGGATACAGGCCCATCGACCACTATGCCGTCAAGGCCTCCGTGTTCCCGTTCCTGAAGCTTCCCGGGGTCGACTCAATCCTCACTCCCGAGATGAAGTCCACCGGAGAGGTCATGGGCATCGACGAGGACTTCCACAGGGCCTGCTATAAGGCCCTCATCGCCGCAGGAAACAATCTCCCCACGGAGGGCGGCGTCTACATCACCGTCAACGACCAGGACAAGCCCAGGATACTGGAGCCGGCCAGGGAGCTCATGGAGATGGGCTTCACTATCTACGCAACCAAGGGAACTTCCACGTACCTGAGGGAGCACGGTGTGGAGACAACCGCGGTGTTCAGGCTGGATGAGAACCAGAAGCCCAACGCCATCGGACTCATGAGGGACGGGAAGATCAACCTGATCATCAACACCCCCTCCCTGAAGTCCGGTGCCCTGCGCGACGGGTACACCATGCGCAGACTGGCGGTGGAGCTCGAGATCCCCTTCATGACCACCGTCCAGGGCGCGGAGATAGCCGTCGGCTCCATCAAGATCGCCAGGTCCGGAGGGACCGGCGTCAGGAGCATGAAGGAGTTCCACAGGCTGCAATGATCAAAACCCCTCCCTTCGGGGAGGGTCCTTTCCACATTGCGGTCCGATACGGAACCCGCGACCCGGCTATTTTCCAATACTGTCGGATTCTGAGCGATAAGGAATCCTTGCCATCCGAAGCTTTCGGCCTTCCGGCTTCTACGATAAAGGCGGGCAAATCCCAATGAACTGGGAACAAGCTTGCGGACGGATGGCGACCGAGCATCCAGGGATCCGGCCCATGGGACCAATCTACTCAACGGTCCCGAATATCGAAAGAAGGTCGGAGGGGGCCCTCCGACCGTTTTCAAGGTGGTATCAGACTATGCGTCTGTTCTTGGCGACGAAGAATACAATCGCAATCACGACGATGATTCCGACAATCGCAGCTATCCAGAGGGCGCTGTCGCCCGATCCCTCCCCTCCTGGTTCGGAATCAGGATTGCCGTCGTCTCCTCCCGGGACATCCGGGGTATCGTCATCACCACCCGGTGTCACGCCAGGGTCATCTCCGCCGGCCACATCCCTGATATATCCGCATCCGTTGTTGCAGTCGGCATCATGTTCATCGTCGAACACGTGGCCTACTGTTGCTCCGGCAGCGGCATTGTCGCCGTTGCAGACACCTTTGAACGCCGACCATGAGATGGAGGTCACACCTGACGGTATGGCCACCGATGTCAGGGAAGCACAGTCTTCGAATGCATAGTTCCTGATCTCCTTCACACTTGAAGGTATGGTGACGGATTCGAGCGTCTCGCTTCCTGCGAACGCATACTCCCCTATTACCGTCACGCCGGATGGTATCACATAGGATCCTCCTCTGCCGGCAGGGAATTGGATCAACGTCGTCATATCGCTGTCGAACAGCACCCCGTCCTTAGAGACGAAGTTCGCATTGCCGGAATCCACGTTTATCTGGGTGAGGGACGTGCAGTAATCGAACGGACCGTATCCGATACTGGTAACGCTGGAAGGTATGGTGACCGACCTGAGGGTTGTGCAGTAGTCGAACGCCGAGCTTCCGATTTCCTTCACACCGGAAGGTATGGTGACCGATTCGAGCGACGTGCATCCTGCGAACGCCGAGCTTCCGATCGTGGCCACGCTGGAAGGTATGGTGACCGATTCGAGCGACGTGCATCCATAGAACACATAGGATGTGATGTATTTCAGGCCATTCGAAATGTCGACTGATTTGAGCGACGTGCATCCTCTGAACGCATCCTGGTATAGGTCGACCACGCTGGACGGTGTGGAGACCGATTCGAGCGACGTGCATCCTGCGAACGCCGAGCTTCCGATCGTGGCCACGCCGTCGGGTATGTCAATCGACCTGAGTGATTCGCATTTATAGAACGCAGAAGCCCCGATGGATGTCAGGCTTTTCGGCATATCGACCGTCGTGAGCGATGTGCATCCGGAGAAAACCGAACCGGTGATGCTTGTAACGCCGTCGGGTATGTCAATCGATCTGAGCGACGTGCATCCGTCAAATGCATTGAAGCTCAATACTGTCACGCTATCCGGTATGGTGACCGATGTTAGAGAGGCGCATCCGTAGAACGAATAGGATCCGAGTTCAACAACTTTGTATGTTGCGCCATTGTGTTGTACTGTCCCGGGGATTCTGACCGAGACCACAGATGCGTCAACGGCAGCATCCCTGACGGTGCTGGTGCCGACTTGTACAGTAATGCCGTCCGTTTTGATCATGTATTCGATATCAATGCCATCCTCGTTTGGAACGGTAAATACATCTCCCGCCTTTGCATCGCAATCGCCAAATCCAATGCCGATGACTAGGACGACACTTGCTGTCAGGACTATCAACGCCATCGTGAAAGTCTTGATACGGTCCCCCGTCATCGATGATGAAGTGAGACTCTGCATGAGGCCATTGTATTTTTTAAGACTCATGAGTAAAAATCGGTCTACGATTATAATATATATCGCTGCTTTTCTGTTTTTTATGAACGGATCCCACATCTCATCCGGCGGCCAAGCGCTGTTTGGGCTAGTTTTAGTCTCTCTTTTTTCTGGACAGTCGGTGGCCACGGAACAAATAAATGCCATGGGACTCGATTCCCGGTGTGGGATGGGGCCGTCTTTCTTCGGTACACTGAGGTTTGGAATCAAGCATTCACGATAATGGCGGCCTGTGTATTCCGCATCCTGGTTTCTGATGCCTTTAGATTAAGAAGAAGCGACCGACGCATCGTTTCCCTTACTCAAATCTGAGTGCGAATGACCTATCGGCAAGATGTGTTGGATTTGCCGCGGATGCTGTGGTGACGCCGTATTCCAACGGCGAACTTGCCATCGGAAGATGTTCATTTTGACATCATCGGAACATCGGCCTCAGGGGGTATGAAAAGATGGCTTATCGGGGCCGGACCCCGGTCCGCCTTCGGCAGTGTCCTGGGCCATCCCGGATGATAGCAATGCCGATGCACATCCTCTCACACGATTCCATACGACCTACATCTGTGCATTCACGAATCCTCGCATTGCTCATCCGTCTACCGCACGTTCTTCCGGTCCGGGGAAAGGGTGTATGTCTATTCTGTCCGTGATTGTACATGAAATCATCATAACACATATTTTTCGTTCAAATGTGCAAAGTATGGGCATTGAATGCAGGATTCAATAGACAAATGGACAGTATATCGATTCTTCGAATGAGTTTATATTAAATACATAATCCGCAATGCAAAGGCAAGAGCCGGGTGTGTTCCCGGCGGGTGAAGTAAAATGGCAATCACCAACGAGTACATGAAATCCGTATTCGACGGACTCAAGCAGCGCAACGCAGACCAGCCCGAGTTCCTCCAGGCAGTCGAGGAGGTTCTGGAGTCACTGGAGCCCGTCGTCGAGGCGAGGCCGGAGATCGAGGCCAACGGAATCATCGAGAGGCTTGTGGAGCCAGAGAGGATCATTATGTTCAGGGTTCCATGGGTCGATGACAGCGGAAAGGTCCAGGTCAACCGTGGATACCGCGTACAGTTCAACTCCGCCATCGGACCATACAAGGGCGGCCTCAGGTTCCACCCCTCCGTCAACCTTTCCATCCTGAAATTCCTCGGTTTCGAGCAGATCTTCAAGAACAGCCTCACCACCCTCCCCATAGGAGGCGGAAAGGGAGGATGCGACTTCGACCCCAAGGGCAAGTCCGAGGGGGAGGTCATGCGCTTCTGCCAGTCCTTCATGACCGAGCTTCAGAGGCACATCGGCCCCGATACAGATGTCCCCGCAGGCGACATCGGAGTCGGAGGGAGGGAGATCGGATACATGTTCGGCCAGTACAAGAGGCTGAACAACGAGTTCACCGGTGTCCTCACCGGAAAGGCGATCGGCTCCGGGGGATCCCTCGCCAGGACCGAGGCCACCGGATACGGTCTCTGCTATTTCACCGACGAGATGCTGAAGGCAAACGGCAAGTCCTTCGAGGGCAAGAGGGTCGTCATTTCCGGTTCCGGAAATGTTGCCATCTACGCCACCCAGAAGGCAACCCAGCTGGGAGCAAAGGTCATCGCCGTATCCGACTCCAACGGCTACATCCTGGACGAGAACGGGATCGACTACAAGACCCTCAAGGAGATCAAGGAGGTCAAGAGGGACAGGATCAAGACCTACCTCAACTACGTTCCTTCCGCCAAGTACTTCGAGGGCAAGGGAATCTGGACGATCCCCTGCGACATCGCTCTCCCCTGCGCCACACAGAACGAGCTGAACGAGGAGGACGCCAAGGCCCTCATCGCGAACGGTTGCTTCGCAGTCGCCGAGGGAGCCAACATGCCCAGCACGCCCGGAGCCATCGCCCAGTTCCAGAAGGCCGGAGTTCTCTTCGGGCCTGCCAAGGCAGCGAACGCCGGTGGAGTCGCAACGTCCGCACTCGAGATGTGCCAGAACAGTGCTAGGCTCTCCTGGTCCTTCGAAGAGGTCGATGAAAAGCTCAAGGGCATCATGGCCACCATCTACAAGGAGGCTTCCGAGGCCGCCAAGAGGTACGGCATGGAGGGCAACCTCGTCGCAGGTGCCAACATCGCCGGATTCGAGAAGGTCGCCAACGCCATGCTCTGGCAGGGCGTCTCATACTGAAACCATAGGCGGGGGAAACCCCGTCTTTCTCGTTTTCTCCTAAAAGTCCCTTCCCCGGTGCGTTCGAAGGAGGATGGTGCTGGGGGAGGGATTTGAACCCTCGAACCACTAAGGACAGGATCCTAAGTCCTGCGTCTTTGACCTAGCTTGACAACCCCAGCCCAATGGGCGTAGAGCGAGCATCTTATTATTTTATCGCTCGGGAACCCGGTCATCTTTATAGCGGTGCAGTCGATTCCAATTCCATGGCTACCGAAGGAGTCATATCTATCGAGGAGATCGAGAAGCAGAGCGACCTGCCTGTTTTCGAGGTCTCAGACGCCCTGGACTGGATGGAGGGCCCCTCCGTGGTCGGGGACAACACCCTGGAGTCCCTGGCCGGGTTCAGCAACGCGGTCGGCGCCAAGGTCCTCCTTGTGCAGTACGACTATCCCGACCTCACGGAGTACTTCGTGGACCCGGACGATTTCGACCTGGACGAACTGTTCGAGGATGGTGTCGACGACGTCGAGGCCGCCATCGACGAGCGCAACGCGGAGCTTGACGGCATCCTCGCGGAGTACGACGGCCGCCCCTGGGCGGTATCCGTGTTCGTGATGTACGAGGGCCAGCCGTTCGGGGTGTTCCTCACCGACAACGACCTTATCGACAGGCTCGGGGAGACCTCCATGGAGTTCATCGCCAGGCTGTACTGGCAGGCGAACTGCGACTGCGAGGAGGACTGATTCGGCAAAACGGCGGGGTTCCCCCGCCCTTACCCCTCTTTGCAGGGGTCATCTTTTCACGTATTCGCGAATCCTGCGGATAGCCTCATCCGTTGGAGATGGGCCGGATTCCTTGCCGACCGGGCATACGGAAATGCATCTTCCGCAGGGGGAGATCGACATCGCAGCCAGCCTCGCGGACTCCGCCACGCAGGCGGGCTTGTCGGTTATCCCGAGGGGGTAGGGTGAATCGGGGATCGCCTTGGAAGGGCAAGCTTCCATGCACAGCCCGCATCCGATGCACAGGTCCTCCCCCGACGGGTTCCCTGCAGGAAGCTCCGCGGAGGTTATCACGGATGTGAACCTGATCCTCGGTCCGTACCTCCTCGTCAGTATGACGTTGTTCTGTCCGAAGGAGCCGAGACCTGCCAGGTACGCCGAGTGGCGATGGGAGAAGAAGGCATCTGGCCTCTCCATCAGCCCCGATATGCCGTGATATCCGTCCCTGGGGATGGCGACGGCCCTGAATCCCTCCGAAATCAGCTCCATCGCAATCCTCTGGGCGCACTGGTCCAGCATCGTGTTCACGGTGCTGTACAGGTGCCTGTAGGCAATCGACGGGGCGGTATCCAGTACCGTCTGCTGAATGGGGATGCCGATTACGATCACCGAGCGGGCGTCCGGCATTATGGACAGCGGCCTGCACTCCTGGGATATGCGGGAACTTACCAGCTGGTCGCTGTCCCATGCCTCCGGGTCCGCGACTCCAAGGTCGACTATCCCCATGCTTCTGCACAGCTCCGATATGCGATCCATCAGAGATTCTCCGTCCATGGTAGCGTATCGGGGGGCCATTACATAACGCTGATTCCGTGTGCATCCAGAGTCATGTAATGTTTAAGACTGGACAATGGATACCGGGCATCATCATGTCGGAATTGCTACAGAAAGACGGGAAGCACCTTCTCCTAGGCAACGAGGCCATCGTGAGGGGCCTCCTGGAGGCCGGGACGGGATTCGCTTCCACATACCCCGGCACACCCTCCTCCGAGATCGGGAACATCCTGGAGGGGATTTCCGCCGATGCGGGAATGTATTTCGAATTCTCAACTAATGAGAAGGTCGCTATGGAGACTTCGGCCGCAGCGGCATCCTCCGGGCTCAGGTCGTTCGTGTTCATGAAGCACGTCGGCCTTAACGTGGCCGCAGATCCGATGATGACGCTGGCCTACTCCGGGGTTACCGGGGGGATGCTCATCCTGTCAGCCGACGACCCGTCCGCCCACAGTTCGCAGAACGAGCAGGACAACCGCTACTACTCGCTGCTGGGGCTGCTCCCCATGGTGGAGCCCTCCACCCCCGCCGAGGCCAAGGACATGGTCCTGGAGGCATACGCGATATCCGAGGAGACCACTCTGCCGGTGATTTACAGGACCACCACGAGGGTCAACCACGCCCGCGGCGTCGTGGAGTTCGGGGACAGGACCGAGCCCAAGTCAAAGGGCCATTTCAACAAGGATGTGGTGAGGTTCGTCAACATCCCCGCCCATGCCAGGATCAACAGGAAGAGGCTTCTCGAGCTCTATGCCAAGGCGAAGGAGCTCTCGGAGGAGTCCCCTCTCAACTTCGTTGACGGATCCGGCGACGTGGGGATCATAACATCCGGCGTCTCGTACACCTACGTGAAGGAGTTCGTCAAGGGCGCGTCCATACTGAAGCTCGGTTTCACGAACCCTCTCCCGGAGAAGAAGATCGCGGACTTCGTCAGGGGGAAGAAGCAGATAATCGTCGTAGAGGAGCTCGAGCCGTTCCTCGAGGACCAGGTACTAAGGATATGCGCGCAGAACTCCATCAACGTGCCCGTCTACGGGAAGAGGTCCGGCCATCTGCCCTACGCATGGGAGTTCAACCCCAACACATTGGAGGGGATCTCCGACCTGGTAGACGTGGCGAGGTTCAGGGAGTCCATGCCAGCTTCCCAGGTGAAGCTCCCGAGCAGGCCGCCGACCCTTTGCGCTGGATGCCCCCACAGGGGGATGTACGCCGCCACCAAGAAGGCGGTCGGCGGCAGGGATGTGATCTACTGCTCAGACATCGGGTGCTACACGCTGGGGGTCGCTCCCCCGTTCCAGGCAGCCGACTTCATCATCTGCATGGGTGGCGGGGCCGGTGCTGCGGGCGGTTTCGCCCAGGCGACGGACCAGCAGCCCATAGCCTTCATGGGGGATTCGACGTTCTTCCATGCCGGCATACCCCCGATGGTCAATGCGCTGTTCAACAACCACAAGATAGTCATGGTCATCCTGGACAACCGCACGACCGCGATGACGGGTCACCAGCCCAACCCCGGGACGGGGAGGGAGTTCGGCGGGATCAAGACCGAGCCGCTGGACATCGAGAAGCTCGTCCGCGGCGTCGGTGTGAAGTTCGTCAAGACGGTCAACCCGTACGATGTGCCCGGCGCAACCAAGGTGATGAAGGAGGCCTTGGAATTCGACGGGGTCGCCGTCGTCATCTCCAAGTGCCCCTGTCCCCTTGAACTCAAGAAGCACAAGATGCTCGAGACTAAGAGATGTGAGGTGGACCAGGACAAGTGCATACAGTGCCACATCTGCCTGAAGACCATCGCATGCCCTGCGCTGGTCAAGCGCGACGACAGGGTGGAGGTCGACCCCACCCAGTGCATCGGGTGCGGCATGTGCGGCAGCGTCTGCCCCCGTGGCGCCATAGAGGTGAGAAGATGAAGTACACCATCCAGATCGTCGGTGTGGGAGGGCAGGGGGTCCTCATGGCCTCTATGGTCCTCGGTACAGCGGCCATGAATGCAGGATACAACGTTGCGATGAGCGAGGTCCATGGAATGGCCCAGAGGGGAGGGAGCGTCCTCTCGACGGTTCGTTTCGGGGACAACGTGATCAGCCCACTGGAGGCTACAGGGTCCGCGGACCTCATCATGGGATTCGAGCCCGCCGAGACGGTCAGGAACCTGCCCCTTGGCAACAGGGACTCGTCGGTCCTCATGAACCTGGATCCCGTCCTGCCCTCGATGGTCGCCGCAGGATTCGAGAGCTACCCGGACATCGATGCCCTCGTCGCATCCGTCAAGAAGGTCAACGCCAATCTGGTTACGATAGATGCCACCAAGCTCGCGATGGAGGCCGGGAAGGCTGTTGCCGCCAATGCCGTAATGATAGGTGCGGTAGCGGCTATGAAGGATTTCCCCCTGAAGAAGGAGGACCTCCTCGAGGCCCTGAAGTCCAAGGTCCCCGAGAAGTTCCTGGACCTCAACGTAAGGGCGTTCGAGCTCGGATTCAAAACCGTAAAGAACTGAGGGGGTCACTCCCCCTCAGGATTCCCTGCCCTGTCGAGGAGGGCCATCTTGAAGGAGTAGTATCCGGGGCTCATGTCCATGTGGTGGATGTGCGGGTTATCGAACCTCTGCTCCTCCTGCCAGATCTCGTTCCTGAGCTGGGAGTCCACATAATCCCTTATCTCCTTGAGGTCCCTGGCCGGGGAGACCCTCTTCCCGTCTACGATGACGGGCTTCAGGAGCTCCCTTGAGGTGCATCCCTCCAGCACGCCGTGCTTCCAAGGTCTTATGGGGTCGATGTACGCGTATGGCCCTGACAGGTCCACGGTCTCGTTCTCGCCCGTTATGAGGTCGCAGATGGCATGTCCGGTACGGTCGTAGATGCGGTGGACCTTCTTCCTACCAGGATTCGTGATCTTGTCGACGGTCTCGGAAATCTTGATCTTGGGTTCCCAGACACCCCTCTTGCGGACTGCCGCCACCTTGTACACGGCGCCGAACACGGGATCGCTCCTGGCGGTGATCAACCTCTCCCCCACTCCGAAGGAATCGATGCATCCTCCCTGTTCGATGATGGATGTTATCGAGTACTCGTCCAGGCTATTGGACACGACTATCTTGCAGTCCTCGAGCCCAGCCTCGTCGAGCATCCTGCGGACCTCCTTGGTGAGGTATGCTAGATCGCCGGAGTCCAGGCGGACCCCCTTCAGCCTCCTTCCTAAGGGTTCCAGAACCTCCTTTGCGCAGCGTATGGCGTTAGGAACACCGGACCTCAGGACGTTGTAGGTGTCTATGAGGAGTATCGTATCGTCGGGGTAGATCCTCGCGTAGTTGGCGAAAGCATCGAACTCGCTGTCATGATACATGACCCAGCTATGGGCCATGGTACCGCTGACTGGAATCCCGAACTTCTGCCCTGCGAGTACCGTCGCGCTACCTGCTGCCCCTCCTATGTAGGCCGCTCTCGCCCCGTAGACCGCCGCGTCGGTATTGTGGGCGCGTCTGGCTCCGAAGTCTGACACCGCCCTTCCCTGGGCGGCGCGGACTATCCTGCGGGTCTTCGTCGCAATCAGGGACTGATGGTTAATCTGCGCGAGGACCGCCGTCTCCACGAGCTGGGCATCGATGAGCGGCGCCGTCACCGTGAGTATGGGCTCGTTGGGATAGATCACCGTCCCCTCATCGAAAGCCCAAACATCGCCTCTGAAACGGTACTTCGACAGGAATTCGAGGAAGCCATCATCGAACTTGCCGAGGGACCTGAAGTACTCTATGTCCTCCTCGTCGAATCTCATGTCGACGATGAAGTCTATGACCTGCTCCAGTCCGGCGAATATGGCGAATCCGCCGCCATCAGGGACCCTGCGGAAGAACACGTCGAACGTCGCAAGATCGTCCGGATCCCCGGATAGGTAGTATCCGTTGGACATGGTCATTTCGTAGAGGTCCATCATCATCGAGAGGTTGCGCTCATCCAGGGTGCTCATTTGGCTCGAGTGGTTCATGACGCCCTCGGCGATAAGCCTTGCCCCTCGTCCACTACCGCATGGAGCCAAGGATGCCGTGGGACCAACGTCGCCCACGGCAAGGAGGAAATGATGCAGGAGGGCGGCGCCCTCCTGCTGGGGGAGAAATCGTAATAGTTTCAGGCGCTGATGAGCAACTGTATGGGGTACTCGGACTTTCCGGCAGACTTGCCGTCGGTCTTCACTGGCCTCTGCCTCATCTCGTCCACGAAGGTCTCCTCGACAGCTCTGACGCAGTCCATGACATGCCTCATTATGCTCTTGTTGACCTCGGCGAACGCGCGGTCCATCGTGAGGTCCGGCATTCTCTTCAGCACGAGGTCGTTGTCGACGAGGATCGTGTGCTCGCAGACGGTCCTTATGTGGCTGTACCCCTCCCTGGCGATGTCCTTTCTCCTCCCTTCGAAGGAGAAGGGGCTTATGGCCACGGCGAAAGTCAGTATGTTCTGGGATCTGGCGGCGTCTATGACCACTGATGCGGCCCCGGTTCCGGTACCTCCTCCGAGTCCGGCTATGACGAACACCACATCGTGTCCGGCAAGCGCCTCCCTGATCTCTTCCTTGTGGATGTCGGCGCACTTCTTACCTATGGCAGCGTCCCCGTGGGCGCCCTCGCCCTTCAGGACCTCCTTGCAGATGTATATCTTGGCATCTGCTTCGGTGTTGTGGAGTGCCTCCTTGTCGGTGTTGATCGCGATGGTGTCCACTGCACAGAGCGAACCGCTGAACGCGCTGACGACGTTGCATCCCGCTCCGCCGACTCCGACGACCGCTATGCGCGGTTCGACCGCGATCTCAATGTCATTCCCTGTCATGTGTGCATCACCCGATGTGATTTTTGTTAAGACGTTTTGAATAGCACCACGGTCTCGGCCTGAGCCGTTCCCATCCGACCGGGGTGCTGTTTATCCCATCCCTTGTTCTTCACTTGAGTGCAGCGTTCCTCTGTGCTGTCCTAAAGGAGTCGTTGAACGCCTCCTCCTCGACCGTCTTGGAGACGATCTTCTCTAGGACGCACCTGCGGACGAACTCCTCCTCGTCCAGGCATATTCCGCGCTGGACAAGGCCTGCGAGCGCATCCATGTGCAGGTCGCTGAAGCGGACGAAGATCCCGCCTTCCTGCGCCACGTGGCCGGGAGCGTTCTGAGACGCTATGTAGCCCCTTATGGCGTCACGGATGAAGTCGGACCTGTTTCCTATGTCATGCTCATCCATGAAGTCCTCCATCATCTGGATTTCCTCAGGTCCCATCCTGAGCGTGACCTTGGTTCCTTCGTCCGTCATTCTCCATCCCTTTCTGTTGCAAGAGAGAGTGCATTCCCATCCCTTCCCGCTTGCATTTCAGATTATGTCTTACGCATATTTAAAAGTTGTCGGACAAACGTAAGACAATGACTGACAGGGAAATCACCCCGATCACCTTGGATTCCGAACAGAAATCCGTTTGGAAATCCTGGGATTTCGGGCATCAAACCCCTCTCTGTCGTTGGATAGTATGCTTTCCTATTAGATATAGGTAATCCGGTCGGACGTGTCCGACAGCGCGTGTCCGACGGTGTCATACATGTCCGACAGTCTTCCGTGGAGCCGGCAGAGCCTTTCAGAGGAGCCTATGAGCGAGCTGTCGGACACCTCCCCCTACATACAATATTTAATGGACTTCCTTATACGCGGGTAATATAAGGGATCCAAATGGCAATAGACTACGGAAGCATGGAAGCCAAATGGCAGGCGCGTTGGGCGGAGGCCGGCCTGGACAAATCCGAGAGGATCGACGGCAAGCCGAAGTTCATGTCGATATTCGCATACCCCGGCGTCACGGGATATCTCCACGTGGGACACCTCCGCGGTTACACCTATGTGGATGCGATCAGCAGGTACAAGCGCATGACGGGCTACAACGTCCTGTTCCCCGTTGGGACCCATGCCACCGGGAACGGGGGCATTAGCCTTGCCAACAGAATCTCCCGTGGTGACGAGAAGACGATCGACTACCTGGTCCGCAACGGATGCCCGGAGAGCAAGATAGCCGAGCTCAAGGACCCCATGTCCGTCGTCGAGTTCTTCAACCAGGTCTATGTGAACGAATACTGGAAGAGGTTCGGATTCCTGGCAGATTGGCGCAGATTCACCTGCACCCTCTACCCAGACTACTCGAGGTTCATCCAGTGGCAGTTCAGGAAGCTCCACGATGCCGGCCTTCTCATCCAGAAGCCCTACTACGCTCCCGCATGCCCCAATTGCGGACCCGTCGCGGTCGATCCCTCCGAGACGGACATCTCGAAGGGAGGCAGGGCCGAGACGCAGGAGTACACCCTCCTGAAGTTCAGGCACGGGGACGAGTTCCTCATCGCCGCAACCCTGAGGCCGGAGACCGTCTACGGGCAGGTCTGCTTCTGGGTAAACCCCGAGGTCGAATACAGGAGGATCTCCAAGGACGGGGAGGTATGGGTCGTGTCCCCGCAGGCAGCCGAGAAGCTCCAGCTCCAGAAGGACGGTATAGAGGAGCTCGGGACAATCCCCGGTTCGGAGATGATCGGATGGATGTGCGAGGCGCCCATGATCCACAGAGAGATACCCGTGTTCCCCGCAACATTCTGCGATCCCGATGTGGGAACCGGTCTCGTCACCTCGGTACCGTCGGATGCGCCCGACGACTGGATCTCCCTGGAGGCCGTGAAGAGGGATCCCGCCCTCAAGGAGAAGTACGGCCTTACCCAGGAGCTCATTGACTCCGTGGTCCCGATCTCCATCATCGAAATGAAGGGATACGGGGACTTCCCCGCCAAGGACGTCATCGACAGGATGGGCATAAAGCAGCCTGGGGACCCGAAGCTCGTCGATGCCAAGAAGCAGGTCTACAAGGACGGCTATCACATGGGCCGCATGAGGGAGACCTGCGGACCGTACGCCGGAATGCGCGTCGAGGAGGCCAAGGACAGGATGAAGCAGGCCATGATCGATGCCGGGGAGGCCGAGCTCTTCTACGATCTCACTGAGGAGGTCGTTTGCAGATGCGGCAACAGGGTGCACATACGCAGGATCGACGACCAGTGGTTCATCAACTATGCCGACAAGGACCTCACCGAGAGGACGTCCGCCCACTGCAGGGACATGGACATCAACCCTCAGGAGTACTCCGAGAACGTCCACGGGGTCCTGGACTGGTTCAGGGAGAGGGCGTGCGTTAGGCTGGGCAACTGGCTGGGGACGAGGTTCCCCTACGATGACAAGTGGATCATCGAGGCAATTTCCGACTCCACACTCTACCCCGTGTACTACACCATCTCGCTTTACGCCAACTCCAAGCAGATAGTCCCCGAGCAGATGACCGAGGAGTTCTTCGACTACGTCATCCTCGACAAGGGGGATATTGGGCAGGTGGCATCCTCCACAGGCGTGGACCCCGGCCTGCTTCAGAAGATAAGGGACGATGTGCACTACTGGTACCCGCTCGACATCAACCTGGGCGGCAAGGAGCACATGACCGTCCACTTCCCTGCGTTCCTGTTCAACCATGTGGCCACCCTCCCGGAGGAGATGTGGCCCCGCGGAATCACCGTCAACTGGTACATCACGGGTAAGAACAGCGACAAGATTTCGAAGTCCAAGGGAGGGGCGCAGCCCATCCCCGGTGCCGCAGCCAAGTTCGGGGTGGACGCGATGAGGCTGTACTACGCCCACGTCGCCTCCATGTTCGTGGATGTGGAGTGGAGCGAGGACACCGTCATGACCTACCGCCAGAGGGTGGACAGGATATTCGGTGCTGTCAGCGACCTCGTAGCCTCAGAGTCAGACACACCAGCGGGAGCCATGGACGCCTGGCTGATCTCGAGGTTCAACACCCACATCAACGAGATCAGGGAGGCCATGGACAAGTACGACCTCAGGCAGATGGCCACCGTCGTCTACTTCGACATGTACAACGACATAAAGTGGTACTCCAGGCGCGGAGGCAGCAACTCCGGCACGGTCAGGGACGCCCTCAGGATCTGGATACAGGCAATGATGCCCATCACCCCACACACCGCAGAGGAGCTCTGGGAGCAGGCCGGGTTCGACGGCCTGGTGTCCGCGTCCGAGCTTCCGGAGGCGGATCCAGCGGCCATCTCGGTCGTCGCCGAATACGGCGAGAACCTCATCCGCGACGTCATGTCGGATATCACGGAGATCAGGAAGATCGCCGGCATAGAGGCCAGAAGGATCGTTCTGTACACCTCCGCAGAGTGGAAGAGGGATGTCATGAGGAAGGCCGCCGCGATGATGGCGGAAGGGAAGCTCACGGTTCCCGACCTCACCAAGGCCTGCATGTCCGACGAGGCGATCAAGAGGAACGGCAAGGCGGCCTCGGAGCTGGCCAAAAAGGTGGCCGTGGAGTTCCCAAGGTTCACCGCGGAGGCGAAGAGGCCGGTGTACGAGACAGACGAGCTCTCGCTGCTCACATCCGCCAGGCAGTTCCTGTCCGACGAGACGGGGCTCCAGGTCGATGTGATCTCCGCCGACGCCGAGGGGATCTACGACCCGCAGAACAAGGCGAGGGCGGCCACCCCCGGCAGGCCCGCCATCCTTCTGGAGTGATCGGGTGTTCATAGACCTGGTTCGCTCCAGGAAGACCTGCAGGAGGTTCACTGACGAGCCACTGTCGGAGGAGGAGGCCTCCCTCATCGTCGAGGCGGGGGACAAGGCCCCATCCTCGAGGAACCTCCGTCCGGTGAGGCTCGTTCCAGTCGCCGACGTAGGCAGAATCAGGGAGCTCGCCCTCTGCAAGGACCACGGTTCCGATGCCCTCCTCACGGCCACTTTCGCCGTTGTGGTGGCTGCGGACCCCTCCGTGTGCGATGTCTGGATAGAGGACGCGTCCCTGGCGACGATCTTCATGCAGATGGAGGCGGAGGACCTGGGGCTCGGCTCATGCTGGGTGCAGGTGCGCCTCAGGACCGGTGACGGCGAGCCCGCTGAGGATCGTGTTAGGAGGGCCATGGGGCTGGACCCATCCTGGAAGGTCCTATCGATAGTGGCCTTTGGTCGCCGTCCATGATGGAGTTCATCCCCCTGGAGGCCGGAACGGAGGTCTGCCGCCTGGCGGATGCCCTCTACATCGACTCTTTCCCAGAGGTCGAGAGGGCGCCTCTCCCCTCCCTGCATTCGTTCGCTCTCCGGGATGGGGTGACCTACGCCGCGGTGTGCGACGGAGGCTTCCGCGGAATCATCTTCACGGTCGAGGACGACGGACTGATCTTCCTGCTCTATCTCGCGATACATCCGGAACATCGCGGCGAGGGGCTTGGTACCGCAGTGCTCGACCTGCTCTCCAGAAAAGCCGAGGGGCGCCGCATCTTCCTCAACGCCGAGCCACCGGACGAGGGCGATGACCGCGGTGCCCGCATCGCACGCATCCGCTTCTACCGTGGGAACGGATTCTCCGACAGCGGCAAGGTGACGACCTCCGACGGGCAGAGGTATCTGCTCATGCACAGGGGAGGCTACGTCTCACCGGAGGAGGCAGCAGAGTTCTACGCCCGCACCGGCGTGGACCGTCTGTTCTCTCCGCTCCCACGTCGATTTGGATAAGTCCCGAACGGCAGTGGGGATTATCTCCGATAGAAACGATACCTCCTTCATGAATTCCTATAATGCACATCGTATGGAGGCCTCCCCATGAGGGGGCACTTCGATCTGCAGAGGGTTCATGAGGCCCTCTGCGTCGCACTTCCCGCCTTCAGGACGGAATCGTTGCCCCTGTCCAGGGATCATCTGGTACCGGGGGATACGGTTGATTACAACATCAGGGTGAGCAAGAGCGAGTTGTACGATCTAGCCTATAGCGCACGGGCCACCATAAAGTCCGTCGAAGGCGATCAGGCGGTCGCGACGCTGTCGCTCACGAAGGATGGCGAGACCGTCGAAGGCGACATCCAGGTCACTTTCGAAAGCCTGATTGGGAGGATACCGTCCGATGCCGGCGTGTCCCTGGGATACGAGGTCCTACCCACGGTCTACGGGGAGAAGACGTGCGATGTCCGCATGTACGACTACGGTGGCGCGCGCCTCGGCTGGTTCTTCGACGGGATCGTGTACAGGAACGTCCTCGACCAACACGGGTTCAGGCTCTATGTGGATGTCGTGGACAGCAGCCTGCTCCAGAGCTGAACCGAACCCTGACAAATAAAGACGATGTCGAAGAAAAGTCATTAAACATGGATGCGGATGCGCATTCATGCCTAGGAAGGCCTATTCGAAGGAGGAGCGCATCGCCATCCGCGAGAATCTCATAGCACGCGCCATCGAGGTCTTCAGAGAGAAGGGCTTCCGCAACACCACCATCGATGAGGTGTACATCCCCGTAGGGATATCGAAGACGTTCTTCTACACGTTCTTCAAATCGAAGAACCATCTGATCCTCGAGGTCATTGAGGAGCAGTACCGGCTCATCTCCAAGAGATTCCACGAGAACGTTTGGAACTACGGGGCGGACAACGGCCTCAGGGAGACTTTCAAGGACATCGCATCCGGCAAGTACTACACGGCAACCCTCGACGACAGGCTCTACATGAGGTCAGCGATGACCAATGACGAGTACACCAAGTACATGAGCAACACGATCGTGAGGTTCTCGGACATCCTCAACACAATGGGAGTGCCCGTCTCCAGGATGGATCCACGGACGTTCTACAACCTCTACATGTCGATCATGCTGATGAGGGAATCCGAAGAGGGGTCGATCCCCTTCCTGTTCCAAGAGACCATCGATGAGACCGTTTCGTTCCAGCAGGAATGGCTAATCGAGTATCTGAGGGGCCTCAGGGTCCATTGATCCAGGCAATTTCTATCCTGTCCCTTGGTGTTATTCGAACGCTGCATAGCCATAAGTCCGGGATTCAGACAGACGTCCATCGGATGGCCGGGTGCCTTTTCAGAAGCGGATGCCGGTATGGTGGCCGTTTCCAGCGCCATGGAGGTTGAAGATTCCGTTTCGGTGGGATCGCGATTCCCATTGGTTGCCATCCGCATTCGGTATTATACTTGCAGAACTATATCGTAGAGTCGAATCTTTGAATCGGATGTAGAAGGCTGCGACCATCTGTGGATGTCGTCCCGACTACAGATCATGGGGCTACACGGCCATTGCCCCGACTATTCGAAGGAGGAGGGAACAAGCAAATGGGCGAGGAGACCGCTGACAGCTCAGGCTTCGATGCGATATGCGATGTCATGGAGAAACACTTCCCGGATCAGGAGGGCCTATTCTACGGAACGGTCGTTCCGTACAGCCTCGGCGGCGAGGACCCGCTGGACGGCGTCGAGATCTGGGATGCCGCGGACGGGGCACCCCACTGGCTGTACGTGTCATACGGATTCAGTGAGCTGTATGAAAAGGAGTGCGAGGATCCCGACATCAGTGGTTACGGTTTCGAGCTCACGTTCCGTTTGAAGAAGGGCAGCGAGGATTCCCCGCCGATATGGCCCGTAAATCTCATGCAGAACCTGGCCCGGTACGTGTTCTCCAGCGGCAACGCATTCGCCGACGGGCACCACATGGATTGCAATGGTCCGATCGCTCTTGAGACGGACACTGCGCTTACCGCTCTGGCGTTCCGTACGGACCCCGTGTTCGGGGAGATGGATACGCCGAACGGCCAAGTCACGTTCCTTCAGATGGTCGGGATAACTGCAGATGAGATGGAGGCCCTCATGTGCTGGAACTGCGACTCGTTCCTGAGGGAGATGGACAGGGCATTTCTTCTATGCATAACCGATCTGGACAGGCCGTCGATGATGGGTGACCCCTCGTTCAGGTCGATATGGGAAGAGGGAGTCGAGAAGGACGGGTCATCCACATCCGGGCTTTACGTCGAGACTATGAGTTTGAAGATGGAGAACGGTCGTGGAACGATAATTACCGGTGCTGGGAACATCAACATCCTCTGCAGTATGTTGCGCGCACGTGTCGGTAAGGGGAGGAGCCTGACTGTATATGGTCCAGAATCCACCGTCTCTTTCATTCCGGACGATGAGGCAGTGGTCGCCATGGAGGGCGATATGATGGCGGTGGGGATGCCTTCGGATTCCGTGGAGGAGGTCTGCAGGACCCTATCGCCCAAGGCCGGGTCATACATCCTCGGGTGTGTGCCGATAGACTTCGTGATTCAGCCGACGGAGATACTCGATTCTAAGGGCAACGTCATATCGACGATGGGGTGAGTGCCATATGGGTTTGGACATCTATGCAGGAACTCTGACAAGATACTACATGCACAACTGGAAGACCAAGCTGCAGCAGCTTGCCGAGTCCAAGGGAATCGAGTACAACAAGGTCACCCCGGACGGGGAAGACTATGACGGCGGGCGCACCAGGGATGTAGGGACCATCAGAGGCGAGGTCGTCGATTGGATGGACTGGATATTGAAGTCCATCGAGCATGATGGCGGCGGGACCCATGATCCTTGGCCGGAAGACAACGAATCCCCGTACTTTACATGCAAGCCCGACTGGGATGCCTTCGGAGCGCTTCTTCTGGTGACCGCATGCGAATACTACGACGAGCCGGTACCGCCGACCGTGACTCCTGGATGGGCGTACTATGACAATCACCTGGTGCAGTCCCTGTCCGACGAGTTCTACGAGAACATGTCTTTGGTGGCGGGTGTGACCTGGTGGCTCCCCATCCCCATAGTGTTCATCATGGAGGCAGTGAAGCCTCTGGGCATGGACGTCACCATAGGCACGGTCAGAGGCCTCAGGGCAGAGCTCAGAACGATCAACGAGCTGGTATGGCAGGCGGATGAGGACAGCATAATCGGCTGGGGTACCTCCGAATGCCATCTTGAAGGCGGCGCGGTGCTGCTCGACAGCAATTCCGAGCTGAACACCGAATCCCTGGCCAAGTACGCCTACTCGATGCTGTATCAGGCGGTCAAGTTCTCAGACGAGCACAACGTCCCGATAATCCTGGATTTCTGAGGCGGGGCGGATCCCCGTCACCCGCCACTCAAGAGGCGGGTTCACTCCCATCTGCGGTACAGTCCGTGCTCTGCCCCTATCTGGTCCAAGCATCTGCCGACAACAATGTCTATGATGTCATCCACGGTCCTTGGCCTGGGGTAGAACCCGGGGTTGGCATCCACTATCGTAACGCCCAGCCTTGCCAGCTTCAGTTCGTTCTCCAGCATTATGGCGCTCTTGGGCGTCTCCCTCACAAGGAGCACCAGCCTCCTGCCCTCCTTTATGCATACGGATGCCGCCCTGGAGATCAGGGTATCGGCGATGCCGCAGGCGAACTTGGCTACCGACGATTCGCTGCACGGCGCGACTATCATGGCATCATAGCGAAAACTACCGGATGCTATGGATGCGAACATCTCCTCGTCCGAGAACACGGTGTCGGCCATCGCTTCCACCTGCTCCACGCTGTAGTCCGTCTCCGCGGGGATGATCTCCCTGGCCGTCCTGGACATGACCAGAATCTTCTCCCCCTTAAGCTCCTGCAGGAGTCTGATCCCGTATATGGCGCCGGAGGCCCCCGTTATGGCTACTACACATCTCACATCCATCGAAATGCGCTGGAGGCATATTGTGGTTACGCCTGATGTCAGTCCATGGCAGCGTTTATCGCCATCTCCGCTATGTCCATGGAGTACTCGGCGACCCTCTTGACGCTGCTTGAAACGAGTTCTGCTGCCATTGCAGTTTTCTCATCCAGAACATCGTACATGTCGGCTATCTCCTTAGAGCGCTTGACCAGGGCCTCTCCGCGCTCTATGCACACGTTCGCCGCCTCCATGTTCTTGTTTGACCATGTTCCGACGGAGTCCACGAAAAGAGACACGACGTCCCTGCCGATGGACAGTATGCGCTCGTCCGCGGCGGTGGATCCACTTTCTAGCAAAGGCCTCAGATTGGATGCGAGAAGCACTGCATGGTCGCCTATCCTTTCGATGGACCTGCTCACATTCCCGCATCTGTTGATCTCGCAGAGGTTCATCCCCATCCTGCGGGAGATGGTGATGTCCTTCTGATGGATGTTGACCTGCCTGGATATGAGCCAATCGATCCTGTCCACCTCCCTGTCCCTGTCGGACATGGAGCACAGGAGGGATACGTTCCTCTCCTTCAGGGCGTCCAGGACATCGTTGAGCATGTTGCGCACAAGGACCTTCATCCTCTCCACGGATTTGGCAGGTCTGATCTCACCCTGGTCCATCAGATCCTTGATGATGATGCGTGTGTCGCTCTCCTCCAGTATCTCGAGGCCTATGGCCGTCTGGGTGAAGGCCGAGGCCGTGCTAGCAACCATGCTTGTCAGTTCGCCTTCGGATCTTATCTCAATCACGTCGTGTCCGGCGATGTATGCTCCAACCAACTGCCTGTATAGGAAATCCCTGTCGGTGATCTGGTCGGCATCGATGACTTTGGTGGAACTCTCCAGAACGGCCTCCTCTCCCTTGGGGTATATCGTCATGCTGCCATCGGGCTGGGGCTGCAATCCCACAGTATCGTTCTTTTTGAGTCCTACCGATTCTGCCCATTCCTTGGGAAGCGTGATCATGAAGGACGATCCGCCTGTGATTTGAATCTTCCTGAGTTCCACGGATGATTGATGCCACATATTGATATAAATTTAATTTAACTATTATATATTTGTCTATATTGAATATATATTTACAAAATCCAAAGACAGTCTAGATGGAACAACGGGTTTCCCCTGCTTCGAAGATATCTTGTCATGTCCTTTATTTTAGGATAATATGGAGTGTCGTGGAAGTGTTCCAGACTTTATAAGCGCATCAATTGATTCATAAAATATGTATTAATATATATTTTACTAAATTATATATTGAATTAGATATAATATTTCGAGTAACTATATACACGGAACCAGATTACTCGGATACCGAGGTGCAATACCTTGGATAACAAGATTATGGCTATCATCGCCGTTGTCATCCTCATAGTCGCAGGAGCCGGAGTCTACATGGTTCTTGGCGGTGGGGACGATAAAGGCGAATCATCCGACGTCTATGCAGTAGACGTCAATGGGGTGGTTGCCGAGGAGTCCAACGTCCTCAACGGAACATACCCCATCCAGAGAGAGCTCGTCCTCTGCACGAAAGGCGAGGCTTCAGGCAACGCCGCTGCCTTCATCAGCTGGATCCTCAGCACTGAGGGCCAGGAGATCATCTCAGGTGAGTTCGTCGCCCTCGAGAACCCTTCCAAAACATACACCGACCCCGTCGGTGACGTCAACCTCACGATTGGCGGATCCACGACGATCCAGCCCATAATGAACAAGCTTGTAGAAGCTTACAAGGAGAAGTACTCTGACAGAACCGTTAACATCACCGTCAACGGCGGTGGTTCCGGAGTCGGAGCAAGCAACACCATCAACGGTACATTCGACATCGGAATGTGCTCCAGGAACCTCAGCGACTCCGAGAAGGCCCAGGGCCTCGTGGAGACCAAGATCGCCCTGGACGGCGTGGCCGTCATAGTCAACGGTGCAGGTGTCGACAACCTCACGATGGAGCAGATCGCCAAGATCTTCAGCGGAGACATAACCAACTGGAATCAGGTCGGTGGAGTCGACAAGCAGATTGCAGTCGTCATAAGGGATGACGCTTCCGGAACCAGGGAGTGCTTCGACAAGGCCATGGCCGGTGTAGTCGAAGGCTGGGAGGTCAAGGATGGAGTCCCCGAGCAGAACTCTACCAACGGCGTCATAACGCTTGTGTCCAGCACCCCCGGTGCGATCGGATACGTGAGCATAGGCGCACTCAAGGAGCTTGACAATGAAGAGGACACAGGCGTCCATGCCACGTCCGTCGACGGAATAGCCGCCGAGGAGTCAAACGTCCTCAACGGAACATACCCCATCCAGAGGGAGCTCGTCCTCTGCACGAAAGGCGATGCCACCGGAAATGCCGCTGCCTTCATCAGCTGGATCCTCAGCACTGAGGGCCAGGAGATCATCTCAGGCGAGTTCGTCGCCCTCGAGAATCCCTCCGAGACATACACCGACCCCGTCGGCGACGTCAATCTCACGATCGGCGGATCCACCACTATCCAGCCCATAATGAACAAGCTCGTCGAGGCCTACAAGGAGAAGTACTCGGACAGGAACGTGAACATACAGGTCAACGGCGGCGGTTCCGGAGTAGGAGCCAGCAACACCATAAACGGCAGCTTCGACATCGGAATGTGCTCCAGGAACCTCAGCGACTCCGAGAAGGCCCAGGGCCTCGTGGAGACCAAGATCGCCCTGGACGGCGTGGCTGTCATAGTAAACGGCGTGTCGGTCAAGGACCTGACCATGGAGCAGATCGCCAAGATCTTCAGCGGAGAGATCACCAACTGGAACCAGGTCGGCGGTCCCGACAAGGATATCGCCGTTGTAGTCAGGGATGACGCTTCCGGAACCAGGGAGTGCTTCGACAAGGCGATGGAAGGCGTCATCGAGGGATGGGAACTCAAGGATGGAGTCCCCGAGCAGAACTCTACCAACGGCGTCATAACGCTTGTGTCCAGCACCCCCGGTGCGATCGGATACGTCAGCATCGGTGCCCTCAAGGACATCTGAACCCGAATCTGATAGGTGGAAACAATGGAAACGTATCAGTACGGCTTGCAGAAAAGGGGAATGGCCGATAAGGACAAGGTAATGAAGTATGTGCTCACGGCCATAGCCAGTGTAGCCGTACTGATCATCTTTCTCATAATCTTCTTCGTGGGCATCAACAGCGTTGATGCCCTGGAGGAGATCGGCATTCTCAAGTTCATATTCGGTACTGAATGGGACCCCAGCGACGGAATATACGGTGCGTTGCCTGTCATTACCGGAACTGTTCTGGTAACGCTCGGATCCGTAGTCTTCGCAGTCCCGTTGGGCATAGGCGCCGCCATCTACATCTCGGAGATCGCCCCCTCAAAGTACCGCAACATACTCAAGCCCATATGCGAGGTGTTCGCAGGGATCCCCTCGGTGGTCTATGGTTTCTTCGGACTCACAGTCCTCGTGCCGTTCCTGAGGGAGACATTCCCTGACCAGCTCATGTACGGGTCGTCCTGGCTGGCCGGATCCATACTGCTGGGGATCATGGCCCTTCCCACGGTGATATCCGTGTCCGAGGACGCCATACACTCCGTGCCCAAGTCCTACAGGGAGGCCTCGCTGGCAATGGGCGCCTCGAGATGGGAGACGACGATCAAGGTAATCGTTCCCGCGGCGATATCCGGAATATCGGCAGCTGTGATCCTCGGTATAGGAAGGGCCATAGGAGAGACCATGGCCGTCATGATGGTCACAGGAAACTCCCCCATGTTCCCCGACCCGCTCTGGAACATATTCTCGCTCATAACGACCATAACCGGGACGCTCGCTTCCGAGATGCCTGAAATCGTGGTAGGTTCCACGCACTACTCCGCGCTGTTCCTGCTGGCACTGGTCCTGCTCGTGATGGTCTTCGCGATAAACATCATGGCCCGCGTGATCATCAAGAGGACCAAGAGGAGGCTGGGGGAGGAACCCCCTGCCAAGCGCACGGGAATCGCCGCCGCGGTCTCGGATGCGATCGACAGGGCGGTCACCTCGGTCATGAGCACGCCGGCGGCGGTAGCCGTCTACAAAAGGAAGGACGCCATGAAGACCGTAGCGGGCGCAGTGCTGCTGTTCGTCTTCTGCTGGATGATGGCGTCGCTTTTCGTCAGCGACATCTCGGCTATTGCCGCCTCCGCGATCATAGTGGCGGCAGTGGCAGTCCTGAGGAGGTTCTTCTCGACAGCGGACTCGAGGCTCACTCAGATGGTTGCCCACGGAGGCCTGACCGCCGTCATGGCGCTCGTGGTTATCCTCCTGGTGATCATACTCGGATACATCATCATCAACGGGCTTCCGGCCATATCCTGGGACTTCCTCACGGAGAACGTCAGCGACGGCGGACGTTCAGGAGGGATATACCCAGCCATAATAGGGACGCTGGAGCTCCTCGCGGGGACGGTGGTGATTGCCCTGCCCCTCGGAATAACTACAGGCGTGTACCTTGCCGAGTATGCGAAGAACACGCCCAGCACCAGGGTGATAAGGGAGGCCATCGACATCCTCAACGGAACACCCTCCATAGTGTTCGGTCTGTTCGGGTTCGCCGCTCTAGTGGTTGCCGCCGGTTTCGGTTATTCGCTCGTGGCGGGATGGATCACACTGTCGTTCATGATCCTGCCGGTGATCATCAGGACCACCGAGGAGTCGATACTTGCAGTTCCGCAGGAGCTCAGGGAGGGATCCCGTGCCATGGGGGCGTCCAAGTGGAAGACCACCACCAAGGTGGTGCTCCCGGCCGCCCTCGGAGGCGTAATGACCGGGTCCATCCTTTCGCTCGGACGCGCCGCCGGGGAGACGGCTCCCATCATGTTCACGGCCGCGGTCGCGTACTCCACCTGCATGGCAGGTAGCATCTTCGATCCCGTCATGGCCCTGCCATACCACCTTTACTACCTCTCCACGGAGGTGCCCGGGGCGACAGAGCTTCAGAACGGCACGGCATGCGTCCTGCTCCTGATAGTGCTCTCGATGTTCCTGGTAGCATCCCTCGTCAGGTACCACAGCAACAAGAAGATCAGATGGTGAATCACAGATGTTCAGAATCAAGAAAGATAAAGCAAGGGAGGGGGAGGCTCCGGCATCCGTGCCGGCCACTGCTCCCTCGTATGACAACGAGGGGTACGTTGCCATGGACCCCTCCGAGTTCCCCCCGATACCGAAGGATGAGGTGGTCATAGACATAAGGGACGCCTGCCTCTGGTACGGGGAAAAGCAGGCGCTCTTCAACGTCTGCATGCCCGTCAGGAGGAACTCCATAACGGCGCTCATAGGCCCGTCCGGATGCGGGAAATCCACCCTCCTGAGAAGCATAAACAGGATGAACGACCTGGTGGACGGATGCAGGATCGAGGGGGAGATGCTGTTCCACAACGAGAACCTGTATTCCAGCGATGTCGACCTGAACTCCCTCAGGACAAGGATCGGGATGATTTTCCAGAAACCCAATCCGTTCCCCATGTCCATCAGGGAGAACATAACCTACGGTCCGAAGATCCACGGCATCAGGGACAAGAAGGAGCTCAACGAGATTGTGGAGCGCTGCCTGCAACAGGCAGCCCTGTACGAAGAGGTCGCCGACAGGCTGGACCAGTCGGCTCTCGGCCTCTCGGGGGGACAGCAGCAGAGGCTTTGCATAGCCCGGGCGCTCTCGGTCAACCCCGAGGTAATACTGATGGACGAGCCGACGTCCGCCCTCGACCCCATAGCCACGTCGAAGATCGAGGATCTGGCGATAGAGCTGAAGAAGGAGTACACTGTGGCGATCGTCACACACAACATGCAGCAGGCGTCGCGCATCAGCGACTACACCGGCTTCATGTACCTCGGCAAGATGATAGAGTTCGGCGAGACGGGTCCGATGTTCAACAAGCCCAGGAAGGAGATGACCGAGAGGTATCTCACGGGAAGGTTCGGGTGATACGATGAAGAGATTCATAGAGGATATCGACGAGATGACCGAGAAGACGGTTCTGATGGCCGATCTCGCATCGAAGATGATAGAGAATGCGGTCCACGCCATAAGCGAGGGCGATCTGGAGCTGGCGAACGAGGTCATCGAGGACTTCGCACTGGTGAACCACTACGACTCGGAGGTGGAGGACATGGCCATCAGGATAATGACCCTGTTCCAGCCCACGGCTGTGGATGTCAGGACCATCGTATGCGTGCTGAAATCCATCACCTACCTGGAGAGGATCGCGAAGTACAGCAAGAACATCGCCATCGCAACCATCTACCTGGCGGAGAAGCCCTCGTTCGAGCCGCTGGAGCTGATAAGGCCTATGGGCGAGTGCGTGGTCAAGATGGTCCACCTGGTCATCCGCGCATTCAGGGAGAGGTCCGTGGAGGGCTTCGACAAGCTCTCGGGCATGGACGACTACCTGGACCGCACTATGCGCGATGACCTGTCGAGGATCATCCAGTTCATAGACCAGAACAAGGACAGCGCGGACGTGTGCACGTACTACATCTCTGTGCTGAAGTACCTCGAGAGGGTTGGCGACCATGCCTGCAAGATGGCCGAGAAGGTGAACTTCATGGTCACGGGCATGCACGCCACGATAAGCTGAACACCGTGCCGGGCGTGACTCCCGGCAGGCCCCGTGGTGACCACGGGGCCGTATCCGGGTTTTAGGTTTTCAACTGAGGAAAGCGGATTTCTTCTTGTAAATCATATAGGACACAATCAGCCCTATGATCATCGGTATGAGGGGGGACAGGTCGAGCTCCCCCGATGCCAGGTAGATGAACGGTGTCACGGAGGCCAGGACGCAGAAGCCCAAGGCCATATTGAAGTTCGTGAGGTTCCTGAGGAACCAGTACGAGACTAGAGCGCATGCCCCACTTACGACCATGGCGATACCCAACCATAGGCAGGCGCTGGTCATCTTTTCAAGTGTGTATCCCATATACAGCCCATCCGAATCGCAGATCTGGTCCCAGATGGACTCCCATGTGCCTAAAGTTGCTGCAGTGAGGAGGCCGAACACTACCGCCAGGGCCCCGTAGAGAACAACCAGTGTCGGGATGTACCCGAGACTCCTTGAAGTACGTGGCTGGTTGGCATGGAGGGAGTTCGGGCTCCCATCGACGTTAGAACCGCAGCTCGGGCAGAAGCTGGAACCCGGCGGCAGGTTCGCGCCGCACACGACACAGAATTTGTTGTCGTCCATGCGAACCGTATCTCCATCCGGCTATAACTAAACTGTCAATATAAATGGCGGATCGCCATCTGCATCTCAGATGGGATTATATACCATCAACGTTTCCACCCTGTCACGGAGTTCAGATGCCGCGATTATGCGGTGTTCTGCCGTGGAGCGGGTTTCCCGTTCAGGCCGCATGGGGGCGTTCGCCGGACGTGCGGAGTACGAATCACAGGTTCTACCGTATTCATTCTTCTAGCAATGCTTATATATCATATCACTATACCAACGCCCGTTATTGCTCCCCCGCACCCGTGCGGAGGGGGCGATGCGAGGTATCAATATGGTAACCGTCTACGACGTTCCTGCTGAGCAGCTCATACTCAAGACGGCCCAGAAGCTCAAGGAGAACCCCAACATCGTTCCCCCTGAGTGGGCCGAGTATGTGAAGACCGGCAGGCACACAGAGAGGGGTCCTTCCCAGGACGACTGGTGGTACACTAGGGCCGCCTCCATCATGAGAAAGCTGTATGTCAAAGGACCCATGGGATCGTCCAGGCTCGCTGCCGAGTACGGTGGCTACGCCGACAAGGGATCCATGCCCAACAGGGCCGTCAAGGGAAGCCGCAACATCGCCAGGAAGTGCATGATGCAGCTCGAGGCCGCTGGGTACCTGGTGTCCAAGGACAAGGAAGGCCGTGCTATCAGCCCCGCGGGACAGTCCCTCCTGGACAACACCGCCAAAGAGGTCTACGACGAGATGAGGGCCTGAGGGGGAATCGGCATGGAAGATCCCGAATTGGAAGCTATAAGGCAGAGGAGGATGGCCGAGATCCAGCAGCAGGCGCAGAGCCAGGCTGCCCAGGAGGAGCAGGCCAAGAGAATGGAGATGCAGAGGCAGAACGCCCTCAGGCAGATCCTGACACCCGAGGCCAGGGAGAGGCTCGCCAGGATTAGGCTGGCGAACCCCCAGATGGCCGACTCTGTCGAGATGCAGCTGATTCAGCTTGCCCAGAGCGGCAGGCTGCAGGGAGTCATCGACGACACCATGCTGAGGAACATTCTCGGTCAGATCGCCCCGCAGCATCGGGAGATCACCATAGAGAGGAGATAATCATGTCAAGCACAAAGGCCCCCGCAATGAAGGCTAGGCTCAACAAGAAGGTCAAGCAGAACCGCCGTGTCCCCGCATGGGTCATGATCAGGACCAACAGGCAGTTCCTCCGCCACCCCAAGAGAAGGTCGTGGCGCATGAACAAACTCAAGGAGTGATTCAGATGGCAGACGAATTCGAGAGAATCATGGTCATCCCCCTCAGGGCGACGAAGCAGGCACCCCGCACCCGCAGGGCGAAGCGCGCCGTCAAGGAGGTCAGGGAGATCGTCATGAGGCACATGAAGGTCGACGCCGAGCACGTCTGGATCGACGCCAGCGTCAACGAGAAGCTCTGGGAGAACGGGATCCGCAACCCGCCCTCCAAGATCACCGTGAAAGCGGTGAAGTTCGACGACGGCCTCGTAGAGGTCTCGCTGGCTGAGTGATACCATGATGAGGTTCTCGCGCCATTCTGGCAATCCCAACATCGGGGTTTTCGCAGCGGTCAACGAGGACCTCGCCTTCACATCCGCCGACGCCTCCCCGGAGTTCGTAAGGGCTCTGGAGGGGGCGCTCGGCGTCAAAACCATTCTCACCACCGTTTCCGGAGCGCACGTCATCGGCTCGCTGATGGCCATGAACTCCAACGGCGCCGTCGTGTCCGGCCTCACTGACGAGAGGGAGCTCCAGGTGATCGAGGAGCACATCCCCTGCCTGAGACTGGACGATTCTCTGAACGCCGCCGGCAACAACATCCTCGTCAACGACCACGGGGCGATAGCTAGCCCCGAGTACCGCGGCTCCATGGCGAAGGTCCTGTCCGACGCCCTGGGCGTCGAAGTGGTCTTCTCCACCATAGCCGGGATCAACACCGTCGGGTCCATCTGCAGGGCGACCAACAAAGGATGCGTGGTCCACATGGACGCCACGGACGAGGACATTCAGCTTATCAAGGACGTCCTCAAGGTCGAGGCGGTCAGGACCTCCGTGAACCACGGGTCCCGCATGCTCGGCGCCGGAATCCTGGCGAACTCCAAGGGAGCGGTCGTCGGAGACGAGACCACACCCATAGAGATGGGCAGGATCGAGGAAGGCCTGGCCCTCTACTGATCCCTCAGCGGTCGAAGACCCAGCAGTACTTCGATCCGTCGAAGTCGTCCTTGGAGATCTCTATCTCGTTTCCGATGTAGTCCACGGCCTCCTCCGGTATCATCGCGAGGAAGTCGTCTATGTTCCCCAGGGGGATGGACAGCCCGCCGACCCTGTAGTGCATGGGGACGATGATGTCCGGGTTGACCTCCTCCAGGAAGGTCCTGAGGTCGCGAAGCGACATGGTGAACACTTCGCCTATGGGCACGAAGAGCATGTTCACGTTCTTGATGCGGGAGAGGATGTCGTCGTTCGGGATGCAGCCGAGGTCGCCGCAGTGGCATACGGATATGCCGTCCATCTCGAAGAGGTACATCGTGTTCTCCCCGCGTTCCTTCCCGCCTGTGGTGTCGTGGAAGGTGCGGAGCCCCTCCACAGTGAGGCCCTTGACATTGAAAATGCCGTCACGCGAGAGCACGTCCTCGTGGTTCCCGCGTATTACCCTGGCGGCGTTGTGGTCGTAGTGGTTGTGGGTCATGAGGACGATGTCCGCACTGGCTGTCGGCGGCCAGATCCCGATGGAGCGTCCGTCGTGGGGGTCCACGACCACCGTGCGGTCAGAATCCCCGAACTCGAAGCAAGAGTGCCCGTGCCATCTCACCCTCATGAACGCGGTAACGTTCGGGCCGGATATAACCGTGATGGATGGGCAATGACGGAACCACCGAGCACGCGTGCCCATCCCTTATAAGGAAGAAAGGGGATTCAAGGGGTATGAAGAAGACTCTGGTCCTGGTCGTCGACAGGGACGACGATTTCGGCGTCAAGGGCAAGGTGAACACGCCCGTCATCGGTGTTCAGAACTGCCTGGACGCGGCCACAGCCTTCGGAATAGCGGATCCCGAGGACTCGGATCTCAACGCTCTCTACGCCGCGGTAAGCGTCTGCCTGGAGCTCCAGGAGGACGGCCACGAGGCAGACGTGGCCCTCATCTGCGGTGACGAGAAGGTTGGTCACCGCTCTGACCTCGCACTGGTCTCCCAGCTGGAGGAGGTGCTGGACCTAGTGGAGCCGGACAGCGTCGTCCTTGTGGGCGACGGGGCGGAGGACGAGTACATCTACCCCATCATCTCGTCCCGCGCAAGGGTGGATTCGGTCAGGAAGGTCTACGTCAAGCAGTCCCCCGGCCTCGAGGGATCGTTCTACATCCTGACGAAGATGCTCTCGGACCCCGGCAAGAGGAAGAGGTTCCTCGCCCCGCTGGGGTTCATCATCGTCCTGCTTTCCATGTTCTTCATAGTCCCCAGCCTGATAGTGTACTCCACGGACCACAACATCAACACGCTGCTCGGAATGTCGGGAAGCATAGCCGTCCTCTTCATCGGACTGGTGCTTATGCTGTACGGGTACAACATCGGGGACAGGTACTACGAGTTCAGGAGGAACCTCATCTCCCAGCTGTCTGAGGGCACCACGCGCATAATCTTCCTGTGCATCGCATTCTCCGTAGTCGCAATATGCCTGGTGTGGAACTACATGGAGCTGGGAAGGGTGTACGTGGACTCGTGGTACAGCTGGATCGTCCAGTACATGGCATCCATGGTCTGGCCCGTGGTCATCGCCATAATGGTCTACGCCACCGGGATGATCATACAGGACTACCAGCAAGACCACATGATCAAGCTGGAGTTCATCTTCGGATGCCTGGGGCTGGTGAGCCTCGGGCTGGTCGCGCTCGGTCTCCTCGACGCCGTCATGTACTTCATCGACGGGGGGATGGGCGCGGAGGTCGCGGTGGGGGAGATCGTCGCGGGTATCGTGATATCGATCTTCAACAACTTTGCCAAGAACCGCATCAGGAACCTTCGCGAAGAGGCGATGGCCGATGAGATGGTCTGACTGGGAGCCGGTGTACGCCGGCATCCTTGAGGACATGGGATATGACCGCGATGCCGATGAGGACTGCGTCCGCATACTGAAGGCGGTGACGCTGAACTCCGACCTGGTGGACGAGGACGAGGCGGCAGGGTTCTTCTCGTCGACAGCCACGGTCTTCGGCGCCGCCCCCTGCCTTGAGGACGACATCCGCTCAGTCCCCCCGACCGGGACCCTCATATCCGCCGGCTCGGCAACCGGCAGGTTGATGGCGGCGGGCATAACCCCCGGAGTCGTCGTAACCGATCTCGACGGGGACGTGGAGGCCCAGATAGCCGCGAGCGCCGCCGGCGCCCTGACCTTCATACACGCACATGGCGACAACATGGATGCGGTGCGCGAGCACGCGGGCAGGTTCAGGGGCCCGGTGGTTTTGACCACGCAGTCCGCCCCGGACAACATCGTTTCGGATTACGGGGGATTCACCGACGGCGACCGCGCGGTCTGCATCGCGCAGGAGTTCGGGGCGAGGGAGGTCCTCCTGGAGGGGTTCGACTTCGGCAACCCGATGCCGAAGGACGGCTCCGACCCCGATGTTAAACTGAGGAAGCTGGCCTGGGCCGAGAGGATCATCGGTTCCCTGGAGGGCGTGTCCATACGCCGCGTCTGAACCGTCGTGCCCCATTTATACGAGAAGCAGATACCATTGTCCGAGGGAGACAATGGACGCGGCATACATCGCACTGATCATTCTCGCTGTGATCTACGTCCCCATCTGGCTATGGGTATGGAGGAAACCGCAGCAGGCCGAGAGGTACCATCTGGTGAAATACGGCCCCTGCATCATGATCAAGACGCAGCTGGGCATGCGCACGATGGACCGCTGCGCCAAGTACACCCGCTTCTGGCGCGTCTTCGGCTTCTGTTCCAAGGTCGTATCCGCGGTGCTGTTCTTCCTGATGATGTACATGCTCATAGTGGCACTCATGGCCGTCCCGGGGAGGCTCGCCTCGGGCTCGTCCATAGGGATAGAGTACGCCCTCGCCATACCCGGGTTCAACCCCATCCTGCCGCTCAGCTACGGCATAGTCGCACTGGTCATCGCCATGGTCGTCCACGAGCTCGGCCACGGCATCCAGTCCAGGGCAAACGGGGTCAAGGTGGACTCCTCCGGCCTCCTGTACGGCGTGGTCCCGCTGGGGGCCTTCGTCGAACCCAACGAGGAGGAGCTTTCGAAGTCCTCCCGCAGGGTTCAGATGGACATGTACACTGCCGGCATTTCGGTCAACACGGTTGTGGCGGTCCTCAGCATCGTGCTCATGATAGGCGCATGCGGGATGGTATCGTCCGACTACGGGGACACCGCGGGGGTGTACTCCGTCGACTCGGGGTCCCCTGCATACATCGCCGGGATACCGACCTCGGCGCTCATACTGGAGATCGTCGACGAGGACGGCAACCAGATCAGCACGGACACGGTCGTCTACAACAACGTCGTGTCCTTCGCCACGACCGAGCTGGACCCCACGCAACTCTACGACGTCACCTACCTGCTGGAGGACGGCGAGCATACGGTGGAGGACGTGCAACTCGGGACGTTCATAAGATCAGTCACCGTAGGGAGCCCCGCGGACGAAGCAGGGATGAAGCCCGGGGAGATGCTGTACACGCTGTCCCTCGACGGAGGGGAGCCCGTGGTGATCAGCTCCCCGTACCAGTTCACGGAGTTCATGGCAGACACCCAGTCCGGCCAGACGCTCACGATCACGACGGTGAGCGTCTACGACGGCACGGGGGAGGTCGAGGTCGCCGGAACATACACACTCACCCTCACGGACAGGAACGGGCAGGGTTTCGCAGGCCTCAGCGTCAACACCTCCGGAATCGGGCTGACGACCCCAGACATACGCATGGACATAGCATCCGATCCGTTCTACGGAGCCACCGACCCGTACTCCTACATCACATCGTTCTTCGGGTTCCTTTCCGGACCTTTCAACGGCATGGATCCGATATCGGACAGCCTGAAGTGGTGGTACGACGTCCCGCTTGGGGATGTGTTCTGGGTTCTGCTTTCCCTGCTCTACTGGATATTCTGGCTGGACATACTCCTTGCGATATCCAACGCCCTCCCGGCCTATCCGTTCGACGGAGGTTTCATATTTGCGGGAGGTGTCAGCTGGTTGCTGGAGAAGCTCGGCATCCGCGATGCGGAGCGCAACAAGCGCATTTCCGACAGCATCTCGAACAGCGTGTCCACGGTGGTGCTGTTCATGTTCATGATAGTGGTGCTGTCGTTCCTGCTATGATTCGGAGAGGTGAGAACGATGATGGAGATCTACGAGATGAGGGATGGGAGGCTTTCCAAGACGGACCAGTACAAGCCCGACACTTGGATCAACATGATCAATCCCACCAAGGAGGAGATCGACTACGTGCAGAGGTCCCTGCAGATAGACAGGGAGGCCATCACCGCCGCTCTGGACGACGAGGAGGGGTCCAGGACGGAGATCAACCAGAAGTACATGCTGATCCTGATCGACGCCCCTACCAGGGAATGGAGGAACAGCCGCGAGGAGTTCACCACCTACCCCCTGTCCATCACCGTCACGGAGAACGCGATCGTGACCGTCTCCCTACAGGAGATGTTCGCCCTCACCAACATCACTGCAGGCAAGAACAAGAACATCAACACCGTCAACGTCGGGAACAGGAACCGTTTCGTCCTTCAGATCCTGTTCCGCGTGGCGATGACATACCAGGCCGACCTGAAGTACATCGAGGTGAAGAGGATGGCGATCGAGGAGTCGATCCGCAAGGCCACGCGCAGGGACGACCTGTTCGAGCTCCACGAGCTGGAGTCAAACCTGGTCTACTTCAAGACCAGTCTCAGCGTCAACTCCTCGGTCATCGAGAGGCTGGGCAAGATGCCTCGCTTCCTGTCCTGCCCCGAGGACCGCGACCTGGTGGACGACGTCATAGTCGAGACGAACCAGGCTCTCGAGATGACGATGACCTACAGCCAGATCATCAAGGGTACCAGGCAGCTCGTCGAGGCGGACCTCAACAACTCCCTGGCCATTGTCATGAGGTTCCTGACCTCGATAACGCTCATCATCGCCATCCCGACGATGATAGCCAGCTTCTACGGCATGAACGTGCCGTTGCCGGGCATGGAGTTCCAGTACATGTACATCTTCCTGCTCGTGCTGATGGCGGTCCTCTGTATAGTGTCCATATGGCATCTGAAGCGCAGGGGGCTCTGGCGTTGACAACGGTCCAGGAGGTCGCCGATGCAGTCAGGTCCTATCCGGGCGTGACCCGCAAGAACGCCATCCACACAGTTGTGGACCTTCTACCGCTGGAGGGGTTCGGCCATGTAGCGGCCGCCAAGGGCGAGGACGCCGCGGCGATCGATGTGGGCGACCAGTACATCCTCTTCGCGGCCGACGGCATAATGGAATCCCTGATGAGGACCAACCCCTACTATGCCGGATACTTCGCGGTCCTGGTCAATGTCAACGACATCGCCGCCATGGGAGGACGCGCCCTCGGGATGGTCGACATAATGTCGGTGGCTGACACCGGCGTATCGGACGAGGTCATACGCGGCATGCAGGACGGCATTCGCAAGTTCGGAGTCCCCATAGTCGGCGGCCACACCCATCCGGACTGCGGCTACAACGCCCTAGACATCTCGATAATCGGGAAGGTCCCCAAGGATGCGCTCCTCAGGAGCAGCACCGCCGAGCCGGGCGACGACATAGTCTTCGTCATGGACACCGACGGTTTCTATCCCCCTGATCTGCCCTACGCCTTCGTCACCACCGTGGACAAGGACGACAGGCTCGTCAGGGACCAGATGGAGGCTGCCGCGGTCGTGGCGGAGCGCCACCTCGCCCGTTCGGGCAAGGACATGAGCAACCCCGGATGCCTGGGCACACTCGGGATGATGCTGGAGAGCTCCGCCGCCGGGGGGACAGTCGACCTCCGCAGGATCCCCGTCCCCGATGGCGCCGATCTCGTAAGATGGGTCCTGGCGTACCAGGGATGCGGGTTCTGCTTCTCGTGCCCGCCGGAGTGCTCCCAGCAGGTCATCGACGTGTTCTCCGAGGTGGGATGCCGGGGGGCCGTCGTCGGGAAGGTCGACGACACCCGTGTTCTGAAGATCACCGACGGTGAGGACACCGCCGTGCTGTTCGACTTCCACAAGGACATAATCACCGGCTGCGGACCGGGCTCCAAAAGTGCCTGACCGCAGGGGTTGACCCTACATCCCAGCACAAGTTGACCATTTCGCGTCTCGACCCTGCGACCCCGAGAACGTCAGTAGTTCGAGGTAAGGCTGCTCCCGTCAGGACCTGACCCGGTTCCCCCGATTGATGTGTGAACCGCGACCCTCCGGCCGCTTTCGTCACAAACACCGACTCCTCAGGACAAAGCTTCATAGTTGCTAGATGGGCTTGCGTGTTCAGCGGGGCCGTCCCCTGCTGTCGCCCCCGCGTATTGACGATTTCGGGTGTAGGGCACGCCAAGCGCCCCGGCCAAGCCAGACGAAACGGACATGGCGGGTCCCTATTTTATAGCTTCGCCATCTGACTTCGGCCGATCCGTCATCCGGGAACCTATAGACGCCTTCCTGTCGGGAAAGCAATATATACTAATTGCAAGATGTGACTTCAACCGTGCTAAGTGTTAGCACGCCACTTGGTGAGCGAATGGATTTCTTCGGATTGACAGACCCGTGGATCATAGGCGGATACGTGCTCAGCATCCTGAGCGTCGTCTTCTGCTGCGCGTACGGCCTCCTCAGAGGAGGCTCGGAGGGCGAAGAGGAGGATGCCGAAGATGGCGAATGAAGGGATAGACCTGACCATCTTCGGAGTCATGGCGGCGATCTTCATAGTGATCACGCTGTTCCTCGGATGGTACGGATACAAGAACACCCGCAACAACGAGGAGTTCCTCCTCGGACGCAACAAGACCAGCCCAATGATCATCGCGCTGTCGTACGGTGCCACATTCCTCTCGGCCTCTGCGGTCATAGGATTCGGCGGGCAAGCCGCAGTCCACGGGATGTCGCTCCTCTGGTTGTGCTTCCTCAACCTGTTCGTGGGCCTCATCGTTGCCTTCCTGATATTCGCACGCCCCACCCGCAGGAAGGGCAGGGCGCTCGGAGCCTCCACTTTCGCGGACCTCCTCGGCAAGGTCTACGGCTCCAAGGGCATCAGGGCCTTCACTGCCATTCTGATCATCGTCATGATGCCCATCTACGCCGCCGCGGTCCTCAAGGGAGGGGTCAACTCCCTGGCGGTGATCACAGGACTCACCGAGTACTACGACTACATACTCCTGCTCCTGGCCATCATCGTCGCGATCTACGTCGTGTACGGCGGCATCATCGCAGTCATGTACAACGACGCCCTCCAGGCGGGCATCATGTTCATAGGCATGGCAGCGATCCTCGTTGTCACATTCGTCACCCTCGGGGGCTTCACCAACGCAGTCGGGGATCTGGACGGCCTATGGAACTCATCCATCACCGACCTGGGCAGCCTCGGGGTCCTGGAAGGATTCAACGGATGGACAAACTTCTCCGACTTCGGATCTGCCGAATGGCTCACTGTCGTCACCACGTTCCTACTGGGGGTAGGTATCGGCGCGCTCACGCAGCCCCAGCTGGCGGTCAGGTTCATGTCCGCGAAGAGCGACCGGGATCTGAACAAGTCCCTGATCATCGGATCCATCTTCATGATCGTGATCGTGGGTTCTGCCTACACGGTAGGCGCCCTGAGCAACGTGTACTTCTACGACGAAACCGGGATGACCTCGTACGAGTACATCACATCCATCGGACTCGGAACAGACTTCATTATCCCCCAGTACATCCTCGAGGTGTTCCACGGGATAACGTTCGGAGACGTGTTCATCTCACTGTTCCTGCTGTCCCTGATCTGCGCCGCCATCTCCACGATAAGCGCCCTGATGCACACCATCGGAGCGGCTGGAGGCTACGACCTCTACACCCTGTACAAGAACAGGAAGGGCCACCTCTCCGGCGACTCCCAGTCCGTCAACCTCAACAGGGTCTGCACCGTGGTGATAATGGTCCTTACCGTGGTCTACTGCTACCTGATGCCCAACGACATCATCGCGAAGGCAACATCGGTGTTCATGGGGATGACCGCGGCGGCGCTCCTGCCCGCGTACTTCCATGGGATGTACTCGGACAGGCCGTGCAAGAAGGCCGCGCTGTGGAGCATCGGGGTGGGAACGTTCGTTTACCTGTTCTTCGCGCTGTTCATCAACAAGGGAACTAGCATCTTCCTGCCGATCTGCGACCTTCTGACCGGGCAGGCGGTCCTGTTCCCCGACTCGTTCCTCGCGAGCACGGATGCGCTGATCTTCGCCCTCCCGGTCTCGATCGTCGTGATGGCCGTGGCGCTGGCATACTTCAGGCACACCGAGAAGACCGGTCAGGTCGCCGAGC
Organism: Methanomassiliicoccaceae archaeon UBA71; assembly: GCA_002504405.1. Classification (GTDB taxonomy): domain Archaea; phylum Thermoplasmatota; class Thermoplasmata; order Methanomassiliicoccales; family Methanomethylophilaceae; genus Methanoprimaticola. The sequence goes on from DARO01000001.1 coordinate 48,337, forward strand.
CAGAATCATCATGATTCTGGACTAAACACCTTCATGCAAACCTCTTATCTTCTAACGCTGAACGTTATCAGTCTTGCTGGCAGATGCCTAATGAGATCCATAGACGATTGGGATTCCAGAGAGTCAGAAACACTGTTCTGGAGATGAATAAAAACGAACGGCGGAGCGTTTCGCATCAACTGCTAGATAAATTATTCATCCAACCGACTTAAATGTTCATTATCGCCTTTAAGACGTTGAGCTTCCGAGCATTCGATATTGATATTTATATATCAAATACTCTTTCTATGATATTAGGTTCGGAAAGCATCGCTGGGTTTAAGCCATCGAGTCCATAGAACAGGAATTGATAACATGTCAAGAAAGGACAGTATAACTCCGGGAGTAACAGCATTCGAGGAGAAGCACATGATCTCGATACTGACATATCTCGGAGCAAACGGCGCCAGCAGGAAAATCGATATCTACGAGGGAGTGTCGTCGAACCCCCGCATGCCGGACAAGCTCAACAGCCTCGAGGAGCTCGGTCTGGTCACCCAGGAGATGGACATGACGTCCCGTTCAACGATTGTGACCCTCACCCCTGCAGGCGAGCAGGTAGCCAGCCTTTTCGTCGCCATCGACAAGTGCATCAAGGGAAACCTCAGGTGAGTCGGGCCTCCCGACCTGAGCCTTAAGTAGGCGCTCGCCATGGTGCCGACCATGGAGAAGGCACTAGAGCTGAGGAACGTCTCCGTCGTCAGGGACGGGAAGTACATCCTCAGGTCCGTCGATCTGGACATCCACAAGGGCGAGAACGTGGCCGTCATAGGCCCCAACGGGTCAGGCAAGACCACTCTGATAAAACTCCTTCGCGGGGACATCTACCCCTACTACGATGAGAGCAGCCCCGCGCTCATGCGCATCTTCGGCCAGGAGAGGTGGAACCTCTTCGAGGTACGCGGGAGGATGGGCGTGGTGTCCATGGATCTCCAGAGCATGTTCCGCAGCGACACCAAGGTGCATGAGGTAATATGCTCCGGGTTCTTCAACAGCCTCGACGTCTTCAGAAACCACCAGGTCTCGGAGGGGATGGTCGCCGCAGTCCATGATGCCGCTGTGATGATGGGCATAGAAGACATCCTCGACAGGTGCATAGAGAACCTCTCGCTGGGGGAGATGCGCAGGGCCCTCATCGCCAGGGCAATGGTCACCAACCCCGACCTGCTGGTGCTCGACGAGCCGATGACAGGCCTGGACATCGTCATGAAATCGAAGTTCAGATCCATGTTCGACATCCTCATACAAAACGGTGTGAGCATAGTGATGATCACCCATGAGCTAACCGACATCCCTGCTTCGGTCGAGCGGATCGTGATGATAAAGGACGGGGAGGTATTCGCCGATGGGAACAAGAGGGACCTGCTCGTCGATTCCAAGGTGTCCGAACTTTATGGGGAAAGCATTAAGGTCGAGAGCCAGAATGGTATCTACCGTATGCGCCTGACAGACGGTGTGATGCAATGAGATACATATGCCACGACTGCGGCTACGAGATACCTTCGGACATGGACTTCTGCCCAAGGTGCGGTTGCCTCAGAACGAATGCGACGACGGTCGGAGACGACGGCATGCCGGCCGATGCGTGTCCCAGCTGCGGCGCGCACATCGACCGCGGGGCGGCATACTGCCCCAGCTGCGGCAACAAGGTCCCTGAGGCGGTCATGGTAATGCCCAGGGCCAACAAGATGGGCATGGCGGCAATCGCTCTCGCCCTCATCCCCGGGATATTCAACATATTCGGGCTGGGCCACCTGGTGCTGAAGCAGTGGTCCAGGGGGGCTATGTTCATCGCGATAACCGTGATCATCCTATACATGAACGGGTGGCAGCTCTTCTCGTCTAACATCATGATCTATCTGATCACCCTCGCTGTCTACATGTACCAGGCGATGGACATCTTCAGGTACGTGTACATCCAGGGAGGGAGATGATGGACTGGACCGAGAAGTACCGTCCAAAAACCCTGAAGGACATCGTAGGCAACGATTCCGCGGTCAGGACCATGCGCACATGGGCTAGGCAGTGGGAGGAGGGGATTCCGGAAAAGCGGGCGCTCGTCCTGAAGGGTTCCCCCGGTGTCGGGAAGACATCCTCCGCGCTCGCCCTCGCAAACGAGATGGGCTGGACGCCGGTTGAGATGAACGCCTCCGACCAGCGCAACGAGAGTGCGATATCCGACATAGCGCTGCGCGGGTCCATGAGCAACACGTTCGGGGAGGACGGCACGTATCTGAAGGCATCGGAAGGTGGCAGGAAGCTGATCATACTTGACGAGGCCGACAACCTGTTCGGAATCCAGGACAAGGGCGCCATGCCGGTCATCAACCGCATAATAACGGAGAGCTCCCAGCCGGTCATCCTGATCGTGAACGACTTCTACGCCCTGAGCAGGAAGAGCCCCTCGGTCAAGACCATGACCGAGCAGGTACAGTTCTACAGGATACAGGCCCCCACGATGGCGAAGGTCCTCCGCAAGATCGCCGACAACGAGGGTGTGGAGGTCGAGCAGTCGGACCTCCTGGCCATTGCCACCAACGCCTCCGGGGACATGCGCGCGGCGGTGAGGAACCTCGAGTCCCTGGCCCTGGGCGCGGACCGCATCACCCCGGAGATGGCCAAGTCCCTGTCGACCAGGGACAACCACTCGGACATCTTCGGTCTGATGAAGACCGTGTTCTCGGACCAGGACCCAGTACGCGCCCGCCAGATTGCGAACGATCTGGACGAGGACGTGTCATCCGTCTTGCTTTGGCTGGACGAGAACCTGCCTCTGCAGCTTAATAGCGCGGGGGACCAGGTCCGCGGGTTCGCCAGGCTCTCACAGGCGGACATATTCATCAGCAGGGTGTACAGGCGCCAGTACTACGGCTTCTGGTCCTACGCCAAGGACATCATGGTCTTCGGGCTCTCCACCGTCCGCCAGGGCCGTTGCACCTGTGCCAAGATGGAGTTCCCGAAGTACCTCAAGCTTATGTCCAGCAGCAAGAACCCGCGCGCGCTGCGCAAGTCCCTCTGCCTGAAGATGGCCGTGCAGCTCCACACATCCACCCACAGGGTGTCCGTCGACGTGCTGCCGTACATCGCCGTGCTCCTCAAGCAGGACAAGGCCATCCGCAGGCCCCTGATCGAGTGGTTCGACCTCACCGATGACGAGTACGCGCTCATCACCGGGACTAAGGCCGATTCGAAGACGGTGGTCAAGATTTTCCAGGAGATCGAGGAGGACAGGCTCGCCAGGATCTCATCCGCTCTGGGCCCCTACTCGTCGGAGGCAGACGCTCCCGAACCGGAGCCGGAGCCTCCCAAGCCCGAACCTAAAGAGGCACGCGCCAAGGCCCCGGATAGGAAAGCATCAAAGAACCAGAAGAGCCTATTCGATTTCTGATGCCGATGGACGAGGGTTACAGGGACCTGCTGATCAAGCAGCAGTACAGGATATACAACGACCACTCAGCGGTAAAGCTCTGCCACTGGATGAAGGAGAGCATGCTCAGGGGCCGCTGCTGCTACAAGCAGGATTTCTACGGGATCCAGTCTCACAGATGCCTCCAGATGACCCCTGCCATAAACGAGTGCAGCCACCGCTGCACGTTCTGCTGGAGGGTCCAGGAGCACGATTTCGAGGTAAAGGAGTGGGCGGAGCCCAAGGACATGCTCGACCATCTCATCGAGCATCAGAGGAAGCTCATCTCCGGTTTCAAGGGCGATCCCCGGTGCGACCTAGACAGGTTCAACGAGGCGATGAACCCCAACCAGGTGGCCATCTCGCTCGCAGGGGAGCCCATCACCTACCCGTACATGTCGGACTTCCTCAAGGAATGCCATTCCCGCGGCATGTCCACTTTCGTCGTCACGAACGGTACCTACCCGGAGCAGCTGGAGGCCCTCGACGTCCTCCCGATGCACCTGTACGTCACCGTCGCCGCGCCGAACAAGGAGGTCTACACGAAGGTCTGCCGTCCGAAGTCCCCGGACTGCTGGGACAGGCTCATGAGGACCCTGGACCTCCTGCCGTCGCTGAACACGCGCACAGTCATCCGCCACACCCTCGTCAAGAACCACAACTTCGGATGGGAGGACGAGTACGCCGAACTCGACAGGCGGGCGGACCCGGACCTGATCGAGCCGAAGGGATACGTCTTCGTCGGAGGGTCCCGCACCAGGCTCACCATAGACTGCATGCCCTCGTTCCAGGAGGTCCGCGACTTCGCCGGCCGCCTCGGGGAGAGGGTCGGCATGGAGATAATCAAGGAGAGGGAGGACAGTCGTGTCGTCCTCCTGGGCCATCAGGGCATGGTCACGGACGTCAGGGAGCTGTACGGGCTAAAATGAGAGGGAAGGCCCCCGAAGGGGCCGTTTGGACCGTCAGTGGACGAGCAGCCAGACGATCAGGACTATGTGGATCAGCAGGAACACGTAGACCAGCTTGAACTTGGTCTTCTGCGTCTTGTGCCTTGCCAGCTGCATCCCCGCCACTGCGCCCCAGGGCCCCAGCAGGGCCCCGATGAGCAGCGTGGACTCCCTGGTCCTCCACTTGTCCGCCTTCGCCTTGTGCTTGTCCCAGACGTACATCAGGAGAACCGCAATGTTCACCAGGATGTACAATAGCAGGATCAGGCTCATAGACACGGTTATCACAGCTGCGCTATGAAGTCGTCCACGGCCGCGGGGAGCCCCGCAGAGTTCATCTCGCCGCCCTTCTTGTTGAAGTACACAACCTTGTGGATTCCGAGCTGCTCCGCGACTGCGTCGCGCTGCTTGTCGCCCTTCTCCTCGTTGTACATGCAGGTGATGAAGAGGAACAGCCTCTTGCCGGCCAGAGCATCCTGGTTGTCGGCGATGAACTGGGCGAGGGGCTTGTATGGGCTCCCGAAATGTATTCCTGTTCCGAACACGATCGTGTCGTACCCGGTCATGTTGATCTTCGTCAGCTGCTTGAGGTTGAACACATCCGCCCCGATAGATTTGGCGATGTAGTCCGCCACTGCTTTGGTGTTCTTCGTCGGTCCGGTCGCGTAGATGACTGCGGTGCTTCCCATCCTTATTCACCTTTTCAGATCTTGGACGCTATCTCTTCGGCCTGGGCCATCACGTCCGCATTCTCAGCGGCAGGTCCTCCCTGGGCCTCGGAGTAGACGATCGTCCCGATGGGTTCAAACTTGAAAAAGTTGGCCATCACTCCGTTGACCTGGTCGGCCATGACCTTGGCTCCGTCGAGTCCTCCGCCGCATGTGACGACAGTGGCAACCTTCTTCCCGGGGGAGAGGATCGTAGTGAATCCGGGGAGCACGAATCCGTACATCCTGTCCTCGAACAGCCTGTACTGGGCGGTTGCGTGCCCGAAGTATGTGGGCGTAGCGACGATGAGGGCATCGCAGTTCTGCACGGAGGCGAGAACGGGCGTCATGCCGTCCTTCCTGATGCAGCCCTTGCCGCCCTTCTTGCAACCCATGCAAGCCTGGCATCCCTTGGCGTCGATGTCATTGATGTAGAACACCTCGACCTCGTCGCCCTTTGCCTTGAGCTTCTCCACCATCTTGTCGACGATTGCAGCGCAGTTTCCCTTCTTCCTGGGGGATCCGATAACAGCAGTTACCTTTGCCATAGTATCGTGATGGAGATTGATGGTATCATATTTATATCTGCTTACAAAAGGTAATTAAATATCTAAATGATATTGTTGAAGCATGAAACCGCAGTTCGCACGTTACAACTGCCCCTTGGATGCTGCGATGTCGGTGATCGAGGGCAGATGGAAGTGCACCATACTCTGCATGCTGGCCCAGAGAGGTACGATGAGGTTCTCCGAGCTTCAGCGCAGCATGGGCGATGTCACCTCCAGGATACTCTCCAAGCAGCTCAAGGAACTCGAGGGCGACGGCATGATTGTCCGCAATGTGATACCCGACGTGAGGGTGAAGGTCGAGTACTCCATCACAGGCAGGGGCCTATCGATCGTCCCGATCCTCGAGCAGCTCGCCCTTTGGGGGATCCGCAACCAGTGCCTGCAGGTCATCGTCCCCGGCGAAGAACCTCCTGCGTGCCCCCTGTCATCCGGAACGGCCGAGAAGACGTTCGCCACCGAATGATTTACTAATCCAACGTAGATTTCCCGCCGGTAATTTCAATGGCTTACCGGCTTGTCACAATAGATGCGGACAGGTCGTCCGAACTCAGGGACGTCTGCTCCGGCATCAACTACCTCTCATCAAAGGCCGACATCAACGGCGTCTGCGTGCAGCTCTTCACGGAGAGCCGCGACTGCATGGAGATGTGGACCGACAACTTCTACCACATGTCGGATTCCGTGAGGCCGCACGCCAGGGTATACTGCGTCAACGACCCGTCCACGGACCTGCATGCGGAATACGACGTCCAGACCCGCACGGTCTTCCTGTTCAACTTCGACTATTACGGATGGATCAAAAGCATCGCCCTCGGCGTCGCCGGGAACATCCTGGAGGACGCGCACGGCATATTCCCAGTGCACGGAGCCGCCCTCGACATAGACGGGGCGGGCGTGACCCTGATTGCCCCGTCCAAGACCGGGAAGACCACGCAGTCCTGGGGCCTCCTCAGGATGGACCACGCCCACCTGATCACGGACGACTGGTACTTCGTCACTCTGGGCGACGGCAGGCCTTTCATCGAGGGCTCCGAGAAGAACTGCTACATCGACGCCGACATAGGGGACGTCTGGGAGGAGTACCGTCCTCTGGTGAAGGAGGTCAGGTTCGACAACAAGGGCCGCGGTATCGGCAACGTCAGATGGGTCGCCGGAGAGGGATCCGTCATCAGGAGCACCAGCATGAGGTACGTGATCCTCCTGAAGAGGGACCCGTCCGACGGGCGCATCGTGCGCAGGCTCGAGACCGGCGAAGCCCTCGAGTACCTCTCGGAGTCGGGCTTCTGCAACCCCCACACCCTGGTCTGCGACCCCCGCAGGAACGATCTGCGCAGGGAGTTCTTCCGCGGATACCTGGATGCCTGCGAGGTCTACATGGTCAACACGACCGGCACCCCGGAGCAGTCTCAGGAAGCCATAAGATCAGTTCTCGGAGGCGGGCAGCGATGGACGTCCCGAAGCTGAAGAAGCCAGACATCAAGCTCCCCGAAATCCGCAGACACGAATCCGACGGCGGTTCTTGGGGATGGAAGGGCAGCCTGGACCCGATGTTCGACAAGGTCAGGGCATCCACCGTGGAGCGCACCCACGAGCTTTCGGTGGTCATGAAGTCGGTGATCCTGATTATAGTCGCGAGCCTGATCATGCTGCTCATCTGCGTCGCGATAGGCGAGATATGGTCATTCGGCGACTACATGAACAACATCTTCTGCAACACGATAGCCCTCCTGTTCATCGTGATCTGTCTCGACACCATCGTCTCCAGCAACAAGGCCAAGCGCCGCAGGAGGGACGAGGTCAGGAAGATCCTCAGGTACGACCGCGTCATACAGCCTGACATAGACATGTATCTCGTGAGGAAGAACATGGTCATCACCCCCAACGGAAAGACCATGAGGAAGTTCCAGGTCGACGCCACGTTCACTGTGAGGGACATGAGGGACATGTACACCGCATCAGAGCTCGTAGCCGACGTCGGAATCTCGAAGATTAAGCGCTACGGGCACTTCCAGGGCGTCCTGAGGGACGACTTCCAGCGCCTCGCAGAGAACGTGGACTTCGCCTTCTTCCCCGAGGTGGCGGAGGCTGTGATGAGGTACCTCAACGCAACGTCCTACGGCCAGGCCGCCCTCGACGCTGTCATAGGCTACGAGGACTCCAGGGCTGGGACGAAGTCCATGAGGGTCATGGTCGCAGGCATGATCAAGGACGAGCCCGAGGACGGGCGCTTCATCGACGCCAACCCAGCCATGAAGAACGTATACCTTGTCCATCAGATGATCAACGAGCAGGAGCACGCCGTCGCCGACTACCTCAGGGTGGTGAAGGTCCTCAGGGAGGAGTCCCCGGAGTACGGCAGGCAGGCCTCCGATTACGAGAACGAGTGAAGGTACCTGTGCGGCAGGGACCCGTCGACCTCCATCCTGTCGGGGGCCACGGTGCAGTCCAGGACCAGCACGCGCACCCCCATGGATTCCGCGCGCTCCAGCTCCAGCCCGAACTCCCGGTGAGTGGAGTAGTTGGGCTCGAAGACGGTCATGCCCTTCATCTGAACGATGAAGACCGCATAGGCCTCGTACCCCTCGGATATGCACGCCTCCAGTCCGCGTATGTGCTTCAGGCCCCTCTCGGTCGGGGCGTCGGGGAAGCGGCACACCCCGCCATCCTCCAGGGTCACACCCTTGACCTCGGCGAAAATCCTCCTCCCGTCGGATTCGATGTAGAAGTCGAAGCGCGAGTCCCCGTGGGTGCATTCCGGTTGAACCCGCGGACCCTCGCCGAACATCCCCGATCTGGATATGTATTCGCCGAACGCCTTGTTCGGTGCCTGCGAGTCTATGTTGATCAGGATGCTGCCCTTGTATGCGGCTATGAGGTCGTAGCGGGTGGACCTCCCCGGACTGTCGGATTCCTCGAGGATGACCCTGGCTCCGGGGACGAGGATCTCCCGGCACCTGCCGGTGTTCTTGACATGGACCCTCTCCCTTCTCCCGTCCACCGTCACGTAGGCTATGAACCTGTTTGGGCGGGACTCGAAGACGCCCTCCACGACCTTTCCGTACCTCATCTGCCTTCGTTATCGAATCGTTTTATATTTCATCTCGGATGGCTGGTCATGGAAGGATTCAGGACGTACTCGAAGGACACTGCCAGCCCCACGGGGTTCAGCTTCAAGGTCGAAGGCAGCGGCGTTCCAGACAGGATATACGTCATCGACACGGAGACAACAGGCCTCGATGGGGCTCCCAGGGACCTGGTCGTGGACGTCGGCATATGCGCCGTGTCGCTGGATGACGGCACCGTGGAGGACGTCTACTCATCGGTGCTCGGATACGATGTCGACTCCTGGGACGACTATCTGCGCAACGCCTGGATCTTCGAGAACACCGACCTCACTCTCGACGAGGTCAGGGACGCCCCCCATGCAATGCATGTCATAGACAAGGTCCGCGGCATCCTAAAGGGGAAGACCGTCACGGCCTACAACATCGCCTACGACATGGACAAGTTCCTCTTCAAGGAGCCATGGGACCTCCGCGGGAGGTTCACCCTCTGCGCGGACATAATGGTCGCCGCCACACCCGTGTGCAAGCTCCCTAGCCAGTACTACGGGAGGCAGTACAGGTTCCCTAAGCTGGACCACGCCTACAGGACCATCGTGGAGGGTGACCCGGCCGGCATCGGGGAGGCCCAGTCCCACCGTGCCCTGTCCGATGCCAGGATGGCGTCGTACCTCATGATACAGATGTACCGCGACGGCACATACCGCCCTTAATCGTCCTCCACCACGTCGCCCTGGGTGTACTCGTTCTGGAGCTTCTGCATGTAGTAGGCCTCCATGCGGTCCACGAGCTTCTTGAAGACGTTCAGCCTCAGGAACGCGATCTCCGTGAAGAACCACAGGACCACGACCCCGATGAACACCAGGTTGACGTGCATCGGGAAGATCACGAGCCCGACGAGGTTCACTGCGACCACAGGGAAGTACGCGTACATGGCATAGACGAGCAGCATCACGAAGGCCACGAGGGCTATCGGTATGAGGCTCTTGTTCGTCCTGCCGTCTATCGACAGGAACTTGTACCTGGGGCAGACGAGCAGCATCTGGAGCATCCCCGCCGCGGACACGAAGAACACCATGGCGGACCTCGCGACGATCTCGCTCTCGTCCACTATGTCCCACCCGAGGTCGCTCAGGAGCTGGCCCAGGGGCTTGCCTGATACCGCCTCCATGTGGGCCCAGTCTATTGCGAAGAGCCCGTCCTCGTAAGCAACCCATGTAGATACGTAGACTCCTATCGCGAACAGCGAGATCACTATGGCGCTGGGCAGGCAGAACCGCAGGACGTCCGGGAGGATCAGCTCCTTGTTGTCATCCGGCTTGGCGAAGATGGTCATGAAGAACGCGAATATCGTCACGGTGACGAAGGCGTAGTAGGTGTTCTGGATGGGCAGCATCGGGATGTAGCCCAGGAGCACGAAGGTGAACAGGTAAAGCATCGCGAGGGTGATGTTCCTCGTCAGGTACAGCTTCAGGATGTCCCTCATCCCCGACACCGTCCTCCTACCCTCGACCAGGGCCTTCGGGAGGGCGGCGAAGTCGTCTCCGACCAGGACCATGTCGGCGACCCCCCTTGCCGCCCCGGAGCCGCTCTCCAGGGCGACCCCCACCTGGGCGTTCTTCAGGGATTTGACGTCGTTGACCCCGTCACCGATCATCGCCACGTAGTGGCCCTGCCTCTTGAGGGACTCTATGACGGCCTCCTTGTTCTCGGGCTTCATCCTTCCGAAGATGTTGCATTCGGAGGCGGCCCTGTCGAACTCCTCCGGGCCCATCGCATCCAGCTCCGGGCCGGAGACGATCCTCCTCTCCCCCGGGATGTCAGCGATGGAGAACAGGGCGTCGACAGTCACCGGGTCGTCGCCCGAGATGACCTTCAGGTCCATCCCGTTCCTCAGGAACACCTCTATCGTCTCCCTGCAGTCTGGCCTTATCTCGTCCCTTATGGATATGACCGAGATCGGGACCAGGTCGTGCACGATCGGGTTTCCTTCCGCGTCGTGCATCGGCCCGTCGCCGCCCCTGCATAGGAGCACCGTCCTGAGGCCCTTCCTGGATTCGGACTCTATGATGGAGGGCACCTGGTTCGGCGAGGTTATGTGGTCCCCGAGAGCCGTCCATGCGCCGACGTAGAGCGTGTGCACGCCGTCCGCATCCCTTGCCCTGACGGCGCTGTACTTCCTCTCCGAGGAGAACTGGATCTCCTCCAGCATCTCCGCCTCGGTCTCCCCGTACTCGTTGAGTATCGCCTCCATCGTCCGGTTCCTGCTGCCGGTCAGGCTGGCGAACACCGATGCGAGGTGGACCGCCTCCTCCCTCGGGACGAAATCCACGGACGACTCGTACCTGAGCCTGTTGGTCGTGATGGTACCGGTCTTGTCCATGCAGACGGTGTCCACATGACTGATGGACTCTACGGAGCTAGCCCTCTGGAGGAGCACCCCGGAGTCCGCCATCCTCGCGGCGGCGATCATGTACGTCAGGGTGATCAGAAGGAACAGCGCTATGGGGACGACGTCCAGGCAGAGGACGAATGCCTCCAGGGTGTCGCTGAAGCTCTCGTGGGAGAGGAACAGCGACTTGAATATGGTTATGACGAAGAGGATGGCGGCTATCACCATCAGGATCTTGGTGATGGTCCCCGTCTCCATCTGGAGGGGCGTCCTCTTCGAGGTGAACTTCTTTGCGTCCCTCAGCATCTGGTGGGCGTATGCGTCCGCCCCCACCGCGGTCACCCTGTAGACGCACTCCCCGGTGATGCAGAAAGACCCGGAGTAGACCTTGTCGCCCTCGTGCTTCCTTACGGTGCTGGACTCCCCCGTCAGGAGCGACTCGTCCATCTCGACGGACCTGCACCTGATGGCATCGCCGTCGACGAGCGCCTGCTCCCCCGCGCGGAGAACAATCAAATCGTCCATGACGATCTCGGACTGGTCGATCTCGGATTCCGAGCCTTCCCTGAGGACGGTCACCTTCGGCCTCACGAGGAGGGCGATCTTGTCCAGCTTGCGCTTGGCGCGCATCTCCTGTATCGTCGAGATGAGGATGTTGACGATTATTATGCCGGTGGCGGATACCGCGCTTATGGGCTCGTCGCAGATGAGCAGCAGGATACCCAGGAGGAACAGTATCACGTTGAAGGGCGTGAACGTGTTCTTCACGAATATGTCGGTGTAAGTCCTGCTTGTGGTGACCTCGGCGTCGTTGGCCTGGCCGTTAGACTTGCGCTGGAGTACCTCCTCCTGGGTCAGACCGGTCTCGTCCATCGGCTCTCGATTGGGCTGATGTTTAATATCTTTGCCCTCAATCCTTCGAGAGGCCCATCCTGTTCATCCTGCGTAGCACCTCGTCGCGCAGCTCGTCCATCGTCATGGGATCGAACTCCACCGTCCTGCCCAGGGACACGTAGTCGATGAAGCACCTCGCCGGCTTCCCGTAGTGGAGCGAGGCGGCGAGACCGTACACCGAGAGCTGGAACTCGTACTCGGCCTGGAACCTGTCGGACGCGTCGGTCTTGTAGTCGTGGACCTCGACCACGTCCCCGAAGTCGGCCAGCAGGTCGATCCTTCCTCTGAGGACGACGTCGGTGCCGGCGATGGGGAGGACGCAGTCCGTCTCCGCCCTGGAGTCCACCGCGCAGTGCGCGCGCTCCACGATCGAGCGCACCATCCCGAGCTCCGGATAGTCCTCCGGGGGCTCGTTTCCGTCGAAGATTATCTCTGCCGCCGAATGCACGGCATCGCCGTACTCCGGGCCCTTGCCGCAGACCTCGTGGTTCTTCTCTGACATCCCGCCCATGCCGTCCTCCGTGCTAAGGTCCATCAGGTCGTGGACCGCGAACCTGGGGCTCCTGGGCCGGTACCCGGAGAGATCCGGCCTGGCCGCTGCCGTCGTTGAGCTGTCAAACGTCCTCGCCATGGGGGCAGGAGGGCCCTCGTAGACCCCTCCGCTGAGCCCCTCTATGAACGGGGAGGGGTCCGAGCAGATGAATGTCTGGTACTGCTTCGCCCTGGATGCCGCCACGAAGAGCAGCCTCCTCTCCTCGCTGTAGTCCCTGCTGCCGGAGGCGGCCACCAACGCGGTCCTCCAGGACCTGCACAGCTTGGAGTACCCGTCGAACCTCCCTACGGAGTATGCGCAGCGTATGCCGATCCGGTCGTCGTAGAGGTAGGCGCCTCCGCTTCCGGGCCTGAGGGGCATGATCCCCCTGTCCATGTACGGGATGATGACCACGGGGAACTCCAGCCCCTTGGCCTTGTGCATCGTCATTATCTTCACGGCGTCGCGGTCGATGGATCCCTCGAAGGGATACCTGGACCCGCTGGCTATGTCCTTCTCTATCATCCCAATCAGGTCCGATATCGTGAGGAGGGAGCCGCGGTGGGCGGTCGAGAGGGTGGTGATGATGGCCTGCGAGACGTCGTTGTCGATGCCGTACAGGGAGAATACCGTGGTCAGCATCTCGGTCACCCTGCGGCGCTTCAGGTAAAGGTCCCTGCGGGCCGCCACTATGGAGGCTGGCACGGCTGACGGGTCATCCCTCGCCGCCCTGCACTCGACAAGGGTGTACCCCATGTCTGCCATGATCGGCACGAATCCCCAGGGGTCCCTGTCGTTGTTGACGTACCTGAGCCATGCCAGGAGGAGCTTCCCCTCGCGTGTGGACATTATGTCGGCGTCCCCCTCGAGGTATGCCGGGATGCCGGCCGAGGTGAGGCCGTCGAGGACCTTGGCGCAGCCGGACGTTGTGCGGCAGAACACCGCGATGTCCCCCAGCCCCACGGGCCTGCGGACATCCCCGTCGGCTATCTCACGGTCTGACTGGACGTAGTCGAGAACGCACCTGGCCACCGCCTCCGGCTCGCGGTCCCTCCCGTCGCACCTCACGAACCTGGTCTCGGTCAGGTCGCCGATCCTGCCGTCGGTGTCCGCCTTGAGCCTCACCACCTTCTCCTCCAGCCTCTCGACGTCGATCTCCTCCTTCTCGGTGCCCCGGATGAAGAGGGACTCGAACGCGTTCCGGACGATCGGCTCGGAGGAGCGGTAGTTCACGTCGAGGGAGAGCCTGGATACCGAAGGGATGCCGAACGGGACCCTGACCTTGTCCTCGTTGAGGAACCGGCGCATGGAGACCATCCTCTCCTCGAACTCCACTATGTTGTGGATGGAGACGAACCTGAACCCGTAGATCCCCTGCTTCCAGTCCCCGACGGCGCAGAGGTTCGGCTCCGAGAGGACCATCATCGAGATCATCAGCTGTATGGCGTTGGTGTCCTGGAACTCGTCGATCATGACGTAGCGGAACGAGTTCCTCTGGCGGATGCGTCCGTCGTCGTAGAGTAATGAGAACGCCAGCATGGAGGTGAGTCCGAAGGTGAGCCTGTCGGAGGCGATGCTCTTGCGGATGTACTCGTGGTACACGGCGTGTATCAGGTCCAGCAGGCCGGAGCGGTCCTCCCCGGCGGCGTCCGCCAAATCGGTCTCGTCCAGGACCCCCTCCGACTGGGGCAGGGGATCGAAGCCCTCCTTCGGGGCCTTCTCGTGGATGGCCTTCCATGCCTGGGAGACGCCTGTCTTGGCAGAGGGCTCGTTCAGCCTGCGGAGGTCCTCCAGGACCCCCTCCGTGTCGCCCAGGAGGTCCCTGGACGGGTCTATGCCGAACCATCCGCGCTTCAGCGGAAAAACGCCCTTAGACATCAGCCTGTTGATCAGCGCCAGGATGTCCTTCGGGTACTGGCTGGCAACTATCGCCGCATCGCCGAAGTCCTCCCCCCGCTCAGCGAGGAAGTCGTCGAGGAACGACGAGAACCAGGTCTCGTTTAGGGTGTCGTTGGAGACGACCTCCGCTCCCCTCGTAAGCCTCTCCGAAATCCCGAAGAACGAGCCGGCCGTCTCGGGCGAGTCCATGAGTATCGAGCGGCAGAAAGCGTCGAACGTGCTGGTCTGCACGAGCTTCGATTCCTTCAGCATGCCCCTGTCGGTCATGCTGCCCTTGATGCGCTCCTCCATCTCCGAGGCGGCATTGTTGGTGAAGGTGAGCATCAGCACGTCCCCGGGCGACACGTCCGGGCGGGAGACCAGGTTGAGGTACCTCTCCACGATGGTGTGGGTCTTGCCGGTGCCGGGGCCGGCGTCCACCACGACCATGCCGTCAAGGGTCCGGGCCAGCCTGGCCTGGGATTCGTTGAGGTCACTCATCCTCCCCAGCCTCCTCGATGGACACCACGTCGGTCGTGCAGGCCTCGTAGAAGTCGCACTTCCTGCAGTCGCATACCGGCCTCGCGGGGAATTCCGTTACGGACATCCCCACAGCCTCCCTATGCATCCTGTCCGCCTCCTCGAGGAACCTCTCCAGGGTGGACATCGGCACGATCACCTCTCCGGGGGTGACGGCCATGCCGCCGTCAAGCATCTTCGTCACCTTCCCGACTGCCGCTGCGGCATCCTTGCGGTTGGTGTCCGTGTCCTTGAGCCCGGCGGCGTCCATGACTGCCGTAACGACGGCGAACTGGTCCCTCCAGGACCGTGGGTCTCCCTGGGCGGTCCGGGATATCGCCCCCACCACGGCCTCGTGATGGGGCGAGAACTTCTTGCTGAGCGACGTGCGGACCTGCTCCATGAAGGCAGGGCTGGAAACAGCCGCGTCGAGCAGCTCCTTCCTGGAGACGGATACCGTCCTCACGCTCCCCATTATGTCGTAGCCCGGGTCCGCGGAACCCACGTCGTTGTCCATCACGTAGAACTGGCGGAACCTTCCGTCTGAGCCGCCCTCCTCCAGGGCCAGCGCCAGGTACAGCAGGGGCTGGAACTCGGGGTTCTGGGAGCGGGTCCCCTCCGACATGTCCTTCGCGATCGTGACGCCCGGATGCGGGGACCCGGTCTTGTAGTCAATCACGGACCCATCCCAGTAGAGGTCGAACACCCCCTTGATCGGATGCTTTGCGGACATCCTCTCGATCTCGCATATGGAGCTCCCCATCGGCAGCCCGAGGTTGGTGATGATGGCGTTGGGGTGGCTGTCGCTCTCGATCGGCGTGTCCAGGGGGGCCTCCACCTTGAGGCGGTCCAGGAAGCGCATGACGTTTACCAGCGCCCTGCGGACCCTGTCCCTGTCCAGTTCGGACATGAGGGGAGTGGAAAGGCCCGCGTACCTCTCGGATATCATATCAACGAACCTGTCCACGCCGTCGGCGTCCACGTACTCTGGGTAGCAGGCGTAGAACTCGGCGAAGGTGTGGATCAACTGCCCGAACTCGGTGTACTTGTTGTCCGAGTCCCTGAGGAGGGATGTGAACATGTACTTCCGGGGGCATGTGTAGAACGCGTTGAAGGAGGTCTTCGAGAACGGACGGTCGAACTCACTTTCGGGGTCCAGCTCCTCGGCCCCCTTGGATATCATCGGCGACGGCTCCTGCTGGGACCACCTACCCGGTACGAGGGAGGCGCACACGTCCGCGAAGGTGTCGCACTTCCTGTTGAATATGATGTCGAAGGAGAGGCAGGGGCGGGCGGGGGCCCCGTTCTTCGTGGCGTTCACGATGTACACCCTGCGGGACCCCTGCTGCAGGAGGGCCTCCAGGCGCTGGGCGTTCTTCTCGCTCTCCTCCTCGGCGTCCAGGTACCTCTTGCCGACGACCCTCACGTTCCAGTCCTGCTCCATGCCGAGGTACAGGACGACGGGCCTGTCCACGTAGACGGAGTTCATGCAGTCCGCGATGAGCACCCCGGACTTCTCGGAGGCGGGAATCTCCTCGTTGTGCTTCAGCTCGTTGACGTTGTCCACCGCGTAGCGCAGGTTGGAGAGCTCCCTGGGGGTGACGACCCTGTCCGCGATCCCGAGGTCCCTGATGATCTTCCCCACCTGGATCCTGGCGCGCCTGTCGCAGACGGCCTCCTTGACCTCGTCGAACGTCATGCCGTCCTCGTGAACGGCCCTCATGACCTCCTTCAGCTCCAGGGCCTTCTCCCTCATGTCCTCTGGGCCCTGGCGGCAGAGGAGGAACCTCTCCCTGCCCTGCCTGAAGAACCCGTTGTAGTTGGAGAACAGCTCCTTCACGGCGCCCACCCTCACGGTCTCGTACGACATCGACAGGGTGAGGAACGAGATGTAGTCCCTGATCTGCGCGAGGTCGCGGACCGCCAGCTTGTTGATGAACGGCAGCCCCCTCCTGTACAGCGCAGCCCTCACCGCGTCCGCGATCGGGGAGCTGGCGTTGAGGACGATGGCGTAGTCCTCCGGATGGGCAGGGTCGATGAGGTCCACGGCGTTCTCCGCGACCTGGCGGTCGTTGCCCACCTCGCGTATCTCCTGGATCTTGTACTCCCCGTCCCTGAACATGCTTATCTCGTCCGCCATCGGCGGGTTGAACTTCTTGTCCATGTTGTCGAAGAGGTAGGGCTCTATCATGGCGACCCTGAGGCCGCTGTAGAAGGGGTCCCCGTCGGGGTCGTACAGGGACATGACGCGGTCGAGCGTCGGCAGGGCCTCCATGGAGTCGTATACGCGGCGTGAGTCACGGGTGGTGAGGTGCTGCCTGACGTCGGATGTGTATGCGGCGATCTCGCGGATGTTCATGATCTCGCTGTAGACGTACCTCAGGTCGAGGCCGGTCTCGTCGCATACAGACGAGATGAGCTCCAGGTCGGATATCGTGCGCCTCCTGAGGAAGCTGGCTGCGCGGAGCTCGGCGATGTGCCTGGGAGTCATGGCGAACTGGCCGATGCGCGGCGTGCTTATGCGGGAGTTCAGCGCGGTCTCCAGGGCGATGTCGTTGGTTATGACGAGGTCGTAGTCCTTTACCTCCTCGTAGAGCTCGTCGATGGTCTTCAGGCGCCGCATGGGACATAATCCCCGCCGTATTATTTACCCTGAACGTCACGATATCAGCTATTGCGTCCTAGGACCGGTCTCCAAGGTTCTCGAAGGGGCGCGGGCACCATTCAAATACACGGCGACGGATGACACGGCATGGATGATGTCTACGTTGTTCAGATCGCCTCGACGGGGCCCAAGGGCATGCCGACGGAGGCCGTCTCGGAGGTCGCCGTGTGCAGGATGCTGGCGGACGGGAGCGACTTCGACACCGTCCTCGACGAGTCTGTCGCGATGGACCCCCGGGACCTCGGGAAGGAGTCCCTGGATTGGATGTCCGCCTCGTACGGGATTAACCCCGAGGAACTCTACGGGGGAGAGGACAGGGACACCGTCGTGAAGAGGGTCCAGAATGCACTGTTCGGCAGGGAGTGCACGTCGTACAACGTCAACAACGTATTCGGGAAGTACCTATGCTACGAGCCCTGGGACTGCACGGGGGAGCTCACCCTCCTCCCTGCGATATCCGGAAGGCTCCCGGCCGACCTCAGGGGGCCGGCGGAGCGGGAGCACGAGCTCATCCGTGCAGCGTACGACAGCCTCTGCCCGGGGGACCCCGCGTGCGTCGGAGACGGCCGCAGGGCGGTCCACCTCGCGCAGATGTCGGCGTCGATAATGATGGCGCTGCGCACCAACGGCCTTCTGTGATCACCTGTGGAACAGGACCGAGCTGAGGACCAGGTCGGCGATGGACACCAGGAATATCACCGCGTACACCACGAACAGGGGTATCGCGAGGAACACCGAGATTATCGGAAGGACAAGGAACACCGCGGGCACGAAGAACAGCAGCCCTGCGCCCAGGAAGATGTAGCCCTTGAGGTCGCGGTAGTTCCTGTAGATCTGCCCGAGTCCCAGTATCCCGAAGAGCGCCGGGACTATCGCCAGGGCGAGGGCGAGCTTGATGCTGTAGCCGCTTTCGCGCCTCTTCCCCTGCGCCTCCTTCACGGGCTCCGGCTCCATGGGGATCTTCCTGAAGCACTTGGGGCAGGTTATGCTGTTGCTGGGGACGAGCTCTCCGCAGTTGGGGCACCTCCTGTCTGCCATGTGATCACCTCTGGAGGACGAACGCCGTGTACGTGGAGGAGGCGATGAGCTTGCCCTCCTCCGAGAACGCTTCAACGCTGTAGACCCTGAGGGACCTGGAGAGGTTGATGGGCCTGGCCACTGCGGTTATCCTTCCCGTTGCGGGGCGGTAGAACTTGGTCTCGCCGCTCTGGCCGGTGCAGGGGGCGTCGGTGTTGCTGAGGATGGCGAACGTGTGGTCCATCAGAGCGTAGAGGGCCCCGCCGTGGCCCCTCCCCATGCTGTTCATGAGGTCGGGGACCAGCTCCATGCTGCACTCGCAGCGGTCCTTCTCGAGGGACACGAGCTCGATCCCGATATACCTGGCGAACGGCGCGTTGTACATTTCCAATATGCTGTCGGCGTACTGCTCCATCTCCGGAGATATCTTGCACAGGAGCTCGTCTCTGTCCATGGCCTCCAAATCTTCGGGGTCGTATTTAACCAGTACAATCGTTCGACTGGGCTGCGTAGGACCGCACCGCGCGGAGATCGAGGAATCCGCCCTGCTGCTCGAAGAAGCCAAATATCCGCTGGAAGATGGCGGATGCATGCCCGAACCAGTGACCGTCACCCAGCTCAACACCCGCGTGAGGGAGTTGCTGACGGCGTCCCCCCAGGTCAGGGACCAGTGGGTGAGCGGGGAGATCTCCAACCTCAAGAGGTACCCCTCCGGGCACTACTACTTCACCCTCAAGGACCCGGGCAGCGAGATACGCGCCGTCCTTTTCGCCAGATCGAGGGCGAGGGTCGACTTCGAGCCCCAGGACAACATGAAGGTTCTGGCCTTCGGGTCCGTCGATATGTACGTTCAGAGGGGCTCCTACCAATTCATAGTCGAGACGATGAGGAAGTCCGGCGTGGGGGACCTCTACGCCGCGTTCGAGGCTCTGAAGACGCGCCTCGGGGAGGAGGGCCTGTTCGATCCATCCCGCAAGAGGCCCCTGCCGCCGTTCCCCGGGAGGATAGGCGTGGTCACCTCCGAGAAGGGGGCGGTGATCCACGACATAATAACCACCTCCGCGAGCCGGTTCCCCGCAGACATCATACTCGCTCCCGCCCTCGTCCAGGGCGAGGGCGCCGCAGCATCCATCGTGAAGGGGATAGAGCTCCTCAACCGCGCGGGCGTGGACGTCATCATAGTCGGGAGGGGCGGGGGATCGATAGAGGACCTCTGGGCGTTCAACGAGGAGCCGGTGGCTAGGGCCATCGCCGCCTCCGAGGCGCCGGTGGTATCCGCTGTAGGGCACGAGACCGACTTCACGATAGCGGATTTCGTGGCAGATGTCAGGGCGCCGACCCCCACCGGGGCTGCCGCCATCATACTGAAGGACAGGGGCGATGTGCTTTCCAGGGTGGAAACGGCGATGTCCCGGGCGGATTCCGCACTCGGCGGCGTCATCGAGAGGATGAGGCACCGCTTCCAGCTTCTGGACGCCAGGCTGTCCCCCGAGTCCGCAGCCAGGACCTTGGACATGATGTCGATGCAGGCCGACGACCTGGGCATCCGCGCAGAGGCATCAGTCCGCAGGAGCATGGAGTCCATGAAGTCGAGGTTCCGGGTCCTGGACGCCAGGCTTTCACCGGGGAAGGCTCTGACCGACCTGGGCGCGATGGGTCACAGACTCGACGCCTGCATGGCTAGGCTTGCGCCGTCGGCAGCCATGAGGGAGATCGGGTCCCGCATGCAGGGGTGCGACTCCCTCTGGGGGAGGGTTTCGTCGGGATGCCGCTCCGACTTGGACGCGGCCGAGGCCAAGCTGGAGAGCCTGTCCGCCCGCCTGGAGGCCCTCAACCCGAGGAGCGTCCTCTCCAGGGGATACGGCATGGTCACCGGCCCCGGAGGGGTCATCGAGTCGATATCGGACGTGTCGGTGGGCGACACCGTGACGATAGTTCTGCGCGACGGCTCCGCCGCCGCCGAGATAAAGGAGAAGGATGCAGATGTCTGATTTCAAGGAAGAAGTCGAGAATATGAGCTTCGAGCAGGCCATCGGGGCCCTCGAGGCCCTCGTGAACGAGCTTGAGAACGGCGGCATAGACCTGGACCGCAGCCTGGAGATCTACGAGCAGGCCGTGGTGCTGAGGAACCGCTGCAAGTCCATCCTGGAGGACGGGGAGCGCCGCATCCGCAGGATAATGGAGACGGCCGACGGGGTACGCGAGGAGCAGCTGGACATCAGCTGACCAGGTCCCAGAGCCTCACTTCGGACTCCCGGGCCCACTCGCTCGTCTCCCTGTAGAGGTCCGTATCCCTGAAGTCGTCGTCGGAGAACGCCAGCCTGAGCGCCCCTCCGAGCTCCCCCTCGCCCAGGTTCCGGGCGTTGAAGGAACCGAAGTTCCTCTTCAGTGCCAGCAGCAGGATGTTCACCGTGTCGTGGCCCCTCGCCGCCTCCCATACGTCGTCCAGTGCCTCGGCCTCGCGGAGGAGGACGGCCTTCAGCTGCTTCTTGCCCATGCGGCAGTTGTGGGAGTTGAATATGACGGCGTCGATCATCGCGTCGGTGTTGAGCGAGAGCGTGCGCACGTTGATGAACCTGGAGAACTCCAGGTCCTTGAAGCTGAGGTTGAGCCCCTCGCTCTGGGAGATCGCCATCAGCAGGCCGATGGGGTAGCTGGCCGATACCAGTGCATCCCTCACGGGGCCCACGGACTCCGTGAACTGCTCGACGAGGTCGGTCTCCCCGTACTCGTCCAGCACGTCGTTCAGGGCGTTGCTGCGAAGCAGCATCATCTCCATGTCGCGGCAGTCCGTGTGGAACAGCGGGCGCTTGACGCCCCTCCCCCTGAGGCGGTCCAGGTCGGGGTCGATGATCCCCAGGACCCTGTCGTCCCCGCGTGTGGACCTCATGTCCTTCACGGCGCTGCGTACGTTGTCCTTGGAGTGGCCCTCTATTATGCGGACGTCGCCCTTGCTGATGAACTTCTCGAACAGCCTCTCGTCCGTCACCCCCTCCACGACCAGGAACACACCGTCGAAGACGGTCCTCTCCATCGACATCTGGTTGCAGATGTCGTCATACGTCAGGAACTCGCGCATTAGAAGGCCTCAGTTCCCTGGCGGAGTCCCACATGTCGTGTATGACCTGGGGGGAGTGCGTGGCTACGATCATCTGTATGTCCCTGACCCTGCAGATGTCGTTGAAGTACCTCCCCAGCTTCTGCTGCCAGGACACGTGCAGGGAGATCTCCGGCTCGTCCAGTATGACCAGTGACCCGGGCTCGGCGTGGAAGAGCAGGGCGTAGAACATGATTATGATCTGCTTCTCCCCCGACGAGAGCCTCTGGAGCTGCAGGGCGGTGCCGTTGTTCATCGATATCTCGAACCTTCCGCGGTCGGAGACCGTTATGGACTTGTCCACGAGGAACTCGTTGACTATGTCCTTGAAGATGATGACGGACTCCGCCAGGACGTAGTTGCGGCGGACGTAGTCGGAGATGGAGGCGGTCAGCCCTATGTACCCGGCCCTGTCCTTCTGTATGTCGTACCTCGACGGCGGGAACTTCATTCCCGCGGGTATGTCGGGCTCGAACCCGGCGTCCTTGATGAAGTCCAGCTTGGCCTTCAGGTCCTTCGCCAGGAACTCCAGCTCCCCGTCGGTCAGGTCCTCCGGGACGGACCCCGTGCCCGGCACGAGCTCGGAATGATCCTTCACGTAGCGGAACTGCTCTAGGAGCTCCTGGGCGTAGACCTCCAATGTGGGGGCGAGGTGGCCGTCCCTCTTCCTGATGGCCAGCCTCACCGGCGGGATGTAGACCGTGTCCCTCACGTCGGCCATCTCGTCCGGCGTCAGGGGCATGCGGATCTCGTTCCTCTGCATGAGGACGCTGATCTGGCCGCCGATGTTCTCGATGATCATGACGGTGTCGTCCTCGAAGCCGATGTCCATCCTCTGGAACGGGACCTCGGAAAGGTACTTCACATCGCCCTTCAGGGCTGCGTAGAGCATGCGCATCAGTGTGCTCTTGCCCAGGCCGTTGGGGGAGTGCACGAAAGTGAGTGGGACGCTGATGTCGAGGTTGTACTCGTACTCGTTGAAGAGTCCGGAGATGTAGAGGGACTTTATCATCATGGGCGGAATCCGAATCGGTTTGATTGTATAAACGGTTCATGGTCCCATCCTCGGAGCGGGCGCATGCGCATACGGCGCACCCTCCCCGCATACCTTTATGAGACCAACGGGCGTTCGGGATGCCGATGGACGCAGACAAGGCCTTCGAGGAGATAAGGAACGACATAGCGCGCGGGGCGCCGGACGTCAACGACAGGATCAGGGACCTGGCCGTCGGGGACGCGGACCCGATGACCCGCATAAAGTG
This sequence comes from Methanomassiliicoccaceae archaeon UBA71, assembly GCA_002504405.1. Classification (GTDB taxonomy): domain Archaea; phylum Thermoplasmatota; class Thermoplasmata; order Methanomassiliicoccales; family Methanomethylophilaceae; genus Methanoprimaticola. Next base: position 71,323 of record DARO01000001.1, read on the forward strand.
CCTCTCCCTCCTAAAGGTGGTCGGCGACGACGGGCTCTCCAAGGAGATACTGGGGATGCTCATGGGCTCCCTTCCGGAGGGCCGCGAGGACCTGGTGCAGGTTGCCGGGGCGCTCAGGGGACTGGAGTACCCTGCCAACGCCGTGTCCATCCTGGAATCCATGGACGAGGACGACTCCATCCTCAGGCTGACCGCCCTCTGCCTCATGGACCTGGAGGAGTACGAGGAGGCCAGGTCCGTCCTCTCGAAGATATCGCAGCCGGCGCCCGCCGACAGGGTGATGCTGACGGAGATCCTCAGCTCCCTCGGCGAGCACGGGAAGGCCGTGGACACGGCCGCCGAGCTCCTCGGGGAGATGCCCAGGGAGTACGGGGTCAGGAAGGCGTACGTGACGGCTCTCATCCTCGCCGGCAGGGGCAAGGAGGCGGCGAAGTACGCCAGGGCGGGCCTCAAGGACAAGTCGGCCGACTCCAACGCGCTCGCCGCATACGTTCTCCTGGTGGACGGCAACACCAAGGCCGCCGCCGGTTACGCGACGAGGGCGCTGAACATAGACAACAGGCACATCAGCGCCATGGAGACCCTCGGGATCTGCCTCGCCGAGAAGGGCGAGGTCGACAAGGCGAGGATCGTGGCGGGCGCCATCAACGAGATATCCCCCGGGGACAGGGCGGCGCTCCGCGTGCTGTCCAGATGCAGGCAGTGATCAGTCCTTCCTGACGTAGGACATCAGGGACCTGCGCTTTATCCTCCTGGCCCTGCGGTCCAGGACAATCTCCCTCCAGAACCCGGGGGTCACCAGGACCAGCGCGGTCAGGATCTCCAGACGGCCCAGCCACATCAGTATGATCAGGATCATCTTCATGGGCTCCGCCAGGTCGGCGAAGTTGCCGGTGGGGCCGAAGTGGCCGAACCCCATGCCCCCGTTGGCCAGACCGGATATCGTGAGACCGAAGGCGTCGAGCATGTCCATGCCGTAGATCATGAACGCCACTGCCCCGACGATTAGCGTGGATATGTACAGGAGCACCAGGGTCAGCGCGGAGCGGACGGTCTCGTCGTCCACGCTGGACCCGTCTATCTTCACGTCGTAGACGGCGTTGGGGTGGACCATCTGGTCGAACCCGTTGCGCATGTACTCCGCCACGATCCTCAGCCTCCCGAACTTCACTCCTCCGCTGGTGGACCCGGAGGACGCGCCGATGAACGCGACCACCATGAGCAGCGCGGTGCACTGCCCCGGGTACAGGGTGAAGTCGTCCACATAGAGGCCGGAGGTGGTCCCGAGGGAGACGGTTGTGAAGAGGGCGTTCTTGAACGTGGTCAGGTGCTGCTCCAGGGACATCGTCCCCTCAAGGAGGCCGTTGTAGCTTATCATGAGGTAGATTACGACCGACACGGCGAGGAACCAGAGCGCCATGATCCTGAACTCGGAGTTCCCGAGGTACACCCTCTTCTCCCTCTTGTACACGGCGCGGAAGTGGAGGTAGAAGTTCGTCCCTCCCAGGAACATGAACAGGATGGTGACGAGCTGCACCGGCAGGGTGTAGGACATGAGGCTGTCGTTAGTGATCATCAGACCGCATGTGGATATGGTGGTGCACATGAGGCAGAACGCGTCGAACACCGCCATCCCGCAGACGAGCAGCAGGATGAAGTTGATGAGGCTGAGTATGCCGTAGGTGAAGAGGAAGTACTGGGCGGCGTTCTTCATCTTCAGGGTGTAGTTGGAGGAGCCGGACCCTGAGAGCTCGTTGTACATGATGCTGCGGCCGATACCGCACATGGGCAGCAGGTACATGAACGACAGGATGACGATGATACCTCCCACCCACATGGTCAGCGCCCTCCAGGTGAGGAGGCTGATGTCCGCGGACTCCACATCCACCATGACGGACAGGCCGGTGGTGGTGATGCCGCTGACGGACTCGAAGAGGGCGTCCAGGGGCGTCATGCCGGAGCTGAGGTACGGGAGCATGCAGATGAAGAACATCAGGAACCATACGCACGCCACCAGCAGGAGGCCGTTCACCGTGCGGAAGTTCCTGGACTCCCCGAAGAGCATGAACTGCATCGAGCCGAGGAGGATCAGGAACGGCACGGGCATCAGGAACTTGTAGAACCCCTCGCCCGTGACCAGGGCTATGGCGGCGGGGATGAGCAGGAGGAGGGCGAAGATCACCTCCAGGGCCCCCAGGATGTGGATGGTGGTGCTCTCCCACCGGGGCTCCAGGAAGTCAGGCTTCTTGACCCTCAGAGCTCACACCTCCGGTATGGAGGACTTCCCGAACACCCTCACCAGGTCGGACCTGCGCGGGACGGAGGTGTAGACGATGACGTTGTCGTCCTTCAGGATGCGGGTGTCCATCTGCGGGTAGATGGTCTCACCTCCGCGGACGATGGCCACGATCTTGATCCCCTCGGGTATGATTATGTCCCCCAGGTACTGGTCCAGGAGCTTGGAGCCCGAGTCCACAACGTGGCAGAAGAAGAGCTCGTTCTGGTCCCTCATCCTGATTATCGCCGTCTCGTCGGAGACAGAGCACTTCAGGATCTCGTTGGAGATGATCCTGTGGAAACCGATGATGGTCTCGATCCCTGTGAACCTGAAGATGTCCTCGTACTCGTCGGTGAAGTAGCTGGTGATGACCTTCCTGGCGCTGTGGCGCTTGGCGGTCATGCTCAGCAGGAGGTTGGTGTCGTCGGCCTTGGTGGTGGTGACTGTGGCGTCGGCGCGGAACACGTTCTCGTTCACCTGGACGTTTGGGTCCATGAAGTCCGCGCAGGATATGGACACTCCCCTGAGGACCTTGGCCATGTCCCTGCAGGCCTGCTCGTCCCTGTCGATGATGGTGACGTTCTTCCTCTCCGCGGCGAGGAGGCGGGCGACGTTCCTGCCCGCGAACGAGCCCCCGAGGAGGACGAAGTTCCTGGCGGGGAACTCCACGCCGAGGAGCCTGTTGAACTCCTCCAGGGACTCCTCCGTCCCGTAGACGCAGATCCTGTCGCCGGCGTGGATCTCCATGGCCTCCACCTCGGTGATGACGTCGTCCCCGCGGTACACGGCGAACACCGCGCATCCCGCTGGCTTGGACAGCTGCATTATCACGCTGCCGAGGACGAGGCTGTCCTGCTGGACCGCGAAGACGGCGACGGAGGTCCCGAGGCTTGAGATGCTCTCGTAGTCGACGGCGTTCTCCAGGGTGCACAGTTTGAACATCTTCTCCGCGGTGATGAGCTCGGGGGAGATCAGGATGTCGACCCCGTCGACCCCGTCGGCGGAGGTCTCGATGATGAAGTCCGGGTCCTTGACCGAGGCCACGGTCTTTATGCCGGGCCTTATGCGCTTCGCCATCAGGCAGATGAAGAGGTTGACCGCGTCGGAGTTTATGGTGGAGATGATCATGTCCGCGTCGTGGTTCTCGATGGCGTACCTGAGGGTCTTGGGGTTGCTGCCGTCGCCCTTGAGCGTGGAGACGTTGAGGCGGCTCTTCAGCTGGTTGGAGACGTTGCCGTCGATCTCTATCACGAGAACGTCGTGGACCCTGGATATGGTCTCGGCCGAGACCTTGCCGATCTCGCCCGCGCCGACGATGATTACCCTCATTATAACGCCCGACTTAAGTGCTCCAGGGTTTATCCGTTTTTGGGTCGCAGGGGACGGCACGTTATGATGACTCGTTTTCGTCCACGCAATGCAAAAGTGGCAGATTTCCTGGCGGAATTTGATTTTATTATGGAAGAATGCGAGTTTCACTTGTGAATTGAACGATAGTTTAATATGAGCATAGTAACATCTGCTCCTTTTCTCTGGAAGGAAAACACCATATTGGATGCCATTGAAGCTCCTCTCTGTCCGTCATCCCTCCAGACAGTCTGAAAAGCACATTCACACTGGTCCATGAAGGCCAGAGTTGTCTTTCCAAACCAAATCCTGCTGATGTTTCCAACAGGACATTTGACCTTTATTATTCAGTGTTTAAAAAGGTAACTGTTCGATTGACGGAACACGTACAATCCGAACAAACAACTTTAATCGATTCTTATTCAAACAAATGGAATAGTACATCGAAATGTCCAATTTCCTTTCAGGCAGAACCATATCTTCGAAACCCCGGGGTACGAGTTTTTCTAGCTCGTTCCTGAAGATTATCGGTTTCTCGAGCCTCGGACACGCCATAACCCTATTGGTCAGTTTGCCATTGACCATGAGCTCTTTTGCATTAGAGATCCCATATCCCATGATCTCTTGAATCTTGCTGCAATCTGTGGTTCTGTATACAGCAATCTCCTTGATTATCCTGAACATTTTCAAAATGCATCTGATAGGACGTGACGGTTTATCGAGCCCGAACCTCACGGAACCATCAAGGAACAGTCTTGTCAATGCAAAATCACTCCAAACGAAGAGATCCATAGCTGATTCAGACATAATGATGCCCTGTCCTTCGGTCCTCCAGATCGCCTGCATGAGTATCGGTTTCTGCCTTCTGCATTCGGACTCGATAATATTCAAGGCTGTGATGATATCTGGGACTATAGCTGACATCTCATCCCAATCATTCCAATCAGGCGTTATCCCATCCAGATCCGTGAGCGATTCCAATTCTTCCATGTCATCTTCAAAGGATCTCGCTATACTGATGGCACAATGTTCCAGATCAGATGTCCTCAGAGTCATCTCTGGCCCTGTCTTGGAAGGATTGAGGGCGATTGTTGAAGCATCTGGCACAACCGAGGACATGATCTGTAGAGGCCTCTGCGATGATGGGGATACAACTACCAGATCTGATTGCCGCAATCCGGAGGCATAATCCGTGTATGGGCTGACGGCGTCGAATAGGAACAGCAGCTCCTCGTTCGGAACATCGTTGCACTGGTAGACTTCTTCGATACTAATTGCTGAGATGTCGATTCTCCTGTCTTTGTAGGTGACTAGATTGGCAGGGATGCCCGAATCACGCATGTAATTCGCAAGTGCCACAGTTATCGATGTCGGGAAGTTCCGTTTCGTACACAGCTCACTCTGCTCCCTGTTGGTTTTCCTGATTCCGTAGAGAAGAGGAGGTTCCATCGGACTGTTCTCCAGAAAACATCGGTATCGCGGAGAGGGCAGATTTGGTGAAAGGAGTCAAAAGCCACTCTCCCCGCGTTGTGGAGCATATGTTACTATGGTAACAATTAGAAAGAAAGAAAAAAGGCATGCAGAAATGCTAGCTGCAGTATTGGCTATCGCCGTAGCCTTTGCTGGAGCCGTTGTTCTGTTTGATATGAATCAGAGTGACGCTGCTGATCCATTGACTGAAATGCCTGGAAGTGTTACAGAAGACTGTACGGTCAATCTGACGAGTACCGTTGAGAATGCAAGATATTCTTACTCTGCCACGGAAGCAGTGAATATTACTGTAACGATGAGTGCAATATCACATGGCACCGTGATGTTCGAGAACTGTACATTTGAAGTTGGAGAGAATGTAACTCTTATTCTTAAAATGACGCATACTGGAATTTATAACTTCAACGTCTGTCATATCCTGATGGACTGCAACGTCACGATCAATGGAGGTACCGTGAAGTTCATACAGGAATCCGGTGCATCCGGCCAGACCTGGTGGGACAGCGCCGATGATGAGGACGATGTTCTCATAATGAACGGCGGAGTCCTCGACTTCGCAGGTGCGAACGGTATGTCTGGGATTGACGGGGATCTCAACGGAAATGCTGTTGTGAAAGTGTCTACAGAAACAACATCTTCCGCGGCTGCCATCAGCTTCAGGGCCCTCGAGATGGAATCTGGAGCGTCCATAGACCTCAACGCTGGTTCAAATGTTAGTGAGAAAACTTACCTGAACATTGAACAGAGCGCATCCATTGCAGGGACTATCGACACTGGTAAATCTACTAAGGGGGTAAATATCGGTGCAAACGCCGATGTAACCCTGACTGGAAAGATAACTGCGCTGAATATTGCCCTGAATAATGGTTCGACACTCGACTCGACCAACGGAGAGATTGCCGGAACTGATTCTGCGAAATTAACGATTAATGTTATTGAAGGATCGACTTTCAAACAGGGAGCACTTACTAACGCGGCTGTGACGGGACACGGTACCGTTGAGACACCCGGTGACCTGGGACTCACCAACGTCCTGGATCAGGACCTGGAGATAGTCAGCAACATGTACCTGACCCAGAACCTCGAGATTCCCGAGGGAATCACCCTGACCATCAAGAACAAGGGGACCCTCAACCTCGCCGGATACAACATAACCGTCTACGGAGAGATCGTCGTCGAAAAGGGCGGAGTGATCGAGAGCCCCTCCGACGACAGTTCCATCACCCTCAAGTCCACCGGCAAGTTCACCAGCAATGGGACTGTCGGAAACATGCATGCCGTGAAGATCATCAACGGAGCCACAGAAGAAGACGCGGCTGAAGAGTCCGTCTCCATTCAGAACGTGAACGGCATAACCATCGAACTCAAGAGGGTCAGCGGAGAGAACTACTACAAGATGAACATCTCCGGAAGCGTCGGGAAGGTCAGCGGCAAGACCGTATGCGTTCTCGGAGCCACCAACGTCAACATCAACGGCGACCTCACCATCGAGAAGGGCGTGACGTTCGACGCCGATAGAGTCACCGTCGCCAAGGGTGTCGGCATAACCGTCAACGGCACCATGACCGGGGACCTCGAGCTGGACAACGGGTCCACCTTCGTCGCCAACGGCTCCGTCACCGGAGCCATCAAGGGAATCGCCGGACAGGTCAGCGACACCACCGGCAACGTCGAGGGAGACAGTGGAACCACCGTCACCTTCACGGGCAACGAGAAGGGGGTCACCCTCTCCGTCGGAAGGGTCAGCGAGACCGTCGACGGCGTCACCAAGACCTACCAGAGGATGTACATCACCGGCGGCCTGACGGCCATCGACGAGAAGAATGACGCAGGGATTACAATCGCCGGGACCATCTTCGTCAAGGACACCCTGACCGTCTACAAGTCCGCCGGACTCGCAATGGGAGTTGACGGACTCATCGACGTCTCCGCCGCCGGGACCGTCCAGGTCAACGACAGGGGCGACAGCGGCAATAATGTGACAATCACCTACAGCGGCGCGAAGTACATCGTCGAGTCCGATGACAAGACCTCCGAGACCGTGTACTACACGTCCTTCGACTCCGCGTACGCCATGATCGGTAGCGCCTACGGGAACACCATCTACGTCTCCGGATCCTACACCATCTCCGGCACCTACGAGATCGCGGCCGACCAGATGATCGAGTCTGAGGGGGAGGTCGGACTGACCATCTCCGAGACCGGATCCATGACCATCGACGCCGACGGGGAGGTCAGCAGCGATGTCTTCGACAAGATCGAGGGCATAGTGTATGTGGCCGAGGGCATCGGGTACGAGCCCGACAATGGGACCGAGTACGCCGTCTCCTCCGAGGACGACGACGGCAACATGACATACTCCGGATTCAAGGTCGCCATCGACAACGCCGCCGACGGTGCCGTCATCGACGTGGTTGGGAATGCCACATACAACGGCTCCCTGACCATCGGGAAGAACCTCACCATCAACATCGCCGACGGCAAGTACCTGAGGGTCACCGGCAACCTGACCATCGAGGAGGGCGCCAAGCTCGTGCTCGGACAGGGATCCCAGATCATCGCCGGAACTGTCGGCAAGGAGAGCTCCATCAACGTCTACGGAACGCTCGACGCCGCCGACGGAAAGGTCTACTCCGCCAGCAAGAACACCGCCGATGAAGGAGAGGAAGCAGATTACGCATCCGCGACCGTCAACCTTTACTCCACAGGCACCACCATGGCCGGAGCCGGCGGCGATGCGATCAGCTCTGCAGCCGCAACCGGTGAGAATAACGGCCCCGTCTCCGTCAACGCCGCCTACTACAACGACGACGGATACGTCTACACCTCCGTCGCCAAGGCAGTCGCCTACTGCGAGGACAACAGCGGGTACCCCATCTCCATCACCGTCACCGGCACAGTCACCGAGAAGGACGCCATCACCAGCAATGACATCGACATAGTCATCGCCAACGGGGCCAAGGTCACCCTCGGCGACGTCACCCTCGTGAAGGCCAGCATCTATTCTGCTGCCTCCGAAGAAGAAGCTGATCAGGGAGTCTACACCGCCAACGTTTCCGGACTCACCGGGACTGGCGATGTCGCCGTGCTCAGCACCGTGTCCGTCACCGAGACCACCGCGACCATCGCCAACAAGGTCACCGTCAACGCCCAGGGCGCCAACGTCTGCGAGACCACCATCGACAAGGTCGCAGGGAAGTCCACCGCAGTCACCGCAGGCAAGATCGTGTTCGTCGGAGAGAAGATCGAGACCTCCGATGATGTGACCACACCCGTCAAGCTGTCCGTCTCCTCCGGAGCCGAGCTGGTCATCGGTGAGAAGGATGATGCGATCAGTGTGTCCGGCGAGATCTCCAACGCCGGAACCATAACCGTCGCAGGGGACGTCACCATCGACGCCGATGCCGAGATCGGCGGCAGCGTCGCAGTCGCTGACGAGGCAAGCCTGACCGTCAGTGATGGAGAGACCCTGGTCATCACCGGAACCCTGACCGTCTCGGGAACCGAGGACAAGGAGGGCACCCTCACCGTCAACGGTATCCTGCAGGTCGGCGAGACTCCCGAGTACCTCGGAGCCTCCGGATCCGTCTCCGGCAAGGTCATCGTCAAGGGAATGATCGTCGTCTTCGACGGAGCTTCCGTCGCCGACGCCACCCTCGTGGACGACCAGGGACAGGCCTCGAAGAGCACCTCCTACACCATCAACGGTATCGCCTTCGCTACCATCTACGGCAACGGAGATGTGGGCGACATCAACGGATACGTCTACGCTCTCAAGGATGTGGTGTCCTATGATGACAAGAACGATAACGATACAATCGATGATGATGAGAGCCTCATCAAGTGGTACTCCGGCGAGACCCTTGTCGCGAACACTATCAGCATCGGAACCTACGCCTCCGTCTCCACCGAGCTGGAATACGCCGGCGTGTCCATCGAGATCTCCGTCATGCCCAGGATCACCCTGTCCGTCGACGGTATCGTCTGGGACGGACTTACCAATCCGAAGGTCCTGTCCATCGGCACCCACACCGTCTCCGTGACCCCCTACCCCGGGTACTCCGGAGACATAACCGTGACCTTCAACGGACAGACCGTCACCGACGGGAAGATCGTCATCACCGCCGACATGATCGGCGAGAAGGCACCTCTCCTGTCCGTCACAGGGAACATCGTGGTCGACAACGGAACCGTCACCTCCTCCGGAGACGACGGTCTCGGACTCACCGACTACCTCCTGATCATCCTCGTGGTGCTGATCGCCATAATGGCCATCATAGTCGCCCTCAGGCTGACCAGGTCCTGATAACCGAACTACAAGGGTTGGACGCCATAACGGAACGAGAACATCTGCTCCTGCGTTGAGTGAGCGCAACCTGACCATGAGCCTGAAGAGCAAACCGGGCCCCCGTGTAAGGGCGGGGGCCCCACCTTACCCAATTCTCCCTCCGATAGCGAGGGGCAACCATCTTCCGGATCTTCTTCCGGAGGAGCATGATATCATGTATAAGATTATGAAAGACAAAGGGCAGGCGAAGCTGCTCGCGGCGGTCATGGCGCTGGCCATGGTCGCGTGCGCGATATTCGTCTTCGCGCCTGCCGACGAATCGGATGCGGCGGATGGTTCCGAGTCCGCTCCGACGGAGATCAGCAGCTTTGATGGGCTGATCAGTGCCCTCAATGCCAATACGGATGGCACATACATCTTGAAGAACTCGATCGAAGGTACGATCACTCAGAAAGCGAGTGTCACAAACAATATCATTATCGATCTGAACGGATTCGATGTTGACCTGGAGACTTCGTTGATCAGTGGTAACCCGAGTTTGACAGATAATCTC
>DARO01000004.1 GCA_002504405.1 Methanomassiliicoccaceae archaeon UBA71
CAGCGCTCGTTTTCGTAAAGGAAATTGGGTTTTCCGGCGTGCGGCAGCTCCGACTGCGGGGGTTTGGCAGCGTAAGCTATAAAGAATCACACGAAAATCAACGATTCAGCGCTCGTTTTCGTAAAGGAAAGAGAAGGTGCCGACGGGCCGATATGCGCGCGGAGCGTACCCCTGTAGGGCACGAGTCACGAGAACAGTGATTGTTTTGTTTTCTTCGTGAATCCTGTGTATATTTGTGTATCCTATAATCGTCATCGAATCGTGGAATAAAATCAAGACGATAAGTTGTAATGAAGAAACGTTCCTGTTATGAGACCAACTCGACTTTCATCAGCAAGGATTCTGACGGTTGATGAATTCGTCCTTTTCAATCATCAATATTAGTTACAGTCAATGGTGCAATGGTCGAATCCAACTCGGTATCAGTTCCATTTCAGGTCTTCTGATGGTTCTTTTCGTAGTTTTCAATATGACAATGTCATGTCTGACCTTATGCGTGTTATTTATATCAAAAACGTGTTACTGAATCAGCGACCGGCAACAGGGTCGGTAGCCGGTCGCTATGATACGATCGTTCCCCCAACGCCAAAACACCATGGGATGAACGCGGTTAAGAATCATGCCTCCGCCCCGACCCTACCCCATACCTGAAGTTTCGGAGAGATGCTTTTGTCTGGATCCAAAGAGAACTCGTTGATTATCGTGATGTTCGTCGTCGTGCTCATGGTGGGAACCATGTCGTTCTATGCCCTATCGGAACTGAATCATGCGGAGGATCCTCATGAAACCAACGTGACTATACTGTTTATTTGTTCAACACATCACGTGTAATGTATTCGATATTACGAAAATTTGATAAGTGACCTGACTTCGGCAGCTGCCTCCATCGAGATTTCTCGAAACGATGCATTTTGACAGTTGCCCGGCTCTGCTATGTTGGATGCCGTAACAGTCCTTCGGATGCCTGCGCAAATGGAGGTTCAATTGCCGGACCCTCAGAAAAGGGATCGTTTCTGTCCAGAACGGCTTCGTTCAGAGGTATGAAGTCGGAGGAGACGGGCCTCCTTTTGTCATTGCCCCTCTTCGGAACCGGAATGTAAATCATCTCCGCGGCCCTCATGTTGTATAACTCGCTGAGCTCCTTCTTCTTCACCCCTCTGATGAAGGACCTCTGCAGATGGCGGTTTTCAGACGGAACTCACCAGACAGGAGGGAGTCCATCAGCCATCTTAAATCGTGCTAGCCGCTGGAGGTCATTACCGAGGAGAACATCGAGAGCGTCTACAGAGTCCGTGCGGATGTCATCCCCGTGGACGGCAGGCCGTATGTGATTTTCCACGCCGACGAGTCGATATCCCTCGGGAAGATGAATGAAGGGGTCGTGGACACGGAGGGTTGATCCAGTCCTATGAACGAAGAGGTCGGTAACAGAGAAACCGAGTTTTCGAATCCCTAAGACGGGGCGAAGGCCCCGTCTTACCAAATGTTGACATATTGTAAGATGAGAGGACCTCCTAAGCTGACTGCATTGTGCCAATCTTGCCCTGGAGATCCCGCGCATCATGGATGGATGTATCAGCCAATCTATAAATACGCATTCATCCATTATCCGATGAGGTCGTCGCGGGACATCAGCACCTACGTCATTTCCGAAAACCACCGGCAGAGAGCCAATGCTTCACAGTACTCTTTTCCTCCAGGGGCGGCGACCTCTTCCCCTGTCTCCGTTTGAAAATGCACCCCGGAAACCCGGGGCGCATCGATAAATGGTTTTCCGACAGGGAACCTGTCAGGACTTAAGCAGTCGGCATCCCCCGAAATGAATGTTCTCCCTCATCTCCGCGACGGAGAGCGTCTTGCACAGCTCCTCGACCAGCTCCACGTTGCGCTCGTCGGTGGCCATGATCCCCCCTTCCAGCATGTACGGGGTTATGTCCCGGTCGAACGCACCGAAGTACGTCGCCAGCACGCAGTACTGTGCAACCATCCCCGCGATGAGGATGTGGTCGCAGCCGAGGTCTCTCAGGACGTCGGCTAGGTCGGAATCCCTGAACGAGTTCATGCCCGTCTTGTGCACGGACCTGTCCCCCTCCGAAGGGGGCAGCAGCCCCTCGGTCAGGGAGTCCCCGTCCTCGACCTCGTCCCCGTGACCGTTCCCGTCGAAGAGGACATACACGATGGGGTTGCCGGTGTCCCTGAAGAGGCGTAACGCCTCGTTCACCGTCTCCAGGTGGATCCCTGTCGACTCCCTCAGCCCCTCGGTCACACATGAGAACTTCCTCTGTATGTCCACAAGCACCAATGCGAACCGTCTGTCCCTGTATTCCATAGTCGATTTCATCATAACACGCTCCTGGTCCCGAGGGCCTCCATGTTCCCCTCGGCCTCCAGGTAGAGCTCCCTGAGCTCGTCGATGATGTCCCCTGGTGCGTCCCACAGGCCGCGGTCTACCGCCTCGAGCATGTCCTCTATCATCTCCTTCAGGGCGTACGGGTTGTTCTCGTTGAGCCACTCCCTCCATTCCTCGTCGAGTATGTACGCCTCCGACACCTTCTGGAACATCCACGGCTCGATGCAGTCGGATGTCGCGCTCCATCCGAGCATGTACTCGGTTAACTTCGACAGCTCCATGGCCCCCTTGTAGCCGTGGGGCCTCAGACCCTCCGCCCATTTCGGGTTGAGGACCCTGCTGCGCATGACGTAGGCGGTCTCCTCGTCAAGGGTCCTCGCCTTCAGGCGGTCAATGTCGGAACTGTCCCCCATGACCGTGAAGGGCTTGCCGCCCCCGAAGGCCCTCACTGCGGCGTTCATCCCGCCGAGGCTGTCGTAGTTGTCGTCTATGTCCAGCATATCGAATTCGCGGTCGTTGTGGTTCTTGACCGTCACATCGAGGGCCCCGACCCTGCGCTTGAACGCCGCAGTCACCTTCTCCCCCTTCCATCTGCCTCCGTAGGCGTAGGCGCCCCATGTGGCGTACGTCTCCGCTATCTGGTCCAGGGTGTCCCACTTGGACGATGCTATGAGGATGGAGACCCCGTTCCCGTGCTGCCCCGGAGGGTCACCGAAGACCCTGATGGATGCCAGGTCCTTTGCTTCCGTGGCATCCATCCCCTCGCTGATGTAGCGACCGATGTCCTCCTTGAGGTGCTTCCTGTAGTAGTTCTGAGTATCGTCTTCGTCAAGCTCGGAGATCATCTCCAGGGCGCGCACCAGCATGTCGCTCAGACCCGGGAACGAATCCCTGAACAGGCCCGATATCCTCGGCATGACATCTATCCTGGGTCTACCAAGCTCCTCGATTGGAATTACTTCGATGCCTGTGACTCTACCTCCGACTGCGCTCCATGTCGGCCTGACGCCCATGAGGGAGAATATGTACGCGATGTCGTCCCCGCCCGTCTTCATCGTGTCTGTTGCCCATACAACGATGCCGACGCTCTCCGGGTACTTCCCGTACTCCTCCACGTAGCGCGCTATCATCTGGTCGGCCATCTGGACGCCTATCCTCCAGCTGGCCTCGGAGGGTATGGTGCTCGGGTCCACCGAGTAGAAGTTTGTCCCCGTGGGAAGCAGATGGGCGTTCCCGCGGGTCGGCGAGCCGGACGGGCCCGGTGGCACATAGCGCCCAGAATGCCCGAGCAGGTAGTTGGCGATCTCGTCGGTCATCCCGTGTATGCCCGGATACACATGCTCGCACACGTACCGGATCGATTCGGCCATACTTCCCGGAACGGATCCGAACATCCCCCCAGCTGCCTCCAGACAAGCGTCCGCGTCGAAGTCTTTCTCGTCCATGGTGTCTATGAGACGGTTGAACCCGTCGTCCACCCTGTCGACGAGCGTGCCGTTCACGACATCCATGCCGTCCGTGAACCCCGACGGGTCGTCCAGGAGGGCGTCCAGGTCCAGGCCCATGGACTCGGCGACGGATGCCCTCAGCGACGGCACCGACCCGTTCCTGAGGCGGCAGAGCGAGTAGACCATCTCCCTCAGCCTCTCCCCCTCCGGCACCTGGCCGAGGATGTGAAGGCCGTCCTTGATGAGCGCGTCCTTCAGGTCCGAGACGTAGTCGTATATTAAGTCGATCTTCCCGTCCACATCCTGGCGGGTGCAATCCTCGCAGAGGCCCAGTTCTTTGAACATGTCCAGCTCCCTGACGAGCTCGAACACCCTCTGGTCGAGCATCTCCCGCTTGTCCTCCTGCAGGGTGCCCCTCGAGTTGAGGTATTCCTGCAGGACTCCGTCCAGGTCCATCAGCTCGTCGTATCCCCCCGCACGGGTCATCGACGGGCACATGTACCCGATCAGGACCGAGTTGATCCTCCTCTTGCATTGTATCCCCTCGCCGGGATCGTCGATTATGTACGGGTAGACATTGGGCATCGTGTCGAGGACAATGTCCGGGTAGTCGTCCTCGGAGAGGGCGTTCCCCTTCCCGGGAAGCCATTCCAGCGTCCCGTGGGTGCCCATGTGTACCACCATGTCGGCGCCGAAATCGTTAGCCAGCCACCTGTAGTACGCCAGGTACTGGTGGGGCATGACGACGCGGGGATCGTGGTAGAGGGTCTCGGCCTGCTCGTGCTGCCCCCTGTTCGGCTGTATGCCTATGAACACGTTCCCGTTCCTCACGCCGGGGATGATGAAGCGCCCGTCGTGGACGGAGATGGGGCCCGGCGGGTCCCCCCAGCTGCGGACCATCCCCTCCCTGGCCTTCGGTGATAGAGCCTCGTACCATGTCATGTACTCGTCCAGAGACATCATGTCAGCCGAGCGCCCCTCGATCTCGTCCTCCGGCACCCACTCGAGGTCGCTGGTGACCCCCGCGAGGACCTCCCTGACGATCTCGTTGCCGTTCTCCGGTATCCTGTCCACCATGTAGCCTTCGGATCTCATGGCGGTGAGGCACATGCGTATGCTCTCGAACGTGTCGAGACCGGCGGCCCCTCCGATGTGGTCGTTGGTCGGCGGGTACATATTGAGCAGTATGGCCACCCTCCTCTCCGAGGGAACCTTCCGCCTCAGCCTCGCCCAGGCGACGGCAAGGGACGATATCCTCTCCACCCTGTCGACGACGGATTCCGACCTGTACTCCCCGTCGTCCCCCCTGCTCGTGAAGCTCAGGGGCACGGATATGACTTGGCCATCGTACTCGGGCCAGATGATGGATGTCCCGATCTCGGAGGACGTCATCCCTATCGTGTCGTCCCTCCAGTCCCGGACCCCCCTGGAGATGTTCTGCGCCTGTATCACCGGCACGTCCAGATCGAGGAAGAAATTCCTCGCGTCGGGATCGCCGTCCACGTTGTTCATGTTGATCTGCGAGAACCCCATGGCCATGACCACGGAGTCCACCGTCGGGGAGTCCCCGTCCATGAAGTACCTCCTCACGACCTCCTCCGATCCGAGGCTGCCCGTGATCTCGTTGGGGGACGACACGCAGAACACGGGGATCACGTTGGCCCCCCTCCTCTCGAGCGAGCGGACCAGGTCGTGGACCGGGCCGACCTTCCCCTTTGCCACGGACGCCTGATGTGTCATCACGCCCACCGTCGGCTTGGACGGACTCAGATGCGACCTGTACTCCTCGAAGTCGGTATCCTCTGGCCAATCGGGATGGCAGAGCCCCTCGGTCCGAGCGAGCACCGGTTCAGGGACCTCCACGGAGACGGCTCCGCCTATCTCGCGCTCCACCCACATGATCAGCGACCTGAGATTGGCTTCGCCACCCAGATCCAGCAGCGCCCGGACCTTCGCGTAGTCGGCGTCCGAGTGCCTGAACAGGCCGCGGTTCTCCGCGTTGGATTCCGGCAGGGACCCCTCGTAGAGGATGTCCGTCCCCGCCTTTGATGCCACCTGCATCATGCGTTGGTACTTCTTGAAGTGTGATTCGTCACCATGGAGGTTCATGAACAGGACGTCGCAGGCGCGGACCTCCTGTATGAAGCTCTGGAAGGACTCCTCGCTGGAATCGAGGTCCTCGGAATCGGCACAGACGACTCTTACGCCCACCTTCAGCCCCACCATGGATTCGAGGGCTCTACCGAGGAACACCCCATCCCTGTTCATCACGCTCAAATATACTACACGGACCGGACCTCCCTGGTCCGACGGACCGTTCTCATAAATCTCTATCATCACAAAACCTCAGTTATCGATCGCCAGGCGCACCGACCTCTCGATGTACTCGGCGTTCAGGTCCTCCAATCTCAGGTAGGTGCCGTCAAGGGCCCTGCAGAGTTCGAGCGCCAGGCCGAACCTGAGCCTGCCGCTCTCGGTGTCTATCACGACGAATTTTATTCCGGACCCAGACAGGGCACGGGCGGTGCCGATCATCTCGTCCAGGGGCTTCATGCCGGGTGTGAACGGGACGTTGCATCTCCCGTCAGTCAGAATGACCATCACGGGGCGGGACCCCTTCGATGTCCCGGCCCCCAGTATCTCGTGGCCCTTGACCAGGGCATGGATGAGGGGGGTCCGACCCCCCGTCGGTATCTCCGCCAGAACGTGGTACGCCTTCAGGATGCTCCTCGTCAGCGGAAGTACTTCCTCTGCATGATCCGTCCTGAAGACGGCCATCCCTATCGAGTCCCTCTTCTGGTACGCGTCCCTCAGCATGGACAGGATGGCTCCCTTGACCGCCACCATGCGCTTCTGTGCGCCGATAGAGCCGCTGCCATCGACCATGAACAGGATGTCCCTGCCCTGCCTCCTCTCCCTAACCTTCTCGCGAAGGTCGTCCCTTTCCAGGACGAGGGCGAGGCGACTGTGGTCCCTCGCCGGCTGATACGGGGCGGCGACGCGTATGCTGGCGACCAGGGCGATATCATCCACCCTTCCCTTCGGCATCCTGTATCCGACACATCTCCCGGAACGCTCCCTTGTCACGGCACCGTCATGCCTTCCTGTACGGGGGGTCTCCTTCGAACGTCTGTCCCCGGACAGGTAGTCGATGACCCTGTACGTCTCCCCGATGTCGAAAACTTCCTGCGAATGCTCTCCCGCATCCGGAGGTGGGGGGAGGTACGTGTAGGATTCGGGCGGATCGGTCTGCTCCTGCTCCGGAGGCGTGTCTTCGGGGGGATCGTCCCTGCCGTCTTCCGTGTCCTCCTCGGATTCGTCCCGATCCCCCTCCTGCGGTGGCTCGGGCGGTTCCGGTTCGGACCCCTCCTCGCTGTCGTTCCTCCTGTGCTCCAGGCACATGGATGCCGCCTCTTTCAGATCGTCCAGGTTAGCGAAGTCCCGCCCGTCGAGCGCCGCCAGGGCGCAGGACACGTTCATCATCGAGATGTCCCCGCGGTGTCCCGCGACGTTGAGCCTGGAGCACACCTCCGATATCGCACCGCAGTATCCATCGGGCACACGCGTGTAGCGGCTCCTCCCGACGGCCGCAGCCACCGTCTCGGCGACCTCGGAATCCTGCGCGGAGTACAGGTCGCAGAACGCCCTGGGATCCGATTCGAAGGAGAGTCTGCGATCCACGATCTCCTCGCGCATCGCCTCGTCCTCGATCCTATCCATGAAAACGCACATGTCGAAACGGTCGAGGAGGTGGTCGGACAGACCCCCCTCCTCGGCGTCCATCGTCGCTATCAGAAGCGGGGCGCACCACCGAGTCTCGGATATGCCGTCCCTCTCCACGACGTTGACGCGGGTCTCGGCTATGTTGAGGATCTGGTGGACGGTGCCCTGGGGGAACAGGTTGATGTTCTCCACGAGGAGTATGTTCCCGTCCGACCTGGACATGATGCTGAGTGAGGGGCGCTTCCTCCCCTCGCGGATGGTGTCCTCGATGTCCATCCCGCCGAATATCTGGTCCTCAGTGGCGTTCAAAGGGAGGTTAACCACCGTCCTGCCGCCACTGATGCGGGACACAGACCTTGCGAGCACCGACTTCCCAGACCCCTTGGGTCCGCAGATCAGCACCGATACCGTCTCGGAGGACGAGAGGGCGCACATCAGCGCCCTCTTGGGCCTTTCGTTCCCCACGATGGCGGAGAAGGGGAACGTCCTCAGTCCTTCCCGAAGGTGCTCTGTAGCCATGCGTCGAGTTCCTCCGTGTTCAGGGTAGAGTCCTGGAACGGGTTCCTCCTCATGCGGTGGGGCATCACGACCTTGGAGACATGGACGACGTCCCTCGGCGTCACCTCGACGCGGCCCTCCAATGCCGCGTACGCGCAAGCCGCTTTTATCAGGGTCAGGTCGGCGCGGTGGCCGTCCACCCCCAGGTGGAGGGGTATCCTCACAGCCGCGTGGACGACGTCTCTCCCGGGCACTATGTCCCTGATGATGGCACGTGCCTCCGCTATCCTGTCGCGGATAGCCTCTTGCTCTGCCTCGTGGTCTTCCCTGAACCCCTCCGGGTCCTTCTCGAACTCCATACGACGCATGACGATCTCCATCCTGCGATCCTCGTCGTGTTCTGCCTCGACGTCCACAGCGAGCCCGAACCTGTCCAGAAGCTGCGGCCTCAGGTCCCCCTCCTCAGGATTCATCGTTCCGACCAGGATGAATCTGGACGGATGCGCATACGAGATACCCTCTCTCTCGATGTAGTTGACGCCCATCGCGGCTGCATCCAGCAGAAGGTCCACGATGTGGTCGTCCAGTAGATTGACCTCGTCCACGTACAGTATGTTCCCGTTGGCCTTGGCCAGCACCCCGGGCTCGAACTTCTTGCGGCCTGTGCTGATGGCATGCTCTATGTCGAGCGTTCCTGCGATCCTGTCCTCGGTCGAGCTGAGTGGAAGTTCCACGACTCTCATAGGGACAGTCACACTGTGCAATTCGCCAGATGCCTCCCTCTCTATGCAATCCGGGCAGAAGTCGTCACGGCGACCCCATTCGCACCCGCACGGGCATCCGGCGACCACCTCGCGCTCGGGCAGGAGGTCCGCCAATGCCCTCACAGCCGTGGACTTTGCTGTCCCCTTCTCCCCCCTTATCAGGACTCCTCCTATCAAGGGGTTGATCGTGTTCAGAACCAGGGCCTCCTTCATGGACTCCTGACCCACTATCGCTGAGAACGGGTAAACTGGCCGCTTCTTTTCCGACATTAGTGTTTCGATGTTACGGAGTATATATCGGTTTGACTTTGATAGGAATACTCGTTACCGAATTTTTTTTGAAATAGCCGC
Organism: Methanomassiliicoccaceae archaeon UBA71; assembly: GCA_002504405.1. GTDB lineage: Archaea > Thermoplasmatota > Thermoplasmata > Methanomassiliicoccales > Methanomethylophilaceae > Methanoprimaticola. Next base: position 9,135 of record DARO01000004.1, read on the forward strand.
CAGAAATCACTGTGACCATCTCATGCGGGGCGATCCGCTCCGGTATGGTTCGTGTGACGGCTTTAGCGACCTCACCGATACGTGCCTCAGACCGAGACCATTCAGAATTACATGGATCTGCTTCAGACTGTAATCGAGACCGTACTTTTCTTTTATCCAATCACGGACCTCTGATGTCGACATATTCTCTGAAGCGACCACATGCTTCAGTTCCGATTTCTGCATTTCCGACATACGAGACGTTCTCCCCCCACCGTAGTTAGGAAACACCGATTCGATGCCGTCGATATTCCATGCGTTCTGCCAGTTGTAACCGGTCTGTGCGCTAATTCCCATGATTTCCGCCGACTTTCTCACGGAGAAACCCTGATAGCGTAGCTGCACAAACCCGATACGCTTTATCGCTTTGATTACCCTGGGCGTCTGCTTCCTCGCACGTAGCCCCTGGATGCGTATCGACAGGACCTCCATTGGGATGCTCGTATCGATGAAATCGCGTTCGCGGTTGATCCCCATCCCTCCCGTATGAATCCTCCAATACAGACTCGGTTTCTAGGTATGCCTGCTTCATGGTTTCTGACTCTGGACCTGTAGGTTTCCACATTCCGGCTTCTGCCGCGTCTAGCAAATCAATTAGTACCTCCGACAGTGCGTGAGGGTTGGAATCCATCATCCATTTCCTGACGGTATCATCCATGATGTATGCATCCAGCATACCGTGATACATCCAGGCGCGTGTGGACCCCGCTTTGCTCCACCAGGATGCGAGACGTGAGGTCACGGTCGGGATGATTGCAGCACCGGAGTGGCCATGCCTCATCAGACCCTGTATCCACCGGGGATTCAGAACCTTGGAGCGCATGGTGAAGGCTAACTCTTCATCCGAACTCCTCAATCCGAACGTACCATCCGGCCGCTGAGACATCATATAAATCTGGGCCCCTTCCTCAGGCCGGCAAGCGACATCCGACAGGAGTCCTTCCCCCATGACGCCCCTGATGGATTCCGATGCGTTGAGTATCACGAGATCGGCTCCACCTGACATCGAATCGCATATTTCATCAGTGATGGACTCCTCTAGGCCCCTCCTGAAAGCATTCGACTCCTCGACCTCTTCCAGCAGGGCCGTCTTCTGGATACCGTCCTCGATGAGAGCCATGGAATCAGGGAATGTTCCCGAGAAGAGAGAACTGCAACCTATCCTTACCTGCACCCTCGGCCTTCCCAATTCGGACAAGGGGATGACCGTTGTCCCGATGATACTGCCTCCTCTCGTCCCCCAGTTTGGTTTGAGACCCATGAGGCGAAGCACACAGGCTACCTCGCTCCCCCCGGTGCTTACAATATCAGATGCGTGCATCACCATGACGACCTTGTTAGGATATCTGCCGTTTTCGGCTACATACCTACGGACGATCGTCTCGGCTATTTCCGCCCCCCGCTGCCAACCGACTTCGTCCGGAATTCTGAGTGGGTTTGGACCGTAGATATTGCGTCCCGATGGAAGCAAATGCACATTTCCCATGTATGGGGATCCCCCCGGCCCAGGTTGGATGAATCTACCCTCTAGAGCATACATCAGACTGTCCAATTCCGTCCCGCAGTCCATCAGAGATGGAACTATCGATTCACAGACCAGTCCTGCCACTTCCCTGATTCCGACCGATTCCTCATCGGCGAATTCCGCTTCAAAGGCTTTTCCATCAAATCTCAGAGAACTGAGCCTGTCGATGATCTGCCGTGGATCCCTTCCAGATGCAACTTGTATTATCGATGGTACTTCGCCGTTGGGACTGCGCACCATCTCATAGGCCGTATCCGCCAGACAGTCGCCCTCTGGAGGAACTCCGAAAACATGGAGTCCGTCATCTATACTCGCATCCTCCAGTTCATTGAGATACGAGGATATCCGCAGGAGGCCTTCTGTGGATAGCATCTTGGGTTCGGAATCACTCATCCCCACCTCCTGCCATATGGATAGACTGTCCATGAGCGACCTGATCCTGATCAATCTCCCGTCATCGGAAGATTCGCCGACCATTAGCTCCTCCTGAACCATAGATTTGAGCTCGGCCATCTCTCCATATATCCCAGCCCGGGTCACTGCAGGAACCATATATCCGATCGAGACCGCATGTGTGCGGCGCTTAGATCTCAACGCTCCCGCTGGATCGTCTATCGCGTTGAGATGTACATGAACCATAGAACCGAGGACGATGTCGGGAAGGCATTCCGAGGATAGCGCGCAGTCCTTGCCTTCGAGACCGTCTAGATCGTATCCGGTCCCGATAGTCACAATGGCGTCTGCGCCAAACACATCCTCTATCCATCTGTAGAATGCAAGGAACTCATGGGTCATCGGAGGCCCACCATCCCCCACGCGGGAGCGTGGCTGGACCCCTATGAACACATTCCCGTCCAGGACGCCATGTATCTGAATCTGGTCGCTACCCGGGCCCACAGCAACCGAACCCATGGCGAAACGAACCGAAGGTGTAAGCTCGTCGTACCATATGTGGTATCTGCCTGCGCTTATGCGGTCCACACATCCACCCTCGTACCCGTCATCACTACCCCTCTCGAGTAGTTCCGCGATCCCCCGACAGGCTCCCATGATATCCGATATCGAATACCCCTCATGAGACATACGGTTCAGAATCCCCTCCAGACTGCGCATGGTGTCGAGACCTCTCGCATACCCTATGCGGCCAGTAGAAGGTGCACCCAGGACTATTGCAATACGAACCTCCCTCCGTGAGAGACTGCCTAACCTGCACCAGGCAAGGGCCGAGTTCGCTATGGCTGACACCCTGTCGGGCACGGTGTCGATGAAGAACCTTCCCATCCGGGATTCTGTGAAGGCGACAGGAGGTGCGTGTATCTGTCCGTCGAACTCTGGCTGTACTACAGACATGGAGAGGTCATCGGGATCCATACCCTTCGGGTTCTCCTCCCATTCGTGTATGTTACGGTAAACTATCGGGGCCTGTATTACTGGCACCCCCAGTTCCTCGAATATGCTCCCTCTGAGATTGGATTCCTTGGACATGGCTGTCTGCGAGAATCCCATACACATCACCACTGCCCCGACCCTCGGTTTCCTCCCCTTCATCAGATACTTACGAATCGTCGCCTTCAAACCTATGGAGCCTATCGTTTCGTTGGCTGTCGGTGTGAAGAAAATAGGGATCGCATTGGCTCCGCGAGCTTCGATTTCCTCCACCAGACGATCGACGTGACGGGTGATTCCCCTTATCCATGATGACTGGCTGAACAGCACCGCCACAGTCGGTTTCGTCCAATCTATGGATTTGAGAAACTGGCTTTCCCTGAACCCAGGCCGTGATCCCGGACGATACAGCCCTTGTGCTGGAGGGACCTCCATCTCAGGGACCCCCAGGGTCAATCCGCAGAACTTCCTGCATGCCCAGATGTATGTGGCAGTGAAATTCCTTTCGCCTCCAACCTCTATGTAATCATGTAACTGGCGAAACTCCTCATCGGGGAATGGGAACATCGACCTCGTGGAGCGGGATTCCACCTCCTCGGCGGAACCGCTGCATATCATGGTCGGCAGGTTCCTGAGGAATGCCAAGTCTATCAGCCTGTCATACTTCCTGAAGTAAGCGGAACCGCCGTGCATCCGTAGGATCAGGAGATCGGCCTTGCGGAGTTCGTCTGCCAGTTCCAGGAAGGCCCTCTCATCGCGGTCCAGAAACTCGGCGTTGGCGGAAACGACAGCGATGTCCACATCGACCCAGCTGAGATTCTTGCATACACCCGTGAACGAGTCCGCATCCATGTATCCCGAGGACACATAAGCCATCGTCAATGTCTTCCCCGTGCCATGAACCCCGTTGCTAGAACGCACAAGATCACTCAGCCTCTGGTTGGATATGATGTGTCAACGCTTCCGCCAGCACAGATACCAGGTCATCCCCAGGAGGAAGTTCCCCGCCTATGACGGAGGCCATCATCCTGCGCCCCACACTGATACCTTCCTCCTCCGGCAACAGACCCCAGGATATGGCATCCGACACTGACGTGATGGCTGAAACCAGCGCAGCAGCATGCCCGGCGGGAATCGGAAGTTCGACTCCTGCCATGGCGACGGTGCGGTCGCTTCCAGGGATGCTCTCAACGTCGGCATCCTTACGATTCAGTATGCTGGGTACATCCCTCCCCGAGGACTCAGGAAGTCCGTTGATCAACGCCGATGCGCGGACGGCATTGTACACCGCCTCCGCTATGGCCTGCCCTAGTTTCGAATGCTTCCCAGCGCCGTGCAGAAACATTCCGCTTCCGCGGTTGCGCACCACGACCATGGATAGGTTGGAGCATCCCGAACACTGATTGCCTCTGGAATCGCGAACGTTCAGGTCCTGCAACACACAAGTCACAGCCTCCATGGATGTTATCGCCGCCCTGGCCATCGTCGTCATGGGCATGTCGGAATCGATCTCCAGTATGACCGACACTCCCCCTCCTGCTACTGGGACAGTATTGTGTCCGGCACGTATGGCCCCGGTTGAGAGGTCTGCGATGGCAAAGGCCCTCGCCACATTGCGTCCCAGGATCACCTCGCGATATGCCATCGTGGTCTCGGGAGCGAATGCCGGTATCGATACACCGCCCTCCTCGTCCGTTCCGAATGATACTCCGGTGATGGACTCCGAGTATCCACCGTTCGGGGAAGTGGAGATGGCATCGTGCTTATAATCCTCATACGATGCAACCCTCATGACATCACCTCTGACCTGCTGGCGATGGCCCTGAGGCGTATGGAGAGTGCCAAGCATATGTAGTCCAGCATGGATTCGCACGAATCGAGAAGCAACCTCGACACGGGATCCACATCCTCACCCCCTATTATCGGTCCCTCGAAAAGAGACCGTATGACCTCCATTCCCGACGGCTCGGACAATTCCCCACGTTCGACGCCGTCCACTACGCCGAGCGCTGCTATAACCGCCGTCGCGGTTCCGACGTCCCGATGGAGCCTTGAATCGGCCTCGAGAAGCGCCTCCATTGTGTTTGGATAGCGCAACCCGTCATGTATCCGGGATGGGGACACTCCCATGCGAGACAGCAGTACATACGGGTCGCACTGAGTCCTATGATTCATTCCTGATTGCAGGTCCAGGGCCTCGAACAGCGCCGCACGGACGCATTCAGCTATCGCATCGCCTATATCCGAGGACAGACCTGCACATGATATCTGGATCTCTCCACCCGCTAACGAGGCGATTCCCACCTGATCCGTTCCTGATCCGGTGGCTATCCTGTGGGAGTACAGACTTCTGGCCTGAAGTTCCTGAAGAACACAGCTCTTGGCCTGTGTGGCGACCAGCATCGCATCGAGCATTGCCCCGTCGCTCAACACCGCCTCCACGGCGACTATGATGACTATGGTTCCGCTCTTCCAGCTGTACTCCTGTTCGGCCTCGTCGAAGGATGCAGGATCCCCTGCCCGTCCTCCGTTGCCACGAACCCCGCCGGTTACCGCCGATGATACCCTGATACCGTTCCTGGATACCATGTTCTTGATGCAGGCGTTATCCATATGGGCTGCCGTCCCGAACGCGACGACTGTCGTAGGATCGAGGCCAACCTTTTCCAGAGAACGTGCCGTGAATTCATTGTTCACGGACAACGGCTTCCCCATTATGGACATCTCCACCAAATTGCCCATGCTGGTCATGTTCACGATGGCGATCGGCCTGTCGACGTAACTTTCGTTGTAATGGCCGGATGGGAGAACCCTCAGATCGGCCCCTGGGCGCAATATCAGCAACCTGTTGGCTCTGAATACCTCTATCCCGCAGCACATGGATCCTATATTTCTCCAACTTTCCGCCTCCTCGGCATCGATGCACCTGCTCCAATCCACAACCATAGTAACTTGTATTGGATATATGCTCCAACTATATTATTTCAGATACGCTCAGAGTTTTCGAGTTCGTGCCGCCTGCCTGCATATCCCAAATGTAAAATTAGTTTGGTAATGATAAGACATCGTTGTGCTTCTTTTCTAATGTATTGGATGATACATCCAAATTATCATGTTTCAGATAGCCATCTATGGAAAAGGCGGTATCGGAAAATCGACCATGACTGCGAACATCTCATACATATTGTCATCGGAAGGTCGGAAGGTCACCCAGATTGGATGCGATCCCAAGCACGACTCTACCAGACTTCTGTTGGGGGGAAGAACTCAGAACACGGTCTTGGACTACCTCCGCAAGACGCCCAAGGAGAATAGGAAACTCGAGGATGTGGTCTTCGAAGGATCAGCCGGTGTCAGATGCATAGAGGCAGGCGGACCCGAACCAGGAGTAGGATGTGCAGGCAGAGGAATCCTGACGATGTTCGACTTCCTGGACAGTGAGAACCTGGACGAGAAGGGTACGGACTACAGGATCTATGATGTCCTCGGAGATGTGGTGTGCGGAGGATTTGCGGTTCCCTTGAGGAAAGGTTATGCGGATGCCGTATACATCGTCACATCTGGAGAGTTTATGTCACTGTATGCGGCCAACAACATCCTGAAGGGTTTGCTGAACTATGATGATGGCAGACCCCGTGTAGGCGGTCTAATCCTTAACAGCAGGGGGATGACTGGTGAAGAAGAGTATGTTAGAAACTTTGCGGATGGCGTAGGGCTTCCAATAGTGTCTGTCGTCCCCAGGGACCCCTTGTTCGCGGATTCTGAAGCGTCTGGGTTTACCGTCGCCGAGGCCTATCCAGACTCGGAGGCTGCGGAGTCCCTTCATAAGATTGCGAAGGACATCGTGATGAAATCATCGAATCCCGAGATGTTGAGGAATCCTCATCCCCTCAGCGATGATGCTATGGACATGGTCGCGAAGGGTCTTTCCATTTCCGGATGTTCGTCCCTCGAGTACAGGAGGGTGCGAAACCCTGTGAACGATTGTTGGTCCCTAAAATCCTGTGCAGGCATGGGGGCCGTGGCATATTCTAAGATGGTGCAAGGCGTCCATACGATAGTCCATGGACCCACGAGTTGTGCTTACATGATGTGCTACAGTACAGACCTTTGGACAGGATTCAGAGACTTCCACGGTGATGGCCGCCCTGTATGCCAGAAGGTGTCATGTACCGCCTTGGACGATTCGTCATCCGTCTTCGGAGGGATTCCCCAACTACGTAGACTCATTCGCAAGAGGGCCGAACTCGACGATGAGTGCATCGTAGTCATATCGATGTGCGTCCCGGGCATCATTGGAGACAATATCGTGGACCTCTGTTCCGAGGAGTCGAAAAACCTCGGCATCCGTATCATCCCCATCCCCGTGGACGGAATCGGGGCCGGTTCAGCTTCGAACGGCATAAGATCGGTTGTTCTGAAGTTGTCTGAACTCGCGGACCATGTGGACGAGAAAGACTCCAGTCTGATTAATATCATGGGCGAATATCGTACCTCCACGAACCACATGTCCGTTCTCGACGAATCGGTAGTGGAACTTCTGGAAGAAGCCGGATTCAGACTAAACACTGTATTTCCAGGATTCTGTGATCTGGAGGGCATCCGTCGTATGGGCAGGGCGAAATACGCAGTCCGTAGTTATGACGAGAGAAACAACAGGATAACCTGCGAGATGGTATGCAATAGTCTGGGAATCGAACTCATGTGTAACCCTCTTCCTAGAGGTATGCGCGAAATAGAAGCTTGGATGGCCGAGGTATCTGAACTGACCGGACGCAACCTCAGCGACGTTATCATAAAGATGAGATCCGAATACGAGAGATCGCTCGCCGCCATCAGATCCAGAACCGAGGGGAAAACAGCGATCGTCGTCACCCGTCCATCCTCTGACTACTCTTGGTTGTTTGAGATACTTGAGGATCTTGGCATCAGGGTGCTGAGATCGAGACAGACAACTTACAACAGATGGCTCATGGGGCAGCCCGCCTGCGATGACAAAACACCATATACATCGGATCTGACCAGCGCGGATGCCGAGGAACTGTCCCCGGACATAGTACTGTCCGACAGCCAGACGGATGTCAGTCTGAGGACACGTCACTGGAGGATACTCACCCCTAGTCCGGGAATGAGAGGAATCATCGACTGGGCGGAACGCCTCGGACGCGCGTTTTACGCGCCTGAGATGGAGATGTGGAGATGACACTCGACATGATCAGGATGGACGGATTCTGGGGATCCATCCTAGCGGCCGAGAGCGTGAAGGGGTGCGGTGCGGTGATGCACGGGCCTGGAGGATGCAGGATAATGCTGAGCGGAATCTCCGCCCAGTCAATCGTCCGGGAATTCCGTGTCAGGGAAGACCCATTCTACTTCAACGAGCCCCGCATACCATGCACGTATCTTGATGAGGAGGACTACATCAATGGTGCTGATTACAAGCTGTCGGACCTTCTGTCCGGAATGGATGAGAAGGTCGCATTCATTGTACAGTCCCCTGGCACATCCCTTATCGGCGACGATCTGAACGGAGCTGCCTACAGATCGGGATTCCGTGGCAAGGTGGTAATCCAGGAAGAGAACCATATGTCCGAGCCGTTCCACGTCGGATATGATGCGACCGTCTCGGAACTGGTGGGCGAACTATGCGTGCCATCGAAACGCAACGGTTCCAAAGTTGTAGTGCTTGGCATCCCCGTTTCGATGGATGGCTGGGAGGATACGGTGGATGAATTCAGAACATACATCTCATCCATGAACCTGGAGGCCGTATTCCCCGGATCAGACTGTAGCGTGGACGACATCATATGCTCGGGTGACGCGGCGACCTGCATTACGGTTCTTCCGGAATTCTGCAGACGCACCTCAGAGGCTTATCTCAAACTGGGAATCCCGACTATCGAGGCCGTGATACCTGTTGGATTCGAAAACACAAGGTTATGGATAAGGGCCCTGGCAACGGCCATGGGTGCTGATCCGTGCAAGGCCCTCGAGATTTTGAATAAAAGCTCTATGAGAGCATCTTCCATATTGAAGGGAGCTTTGAGCGGTGGACTCGCCTTGCGTTGCGCCACATACTCTATGGATGTGGACTCCACCGTCGCCCTTCCGCTTGCGAGATGGCTCTACGACTACCTCGCCATGTTTCCTGAGGAGATCGCGGTGATGCCGTGGTGGGAGGATCGTTTCCTGGACGAACTCCGCAGTTTCCTTTCCGACATCCATTCAGAGGAATCCCTGGTAGGTTCATTAACACCGCGGAGGTGCGACGTGGTGTTAGCTGGAGGACAGATCGCGGCCTTGCTTCGGAAGAACGGCCTGTGCTCCGTGGACGTCCCCCTTCTGGGACCCCCGACACACAGACTCCGGTTCGTCGGCAGACCATTCTTGGGTGCGAAAGGTGCCATGCATATGCTAGATAGGATGTTCGAATTATGCGAGAGAGACTGATTTGGAACCGAATATGATCTGAAACGACCGTAAGCACACAGTCGTATCGATAGAAGGAGTGACGATTGACCCACAACCTATAATCAAACGCCTCGGACGCGAACTGGACACAGCGTAGCAAACAACTTATCCGTCATCCCCCATCCATACGTGGACACACATCACTCCGGTACAGCTGCCTGCCTGATCTGATCCGTTTCGTCATGGGCGAGTCACATTTTCGATGACTGTCCGGATTTGTTCGTTGAAGACCACTATGCTACTGGTACCCCACCATCGGAATGAAAAACCTTGATCGCCCCCCCCCCCTGCATTCTGACATCCATTGATTCACTATCCTTCGGTCAAATGAGAATCGTATCGGCAAGGAACGCCCACAAAGTCGAACAATCGACGACATCCGATTCTAAAATGATTGGTAAACGAGACACAACATGGAATACTCTAGATAAACTTCGAACGGGAATAATTCTGCCGATATTCGGGAGATCTTGCCATGCCGGTAAGGATTTACAGTAATGGGAAAAACGGAAGTGTTCCCCGCCTCAACATCTTGGTTGTAAGCGGAGGAATGATGGGGGAGTGGGGAATCGGACGTGCATGCGAATCCTGTACGGATACAAACATCAGCATAAATCTGATGGCTGCAGATAGCGAGTTGTTGGATGGGAATGAGGAATCTTTCATGACGGCCATCGAACACCTTCGTCACTCGGACTTCGTAATCGTCAATATTCATAGCGACCTCTCCTATTTCAAGAAATATGAACGTCTGAGAAAGGAAATCGATAGGCTCGGAATTGTCACATTCGTTCAATGCGGGGCACCAGAGGTGATGGAATCCGAACGTGTTCTTTTCCATTTGCCGGATGAAGAATATGACCTCGTCAAAAGCTATATTCAACTGGGCGGCAGTGAGAATAATTTCGCACTCATGCTCTGGACATGTTCAAGAATCGGTGGAATTCAGGAAATAATCTGCCCAGAACCATTCAAACCGTTAGTACAGGGAATCTACCATGATGGAGTTCAGCCGGACATCGATCCCGATGCTTACTATTCCGGGTTGAAACCTAATGGTCCAACCATAGGGATATTGCTTCATCAGAATCTTATTCTGAGGAACGACACGGCCGCCATAGATGCATTAATAGATTGTCTGGAGTCCAAGGGGGCCAACACGGTGCCCGTGTTCTTTGTTTCGTCTCCTTCGGAACTATCGGGCTCCATCGGACTTAGAGCGGTGGTAGAAAGATACTTCATGTGCGATGGTAGACCACGGGTTGGTTCGGTCATAATGACGAGCGCCTTCTCTCAGCTAACCCTCTCCGATTCGTTCAGCGATGACCATGAAGTTTTCAACTTCTTTCAAGAATTGGGAGTCGCAGTACTTCAGGCACCCGGAATCCTCCGCAGTCCAGAAGCCTGGGGCGAGGACATCATCGGAATGAGTCCCGTCGAGATCTCGACCAATGTCGTAATGCCCGAGTATGACGGCCAGATCATTACGGTACCGCTTTCGTTCACAGTCAGGAACGATGACGGGACGCTTGTCCATACTACTGTGGCCGATAGGGTTGACCGCATATCATCATTGGCGATTTCGTGGGCCATCCTACGGGACACACCGAACAACGACCGCAAGGTCGCGATTATGCTGAATATGTACCCCCCATCGAATGACCGGCTCGGCGGTGCAGGGGGCCTAGATACCTTCCAAAGTCTGATGTATCTCCTGAACTCAATGCATACGGAAGGTTACTTGATTGAAAGGATTCCGGACAGCGGGAAAGAAATACTCGACGAGATCCTTGCGGGCCTGACGAATGATTTCGAATGGGTTCCGAATGAGGAGATCGAATCCCGTGCAGCTGATATGATTTCGGAATCCGGGTACGGGGACTGGTTCAAGGAACTGCCACCATGTGTGTTTGACGCCATGTGTCGCAACTGGGGCGACCCACCAGGGGATATTGCAACCCATGGTGGTAAATTCATTGTTCCGGGGGTCATCAACGGCAATGTGTTCATCGGCATACAGCCAAACAGAGGGTACCATGACAATGTGGAAGAGTTCTACCACAGTACCGATGTAGTGATACCCCATCAGTATCTGGCATACTATAGGTGGATACGTGACGTGTTCGAGGCCGATGTGATAATCCATATGGGGACCCACGGAACGCTCGAATGGCTTCCTGGAAAGGGGAATGGCTTGTCCAGCATATGCTACCCCGATGTCGTTCTGGACACTATGCCGAATGTATACCCGTACATCATCGACGATCCATCTGAAGGGGTGGAGGCTAAGCGCAGGACAAACTCCGTCCTCTCAGATTACATGGTTCCCACCATGACACGTGCCGGTTCATACGACCAAATGATGGATCTGGATGCGGCTCTTCAGGGATATCTGAACTCCAGAGAGACCGGTCAGGAAAAAAAGATAGAGATTGATGGAGAGGCCATATGCGGGCTTATTTCATCTATGTCTATGTACAAAGAGCTGGGACTTCCCGATGATGCCTCCGAGAATGAGATACTATCCAGGGTGGAACTCATATACGACTACGTTACCGAGATGAAGGATGCGCTTATCAAAGACGGCCTCCATGTTTTAGGACAGATTCCGCAAGAAGAACGCTTGATGGAGATGGTCTACAGTCTGACCCGCCTCAGGAATGGTAACATACCCTCACTCAGAACGGCCGTCTGCAGTGCTATGGGCCATGACCTAGACGAGCTCCTGAAGAACCCATCTGGTGTGGAACCAGCGACAGGAATGCTAAATGGTTCGATCCTCGATTCTGTCGATAAAAAGGTCTGGGATATCGTGAAGACAATTCACGATTCGGGATATTACTTCGATAATGCCAAGCTGGCCGTGACAGAATTGTTTAATGAATCGGATGAGGTCGAATCTGTCATAGAATTCATATGCAACACCCTGCACCCGAACATCTGTAAGATGACGGATGAGATCGGAAGCATACTGGGCGGAATTTCAGGAGGATATGTCCTCCCGGGCCCCTCGGGTGCACCGACCCGTGGGAATGCCCATCTGCTACCGACAGGGAGGAACTTCTTCTCGATCGATCCGGATGCGATTCCAGGAAGTTCCAGTTGGAAGATAGGCATGGCCATGGCACAGGATATGATCGACCGTTATGTAAAAGATAACGGGGCATACCCAGAAAACGTCGCAATAATAGTTTGGGCGATAGACACTATGAAAACCGGAGGGGATGACATCGCATATCTCCTCTACCTAATGGGCCTGAGGCCGAAGTGGAGCTCATACGGCGGCAAAGTAGTTGGTCTGGAAGTCATACCTCTGGAAGAACTGGGACGCCCGAGAATCGACGTTACTCTAAGGATTAGTGGCATGTTCAGAGACTCCTTCCCAAATCTGGTGGACATAATCGATGAGGGTGTGGAGATGGTATCCGAACTGGATGAAGACGATCAGTCGAACTTCATCAAGAAGCATCTGAGATTGGACATGGAGAAGTACATCGTGGAAGGTATGTCCCCCGAGGAAGCCAGAATCTCCGCTATGATCAGGATATTCGGGGATCCCCCCGGACAGCATGGATGCGGAACGGGCGTCCTGATAGAATCATCCAAATGGGACACGCTGGAAGATATCGCACAGGTATACACGCAATGGGGATGCTATGCGTACGGTAGGAGATGGAGGGGGGATAAAAAGGAATCCGTGTTTAAATCAAAGATGTCTCAGATGAATGTGACGGTTAAAAATCACAACGACCGCGAGTTCGACCTCCTCGATATCGATGATGACTATGAGGTCCTGGGAGGCCTGAATTCCGTCATCAGGGCTTACGGAGGGTTCAAACCATATTCGGTCATGGGAGACAGTTCGGACACGGATCATCTCAAGATACGCACACTCGAGGAGGAGACCGCCTACGTCATGCGCAGCAGGGTTCTGAACCCGAAATGGTTCAATGGCCTGAAAGAGCATGGATTCAACGGTGCGATGGAATTGGCCAAACTAACCGAGTACATGCTCGGATGGGACGCCACATCCGACAGCATCGAACCGTGGATGTACGAAGCTGTTACTGATCGTTTCATCTTTGACGAATCGTCCAGATCGTGGATTCACGAAAACAATCCGTACGCTCTCAGGGAGATGATAGAAGATATGCTGGAGGCAATCGATCGCGACCTGTGGGACGCGTCGGATGAGACCCTGCAGAGACTGACCGACCTCTATCTAGAGATGGAGGGGGAACTGGAGGCCGATGGGAACAAAGCTTCTGCGAGAAACTCCTGACTCTGAACCGTGCGGCCGTGTATATGTACGGCTGCACGGTTCTAATCGAATGTACACAGACCTGCGCTATCTGGAAAAGGAACCACACATTCAGATGTTATTCGAAACCTCGTCGAGAATGTACCTGGCCCCCTGCAATCCGATTACTGGACGGGGGATGATGTTGCAACGGCCCAGGCTTGGTGAGGATATGTCCACGCCGTGTGTGCACATCCTGGAAATCTCGGCTGATTTGGCAGAGTTTCCATCGGTAAACAGATAGTCGACATGAACGTCCACGTCCGGTTCCCATCCCCGGCCCATTCCAATATTCCCCAGGAAATCCTTAGCCGATGCAACCATCGAATCATCGAATCCGGGCTCTGGACGAAGATCTGCCGGAATCATGGACATGTAATCGTACAGCCACTTGGAAAGTGGCAACAGTATGGAACTGTCGGCATGGATACCGAATCTTTTGAATCTGATGGAATCCGAGGATATCGATCCACTGAGCTTCTTATACACATGCTTCTTCTGAGCATCTACGATCCCGATGACTGGATCTGGATTCTTGTCCATCCTGTCAGCAATATGCATCGCCCAGGAGAGTATGGCATCGAAGCCCACGGGTGCCCCGCCGTTGTATGAGATGCTTTCGATTCCATAATCCTTCTCGTAGTATCTTGCCGTCTCTTTTGAGTATTCACAACAAACAACGACATTGTATTCAGCTGACGTGGACGGCGATGAATCCTTGAGTCCCATTCCACAACCCGGAGCGGATATTACTTTGATTCCCATGGATGATAAGATCATCGTCAGATCCTCAAGAGCTATATCCCAGTCGGGACTTGTTATCGGGAGTCCGATAAGATTCACCGTATCCTCTACTGTGTCCATCGGTTCGGAATCCATCCATTCCAGTACGGTGGCCACCGTCCTATCGTAACTACTCGAAAACGGCATTGAAATTAAAGAGGAATCCACAGCAGTGGCGAACCCCTCCATACCATTTCTGGAGATTGAGCCATTGATGTCGTCACCGATCAATGCGGCTGCCGGCGATGGTATGAATACCTTGAATCCATCAACCCTGGAACATATCTCGATGACGCAATCATCCAGAACCTCTCTGGAACCGAATACATATTCCTGATTGTCGAGATACGTACAAGGTATGCGATGCTGTCCCATGAAATACGGTCCGGCGAACATTATCGGATCGGAGGGTTTGCTGCGGGGATACGATTGTTTCGAAAGTGCAGTATGGTAGTTCCTACATCCGCCTGGACCATGAAGGACAGCACGTCCGTCAGAGAAACTCTCCACTGCCATCAATGCACCGCTCAGTCCGTCCATGCTTACTCCCATTCAATACACCTCCATCCTTCCACTGCTGGTCCGATTACAGCATCGCGAATTCTCATGGCATATTCTAGAACCCCGTCGATCCCTGGGCAGGGACGGTTGAACCTCACTTGCGGGACCATGCCGACACCCATCAAACCGCTATCGACGATTACCAGATCGGGTTCGAGCGTTTTTATATCGTAGACCAGTTCGCTCACTGTGTAACTACGTCTTATGACATCGCGCTCACAATATGATAGTTCGGGCTCGTTCACCGAGTGTCCAAGTCCGAGACGCACAATCTTTGTTCCCAGATCCTGAAGAAGTTCCAACATCCATTCAATACCCTGCAGGTACATATCTACGAGTATGACCCTTCTACCCCTCAGAATACGACGGGACTCGTCTATCTCGTTACGATACCGATCGTATTCCGATCTGTATACTTCGGACGCCTTGTCCGCATCGCCGGTCCATTTTCCGATGAATTCAGCAAACTCCCTCATCGCATGAATCCCCACAGGGAGTGGAGTCGGCCCGACGTACATGCCCATCTCATTCAATATATCCGCAAGTTCTGCGGTCACATTATCGTTATCCACAATGAAATTGATGGATGCTCCACGCATTTGACGAATCGAATCCAAGTTGGACCTATACAGAAATCTCGAATTGACCTTGAGCCCAAACCTCTCCAACATCCTCACCGACGCATCGTCGGAGATGTTTCCACTCTTGAAAAAATACCTCTCTGCCAAGATGTTCACGGTGTCCCTTTTCGGTTCTATGCTGGAATCCACGAATTCCAGAAGCATTTTAGCCGAATCGACGAAACCCCTGTTGAAATCACCCGTCATATTTCCATATGAATTTACCAAACGGATGCTTACTTCATTATGTTTTGCTGATAATCTGCTCAGCAGAGCGGCGCAATCATCCCCGATTATTCCTGGAACACATGTGGTCACCACGAATATGTTTCTGAATCCATCGCAAATTGCCTTCTCCACCGCCTCTTCCAGATTGTTGAGGCCGCCATATATCGTCATCATATCGTCCAGATCCGAACCGACAATCCTCTTTGATTGAGGTACGAATCCAGGCTCGATGTTCTGCCTGTGGCAGTCGGCAAGATCCTTGGCGATGGACATTATGTGAGTGCAGCTACGTGGCCCATGTACGATTGTTATTGCATCCATCACGGAGGAGCATCCCTGAACCGCCCCGGCCGCGGCACAGGTATGTAGTATCGAAGACATAGACTTCGGACAGGAGCGCCTGTCCCCCGTCCTGCTGATACCGGGAACCGGCGTAACCCCGCATCTGTAACACCCCAAATCTGTAATGCTCCTTGTCTCTGATGATGTCTATGTCTTGCCTTCCACAACCCTTCCATGGTATGGCATCTCTGACGTCATGACATCCTCTCGACTGTCGATTTGTAGATTACCAGTCCCAAATCTTCAGCCAGATTATCGGATTGTTCGTAGTCGAGATGCATCACGGTTCTGATTATCTCATGGCCCGTTTCAAGTCCTGCTACTTTGCTGATGAGTCCCCACTCCATCTCATCTTGGATGTGCAAGATACAGCCGGTGAGGGCGACAATCCGTTCATCGGTTGCTGTCTTCGACAGTTCCAAAGAGAATCTGACAGGGTTAATGCCTTCTGATTTGGCACGTTCTGTCAACGTAGACTCGGTGATGCCATAGCGCATCAGACGCTTCATCGCATTCCTCTGTGAGACAGGGTTGAGTTTCGCCCATTTGTCCAGAGCTTCCGTGACGGCTCTGATAACGGAGCGTCCAATCAATTCTCCGAGGCAGGAGTGCTTTCCAGCATCGTTTAGTGTCAGTTCCGATGAATCATTGGACACTATGGCAATCTGATCCGTTCCTGATCCGGTAGCGATACCATGCGAGTAGAGGCTACGTGCCATCAACTGTTGCAGTGCACAAGTTTTTGCCTCAGTCGCCGTCATTATGGCCCTCGCCATAGTACTGACTGTGAGCCTGGCATTGATTAGCAGGATTATGACGATTGTTCCGTGTTTCTGTTCCTTGAATCCTTCCGACTCGTCATAGGAGCAGGGATCTCCCGCACGACCACCGTTGCCCTCGACTCCCGCGGTCACGATGGCGGTTACCTCCGTGGGACCCTTTCCCATTGTAACAATCGCAGCTTTATCCATGGTCACTGCTGTTCCGAGTCCGACTATGGTTTCTGGATCGAGTCCAATCCGCTTCATGCTGGCACTATAATACTCCTTATGAGCTTCCCGGCCAGCATACATTAGGGCTGCCTCTGCCTCTCCAGTCAGCCCCGTGGTATTCACAACAGCCGAAGGGGACCTGAAGACCCCTCCGTTGTATGCGGAGGAGGAGAGTACGGTTCTATCATCATCTGGGAACCTGACTACCAGAGACCTTCCATGGAGATATATCTCTGTCCCATCAGCCATGGTAGTTACATGTTCCAGATTACCGACATCCTCATTCTCCACAACGTTCAGCCATATTTTCTCAGAAGCCATTCTTTTCACATCCTGGAAGTTCCACTTTGAATTCTATGTCCCCCTCTGAAGGTGGAGTCGGGATTATGTATGGGATGCCGTGGTCATGGATTACCTTCACATCAATGTCGAAGACCTCCCTTATGCTCTCAGGGGTCATGACTTCAGCACACGGTCCGTACGCGACTATCCTCCCTTTATGCAGAAGCATCGCCTTGTCACAGTACCTCGAAGCAAGATTGAGATCGTGAGAGGCCATTATCACGGTCAGACCGGAACGGGAAAGCCCGCGAAGCATCTCCATGACCTGTACCTTGTATTTGATGTCCAGATGTGCACTCGGCTCATCCACCATGATAAGCCTGGGCTCTTGTACCACGCCCTTGGCCAGAAGTGCACGGGCGCGCTCCCCACTACTCAATTCATGGATGCGCCTGTTGGCGTAATGCAGAATCCCGAAGTCGTACATGGTCTTCTCCACTATGTCATTGTCTTCCTTGGATTCCCACCACCAATTCGTTATGTACGGATAGCGTCCGAGCGACACGAACTCCTTCGTGGACAGAGAAAAATCCGTTGGGATGTCTGCGGGAACCGTTGTACACAGCCTCGAAATCGAGTCCTTAGACATTGCATCCACATCCTTGCCATCGATCTTTATGACGCCTTCCCTGATTGATACCACTTTGTTGATGCAACGCATAAGCGTGGTTTTCCCTGATCCATTGGGGCCGAGGAGCGCAACGAACTCGTTCCTACCCACATCAATATTGATGGATTCCAAGACATCCTCGGAACCATATCCGAACCTCAATCCATCTACCGTCAAGATCGTGTTGTAATCTGCCCGACCGCCTCCGCACAGGAAATCGGTCATCTGCTCAGGGGCTTCACATTGCATAGCGCTTCCCTTCCTTAATCATTAGATACATGAAAAATGGCACACCGATGATTGCCACGATTGCTCCTATCGGCAATTCGCTGGGGGCTGCCACAGTCTTGCAAAAGATATCAGCTACCAAAAGCAGAAGGGCTCCGACTACCGCCGATGTCGGTATCAGAAGCCTGTGGTCTCCCCCCACGACCATCCTACAAACATGTGGCACTATCAGACCCACAAATCCTATGACACCGCAGTAGGCAACGCAGAATGCGGCGAGAATGGCGATTAGAACCATCAGACATCTTTTCAGCAGACACACATCGACACCCAAGTACTGTGCCTGTTCCTCCCCCAATAGCATGATGTTTAACTTTCTTGCAAAAGTCATTGCGATGATTATCGGGATGATCGTTCCAAAGAACATTATTACGACACTGTCCCACGAGAGGTCCATGAACGTACCGAACATCCATTTCATCACTCCGGCGTAATCCTGTACGTTGTAGTATATCACCAGTGTAATGGCCGAACTAAGACCTGTAGACATTATGACGCCAGCGAGAACATAGCTCATCGCCTTTCCCCCGGCGACCTCCGCTACAAGCATCGTTATTCCGAATGCAACCACCGCACCGACTATGGCCGCCATGGGAACCGATATCGTCGCCAGAGGCCCTATCGAGATACCCAGCATAGATACCAATACGACTCCGAATGATGCTCCCGATGACACGCCTGTGATGTACGGATCGACCAGAGGGTTCCTGATAAGCGCTTGCATGACAGCCCCCGCGGTCGCCAACCCGGCACCGACGCACAACACACCAATCGATCTCGGCATCCTGCTGTAATAAACGATCTTTTCACCCATGTCGTCGGAAGGTCCCAGGTTCGTCAGGATGTTCCAGAAATCACCCATTGCCTCCGAGAAGGACAGAGTGTAGACACCCATCGTCAGGGAATAGATAAAAAGGACGATGATGCCGAGGATTCCTATCGCCAGCACCATCATTAGTCTTTGCTTGTTTCTACTCCTGTATCCCAACTTCTTATCAAGCTCCTTTTCTACCGTGGAAACGGCATCTGATTTCTCTTTCAATCGATCAGGCTCCGGTCAATTGATCATATTCCAAAATTGGAACACGTATTCGGAATAATTGTCCGAATCCAGAACATTCGGAAGATCGAAGTCCAGATACTCGGAGTATATGAACATAGCATACATGGCGTACGCTGTGACGAATCCCTGTGTCACATACGACATCGCGTTTATGGCACTTCCAGATACTGCGTAGATGTGATTCGTCTTCGATGCATCAACTCCTCCTAGAATGGGGTCGTTTCTTATGGATTCCACATATGCGTTGATGTCTGTGATGCCATCACCCATCCCGAGTGTGGTGTAGATGATGACCTCGGGATTCTTCTCGGCAATCGCTTCTTTGGATACTGGAGCATACATGCCCACTTCCATGAAGACATTACTGGCATGGACTCTGTCAAGCATGGAGCCTGCGATATATTCCGGGCCCGTTGCATACGTTGAGGTCATCATGACCGCGACATTTTTCTCAACACCGCCGAGCTTTGTCTCGACAATACTCTCGCACCATTCGTCGATCGTATCGATGACGTTGTTCATCTCGTCGACCATCCTTTCCGCCTCGGCCTCCTTGTCGAATACCTTTCCGAGAAGGATGATATTGTTGAGTGCTGTCTCCAGAGTGTCTTCGTTCTTCAGAACGATATATGTCACGCCATAGCTGTCAAGTTGTTTCCCGGTGTTCTCATTATATCCATATTCTCCGAATACGATGATGTCTGTCTCGACTTTAACCAACGATTCTGCCGAGATGTTGTACATGTTCCCCAGTCCGGTGATCGATCCATCTGCAAGACCGTCTACAATCGCCTTGGGGAAATCGTCATCGGTCATCCCGATGATGCTCGCATCCTCATCATACACGCCGGCATCCGTGGTTACTCCCACAATCTGGGATGAAAGCCCGATGCCACAGAGCATGGCAGTAACGGTTGTCGAAGCAGAGGTAATCCTGTCTGTGGTTCCGATTGTTACAGTCCTTCCAATCCCATCAGTTATCGTAATGGATTGGTCGTCATTCCCGTCGTCATTGTTGCCTTTGTCCAAAGATACGATGGCCACTGCTGCGGCTACGACAATTACAATTGCAACGATAATGACTGCAATCCTGTTTCTTTCCATTGTAACACCTATTGGATGTTACATCCAACTTGTCAAAAATCGTATTAAATCATTTGGAGAACAGATGCTTTGTTACTCAACATTTTTTAAATGACAGTTAGAGAAAAAGATTCCCTTGACCCTTCATGTGTGCACCCACTGAACTCATTGATCGCGCCTTCCGACATCCATTGGATCTACAATTACATCAGATTAACCTCTCTCGAAGTTCCTGATTGATACGATGTAAACCACATTTAACAAAGTCGAAGAAACATCCCTTCATCCCTCATATGGAGAGGATTGTCGTCAGAATGGATCCACCATCCCAACTATTCAGGACAATACAATCTGCCATCACTAATGCATCTACTGCTCCATGAACTCCAATATCCGGCCAGCTCTTATGCGTGGTTGATGTTCCGATAGATTGGGTTTGTTCCATCGAACCATATTCCTTCGGATCATACCCCTCTGGAAATCGGAATCTTGGTCTCCGAGTATGCATGCCACCCCATTCCGTCCTGCCCCGAGACAATCTGGGTCAGTCTTCCTTCCAAATTGTTCAGCGACCACTCTCTTAAGTATTTTGTAAACAATCAAAGGTAACGTCGGCCCCGTTCCACACTAGTAATAATTCCATGCAGTAAGAGACCAGCCTGATGTGTGATTAAATGAACGACGATGTAATCGTAATCCATGATTTAGTCAAACGCTTCGGCGACAAAGTCGCTGTGGACCATCTCGATCTGAATGTCTGCAGAGGCGAGATATTCGGATTCCTCGGACCCAACGGTGCCGGGAAGACCACGACAGTAAGATGCATCTCCACCCTGACGGACTTCGACGAGGGGACCATCTCGATCTCTGGCCACGACGTCCGCAGAGACCAAATCGCAGCCAAGAACTGCATGGGCGTGATCCAACAGCAGATCTCCCTGGACAAGGACCTGACGATAAGGGAGAACATGATCTCCCAGGCTATGTACCACATGATCCGGCGCGACGAGAGGAACTCCAGAATCGCCGAACTGTCGGATTATTTCGGACTCGGAGAATATCTGGACAAACAGGTCGATAGCCTGTCTGGAGGTTGGAAGAAGCGCGCGGCCATCGTATGCGCGATGCTCCATGATCCTGAGGTCCTATTCCTCGACGAGCCCACAACCGGCCTGGACATCAATGCCAGACGTCTGCTCTGGGACATCGTCAGATCCCTCCAGAAGCGTGGGACCACCGTGTTCCTGACCACCCACTACATCGAGGAGGCGGAGGCGCTGTGCGACAGGGTTGGCATAATCGACCACGGGAAGCTTATCGCGCTGGACGTCCCCCGGGTCCTGTGCGATTCCGTCGGCTCAATCACCGTCGAATACCTAGAGGATGGCAAGACGACCTACCGGCATTTCAAGAACCGCCAGGATGCGCAGGAATTCGCTTCCCGTCTCGAGACCGACTCCGACATCAGGATTCGTCGGACCAGTCTCGAGGATGTATTCGTCGAACTGACAGGAAGGTCCGCGGAGGTACTGGGATGATTGACATTCTCAGGCAATCCTACTACGTCGCCTGGGGCGACCTGATGTTCATGAAGCACAACTTCTGGAACATTCTCGTGATGAGCCTCATGAGTCCGATCCTGTACCTGATCGCCTTCGGATACGGGCTCAGGACGGGTTCTACCGAGCTGGGGATTTCATACGTCGCGTTCGTCATCCCCGGAATCGTGGCACTGTCCTCTCTCAACACATCGTTCTCAGCCACGTCCACCAGGATGAACGTTCAGAGGCTTTACTATAAGAGCTTCGACGAGATGATGCTGTGTCCGCTGAACCTCCATGCGATAGTCCTCGGCAAGAGCGCCCTAGGGATGGTGAGGGGTCTCCTGGCCTGCGGCCTGCTCTATGCGCTTGGCCTGTTCCTAGCACCCGAGCTCCAGATCACTCTCCTGTTCGTCATCACCGTAGTCATGAACTGCGCAGTATTCTCGTTCCTCGGTGTCGCGGCCGCCCTCATAGCCAAGTCTCACCAGAGCATGGCCACGTTCAACAGCCTGGTCATCCTTCCGATGACGTTCCTGTGCGGGACGTTCTTCTCCATATCGTCTCTCCCGAGCGTGTTCCAGGCTCTTCTCTATTGCCTGCCGCTTACCCATGCCAGTGAGTGCATCAGAGCCTCTGCGCTCCCAGACTACTATGATTTCCCGTGGCTGTGCATGCTGGCGATGATGGCGTTCATGGTGGCCTTCTACTTGTTGGACTGGTGGTTGTTGAAAACAAAGAAGATATGAGTGTGCACCGAAGAAGGTCCCAATCCGTCCGAAATAATCCGTCGACTCATTCCGACGTACCTTCTGACACGTCAGGGTGGGTGGTGAACGATTCCGTGAAATCACAAGTGCTGTTCCTCTCGAGGGACAGCGCGGACGGATTCTTCTCGGGCAACGCGATCGGGAGATCAAAGAGGTTGTGGAGGAGGATCTTGGCATAGAATTCGATCTCCGCGAGTGCCGCGGAATGTTCGGCCAAAGACATCTGGATAGCGACCTGAATCTAGAATCCGTGAGCGTGTTCGTAGGCCACACGTCAACGAAAACGACCGAGAACTTCTACAGCAGGAAGAGGATGCCGAATGCGGTCGAGAGCACCAAGAGGACATGGGACGAAGATGGTGGACAGTGAAAATGTCCAAGAATCGGAGATCTGGATGAGGAAAAATGGTGGACAGGGCGAGATTCGAACTCGCGGCCTCTACCATGCCAAGGTAACGATCTTCCAACTGATCTACCTGCCCAGCAAAATCGCTGATAGTGTCGTTATAGTTAAACTTTTCTATTGGCCGATGTGAATGGGTCAGCGATAACCGCGGTTTTTTATCGGCATTATGCATCATCACCCCGTAATGACCAGATCCTCGATGGTTCCACTGGCCCTGGCGGTAGTCGTCCTCTGCATCGCCGGCACACTGGCTGCGTTCGCGTTGGGATTCCTGGCGGACGACCGGGAGACTTACCCGGTCTACTCCGTGGAGGGTGTTAGGGACGGGTCCACTGTATCAGGCGAGGCCCACTGCGAGGACATAGGCGAATCGTCAAGGGAGGCCGTCCTGCGTTTCACCTACAGCCTGGAATGCGACGGAGAGGCGATATCGATGGAATCGTACCTCTTCATGGACGGCAATAGGCCCGTGGATAGCCTGTACTCGGAATCCGGAACAATGGAGGTGTGCGGCATACCCACCGTCGTATGGGTTCCCGTGGATGGTTCCGGGTTCTGCTACTGCATATCTTCGGACGGAGAGGTGCTCGGCATCTCCATCGAGAAGGATGGGATCTCTGCGTTCGCTCAGGCCGTCCCGTAATCGAGGAAGAAATCATCTATGTCCAATCCGGACCAGTAGTCGTAGGACGAGAAGTTCTCGAAGTAGTACCAGAACAGCTCGACATAGTCGATTCCCAGGGACTCCGCCACATCGGGGTACATAACGCACACGTAGAACGCGGCCTCGACCACATACAGGGGACTGTTGCCCATCTCCCTCGCCATCCCCAGGTAATAGACCTCCACCGATGAGGAGGACAGCATGGAGATGTCCGCCTGTATGCATTCGCCCAGGTCGTACTGCCCCCTCATGCCATCATGTTCGTTGTCCACATAGTATACGACGCCTCCCCTCTGGCTCTCCAGGACCAACGCCAGGATCTGCTCCTGGTTGAGGTCCTGATAGTTGCGCTGGAGCATGGAGCTGTGCTGCCCCACCGCGTACACCCCAACCCACTCCGCATGGATGTTGTTGGTGTTGTCCTTGCCCGTGATGCTGATGGTCCCTGGCGCGTAGAGAAGAGACGAGCGGGCCATTATCATGGCGCACCTGTCATCCTCCGGGATGGATTCAGTCGCCTCGGACAGAATCCCCAGCACCTCGTCGTGCCAGGCCAGATACTCGTAGGTCTTGTCGAGGTCCCCCTGAAGCAGGAATGCGAACATGAGTATCGAGCGGTCGATGTTCTCGTTCGGTATGTCCACCCCGCTGTTGTCAGCGGTCGAGATGAACATGACGTCGATGCCGAACGACGAGAGCTTCGTTGGGGACCTGCTGTCCGCGGTCTCGTCGCAATAGCCCACCACATACACGTCGATCTCCGCGGCCACCATCCTCTCGTAGTTCGGAGACTCCGTGGTCCCGTAGGACGATGCCTCCGAGAACGCGGGATTCATCGACGACCAGTATTGACGGATGGTGTCGTCCACCATCACGACCTTGTCGCACAGGCCCGTCAGATCGGCCACGTATGCTCCGCTGCAGTACCCTATGGCGACCGAGTTTACCGGCCAGGAGACCTTCGCTATAGTGTAGTAGTTGTCGATGTAGAAGACATCCATGCGGTCCGAGGCGATTATCCTCCTGAGATAGTCGACATCGTCCATGTCAACCGTGCCGTCGCAGTTGGCATCGCACAGAGGCGTGACCGACGCCCTGCCGTCTATGACCGCCTGGAGGTACTCCACATCGTCCTCGTCGATACGGTCGTCCTGGTTGGCGTTACCGTAGACCCAGAGACGCGACCCCTCGTCCGGGAAATCCTCCTCCTGAAGAACGGTCCCGACGGTAGAACCAACGTCCGTATCCTCGTGGAAGTGGTACTTCTCGTTCTCCACCCTTACGTATACGAGCAGCGACGAGAGTATTATTATGGCGGCCAGTGCGACTGCGAGTGCGCGCCTGGCGTTCATCCGCGCACCTCCGGCAGCAGTATCACATGCGGCCTCCCGTCGGCATCTATCACCCTGGATCCTACACCGTAGGCCCTCATGATATTCTCCTCGGTCATCACATCCCACACCTTGCCGTCGGCCGCTATCCCCTTGTCATGGACTATCAGGACGCGATCCGCGAACGCTGCGGTCAGGTTGAGGTCGTGGCACACCATCAGCACTATCACCCCGCGAGAGGCGGCGTACTCCCTCAGGAACCCCATCACCTCCATCTGGTGCTTGACATCAAGGTTGGAGGTCGGCTCGTCCAGTATGAGCACGTCGGGCTCCTGTGCGAGCCCCCTTGCGATGAGTACCTTCTGCATCTGCCCCGAGCTGAGCTCGTTGATGTCCCTGTGGGACAGGCCCTCCAGGCCTGTGGCCTCCAATGCCTCCTCGGCCACATCCAGGTCGTGGTCCGATGTCGCCCACTCCGAATGCGGGAACCTCCCCATGAGGACCATCTCGGCGACAGTCGTCCTGAAAACGCTGTCAATGCGGTTGGGCACGAAGGCCATCCTGCGGGCAAGACCCATGAGAGACATCGACCTGACGTCTTCGCCGTCGAGGAGGATGCTGCCGCTCCAGGGCTTGAGTATCTTGTTCATGCATTTGACCAGCGTGGTCTTCCCCACGCCGTTGGGCCCTATGACGCATACCAGCTCCGGCCTGTCGAGGGTGAACGACACGTCCTCCAGCAGAGGCTCGGAGCCGTAGCCGAATGTCAGGCCGGACACCTCCAGCCGTGTCAAGTCCAAGCCTCCTTGGAGCTCCTAAGTATGAGGTACATGAATATCGGGCCGCCGATGCACGCCGTGACCACACCCACAGGCAGGATCATGTCCGTGAGCAGCCTGGACGCTATGTCCGCCAATAGAAGGAGCAATGCGCCGAAGATCCCCGCCGCCGGCACCAGGTACTTGTTGTCGGACCCCACGATGATGCGTGCCACATGGGGGGCGACCAGTCCCACGAATCCGATGATACCCGTGAAGCTTACTACCGTGGCCGCCACGACGGTGATCAGTATGAGTATGAGCAGCCTCTCGGTGTCTATGTTGATGCCCAGGGTCTTGGCGCCCTCGTCCCCGGAACCCATGACGTTCAGACGGTTCGCCAGCACTTGCACGATCACAGACCCGGCTGCGGCCACCACCACTATGATCAGGAGGTCACCGTACCCTATGTCCTCCAGCGTTCCGACCATCCACTTGTACACTGTGGATAGGTCGTCCGGGTCGGCGACTATCATGAAGAGCTGCGTCAGGGCATTGAACAGGTACATGAGCGAGGTGCCGCAGAGGATCATCATCGTTGGCGTCGCGCGCCTGAACCTGCTCATGAAGAGGATGATGATTGTGGGTATCATCGCGAAGATGAAAGCGTTGAGCACCACCCCTCCCCCGAACACGAGCTCGATGCCCGCGATGAAGGCCAGAGCGGCCCCGAATCCCGCACCGGACGATATCCCCATAGTGTATGGGTCGGCAAGGGGGTTCTTCAGAAGGCTCTGCATGGCAGTGCCGCAGACAGCCAGGGCGAACCCGCACACTATCGCCCCCAGGATGCGCGGAAGCCTCAGGTCTATGACCACATGGGCGGCATCTGCATCATCGTATGGCATGTTGATTATCGCATCCCAGATTATCCCGTAGACCTCCGACATGGACACCGGATACGGTCCCAGGGTGACGGCGTATGCCATTACCAGGAGGCACAGGACCGCGCACCCCAGGATGAACAACACCCTGCGGGCCACCATCCTGTGATAGCTCCTCCTGAACTCGGACCTGCCGTCTTCGACCATCGTATCACTTCGTGACGCAGATGAAGAACGTCCTTGGAAGGTACAGGGTCTCCCCTCCGACCTTCAGCTTGTACGAATCGCGCCCGTCCGTGTCGACCACTATGTTGCTTGCCCCCATCTCGATGAGGTTGTCCACATCCCACTGGGGCCTGCGCTCCCTGCTGAGAGGAAGGCCCTCGGCGATCCTCTCCATGATGCGGGCATCCACGTTCCCCATGTGCTTGTGGGACTCCTCGTGGACATCCGAGTCGCGCTGAGCGCGGGCGTACTCCTCGTCGAATTTGTAGAGGTAGTGGTTGCCGTCGAAGATCATCATCTTGCCGCCGGGCCTGAGGACCCTGAGCCACTCCGCATAGGCCCTCCTGGGGGACTCCAGATCCCATACTAGGTTCCTGGAGATGACGACATCGAACTGGCAGTCGTCGAATTCCAGGCTCTGGGCGTCCATCCTGCGGAAATCCACATCCACTCCATAGCGGGAGCAGTTGCAGCGTGCCTGGTCCAGCATTGCCTCAGTGTAGTCCACGGCGGTGACACTGTGGCCTTCGCGCCCGAGGATGATGGGGAAGAACCCGGGACCGCAGCCCACATCGAGGATCTTCAGGCAACTGCCGTCTGGCAGGTGCTTCTTGATTATGCCGAGCCAATGGTTGAAGCGCCCGTCCTCGATCGTCTCCATGATCGAGGCAGAGTAGCCCTCTGCCCTGAGGGTCCAATACCCCTCGATGTCCTTCAGGTTCGATTCCATGATGATGCCGAGTAACACGATTTTGATATTAATATTATCGGAGAGGTTATGCGCTCACGGCTTCACGGCGGTCACCGTGAAATGATTGTTGGTGTACCCGTGAGCATAGTACCTCATTCCGTGGAGGACCTTCTTCTGGACGTCGTTTATGATGCGGATGTCCTTGAAACCAGCGTCCTCCAGCATCCTTATGTCATCACGGGGACGCGATGCGCCTGCCGACCATAGGTCGAACCCGCGCTCATCCTTCTCAGCCTCCCCTTTCCTGCGACCGCTCTCCAGCCTCATGAAGACCGATGACACGCTGCACCTGAACGGCGTCATGCGGGAATCCGAGAACCAGTCCCCGTCGGTGTACGCCAGACGGCACCCGGGCTTCAGGACCCTGAACCACTCGGAAATTACCTTCCTGGGCTCCGGAACCGTCCAGAGCATGTAATCGCTGACCACAGCATCGAACGATCCGTCGCTGAACGGCAGATCCATGGCATCGGCCTGCATGAAATCTATGGAGAGGCCGTTGTCCTCGGCGTTGACCCTGGCGAACTCGAGCATCCTGTCGGAGATGTCCACGGACGTGACGTGGTGCCCCAGGTCCGCCAGCTGCATCGAGACGATGCCGGGGCCGCAGCCCACATCGAGGATGCTCAACGGCGAGTCGCCGAGTATCGATGTGAAGTGCGACTGCCATGCCCTGCGCTCCCGCTCTATCGAGAATCCCCTGACCACGAAGTCGTTGTACTCTGAAGAGCGGATATCCCAGTGCCTCTTTATGGGGTCCATCGGGAATGAATCGCCAGTATCACTTATAATGATTCCGTAACACCCTGAGTGTATGGAAAAGCTACGGGTATTACGCAGACGGCTCAGTTGAAATCGGTCCTGAGATTGGTCTGGAACCTGTGGACCTCGCCGGGGATGTTGGTGGGGTACTTGCCGTTGACGCATGCGAGGCAGAGGTCCTTCTCCTTGAACCCGATGGCCTCGATCAGACCTTCGATGCTTATGTACCCGAGGCTGTCGGCCCCTATGATCTCCCTGATCTCCTCCACGCTGTGGTGGTTGGCGATGAACTGATCCCTGGACTTCATGTCCACGCCGTAGTAGCAGGGGGCGATGATGGGCGGACTCCCTATGCGTACGTGGACCTCCTTGGCACCTGCGTTGCGGAGCATCGCCACTAGCTTCTTGAGCGTGGTTCCCCTGACGATGCTGTCGTCCACTATCATGATGCGTTTCCCGGCGACGGTGCTCTTGATGGGGTTCATCTTCATGGACACCGCCGACTCCCTCTGCTTCTGGTCGGGCATGATGAAGGTCCTGTCGGCGAAACGGTTCTTCATGAACCCCTCCTCATAGGGTATCCCCGTGGCGAAGGAGTATCCGATCGCATGGGCACGGCCGGAATCGGGCACGGGCATCACCAGGTCCACGTCCGCTGGGCACTCCCTGGCCAGTATCTTCCCTATGTTCCTGCGGACCTCGTAGACCTCCATACCGTCCAGAATGGAGTCGGGCCTGGCGAAATACACCCATTCGAACATGCAGAACGCCTTGGGATGGTCGCCGGGCGCAGGGTAGATCTTGAAGGTGTCCTTCGTGATCTCACATATCTCTCCGGGACTTATGTCCCTGATGAGCTCCCCCCTGAGCGCATCTATGGCGGCGCTCTCGGAGACGGCGATGTACCCACCGTCGATCTTGCCGAGGCAGAGGGGCCTGAATCCGTACATGTCCCTTATCGCGAACAGCCTGTCGTTGATGAGGATGGTCAGTGAGAACGCCCCGTCCAGCTCGCCCATCGTGGCCCTGATGGCCTTGACGGGATCGTTGTACATGGTCATGTACTTGCCGAGGAGCTTTGTGACGAGCTCGCTGTCCGAGTCCGTGAGGAAGGTCCAGCCCTCCTTCATGTACTTCTCCTTGAGCTCGGTAAAATTGGTTATGTCCCCGTTGTGAGCGACCGCCACCGTGCCGAAGTTGGTCATGACGGTCAGGGGTTGGGCGTTCTGAATGCTCTTGGACCCCGTAGTGGAGTACCTCACATGGCCGACGCCGACGTGGCCCAGGAGCTTGACCATCTCATCCTTCGGAAGCGCCTGTGTGACGAGGCCGTTGCCTTTGACGGTCTCTATGGTGCTGCCGTTGAAAACCGAGACGCCCGCGCTCTCCTGGCCACGGTGCTGGATGATCATCAGGGCCGTGTGGAGCGATGATGCGACATCAAAGTCGGCACTGATCCCGACCACGCCGCAACTGTGCTCCGGCCCTGTCATCTGATCCCCTTAGTCGCGGAGTTTCGCCCAGCCGTACGACCTGATGGTCGCGGTCTTGCCGTATCCGCAGGAAGCGCAGACACCCTTCCTGACGTGGTACGAGCGTTTGCCGCACCTGCGGCAGGGGATGTGCGTCTTGAACTTGTTGTGCCTTCCCTGTGCCGGTGTTCCCTTTCCCATGATCAATCACTCCTCTTGGTGAAATGTAAGTTGCATTGTCCCGCGGACAATCACATCGGGGGCCGATGAGTGCGGGCATCATAGCACGCCAAGGTGGCCTCCCGTTGTGGCTACATTTGACACGATACGGGATTCACTATTTGAACGTATGGGTAGCTCCCCCTTATAGGAGCGTGCCTGCGGGATCACACGAATGCCCCGATTGTTGGCGCGTCCAGGCGGTCCATGTCGTAGAAGATTATCGCTTCCCTCACACCTTCGGCCCCGCATCCGGTGCCTAGGAAATGATCGAGCATCGACATCCTCCACAGCAGGTCCATGACGGTCACGGACAGGCACCCGTAGTACGCGTTGGACATGTCGTCCTCGTACCCGTTCTCGTCCATCAGGGCGAAGACGCTGCCCATGAAGCTGTCCCTGCCGTTGAGCGTGCCTATGTACTCGGAGAGCACGTGCCTGCCGGCGGCATCGGGGATCCTCAGCCTGATCTCGTCGACCTCCGCCTCCCCTCTGGGATGCAGGTCGCCCTCGTCGTCCATCACGTTCCACTCAACCCTGCCGTCAGAGGCCATGAACATGTTCCAGTTCCACTGGGCATCGCAGTACACAGGCACATTGAGCGGGTCGCTCGACGCCATGGACTCCATGGCCGAGTCGCGTCCGGCCTCCTCCAGCGAGGGGATGTCCAGGTTGCGCTCCGGCATTATGCCGGGCAGCGACATCACCGGCTCGATCTGCGACATGTCCATGATCCTGCTGAGGTACGCCAGGTCTGTGAACATCGAGAGGTTCTCCGAGACGCTCATCCTGAGCCCGGAGGGATCGGACATCACCCCGGCCTCCCTGCAGTTCGCATAGAACTCGCGGTAGACCGCGCTGGACTCCTCCAGGGCTGCCGCTATCCTCGAATCCGCCCTTGACACCAGCTCCTTTGCCTCCGTGAGGGCGTCATTGCCCGTGCCCGTCCATGCCCCCCTGCATGACAGGTCCAGCTCGACCTTCAGACGGTCGCTGGCATACAGATGGTATGGGAACTGCCTGCAGTATGCGGTGCGGTTATCGTACACCTTGCACCTGCGGTTCTGCAGGAACACGCACGATCCGTGGCCCTTCTTGAGCGCGAGCGCGAAGTATGGCGGCTTGGCGTCTATCTTGACCAGATGCTCCGGGTAGTTCTTCCTGAAGAAGGCCCTCTCCTCCGGCAGCACCTCCGGCTGGCACAGGCAGCACATGCCGCACTCGCTGGGACAATCGACCTTCCGTCCTGTCACCTCGGAATAATCCACCTCGTAATCAGCCACAGACATCCCTCCCGAGGGGCTCTCCGCAGAACTCCCCGTCTTCAACCTGCACCTCTCCCCTGACCATAACTGTTTCGGGGAAGACCGCCGCATAGCCGCCGTACGGGGAGTGCCCGCACTTGCTGTGGAGCCTCCTGACATCGATTTCAGATGTGATCCTCATGTCGTAGATCTGCAGATCGGCGTCGTACCCCGGCGCGATGCGGCCCTTGCGAATCCCGAAGTTCGCCGCAGGGTTCTCCGAGGCCATGCGCACCGCTGCCTGGATGGGGAGCCTCCCTGCCCTCACCATCTCCATGATCATGGGCATTGTCGTCTCCAACCCGGGGATACCCCCCGGCGCGGCATCGAACTCGGATGCCTTCTCCTCGGCGGTGTGCGGCGCATGGTCGGTGCCGATCATGTCCACATCCCCCTTGATGAACCTGGAGAACAGGCGGTCCCTGTTGTCCAGGTCCCTGATCGGCGGGTTGACCTTGTACTCTGCGGTCGTGTTGCGGTCCACCTCGAACATCAGGTGATGGAGCGTCACCTCCGTGGTGAACCCGGCTGCCTTGGCCATGTCCAGGCCCTCCGGGGTTGTGATATGGCATATGTTGATCCTGGAGCCCTTGAAGGATCCGGCGAGCCTCCTGATGGCATTCCACTCCGCTTCCGCCGGACGGTTCCTGAGATGGTCGCGGGTGCAATGCTCCGCTTCCTTGGATATCAGATGGTCGTCCTCTGCATGGACGCTCATGCGCTTGCCTGTGGCCAGAACGTCCCGCACGGACGGAATCATCTCCTCGTCCTCGTTCAGAAGGATGTTTCCCGTGGTGGATCCCATGAACAGCTTGAATCCTGGCACCAGGGGGGCCAGCATGCCGGCGTTTATGCCTGAGGTTACGGCGGCGAAGAGCCCGTAGTCCACGTTCGCCCTTCTGCGGATCGCCGACTTCTTGTCCATGAGGGTCTCCACATCGGTTACGGGCGGCCTGGTGTTGGGCATGTCCAGAACACAGGTCACCCCCGCATGTACCGCTGCCATCGTCCCGGTGCCGAAATCCTCCTTGGCGGTCATGCCAGGGTCCCGCAGGTGGACGTGCGGGTCCATGAACCCGGGCAGGATTATCTTGCTGGATCCGATGTCCACGCGCTCGTCACCGCCGCTCACGAGCCTCCCGACGGTCACGATCCGCCCTTCGGAGATCCCGATCTCGGCATACCTGAGCTCCCCGTCGATGTACGTCCTGCCCTGTATGACCTTCTCTATGTCCAAACGATCACTTCCTTATGATTTCGCCACCTGGCGACTCCTCCGAGTACACATCCCCTCCGAACGCGCTGATCCGCGCCCCCGGGGATGTCCAGGCATCGGGCGGCAGGCCGGCTTTCACCGAGAGGTGATCCAGGAACTCCCGCGCATCCCACCCCCATTCCACAGGCACCTGCGGAAGGAGGAGGCCCCTGCGGCCGAACAGCTCTATTATGAGTCCGTCACGGCCTATCTCGATCTTCGACAGGAGGTCCTCCGGGGAATCGTGCGGCACCTCCTTCGGGACGGTCAGGACTGTGACCTCCACGGTTACATGGGGCACCTCCGAGGGTTCCAGATCCGGGAAACGGGGGTCATGGCATGCGGACCTGGCCGCCTGCTCGATCGCATCCCCGAGGGGGAGCACCGGCATCGGATACCCTATGCATCCCCTGAGATCGCGTATCGGGTACGTCTCCAATGTGACGAAGGCCCCCGACGGCTCCCCGAAGCGGGGATCGCCGACCGGTGCGTGCATCGGTATGCCTTCCGTCTCCGAGCGTATGGCCGCCCTGGCGAGGGCGACCGCCTCGTCGCCGAACGGCAACTGGATCACTCCTCGTTGCTTGTGATGTTCACCTTCGTCACCGCAGGCTTGCCGGCATCGGTGATGTCCACCTTCTGTGCCCTCGAGGCGCCGCACTGGTCGTTGGCAGCGCAAGCGCTCTTCTTCCAGGTCTGCTCGGTGGACATGGCGGCATCTCTGATGGAGTCGGGTATCGGCGCCCTCTGCATCATGGCGGAGAGCCCCATCATGAACTCCATGCCCATGGTCATGAAATGCCTCTGGACTTCTGGGTCCATGAACATGGAGTATGTTGCTTTGAACAGCTCCTCGCCCTTCTCCTTTGCCGCTTCGTTGGCATGCTCTATTGAGCCGACCATGCTGTGGGCGGCATCTCTCCCAGCCGACGCGACCGAAATCATACCCTCCTTCTGGAGCGCCATGAGGCTCTCGATGAGCTCCCTGTTCTCTTTGATGAAACTCTGGAATTCCTCTTCCGAACTGGACATCGTCACGACCTCTTGAAACTGATAACGAGTTCCTCATCCTTGAACTCTGCTCCGGAGATCTCCGCGCCCGAGAGAACGTCGGGAAGCTGCAGATTGCGCTTCTGGCTGCCCACGTGCACCATCAGCGTGCTCGGGTCCAGACGGAACAGCTCCACTTCCTTCGAGTTTACGAACGGCATCTTCATCTTCAGCTTATGGACCCCGTCTTCTGTTACGAACTTCATGGGACTGCTCTTTGCGTACACTATCGCGGGATCCTCGTCCCCGTAGATCTGCTGCGCCATGTACCTGAGCTTCGCCTCCCCCCTGAGCTCGGTCCTCATCATCGGGCACTGCTTGATTATCATCGGGTCGAAGGCGTTGTGTATCAGCTCCATGTTCTCCTCCTGCTCCTTGAGCTTCTC
This sequence comes from Methanomassiliicoccaceae archaeon UBA71, assembly GCA_002504405.1. GTDB lineage: Archaea > Thermoplasmatota > Thermoplasmata > Methanomassiliicoccales > Methanomethylophilaceae > Methanoprimaticola. The sequence continues at coordinate 43,546 of DARO01000004.1, forward strand.
GGAGAAGAACCCTCCCTCACCCGCCTCTTCCGGCAGGATCCTGTTGACGACGAGCGCCTCCACGTTCTTGTTGAAAAGGCAGAGGTAGGTGTATGCGCGCATCGTCTCTGTTATGACCATCTTCTCGGGGTTGAGGACCAGCCTGACGGTCGTCACCTCGGGGTCCTCCAGGATGATCTTGACCCTGTCCATGTTGTCCTTGATCTCCTCCACGCTGTCCATGACCTCCTTGGAGGGCAGGGGCATGTCCATGACCTTCCCGACCGTGGCCCTGGCTATGCTGAGGATCCTCTTTATCACTAGGAACGCCCGGTTGATGTACCAGTTGGTGACATCGGGGAAGCTCAGGAGACGCAGGGTCTCGCCCGTGGGCGCTGTATCCATCACGATGACGTCGTACGTCCCCTCTTCATTGAACTGATTCACATAGAACAGAGCGGCGATCATCTCCATTCCGGGCATTATGGCCATCTCCTCCGCCGAGATCTCGCCCATACCCTGGGACAGCATGAACGCGGAGACGTAGTTCTGGATCTCCGACCACTTGGTCCTCATCTCATGTATGATGTCGATCTCCAGGACGTCCAGGTTCTCCTTGACGTTCACAATCTCCGGACCGAGTTTCATCTCGAGGGAGTCTCCGAGAGAGTGGGCAGAATCGGTGCTCATCAGGACGGTCCTGTATCCGAGATCGGAGAGCCTGTATGCTGTGGCGGCCGCGGATGATGTCTTCCCCACACCGCCTTTGCCCGTGTAAATGATGAGCCTCATAGCCATCGTTAATGCCGAGCGGGTATATAACCAGCAGTCGGTAAAGAACGGTCGATCAGGAACCACGAAGGGAACGATGATGAATTTGAGAAGATATGGTGCCGGGAATGGGGTTCGAACCCATGACCTTCGGATTTCCCTGGAAGAGGTCTAATTGACCAGAACCCTATGAGTCCGACGCTCCACCAGGCTGAGCCACCCCGGCCTTTGGTAAGCTGGGGATTGGCTCTTAGTTTATATCGCTTTCTATCGGAAGACGACGATGCCGTCCTGTGAAATGTGTTGTAAAAGCTGTAAGAAGGGTTGTGAAGGGGTTTGGGGGCAGGGGACGATGTCCCCCTGCCACGATCACTCCTCGGCGGGAGCCTCCTCTGCCTCGACGGGTTCCTCGGCAGGTGCATCCTCAGCGGACTCCTCGGCGGGAGCCTCCTCTGCAGGGGGCTGGATGTCGGCTGCGGGCATGATGGACTCGGGCTCACCCTCTCCGGCCTCGAGAACCTCGGACTTGCGGATCTCGATCCTCTTGATGGGGATGATGATGCGGCAGGCCCTGGCGAGCTCCTTGGCGAGGTCTCCAGAGACGATGTCCTTGACGATCTCGGAGAGGGTCCTCTCCTGACCGATGGCGACCAGGGTCTCTCCGATGACCCTCCTCATGGCGTCCTCCTGGGAGGACTGGATGCGCCTGTCAGCGATGGACATGGTCTTGATCCTGTAGGTGAAACCGTCCTTGGTGACGATGTCGACGACATGGTCCGTCTTGGTCTTTCTTCTGCGGGTAAGCCTCCTGACGTAGTCGGAGGTGAGGTCGTGACCGACGAATGCGGTCTTGGCGTCGTGGCCGTCGACGGAGGTGACCTTGAACTTGAGCTTGATGTGCATCTTGGAGAAGTCCCCGGTAAGGTCCTGGACGGTGACCTCGACGGTACGTCCGATGACGTACTCGGGGTCAGCCGAGGGGGTCTCTCCGATCTCGGACTCGTTGAACATGCGGGGGGCGTGGACCTTGTACCACTCTTTCGCCTTCCACTTGTCCTTCACCTTGCGGCCTGCTGCGGCCTTGACTTTCTTTGCGGGTGCCATGGTATGACTCCTTTTGATACTGAGCGCAGGATTCCATGGTTATATTAAAAGCTATGCCGCAGCGCTTTTTCCTGTAACGCCGTGAAAACGAACATAGCCAGACATATGATGTGTATCATAATTAGGATAATTTGTTCCTGATTAGATTAGTACCGCATGTGTATAAAGTTCGCTTAAAAAAATTAATAGCAAACTGCGCCGGAGAAACTGAGAGGAGCAAGTCAAAAAAAAAGGTCGGGAGGGGTGATCCCCTCCCATGGAAAGGTTTCAGAGTGTGACAGGGGTCTGGTGGGCGGAGAGGCCGAGGTCCTCTGCGCTCATTCCCATTGCCAGTCCGTAGAGCTGGGACAGGTGCAGCACGGGGATGCTGTAACCGAGGTCCTTCTGGACGCTGTCGAACTGCAGGTGGCAGAACGGGCAGACGTCGATGATGTACTGGGCTCCGGACTCCTTCATGTTCTCGAGGTTGGTCTCGGTGAACTTCTTGGCGACGTCTCCGAAGGCGGCCTTCAGACCTCCTCCGGCACCGCAGCACAGCATCTTCTGCTTCCTGGGCATGCTCTTGGCACCGGTGGCCTCGACGAGCTCATCGAGAATGTGGGGGTTCTCGGGGTCGTCGACTCCCTTGATGTTGCTGGGCTTCAGGAAGTGGCATCCGTAGAAGGTTGCGACCTGGTAGTCCACGGGGTTGGTGACCTTCTCCTTGATCTTCTCGATTCCGACTTCCCTGTACAGGACCTCTGCGAAGTGGTAGACCTTTGTGGTCCCCTTGTACTCCATTCCGATCTCGGCGAGGATCTTGTTGACCTCTGCCAGGAGCTCGGGCTCGTGGGCCAGCTCGTACGCGGCGTCGAAGAGAGATCCGTAGCATCCGTTGCAGATGGTTACGATGGGGAGTCCCTCCTTCTCTGCGAGAGCGAGGTTCCTGGCGGCGGCGGCCAGCCAGGTCTTCTTGCTGAAAGCCCTGATGACTCCGGGGGCGGGGCAGCAGCTGGCATCGGCCAGGTCGACCAGCTCGATGCCGAGGGCGGCACAGACGTCCCTGGTGGATTTCTCGATTCCGGGGTACCTGAGGGGTGCGATGCATCCGAGGAAGAAAGCGTACTTTGCCATGATTCTCACTCCTTTGTGATCTTGTCGAATCCGGTCGCGGTCAGGATCTTGTCGAGGTCGGCCTTCGCGCTGGAGTTGGCGAGGACGGTGGGCGGCACCTCAGGCAGTCCGAGCTGCTTCCTGAGCTCGGAGATCTTGTCCTGGACGGGGACGGTGTGACCGTACTTGCTGAAGTTGGTGGCGGTTCCCTTGTGGTTGGCCTTGATGTGTCCCTCTGCGACGGCGATGTTCCTGAGGGCGATGACGATGTCAACGATGGGGACCTGGCGGGGGCACCTCTCGACGCAGGTGTAGCAGGTGCTGCACTCCCAGAGCTCATCGCTGTTGATGATTTCCTCCTTCATGCCGAGCTGAGCCATCCTCATGAGCTTCCTGACCCTGTATGAGGTCCTCCTGCCGGAGGGGCATCCAGCCGTGCAGGTTCCGCACTGGAAGCACATCTTGACTTCCTCGCCGCCTGCAGCGGCGATCTCTTTAGCGAAATCGGGGTTGGGCGTTACCATAGTTATCGGGTTGAGCACCGCCCTGTTCGTATATAATATGAACAGTCATGGATGCACGGCTGTTACCCTATGGGATAATACAATCTCCTCAGATGTTCCTGGACGACAGCGCCTTGATCATCCTGGACACGTTGCGCGACTCCTTCCTGTATATTGCTGTTATCGCATGGCGCAGCATCCTGGGATCGACGGCCGACTTGAGCCTCAGGTTCCTCCTCGTCAGAAGGAACTCGTCGATGAAGAAGCTCTTCTTGGACCCGAGGAGCTCCGGGAGGGAGAATGTCTCCGAGTCTATCGTGTACTCCCTGTCCTCAGAGTCCAGGTACATGAAGGCCACCCTCTGGGCACCGTACTTGTAGCGGATGAAGGACGGGCCGTTGTCCACCATGACCATGCCCATGTAGCCTATCTCCTCCATCTGGAACTCCTCGGCATCGAAAAGATACAGGGGGTCGTCGATGATCGCCAGGTCCGCGCGGTCCTCCCTCATCATCCTGATGTTGTACTCGTCGTCGGACACGACGACGGATGCTCCGGCGATCTTGAGGGAGGATATCACGGACATCGTCAGGTCCTCGGTGACGGGGCTGCAGCACACCGTGAACCCGCGGTCTGTCTCGCAGCGATGGCCCATGGACCTCGCGAGCGATGCGACCCTCTCGCCCTCCTCGGTCAGGATGGAGCCCGAGGGGGACGTCGTCACAACCGGGGCGCCGACGGCCTCCTCCATGGAATGGATGTACTTGTGCAGGACCGGCACGGATATGCCCAGACGCTTGGCGGCGGCGGTCTGGCTCCCCGCATCCTGAACCGCCAGAAGCGCTTCCAGCTGCCTCGTGGTGACCGTCTTCCCGTTAATCACCTGTGAGTTCTGCACGGATATGTCCATGGATGCCGGAGTGTTATCCGTACGGATAATGCTTGCGCGCTCATTGCACCCTTCCTGACTCGCGACCTCGGAGTATCCATATACAACGGAGCCTACGACACCGTCATCGAAGCCATCCGCGACGCCAGCAAAGAATACTTCTGATGTCCCTGTGCTTCTCCAGCATGGGGGTACACGGTGGTCACCCCAGCCATGGCCAATTCGCGAGGCATCCCCTGATTCCAGGTACCTTCCCACAAACTCACTTCCAACCATCTTCATAGGAGTGGCTGACCTGCTTTTGGGACCATTGCAGGCAGACGCCTCTGATTCCGCACCACGCGCGACATCGAGGCATGACCGGCCATCATGAGAAAACGATTAAACCACGTACAGGATGCCCCGGGCATGAACAGCGTTCACAGGGATGCGAGCACCGTGGTCGTCGGACTCGGCAGCCCCATCATGTGCGACGACGCGGTGGGGCTGAGGGTGTCCCAGCTCATCGAGTCGATGCACCTGGACGACATAGACTGCTGCCAGGAGGCTGTCGGCGGCCTGGACATCCTCCCCGTCATCCACGGTTACAGATATGCGGTCATAGTGGACGCCATACAGACCGGCCAGTACGCCCCCGGTACGGTCATGCTCTTCACGGAGAGGGACTTCGACGAGGCGGTGGCTCACGCCTCAAGCCACGATGTCAACCTGCCCACGGCACTGAAGATAGGGCGCCAGATGGATCCGGCGCTCATGCCCGAGGAGGTCAGGTTCGTGGCGATCGAGGTGCAGGACATAAAGACCGTCACGGAGACCATGACCCCTGAACTGGAGGCGGCGGTAAGACCGGCCGGGGACGCCGTCCTCCATGTGATCTCGGAGCTCAGAAAGCGAGGTTGCGGGAATCGTACTTCTTGATGTCCCTGCTCCCCTTGCCCAGGACCACGGTGTTGAGGCGGTCCGCCCTCAGGATGTCCCCTGCGACCCTCATGACGTCCTCCTCCGTCACGGCATCGATGCGCGCTAGCCTCTGCTCCAGGGTCTCTGCGGATCCGTTGAGGGCATGGTTTATACCCAGCCTGTAGAGGCGGTGCTCTGTGGATTCCATGCTGCGGACGTTCGCCCCCTTGACGAGCCTCTTTGCCCTTGCCAGCTCCCCATCCTCGAGACCTTTCTCGAGAAGACCGGAGAGGACCGATGCGACTGTCTCCATGGCCTCGACGACGTTCGTTTCCGTGCAGGACATGTACGCCGCCAGAGAGCTGGCGTCGCTGCACTGGGACACGGTCGTGTAGATCGAGTACACCAGCGCCTTCTTCTCCCTCACGTTCTGGAACAGCCTCGAGCTGGTTCCGGATCCGAGAACAGCACTTAGCATCGACACGGCCATACGGTCGGGATGTGACGCCCCGTAGGCGGGGAATCCCATCGCTATGTGGTAGTGCTCCGCATCCCCCTTCACGAACCTGTACTCCTGGACGGGAGTCTGCGGGGGCTGGCGCTGGTTCCTGGAGCCGCCGGCCATGCCGTCGAAGGTCTCCTCTGCCCAGGCGACTGTGCTGTCCAGATCCACCGAGCCCGCGGCATATACGGCGAGGTTGGGTATCCTGTACTTCTCCTCGTAGTACGCTCTGAGGTCCCCCGATGTCAGTCCGGCGACCACCTTCTCGTCACCACCCTCGTCCTGGGAGAGGGGGTGGCCCCTCCAGAGGGTGGTCTCGAACAGGTCGTGGATGTAGCTGTCCGGCTCGTTGCGGATCATGCTGAGCTCCTGGAGGACGATCTTCTTCTCCAGCTCGGTGTCCTCGTCGTTGATCTTGGGATGGGCCACTATATCCCCCACCATATCCATGGCTACGTCCGCTGTCTCCTCTATCGTGATGCCGTAGAACGCGGTCATCTCCCTGCCCGTGAAGGCGTTGAGCTCCCCTCCTGCGCCCTCCATTATCTTCGCCATCTCGTAGGAGTCCCGGGTCTCCGTCTCCCTGAAGACGGTGTGCTCCAGCAGATGGGAGAGGCCGAATATCCCCGGATGCTCGTCCCTGGATCCTGTTGCGACGCCGACCATGAAGCCTGCGCTCTGACTGCCCGGGATGCACTCCACTACGACGGGTATCCCGCCGGATGTGGCCGAAGATGCTATGCTGTGACCGCTCATGCGCCTCCGTAACGGGGCACCAATTAATACCCTTCGTGCGATTACCCAGGCATGGCCATGAAGACGATAAGGTACTCCGACCCGGGACTGGAGGACCCTGTGGCGATAGTCGGGTTCCCGAGCGTGGGGCTCGTCAGCTCGATCGCGGCCAACTACTATGTGGGCCAGTTCGACCTGGAGGCGTTCGCCGGGATGTCGTCACCCCAGATGCCGCCATACTGTCTGATTCACAACGGCAAGGCCTACCCCCCGGTGAGATTCTACGGGAAGAAGCACACCACCAAGACGGGTAGGGACGCCGTCATCTGCCTTTCGGAGTATGCTCCCAAGGCCGAGGACTGCTACGAGCTGGCACAGTCCGTGCTGTCCTTCCTGAAGTACAACGGCTGCAGGGACGTCATATGCTTAGAGGGCATACCCCGGAGCAGCGACGAGGACGTTCCCGTGGTGTTCACCTCCGGGACGGGCGCATCCAAGATGGCCAAGAAATCCAAGCTTACCGTGATGGAGGGGGGAATGGTCAGAGGTGTCACGGGGGTGATGCTGTACGAGGCCGCATCCTACGGCATGGACGTGACAGCGATTATGGCCCCCGCGGCAGCCAACCTCCCCGATCCCGGATCCGCCGCCGCGATAATGCCGGTCATATCTTCGATGGTCCCTGGGATGAGGGTGAGCACCAAACCGCTCATGGCCGAAGCCGACGAGATACGCAGGCGCATGGAGGAGCAGGAGACCGCCGAGGAAGAGAGGGCATCGCCGTTCTACGGCTGATGTTTTTATCCTAGATTGGGATGCGGAGGGCATGGAACTTGTGCCCTCCAAATTCTTCATTACCCGCAGTTCGGCGGTCAGCAGCGTTTCGGACCTCAACGCTTTCGATAAGGCGCTGATAAACGCCGGGATCGGCGAGCAGAACCTAGTCTCGGTGTCCTCCGTGATCCCCAAGGGCGCGGAGCGCGTGGAGAGGCCCGAGATGCCCATGGGCGCAGTCACCCATTGCGTACTCGCGCAGATGAGGGGGACGGAGGGGGAGACCATCGCTGCGGGAATCGCGTACGCCTACAGGAAGGATGGGAAGGGAGGATACGTCGCCGAGGGCCACATCCACGGCTCCGCCGAATCTCTCAGGAGAATCCTGACCTGGAAGATGGACGAGATGGCCGAGATCAGGGGCGTGGAGTTCGACGAGATCCAGTTCGAGGCCGAGGAGCTGGAGATCCCGCTCGACAACTACGGATGCTGCGTGGCGGCCCTGGTTTTCACGGAGTACCGCTGATGTACGGCCTGGCGCAATGCAGGGTTTGCGGGAAGCCACGCGTGGTGGACCTGTCCAAATCATCGTCCGCCTGTCCCTACTGCAGCGCCGAGGAAGACACGTCCAAACTTCCGGTATTCTTCAGATCCCCGGACCAGTCCGCCGTCAGAGAGGCCCTGTCCCAGGCAACCGGGTTCACACCTCCTGACCTCGCCGCCAAGAAGAAGCGCATAGAGCAGGCCGACCCCTACTCGACGATGGTCTACAGATACGAGCACGCGTCCGACCTGGAGGAGAAGATGGAGATCCTGGCGGAGGGGCTCACCCGCATCAAGGGGACGTTCACCCTCGACGATGTGAGGGAGATCGCCGGGGACAGAGCCGAGAAGATGGTCTCCGCCATGCTCGACCGCTGCCTCATTTCCGAGGTCAGGATCGGAATCTACAAGGGATGACTCAGCGAGGCAGATCGTCGCGCTTCCTGCCCTCCATCTTGAGGACCTCCCTGATTATCTGGGGAAGGCGGATGTACATCACCCTGTAGAAGTAGATGGCGCTGATCACCATCATTACTGCCAGGATGACGTAGTAGAGCGCTCCGCCGCCGACGCTTATCACAGCATACAGGAGCATGTTGTAGACGATGACTGGGATCATGCTCTGGAGCGCGAACTCCATGACCCTGTGCCTGGCTATCCCCTCGCCCACCGTGGTCCCGGCCGCGCCTAGCGCGAACGTCATGGACACCGATACTACGAGGAGGAACGCGATGGAGGCCACATCGTAGCTGTCCACCACACCCAAGGACATGAAGCATAGCCCTGTGGAGTATCCGCTGGACATTCCGAGACCGAGACCGTATCCGTAGAACACCGAGTCCGACTTGCCCCTGAACCTGCGCAGGTTCATGACGACGACGGTCACCATGACCTCCAACAACCCCACAAGGATCATCAGTATCACGTTGGACAACAGGCCCATCACCCAAGTGACGACCACTAGCACTGCCCCCGCGACCATCCCTACTACGAACAGCATGAAGAACGTGGGGTCGCTGAAGAAGGGCTGCTCGACCTTCGGGTAAGTGTAGTCCCTGACAACTATGTACATGAACGCCAGAGCCGGTCCTATTCCCAGGACCATCGCGAGGGCCAAAACCCAATCCATGGTGGAAGGAAGGTTCAGGGGTTCTTAAGCTTGCTGGGAACGTCCACGGGATTGCCGCCCATCAGCTTGTCGTAGTAGTGCACGACCATGCAAGACCTCTCGCACCTCCCGCAGGAGTTGCACCTGCCCGGATCCACCCTCATCCCGCCGGCTATGGTTATCGCATGGCGCGGGCAGCCCTTCTCGCATATGCCGCATTGGGTGCACATCTGGGCCCTAAGGAGGGCCTTCACGGACCTCTCGAATATCGACCTGGCATTCCTCTCGTCTGGCGCGTTGACCGAAACCTGCCCGCCCCCGAACAGCCTCGCCCTGCCAACCGGGAGCCTGAGCAGCGCTATCTCGTACTCGGGAGAGTACTTGACGTCGCCAACGGTGCGCAGCGCATCCTCCACATAGGAGAAGTCCCTGGATCTGGGCACCGAGACCACGGCCTCCATCGAGTAGCCCCCCGCGGCGCACGGGGACGCCCCCTTCAGCATCCTGATGGCGAGCCCCGGCTCCGCCTTCGGCCTCAGGTCAACGCCTTCCTCCTCTGCGATCTGCACCATCTTTGGTGGCAGGACCTTCCACCTCCAGAACCCCATGTCCACGTACTCCTCGGGGAGCCCGCGGGACTCGGCGTATCTGCGCAGGTAGCCCTCCCACTCCGAGTAGAGCTCCGGATGTATCCTCCCGGTGTTCCTCCACTCGCTCGAAAGACACGACGGGCAGAGGTAGCATCCGATCCTCTCGAAGTCCCTGTCGTACAGCGGGTTGTACTCCAGGTCATGGGACAGGATGTAGAGCCATACCTCTGCGGCGCTCCACGACCTTATCGGGTTCAGGTTGATCTGGTTGGGCACGAAGGGGTTCCGGGTGACGAACCCGATCCCCGAGCGGGCATACGACTCCAGCCACCTGTTGCCCTCCACCGTGATGGTCCCCCGGGGGAACTCCGAGTCTATCAGATCGGTTATCGGACCCAGCTTGCAGACTTTGCAGCACCACCTGAAGTCCTTGGCCGGCGGGCCGAACGCATCCACGTTGTCCTTGAAGCCGCTGCCGCCTCTGGCTATGTGCAGCCTGTTGCCATGCTCGAGGGCGAATGCCTTCACGTACCTTACCGTCTCCGGGAACTCGAGCCCTGTGTCGATGTACATCAGGTCCGGCTTGCCGACAGCCTCCGTTGCCAGACCGTACGCCGCAAGGGAGTCCTTCCCTCCGGAGAATGACACCGTCACGGGAAGCCCGCCCGGGTTCTTCTCCGACATGAAGGCCCTTATCTCCCTGACCGCCTTGCGCTGGATCCTCCTCACATGGTCGCGGTTGGCGTCCGTGAACGTGCGGAGGTCCGATTCGACGATGGGCGGGAGATCCGCAGGAGCGTTCAGGTCGCGTATCTTCACCGCGCGCTCGGCACCCCCCATCTCCTGACTGTCGCACAGCGCTACGCCAGGACCTACCTTCTGACCCTTCCTCAGGATGAGCGGGTCGCCCTTGGAGAACGGGCCCTTCACATCCGTGATGTTGGCACCGGGCACTATCTTGCCCTTCAGGTGGCCAGACATCCCGCCGAAGGCCACGACGTTCTTGACGGCGGACGATGCGAAAAGATCCGCTCCGGGCTGCCTTATCTCAAGGACCATGCGGTCGAGGCGCATATCGAACCTGGCGACCCCCAGCACGCGCCCGCCGGCGATGATCTCATCCGTGCGGTCCTCCCCCGGGACCTTGTTGAGGAACATCATCCTTCCGCGCAGCGGAGCGTCGGTTCCGAAGGCCTCCCTGAACAGGGACAGGATCATGTCCACGCTGTCGCCCATGCACGGGCGTATGTCGCCGGGGCTGTTGATCCTGAATCCCCTGCCCTCGGATCCGCACATAGAGCAGGCGTCCCCCAGCACGAGGGTCCCGCATCCGTCGCACCATCTGCAGTCCTCCTTGCCGTGGGCTATGTTCCTCGCCATGCCGAAGCATCCTGCTTCATATTTATTAAGGGTGAGCCTGTACACCGGCGCATGGAGGATCGCTACGAGATCCATGTGAACCCCGGTTTCGGGAAGAAGCGCTTCAGCCGGCAGGAGCTCCTCGACATAGCGGTGTCGATGCTCGTCCTCGGCGTCGCCTTCGCAATACTGTACCGCAGCGGCACCGTGATGGACTGCTTGAGATACCACCTCGGGGACACCCTCTGCTGGCTCGGCCTCATCGCCATATGCCTGTGCCTGGTGTTCTTCAGCTTCCTCCTTCACGAGCTGGGACACAAGTTCGTCGCTCAGAAGTACGGGCTGTGGTCCGAGTTCCGCATGTACCCGATGGGGCTCGTGCTGACCATCGTCACTGCGTTCCTCGGATTCCTGTTCGCCGCACCCGGAGCCGTCTACATCCGCGGCAACATGAGCGATGACACCAACGGCAAGGTCAGCATCGCCGGCCCCGCGGTGAACATCGTCCTGGCCGTGGCCGCGATCGCGGGGCTTGTCGCCGTCCATGGGTCCATGGGGGACGTCGTGTTCCTCCATGACATGAGCCTGCTGGTGTACGTCGTACTGATGATGATGGCATCCCTGAACGCGTTCCTCGCGCTGTTCAACCTGCTGCCGATCCCGCCTCTGGACGGGTCGAAGATAATCAAGTGGAACTCCGCCGTATGGGTCGCGACGATTGCCGTGTCGGCCCTGCTGCTGGCCTACATCTACCTCTGGGCGCCATCCGTGGCGTACTACCCGTTCTGAGAATAGACCGGCCCGCCGGCTTACGGCCGGCGGGACCGTTTTGATAAAGTTAAAGTGCCGGGGCAACCCCCGGCGGTTTCACATGAAATCGGGGCAGGGGTACCTCAGGTTCCTGAGGATGCTGCCCTCCCACTGCTCCAGCTTCCCGGGGTTCAGGATGTTCTCCGGGTCCATCGCCTTCTTGATGGCCCTGATCGAGGACAGCTCGGACTGCCTCTCCTTCATGAAGTTGGGGGCCTTGGAGATCCCGACGCCATGCTCGCCGGTAACTGTGCCGCCCAGCTCTATGCATACATCGAAGATCTCGTCCACGGCCTTGACGCCCCTCTCCCACTCGTCCTTGTCCAGGGGGTCGATGACCATCTTGGTGTGGAGGTTCCCGTCGGAAGCGTGCCCATATGTAGCGATCGTCACGTTGTACTTGGCTGCGATCTCCTGGAAGGCCTTGACGGCCTCGGGCACCTGGGACACGGAGACGCCCATGTCGTCCGCCAGGGAGACGCAGGCGCACCCGGGCTTCAGGGCGGACAGGGAGGTCATCACCGACTTCCTCGCATCGGTCCACTGGGCTATGAGCTTCTTGTCCTTGGTGGGCATGACGGCGACGGCGCCGATGCCCCTCGCGACCTCGTCCACGATGGCGAGGTCCCTGTCGATGACCTCGTCGGTCTCCCCATCGACCTCGACGATGCACAGGGCACCGGCATCGGGAAGAGGGTTGCCGCGGGCCTTGTTGACTGCGGTTATGCTGATGCTGTCCATGAGCTCGCAGGATGCCGGGATCAGGGGCTTGGCTATGATGGCCGATATGCACCTTCCAGCATCCTCCACGGTGTTGAATGCGACGAGGCAGGAGGCGGACTTCTTCGGCTTGGTCGTGAGCTTAAGCGTGACCTCCGTGATCACCCCCAGTGTACCCTCGGAGCCGCAAAGGAGGCGGGCCAGCTGGTATCCAGAGGAGTCCTTTATGGTCCTGGTGCCGCAACGGACGATCTCGCCGTCGGCCTTTACGAACGTGAGCCCCATGACGAAATCCCTGGTGGCCCCGTACTTGACCGCACGCATACCGGACGCGTTGTTGGCGACCATCCCTCCGATCTGGCAGGCCTCCGCCGAACCGGGGGAGGGCGGGAAGAAGAAGCCGTACTTGGCAAGCTCGTCGTTGAGGTCGTTGTAGACGCACCCGGCCTCGACATCGACCCAGAGGTCTGCCACGCTGACCTTCTTGACCTTGTTCATCCTCTGCATGGCCATGACGATGCCGCCCTTGATGGGGACGGCGGACCCGCAGAGGCCTGTCCCGGCACCCCTCGGGGTGACGGGGATCTTGTTGGCGTAAGCGACCTTCATGATCTCCGATACCTGCTCGGTGGTCCTGGGCTGGACGACCATGTCCGGAGTGTTGTGGAATATGGAAGCGTCGAAACCGTAGGTGTAGCATATTGCGGGGTCTACCGAGTAGCCCTCCTTGCCCACGATCTTCTCGATCTGGTCGATGATACTCTGGTCCATTTGAGCACCTCTGAATCTCACTCGCGATTGCCACGACACCATAAATAGATGATTGCGGAGACGGGAGGTTTGAACCTCGATTAGGATGCGGCATGTCCCAGCGATGCTCCCGCCTGCGTCCGAGATGCTGCATGGGGGCGTATAGCCAGCATCGGACGCGGTAGGGGGATCGCGTCGACGGTGCGCCTTCGCTTATTTATATCATGATGTTTTCCAACATTCATGAAATCCGTGATTGTTCTTCTCGGACCCCCGGGATCCGGAAAAGGGACCCAGGGTGAGAAACTCAGCGAGGAGCTCGGCTACACCAGGCTCTCCACCGGCGACATGCTTCGCGAGGCCGTCCGCAACGGAACGGAGCTCGGGAAGAAGGCCAAGGAGTACATGGACTCCGGAGCTCTCGTCCCCAACGACCTGATCATCGGCCTCATGAAGGAGAAGATCGCCCAGGCGAAGGGAGGGGTCATCCTCGATGGGTTCCCCAGGACCGTGGAGCAGGCGGACGCACTCGCCGAGCAGCTGGACGTCGACCTTGCGCTCAACCTCGACGTCGCCGACGAGGAGCTCATCACCAGGCTCACGAAGAGGCGCTCCTGCCCCCAGTGCAACGCCGTTTACCACCTTGTCTACAACCCTCCGAAGTCCGAGGGAGTCTGCGACAAGTGCGGTTCCGCGCTCTACCAGAGGGACGATGACAAGGAGGAGACCGTCACCAACAGGCTTAAGGTCTACCGCGAGAACACCATGCCCCTCATCGCCTACTACGAGAAGAAGGGCACGCTCGTGACGATCCCCGGCGTCGGCTCCATCGACGAGATCTACTCCAAGGTCGAGAAGGCCGTTCAGTGATCTAAACCATCACAGCCCGGGGTACGCCCCGGGCATCTTTTCCCCAACCATTGTTTATACTCGCCACGACGATAGGCCCGCATGCGCATGAAGGACGACACGGGACTGAAGAGGATGTTCTCGGTCCTGAGGAAGTACGACGACGGAGTCATCAGGACGGTGGCGGCCAGGAAGAAGCTGGAGATCGCCGAACTGGATGCAGAGCTCAACGGGAAGGAGCCGACCAGGGAGCAGAAGATGCTCCGCCAGTACCTGGACGAGGACAGGATCGTCTACGAGACGGTGGCGTTCCTGCTTTCGGTCCCGGAGGAGGACTTCGAGAAGACCGTCGACGAGATAGGGCCGGCCATGAAAGTGGAGTTCGAGCCCGTCGCCCGTTCTGTCATGGACAAGTACAGGCGCGGCCTCTCGGACCTGGACCTCAGGATGGAGGACAGGGCGGCAGGATACGTGGACGACATACTGGGGATCGTGAACGGAAGCTGCACATACTGACCCGAGGGCTCTGGGCGATAGGTGCGGGTCAGGAACTCATCCTAAGGTCTATCCTGCTCAGAGCCTCGGCCACCTCACGGCCAACATCAGTCAGCACTATCCTGAGGTGGGTGCCGCCATCCAGCGGCTCCAGCATGAGGAGGCCCGCGGATTCCATCATCTCGAGTTTCTCAGGCATCCGGGGGTTGCGTGACACGTCCCTGTACAGATCGGATTTCCTGCATCCGTTGTTCTCCAGCAGATAGAGCATGACCGATATCGCATGCCTCTCCTCGAGGACCCTCACCCCGCTGCGCGAATGTGTGACCGTTTCCATGTAAGAACGTCCTCCGGTATGATGGGACTTACATTAAGGTATGTTTACCTTTAACTTCAACATATTCATTCTCATTGATAAAATGAATGTACGTTGAAAGGAATAAGACATGATACATTAACCAAAAAACATTACAATACCGGCATGAGCACCCGTGCTGGTACACTCCTTGAGCAGAAGCACACAGTGGACCTCGTTTTGTTCATCCGCGACAAGGGGGAGATCAAGCTGACAGATTTCGACGAGAGGGGGTGGACCACCGTCAACAAGAGGCTCCGGTCCCTCGTCGAGGCAGGGGTGATATGCGAGAGACAGAGGCGCACGGGGAGGAACGTGACCCTGTATTCTCTGACTCGCAAGGGGCACATGATCGCGGACCATCTTCGCGACATAGACTCGATACTCTGCGGTGAAATCGACCTGGAAGGTCGGGAATAAGGCCCTCCGCCGAATCCTCCATACGATATGTTTAATAACCATGACGGAATCGGTGTCTCCAACAGCCTCGTAGTGTAGCGGTCAATCATGCGGGACTCTGGATCCTGCGACCTCAGTTCGAATCTGAGCGAGGCTACCACTTCTCACACCCTTCTCCGTTCAATGATGAACAACTATTATACCAACTTCCCGATACGGTAGCCAGAGGTTTAACCATGATCAGCAGAGACGAGGTTCTCGGCAACCTGGAGAAGTACAACCTCGCGGATGCCAAGATCGGAGTGGTGGCATCCCACTCCGCGCTGGACACCTGCGACGGTGCCATCTCCGAGGGATTCAGGACCGTGGCTGTATGCCAGCAGGGCAGGGACGCCACGTTCTCCAAGTACTTCAGGGCACAGAGGGACCCCCAGGGCAACATCGTCAGGGGAGTCGTCGACGAGCCCGTCGTCCTTGACAAGTTCAGCAGCATACTGAAACCCGAGGTCCAGAGGAGCCTCATGGACAAGAACGTCCTCTTCGTCCCCAACAGGTCCTTCGTGTCCTACTGCGGCATCGACGCTGTGGAGAACGACTTCGCAATGCCCATGGTGGGCAGCAGGAACCTGCTCAGGTCCGAGGAGAGAGGGGACGAGAGGGACTACTACTGGCTCCTTGAGCAGGCCGGAATGCCCTTCCCCAAGAAGGTCGCCAAGCCTGAGGACATTGACGGGCTCACCATCGTCAAGGTCCACCACAAGGTGAAGAAGCTCGAGAGGGGCTTCTTCACTGCCAAGGACTACGACCAGTTCGTCGAGAAATCCGATGAGCTGATCAGGCAGGGCGTCATCGAGGAGAACTTCCTCGAGCACGCCAGGATGGAGCAGTACATCATCGGCCCCGTCTTCAACCTGGACTTCTTCTACTCCCCCCTGGAGGAGAAGGGCGAGAGAATCGAGCTGCTCGGGGTCGACTGGAGGTTCGAGAGCTCCCTGGACGGGTACTGCAGGCTCCCCGGCAAGCAGCAGGTGGAGCTCGAGAACGACGGGATCATCCCGGAGTACACGGTCTGCGGTCACAACTCCGCGACGCTCAGGGAATCGCTTCTTGACAAGGCGTTCGAACTGGCCGAGAAGTACGTCGCGGCCACGAAGAAGTTCTACGATCCCGGGATCATCGGGCCCTTCTGCCTGCAGACCTGCGTGGACAAGGACCTCAACTTCTACATATACGACGTCGCACCCCGCATCGGCGGCGGAACCAACGTCCACATGTCCGTGGGACACCCCTACGGGAACACCCTCTGGAGGAAGGAGATGTCCTCGGGAAGGAGGCTCTCCATGGAGATCCGCAGGGCCATCGAGCAGGAGCGCATCGAGGAGATCATCACCTGAGGAATGCGCATGAAGGGAAGATACGCGCTTGCAATCCTGGCCGCCCTGGCACTGGCCGTCTGCATGATCCCCGCCGACACCGACGGGGCGACCATCGACAACTCCCAGAGGACCTTCGAATTCGATAACCTCAACGGCGGCACCATATGGTTCATCGTCGACAACAGCAGCGGATCCAGCTTCGAGATGACCGTAACGGTCACCGAGGGAAGCAAGACCGTCGCGACGCAGAGCTACAGCGTCCCCGCTGGTGACTCCAGCTACAGGGTGGAGGTCAGCATGCCGGGGTTCACCTCCGAGGGCACGCACACCCTGACCGTGTCCTGCACCACGGATCCCTCCGGCCAGTTCACCACCAGCTCGTTCAACGTCACCGTGAACGTCGAGAAGAACATCCTGTCGAACTGGGCGCTCTACCTCGTGATAGCGGTCATCGTCATAGTCATCGCGATATTCGCCTACCTCAAGATCCGCGACACCCCGAAGAACAAGCCGGAGATGACGTTCGAGCAGCTCGAGGCTCTGAGGAAGCAGGAGATGGCCGAGAAGAGCCAGAAGAAGCAGAAGAGCTCTACGGGGCCCTCGACCGAGAGGAAGAGGTACCTGGAGAGCAAGAAGAAGGGCAAGGAGTGAGCCCTCCCGGCGGGGCCTCCCCGCCATTAAACCCGTTCGATTATGAAAGACCGGGGCGGGCGAACGCCCGTCCCGAGTTACGCCCTCAGATCCTGAGAGCGGGATCCCTGAGGTCCAGGAGCGCGACCTCGCGCCTGTCCATGAAGAACCCCAGCTTCTTGTAGAGTAGGATGGAAGGTGCGTTGTCCGGCTGGATCATGGCATGTGCGACGGTGGCGCCCTTCTCGCGACCGAGCCTGACGCACTCCCGGAGCAGCTTGTACCCGATCATGTTCCTGCGGAAGTATGGGTGGACACCCATGTTCTCTATCCACAGGAGGTTGTCCTCATCGCAGATATGGTGGAGCATCTGAGCGAATATGAACCCGACGATCTCTCCATCCTCCTCGGCCACGAGGCTGAGGCCGCTGTCAAGGTACGCCTTGAAATGGTTCCTGCTGCTGGCGCCGAGGTTGTCCTTCCAGTCCTGCGGGAGGTCCTCCCACCTGTTCTCCAGCGTCGCGGCGAAGTACTCGCGTACACAGGATATCTCCAGGTCGCGGACGCCCTCTATGTCCTTGATCCTGACCGGGCGTATCTCCATGCTCACATCTCCTCTGGAGCACCCATGCCGAGGCAGTCCAGGACATCGGCGAGGACATCCCTCGTGCATTCCACCAGGGTCAGCCTCGCGTCCCTGCGTGGCCCAGCGTCCAGGACGGACACGGCCGCGTAGAACTGGTTGAATGCCACCGCCAGCTCATGCCCGTAGGCAGGGAGGACATGGATCCTCTTGGCATCCCCGGCCTCCTTGATGACCTCGCCGTACCTTGCCAGCTTCTTGACCAGGTTGATCTCGGAGGGGTCGCATAGCTTGGACGGGTCGGTGTCCCTCTGGAATTCCCCGGCCTTCCTCAGCATGCTGCACGCCCTCGCATGAACGTACTGTAGGTACGGGCCTGAGTTGCCGTCGAAGTTCAGCGCCTCGCTCCATTTGAACACGAGCTGCTTCTCGGGCTGGACGCGGACGATGTTGTACCTGATGGCCCCGATTCCGACTGTCCATGCGATCTCCCTCATCCTCTCCTCGGTCATCTCGACCTTCCTGGTCTCCAGCCTGGACCTCACCTCGTCGTAGGCGTGGGCAACTGCCTCGTCGATGAGGTCGTCCAGATAGACGACCACACCCTTCCTGGTCGACATCTTGCCCTCTGGGAGGGAGACGAACGAGTAGAAGAGAGGCTCCGGCATCTTGTCGTGTCCGAGGATCTCCAGCGCGCTGCAGAGCTGTTTCGAGCCCAGCTTCTGGTCCTCGCCCAGGACGTCGATGACCCTGTCCGACCTTGAGAACTTGTTCAGATGGTAGGCCAGGTCGCGTGTGGTGTAGAGTGTCGTCCCGTCGGACCTCGTGAACGTGAACTTGGTGTTCTTCCCCTAGATCCCGAAGTCCTTGAGGTCGATGTACCAGGCGCCGTCCTCCGTCTGGCCGGAATACGGAGTCACCTTGAGCCTCTCGACGACATCCCTTGCGGAACCGTCGGCGATGAAGCCGGACTCCCAGGTGTACCTGTCGAGGCTGACGTTGATGTTGGAGAGGGTCTCCTTGAGTCCGCCCAGCATGGCCTCGGCGGTCCTGCGGACTGTGCCTATAACCTCCTGGTCTCCGGCCTCGAACCTGCGCAGCATGTCCGCGATCTCCTCCTGGACCTCGGGCTCCGACTCCATCCTCTTGTTGGCGACACGGTACTTCGCCACCAGCCTGTGATCGGTCTTGTCCCTCTCCTTCTCGTGTCCGGCGTTCCTCGCGTGCTCCTCCGCCTCTGCATCGGCGACGTCGTCGGGGACGTTCTCCACCCCCCATGTCAGGATGACGACCTGCTTCCCCACGTCGTTGACGTAGTACTCCGTGGTGACATCGTGTCCGCATCTCTTGAGGCATCTGGCGAGGGTGTCGCCTATGATGGGGTTCCTTGCCCTGCCCACATGTATCGGCCCGGTGGGGTTGGTGGATGTGTGCTCCACGTTCACCCTCAAGCCTGTTGCGGGAGCCCTGAAATCCCCGTCGCTTGCGATTATGTCATCGAGTACCCCTTTGACAAGCGCTCCCCCGTCCATGCAGAAATTGAGGTACCCGTTGACGGAGGTCACCGATGCGACGAGCCCCGAGGGCTGTATGGCCGAGGCGAGCTCGTCGGCGATGGCCTGGGGCGCCTTCCTCAGGGCCTTGGACATCGTGAAGCAGGGCACGGCCAGGTCGGCGGTGTCCACTGAAGGGAGCTCGGTGACGAAATCGATGTCCGCGCCCATGCCCTTCAGTGCGTCCGAGACCTTGGAGCGTACCTCCTCCTCGAATTGGTTCATTATCGTCATGTTATCACACCTTGTACCTGAGGATCGCGGCTATGCCGCCGAAGGCCTTCAGAAGCATGTCCCCCTCCTCCGAATCCGGGGAGATGATCTGCACGCGGGTGTTGAACGCATCCGCCCTCAGGAAGAAATCGTCGATGAGGTCCTCGTCCTTGACGACGGTGGTGTTGGCCCCGCACTCGGGACACGGGATCCTTTCGTCAGCGTTCTTGACTGTGAGCTCGTGGACGTGTCCGGAGAGGCACTGCACGGTGACCCTCCTCTTGCTGAGGCTCTCGGAGACCAGAAGGACGTCCACAGCACCCATGTCCGTGGCCTGGCGTACCTCCTCCTCCCCATAGCAGGAAAGGCCGCCGTCGGCCTTCCTGATCTCGGTGAAGAGCCTCTGCATGAACTCCTTCTCCTTGGTGAGCTGCATGTCTGTGATGATGTCCTTCGCGTTCTCCACGAGCTCCCTCAGGCCGGACTCGTCCGTGTACCCGGTATCCACCAGGGGCGTGACGACCTTCTTCCTCAGCTCATGGTGGAGGTACTCCTCCTTGACGAAGAAGTCCTTCGTTGCTCCGGGACCGCCTATGAGGATTCCGAGAAGCTCCGGCCTGTCCAGGAACACCTCCGTGGCGTTGTCGGCGACCTTCTTGAAGAACTCGTGGGCGGCGATCTCGATCAGCCTCTCGAAACGGACGGATGACTGACCTCCCTGGTGGTGCTTGCTAGGAACCAGCGAGTCGAAGTGCTTCAGGACCTGGATCCTGCTCCCGGAGAGGAGCCCGAGGGTCGCCTCCGACCTGTCTATGGTGATGAGCCCGTAGCACTTCTTGTCCAGAAGCATGGACTCCAGCGGCTCCGTGAAGAATGTGGAGTCGCACCTGTACAGGAACGCTGTTATGGGTTCGGGAGGGTTGATGACGTACTGGACCATCTTGGTCTGGTCCCCCGCCCTGGGAACCTCCCCGCAGAATATGACTACGCCGTTCTCCGGCGGTGATTTGTAGGTTTTGAGTCGAGCAGCGATGGAGTCGATGGCGCTCTGGACGTTCTTCATGGTCGTCTTCGACTTGATGTTGGACGCCTGAGACTGCTCGCTCCTGAGATACGCCATGACATCGGAGATCTGCTTGGATCCGGGAACGTACACGGAGATGAGCTCCGTGCCCCTTCCCCTGTAGCTTGTGATCTCCTGCATGTCCTTCTTGAAATCGTATCTGGCTTTGTCCTCTGAATTGGTTTCTCCCATTGACATCACCAATGTTTTTATGTCAAGTGGGCTTGCATATTAAACATATTGGTGCGTGGTCTTACGGATAGCGTTGTTGTCTCTATCGGCGGGTCCATCCTCATTCCCGGGAACGATGATTCTGAATACATAGCCAGACTGGCCTCGATGCTCAGGGAGCTGTCCAAGGATGCCAGGATAGCGGTGGTCTGCGGAGGCGGCCGTACGGCAAGGTTCTACGCGGACATCGGGCGCGACCTCGGTGGCGACGACTACAAGCTGGACATCCTCGGGATCGGCGCCACAAGGCTCAACGCCCAGCTGCTGGCACTTGCCATGGGGGACATGCCGGACAGGGTTTCGGAGTCCCCCGAGGAGACCGCTGCTTCGGCCGCCCCCGGCAGGGTCGCCGTCATGGGCGGGACGGAACCGGGACACACGACAGACGCCGTGGCGATGATGGTGGCATCGTGCATGGATGCGGACAGGGTCGTGAACGCGACTTCCGTCGACGCGGTCTACACCGATGACCCCCGCAAGAACCCCGACGCCGTCAGGATACCCGAGATGACGATCGGCAGATTGGGGGAGATCGTGTACAAGGAGCACGGAGCCTCCAAATCCAGCGTCTTCGACCCCCTCGGAGTCAGGATCGCGGCCGAGAAGCATATCGACATCATGATCGTGGACGGCCGCAACCTCGAGGAGCTGCGCAAAGCCATCCTCGGACAGAGGTTCGACGGGACGTTCGTCAACTCACACTGAGTTGCTCGAAGTCGGATGACGAAGGGGCATCGTACCCGGCCGACTCGACGAGCTCGGCGATCCTGCGCTCCATCGGCTTCTTCATGGACTTCTTGTGGATGTACACCTGGTCCGTGCCCGTGACACGGCAGGCATCCCCCAGCATGCGGAGGAACTCCTCGTCGTCTGCATCCTCGTACTGGTAGAGGGGCAGCATGTGGCCGAAGTTCACCTTGTGGGTGAGCGCCACGTCGCTGAACCTCGGTGCATAGTGCCCTCCGCCCACACCGACCACCGTGGGATAGCCCTCGGCGGGATCCAGGTCCGATATGACCCTCGCCAGGGTCTCCGCGGAGACTGGATTGCCCCAGTGGCTCTCGTCGCTCCCTATCTCTATGTAGAACGTGGGCTTGTCCAGCCACGGTCCGTGATGGGTGACCTCGAAGCACACCTGGTTGCCCGGATCGGCGTTGTAGCGGGCGATCCTCCTGAGCGCATCGGTCATCAGTGCCGGCGACGGCCTGACCAACGTCCTCTCCCTCCCGCCGAACTCATTGCCCTTGAAGTTCCCGATGGGATGGGCCGTTAGCGCTGGGCGGCCGCTCTTTGCGGAGTGCCTGGACATGACGATGACCTCATCGACTGCTATCCCGAACGACTCTGCCTGCTTATCCAGATCGTCGTGGCGCGTGTGCATGTCCTGTATGCTCATAATGTAGACGTCTCCGCGCCTGAGGTAGCTTATGCCGTCGAGGGACCCCATGTCCTCCCATTCGTGCATCCTAAGTAGGGCCGCCCTGATGTTGACGGAGGGCGGATCGGCTTCGCTGCAGACCAGTAGGCGGGACATGGGCCCGTGATTCCTGAAGCGGGTATTAACCGTTTCCAGGATGATAGGTCGAAAGAGTATCTAGCATAGAATGTCAGAACATCGCTTTATTGGGACAACACAAGGCACGACCCATGAGGATTACTCAGACGGACAGGGTGCTCCTGCACCTGTACAGGTTCAGGCATGTGGACCCGGAGATCAGGTTTGGGGCTCCGTTCGACATCACACAGGACGGGGTGGGCGAAGGACTCGGGATTTCCAGGTCCCATGCATCCCTTCTCCTGGGAAGGACGATCAGGGACGGGACCGTGTACTCGGGGAGCGCGAAGGTGAACGGCGACCCGTGCAGCAGGGTTTCCAGGAAGATCTACTTCCTCACACCGGAGGGGATGGCGAGGGCGAAGGTCCTGCTCGAGGGATCGGACGAAGGGGACCTTTTGCCTTCCAACCTTAACTACTGCCGCTCGGACGCACTGGACAGATTGGACGGCCCGGACAGGGATTCGGTGGGGGCCATCCTCCTGATCGAGACGCCAGTTCACAGATCGACGGTCCCGGGCATCCACCCGATCGTGCCCTTCGACAGGAACGGGTTCGTGTCCATCAGGAAGGCGTCCCGCAGATGGCTGCTGGACAGGGCGTCCCCCGAGGATCTCAGGCGCTGGCACAGCATCGCCGCCGACTGGTGCGCCGACAACGCGGCGAATCACTGGGAGCGCATATCCCACCTCTATGGCGCAGGCAGGACGAGGGAGGCCGCCAAGCTGGCACTTATGAACAGATACGAGCTCATGGACTGCCCGGTTCCCGGCTCCGCAGCGCTCCTGGACAGCCTGTCGGCGGACGCGCGGGATGCGGACCTGTCCGCGGTGGCGGCGTTCTCGATGCTTCGCCTGGGGGACTGCGACGGGGCCATGAGGGCTGTCCAGAGGGTGGAGGACCCCTGCCTCAGGGGAGCCATGGTGGCGGAGGTGCTTCTGGCAAGGAGGGACTCGGCCGGAGCCCTCAGGGAGGCGCTGGACTGCTACAACGCGGACGTCCCGACCGCTGCCGCCCTCGGGAAATCGATGGCGGCCGAAGGGCGCCACTCGGAGGCGCTCGTGTTCCTCGGGGTATGCAGGAACCGCATGATGGAGTCGGGATGCCTATTCAGACTGGACGAGGTCCTGGAGTGCGAGGCCGACTCCAGAAGGGCGCTCGGCCAGAGGGGGCGGGCAGCCGCCCTGCTGTACTCGGCATCCTGCGCGGCCAAAAGCCCGGACAGGAGAGGCGAGCTGCGCCGTCGCGCCGAGTCGGAATCAGAGGACCTTGTTCGTCCTGAGAGTGTCGAGGTCGGAGATGTAGAGGTCCCTGATGTCCTTGATGTTCCATTTGAGCATCGCGAGCCTCTCGAACCCGAACCCCCATGCAAGGACGGGGTGCTTGACGCCGAACGGCGCGACGACCTCGGGCCTGAATATGCCCGCGCCCCCGAGCTCCATCCACTTCCCGTTGAAGAAGACCTCCAGCTCCAGGGAGGGCTCTGTGTAGGGGAAGTAGGCGGGCCTGATGCGGATCTGGTCGAATCCCATCCTGGCATAGAACTCGCGGATGATCGATATGAGCATGTCGAAGTCGGCGTTCTCGTCGATGACGATCCCCTCGATCTGGGTGAACTCCGGGAGATGGGTCGAGTCAATGGACTCGTTCCTGAATATCCTCGAGATGGAGAACGCCTTCTGGGGGGCATCCGGATGCTCCGCGATGAACTTGATGCTGCTGACTGTGCTGTGTGTCCTCAGGAGAGCCGCCTCCGCCCTCTCCCTGGACCATGCGCCGCCCCATCCGGTGGACCCGGTGGTCCATCCGTCCTCGTGGATGCTCTTGACCTTGGAGACCAGCTCGTCGTCGTCCACATGGATGGAGGCGGGACTCTCGAGGTAGAACGTGTCCTGCAGGTCCCTGGCGGGATGGTCCTGGGGGGTGTATAGGACGTCCAGGTTCCAGAAGGCTGGCTGGACGTACTCCGATGACATCTCCGTGAAACCCATGTCGGTGAACAGCCTCCTCACCTGCGCACCGAGCCTGGAGAGCATGTGCTTCTTGGCGGCGTAAACCGAGGGGGCGAATGTCTGGATGTCGTACTTCCTGAACTCGGCGTCCCTCCATTCGCCGCTCTGGATGATGCGGTCCGTGATGTCTGTGATCTGGGGCTTTAGCTCGATCCCCGCGGCGACCGCCTCCCTGCCGAGATCGGTTATGGATACGGATCTGGCCGTCACGATCTTCTCGGCGATCATCCCCTGACGGCCCTTCAGGTCCTTTATGACCGCCGGGTCGGCCTCGGCCTCTGGCACGGGCGACTCGGCCATCCTGGCCAGGAGCTCCTCGTCCGCCATCTTCGCGGTCAGGGTCTCCCTCCCCCTGTCGGTCAGCACGAGGTTCTTGGAAGGGCCGTCCTTGACGATGTCCGCCAGGCCTTTCCTCTTGAGCCATCCCACGGCGACCTTGTCCATGCCGCCGGGCATGGCCTCCGCCAGGGCATCCATGCTCATGGACCCGCCTGCACCGTCGATCGCCGTGATGGCGACCCTCTCGGGGAGACCGGACTCCACTGCCGACGGGTCGGCGAGGACGTACAGCTTCTCGGAGCTCTCGGATATCGATGCCATGCCCT
Source organism: Methanomassiliicoccaceae archaeon UBA71 (assembly GCA_002504405.1). Lineage (GTDB taxonomy): Archaea > Thermoplasmatota > Thermoplasmata > Methanomassiliicoccales > Methanomethylophilaceae > Methanoprimaticola. The sequence continues at coordinate 68,594 of DARO01000004.1, forward strand.
TGGATTCGAGCCATGAGGCCGCACCCATGACCTCCACCTCGAGCCCGAAGCTCCCCTCCTCTATGAGGTCCGCCGGGGATGCCTTCCCTCCCCTGGCATCCAGAGCCAGAAGGAGCCTCTTCTCGTTGTAGCTAAGTCCCTCAAGAATTTCCTCGATACCCATGGAATCACCATTCGAAACCGTCGTAAGTCATCTCGGCGACGACGTCCTTCGCCTTCTCCCTCTTGTCCTGATGCTGCTCCAGGAAGACGTTTATCTTCTCGATGAGGCACATCTTGCACTCACCGCACAGGATCTCTCCCTTCCTGCACTTCTCCGCCATCTCCTCCAGCTTGGAATCGTCGGGCTCGAAGAGGTAGTGGTTGTACTTGTACACGGCGCATACATCGGGATTGCCGCCCTTCTCCCTCTGCTCCTCGACGGATACACATCCGCCGGTGAAGGCCCTCCCGACCTTCTTCTTGACTGCCTTGGGCGAATCCGTCGTGAATATCGTAGCGTTCTCGTCGGAGGATGACATCTTGTCCCCGCCCGAGAGGCCGGGGCACATCTTGCAGTACACGAGGGAGGGCTTGGGGTACCCCAGGCCGGGGGCGACATCCCTCGTGACCCTGAAGTGGGGGTCCTGGTCGATCCCGCAGGGGATGAGGACCGGGACCTGCCTGCCCGCATCCTCGGAAGGGAGGAACGCAGGGACGGACTGCATGGTCGTGTAGAATATCGACCCTATGTTTGTGGAGTTGTCGAAGCCGAATACCGCCTTGGCGGTGGAGAACGTCACCTTCTTCGCGACACGCAGCGCGATTGGGTACAGGCGGTCGACGTTCTTCGTGTTGACTATGATGCGGGTCTTCTTGGGGTCGAACCCCAGGGCTATGAAGTCGAGGGCGTTCTCGTACGCCATCGAACCAGTCTCCTCCAGGGTCAGGTCCTTGAACAGGAACTTCTCGTCGTCCGTGAGCTGGAAGAGCATCTCGACTCCGAACCTGTCCTGCACCCATTTGTTGAAGATCCATGGCATGATGTGCCCGAGATGGGTGCTGCCCGAAGGGCCCCTTCCCGTGTAGAGGACGAACCTGTTGCCCTTGTCGTATTCGTTCAGCAGAGGCACCAGGTCCCTGTGGGAATAGAAGATGCCGCGCCTGAGCATGTAGTGGAGGTCTCCGCCCGCGGATAGCCTGTCGAGAAGGGCCTGGTCGATCGGGGTCGTCCCGAACCTCTCCTGGAGCAGCTCGTAGTCAATGTCCCCGGTGACCTCCCACGGCGTTACCTTGAATTCCTCCGGCATGTTATGTACCCGCGCGACCGTAGGCTGACGCCATTATTAACCTTTCCACGCGCACGCGTCTGCGCTCGCGCGCACGTGCCATCATGTCGGCAACATTATAATCGCCGACGGGATTCACGCGGGCATGTGGAAGATACTCGGGAAGGATGCCATCTACGTCGACATCCCCAACGTCTGGAAGGAGCGCATGCTGGAGCTGTCCGGGGAGGGCGAGAAGCCCGAGAAGTTCAGGGACATAGTCAGCAAGTCGGAGGTCACCTACCTGCTCAACGGCACGACTGAGGAGCATACGTTCTTCATAAGGCTCGCGGACGAGATTACCCCCGAGGAGATCCAGATCCTCGCCGACGTCGCACTGGACATCCTGAAAGCCTCCGAAGACCCCTGCATCTCGGTCGAAGGGGTCGTCCAGAAGTACAAGATCATCATCACAAATTGGCACGAGCCCGAGATCATCGGCCTCAACAAGACCCCCGGCATGTCGTCCGGGGAGGTCTTCAAGCCGATCATCCAGGGCCTGGACAAACCGGGAAGGCTCAACGCCAACTACGACAAGAACAATTACTTCTGAGAGAAGCAGGAGTCCCTGCTTCTGCGGGGCGTCCCCGGGACACCGTCGTCCAGGGGATGCTCCGACCTGGAACCGAGCCCCTCATATATGCCAACGGGCCGAAACTCCGGCCATTTCCCCGTGATGTCATCGATGACCGACGGCTCGTTACGCATGTAGTACATCGCGCCTGCGGAGATTGTGGTGGCCGCTATCATCAGCACCGACAGCAGGATATAGTACAGCGTGTAGACCCCCGAGAACAGTGCCAGCATCAGGAAGAACAGTGCGGCGAATGACGGGAGGAACATACGCTTCATGGTCTCGAGGAGACCGCGGAATAGGCTGAAGTCCCTGTAATCCGTCTCGATGCGCGCGTTCAGGGACTTGAATATCGTCCATGGCATAGCCAGGAGCGCGACGTATAGCATGATCGTGAAGGTGTACGTCGGGATCCCGGACGTGGCGACCCGGAATGCGGGGTTGAGGAACATGTATATCCAAAGGAACATGCACAGGACAAGTGCCAGCACCATGGATTCCGCCATATCCGCCCAAGGTATGCGCGTCCTCTTCACGCTTCCGTCTATGGTCAGATTGCGGGTATCCAGATCGCACGGGATGTTGAACAGGAATATGATTACCCTGTCCCATATGCCGGGGTCCTGGCGCACGTTGGCCAGTTCCACTGCCCTCAGCACCCTGTAGAAGGCATGCCTCTGGATGACCTCCGTCATTACGGCAAGGCCGGCGGCACAGATGAACAGGAATAGGATCACCAGCGTCCACGAGGGATCCAGGAAGTACACCGCCGCGCTTATCGCGGCTATCAGGAGGACCGCCAGCCAGCGGCGGCTGTACACGTAGTCGATCAGTCCGATGACGAACAGCGGCAGTGCGACCAGAGGCAATGTCTGATACACGGAACGGCCAGTGGCCAGGACAAGAACCGCCACGGCGACCAAGGACGCCGCCAGAAGGCCCAGGAATATGTACGCTACGATGTAGTCGACGTCCCTCATCAGCGAGATAGCGCCCCTGCCTGTGTTGGATGCGCCCCTCATTCCCTCTCCATCCATGCCTCCAGGGTCACGAGGGCCTTGTCCCCCGGGTACACCCCGAGGAAGATCCCCATGCTGTGGAGCTTGTCCGTGCTGTATGGCCCGAGGACGGCATCGGTCACACCGTCCTTGTGACCCACCGACGACCCGTTCTCACGGGCGACGAGCACGTCCACTGGACGGTCCGAAACCACCTTGACGAACAGGGCGCGCTTGGGCCTGACATCGAGCGAGACGGTGACGACGTTCCTGTAGCAACCGTCGACGGTAGGATCGAAATCGCCCACGGAGACCTGCTCCGGACCGTATACCTGCTCCCTCTTGTCGAACAAAGCCATTTCAGCACCTAGGACCCGTATTGACCGAGGTGTTTAGAAACGTAACGCTCATTCCACGAATTCCGGAGACTGGCACATACCCTCTAGGTCTGTGGAGTACTTCCACATCCTGGGATAGTGGCCCGGTTCCATGAACACGCGGACAGTCTCAACTGCGCGCCCGGACGATGCGGACATGACCTTCGATGTGGACATCGACATGCGCCCGAGTGCAATGAGCTCCCCGCGCGCCGTCATCATCGCGACGAGGGCGTTCTTCCTGATGTCCTCGTCCAGCATGTGCACCCCTGAGACATTGAGGTCCGCACCGTGGCAGACGGCATCCACCGCCGTTGCCTTCACCACCACCTTGGGCAGCGGTTCGACCAGGACCTCCAACGGCAGGAGCATTCCCCTCAGCCATTCGCCGCGGCCGTTCTGCTGCCAGAAAACATACGCATCGCGGATGTCCTGAAGGCTGTTGGCCCTGGCCTCGGTCATCTTCCCCGAACGTGTGCGGCGGAGTTCCACCATGTTCGCCCCGCACCCCAGAAGGTCCCCTATGTCGACACATAGGGTCCTGACGTAAGTCCCGGCATCGCAGGACATCCTGAACAGGACGTCCCGACCCTCGATGTCGAGGATCTCCAGCTCCTTTATCGTCCTGATCCTGAGCTGCCTCTTGACGGCCGACCTCACCGGCGGGAGCTGGTAGATCTTGCCCCTGAAACGGGACATGACCTCCCTGACCCTTGCCTCGGGACGGTCGGCGTGCAGACGCATCAGACATATGTACTCCTTATCGGAGGACAGGACTACATCGGTCAGACGGACCGCCTTCCCGAGAGTGATCGGAAGGACGCCGCTGACATACGGGTCCAGAGTCCCCCCGTGCCCGACCCTGTCGACCTTGAGGGCGTCACGGACCCAGGCTGTTGCCTGGTGGGATGTCGGGCCTGAAGGCTTGTCGAGGATGATTACGCCGCCTTCCAGCAACTCCCCTATGGAACGGTCGGAGGGCCTCTTGCCCCACTTGTCGGGGATCGCATCGGGGTCCTTAATCAGAAGCACGTTGGCGCACCCCGTCGAGGATCGTCTCCAGGACCTCATCAGGGGTCATGTCGTCCGTGTTCAGGACGAGATCGTAGACGCTGCGGTCGTTGATGTCGATCCCGTAGTACATCATGTACCTCTTGGCCTCGGACCTCTGACGGTCCAGGGTCTTCGCCGTCGCCTCCTCCAGGGTCTCCCCCTCGCGGAGGCCCACCCTCGCCATCCTCACGTCGGGACTGGCCTCGAGGAGGACCCTGAACGCAGGGATGCCGTTGCGTGTGAGCATGTACGCGGACAACCTGGATTCGAGAATGATATCCGGATGGGTCCTGGCGATCTCCAGGAGCCTGGAATCGATCATCCGGTCGATGGAGGGGTCGGCCTCGGCAAGTGCGCCGAGCTCCCCCAGTGTAAGGTTTTTTTCTGCAGCAAGCTCGCGGAAGATCTTGCCGAAGACGATGGCGTCAAGGCCGAGCGCCTCCGAGAGCTTGCTGCAGGCGGTCGTCTTTCCCGAGCCGGGCGGACCGCTTATGGTTATCCTCATTCTACCTCAGCCCTCTGAGCTTCGGATTCCAGCTCCTTGAGGTGCTTCTTCAGGAAGTAGAACCTCAGGAGCCTGTTCTCGATCTGCCCGATGGGCAGGCTGACCATGGTGTATATGATGATCCATGACGGGATGAACAGCAGGGGATCATTCAGATCGAACCCGGAACTCCACGGGATGTTGACGATAACATCCTCCGAGAAGTAGTCTCCCCCGACCTGCAGGAAGTACCAGACCCATGCGTACACAGGCATCAGCACGATCATGGTGATCGGCATGACCTTCATCTGCTGGGTGCTGGACTCCATCGACATGGCCATCATCTGTGGCTGGATCTCCTGGAGCTTCTTCATCTTGAACAGGTTGTTCTCGATCCTCGCTTGGCGGAACTCCTTGTTGAAGTCACTCTGGATCTGCTGGTTCTTGGCCATCTCGATCGGGTCCGACATCAGGCTCCTGACCACGGTGGACACCGTGATCATCACCAGTCCCGCGATGATCAGCGTGAGAACCGGGTACTGCCCATCGAACGCGATGGGGCTGAACACTACGTCCAGCGCGCGCCCGATGGGCTCCCTGAAGGTCATGACCGCCATCATGACGATCATCGACATCATCAGGCCGATCATTGTCTTGTTGGACATCGGCGGTGCCTGCTGCTGCACCTTCTGCATGCTTTCAGGGCTCCCAGGGTTTGGCATCCTTCATCACTCCGATCCGAAGAATCCCCTCATGACGGGGTTCATCTCCATCATCTGCTCGCGGCCGATGGCCTCGTAGAAGTGGATGATGATACCGACGCACAGCAGCACTCCAGTACCGCTCGCGTTTCCGGTGGTTCCCACCATGTCGGCGAATGCCGCCAGCGCTCCGACCATCGCTCCTGACATTATGGTGATGGTTGGGATGTACCTCTCCAGCACACGCTTCAGCACGCGCGGGTCGCGGCGGAATCCGGGGATCTGCATTCCACTCCTCTGGATCTGGTTGGCCACTGCCTCCGGGCCGAGGTTCGTGGTCTCGACCCAGAACTTGGCGAACAGGATGGATCCCATCACCATGACGGTGAAGTAGATCGCGCAGTGCGCCAGGTTCTGTATCGCGTTGTGGCCGTTGCCGTAGGTGGTCGGGTCCAGTATTGGCATCAGCCAGTCCGTCAGCCCTTGCGGGGCGGACAGATACCAGGCCAGACCTCCGGCGGCCGTCGTCGAGTTGGGTTCGAAGTACCCGATGGCGGAGTTGCCTCCGATCAGCGGGATGGAGCTGAGGGTCTCGTTGCTGTACAGCAGCAGCGCGGTCATGCTCACGATGGCCAGCAGCGCGGACATCAGGATGACCGGGATGTTGCTTGCGTACATCAGCTTGATCGGATACCTTCCCCTTGCCCCCCTGGCGTTGCCATGGGACAGGGGCAGCTCGATCCTCGTGGATTCGAGATACGCCACCACCAGGAAGATCGCTAGCGTTCCCACCAGTGCGATCATCGGGTTCGGCGATCCCAGGAACAGCGACTCGTAGCCTCCCGACGCCATCTCCTCCGGTGACAGGTTGAAGATGTAGTAGAGCGCCCTCGGTATTGTTCCTGCCGGCGGGTTGTCGAGGCCGACGGCGGAGCTTATGTCCACCGGGTTCCAGTTCAGGGCCCCGGTGAACAGGGCTTGCGCCACCCCCGCTGCGATGAACAGCGAGATACCGCTGCCGATACCCCATTTCGACACGACCTCATCCATCATGAAGATGATGTACGAGCCCGCGAACAGCTGCACGATGAGCAGCAGCTTGGCACCGGCACTGCCCAGGAGGTCGACCGCCCCGTCCGAGGGGACGAGGTAGCCGAACACCTGGGGGATCGCCTCGAAGACGATCATCACGATGACCAGCAGCTTAAGGACGGACTGGTAGCAGGCCTTGTCCTCGCGCTTGGAGAGGTCGAGCTTGATGATCTTCGCACCTACGAAGAGCTGCATTATGATGGATGCTGTGACTATCGGCCCGATACCGAGCTGAAGCAGCGATCCCGAAGCTCCCGCCATGATGGTCCTATACTGTGCGAACAAGTCCAGGGATTCGGACTGGTCCAAGCCATACAGGTACACATTGGTCATCACGAAGTATAGAACCAATATGACGATTACCCACATCATCTTCGTCCTGAAGTGCACGTGCCCCTCAGGCCGTTTGACGGAGGGTAGCCTGTCGGACAAGGGCTTGATCTTGAACAACAGGCTTGGTGTATCTTCCATCCCTATCTACCTCTCCTTTTACGTTCACTCTGCGACGGAACCGCCGGCGGCCGCGACCTTCTCGCGCGCCTTCTCGGAGGCCTCGGCGACGGTCACGTTGACCGCGATGTCGATGGCTCCCGTTCCGAGCAGCTTGTCGATGCCGGCCTCGGTGAGGTCGACGGTGTACGCGTCGCCCTCCTTCTTGGCGAAGCCCATCGAGACGAACCTCTCGATCTGCTCCGAGAGCTCCCCGACATTGATCGTGCGGTTGGCCTCGACCATGCACTGGGGTCTCTTGAAACCGTGGCGGCCGTAGTGGTCCCTGTCGTACTTGAGCATACCGATCTTCCCGGTCTTGCCCAGTCCGGCCTGTCCGTGACCACCGATGATACCGGCACCGCGACCGGATTTCTTACCGCGGCCGTGGGTCCTGTATCCCCTGAATTTCTTGGTTCTGCTAGGCATCCTTCACACCTCACAGCATCCTGTTGATGAGGTCGTTGATGGCCTCTCCCCTGTATCCGAGAGCACCGCCGTTCCTGTACGAGCGCTTGTTGCCCTCGTATCCCTTCACGGGCGGGTGCAGGCGGAACACGGGCTTGGCGTCCTCCACATCCTTCATCTTGTAGTTGTTCTCGATTATCGCTTTGGCCATGTCGTCGACGGTGGCGAACTCCGACTTCTCCTTGAGGTAGTCGTCGGTGATCTCGCCGTCTCCGGCGATCCTGCCGCGGGCGCGGATCATGGCGGCCAGGGTCTCCTGGTTCACCTCTCCCCAGGTGCAGTAGTCCTTGACGACCTGGAGCATGCCCTTGGTGGATGCGTTCTCGGGGACGACCACGCAGTGGTTGACCCTGGTGAGTCCGAGCAGGCCCATGGTGTACTCGATGTCGCGGTTGACATCGGGCTGTCCGCGGACGCGAATGACTGCGTATGCCATGCTCACTCCTCCTGGTCTGCGTCGGTCTCGGCATACGTGATGCCGGTGGGACCGGAGACGATGTTCAGGCTCTTGGCCTGTTCGTCTGTAACCCTCATGCGGGAGGTCATCTTAAGTGCTTCGAACGTCGCCATGGCGTAGTTCACCTTGGTCTTGGTGTTTCCCCTGGCGAACCCCCATGCATCGCGGACACCGGCCAGAGTCAGCAGGCTCTTGGCGACGTCTCCGACGGCCAGGGAGACACCGCGGGGTGCGGGCTTCAGGCTGACGGTGACGGAACCGGTGGATCCGACGACCTCGAAGGGGAGGCTGTGGGCCTGGCCGCATCCGCACTGCCAGGATCCGCATCCCCTCTTGATCTCGATCATGTTCAGCTTTGCGTTGTCGATGGCCTTCTTGATAGAGGGCCCGACCTCCTTTCCTTTGGCCCTGCCGATGCCGATGAACCCGTCGCCGTTTCCGACGATGCAGGTCACGGCGAACCTGACCCTCCTACCGGAGTCGGTCATCCTCTGGACCATGTTGAGGTCGATGACCTCGTCCTTGAGGTCGGGCAGCAGGATGTCCACGATCTCGGGCTCGCGCAGGGGCAGCTTCGTGGCCAGGGCATCGCTCATGGTTGTGACCTCTCCGTTGAGGACCATCTGTCCCAGTCTTGTCTTGGGAACCCAGTCAGCCATTTCACTCAGCCTCCATCTTCTCTTTGAGGCTGTTCATGTCAGCCTCGATGCCTTCATCGATGTGTTTGCCCAGGATCCTGTCCTCGTCGGGGAGGACGTCCTCTCCGTGGGGGACCTCAAGGCCTGCGTCGCACATCCCGGCCACAGTGGCGAAGAGGACTCCGCCGTGCTGGACCTTCTGCATGCCTATGTCGAGGACCGCGTACTCGATCCCCGCATCCATCGCCCTCTTGCCGGCGAGGTATCCCACGAGGTAGGCCGCGGGGATGGAGGAGCAGGAGTGCTCCCAGCCCATGGCCTTCAGCTCCTTGGTGCTCGCGCTGGCGAGGATGCTGTCGCCCTCCATGCCGAACTCGGCGAACTGGACGGTGACGTTCTTGTTGGACCTCCTGACGATGGCCCTTGCCTCCTGGCCCCTGAGGAGCCTGCGGCGGGCGTAGTAGTCGGTGCGGTTCTCTCTTCTCCTGCGGAATGCTACTTTGTATCTAGGTCCGGTTGCCATCAGATCTCCTCCTTCAGGTGTCCGGCGGCCATCATGTGCTGCCTCAGGTGCCTGCGGGACTTGAACATGCCTCCCTTGGCCTTCCTGTAGTAGAGCCTGTAGACGGAGGGGCTGATCTGTCCCTCGGCCCTCAGGGTCTTGAGCTCGTCGCGGATGGGCCTGATGGTGGCCATCCAGCGCTCCTTGTCGCGGACGCGGGCGTTGGCGGTTCCCTTCCTGGATCCGGGCCCCTTCCTCTTTCCGCTGGCCTTCTGGCCGGCGACGTACCTGGTCCTGGCCCTGGACGTGCCGTTCTTGGGCTTCGCCTTGATGAGTCCGGAGGCTACAGCCGTGCGGATGTCCGCGCGGGTGATGCACTCCTCGACCTCGTCGAGCCTGTCGGGGTTCATCCAGACCCTGTTCTCGCCGCATTTGAGGATCTCTGCGGCCATCCTCCTCTGGTTTCTAAGGTCGGCCATGGTCACACCATCCTGTTGAGGACCCTGATGCCGAGCTCGTCGGCCCTGTCCTCGATTGCGATCCTCTTCTTGGTTCCGACGGTTCCGCCGATGCGGACCGCCTGCTTCTTGGGGTCGATGCCCTCGAGTCCGTCGACGTTGTACACGAGGACCTCCTCGAATCCCGAGGGGTGCAGGTCCCTGGCCGCGACGGGGCCCCTGAATCCGATGTCGACCATCGGAGGGCGCCTCTTGAGCTGCCTCTTCATCTTGGAGTGGATTCCCTTGGGCTTCCTCCACTTCTCTCCGAGCTTGGAGTATCTGAACCACTCCTGCCTCTTGAAAGCGGGCCTCCTTCCGGAGATGACCGCCCTCTTGGCGAGAGCGTCCACGGTCTCCTCGCTCAGCTCGGGCTTGGCCTTGACGACGTACTGTCCGGGGGCGGCGGCCTCGACGACCTCCGCTGCGGGCTTCTCCTCCGCCTCGACCTCCTGCTCGGAGAGGGCGGTCTTCCAGGCGTTCACGGTCTTGGGTCCCACTCCGGAGAGGGATTTGATGACCAACTTGACCTTGTCGTCGTCGTTGATGGCGTCGGCGAGCTCGGCGACATTGTTGATGCCGATGGCCTTCAGCTCCTCGACGTTCTTGTCCTTCAGACCCTGCAGGTCTGTGAGTGCTTTAACGGTCATTCTTTCACCTTGTGGGATTTCTGGACGATGTATATTCCGTCCTGGAACGTCCTCTTGTCGAATCCGAGCCTGGATGTGGCCCTCTCGAGGTTGGCTGCGGTCTGTCCGCAGGCCTCGATGTCGATGCCCTCCACGGTGACATCCTGTCCGCTGACCTTGACGGTGCAGCCCCTGACGATGTTGGCGTAGCGGGGGGCGTGGCCTCCCATGTAGTTGTTGATCTCCACGCGGTCCCCTTTGACGGCGACCTTCATCGGGAAGTGGGAGAACACGATCTTAAGGTGGTAGGTGAAACCGACGGTGACGCCTTTGATCATGTTGTTGATGTGGGCGACGTAGGTTCCGACCATGGCCTTGTCCTTGATCCTCGGGTACTCGCAGCTGACGCTGACCTGTCCTTCTCCGACGGCAATGTCTATGCCAGGGTGCGCGAAGTTTCTGCTAAGTTCTCCCTTAGGCCCGCTGACCTTCATGACGTTTCCGTCGAAGGAGACGGCTACACCGTCGGGGATAGCGATGGTGCTTTCGATTTTCCCTGTAATTGTCATCTCTATTCCTCAGTAGACGTAAGCCAGGAGTTTACCACCGATTCCGAGCTCTTTGGCGCGGTCCTGGGTGATGACTCCGGCGGTTGTTGACATGATCAGGAGTCCGAAGTCCTGGGCGGGGAGGAACCTCGCCTCGAACTTCTCGACATCCGCCAGTTTGACGGAGTACCTGGGCTTGATCACGCCGCAGTTGTTTATTGCTCCATCCAGCATGACGCGGAACTTGCCGGCCTTTCCGTCCTCGACGTACTCGAACTGGCTGATGTAACCGCGGTCCTGCATGACCTTGAGCACGCGTCCGATCAGTTTGGACGAGGGCTGGATCATGCACTCGCTCATACCGTTGAGTGCAGCGTTCTTGATGACGCACATGGCGTCGTTGAGTGGATCGCTCTGCATTTATGACACCTCACGAATACTTCTTGAATCCGAGTTCCGGGGCCATATCCCTGAAGCACTGGCGGCACAGGTGCATCCCGTACCTCCTTATGATTCCTCTCCTGCGTCCGCAGCGTGTGCAGCCGACGGACCTTCCGAACTGCTTCTTGGGCTTCATTGGACCACCTCAACCTCAAATCTGTCTTTCATGTACTGGATAGCCTCGTCGCGGTCGACGCGGTGCTTCTGGGGGACCCTCCTTTTGAGCAGTGCCCTCTGGCTGATCCTCGCACCGGGCCTCCTCAGGACGACGCTGATGTCCATCCCGAAGATACCGATCTCGGGGTCGTACTTCATTCCCTCGAAGTCGGTGTAGTCGGAGATTCCGAAGGACATGTTGCCCTCCTTGTCGAAGGAGTACTCGGGGACGCGCTTCTCCCTGATGGCGAGGGCCTTCCTGAGGAACTCCTCGGCGCTCTCTCCGCGCAGAGTGACCTTGCATCCGAGGGGCATGCCCTTCCTGATGCCGAGGTCCCTGTTGACGGTCTTGGAGATCGTCTCGACGGACTTCTGTCCGGTGACCATCTCGAGGACCTTCTCGGCCTTGACCAGCCTCTCGCCCGCCTCGCCGACGCCGATGTTGACGACGACCTTCTCCACGCGGACCTCCCTCATGGCGTTCATTGGGATGCCTCCGGGAGCTTGATTGCGGGGCTGTTGGAGCCGATGACGATGCAGTTCCTGACCACGGTCTCGGTTCCGTCGGTGAACAGGACCAGGTTGGAGGCGCTGCTGCGGACGGTCTCGAGGCTCTGGACGGTCTTGACCGATCCGGCCTGGGAACCCTCCCTGATCATGACGACGGATCCGCCTGCCAGGGGGTAGTGGTCGAGGACCTTCTGGCCGTCGAAGGCGACCTTCAGGCTGTCACCGCACTTGTAGTCGTTCTTGTCGAGGACGATGTTCCTGCCGCCGCTGAGGTTCAGCTGGATCTTGCCGCCTTTGACGACGGTCTTGTCCTCGATCTTGCAGAGCTCCCAGCCGGCCTCGTCGCCCTCGATGGGGACCAGGGTCAGCTTCCCTTTGTCGGTGAGGAGCATGCGGTATGCCAGGCCCATCTTGGGGACGGTTATGACGTCCATGAATCCGACGGGGGCCTTGGGGTTCTTGACGGCCTTGCCGTCGACGAACATCTCGCGGTTCCCGATGATCCTCTTGGCCTCCCTGGCGGTGTCGCAGGCACCTACCATGTCCCTGAGGACGGTGACGGCGGGCATGGAGTACTCGATGCTGTGCGCACCGGCAGTCTGCTTGGCGACCCAGACGTTGACCTTCCTCTTCAGAGGCCAGGACCTGGGTGCTGCCAGTCTCTTCATGTGATCGCTCATTCTTTAGCCTCCTTGTTCTTGGACAGAGAGTCCATCCTCCAGGGGTCCTCCGTGTTCAGCTTCGTGATGACGAGGTTGGACGCGTGGATGGGGCGCTCGGTGGCGGTCCCGTCCGCCTGGTTGATGGTGATGCCCTCGATGGCGACGCGGCCGGTCTTGGTGTAGACCTCGACGACTTTGCCCTCGATGTTCCTAATGTCGGCGTTTCCGCGGACGATTATGACGGTGTCTCCCTTGCATACCCTGGCGGTGCGGACCCCGTACTTCTGGCGGAGCTCGTCGCTGAGGTGGGCGGAGAGCATCTTCCTCTTCACGTGGGCGGACGCGTTGGCCTGGTTCCTCCTCTGGACCCTTGCTTTGCTGCTAACCATGCTTCACACCTCACACGATTGTGGACGCCGTGGCGGACACACGGGGCCACCTCTCGGCGGCCTCCCTGGCGACGGGTCCTTTGATGTCTGTTCCCTTTGTCTCGCCGGTCTCGGTGGTGATCACGGCGGCGTTGTCCTCGAAGTAGACCATGGTTCCGTCTGGCCTCCTCATGGGGCGCCTCTGGCGCACGATGACGGCGAAGACGATCTGCCTCCTCATCTGGGGGGTTCCCTTCTTCACCGAGGCGATGACCAGGTCGCCGACGCCTGCGGAGGGGACCCTCCTGGCGACGCCGTGGTACCCGGGGACGGTGATGATCTCGATCTCCTTGGCGCCGGTGTTGTCGATGACGGTGAGCCTGGAGCCGTTCTGCAGGCCCCTGGTCTGGTTTCCAGATATTCCCTTCATCTCACTCCACCTTCTCTACGACGACGAAGGACACGGTCTTGGAGATCGGGCGGCACTCGGCGATCCTGACCCTGTCGCCGGCTTTGATGCCGAGGCAGGCGGGTGCGTGGGCGGAGTACCGGTTGCTCCTCTTCTCGTATCTCTCGTACTTGGGCTGGTACCTGAGGTAGTTGCGCTCGACGACGACCGTCTTGTTCATCTTGACGGTGGCTACTACGCCGTCGATGATCTGTCCCCTGACGGGCAGGGTGCCGTGGAAGGGGCAGTTGGGGTCGCTGCACTCCGCTTTGGGAGGAGCGACGTCGAATCCGATGTCTCTGATTTCTGCTGTCATTTCTTCACCTAACCTTCTTGATTCTGTCCTCTGGTCGGTGCAGTATCTCTGATCCTCTGATGTCGATGGTTCTGCCTTCGCATGCGAACCTGAACACATTGCCTGGTTTGGGTACCATTCTCTCAGTTCCGGCCGATTCGATGGTGAACGTGTTTTTCGTCTCGTCGACCACCTTTCCGGATATGCCGGAGAATGGTTCAGACAGCACTTCCACGTCCAATCCAATGAGTTCAGTTCTGGCGAAGAGATTGTCTCTCATCTGACCTCGGTGCGGAATCCCATCTCCTCCAGGACTGTCTTGACCCTCTTCTTGTGGTCGCCCTGGAGCTCTATGCGTCCGTCCTTGCAGGTTCCGCCGGCGGCGCATTTGTTCTTCAGCTGCTTGGCCAGATCGCCGATGTCGATGTCGTTCTCATCGATACCGTCGATCACGGTAACGGTCTTTCCGTATCTGCGGCTGTCAATTGAGATCCTCACCGTCTGCTGCTCGCGTGCGATCTCCTCGCACATGCACAGCTCCTTAGGCAATCCGCATACTGGGCAGATCTCGGCCATCAGATCTCTTCCTCCTCCTTCTGGACGGTCAGGATGCGCGCGATGTTCAGCCTGAGGGCGCGGATCGCGCCGGGGCTGGAGGGGGCGCCGCCCATGGCGGAGACTCCCCTCTCGTGCATGAGCTCGTCGCGCAGCTCCTTGAGCTTCTGGTTGCGCTCCTCGACGCTCATGTTCCTGATGTCTGCGGTCTTCAGGGCGGCCATTTCACTCGGCCTCCTGAGTCATGCCCTCGTCGGCAGGGGCGGGTGCCTCCTGGGCGGGAGCGGCGAACAGGTCGGGCAGGACGGCCGCGGCCTCGGTCTTGTTGAGCACGGAGATGTCCGCGGGCAGCTTGGCGTCCTTGGCCATGATCTCCACGGTGACACCGATGACACCCATCTTCAGCTTGGCCACGGCGTATCCGTGGTCGATGAAGTTGGCCTTCGGCTCTCCGCAGAACTTGATGTAGCCCTCCTTGAACTTCTCGGTCCTGTGCCTCTGTCCGGTCAGCTTGCCGGCCACGATGATGTGGCATCCGCGGGCGCCGGCGTCCATGATCCTGCGGACCGTGGAGTGCCCTGCGCGGCGGAAGTGCCAGCCCCTCTCGAGGGAGAAGGCCAGCTTCTCGGCCATGATCTGAGCGTTCAGGGAGGCGTTCTCTACCTCCTGGACCTCGATCTGGGGGTTCTCGAACCCGAAGCGGTCCTCGATGACTGCGGTCAGGTTCTTGATGGTCTGACCACGCCTTCCGATGACGAGCCCGGGCCTCTCGGTGGTGAGGATGACACGGGTTCCCATGGGGGTCCTCTGGACATCGAGTCCTCCGAACCCCGCGCGGCTGACCTCCTTCATCAGGTACTCCTTGAGGAGCACCCTGCGGACGTTCTCAGCGACGAATTTCCTCTCTGATGCCATTTCACTCTACCTCCTGGATGATGACCTCGAGGTTCACGGTCTCCTGGTTCCACTGGGTGGCGCGTCCGTGGGCCCTGGGCATGTGCCCGGGGATGACGCGGCCCCTGGAGACGGAGATGGTGGCGATAGCCATGTTGGACACGTCCAGTCCCTTGTACTCGGCGTTGGACACGGCGGAGTTGAGCACTCCGAGGATGGCCTTGGCGGCCTTCACGGGGTACCTTCCGGGGCCCACTCCGGGCTTGTGGGAGACACGCTTGTTGTATCTCTTGAGGGGGACGGCCCTCTTCTTGTCGATGACGTCCTCCAGCGCCTGCTGGGCGGCCTCGACTTTCATTCCGCGGATCATACCGGCAACCTCGCGGGCGAACTTGGGGGAGACGGGCATCTCCTTCCCAAGGGCCTTGGCGGTGGTGTCGGGGTCGGCAGTTGCTGTGTATCCTGAAACCATACTCGACACCTCACTTCAGCGGCATGAACTTGGACGACCTGGTTGCACCCACTCCGGGTCCGGAGTGCTGGGGCGCCTTCCTGGTGAGCACGAACTCTCCGAGGAAGCAACCGATCATCTCGGGCTTGATCTCTACGTCTTTGAACTCGCGGCCGTTGTAGATGCTGACGGTCTTCCCCACGAACTGGGGGATGATGGGCAGGTCCCTGCGGTGGGTCCTGACGGGGCCGTCGGCCTCCTTCAGCTTGTCGAACAGGAGCTGCTGCTCGTAGTTCAGTCCGCAGGTGTACGTCCTCCTGGCCCTGGAGGGGAGGAGTCCGAGGAACTCTTCGAAGGGCATGGCCTGGAGCTCCTCCAGCGTGTATCCGCGGTAGAGGAACTCCTTCTTCCTCCTCGCCTGGATTGCCGACGCCTTCTTCCTGGATTTCCTCCTCGAGGCCTTTGCCGATCCTGCAATAATCTTCTTTGCCATTGCAATCACTTCTTAATCTTCTTCTTAGGAGGCAGGAAACCCACCTTCTGACCGGGCGATGCGGTCCTCTTCTGGCAGTTCGGTCCACCCACGTGAGCGTGGCTTCCACCACCGTGGGGGTGGTCGACAGGGTTCATGGCGACTCCCTTGGTCTTGAAGGCCGCAGTGGACCTGGACCTGAGGGTGTGAACGTTCTTGCCGGCCTTGGCGAGGGGCTTGTCACCCCTTCCTCCGCCTGCGACGACACCGATGGCGGCGCGGCAGTCGGGGCTGAAGTCCTTGATGACTCCGGAGGGCATCAGGACCATGACCCTGTCTCCCCTGGAGACGACGGTTCCGGAGGATCCGGCGGTCTTGACGTACTTCCCTCCGTCCCCGGGCCTTCCCTCGACGTTGTGGACGGGGGTTCCCTCGGGGATGTTGGACAGCTTGGTGATGTTGCCGGCGACGACGTCGGTCCCGCCGATGACGATGGTCTGACCGACCTTGGTTCCCTCGACGGCGAGCTGGTAGTCAGTCTTGCCGTTCAGATCGAGGACCGCCAGGGGGCAGGTCCTTCCGGGAGCCTGGATCAGGTCCTTGATGACTGCGGTGCCCTCGGACATGGCCGGGAGCCTCACATCATCGACGTGCCTGTGGCTGGGGGAGCGGTACAGGGCTGTTCCGCGGCCCCTCCTCTGTGTGATCAATCTCTTTCCCATGTTCACTCACCTCAGAAGACTCCGACTCTCGATCCGACATCCTCCGCGGAGTATCCGTCCGCGAGCTTGATGATGGCGTGCTTTCCGTCCTTCTGGATCCTTATCCAGACCTTCTCGACCTTGACCTCGAAGCGCTCCTCGAAGACGGTCTTGACGGTGGCCTTGTCGGCATTCCTGTGGACGATGAACTCGATCTTGTTGCCGTCCTTGTACTTCTGGGTCGGCGTGCCGGACATGTGGTTCATCGATTTCTCGGTGACGTACGGCCTGATGAGAACGTCGCTCTGCTTCATTGCGTCCAACCCCCTATCGCATCGATGGCGGATTTGGTGTACACGGTCAGCCTTCCAGCCTGGCCTCCGGGGGCCAGGATGCTGGTGTTCAGGGTCTTGACTTCCTCGACGGTGACTCCGGGGAGGTTGGCGGCGCTCTTGAAGATGGGCGCGTTCCTCTCCTCGTCGGAGACGACGATGAGCACGGACACCGGGGTGCGGTACTTCCTGTTCCTCATCTTTCCCTTTCCGGCGCGGATCTTGCGTCCGTCCTTGGCGCGCTCCAGGTCGTAGCCGATGCCGATCTTCTCGAACATCTCGACGACATCGGATGTGGCCTTCAGGTCGGCCATGGCGTCCTCCA
This sequence comes from Methanomassiliicoccaceae archaeon UBA71, assembly GCA_002504405.1. Classification (GTDB taxonomy): domain Archaea; phylum Thermoplasmatota; class Thermoplasmata; order Methanomassiliicoccales; family Methanomethylophilaceae; genus Methanoprimaticola. The sequence continues at coordinate 86,018 of DARO01000004.1, forward strand.
CCACGATGGGGAAGGAGACGGAATCGTCGAACTGGTGACCGCGGGCCTTGACGCACTCGGCGCAGGCGGTGGCGGCCAGTGCGGACTGGCGTGCGATCTTCAGCTCTTTCTTGTTGACCTTCTGTGCCCATACCCTCTCCGGGCGCGGGGGGTGAGCCCTCCTACCGGAGACGTTGTTGGGCGACTCTGTGGCTTTCCTGCCGTCGTGGACGCGCTGGACACGGGCGGTTCCCCTTCCCTTTCCCCAGGTGCTGACGGAGTGCCTCATGCCGGACCTGGCGGCGGGCCCGTAGGGCTGCCTGCTGTTGGCGGCTGCGGCCAGGACGGCCTTCTTGATTATGTCGGGCCTGTAAGGGGTCTCGAAGGCGGCGGGGACATCCACGGTGCCGGAGACTCCTCCATTAACAGAATAAACATTTGTGGTGGTCATCCTCATGCCCCCTGCTTGGACTCGGTCGAGACGTATGTGACGTCGACGGCCTCGGTGTCGGCCTTCTTGGGCATCCTGGTGGCGTCCCTGAACCTGATGAGCCTCTTTGTGGGCCCGGGAACGGAGCCGTGGACCAGTACGTAGGTGTTCCTGACCTCTCCGTAGTTGAGGAAGCCTCCCTTGGGGGTGACTTCGGAACCCTCTGTGCCGACCTTGATGATCTTCTTGTTGAACTCGGTCCTCTGGTGGTATCCCATCTGACCGGATCCGGGGACTGTGGACCTGACGTATCCGGGTCTCTTGGGTCCCAGGTTACCGATTCCGCGGCGGTGCTTGCTGTTCCTGTGGGACAGGAGCTTTACACCCCAGCGCTTGGTGACACCCTGGAATCCCTTCCCCTTGGTCACCGCGATGACGTCGGTCATCGCGCCCTCGGCGACGAAGTCGGTGAACGCGACCTCGGTTCCGAGGATCTGCTTTGCGTATGCGACCCTCTCCTCGATGGTTCCTCCGCCGATCCTGAGCTCCATGAGGTCCGGGACCTTCTTGGGGACTCCGGAGACCATCTTGGGCTGCGTGTAGGCGAGGACGCGGACATCCTCGATGTCCAGTCCGTCGTACCTGGCGAATGTGGACTCGTCGTGGTTGGTGGGGACGCACAGGCGCCTCCCCAGCAGGGGGTCGAGGTCCTTCGCCCACACCTCTCCTGCGGTCTTCAGACCGAGGACGCTGCTCTCGTAGAACCTGACGGCGGCCACCTTCATGGGGGGAACCTCGACGACGGTCACGGGAACCTGCACCTCCATTCCGGAGGTCGTGGACTTCACTCTCTTGTCGACAACGAACGCGTGGGTCATACCCGCCTTGTACCCGGCGAAGCCCTGGATCTTCGGTGCTCCGGAGATCTCGGGCCACGAGTCGAGCCTGGGGGTCTGCGACTGCGCTCTCTTCCTAGGGCCGAATGCCCTGGATCCTCTCTTGGGACGTCTTCTTTGCGGCATATTTACACATACCTGCGAGGGTTTCTTCGCTAACCTCGCGCTTTATCAGACGAACGTCTTAATGCTCCGACCGTGACGCCTTATTGGCCCCCAGAAACCCGAAGGAACGGGGCCGACGTGGGTTGCAACGGCATTGCCCGATGCGTCTGGTCGGACACTATTATGTCCAATCTAACCCGTGGTATAGGGGGGTTATATTTAAACCTACCCCTCGCGTCCTTATAATAAAAGAGGTGGAAGTGGTTTGGGCCGCGGGAACTCAGAGAGTGCCTTCCTTGGCCTTCTTCTGCGCCCTCTTCATGCGGGCCTTGGCATCGAACCCCGTCGCCTTCTCGGCGAAGGTGTTGAGACGCCTCTTGCTGTCGAGGATGGCCTCGTCGTCCGACGCCGCACCCTCCTTGTTGACTGTGGCGATATCGAGCTTGTCCTTGGCGAGGATCTTCACCTCGATCCTTTCCAGGACCCCGTAAGACGAGACCAGGAGGTCGCCCTCCTTCCTGACGTTGCCGAACACATCGGCCATCATCTGCTCCAGGAGGTCTCCCTCGATGTTCTTGAACCAGCCCTTCTTGATGTCGTACTCCACTGTCTCACATCCTTAGCATCAAATCGTTTTCGAGGTCGCGGTCCAGGTCGGCGGGGGTCCCGAGTATCCTCTCCGACTCCATGTAGGCCCTCCACCTGTCCCTGCACTTGCACTCCACCTCGAGATCCTCCGGATTCTGGGTGAAGCTGAACTTCTCGATAGCGTCCAGTGCCCGCCTGTCGCACTCACCGCAGTTGTGCACGCCCCTGGCGGCCCCTCCTCCGGAGGGCGACGACATGAGCCTTGATTCGACAGTGCCAGATAGCTGTTTGAACACCTCTATGAGCGACCATATCCAAGGGGATCTGAACTCCCCCCTCTTCCACAGGCGCTCCACGTAGGTCCCCCTCTGGACGTTCAGCGGGTTCACGGATATCTCGTCGGAGAAGGGGTCCGCGAAGCGGGCCGACCTCACTGCGTCCTCGATGCCCATGGCCTCCGTCATGAAGGGCGGTTTCAGCAGCAGGTACGTCCTGACCATCAACCCCCTTTCCTTGAGGAGCGTCCCTGCCACGCGGATGTCTTCGGGTGTGAAGCCCTTGTGAACGGAGGTCTCCAGAACGGCGGGATCGGAGCTTTCCAGACCGAGGGCGACGGTGACGTTCCCCGGAACACCCTCGAGGGATTCCGGGGTGATGAACTCCGGACGGCTCTCGAACAGTATGCGCTCGCAATCGGCGAACGCCTCGAAGAACTTCGCCCTGACCTCGGGCGGAACCTCGTTGTCGTCCAGGAAGCTTCCCGACGTGTATATCTTGACGAAGGGCTCCCCCTTGTACTTGGCCAGGGCCTGGTCGAGCTGCTTCAGGAGGCCCTCTGCGGAAACGCTCTGGAGCGATGCCTCCCTGTAGCCGCACATGGTGCATCCTCCGTGCCTGACCCAGCAGCATCCGCTGGTGCGCAGGATGACCACCATCGCATCGACCCGGCGGCCTCCCGACATGTCCTCCTCCTTCCAGCAAGCCTCCAGCTGGGACGGGGATCTCTTCTCCTTCATCGGCATTCCTTATCCAGGCTGTGGATTTATGGTATTCGGTCCCTGAGCCCAAGGATCTCGTCTGCATCGGACACCGCGATAATTGCCTCCGGCCTGCATGCGATGGGGCACATCCCAATGTGCCAGAAGCTGAGCCGTGGTGAATTCCGCTCACGGGCGCGCGCCAGCGCCTGTCTAGCAAATGTTAAAGGGGAAACAGCATACGGTAGAGCAGGTAGCCGATATGGCAAGGAACATTATAGTCATCGGATCGGGCGCGGCCGGGATGTCCGCGGCGTCCGCCGCGAGGAGCGCAGACCCCTCCGCCTCCATCAGGGTCATCACTGAGGACGAGGACATCGCCTACTCGCCCTGCGCAATACCCTGGGGAATCGAGGGAAGGAGCGGATGGGACGAGATAGTGATGCACACCCCCGCATTCTACAAGGAGGAGCGCGACATAGACGTGCTCACACGCACCACGGTGGAATCGGTCGACGGGGAGTCGAAGACCGTCACGGCGGCCGGACAGACGTATCCTTATGATTCCCTCGTAATCGCCACTGGAGGCAAAGTGTTCATCCCGCCCATAGAGGGGACCGGGCTCTCCAACGTCTTCGTGGTAAGAACTGTGAGGGACGGGAAGAACATCCAGGAAGCGCTCGAGGATGCAAAGAGAGTGGTGATCGGCGGCGCCGGGGTCATAGGGCTCGAACTGGCGGTGTCGTTCAAGTCCATGGGTAAAGACGTGACTGTCATAGAGATGATGGACCAGGTCATCCCGCGCATCGCTGACAAGGACATGGCGGACGACATCCAGAAGCACCTCGAGGACATGGGCATAAACTTCGTCATGAAGTCGCCGATACAAGCCGTCAAAGGCGACGGGAAGGTTAGCGGGGTCACCGCGGCCGGAAAGGACTACCCCTGCGATGTCATGATCTTCGCTACGGGAGTGCGTGCGAACCTCGACATCCCCAAGGCCCTCGGCCTGGACATCGGGCAGCTGGGCGCGGTGATCGCCGCCCCCACCATGAACCCGTACAGGAGGGGGAGGCTCGTACCCGACATCTACGTGGCGGGAGACCTCGTCCAGTGCGAGTCCGCGGTAATGCCTGGAGCCACCATGAGCCAGCTCGGTTCCACAGCGGTCAAGCAGGGCCGTGTGGCGGGGAACAACGCGGCAGGCGGGGAGAAGATGCTCTTCGGACCCGTCGCCAGCCCATGGGTCAGCGTCATCGGCGAGAAGCAGATAGCTGGAACCGGGCTCTCCAAGGGCCTGGCATCGTGGTACGGCATCGACGTCGCCGAGGGATGCGCCACGGGCCTCACCCGCGCAAGGTACTACCCCGGAGGCAAGGAGCTCAGGGTCAAGGTGTTGGCGGACAAGACCACCCACAGAATCGTCGGCGCACAGATCATCGCTGGCGAGGAGGCCACCGGGCGCATCGACTGGCTAACGGCGGCGATAATCAACGGAATGACAGCTGAAGACTTCCTCTCCCGTTCCGAGAACGCGTACTGCCCTCCCACCTCCATGGTGAAGGATGTCGTGATCTCTGCGGTAGAGGACCTCTGCAAGAAACTCTGATACGATGAAATACGACGAGTACAAGGACCTTTACAACAGCCTCCGCACCCCCGAGGATGTGGAAAGGCTGTCTGACAGCTATGACCCCCGCATGCTTGACAGCCTCTTCACGCAGAAGACCACCCGCGAGGTGAAGAAGAGGTTCTACGTGGTGAAGCAGAACTCGGCCAAGCTCCTGAAGGAGTGGAAGAAGGGATCGTCCATCATGGACCTCTCGAGGAAGTACCGCTTCCCGCCGATCCTCACGGCTATGTTCATATTCCAGGAGAACGGGACGCCCAAAAAGGAGTTCTGGAGCGTCATCCGCGATCCGGACATACTCGAGAGCCCACAGACCGCCGACGAGGTCAGGGAGGCCATCGAGTCGGACATCGTCTACTCGCCGGCGGCTAACGACAGGCAGAGGGAGAGGGGCCTTTGGGGAGAGGCTCTTCTGCACGAATGGCTGGACGGACAGGGCGTCACATACAGGACGGAGAACGACCTCCGCGGGACCGAGTTCACGAAGACCCCCGACTGCCTCCTGGACCAGCCAGTCGAGTACGAGGGGCGCACCATATACTGGGTAGAGAGCAAGGCCTCGTTCGGGGATAACACCGAGTTCAGGTTCAACTCCAGGAAGCAGTTGGTCCCGTACACCAAGCTGTTCGGGCCCGGACTGGTGGTCTACTGGGTAGGATGCCTGGATGACCTCGAGTGCCCCGAGGACGTCTACGTCTGCGACATATCCGTGATGGAGAAGAGCATCAGGAAGTACTCCGAGGAGGAGCTCAGGGAGCTTCCACCTCCCGTCGCCTGAGCCGTGATGCCGGGATGAAACTGCTTCGGGCGGGGTCCCGCCCGTGGAAAATTGAAAACAGCCGGCGGCTCAGGCCGCCGGCATTGGTTATCAAGCGTTCTCCGCACGGAGCTCGCCGAGCGTCGCAACCCTCTCGGCAAAGGCATCGTGCTTGTGGATGGACTCCTCGGAGTTGCTGATTACGTCCACTGCGACGTCGTCCGGCAGATCGGAGTACCTCTCGACGAACCTCTCCAGGACTCCCCTGACGACATCCTCCACGAACTTGGTGTTCCTGTGGGCGTTTATGACGACCTGCCCCTCGTCTGGCCTCTTCAGAAGCTCATACGTCGGGGAGGAGAACGAATCCTGCACTATGTCTATGAGCTCATCGGCCTCCACGGAAATGTTCTCGGGCATCGTGACCTCGAGCGTGCACACGTTCCTCTGGTTGTGAGACATGACTGGCATGTCCCCGGAGTACTCCAGCATCTCGGTGACGGTCTGCTGGGCACAGGGGCAGGCCGTCATACCGGTGGCCTTCACCCCGATCATCTTGGTTATCGGGCCATCGCGCTCGATGTGCCCCCCTGCCATGAGAGTGAACATCTCGAAAGTGTCCTTGCCCAGGGGCGTCTTGGAGCTGCGGAAGTACTCGGCGGATATGTGGACATCCGCGGTCTTCGCATACTCGTGGTGGACCAGGAGCCTCCTGCAGATGTCTGCGGCCATGTCCTCCAGGGAGGTGATCGGGCTCTTCACGCTTTCTTCCACGACCTCGTTCAGGACCTCCACGTTCCTGGACATGTGGGATCCCTTCTGTTCTGCGGGCAGATCGACGAAGATGTCGATGGAGCAGTTCAGCGCGTTGTTCAGCGTTCCGTCTATGCCCTCCCTGCTCACAAGGACGGGTTTGCGCACGCCACGGACGCCGACGCGGGTAAGCTTGTACCCGACATCGCCCCTTCCGTACTGTAGGTCGCATTTCAAAGCCATGGCGAGAAGTATGGCGAAATCGACTTAAAGGAGATATATCTACAACAAAATAGGTAGGGAACATGTACAGCGGGGTGGACGAGGCCGGCAGGGGTTCCGTGATGGGGCCCCTCGTGGTCGGTGCCGTGGCGGTCGAATCGGACGAGCCTCTCAAGGCGATGGGGGTCAGGGACTCCAAGAAGCTGACCCCGAAGGCGCGCGAGAGGATCTATGAGCAGATTACGGGATCCTACACCTGGACCACCGTCATCGCGTCCGCCTCGGAAATCGATCGCCGTAGGAAGGAGATGTCCCTTAACGACGTTGAGCTCCACATGTTCGCCGAAGCGGTGAACGGACTGCCGGCCGGACAGGTGTACGCCGACTGCCCGGATGTGAACGAGGAGGCTTTCACCCGTCGCCTGGATGCTCTGGCACCTGGGAAGGCGATAATCGCAAAGCATAAAGCAGATGACACATACCCTGTTGTATCGGCGGCATCCATTGTCGCCAAAGTCACTAGGGACAGGATGATGGACGACATCCGTGCCGAGTTCGGGGCGGACATCGGAAGCGGCTATCCCAGCGACCATTACACGATGGACTTCATCGCAGCTTGGATCCGTGAGAACGGCGTGGCCCCGGAGCATGTTAGATGCTCATGGGAGCCGGTCAGGCAGATGCTGTCCGTCCGCAAGAACACGAAGATCAGCGATTGGTGAAGACATGAGCATGCAGCAGGAGATCCAGGACGTCATCGACAGGTTCCACAGGAAGATGGAAAAGGACGACAGCCTCAGAAAGGAGATCGAGCCCCTCGAGAAGACCGTCAACATCGACCTCGGAGATGAGGCCTACAGCATGAGACTCAAGGACTCCAGGATCACCGAGTTCCAGCCCGTCCTGCTCCCCGATGCGGACGTGACTCTCACGACCACCCCCGACAACCTCCGCGGACTCATCGACGGGAGCCTCAGGCCGATGCGCGCGTACGTCCTCAAGAAGATCACCATCAAGGGGAAGATCGACGACCTCATGTTCCTGAAGAAGCTCTTCTGAGCCCCTTCGATGGATTTATATACAAAATCCTGTTAGCGTCAACTACAGCGAGGTGGGGTAGCCAGGATATCCCGTCGGGCTCATAACCCGGAGATCGGTCGTTCAAATCGACCCCTCGCTACCATCTTTTTTCCATCCACTCTTGATTCCGAGTCTCCTTCGCACACGCGAGTGTTATAAACACCATACCCTTATGGTCGACCATGGAGATGCTCGAGATTGACGGGTCCCGTGGCGAGGGGGGAGGGCAGATGGTGCGCACCACCGTAGCCATGTCCACGGTGACGGGGATACCGGTCCATCTTACCCGCATCAGGGAGAACAGGCCCACGAACGGGCTTTCTAAGCAGCACGTCGCAGCCGTGAACGCTGTCGCCAGGATGGCTGGATCGCATGTGGAAGGATGCAACATAGGGTCCGATGAGCTGAAGTTCATCCCGGGGGACGAGCAATTCTACAACATCGATGTGAACATAAGCTCCGCTGGGAGCATCAGCCTGGTGCTTCAGGCGATGCTGCTGGGTGCGCGCAACCACACGCAGAGGCTCACGGTGGACATCTGCGGGGGAACAAACGTCATGTGGGCGCCCCCCATCGACTACTATCAGAGCCTGCTCTTCCCGATGATGAACAGGATGGGGATCAACGCGGACGCCAAGATCATAGACCGGGGGTTCTATCCGCAGGGAGGGGGGCGCGTCATCGCGACCCTGGACCCCATAGGAGGGATCAAGCCGCTGAACCTGGACTCCCTCGGGGACCTGGTCGCCGTCCGCGGGACGTGCTTCTGCCAGAGGCTGCCGGAATGGATCCCCAAGGAGATGATGGCCAGCTGCTCGGAGGCGTTCAAACCGTATGCGGACGTGGAGTTCGAGGTTCAGACGACCGAGGGGAGCTCCCAGGGAGCGGGGCTGGTCCTAGTGGCCGAGTACGAGAACGGGATGCTGGGAAGCAACGCCCTGTCATCGAGGGGACACCCCCCGGACAAATGCGGCAGGGATGCCGCCAACGACCTCATCCGGGAGATGACCAGCGGATCGACCATGGACATCCACACGGCCGACCAGCTCCTCCCGTACATGGCGATGTCCCGCGAATGCAGCTCCTTCTCGGTGTCCAGGATAAGCAGGCACCTGCTCAGCCAGATGGATACGCTGGAATCATTCCTGGATGTCAAGTTCGGAGTCGAGAGAAAAGACGACGTCTACAGGTTCAGCGTTACACCGGGTAGTAGAGATGAGACCGTTCATTCATGTTAACTGCGCAATGTCGGCAGACGGGAAGATTGCAGGGCCGGACCGCACCCAGGTCTCCATATCCTCTGATGAGGACAAGGCGCGCGCGAAGGGACTCCGCAGGAAGTACGATGCGATACTGGTAGGGGTCGGGACCGTCCTGGCCGACGACCCGCACCTGACCCTGAAGGACCTGGACTACGACACGAACCCCATTAGAATAGTCCTGGACCCCCATGGCAGAACGCCCGACGACGCCCTGGTGCTTGATGAGCGGGCCCCCACGATAATGGTGACCCTGGAGGACTGCGACAGGGAATGGGACTGCGAGGAGACCCTTAGGACGGGGAAGGACTCGATAGACCTCGAGGCCATGCTGGAGGAGTTGGCGGAAATGGGCGTCGAGAACGTGCTAGTGGAGGGCGGCGGACGCACCATAGCATCGTTCTTCGAGGCCGGTCTGGTCGACCGCTACACGGTCTTCGTCGGGGGGCTCGTCATCGGCGGTTCCGGATCCCCCACGCCCTGCGACGGCGACGGATGGGCGGCTCCAGGGGGCGTACGCATGTCCCTAAAGGACTGCGAGGTCCTGGGAAACGGCGCTCTGCTCACATTCGAGCCCGCCCGCTGATCACTGCACCAGCTTGGACGGCATCGGTTCGATGACGAACCTGAAGTAGTTGAAGTCGGAGCCGAAGACCTCGTTGGAGACCATCTCGTAGTGGTTCCCGGTGGCATCCTCCATGACCTTGCAGAAGAACCCTGCGGCATAATGGCCCAGGGATGTCGCGAAGTCCTCCGTGCACGGGAGGTCGTCCTTGATGATTATCGTCAGCGGCTTGAGGGAGTACACGCTGGCGTCCCCGAATCCCATGACCTTGCAATAGTCGCGGGCGTTGGCGACGGTGTCCTCCACGGTCTCGCCGGTGAGCTTTCCGCCCAGTGCCGTTGCGTGCAGCGAGCCCAGGATGTATGCCATCGGCGTGACGCAGAGCCCCATCACATCGAATCCCAGGAACACGAGCCTCGTCATCATGTCGCGGGTCTTCTCCGGATCGTCCACCACATCGATGAGGGCATCCATGGCCAGCGTCATGGCCTGATCGGAAGGTGGCTTGGAGCATGCCAGCATGATAGACACGAGGGAGTACACCTTCCTGCGGCTGTCGTCGGGATCCTCATGGACGGAAATCAGGCCCTCCGACACCATCTTGTCCAGGTGGACCGAGAGTGTCGACTGCGCCTTGCCGGTGACGCGCGACAGATCCGACAGGGACAGGTTCTTGTTCGCCAACTCATGGAGTATCTGGCGTCTGACGCCGTTCGATACCTGCACGAGTCCGTTCTTGGTGTAATACAGCTCGAAATCCGTCAAGGGGCCGTCGTTCAAGTCAATCGGAACGGAATGCCTCTGCTTGTATAAATCGTGCGCTGGGGAATAGCTCCGTTGAAATCATCTGATGACTTCTCAACCTTTTGATCCGTGACTTTCCAAAAGACAGCCCATGCGCCGTCATATTTATAAATTTATTAATATATATTAAACCAGCAAGGA
>DARO01000010.1 GCA_002504405.1 Methanomassiliicoccaceae archaeon UBA71
GTGCGACATCCGTTCTGAATTGAAGACTAGGGAGCGAATGCCGCATGATCTACATAGGATTGGATGTACATAAGGACAACATCACCGCCTGCGTGCTGACCGCACGCGGGAAGGTGAAGTTCGAACGCGACTACAGGCGGCAGTCCCAATCCTGGGACTGCCTCGCCGAACTTCTCGAGTACCGGGACAAGGACGGATCCTGCTTCGTGATGGAGTCGGGGACGTACGCGTACCCGCCCTTCAGGTTCCTGACGGACCACGGGGCCGAGGCCCACGTGGTCCACGCCAGGAGCCTGAGGGTTATCACCGACTCCGACCGCAAGACGGACAGGGTGGATGCGATGGCCATCGCCAGGATGCTGAGGCTGTGGAAGCGCGGGGAGCTGGAGCTGAGCATGGCCTTCATGCCCACACGCGAGCAGTGCGAGCTAAAGGACCTGTGCCGCTACCGCGAGCAGATCTCCAAGGACATCGGGGATGAGACAAGGAGAATCAAGGCACACATGGCCAGGAACTGCCTCCCCCTCCCCTCCGATGTCGAAAACTTCCAGAACAAGAAGTCCAGAAGGTTCGTCCTCGAGACCTATTCCGGAGATATGACACTGTCCAGGCGCATGGAGCGCCTGGACGAGCTCTTCGCGGAGCGTGACCGCATCCAGAGGGAGGTCGAGTCGCGGCTGCCGGGAGACAGCCACGTCGACCTCCTCGCGCAGATACCCGGGATAGGACGCCAGTCCGCGGTCCAGATCATGTCGATGATCGTGGACGTGGACAGGTTCCCCGATGCCGAGCACATGTGCGCGTACTTCGGCATGGTGCCGAGGGTGCGCGACTCCGGCGGGAAGGAACATCACGGGAAGATGACCAAGAGCGGCGACAGGATGATGCGCATGATCATGGAACGTGCGACGGAGTCGCACGTCCGCAACTGCGAATCATCGATCACCGACCTGTACAAGCGCAAGCTGCCGGAGATGGGGCAGAAGAAGGCCCTGATCACCGCATCGAGGCAGATGCTGTCGACGGTGTACGCGGTGCTGAAGCGGGGTACCCCCTTCGTGCCGCACCCGGAGAGGTGACGCAGTCACCTGTCCGGGTCTAACGACCCGACAGCCGGATGCCGACACGGACGGAGAGGCCGGAGACCGAGGGACGTCATTCTCTTTTGCGGATGGAGCCGCCTTCAGAAATTACGGACAGGTCCGAGGCCAGGCCCGAAAAGTCATTCTGCGGATCAAGCCGCCTCAAGGAAATTGGGTTTTCCGGCGTGCGGCAGCTCCGACTGCGGGGGTTTGGCAGCGTAAGCTATAAAGAATCACAAGAAAATCAACGTTTTAGCGCTCATTTTCGTTAAGGAAAAAGGAAGTGGAGCCACTGGAGGGGATCGAACCCCCGGCCTACGGTTTACGAAACCGCCGCTCTACCGCTGAGCCACAGTGGCGTTGGGTCAGGGAATGAATCCCATTATTAAAGGAATTGCCCGCGCCCCTCGGCAGCGTCGCCCTCTTTCGGGACGAATCTGCCCTCTACGACCACCTTGTAGTCGTCCCCGGTGGTTATCCTCAGGCCCTCCGAGACCATCCCCTCGATGTAGAGGAGGGTCTTCCTCATCATCGGTTCCAGGCCGTCGTGGCGTATCACCTCCATCCGCACCGGGATGTAGGTGACGCATCTGACCTGTATGTTGTCGGAGAACGGCAGCCTGCAGACATTGTCGATGAAATCCTGGGCGCCCATGCCCGGGTTGCGCCGGAGCAACTCCCATGCCACGGTCCTGCCTATATTCAGGATCGTATCGTCGAGCTCGAGGCCAACGCACGCCATGATCCTCACGATGTATTCGTGGCACAGCCTGTAGACCATGCCCTTGTCCCATGCCATCACGAACTTCGATTCGTCCACCAGAGGGAGGATGCAGGGGCGAACCCTGAAAAGGGGAGCTGCCTCGGACCTGAACAGGAGGTTCTTGACCCCGCCCGTCTCGTCCCTGGTGACGGCGCCGATCGACTCTAGCTTGGCAAGAACCGAGTGTATGGTGACCGTGAGAATACCGGTCTCCCTGTGGACCGCACCGACGGTCATCGGCTCCACGAGCGCATCCAGCACGTCCATCATGCACTGGCTTCCGACCAGCAGCGGGTCCCATCCACCAGGTATATCGCGAAAGGACGCTCCGGCACGAGGTTCATCGGATTGGGGCCATTGTCGGGATCGCTGCGCACGAACGGGGGACGGCCGAAGAAACGGCTCGTCTCCGTGGTTATCGTGCCCGAGGCGACATCCCATTCCAAGGACAGGTCTGTGCTGAACACTGCGCCTGTACGGGACTCCAGCATCGCCATCAGATACCCTGTGACAACGGGCGAGATGAACAGGGTCTCGGAGAACCTCTCCTGCGCCGCGAAGGTGATGCGGAGGTGCTTCGACAGGTCCGGGTCGACATCCACCTCGTGGTCGAACCCCAGCAACGCGGTGAAGTCGCGTATGAGCTTTGCGGCGTCCCCCTCGGGGGCGACCGGAGCCATCGGCTTCCCAACATGGATGCCGAGAAGGAACAGTATCGGCGAGAAATCTATCCCCCTCCTCCCTAGAGCCAGAGCCACCAGCATGGAAAGGTCGAACCACTGGTCGTTGCCGCGGAGTATGGACCCCAGGGCGGAGTCCCTTATGTGTTCCGAGTCCCCGTAGTTGAAGCGCCTGAATATGCAGACGCTGCAGGACCAGTAGACCGTCCTTCCGTTCTCGGACTGCGGGGGATCGTGGCTTGTACGGAGGAGACCGGTGCGGACCATGCGGGCCAGGCCGGACTGGGCGGTAGAACGAGACACCCCCAGGGCCTCGGACAGCTCCGCAATCGTCATGACCTCCTTGGAAAGGAGCTCCATTGTCCGTATGCCGAAATCATTTGTGAGGTACCGCACACCTCTGTCGGGTGTCAGATAGACGGCGAACCTGTCACCGTACTCTAAGTCCGCCATACCTTCGAATCGATGTACATGTTTAAACAGATGACGGATTGAACGGGATGCGCTCAGCGCCTGAACGCTGGGAACATGTCCCTGAAGACCACCGCATCCTTCTCGATGAGGGGGGATTCGCAGATGAATGTGCATTCCTGCTTCGAATCGGCAAGGATGTCGGCGAGCATCTGAAGGTCGGGCTCCTTCGTCTCGAGAGGCAGATGGGAGATCTCGCCCTTGTCGCCATACTTTATGCAGCTAATATGGAAGTGCGCTATGTCCCCGGACAGGGAGAAGAAATGGTCGGTGAGAGCCCTCATGTCGTCCTCGGTCTTGAGACAGCCCCTGCCACGGGCATGGACGTGCGCCACGTCGAGGACGGGCCTGACGCCGTCGACGCTCTCCATCACCTTCCCTATCTCGTCCAGTGTGCCGAACTGGCCTACCTTCCCCATGGTCTCGACACCCAGGATGACATCCCTGATGCCTTCGTCGTCCAACATGTCCTTGCACCTTGAGAGGCCTTCTATCACCGATGGCAGGGCCGTCTCCGGAGACTTACCGTAGGAGGCCGCATGTATCACGATGATGTACGCACCCAGCTGGTGCGCCGCCCTTGCGGTGTCCATGACCCATCCGATGCTCTTCTCGCGGGTCTCGTCTGATTCGGAGCTGAAGCTTATGAAGTACGGGGCATGGCAGCTGAGCCTTATGTCCAGCTCCTTGGCCTTCCTGCCGATCTCGGCCGCCCTCTCCGGCCTAATCCTGGCACCGCGCACGAACTCGACCTCGAGCGCGTCCAGGCCGAGGGACTTGGTGTATTCCAGAGAGCCTTCCGGGTTCTTGCCGGCGGATGGATATCCTGCGGGTCCGAATCTCATGAGAGTGCGCATCACTTGCCTGATGATAAACCCGCCGAGAAAGTGATTCATACCCCCGAATCGTTCCCGGACTCATGAGGATCGATCTCGACGTCTCGCTGGACCCCACCCTTGGGTGCGGACAGGCCCATCGTTGGGTGAAGGAAGGGGATTCCTGGGTGGGAGTCCTCGGCAATGAGGTCGTGACCCTCACGCAGACCGACCGGGGATTCGAGGCCGAGGGCTGCTCCAGCAGGCAGAGGCTGATGGAGTACTTCAGATCGGGGGACGACCTGGACGAGATAGTCAGGTACATCTCCGAGAGGGACCCGTACGTCGCCTCGCTCTCCGCCATGTGTCCGGGGCTGCGCATCCTGAAGCAGGACAGGTGGGAGTGCCTCGCCACATACCTGCTGGCAACCAATGCGAACGTCGCACGCATATCGAAGATGGTCAGGTCTGTATGCGACATGTTCGGGGACGACCTCGGGAGCATGCATGCATTCCCGAGCCCCAAACAGGTGCTGGACGGCTGCGAGAGGATCGGGGAATGCAGACTTGGTTTCCGCGAGTCGAGGTTCGTCGAGCTCGCTCGCAGGGTGGAGGACGGGGACATAGACCCGGACGCGATCGCGGAGTGTGATTACGAGGGATGCGTCCGCGAGCTCATGGGGATTAACGGGGTAGGTCCGAAGGTGGCCGATTGTGTCGCCCTCTTCGCATACGGACATCTGGAGGCGTTCCCAGTGGATGCGCGCATATCGAAAGTCGTCGAATCGATGTATGGGGTGACCGGCTCCTATGCCAGGGTCAGCTCATTCGGCCGCGGGATGTTCGGCGAATACGCAGGATACGCCCAGGAGCTGCTATATCACAGCAAATTCATCTCGGAACGAGATTGGCGAGCTCCCCTGGCTCGGAGGCGCATTTCGGCGGGTTCACCCCGACCTGAGCCTTGTATATGATCGCCAGGAGACCCGTCTGCTTCACGACGCAGCAGAGCCTGCACATCTCCGTTGAGAAATCGCTCTGATCCTTTGCGATCCTCTCGGCGGAGAGCTTCACCTCCCTCTCGAACTCCGAGTACAGAGGACTGTCATCGATGAGCTCGTTGCCTCCGCGCTTCTTCTTGAGATACTGTGAAATGGCCGCATCGGTGACACCGAATCTGCGGGCAACCTCCGCTTGGGACATGCCGTGAACATACACGAGCTCCCTGGAGACCTCCCTACGTATCATCGGGAGAACGTACCAGACGACGATTTCGCAAGGTATCTTCATGACTCGGCGATTGGCATTAAGCTATTTAAACACCGTTATCTCGGGGTTCAGGCACCTGGATTGACCTTCATGTAGAACTCGGAGACGTCCCAGTCATCGTCCTCGCGCTGCCTCTGCGTCTCGAGCCTCACGCCCACGCTCTGGGCAGCCTCCTTGAGTATCCTCGATGCCCGTTCGGAGCCTTCGAAGCCCTCCACCTTTGCCCCGCCTGCGCAGACCTTTCCGCTGAACCATCCGACCACCCGGGTGCCGCTGAATATGACGGAACTCGTCCTCTCGCCGGTCTCATCGCGTATCATCCCCCTCAGATAGATGTGCAGGTTGTCCTGCGAGTTCAGGACGAATCCGTCCGAGAACCTCGGGGGCCTCTTGCCGACATCGTCGGAAAGCATCCACATGAGGGTCGGGTCATCCCTGAGGAAGAACCCCTTCTTGACGAGGCCCTCCTCCTCTAGGTCCCTGAGAACCCTCCTCGTCACCGACATCCTGCCGCCGACGAACTGCGACAGCGTCTCCGCGGAGAAGATGCCGAAGTCGCGGAAATGCCCCCTCACTATCTCGAGGATCGCGGCATACTGGCCGATGTCGGGCTCCGGCACCTCGTTGTAACGGGAATCGCCGTCCTGGTAGATCACCGAGTAACGGGACAGCTCGTTCAAGGCCTCCACCGTCGTCTCCTGCGAGTAGGGGGAGCGGTCGATGAGCTCCTTGCGTGATATTGGCTGGTCCCTCTGTATTATATTCAGAACGCCCCTGACGTCGCCGGCGGGCACATACCCCTTCTCCGCACGGTACAGGGCGGCATGCGCCGAGTCGGTGTATCCGATGTACGCCGGGGAGAGGCACATCTTCATCATCCCTCCCCTCTCCATCTGCTTCTTCATGGTCGTCTTCTCGATGACTCTGGTCATGACCTCCTGGTCACCACGGATGTAGCCCCTTGAGGCTATCGCCTCCGATACGGTCGGGTACCTCTGGTCATGGCCCACCCTCTGCCTCGAGAAAACGTAAGAGAGCATCTCCTGCGGCATCATCGTCCAGGGCTCGAACTTCCCGCACGCCCAGAACCCGTTCACGAAATGATAACCGTGGGACGCCAGGACCTCCTTCGAAGTATCGTCGAGTTCCGCCGCATCGGTGCCCAGGACCTCCCTGATGCGCACGATATCGGTGCCCTTCATCCTGAAGAAGCCCATGACGAACTCGACCGCATCGAGGGCCTCCGGCAGTAGGTCGGGGGAGTCCAGATCCATGGACCTGATCTCGATGCACCCGGACATCTCCCATATCTCGGCCGCGCCGACCAGCGTGTCGCCCCTTACGAACGGGTAGATCCACCTGTCCCCGTAACGGGCCGATATCTCCGCCCATTTGGAGCCGAGGTCGGGGTCGTACAGGGACAGGAGCCTGACCGGGGGCTCAGAGGGCTCCACGCTCTCGAGCGCTGGGAGCTCCTCCTCCATCACAAGCATGGGGACCTGCCCCTCGCCGACCGAGACCGTCACCGCCCCGACGTCCGCGGCAACCGCCTCTATGACATCGAGCGGCACGTCTACGAGGTACCTGAGGCCGGATACGGGTATGGGGCCGTAGGCACGTATTGCCCCCGCTATCAGTTCGGCCGCGGGATCGCCCTCCGGCACCCCCGGATGGTAAACGGCATATGTATTCTCGGTCCCCCAGTCCTCCTTCTCATCGAAGTCGCGTATGATCATCAGCGAACAGTCGAGGCGGAGTATGGACTGCTTGAGTGCCTCCTTGTCCATGTTCGTCTCGTGCAGGAGCTGCCTCATGGTCGCCTTGCCCATCCCGGCGATCATGTTCAGGACCTTCATGTCATCCTGGGTGTACTCCTGGCGTCTGAGAGCGGCGTAGCGGTCGGCATCCTCCCTCAGCACGAACCTCACCTTGCCGCGGACGAACCTCCCGAGGAGGATCTCCCCGGATTCGCGCATGGCATACCATTCCGACAGGTCGAACCCGTCCACCCTCGAGTACACGTCCAGCTCGCTGCCGGCGGATCCGTAGAACCTGAAGAACTCACGTATGCTGCCGAAGTGCTCGCCCTTGGTCAGACGGTAGCGATCCACGGTCTCGTAGTCGTACACGTTGTCCCTGCCAGCCTTCAGCCTCATGTGGTCTATGCGGAGCATGTACTGGTCGTCCTCCGAGATCAGGAACCTCCCCCTGGAGACCTCCTCCTCTGCGACCAGGGATTCCAATGCGGCTCTGACATCTGAATCGGATATCGATAGTGAAAACGCAATCTCCTGGGCGGTGGCTGGAGCGAAGCATCCCAGGAAACGCAGGATTATGCGATCCACCGCGGCGGTCCTGTCCACATCGGGGAACTCCGCCTTGGAGAAATACCACCGGTTGTTGCCGGCGATGCCCGTCCTCGTAACGAGGTACATCGATTCCAGCTTCCTAACTGATCTGAACGTCACATCCTCGCTGATCTCCAAGTCGGCGGAGACCTCGCTCATGGCGGTGCGGCCGGTGATGCGGTCGTACACCCTCCTGTCGACGTCGGTGAGCTCACGGTCCCGGCGGGTCGCTGCCGCATAGTATTGAATCTCCGATGCCACCATGATGTGGGGCTCATCGAGGAAGACTGTCCCCACGGACCCATCTTCGATCAGCTCCCTCACCCAGGAATCGACGGTCTTCTTGTCCTCGTCGGTGTATGCGTATATGTTCCTCCCCCTCTCGCGAATTGCCTGGAGGGGGCCGGTTATCTCGAGGAGCTTCGGGATGTCGGCCTTGCATGTAACCCTAGGGGGCTTCTGCGCGAAGTACGGGATCACCTGCTCCTCCGTGAACTCGAACTCGCTGACCGAATCGCCGAGCGCACGGTACAGGACCTTTCTGTGGAGCTCCCTCAGCAGAGCAGACCTGTCCTCCATCAGGACGATGTCGGAGAAGCCCGACAGGATGGCGGAATGGGCGAACGGGGACGGGGTCCCGCTGTATGGGATCAAGCCTACACCCATCTCCCCCGAGTCTATCAGATCCAGCACCTCCCTGGCGCTCTTGAGGTCCATGTCGTCCTCCATGACCTCGCGGTAGGTCTCCTCGATTACGGGCACACCGTCCATTTCCCCGAGCGTCTCCAGAAGATAGGTCGAACGTATCTGCTGCCTGTTCACCGAGATGGGACGGCCCATGTAGTTCCTGAGTATCATGAAACTGCGGGCGGCGGTGTGCCTGAAGCGGAGCTTGAAGATCTCCGAGTCCTTTATGGACTTGCGGAGAACCTGCTCGAGTTCCGACGCCCTTATCAGGCCCGGGATTCTGGAGATGTCGAACTTCCTGGGACACCCCAGCATGAAGCTGTCGTCGGATATCGTCACGGACACGTTCGCGCCTATCATCCCTGACATCCTGTACGCATACGCCCTGGAGAGCGCGTCGTTCACCCTGCGTCCGAACGGGAAGTGGAACACGAGCTTCTGGTTTCCGGACGGGTCGATGTACTCCTCGACCGCTAGACGGTCGCTGTCCGGGATGAACCCCGCCACTGCCTGCTGCTCCCTGAAATACGACAGCATGCTCCTGGCCGACCCCTCGTCCACATCGAACTCGGACACGAGCCCGCCTATTGCCTCATCGTCCGGCAACTCGATGCGCGACGACATCTCCTTCCTGAAACGGGCTATGTCCATGGACAGGTCGAAGCTCCTGGGGAGCATCTCCCCCGCCCAGGATGGCACCGTGGGCTTCCTGCCGTTCGCCTCCTTGACGTAGGCGGTCATCCCCTTGGAGCGCACGAACTCGAAGGACCTCCCGCCCAGGACGAAGACGTCCCTGGGCGACAGCCTCTCGACGAACTTCTCGGACAGCTCGCCTGCTGTCGTCCCGTGGTTGGTTATCACGCGGTAGTTCGCCTCCTCCGGGATCGTGCCCAGGTTCATGAAGTAGATCATGCGAGAGCCCTTCTTCTTCCCGAACTGGCCGTCCTCCTCGTCGTACCAGATCTTCGAGTAAACCCCCTCGAAGTCCTCCTTGCTCCCGAGGTACTTCAGAACGTTCCTGAAGCTCTCCTCGGGCAGCTCCCTGTAGCAGTAGGAGCCCCTGACGAGCCTGTACGCCTCCCCGACATCCCACCTGCTGTCCAGGCTCATCCCGACAACGGTCTGGGAGAGGACGTCCAGGCAGTTCTCCGGGATGCCGACCCTGTCTATGTCCCCGCGATGGGCGGCACGGCACATGACGGCGCACTCCACCAGGTCGTCCGGATCGAACACCAGCAACCTCCCCTTCGCCACCTTGCCGAAGCTGTGGCCGCTCCTGCCTATCCTCTGGAGCCCCTTCGCCACCGACTTGGGGGACCCGATCTGGCACACCAGATCCACGGAGCCGATGTCTATGCCAAGCTCCAGGGAAGTGGACGAGACGACGCACTTGATCTCGCCCCTCTTCAACCTCTCCTCCACGTCCAGGCGGATGTCCTTGCCAAGGGAGCTGTGGTGAACCTCGATGTTCTCCAGGCCACGCTCCTTGAGCTTGTATACCACGCTCTCCGCCCCGGACCTGGTGTTCGTGAAGACAAGCGTCGTCTCGTGCTGATCGATCAAATCCTTCAGGGTGTCATACATCATCGAATTGACCATGTCCGACGAAAGGGTCGTCATGTCCTCGGTCGGGCATATGACCTTGAGGTCGAGCTGCTTCTTCGAACCCGACTCGATCAGCGCCACATCGCGAACGGACCCGTCGGCCTCGCACCCCACCAGGTACCCCGCTATGGCCTCTATGGGAGCCAGCGTCGCGGAAAGCCCGATCCTGACGAAATCGCTCTCGCAGTGATGCCGGAGGCGCTCCAACGTCAGCGACAGGAAGGCACCCCTCTTGGAGTCGCATATGTCATGAATCTCGTCGAGGATGACCCATTCGACCTTCTTGAAGGACTCCTTGAACTTCGGAGCGGCCAGGATCAGCGCAAGGCTCTCGGGAGTTGTGATCAGAATGTGCGGCGGATGCCTGACCATCCTCTGCCTCTCGTTTTGCGGGGTGTCGCCGGAACGGACGGCCACCCTGATGTCCGGTATGTCCATCCCGTGCGCGGCTGCCACCTCCCTCATCTCGGCGAGGGGCGTGTTCAGATTGCGGTTGACATCGTTGGCCAGCGCCTTCAGGGGCGATACGTAAATGCAGTAGACCCTTTCCTCCAGAGTCCCTTCCCTGGAGTAACGCGTGAGCTCATTGATGATGCTGGTGAATGCCGTGAGGGTCTTGCCCGATCCTGTCGGGGACGATACCAGGACGCTGCGCCTGCTGTGTATCACGGGGATGGCCATGGACTGAGGGATAGTCAGCCCCTCGAACCTCTCGTTGAACCAGGTCGAAATAAGAGGCTCCGTCAGCCCCATGACCTCGTCCTTTGAATATCTCCTGTCCACCTTCTCGATCATCAGCCCACCAATCAAGGGGCCCATGAACAGTCCGTTTATAATTCTTGCGCGCCCGCGCGAGCGTACGTCCAGAGGGCTTTCTCAACACCCGAATGACCCATACCAAGCTAATATAACCGAAAGAAGGGATTAGGGAACCATGAACATGAGGAAGACGGCGCTCCTGGCGACCGTGACGATGATCCTCCTCGCATCGGCCGTCGTGGCTACAGTCGCCGTGTCCGAGGGAGCATCCTCGAACGATCCGACCACCTCGGAGGTCATGGTGTACGGATACGTCACCAACCTTTCCGATCAGGAGGCCAACACCCCGCTTGAAGGCGTCCAGGTCGAGCTCTATACCGGCCCGGAGCCAACCATCAACGGGGCCCTGCTCACGTCCACAACGGATGAGAACGGACGCTTCGAATTCACGTTCCAATACACACAGGGGAGCGCGGTTTACCTCATGCTTACCTACAGCGGATACGCCGTCCGCTCGCTCCCCGACCTGTCTATGGAGATGGTGGGGGATGGGTACATCCGTGTGGTCCTTGAGGATGACATGCTCGACGACGATGGGAACTACGCGCTGACCGGGTCCGCCGACGGATACCACGCCATCGTGATGGCCATAACCAACGGGATCATCTATGGAACGGTCTACGGTGTCGACGACAACGGGAACAGGAGGCCGTTGAACGGGGCGGAGGTCATCCTCGTATCCGAGAACTCCGTCAACTACAAGGTTCACACCGACCAGTCTGGATACTTCTACGCCGAGGTCCCCTACGGGGACTACACGATGACAGTGTCCTGCCAGGGGTATACGACCATGGATCCCGTCACGGTGTCCACTGGCTCGGATTCTCCGATCGTCGTGGAGATCAATGAGGTCAGCAGCGCGGTGTTCCTGGGACTAGACAGCGCCCATACCCTTATGGTGATCGGGATCGTGCTGATGGCGCTCATCCTGGCGATCGTGTTCACGATCATGCATTGGTCCAACAGGACCGGTACGGACATAACCATCGTCACCGAGGAGGACGACGATGGTGACGAGGTCAATCACCGGTGACCAGCGATTCCCTGACCTTCTCGTACAGGCTGTCTCCGTTGGAGTCCATGGCCACTATGAGGGGACCCAGCTTGTCCGCCTCGAATCTCCACATGGCCTCCGCCATGCCGAGGTCCTCCCATTCGCACCCGGTGCATCTCGAGAGACCCTCCGCGAGAGTCACTGCCGCCCCTCCGGTGGCCGCCAGGTAGACGCATCCGACCTCCTTCATGGCCTCCGCCGTCTCCTTGGACATCCCGCCCTTGCCGATGATCGCCCTGATCCCGAACCTGCGGATCATCGCGGGCTCCAGGCTGTTCATCCTCGCCGAGGTGGTTGGCCCGGCGGCGACGACCGACCACGTCCCGTCCCTGCAGGCCATTATCGGCCCGCAGTGGAACACCACTGCTCCGGGAAGGCAATCCGGCACGTCCATCCCCTCGTCCGCATACTCCAGAGCGCGGATGTGCATCTCGTCGCGACCCGTGATGACGGGACCGCTCAGGAAGACGGTCTCCCCCAGCTTGAGGGACCTGACGGTCTCCTCGTCGAGAGGCGCCTGAAGGACCTTCAGAAAATCGCCCCCTGCGAATACTTCACACCCTCCGACGAGATGCGGGCGGATGCGCGACGGGTTGCCCAGCATCCGATGTTCACCGCGACGGGGAGGCTGGCGGTGTGGCAGAATGCCTTCTTGATCCTGACGCCCAGGACCGTGGTCGCACCTCCGAGCCCCATTGGCCCGAGGCCCGAGCCGTTGAGCGCCACGAACAGGTCCTCCTCCATCTTCCGGAGGTCCGGATCCGGGTTATCCTCGTCGATCGGCATCAGGAGCGCCTCCTTGGCCATCTCGACACACCGGTCGGAGGTCCCGCCTATGCCGACCCCGACGATCGACGGAGGGCACGGACGGCCCCCTGCCTCCAGAACCGCATGCATGACGAACCTCCTGACGCCCTCGACCCCGTCAGCCGGATTCAGCATCCCCAGACGGGTCATGTTCTCCGACCCTGCCCCCTTCGGGAGGACGGTGATCTCCGTGAAATCGTCCTCTGTCGGGATGTAGTGGATTATCGGCATGCCCGACCCAAGGTTCCTGCCGTCGTTTGCCCTTGTGAGAGGATCGACAGTGTTGGGCCTCAGAGGGATCTCGGCAGTCGCTCTCTCCACCCCGCGGGATATCTCCGCCGCTATGGAGGAATCGAATCTCCCGCGGACGTAAAAGACGGGTATCCCGGTGTCCTGGCACATGGGCTTGCCCATGTGCTCGGCCTTCTTGACATTGTCCATGATGGCGCCCAGCTGAGTGTACGCGACGGGGTTGGTCTCCCATCCGGCGGCCGCCTCCAACGCCCACCCTATGTCCTCGGGCAGCTTGGTGTTCGCAAGACGCAGGAGGTTGACGACGATGTCCTCCACTGGCTCGGGCAGCTTGATCATCATGCGACTCGAACGGGCAACGATGTATTTGGAACTATCACGGGACATAGTACAGGGCATCGTCGATGGAGACCACCCTGACGGAGTCGCCGATCTCTGCCCCCTCCGGGACCCTCAGGTCCACGGTGGAGTAGTTGTCCGGATGGAGCACCTGGATCTCCGATCCGGACCTGCTGACGACCGTCGCTTCCTTGAGGTCCGAGGCCTTCTCGTAGAGCTTGATCTCCGTCATATCCGCGCGCCTCACCGCCCTCTCCCTGAAATCACCCAGGTCGATGACCCTGCCTCCGCCGCTGGATACGCGGACGAGCTTGCAATGATGGCCCTGGAACACGACCACGTCGCCCACATGGTACTCCGGCAGACGGACGAGGTACGTTATCCTGTACATGTCCTGGCCGTCCGCCGTCTGCCCCACGAGCTTCGGGGACTCCTTCGTGTCGGCGCAGAATGCGTCCCCCAGCTCCCTCGTCAGGGACTTCCCGAGGGACATCGATGACAGGTAGACGTCCACGCCGCCGGTGACGATCTCCATCTTCGTGATGAACAGCTGCCTGTTGGTCTGCGCCTGACGGGCAACAGAGTTCTCGACCATGGCCAGGGTCTCCTCCCTCTCCTCTGGGCTCAGCTTGCCGGAACCCGTCCTGATCTGAAGTATGGATTCGTAGTAGCTGCCCAGCTGCCTGGAGCAGCGCCTGCAGACCGTGTTCTTTATCCTGACTATCGTGGACGCCTCATCCTCGGCCTCGTACCCCATTACGCTGCATGTCGAGCGGACCGTTACGGCGAACACGTACGGGTCCTGCTCCTCCGCGAACGTGGACTGGGAGACCAGGTCCGCGTCCCGTATGACAGAGACCGCGTTGGCGGCGGCATCCTGCACGGCGACGACTATGTCCCTGCGCAGCCACCTGTCCCCGAACTCGAACTCGCCGCAGTTGGTGCACACCTTCAGATCCACATGGTGCGGCAGGGATGTCAGCTTCCTGCCATCCAGCCAGCAGTCTATGCAGAGACCGTCGAGGGACTCCTCGCAGTCCTTCCCGCACTTGACGCAGAAGCTCACATCAACACCGCCTGGGCATGCTTGACTCCGCCTATCTCGATGACGCATTCCTCGGACACCATGCCCTGGGAGATGGCGACGGCGATGACCTCCTCCCCGACGAGATTGAGGATGGTCACGGACTTCATCCTCTCCACGAACGTCTCGGGGGTGACTGACTCCCCCTTGTAAAACGTCTCGCTGACGGTGATCCTCGCCCCGTCCCCCTCGAAGGTCATGCCGAGGATGTCCTCGTCGCATGCGGCCAGGATCCTCTCGTTGCCGTGTATGTGCATCCTTACGAACATGAACTCACGTCCTCTTGTATATCCCGGCGGGTGTCTTGTATATCTCGCCGGCATCGCTCAGCTGCTTGAGGGCCCTGGCGACCTCCGTCTCGTCCAGCCCCTCGTTGGCCCCGTGCTGCATAAGCTCATCGGAGGAGAGGCCGTCGCCTCCGTACTCCCTCATCACACCGCGTATGATGTCGATCTTGTTGCGGTCCTTCGAGCTTATGCCTGTGGCGATCTTGTCTATGTCGAACCCACCGTCGTCGCTACCCGCGATCCTCCGGAGGTACTCCTCCACGAGATCGACCGCGCGGTTGGCGTCCAGGTCCGTGACCACGGGGCTCAGCCTCATCTTGGCCGAGGCCTCGGACAGACGGACGAACGCCTCCAGCTGCCTGGCGGTGATGGGCACGGTGTTGCCGCCGCCCATGCTCCTTATCCTGAGGAAGCTGTCCTCGATGATCCTCTTGGCATCGTCGGTCATTACCGGCGTGATGCGCTTGGAGTACGCCACGTACTTTCTCAGTATCTCGACATCGTACACCGGACGGATGTTGGCCGTGCGCTCCAGGACCTCCTTCACATCCACGCCCTCTACGGTCTCACCATCATGCATCATCCTGACCTGCCCCCTCTGGTGGGCTGCCAGGATGTGCTCGGTGATGGCCGTGTCCTTCTTCTTGTCGGGCTTGTCCGTGAGCACGAATATGAGGTCGAAACGGGACATCAGGGCTGGCGGGAGATCGATCTGGTCAGCGATGGACGTGTCCTCCTCGAACCTTCCGTACTTGGGGTTGGCGGCGGCGAGCATGGAGCACCTGCACTGCAGAGTGGCGGTTATCCCCGCCTTCGCCACGGAGATCCTCTGGGATTCCATCGCCTCATGGAGGGACGACCTGTCCTGGTCCGTCATCTTGTCGAGCTCATCGATGCATGCCAGACCCTTGTCGGCCAGAACGAGTGCTCCCGCTTCTAGCGTCCATCTGCCGTCGCCGAAGTCGTCCCTTACGGCGGCCGCGGTCAATCCTGCGGCGGATGCCGACTTCCCGGACGCGTATATGCCCCTGGGGGCGAGCATGCTCATGTACCTGAGCAGCTGGGACTTTGCGACCCCGGGGTCTCCGATGAGGAGTATGTGCATGTCGCCCCTCATGACCGTTCCGTCGTCCATCTCCTTGTGGCATCCTCCGAAGAGCTGCAGGGCTATCGCCCTCTTCACGGAATCGAGACCGTAGATCGACGGGGAGATGGACTTCACGATGTTGTCGTAGAGGTCCGGATCCTTCGACATCCTGAGGATCTCCTTCTCGTCGTCCGCCGTTATCTGGATCTCGTCGTACTCGTGCTGCTCGAACTCCACCGATATTACATCCAGGTACGTCTCGAAGACCGTCGACTTGTCCCTCTCGGTCTTCTCCACAGACCTGAGGATGCCGTTCAGGGTTATCCTGTTGCCTGCGGTGACCTCTCCGGCGATGTCGTCCTCCACATATCCCGTGATCCTCTCCGGCTGTGCGCCTCCCCTGAGGCCCTCGGGGCTCTCCTGTATCTCGATCTTCTGCGTATCGATGTAGACCGACGCCTTCTCGTCAAGGTTGAAGCGGGTGGCCTGCTTGTTGCAACCGCCCTCCGGGTTGGAGCACATCATGGGCTCCTTGAGCAGCATGCCGGGCTGCAGGACCCACATCTCGGCACCGCATCTGGCACATCTGAACAGGGCGTGCGTCATGCGTGGTTTGACTGTTGTGACCTTCCTTGCCAGCCCCTCGACCGCGACGAGCTTCCTGAGGTGGTCGGCCCTCAGGTTGCGGATCTCCACCTTGGCATCCCTGGGCAGGTTGACGATCCTGACATTGATGGCCTCCCCTGGCCTGTTCATGCTTGGGACCAGTGACATTGCGGACTTCCTTGCGGATGCGAGGCATGCGTCCGGATTGTCCAGGACGTACATGGCGAAGTCCACGCTGTAGGTGTTTATGTCTGCGTAATCCACCATCAGGCTCTTCTTCTGGGGATAGTTGTCCGCTATGCAGGCGATGTTGATGCGGTACTTGTCCTTCGAGAAGATGTCGTCCCATGCGGCTAGGATCTCGCTGTCCTGGAATGTCACGGACATCGCTGCATCCCCCCGTCTTCGATCCACCATACCCAGCCACCGCGCTCCGCGGAGACCTCCCCCTTGATGGCACCTGCCCTGCGGTACTTCATGAAGGTCTTGGCGAGATCGTCGGGGCAGCGGTATCCGAACAGGCCCTCCAGCCTCTCTGCGGCCTCCTTGGTCGTTACCCTGTCGTCCTTCAGGGCCTCCCTTATCATGGGGAGCATGTCGTCTGCGGTCATCCTCATCCCATATCCTGGTGTAGTATTTCTAAGTCTGCAGTGCGGTCTCGCCTATGTTCTCCGAGCGGTCTCTCGCTCAGCGGCTATCGCCGATCACGGAGTCGATGTACTCCTGCTGTATGCGAACGACCTCGGTGCTGTCCGCTGCGCGGGAGTAATCCTCCAGCATCGCCCCGTTGAGCCTCATGAACTCCGGCGCCCAGTTGAAGCGGCCCATGAACTGATCTGCCTGCTCCCTCTGCCCCAGGATTATCAGCGCGGCCATGACCGCCTCTGCGCTGTTGAGCTCCATCGGCCGCCCCCAGTTTATCGGGTTGGACGCCAGCAGGTAGGGCAGTGCCCGCTCCTCCACCCGCTTGAGACGGGGGAACTCGTCGATGTTCGTCCAGGTCAGGTCCATCACCACCAGGCCCTTGCGGGCATGGCCGATGTCCGCTGGGGACAGCGCTCTGTCGGAGAACGGGGATAGGACCACGGACCCGGACGGGATGGCACCCAGGGTCTTCGCCTCCTTCCCAAGCCCGAACTTCAGCATGCGCTTAGCGGTGCACTTCTTGGGATCGCACTGGCATTTGTCGTAGATTATGACGGGGATCATGCTGATACCATGGACCTGAGCCTGTCCGGATCGGCCATGTTCTCCTTCACCCAGGACCTTACCTCCTCCATCGAGGAGACGTACTCGTTGTACAGCTCAAGGTCGTCGGTTGCCCTGTAGTCGAGCCTCTGACGCATGGGGGCGAGTATCTGCTTCCCCTGCCAAGGGGTGCGCGAAGCCCACTCGTCGAAAACTTCCTTTTCCGTGTATATGACCAGGTCGTAGTCCTCGTCCTCCCGGAGGTAGTCGCGGTCCTTGAAGTCCTTGGACACCTGACGCCTCATGTCCTCGCCGTTCTGGTACATGGCAGATATGAGCTCGCAGTCTATGATGTCGTGCTCGGGACCGGCGCTATAGACCTCGTACATGTCGGGGTAGAGCTTCGAAGTGAAGTACTCGGCAATCTGGGACGCGAAATCGTTCTTGGCATCCACGAAAAGGACGCGAATCTTCTGTTCCTTCTTCTTGAACATCTCTGCACGACCTGCACCTTGCTATGCACGGTCCGTAGTTAAGGGTATCCTTCAAGGTCCGACCCTGTGAAAGCGGCATCACCCCAACAGTTATCTGATTGGAGCCTGATTGACGTCCGCCACAGTGATGATCGTTACTTCGAGCTGCATTCTGATGATAGACGGGCGAGCTGAGTGGCATCTTCCCATAAAAAGAAATAACGCGCACCCGATGAACGTTCCATGCCCGTGCTACAAGTCGCGTTGGATCTTATGCAACTGAACAGAAGCATAGCTATCGCCCATGAGGCGGTCGACGGAGGAGCCGACTGGATAGAAGCCGGGACCCCTTTGATTAAGAGCGAGGGAGCGGAGGCGGTCCGCGCCCTGAGGCGCGAGTTCCCCGGGAGGAAAATCATCGCGGACACCAAGACCATGGACGTCGGCGCGTTCGAAGTCGAGATCATGGCGAAGGCTGGTGCAGACATCGTCACCGTCCTCGGGCTCGCGGAGGATTCCACCATCGAGGAGGCCGTCATGGCCGGCAGGAAGTACGGCGCCGAGATAATGGTGGACATGATCAACGTCCCAGACAAGGTCGCGCGCTCCAAGGAGGTCGCATCGCTCGGAGTCTCCTACATCTGCCTGCATATGGGCATCGACACTCAGATGAAGGGCGAGGAACCGCCCATCGACATCCTTAGGAAGATAGTGTCTGAGGTTCCCATCCCCGTGGCGGTCGCCGGCGGCATCACGGCGGAGAACGCCGGACAATATGCCGAGGCGGGTGCCTCAGACGTTATCGTGGGTGGCGCCATAATCAAGACTGGCGACATCTCGGGAGCTGCCCGCGACATCAAGGCGGCCATGGCCGGTGCGAAGATAGACACCAATCTGGCACGCAAGTACACCGAGGAGGACCTCTTCGAGGCGTTCTCCAGGGTCTCCACCTGCAACATATCGGACGCCTTCCATAAGCAGGGGGTCATGACGGGCATCGTCCCCCAGTCCCTCAAGCACCGCCAGAAGATGGTCGGGAGAGCACTGACCGTGCAGACGACCAATGGAGATTGGGCGAAACCGGTGGAGGCGATAGACCGTGCCAAGGACGGCGATGTCCTCGTTGTCGACGTCGGAGGAGCCCCCGTTGCCGTATGGGGAGAGCTGGCCTCGTGCTCCGCCCTGGTAATGGGTGTGAGGGGGATCGTGGTGGACGGCGCCGTGAGGGACATCGACGACATTCGTGACCTGGGGTTCCCGGCATTCTCCAGGAGCGTCGCCCCTTGCGCTGGGGAACCGAAAGGCTATGGCGGGATAGGTATCGAGGTCGTCGTCGGAGGGCAGAGGGTCCGCACAGGCGACTGGATCGTCGGAGACGAGTCCGGAATCGTCGTGATACCCAAGGAGTCCGCCGTGGAGGTGGCCAACCGCGCCCTCGATGTCCATGAGAGGGAGAACAGGACCCGTGAGGAGATCACCAGGGGGTCCACGCTCTCGAAGGTCAACGAGCTCGCCAAATGGGAACCCGTGAAGTGAGTTTGTGAAAAATTGGCGGGCGGCCAAAGGCCGCCCCGCCGTCAGTGAACCCTTCCGTTCAGCTCGGTGTCGAGAGCCTTGAGTCTCTCTATGCGGGCCTCTGTTGTCGGGTGGGTCCTGAACAGGTTTATGAGTCCTCCCTCCTTCTTCTTGCCGAAGGGATTGGATATCCACATGTTCGCAGTGGAGGGGTTGTCGTAGTTGTTGGTGCGGGCGCTGCATCCAGACTCGATGCGCGTCAGTGCGCTTGCCAGCGCCATGGGCTTCCCGGTTAGCCTCGCCCCCGATTCATCGGCTAGGAACTCGCGGTTCCTGGATACGCCGAGCTGGATCAGCATGGCTGCGATAGGAAGGGTTATGTCGGCCAGCAGGGCTATCGCAAGCCCCATGCCGTTGTTCTCGTTGTTGAAGAGCGCGGACCAGACTGCGATCCTGGTCACGAAGGCCACCAGGGATGCGAGAGTGGAGGCCACGGACATTACCAGGATGTCCCTGTTCTTCACATGAGAGAGCTCGTGGGCCATGACGCCCTCTAGCTCTTCGTCGGTGAGCATGTTCAGGAGGGGCCTGGTCGCAACGACGGCGGCGTCCTTGGGACCTCTGCCAGTGGCGAATGCATTGGGCATGGGCATTTCGGACACCCCGACCTCGGGCATCGGAAGGCCTGCTTTCATGGAAAGATTCTCGACGATCGAGTACAGCCTTGGCTCCTCCTCGCGCGTAACCAGCCTCACCTTGTGGGCCTTCAGCGCCAGCTTCTTCGAGAAGAAGTACGAGAATGCGTTGAACAGCACGGACACTACCAGCATGACCGCCAGCCCGAGCATCCAGTTGCTGAACAGGGCGCCCACAAGCGTCCCTATCACTACTAGGAGGCCCGTCATCGCGACGAACATTGCGGCGGTTCTTAGACGCCATTTCATATCGATCGGTTTAGGATGTGTTCGCCCTCGTATATAATGTTAACTTATAGTTCTTCGATGCTGCCGTCCGGCATCATCCCTTGTACACCATGCCCACGTAGAACTCCTCGACTCCATTGAGGCCAAGGCTAGTGCGGAGGTTGACCATTCCGTCCCTGCCTGTGCAGTGGTTGAGGAGCAGACGCGGGGAACCATGCGAAAGGAAATCGTTGGCGTACTCGCTGGCGAGGGGCTTTTTCTTCTTCTCCAGCAGCACTGCGCCTACGAACGAGTCCGCATCGCGCCCGTAACGCTCCCTGACCGAATCCAACACCCTGGCTGGGCCTCCGACCCCGCGTCCGCTCAGAATCGTGATCTTCCTCCCCTGAACGACCAGGAAGGCCTCGAGATAACCGCCAGTATCGAACGCAGGAGTCACGGTCACCCCCGGGACCACCTCCATCCATCCCACGAGAGGATGGAGGACTGCCTTTGCCCGGTTCTCATCGGAGAGGCCTATGCTGGATGAGAACATCCCCCTCTTGCGATCGTAGAGGCCCTCCGGTGCGTACACGTCCACCGGGCCCTCCCTCATGTCTAGGAAACCGTTGATCGCCCTGCAGTTGTCCGGATGAGCCTGTGAGACGACCACCGCCTCAATGGACTCGGGATCGATTTCCAGGTTCTCCAGGTTGTGCCTCAGATACCTGTCCCTGAGACCAGTATCGAAAAGAACCCTGCGCCCTCCGACATCCACGAGGGCGGAGAATCCCTTGGCCCCTATCAGGGGGGTGTCCTCTATCGCTCCCTCATCGTAAACACTGGTGACCGTTGCTTCCATGGGTATCGTCCTCGGCGCTTGTATAGTGAATCGGGTATGTCTCCGCATATCCTCCAGATGCTCTCAACGGGGACCTCCCCGTTGGACATCCATGCCCTGACCTTCTTGGGAACGGTAGTGACAGACATTATAGCACCCGGCTTCGACGGGTCGTCTATGTAGTCGGTCTCCATCATGAATCTGTCGGTCCCCTTGGACAGGGCCTCGCGAAGGTTCGTCTTGGATGCGGGTATGGAGGGCATGACGCCGCAGGTCTCCTCCTCCGTGACCCACGGAGGGGACGAATGCTTCACGACCAGACCGCGGTCGAGTCCCGCCTTGTCCGCTATCTCCGCGAGCGATCTATCGGTCCCGATTTCTGATTCGCAATGGATTATCACAGGGCAATCGTTCTCTTTGGCCAGCTCCATACCCCTCAGAAGTATGCGGTTGGACGCATCCATTATCTCATCCGAGACCAGGAAATGGGGCCTGCCTATCTCCCCCAGGGCGACGGCGCGTCCCTCTGCAACATCCCTGGCTGCGGCCTCCATGCCCTCGATCATCATCTCCTCGGCCTTCTCGAGACCGTATGCCTCCGCGAGATGGAGTATGAGCACTGGATACGGGCCGACCGCGATGTTGATCTCCAATCCTGTCTCCTCCCTCGCCCTCGCGGCGAGACTGTATGTGACCTTGTATGACTCCTCGAAATCGGATCCTTTGGTGATTGGGACCTCGCGGTGCGGGAGTGTGACAAGGGTAAGGCCTGTGCCTCCGGCGGCTTCGAATTCCTTCAGTGCGTCTACGTTGCGCCCTGAGGGGCTCACATGGATATGATTGTCGTACACGGGGACCCGTTCGCTCATCCCCCATTGATACACATCCTGCGTATTTGATGGGTTCCGTAGAAGCTTCGACAGTTTGTTATACCGTCGTCATCGTTAGTGAGGCCGATGGACTCGAACTCCCGCTTCCTCCTGAAGGCCTTCAGGAAGTACTACCGGGCGAACACCCCCATTCTGCCGGACAGGTTCACCCGCAGGGAGTTCGGCTTCATGTTCTTCGACAGGTCGTACGTCCAGAGGCACATGTCCTTCGCATCCCCCGAAGAGCTTCGCAGGTTCATGGTCGGACAGGTCCCTTCCCACAGCTACTACTCGACCTCTTACTACAGGAAGCCCGACGCGCCAACTATGGATGAGAAGGACTGGATGGGCGCAGAGCTCATCTTCGACCTCGATGCGGACCACCTAAAGGGCGCCGAGAATATGACGTACGCAGAGATGCTGCGCCAGATCAGGAGCGAGATGATCAATCTCGTCGACTCCTTCCTCTTGGGCGACCTCGGGTTCTCCGAGGACCAGGTCCACATCACGTTCTCGGGGGGCAGGGGATACCATGCGCATGTGAGGACCCCGGACGTCATGGGGCTTGGGACTCATGAGAGGAGGGAGCTTGTGGACTATATCACCGGGACCGGTCTCAACATGGACTGGGTGTTCCCAATAAACAGGGTGCCCACGTCCCAGGTCGTCACCAGAAGCGGCGTCCGCACCAATGTAGCAAAGGACCGCCAGATCCCGCCAGCCGACGCCGGTGGCTGGAGGCTCAGGATGAGGAACGGCCTGATGGACGTCGTTAACGACATATGCGACAGCGACGTGAAGAGCGTGAAGCTCGAGTACCCAAGCATAAAGGGAAGCGCCTCCCAGACCATCCTGAAAGCCCAGGAGGAGCTGAGGCGGAACAGGGGCATCCTCTTCCAGAAGAACACAATGGCGGTCCTGTCCCCACATACCCAGGCGCTCCTGGTCAAGATCATGTCCGATGACGTCGCATACCGCCTCTCGGGAGAGGTCGACGAACCTGTGACTGCGGACATCAAGAGGCTCATACGTCTGCCTGGCTCCGTGCATGGTAAAAGCGGCCTCAGGGTCACGCCCATTACCCGCCAGGAACTCACTGACTTCGATCCGTTGCAGATGGCGGTCCCCGAGGAGTACTCGGACGACCCTGTGAAGATCACCATGAGGAGGGACGCCACCCTGGAAATGAAAGGGGAGAGCTTCACGCTCAAGGGGGAGACCGAGGTGCCCGAGTTCGCCGCCGTGTTCCTTATCGGAAGGAAGATGGCGGATATTGGGTTTGCCTCGGAAGCAACCGTCCAAAAGAAGCTTTTCTGAGGGTCTGGCACATATGGCTCGGAATGGTCTTGGCGCATGACGCGGATGCTCCTCGCGCGAAAAAAGTATCCTAAAGCTTTATTAAGGGAATGGGAATCCCTGCCCCAGGTAATTACTATGAAAGCATTCCGTGTCACCGGCAACTACGCGAACCCCAGGCAGAGGCAACCCTTCTCCATCGAGATGGCGGCCGAGGACGAGGCAGCAGTCAGGGAGAAGGCCCTGTCCACCATCGGCAGCAAGCACAAGCTGAAGAGGTGGGAGATCGACATCACAGATGTCACCGAGATTCCCGCTGACCAGGTCACCAACCACGTCGTGAAATACCAGATCGGTGAGTGAACGTGGAAGACACCGAGCTCCGTCAGGCCATCGCCGTGATGGAAGGGTACAAGGAGAGGGTCGAGGCCCTTAGCCGCCAGGTTCAGGTGCTCCGCGTTTCCCTCGACGAGGTCTCCATGGCCTCAGATGCCCTGAAGGCGTTCAGAGATGCGAAGGAAGGCGACGAGATCCTCGTACCCGTTGGCGCATCCTCGTTCATCCCCGTGAAGGTCACCTCCGACAGGAGGGTCATCGTCGGAATCGGATCCAGCATATCCGTCGAGAAGGACGTCGCCGGATCCGTGGACTACATGGACGCAAACGCTGCCGAGATAACGGAGGCTCTAAAGAAGTCCGCTGATGCGCTCAACGAGGCTCAGCAGGCTCTCACCACCATCTCTGCCGCGGTCCAGCAGGAATACGCCAACAGGCAGAAAGCAATGAACCAGTGAGGCTGCGGTATGTTCGAGTCCCTCAAGTCCAAGATGAAGAACCTCTTCTCCAGGGCGGACAAGCACCTGGATGAGGAGAAGGTCTACAAGAAGGAGGAGCCCGAACAGCCGGCAGTGCCGGAGACGGTCCCCGAGGCGCCTACCGTTGAGGAGACGCCTCGGGAGGAACCGGTCCCGGAACCCCCTCGCGAAGAGCCCAAGCTCTCCAGGAAGGAGATGCTGAAGCTCAGGAAGCAGGAGAAACAGGAGAAGAAGCAGGAGGCCAGGCAGGAGCCCGCCGACGTCCGCGCCGACTCCATTGTCTCCAACTCCGGAAAGAGGATCAAGGAGGATCCGCTTGACGAGATCCTCGATGAGCTCGAGATCATACTCCTCGAGGCGGATGTAGCATATCCCGTCGTAGAGGAGATAAAGAAGGGCGTCCGCGAGAACCTGCTCGGAAGGAAGTACGACCGCTCCTACACCCTCGAGCAGGTCGTCGAGATGTCCGTGAAGGATGCCGTCAGGGACGTTCTGAAGATCAACGAGTTCGACTTCGACGGATGGCTCGCCGGACAGGAGAAGCCCATCGTCATCATGTTCGTAGGCATCAACGGCACAGGGAAGACTACGGCCATAGCCAAGATCGCCAACCGCGTTCAGTCCGAAGGCATGTCCGTCGTCATGGCCGCGTGCGACACGTTCAGGGCAGGTGCCATAGAGCAGCTTACGATACACGCCGACAGACTTGGTTGCAAGATCGTCAAGCAGGCCCACGACGCAGACCCGTCCGCAGTGGCGTACGACGCCATCGAGCATGCCCGTTCCAAGAGGAAGGATGTCGTTCTGATAGACACTGCAGGCAGGATGCAGACGAACAACAACCTCATAGAAGAAATGAAGAAGATTGTGAGGGTCGCCAAGCCTGACCTGAAAGTCTTCGTCGGCGACTCGCTGGCAGGCAACGACGCCATCGAGCAGGCCAAGGTGTTCGATGCCGCGATTGGAGTGGACGCTGTCATCCTCACCAAGATCGACACCGATGCGAAGGGGGGCGCGGCCCTGTCCATCGCCCACACCATCGGGAAGCCCATAGCATTCGTATGCAACGGTCAGGAATATGGGGACATCATCAAATTCAACACCGAATGGATGATCGACCGCATGTTCAACGACGACTGATCCTCACCGGCCAACGACGCACAGGTCATAGTACAGGGCAGCGAACACTTTCGCGTCCGTTATCATATTGGACACTACGACATGCTCGTCCGGTGCGTGCAGGGTCCCACCGCCGCACTGCCATACGTATGCGTTCAATCCCCTTGTCCTGAAGAAGTTGGCGCATGTCGCTCCTCCGACGCCGACAGCCGCCGGCGCCTTCCCGGTGACCTTCTCCACCGCATCCCTCAGAGCGTTGAAGCCTATGGACTCGGTCGATGACGGCGTTCCCGCCACATGGCGCTGTATCTCCGATACGATGATGCGTGCGCCCGTCCTTCTGCTGTGCTCGTCAGCGAGCGCCCTCACGACGGATATGACCTCGTCCGCCGTGTATGACGGCAGCAGACGCATGTCCATCGAAAACTCGTCATGCCCGGGGATGGTGTTGACGTTTTCAACAGTGCCTGGTCTCTTCGTCGGCTCGAAGGTCGACCTGGGCGGCATGTACATAGGATCCTCTGCCGGGAACCTCCTCTCGAGAACCCCCAGGAGATCCGCCAGAAACAATGTGGAGACCCTGTAGGCGTTGATACCCCTGTCAGGCGTGGATCCGTGCGTGGTCTTGCCCTCGAAATCGAACTTGAGCCATACGAGAGTCTTCTCTGCGACCTCTACCATGCTTCCGCCAGGGGACCCCCAGTCTGGGACCATGATTATATCGTCCTCGGTGAAGAACCCGTGATCCAGCAGATACTCTATCCCCATCCTGCTCGTGGTCTCCTCGTCTGCGACGTAGGCCACTCCCAATGACATCCCCTGCAGGTCCTGGCCAAGAATCGCCTTGGATGCAAACATAGAAGATATCACGGATTGGCCGTTGTCCTCGGTACCCCTGCCGTAGATCTTGCCGTCCTTGTATACGGGATCGAACGGCGGGTTCGTCCAAAGCGAGGGGTCCCCGGCAGGAACGACATCCATATGCGCTACGATCCATACCGTCCCCTTCTTTCTCCCGTTCTTCCTGGCAAGGATGTTCGGCCTCATCACCGATGGGTCGTCCTCATCAGGGACATCCACCCTCTCGACGGAATCAAACCCCTCCAGCATAGACATGAGGTAATCCGCCTTTCTCCCCTCACCGTCGCCGCCGTTGGACGGTGCCAAGGCAGGTATGCGGATCATCCCGATCATGGTCTCGACCATGCTGCGCTCGGATGACTCTACCTGACTGAAAACCTCATCCAGGGACTTCATGCTCCTGAATCTGCCGTATCGTTGATAACCCTTTTTTCAGAGGTTATCGGAGTAACGGATCGAATGAAGAAGATAAGCGCGGGGCGTCGCCCCGCTTGAATTGTTTCACTCGCGGCGTATAATCGTCGTGACTGCGTTCCCGCCTCCGAGACACAGAGTAGCCAGACCGGTCTCCTTGTTTCTGTCCATTAGGGCGTAGAGAAGGGTGGTGAGCACACGTGCACCGGAGCATCCTATGGGGTGTCCGAGAGCGACTGCGCCTCCGTTCACGTTGAATATCTCATCTGGAACGTTCAGCTCCTTCTTGACGGCGCATGATGCAGAAGCGAAGGCCTCGTTGTGCTCAAAGAGGTCTATGTCGTCTATCGTCATGCCGGCCTTTGCCAGAACGTGCCTGGTCGCGGGTATGGGAGCCTCCATTATGTACTCGGGTTTGACCCCCCTCTCCCCGTATGCGACGATGGACGCGAGAGGCTTGATTCCATGCTCCTCCGCCCATTTCCTCGAAGCGACCACGAGGGATGACGCTCCATCGCTGAGCTGGGAGGAGTTGCCGGCGGTGACTATTCCGTCCTTCTTGAAGACTGGCTTGAGCTTTCCGAGGGTTTCCATTGTGGAATCCTCTCTAACGCCCTCATCGGTGTCGAATATTATGTCACCCTTCTTCGAGGGGATCGTCACTGGGAGGATTTCATCCTTGAACTTACCGGCCTTGATTGCCGCAGCGGCCTTCATATGGGACTCGACAGAGAGCTGGTCCGCGTCCTCCCTGGTCACGTTGAACCTCTCAGCGACGATCTCCCCGGTGAACCCCATGTGCTGGTTGTTGAAGATGTCCCAGAGTCCGTCATGAACCATGGCATCTACTGCGACCTGGTCGTTCATCTTGAATCCCCATCTTGCCCCGGGCAGAAGATAAGGTGCCTGGGACATGCTCTCCATCCCTCCGACTGCCAGTACGTTGTACTCACCAGCCTTTATTGCATCGGAAGCGAGCATGAGGGATTTCATCCCGGATCCGCAAACCGCATTCACGGTAAACGATCCGATCTCCACTGGAAGGCCGGCACCTATGGCTGCCTGCCTGGCAGGATTCTGACCGAGGCCTGCTCCGATGACGTTGCCCATGATGCATTCCTCGATGTCCGTTGGCTGGAGCCCTGCCCTGGAAACGGCTTCCTTCACAACCATCGCACCAAGATCCGTTGCCTTGATTCCGGAGATGGTCTTTCCGTATTTTCCTATGGGTGTCCTTACTGCGCTGAGAATGACTGCCTCATCCATGAGATTATCCCTTCCTGCCTGTGGGATGGTTAAACCATATAAAAGAGTGTCGATTACTGACTACGACCATTGACGAACTCGACAGGTTGGTAGAGTCCCATCCTCTTGAGAGGTTTGGACAGATGCCTGCGCGCGGATGTGGGCGGTTCGTACCATCCGGGCACCAACTGCCTGCAGACTTCGCAGACGACTGGAGTGGATGATTTGGTGCCGCATTTCTTGCATTTGAACTTCTGGCCGCTTCCTGTGGATTTCATCGTGCGGGAGCATATCGGACACACAGGATTGGACACCTTCCTCAGCTCCTTCACGGTGGATACCACATGTATCTTCTCCAGATTGAGGGTCCTAGGCTCCTCCCTCAGCTCCCCCAACATCTCCACCCTGTCCCCTGGAACCATCCAGTCGAGAACATAGCGGAATTCCTTGGACGGCTCGTATGCACCACAGGTTACGATGCCGAACGACGTCTGGACGTCGATGAACACATGCCCTCCCTCCACATGCCTGGCTTTCGAAACGACGGTGCCCGGTAAGGCATAGGACTGGTTCGGGAGGAGCTTCTCAGGGAAGCGGATAATATGGTCGTCGGTCCCCTGGTTAGTCAGGAACAACATCCACCTGTCCAGAGTTTCCGTCTTTATCAGTTTGGAAGCCTCAATCAGGTCCTCCTCCACATCTCCGCGGAGACCGTACATAACCGGGCAAGGAGTGGATGGTACCATCGCTACCTTCTCAGACCGATCCTCCCAGCTGTTGAATGTGGTCGGGTAACCGTGCTCCACGTCCCTGATGGTGGTTGGATCGAAGATCCTATCGGTTCCCCACCTTGCCTCAGGCCTGTATGAAAGGAGTTCATACGTCCTATCGAGAGGCCTCCATGCCATGCCGCATGTGCATCCTATCAATCCCCTGCCGTTCCCTATGGTGAATGTTAGACCTCCTATGCGGGAGATCTCCGATTCTATCTCATCTCTGTCCATTATAGTACGGACACCCCTCCAATAGAAGGACTGGGAGGGCTTGACTGCAGAGATCAGAAGCCCTGGATCGGCATCCTCCTCGTGATGGGCTTCGATGTGTGGGATGATCCTTTCCCTCATCATCTCTGGATCGGGTTCGAAATCGGTGCACCTGTCATAGCAGTATATCTCCTTCCCGCCGATGACACCCACGAGTCTCCTCTTGCCTAACCCTTCACCGAACCTCATTACCAAGGCGCCGTTGCCGCGCGTTTTCCAAGGGGTAGCGGGATTCAATCTGACGAGACGGGAATTCCCGATGAGATCCAGATCCGAGAATTCACGGATTATCTCTGTGGCCAGGAAAGTTGTGCAGTTCCCCTTCATGGAATCTGTGTCATCGACTGCTACGAACATGGTTCAGGCCTTCAATCCTGAACATTGTTTATAGATGTTGTTCAGTAGTTCTCATGGAGTTTGTATCGCTGTTGGAATCCAGGTCCTTCATGTCGGAAACGAAAAAAATTGAACCGTCATCTGAAAAAACGCCTGAAACAGCATAGTACCCGAGATACGACGGCTCGTTCCTGGAGAAGCATCTTATTTCGCAACCATCGGTGTTCAATGTGAATGTGAATCCATTCTCTCCGCGTCTGATGTCGCTGACTATTCCGCTGTAGTCGTATTCGATGTTGTCTTCATCCGAAAAGAAGACGAAGACAGTCATCACAAGGATCATCGAAAGACCGAGAACCGCATATCTTCTGGAAGGCATCCGAAGCATTTCCGGATGTGATTATTTGAATGGAGGGATGTGACCTCACAGTGGAACGCCCCCACCCCTCCATTTCCACTGGAACGTGGAAAAGGAATTATGCATCACTGCCCGATGAGAACGAGCAGCCCGATGAAGGCCAAAATACCGAGGACGCAAGCTCCGATGACCAACCAACCTTTCATTTTTGGATACACTCCTTGAGATTGTTTCATGTAAGCGCAACCAGATATAAAACATGAGAAGGACTGAACCGTTTTTCCTATGGAGACTGCGAAGTTCGATACCCTTATATCCGTCCCCTTTATTCACAGGAAAGAAAATCGGAAAGCGGTACTTTCCGATGAAATGGTGAGACGATGACCGAGACCAACATCTTCACGCAGTACATGCAGAAAAGGAACATGATCGTGAAGAACAAGAAGATCCTCCAGTCATCGTATATACCCCAGAACCTCCCCCACAGGGACGACAAGATCAACGAAATAGTCGAGATCATAGCACCGGCATTGGGAAAGGACAAACCCTCGAACATCCTGATCTTTGGAAAGACAGGCACTGGCAAAACGGCTGTCATGAACTATGTCGGAAAGGAACTGAGGAAAGCCGATGAGCAGCAGAACTGCTGTTTCATCTATGTTAACTGCGAGGTTGTGGACACAACCTATGGCATACTCTATAACATCTCAAATCAAATCATAACGGATCCAAGCAAGCGCATCCCTTTCACAGGATGGAGCCTGGACA
Source organism: Methanomassiliicoccaceae archaeon UBA71 (assembly GCA_002504405.1). Lineage (GTDB taxonomy): Archaea > Thermoplasmatota > Thermoplasmata > Methanomassiliicoccales > Methanomethylophilaceae > Methanoprimaticola. The sequence continues at coordinate 30,099 of DARO01000010.1, forward strand.
AGATTCTGGCAGAGATGACCGAGTATATCGATAAGGAGGACAAGGTCTTCATCATCGTTCTCGATGAGATCGACAGGTCTTTCCAGAAGAACGGCGACGATATCTTCTACTATCTCACGACAATCAACGAGGTCCTTCAGAATTCGAAGGTATCTGTTATCGGGATCACCAACAACGTCAACTTCACGGAATTTCTGGATCAGAGAGTGAAGAGCAGATTGGGTGAGGAGAAGATCATATTCCCGCCATACAACGTCGAACAGCTTCAGGATATCCTCTATGAAAGAGCGAAGGAGGCCTTCGATGACGGTGTGCTCGATGACGATGTCATTCCATACTGCGCTGCCTTGTCGGCACAGGAGATGGGAGATGCCAGAAGAGCTCTCGATCTCTTGAGGATGGCAGCAGATTTCGCAGAGAGAAACGGCGATACCAAGATCACCGGAGCTCATGTGAGGTATGCCAAGAGCAAAATCGAATTGGATGCAGTATCGGAAGTTGTCAAAACGTTGACCCTCCAATCCAAGATCGTCCTCATGAGCATAATAAGGAATACCGAGGACGGTATGTCCACGATGACCACAGGCGATGTATACGCCAAGTACAAAATCATCTGCGAAGCCACCGCTCAATCCATTCTCACGCAGAGAAGAATCGCAGGTCTGATCTCCGAGCTCGACATGCTCGGCATCATCCATGCCAGGGTGAAATCGTTCGGAAGGGCCGGACGTACCAAGGAGATTGAGCTCAGCACGCCGAAGGAGATAATCGCCATGATCAAAGGTGACGAGCTCTTCAAAGATCTCGAATCCCATAAATCGAAGAAACAGACGACTCTGATATGATCCTGGAGAGTCACATACACCGTTTTTCTGTTCCAGTGGAAATGGAGGGGTGGGGGCCTCATCTCCTGTGAGACTCGATCCACTCCAGTTTTTTTGATGCTTCCTTCCTCAATCTGAACAGGAATATCGAATCATATAGGATGATCAGACCGAAAATCGTGACGAAGAACATTACAAGCGAAGGAATGCTGTTCGGCACATATTCTAGATTCTCTCCTCCGTTGTTGATGAGGATCTTCAGGGTCCCGAGCCATGGGATTTCCATCACTGGGATGGATCTGATTTCATCCGGTGTCACGAGATGATCGATGATGCTCGGTTGGTCGAATCTGGAATTGTTGTCCCCTTTCGTGAGATAGCCGCTCTGCGGACTCAAGGAAGACATCGATATCGATGTTCCGCATATGAACAACGTCCCGGTTATATTGGTCCAGTCGGTCTTCGTATGAGAGGGATCGTTGTCATCGATGAAGTACCAATCATCGAAATCCTTGAGAGACGGGGCACTCCATACTCCGTCGTTGTAATCCAGCCACAGTATTGCCCTGTGGATGACGGGATTCTGATCATTACCACGGTTGTATATTATGACGGAACCGTAGTCCCCGAACGTGCTGTATCCAGTTTTGTATCCTTCCACGTATGTGACTATCGTTTCCTTCGATGGATCTCTTATCAATACTATGTCTCCGGTGTCGATGATCCCTATTTCGGATCTGTTGTTGTCGTGCTGCATGCTCTGTGACGTCACGACGCTGAACGGGGAGGTGTATCCGGTGTAGGCCACTATGCTGGCGTATCCTCCGATGAAGATAATCGCGACTATCGCGACGGTCAAAACGAGGTTTCGGTTCTCCTTGTTCACATCTATGTAAGCAGGATGTTTCAATAAAGCGGTTTCGATTTTTTCCGGTGAAACAACAGCATGAAATGATATACTACGACCGCCTTGACGCATCCATGGACAGACCCAGCATGGATGAGTACTTCATGGAGATGGCTAAGCTTGTGTCCAAGCGCTCCACATGTCTCAGAAGAAAGGTGGGTGCCGTCATCGTCAAGGACAAGAGGCTTCTTTCCACGGGATACAACGGATCTCCTCGCGGAACCAGACACTGCGAGGAGCTCGGCTGTATCAGGGTCCAGATGAACATACCGTCTGGCACTAGGCATGAGCTGTGCAGAGGCGTCCATGCGGAGCAGAACGCTGTTACCCAGGCGGCCTACTTCGGGGTGTCCGTCAAGGATGCGACGATATACACAACGACGTTCCCGTGTTCCATGTGTGCCAAAATCCTCATCAATGCGGGGATCAGGGAGATAGTCTACGACGAGGGCTATGTCGACGACCTCTCCAAGGACCTGCTGGAGGAGTCCGGGATGATAGTTCGCCAGTACCATCCCACCGAATCCGTCTGAAGTCCGTTTTTAACCCATCTGGGTATTACGCTAATTTTGTTTTATACATAGAGGGTTACAGTTAAGTACCACCCCCAGGATACGATAGTAGGGTCGGGGAGTGTTAATTTGAGCCGAACTGACATACTTTCGGAAATAAAGAAAGCGGAGGCGGATGCCGATGCCAAGGTCCAGAAGGCCGAGGCTGACAAGAAATCCGCAATCGCTGAGGCTCGCAGAGATTCTGTGAAGAAGATTCAGGACGCTGAGGCTCAGATGCGCAGCTCTTACGAATCCGCCGTGTCCAAGGAGATGGAGACCCTTGCCGTGAAACGCGACGAGATGCTTGCCGAAGGCAAGAAGATCGCCGCCGGTATCGAGTCTTCCTCCGAGGCTAGAATGCAGGAAGTTAGAGACTATCTCAACAAAGAATTCGAGAGGACCCTAAATGTCACTTCCTGAGTCGATGAGTAGGATTGTGATCGTGGGTACCAAAACTCACATCGATGAGACCATCGAGGCCTTGTACGATGTGAAGGCTATCCACCTGATCGATCATACCGTCGGCGCGGACGAAGGTTTCTCCCTTGGGAACTCACGCCCGTACTCTCCCAAAGCATCCGAGAGGCTGCTGAAGGTGCGTGCAATGGCGAAGGGATTGGGAATCACCGCTAAAACGGCGACCAATGCCATTCCCGAGGAAGAGATCAAGAGCCAGATATCATCTGACAGCGTCGAAATTGTCGAGGGCGAAGTAATGGCCGCCTTCGACAAGAGGAATGGTCTCAATCAGAGAATCACCGAGTTAAACGCTACGAAGAAGAATCTTGAGCTTCTTTCCGACATACCTGTCGACCTTGAGATGTACTCCGGTTACAGGAGCATATTCTCCATGGTCGGTGTCGTTGCCGAAGACCCCACTTCCGCACTTTCCGGTGTAGAGTGCGAGGTCTTCTCGTCCTTCGACAAGAAGAAAGGCAACGTCATAGCCGTGTTCGCTAGGACCGATGACAAGGAAAAGGTCGTCGGCATCCTCGCAGAGCACGGATTCTCCGAGATTCAGGTGCCTTCCGGCACCGGTTCCGCGGCGAGCGCCCTCACGGCGGTCGACCGTGACATCGCCGCCGTTCAGGCGGACTTGGAGAACGTCGACAAGGAAATCAAGAACCTTCTTGACAAACACAAGGATTTCCTCGGAGCCTCCGAGGAAGAGCTCGCGATCGAGGTGGAGAAGGGAGAGATCCCTCTCAGGATCGCAAACAGCGAGTACTCCTTCGTGATCGATGCGTGGGTGCCCGCCAAGAAGGCCGAGACCGTGAAAACGGAGATCGAGGCCAAGGTGGAGGGAGTCTATGTGGAGATACAGGAGACCCGCGGAAGGAGCATCCACGAGGCAGAGGAAGCCGAGGCCAGATTCAAAGAGCCTCCGACAAAGATGAACAACGGAGCCTATGCGAAGGAGTTCGAGTACCCCACCAAGCTCGTGGCGGTGCCCAAGTATCAGGAGATTGACCCTACAGTCCTGATCGCGATCTTCTTCCCTATGTTCTTCGGGTTCATGGTCGGAGACGTGGGATACGCCATTCCGTTCATCATTCTCGGTGTGTACGGACTTAAGGTAACCCACAACAAGGACTGGCGTGCAATCGCTACCGTGTTCTTCTTCGGAGGAATTTGGGCATTCATCTTTGGATTCTTCTTCTTCGGAGAATGTCTAGGAATGCACTTCGTCGGAATACCGACCGATGGCGTCACCCATACATGGGAGGAGCTGCTCGGTCTGTCCGGTCTGCCGGCCGTCTTCGACGGAATTCTCTACGCAGGTCACGGAGTGAGCAAGATTGGAGCCGAATACATTGGATTCCTGCTGAAGCTGACGATCTACATCGGACTCGTCCACCTCTGCCTTGGATACATCTGCTCCATTTACAACAAGACGATCCAGCACGGATTCAAGCACGCTTTCATGGAGAAGGGCGGTTGGCTGCTCTCCTTCCTCGGAGTGACTTTCCTGTGCTACGGACTCGCCAACTACCTTATCTACGGTATTTCCTCAGGCACCCCCATCGGGGATAACCTTTACTACATCATCATCGGAGTGATCGTAATGGTCATCGGAGTGGTGATGAACTACCGTGAAGAGAAGATCCAGGCCATCCTGGAGCTGCCCGGAATCATCGGAAACATCCTGTCATATGCCCGTCTCGCCGCTATCGGTATGTCCAAGGCCGGAATGGCCCTGGCGTTCAACTACATCGCTATCGACATGTTCTACGGAGCTTTCGAGAACATCGTGGGAATCATCCTCTGTATCGCGATGATGGCGTTCGGACATCTCATGATATGGGTACTGGCTATCATCTCCGCCGGTCTGCACGGACTCAGGTTGCAGTACGTCGAGTTCATGGCCAAGTTCTTCGAGGGAGGAGGAGTAGAATTCGAGCCCCTCAAAGTCAAACGCAAGAAAACCGTTTCGAACAATGCGTAAGCAGCAATACACATAAGTGAGGTATCAAAAATGTCTATGGAAGGAGATGTAGGAGCTGGACTCGTCGCTATCGGAGCTGGACTCGCCGTTGGACTCGCCGGTATCGGATCCGGTATGGCTGAGAAAGACATCGGAGCCGCCGCCGTCGGTGCTATCACCGAGGACATGTCTCTGTTCGGAAAGGCGCTGATGTTCACCGTTCTGCCCGAGACCATCGTCATCTTCGGTCTGGTTATCTCTATCCTCTGTATCTTCGTGATGTGAGCTGTCGAGAGGTATTCTCATGGCACTCGCGAACGTGACTCAGGAGATCAACAGGGCCGCAGAGGAGAAGGTCGCCGCCATCAAAGCGGAGGCCGATGCCGAGATCGCCAAGATCAAGGCAGACGCGGACCTGAAGGTCGCCGAGTTGAAAGAGAAAGAGGACAAGAGGCTCGCAGAAGCGGTTGAGCGCCTGAACCGTCAGGAGATGTCCAGCGCAGAGCTGGAGAGCAAGAAGATCGTCCTGGCGAAGAAGAAGGAGCTCCTCGCAGAGGCCTTCGACGGCATGCTGTCCGACCTGGAGGGCGCATCCAGCGATGTCAAGCTGGCGCACTACAAGGCAATGGTCGCCGCCGCGAAGGACATCATCGACAAACCGAAGGCCCTCATGTCCGAGAACGATTCGTTCTCCGCAGAAGAGCTCGGAGTAGCATCGGTCCAGAAGGACCCGAGGATCGCTGCAGGGCTCATCCTCCAGAGCGAGGATGGAACCGTGGAGGTCGACATGCAGTACTCGACCCTCCTCCAGTCGATCTGGGACCGCGAGATAAAGGCAGTGTCCGACATACTGTTCGGGTGAGACCTATGTTCAGCCGCAGCGGAAGAACAGGAAACTACGCGTACACCGTGTCCAGGGTTAAGGCCAAGAAGGCCCAGCTCCTGAAGGACGAGGACTACAACAAGATGCTGATGATGAGCGTTCCCGAGATATCCCGCTACATCAGCGAGTCCGGCTATCAGAAGGAGATGGCCGAGCTTGCTGGAAAGCTCGACGGGATCGATCTGGTGGAGCACGCCACATACGCCAACATGGCGAAGGTGTTCAGCAGCATACTTCAGGCCTCCCAGGGTGAACTCAGCACGATGGTTGCGGCATATCTCGAGAAATGGGATATCTGGAACCTCAAAGTTATCCTCCGCGGGAAATCATATGGCCTCGGCGCCGAGGAGGTCAGGGAAGACCTGGTCCCCGCAGGCAGCCTGAAATCCGAAGATCTCGAGAAGCTCATCGGTCTCGACAATACCGACGACATTCTCGCCAACTACAGCAAGATGGTACATGTGCAGATCCCCCAGGAGGTCCTGAACGTCTACAAGACCAACGGGAACCTCGGGGAGATCGAGGACTACCTGGACAAATATCACTACACCAGGCTGTTGAAGAGCATCAACCCTTCATCCAGGCCTACCAGGATGTTCCAGGACTATGTCAGGATGGAGATCGACGTCAAGAATCTGGAGACTATCCTCAAGCTCAAGGCAGAGGGGATCTACGGAGAGGTCGTCATGAAGTACTTCATCCCCGGTGGCAAGCAGCTCGACAACAAGTACGCCACGCAGCTCGCCAACGCAGAGACCATCGCGGCAGCGTCTTCCGACCTGTCCCAGCTGGAGTTCTACGAGATCATCAAGGACCTCGTGGAGAGCGACAGCACCAGCATAAGGGCTGTCGTCTCGGAAATGAAGAAGTATGAGATCGCGGAGGCCAAGAAGTTCTCCCACATGTACCCCCTGTCCGTCGTGCCCATCCTCGATTACATGATCCACAAGGAGATCGAGGTCGGGAACATCAGGACCATCGCCAGGGGCATAGAGAGCGGATTGGACACTGAGACCATCAAAGGACTGCTGGTGATCTGATGGAAATCGCGGTGATTGGCAGCGACGAGTTCGTGCTGGGCTTCAGACTGGCCGGAATCAGGCGCGTGTTCGTTGCTGACTCGAATAACTACCAGGAAAAAATGCTGGAGGCAATGTCCCAGCCATCAATAGGTATCCTCGCAGTAGATGCGAAGGACCTCGCCAACCTCTCCTACGCCGTCAGGCAGAGAGTGATGGATTCGATCCAGCCCGTCGTTGTCCCCGTGGGAGGGGACGAGAGCGACCTCCGTGAGAAGGTCAAGAGGGCCATTGGCGTTGATTTATACAAAACAGAGGATGAATAAGAATGAGCACTGAAGGTGTAATCTACAGGGTCGCCGGACCCGTGGTAACCGCCACCGGTATCTCTCCCAAAATGTACGATGTCGTCAATGTGGGGAACGAGAAACTGATGGGAGAGGTCATCAAGATCGTCGGCGACTATTCCATCATTCAGGTCTACGAGGATACCTCCGGTATCAAACCCGGGGAGCCGGTTTCCAACACCGGTATGCCTCTCTCCGTTGAGCTCGGCCCCGGCCTTCTCACTTCCGTTTACGACGGTATCCAGAGGCCCCTTCCCGTTCTCAGGGAGACCATGGGAGACTTCATCTACAGGGGAGTCTCCGCACCTGGACTGGATCATCAGAAGAAATGGGACTTCACTCCCATTGTGAAAGCAGGCGACAACGTTACCGCCGGACAGGTACTGGGTACCGTCCAGGAGGGGCCCATGCTCCACAAGATCATGGTTCCCCCCGGAATCGCCAAAGGGAAGGTCGACTCCATAAAGTCCGGAACCTTCACCGTCGACGAGGTCGTCGCAGTCATCGACGGCAAGGACATCACCATGGTCCAGTACTGGCCCGTCCGTGTGCCCAGGCCCGTCGCAGAGAAGTACCAGCCCGACGTCCCCCTCGTCACCGGGCTCAGGGTCCTGGACACCATGTTCCCCCTGGCCAAGGGAGGGGCAGCGGCCATCCCCGGTGCGTTCGGTACCGGAAAGACCGTTACCCAGCAGTCCCTCGCCAAATACTCCGATGCAGAGATCGTCGTCTACATCGGATGCGGAGAGCGTGGAAACGAGATGACCGAGGTTCTGACCGAGTTCCCCGAGCTGGAGGACCCCAGGACCGGAGAGTCCCTGATGAAGAGGACCGTCCTGATCGCTAACACCTCCAACATGCCTGTGGCTGCTCGTGAGGCTTCCGTTTACACGGGAATGACCATCGCCGAGTACTTCAGGGACATGGGATACAACGTCGCTCTCATGGCCGACTCCACCTCCAGGTGGGCAGAGGCCATGCGTGAGATTTCCTCAAGGCTTGAGGAGATGCCCGGAGAAGAGGGTTACCCCGCGTACCTCGCCGGACGTCTTTCCGAGTTCTACGAGCGTGCCTGCCGTGCAAGGGCCCTCTGCGGCGAGGACGGATCCATCTCCGTCATCGGTGCGGTTTCTCCTCCCGGAGGAGACCTTTCCGAGCCGGTTACGCAGAACACCCTGCGTATCGTCCGTGTGTTCTGGGCTCTGGACACCAAGCTGAGGGAGAGGAGGCACTTCCCCACCATCAACTGGCTGACCTCGTACACCATGTACGACAAGCAGCTCATCGAGTGGTACAAGGAGAATGTCGCCGAGGACTTCCCCACGCTCAGGGCTTGGGCAATGAAGACCCTCCAGAAGGAGGCCGAGCTCCAGGAGGTCGTGCAGATGGTCGGTTCCGATTCCCTGCCCGACGAGCAGAAGGTCACCCTTGAGGTCGCCAAGATGATCCGTGAGATCTTCCTCCAGCAGAACGCGTACCACCCCGTCGACTGCTACTGCCCCATCGAGAGGCAGCACGTCATGATGGGACTCATCAAGAAGTACTCCGATCTCGCTGACAAGGCCCTGGCCGCCGGCGTGCAGGTCGACAAGATCGTCTACCTCCCTGTCAGGACCAGGTTCAACCAGGCCAAGTACGAGGACAACACCGACGCCGAGCTCAAGGCCGTGTCCGAGGACATGGACAAGCAGTTCGCCGAGCTGGGAGTGTGATTCGAATGGCAGACATATCAAAAGAGTACAAGACGATCTCCCAGATCGCGGGTCCTCTCGTCTACGTCAAGAAGACCGAGCCCGTCGGATACTACGAGATGGTCAGCATCAGGATGTCCGACGGAACCATGAGGAGGGGACAGGTCCTCGACTCTTCCGACGACCTCGTCGTCGTCCAGGTCTTCGAGGGAACATCCGGTATCGACAAGGACGCGTCTGTGCGCTTCCTCGGCGAGACCATGAAGATGCCCGTCTCCAAGGACATGCTCGGAAGGGTCCTCTCCGGTGCCGGAGAGCCCCTGGACGGAGGCTCCAAGATCGTGCCCGAGAAGGAGCTCGACATCATCGGAGCCGCCATCAACCCCTGGGCAAGGGACAGCCCCTCTGATTTCATCCAGACCGGTATCTCCACCATCGACGGTATGAACACCCTGGTCAGGGGTCAGAAGCTGCCCATCTTCTCCCAGTCCGGTCTCCCCCACAACGAGATCGCTCTGCAGATCGCAAGGCAGGCCAAGGTCCGCGGTGAGAACGAGGAGTTCGCCGTCGTGTTCATCGCGATGGGTATCACCAACGAAGAGAAGCAGATGTTCATGAAGGAGTTCGAGAGGACCGGTGCGCTGAAGAACGCTGTGGTCTTCCTGAACCTCGCCGACGACCCTGCTGTCGAGCGTACCCTGACCCCGCGTCTCGGTCTGACCACCGCGGAGTACATGGCCTTCGACCTCGGAATGCAGGTTCTGGTCATCATGACCGACATCACCAACTACTGTGAGGCCCTCCGTCAGATCGGAGCCGCCCGTGAGGAGGTGCCTGGAAGGCGTGGTTACCCCGGTTACATGTACACCGACCTCGCACAGCTCTACGAGCGTGCCGGTAGGATCAAGGGCAAGAAGGGTTCCATCACCCAGATCCCCATCCTGTCCATGCCCGGAGGAGACATCACCCACCCGATCCCCGACCTGTCCGGTTACATCACCGAGGGTCAGATCGTTCTGTCGATGGAGCTTCACAGGAACGGTATCTACCCGCCTGTCAACGTCTCGTCCTCTCTCAGCAGGCTGATGGGAGGAGGAACCGGAGCAGGCAAGACCCGTGAGGACCACAAGGGTGTCTCCGACCAGCTGTACGCATCCTACGCAGAGGGTAAGGACCTGCGCGGTCTCGTGGCCATCGTCGGAAAGGACTCCCTGTCCGCAAAAGACAGGAAGCTCCTGGACTTCGCCGACATCTTCGAGGACCGCATCGTCCGTCAGGGAATCGACGAGGACCGTTCCATCGAGGAGACCCTGGACCTTGCTTGGGAGATCTTCACCGAGCTCGATCTCGATCAGCTCACCAGGATCGACCGTAAGTACATCGAGAAGTACCTGCCCAAGAAGTGATCGCCATGGCTGCACACGATGTCACCCCCAACCGTTCGGTCCTTCTGGACCTGAAGAGGAAGATCAAGCTGACCCAGAGCGGTTACAAGATCCTCAAGATGAAGAGGGACGGCCTCATCATCGAGTTCTTCGAGGTCCTCGAGAAGGCAAGGAAGATGCGTGAAGGAGTATCCTCCGACTACGAGTCGGCAATGGAGAAGATCACCATCGCCCGTGCGGTCGAGGGAGAGATCGCCGTGAAGAGCGCGGCATACGCCCTGAAGGCAGACCCGCAGGTGAAGCTCGGAAGCAAATCCATCATGGGTATGATGGTCCCCAAGGTGGAGGCCGACAAGATCCACACCAAGATGACCGAGAAGGGTTACGGTGTGATCTCGACCTCCGCCTACATCGAGGAGGCAGCCGCGGCGTTCGAGAAGCTTCTCGACACGCTGGTCCGTGCCGCCGAGGTGGAGACCACCATGAAAAAGCTTCTGGATGAGATCGAGAAGACCAAGAGGCGTGTCAACGCATTGGAGTTCAAGATCATCCCCGAGCTTAAAGAGGCAGAGAGGTTCGTCAAGTTCCGTCTCGAGGAGATGGACAGGGAGAACACCACCCGCCTCAAGCACCTGAAGAGCAAAGGAGCCGCGGAAGAGTGAAATCCATCGAAGACCGTCTGGAGGAGATAAAGAACGACCCGGTCAAACTGAAGCGGGCGTTCACGTTCATCTGGGTAGCGGCCTATTCGATGTTGATGCTCGGCGCCTTTACGATCATCTGGGTGCTGTATCAGGGACAATAAACGATTTCGTTAAAAGTGGCCTCTTGCTTCGTTTGAAGTAACGAAAACAAAAGAGGCAAGAGGCCATGCACTTCATTGGAATAGACCTACATAAGCGCATCTTCACGGTGTGCGTTCTGGACGACAGCGAGAAGGTCGTCGATGAGATGATCGACGTCCCGACCGAC
>DARO01000006.1 GCA_002504405.1 Methanomassiliicoccaceae archaeon UBA71
CCACTTTTAACGAAATCGTTTGGTTCCCCGTCACTCCTTGGGGCGCTTGGACTGCTCCTGCATCCTCCTGCGCATCTCCTCGAGGTCCTGGGCGCTCTGGGTCCTCTGCGTCCTCTGAGTCTGCTGGGTGGACACCTGCACCTGCTGCTGGGTCTCGTAGGACTGCTGGGGAGCCTGGGGCCTCTGTGCGGCCTGAGACTGCTTCTTGCCCTTGCCGGGCAGCGAGGGGGCCTTGAGTCCCGATGGGAGCATGCTCTTGAGGAATCCAGGCCATACGAACAGCAGAACGAGCACGATGACGATCACGACGACGATGCCGACGTAGAGGAGCGTGTTGCTCCCGCCGCTGCTGGGCTTGTTGACCTTCCCGCCGTCGAAGGTGGCATCCTCGATGTCGGCGTTGGAACCGACGTTGATGGTGCCGTTCTCATTCAAGAACACTCCGCTGGCGGTCCCGTTGATGTTGAGGATTCCGTTGTTCGTGAAGGTCCCGGAGTCTGTTGCCCCGGTGTTGGTCGGGACGGCCACTAGGATCGTACCGTTTACGGTCCCTGTACCGTTGTTGATGAATGTCTGCCCCGCGGAGACTTTGAACTCGCCGCCGGAGGAGATCGTGAAGGATGATCCCTCTGAGACCGTGACACTGTACCCGCTTCCATTCAGATCCAGGTTGGCCCCGTTGGTAACAGTCAAACCATCGCCAGACTCCGTGAAGGTCAGGCTTCCCTTGAGGACGGTGTTGCCGTTTATGCTCAGAGGATAGTTGGATGAGGCCTTCATATCGACTGAACCCTTCATGTAGAAAACATGGTTGATCCTGGAGATCGTGAACCCGGAATCACCGGCTGTGGTCTTCTCGAACTCCAGCACGGCCTCATCGTCTCCCACCTGGTTGAAGAACAATGAGCAGACATCACCGGTGATGGTCTTGCCACTGGGGATGGTCAGAGACCCGTCCTGGAGGTATACCCCACCTATGTGCACCTTGGTCCCCTCGGGGATCTTCAGGTCCCCGTCCGCGACGACATCACCGTATATGAAGACGACTTTCTTTTCCTTGTAGTAGAAGTTGTCACCGACCTTGTGGTAGTCCCCAGCGACGGCGTTCTCTATGTTGAACTCCAAATTGGAGTACGACCTGGTCCACTGGCCGACCTTCACAATGGTGTATGTTCCGACCATCGTGCTGACTCCCTGGCCGGATCCTCCGATCGATGCTGTAAGGAGAACCACTCCGTCGGAGCAGTCGAGTGTTCCCGAGTTGACAAGCCCGCAAGTGGCGGCAGTATCCCCGACGATCGAGTTGAGGTTGCCCTTCACTGTGAGGGTGATACCACTGCTAATCACGAGCTGCCCATTTACGATGGACACGTAAGTTCCCTCGGGAATGGTCAGGTTCTTGTCCATCTTTATGGGATCTTTTGAGTCAATGATTATTCCCTTCAATCCCTTTTCAACGGCACTGTTGAATTCGCTTATTGTGTCTACTACCTCTCCGGCATATGCTTCCGTGAAATCAATAGTTATCTCAATTATCTTTGTTTCTTTAGAAGCTGATGTTTCATCTGTGCTTTCAGTAGCTACATTCTCTACAGTAGAGATAGTCAATGTTACTTTATTTTTAGAAGAGTCAGTTGAATTCGGAATGAGGAAATCATATGAGTCATCATTTTTAGCTGTATAGTGGGTTTTTGTTCCCCCGTCAACCGCAGGGTTGTTCTCTACAATCTTGTAAGTACTCCCATTAACGAAACCTGAAAGTGAGAAGGTTCCATAGCCCTTATCGGTACCCTCTGCAGACGGTTCATAAGTTCCCGAGAACACATATTCCATTGTACCCGTACCAGTTTTTACATCGTCCTGGTACATTGTCCCGGGAACAGTGATTTCAAATTTCTCACCTGCCGCATCGCTGTCAGGCATGGCAACGATCGCGCAGGAGAGGGCCATAACTATGACGGCCACGATAGCCAGGTACTTGATGTCCATAGCACCGGCTGTATGATTCTTGTTCATCATCCCACTCCCAAGCGGCATGGCCGCTACAGGATTGTAAGCAGGTTTCAAGCTTTTATATTTATTGTCCGTTGATTTTTCAGTCTGGCTCAGTCGGTTTCCTCAGGAGGCACTCCACCCTGGACCTGACGGTCCCGAACCTAGTTGGCTCATCCTGCCTGCATGCCGACACCACTTCGAACCCACGGAACACATCCAGGATTACGTCTACCTCGAAGAACCTGTAGTAGATGCCGTCCCCGCGGCCGTCGGAGCGCATGTCGTCAGGTGTGAAGGCCCTGACGAAGACGTGGCCGCCAGGTGCCAGCACCCTGCGGATCTCGCCCGCCGCAGCCTCCAACCCTCCGTCGTCCAGGTTCTCGAGCACGTGCACTGCGGTCACGTAATCGAACATCCCGTCGGGATAAGGGAGTTCCGTGACATCGGCGACCTCCACCGAGGCGACGCCCGAGAGCAGCCGTCTGCAGACCTCCACCGCGGCAGGGGAGAAATCGACCCCGTATGCCTCGAAACCCGCATCGGCAAGCGCGGACAGCGTCTTCCCGTTTCCGCATCCGAGGTCCAGGGCCCTCCCGCTGCAGGGCACGGGGATCCTGGATGTGCCCCTCCAGACCCGACCCTCCGACCTGTACCTCCTGTCCCAGAGCTCCCACTGCTCCATGGAGGGCGTAAGCCCCTCCTCGATTATAACCGTCATGCGAACGGATAAGAACCCCTCCGCTCTACTCATGGGCATGAGATGCCCGAAATGCGGACACGAGAACCCCTCCGAGACGCTCTTCTGCGAGGAATGCGACTGGAGGCTGGACCAGATGTACAGACCAGAGAAGAAGCGCAATCCGTTCATGTTCGCGGTATTGTCGCTCGTCATCGGGGCCGCCGCCGCGGCATCCTATTTCGCCTCCGGAGTGGCCGCGCTGCTGCTCGGAATCGTCGGACTGCTTCTCGGAAGCTACTCGATCAACATCCCGAGGTACCTCAACCCCGACAACAAGACACTTTGTATAGCCCTCGCGGGGGTCGGAACGATCCTCAGCGTGATCGGATTCATCCTCGGGTTCGCCACCGTCGCCGGGGCGTTCTGATGGCAGTATACCGCGGCAAGTACATCCTGGAGGGGCTGGGCACCATCTCCCCCGAGATGGAGCACAACCTGGACATAGCCTACGAGATATGCATGTCCTACCGCAAGGACTTCCCGTGCGAGATGTGCGGGAGGTGCTGCCACCAACCCCACATCGTCGTGAGGCCGGAGGAGATCGACAGGATATCGGCCTCCGCCGGGATCCCACTGTACGAGTTCGTCTCGGACTACCTGGTGAGGACATCCGACGGCAGGTTCCTGTTCAAGAAGACAGACCCCTGCGCGTTCCTCGGGAAGGACAACCGCTGCAGGATATGGAAGGACAGACCGCAGATCTGCGACGACTTCCCATACGCGGTTTCGATGTTCATGTCCAGGGTCTACCTCGCGCTCACCAACGACGACGCTGACATCATGGACCTCATAACCTACATGGACGACGAGTGGCCCTGCACGAGCGTCATCAAATCCGACATATCCTCCAAGATCGAGGAGGGGAGGAAGTCGGTCATCAGAAACTGAGGGGCTCCCCCTCACCTTCCCTCGTTTCTCATAAAGGACATGAAACGGTCGCGGTAAGCAGCGAACGGGATGTTGTGGCCGGCGCCCTCGACGAGCACGAACCTGCATCCAGATATTGAATCTGCAACCCTGCGACCTTCCTGCGGCTCGACCATTATGTCACAGTCCCCGTGCACCACCATGGTGGGCACGCGGATGCGGGAGGCCGCCCCGGTCATGTCACTCGACAGCGCGGCAGCCATCTGGTCCATCAGACCGCCGGGGCTCTCTGGCTTCCTGGGGACCGGCATGGACCTGCCGCTGTCCGCCAGACTCCTGAATTCTGACTCGGTGAAGCAGAATGCGTTCATCACCACGTTGAGGCACTCCACAGGGACTGCCCCCTCATAGGCCATGCGTGTCAGCGTCCCGACCACGTACTCGGAGCGTGCGGGGCTTTTGAGAAAAGGGGCAACCAGCGTCAGGGACCGGACCCTGGCCTCGTGGCGCAGGGCCATCGACATCCCGATGTGGGTCCCCAGGGACCAGCCCAGGACATGCGCCCTGCAGATCCCGAGGCGATCCAGAAGAGCGGCGACATCGTCCGCCATGTCGTCCACGGTGAACCCCCCTCGGTACTCCGTCTCCCCGACACCGCGGTTGTCCGGGGCTATCACCCGGAACCCGCTGAGGGATGCCGCCGCCTTCGACCAGAAGCGTGCGCTGGTGCCGAACCCACCGATGAGCACCACGGGCTCCCCCTCACCGACATCCTCGTAATGGACTCTGACGCATCCAAGGTCCGCGAACATGGCACGCCCATCGCGGTCGATGCGATAAAACCACCGACTCCCTTAAATCGGGACCAGGGAATTTCCGTAACGATCCCGATGCCCGCACCCAAGAAGAGGATTCTGTTCGTCATCATGGACGGCCTGGGCGACCGCGCCTGTCCAGAGCTCAGGGGCATGACCCCCCTCCAGTACATGAGGACCCCCAACCTCGACTGGTTCGTCGACCACGGGCAGGGAGGGCTCATGGACCCCATCTCCCCGGGGATCAGACCTGGGAGCGACACCGCCCACCTGGCGATCCTCGGATACGACCCCGGGGAATCGTACACCGGCAGGGGACCGCTCGAAGCCATCGGGATAGGCCTGGACATGCAGCCCGGCGACATAGCGCTCAGATGCAACTTCGCGACCGTCGACGACAGCCTGGAGATCATCGACCGCAGGGCGGGCAGGATCAGGGAGCCGGAGACGACGGAGCTGGTCGAGTCCCTGGAGGACATGGACATCGACGGGATCGAGTGCATCGTCAGGGAGAGCACAGAGCACCGCGCCGTCCTGCTGCTCAGGGGGGAGGGGCTCAGCTCCAACATCACCGACGCCGACCCCGGCGGGGACACGCACCTCCTCATGTGCGAGGGCAGGGACGAGGAATCGGAGTTCACCGCGTACGTGGTGAACCGCTTCATGGAGGAGTGCTACGAGAGGCTCAGGAACCATCCGACCAACCGCAAGAGGTCGGCCGCCGGCCTCATGCCCGCCAACATACTGGTGCCCAGGGGCGCAGGGTGCTACCCCCACATCGAGCCGTTCCAGGAGAAGTACGGGATCACCGGTGCCTGCGTCGCCGGCATGGGGATGATCAAGGGCGTCTGCAAGGCATGCGGCCTCGACATATACCCGCTGCCGGACGGGTGCGACGGTAGCCTGGATTCAGACCTCATCACGAAGACCCAATGCGCCCTGGAGGCGCTGAATGAGTACGACTTCGTCCTCATGAACATCAAGGCGGCGGACATCGCAGGCCACAACGGCAACCCCAAGGAGAAGTGCGACGTCATAAGGGACCTGGACGCGGTAGCGGGGTTCATAAAGGAAAGGCTCCCCGAGGACACGGTGATAGTCCTGACCTGCGACCATTGCACGCCGTGCATACTTGAGGACCACAGCGGAGACCCCGTGCCTGTGGCCATTTTCACCCGCGACATGGTCAGGGACGAGGCGAGCGAGTTCAGCGAGACCGGATGCTCCAAGGGATCCCTGGGCAGGATCAGGGGGATGGACCTCCTTAACATCTGCATGGACCTTGCGAACCGGACAGAGAAGTTCGGCTCATGACGGCTGGATCCTGATCTCCGCGAAGAGCACGCCGCCGGTTGTCACAGGATACTCGGCGCGCGCACCCTCCGTCATTCCGGGACCGCCGCCACCCAGCACCATCGACCCTTCGCCGAAGGATAGCTCCAGCGTCCATGGCCTCCCCCTGCAGAGGGCGTCCATCGCCTCGGTGATGAAGTCCCCCGCGGGCCCTCCGCCTTCCATCACCATGAGGGCGGCGAGGTCCGAGACCCGCACCATCGAGCCGTCCCCTTCGGGGACCAGGTCCGACATCCTCACCTCGGACGACATCATGCTGTCGAGGATGTCCGCCGCGACATCGCTCCCGGGGGTGTCCTGGACGAGGAAATGGACCAGGAAGGCGGATGCGACCATGATGACGACCGCGAATAGCATGGCATCCATCATGGCCAGCATCCCTCCGCGGCTCATCTGCACAGTACCACCTCGAATACGGCCGGGAAGATCCTCCCCGAATCGTCTCCCACCATCGAGACGAACGTTCTGGAGAAGAGTTCCCCCTCCATGGATCCGATCGTTGTCGGCTCAGGCTGCTCGCAGAATCCCCCGGGTATGAGGACGCTCACAGAGATCCCCCTGCATCCAGAGGAGTCGAGGTAGTCCCCCATGTACCCTATGTACCCCGGCTTGAACTCGCCTCCCTCGACGGTCCCGCTGAACCTCCCGGGATCGAGGGCGGAAGATGGGTCGCCGCCGTAGGCCGCGACACCTATGACCACCCCTAAGAAGGCGGACAGGACGATGGTGGCGGCTATGAAGCCCACCATTGCGTCCATGAAGCCCATGTCGCCCCTCCTGTCCGTCTTCATGAGTCGGACTCTGCCGGAGGGTACTTAACACGGGGTGCGTGCGGGCACGTCACAGGCCGTGGCGGTACAGGCCGTAGGTGAAGCCGCCGCACATCTGCTCGATCTTCTCCCTGAGCTTCGGGTCGGGCCTCTTGATGTACTCCCCCACGGCCTTGGCCAGCGCGGGCGGGCGCTTCCTGAGGTCAATGCCGACGGAACTCACTCCGGATCCGCCAAGCTCCTGGAGGCTGTCCAGGAGGAATAAATCCACGGAGTTCAGGATGCGGGCGAACCCGCGCTTGTCCCTGTACACCGGGAACGAGGCGCCGGTCTCGTCTACGATCGCCCCCGGCTCCAGTCCGGGGTCCCTGGAGTACATCAGCTCCGTCCTGCCGAACGCCATGACCTCCGCCCTCGTAGGCAAACGCGAAATGAGGTCCGAGACCTCGTTCCTGGACAGCTCCACGGAGAGGGTCACCTGGTGCACGTCCAGCGGGAACCAGGAGTTGTAGCAGTTGAAGACGCTGCTGGCGTATATGCGGGACGCCTTGCGGCAGGCCATGTACTGGCCGGGGCCGTTGACCATAACGGGGCCGTCTGAGACGCATTCGTCCAAGGCGTCGAAGCGGGGAAGGAGGTCGACCAGCTCCGCCCTTCCTGCGCATGCCTCCCTGGCCTCGTCTATCTTGTCCCCGTGCTCGAAGTAAATCCTCCTGGCATACGGGAGGGCGGCCTCCAGAGTCTTCATGGTGTTGACGTAGACGGAGACCTCCGGCCGGGAGTCCCTGCGGGGCTGCTTGGGGAGCGCCAGGTCCACGTGGTGCCTGGGGGTCTTCCCGTCCAGCTTGGGGGTGGCCCCTATCTCGTTCTTGATGACGTCTATCCTCGGATCGTACGTGCGGTAGACCTGGTACCTGCCGTCCGGGATCTTGAACGGGATCCTAACCGGATCCATCTCGAGGACCTTGAATCCGCCCACCTTGACGTCGCCGTCGAAGAGGGATAGGCCGTCCTTGATACCTATGGGCTCGAAGGCGGGGTCCCATCTGAAGGAGCGGTCCTCGACGCGGACCTCCCCCAGGTAGAAGCCGCGGTTGTCTGGATACAGCGACTGGACTGGCGACACCACCCCGTCCAGGTACCCGTGGCACGTCCCACGGTTGAAAACCGTCTTGAGGAGCTCCAGGCTCTCGTGGAACTCATCCAAGAAGTCGCCGTCCTCTGCCATCGAGTAGACCTTGGCCGAAAGGTACGCGTAGGCGGGGGACCTCATGCGGCCCTCGATCTTCAAGGAGGTCACGCCTATCGACCTGAGTGCCTCGATCCTGTCGACCCCGTAGAGGTCGGCGTTGCTCAGCAGGTATCCCGTCTTCCCCCCGGAAGTGTAGAGCTTCCGGCACGGTTGGGCGCAAGAGCCCCTGTTCCCGCTGCGGCCACCCATGAAGCTGGACATCAGGCATCCGCCTGACATGCAGTAGCAGAGGGCGCCCTGGATGAAGACCTCGGTCTCGACCGGCGATGCGGGAACGATGCTGCCCAGCTCCTCCAGGGTCAGCTCCCTGGCGAGCACTGCGCGGTCTATGCCGTTCTCAGCGCACCACTCCAGCCCCTTAAGAGAATGGATCTGCATCTGGGTGGAGGCGTGCTTGCGTATGTCTATGCCGGACACGGCTCTCAGCAGCCCGAGGTCCTGTATCAGGACGGCGTCGGCGCCTATGTCCTTCAGGAACCTCACGAAGGTCACGGCATCCGACAGCTCGCGGTTCTTGAGAGACGTGTTCACGGTCACATGGACCTTTACTCCGCGGTCGTGGGCGTAGTTCACCGCTCCCTCCAGCTGCCTGTCGGTGAAGTTCCCGGCGAAGGCGCGGGCACCGTAGTCCTTCCCCGCCAGGTAGACGGCGTCGCAACCCCCCTTGACGGCTGCCGCCAATCCGTCCGGGTTCCCTGCAGGCGATAGTATCTCCACGGAATCCCCATCGCTCCCCAGATATAAAAGGGACGGACGCCCGCCACAGTGCCCGCACGGCCCACGGTTTATCGTACTGCTATGCGAGGGAGGAGCATGAATCCGTTTCAGCTCACAGTGTGGCCTATCGCGACCCGTGGAAGGACAGGACCGGACGCCAGGTTCTGCGGGGACTCTCTGGTATTGGACTGCAGAGGATGCCGCCTGACCCCGGTGCCGCATTCCGACGAGTGCATAAGATGCGTATTGACGGCCATGTGCGAGGCGGGAGGGTCGGAACGGGTGGTCCTGAGGACGGGCAGGGACACGGAGATCTCCGGCAGGGCAGGCAGGGCGCTGAGGGGGGTTGCCTCCATCAGGTCCTGGTCCGTCCCTGCAGAGGAGCCCAGGGGGCGGTGCAGGGTCTGCCCGTGCTCCAGGGCGTCCGTCATACGAACATTCTGGGATGGGTTCCCAGGGGACGGGATGAGGAATGCCAGGCGGATCCTGGCCGAGGAGGCGCCCGACAACGAGGGGTGCGCCTCGTGCGTCAATGCCACCGGACGGGCCCTGGACCAGGTGGACTCCGGCATTAGGGGAGTCCTCGAGGGATTGTCATCCCGCGGAGGGACCTCCAGATGAGCCTCCCGCGCCTGCCCCCTTTCGCACAGATCTTCCGCCCCGCCCCCGAAGATGTGGAAGGCACGGAGGAGCTCATCGACGGCGGGTCGCTTCCGACCCCCGCTGGTAGGAGCTCCGCCGCCTTCGACCCGTCCGCCCCGCCCCCTAAACCTGCCCCGAGGGGGGAGTCCCTGGGCGGCCTCCTCCTTTCCGTGTCGTCTGAGGACGTCCGCACGAAGCCGTCCTACACCGACTGCTGGATAACGAACCCTCCGGACGGGCTCCGTCCGCTGGCCTCGTACATGACCGATTGCGGGAGCGTCCTGGTCGGCACGTCCGACGATGGGGAGATAGAGTACAACGTGACGCCACGCGAATACGCGTACCCCGACAGCCTGAACAAGCTGGTCATGGACGTGATAGAGGAGATAAGGGAGTCGTACCGCAGCAGGGGCGGCCGTCTGGACAGGGAGAGCGTAATGGGGACAGCACGCTCGATACTCACCGACCGCTACGCTGACCTCGAAGCGATCTCCGGCCCGGGGGACCTGGACAGGGTTGTCGCTGATGTGTGCTCGATCGCCTACAGGCACTCCGTGGGGGCAGGGATATTCGAGGTCCTCCTAACCGACCCCCACATCGAGGATGTGTACATCGACGCCCCGGCAAGCAGGAACCGCGTGCATGTCACGATGAACGGGATCAGCGGCCTGAACTCCCATATCCGCTGCAGGACGAACCTGATGGTTGAGGACAGGGAGGTAGACAATCTGGTGAACATCCTCAGGAGGGAGAGCGGCCTGAGGTTCTGCCGGTCGAATCCCGTACTGGAGACGGATTTCAAGGAGTTCGACGCGAGAGTGACCGTTATAGGGTACCCTATGAGCCCCAACGGTAACGCCCTGGCGATCAGGAAGCACTCCGTGAGACCATGGACTCTGAGCAGGCTGATATCCAACGGCACCATTGACGCGAGGACGGCTGGAATATTGTCGTACCTGGTCAACAACCGCACGACCATACTCGTATGCGGGGCGAGGGGTGCCGGAAAGAGCTCCCTGCTGTCCGCGCTCATGTTCGAGTTCCCCCTGAGCCAGAGGATCCTGACGATCGAGGACACGATAGAGCTCCCTGGCGACGAGCTGAGGAGGAACGGTTTCAAGATACAGTCCATGCTCCTGGACAGCAAACCCGGGAGGGACCAGCTCTCGCGTGCTGAGGAGGCCCTCAGGGTCTCCCTCCGCATGGGGGAGTCCGCGATCGTCCTGGGAGAGGTCAGAGGCGACGAGGCCAGGACCCTGTACCAGAGCATGCGCGCCGGAAGGGCGGGAAGCGCGATCATGGGCACGATTCACGGCGATTCGGCGGAATCCGTGTTCAAAAGGGTCGTGTACGACATGGGCATCTCCCCGGAGGCCTTTATGGCCACCGATGTCATAGTCACTCTCGGTACGGTCAAGGACCGGAGGACGGGTCACCTCATCCGCAAGGTCAGCGAGATCGTCTCCACGGGAGCCGAGCCGGGGGAGTTCGTGGCGATAACGGACCCTGACACGATGTTCGACTCTCCGGTCATGGCGCGCGCCCTACGGACATCACAGAGCGGCAGGAGGCAGGCCGTGAAGGAGATCCGTGCCAGGTCGATGATGAGGGCGTATCTGGCCGAGAAAGGAACAGAGGACGACAGGTTCCTGGGCCCGGAATGGATTGTAGCGGCAAACGAGACTCTAGCCTTAATGCGCCCCGATTCTTCCGCCGAATCCGCCCTCGATGAGTTCAGGCGCAGGATCGAGGAGGCGGTAGGTTGACCGACTTCAGGAGGATGATGAACGAGTGCCCCACTGTCGTGGGCATGCTCACCACCGCCCTGGAGTCAGGGGGAT
Organism: Methanomassiliicoccaceae archaeon UBA71; assembly: GCA_002504405.1. Classification (GTDB taxonomy): domain Archaea; phylum Thermoplasmatota; class Thermoplasmata; order Methanomassiliicoccales; family Methanomethylophilaceae; genus Methanoprimaticola. Next base: position 10,992 of record DARO01000006.1, read on the forward strand.
CCCTTGATTCCGCCGTCCGCGAGGTTGCTGCGGAGGGGCCGCCCCTCTCCGCAGGGATGTTCACAAGGGCGGTGCGCACGACCGACACGAAAGGGGCCAGTAGCCTCGGTGCGGCTCTTACGGCGGAGGTCTCCGCCCTCCCAGCCTCGGCATCTGGATACAGGCATTCCGTGCTGCTGTGCATCGCTGCCTCGGAATCCTCCGGGCAGGAGGAGAGGCTCAGGCTTCTGAGGGAGGCGTCCGACATAGCCCTCGACTCCGTCAGGACTATGGGTGAGGCGTACAGCGCATCCCTCACCGTCCCCTGCATGACGGTGTTCGGCCTCGGGATAATGGTGCCCATGATCCTGATGTCCATTGTCCCCCTCCTGGGGATGGGGGGCTTGTTCGGGACCACGTCTGTTGACGGCGACATGGTGGTCCTCCTGACGGTGGTGGCCATACCCGCGGTAATACTGGTCCTATCGATGGCCATACGCGGGCGCAATCCGTTCGCTTCCGAACCGATCGGGCCTCCTGGGTTCGCAAAAGCCCTCCCGCTCCTTGTCGCTGTGCCGCTCGCCCTTTTCCAGTTTCAGCAGGGAAGTGGCCCGGAGGATGTCGTGCTGCTGTCCGTCGCACCTGCGGCGGCGATGACCGCAATCCTGCTGGCGGGGGACCGCATTGCCGAGAGGGCGAGGGCCTCGTGCGAGAGCGGGCTTCGCGATTCCGTGTTCGAGATGGGCAATCGCATGCTGTCGGGCGAGACCTTCGAGACGGCCTGCACAGGGGTACTGTTGAGCAGGGACGAGTGCGGAGAAACAGCTGAGCGCCTTGAGAGGGAGCTCCTCCTATGCAGGGGCGACATCGGCGCCGCGGTCGACTCTTCGGTGTCTCCGGTGTCCCCGGAGGTGTCCAGGGCGCTCCGTGACATTCAGAGGTGCTCCGAGGAGGACGTGGACAACGCCGGCAGGCTGGCGATAGCCCTTGGGAGGCAGTTCCACAACGGGGACAGCGTCAGGCGCTCCCTTGAGCTGCGGCTCAAGAGCATGACGGACATGATGGTTGGAACTGCCGTGGTCTTCGCACCGATGGTCCTCGGGATGAGCGTCTCGATGCTGGGGCCCCTCTCAGAAGTCGCAGGGTACCAAAGCTCCATGGATACGGGCGCCGTCCTCTCGGCTTACATCGTGGAACTCTGTATACTCATCTCGGTTCTCACCACCAGCCTCGGGGACAGAGGCGGATTCGGCACAGGGCTCTGGAGGTTCTGCCTGATGGCGCCGGTCGCCCTCATCGTGTTCAGGGTATGCAGCGGCATATCCCTCCGACGGGGTTATCATCGCGTAGGATAATCAGGGGGCATGGACATCGAGGGGTGGATCACCACGGCGGCAGCGGTTTGCACCGCCTTGCTAATCCTGATGGTGGCCGCTCCGTTCATGGCCCCTAGCGGGACATTCACCTGCCTGGACGGGACTTCCGGGTGGATCGACAACGGATGGCTGGGGCACGGCCCCGCCGGACTCGCATACCTGCTGGGTGACCTGCTGTGCCACCAGGAGATGTCCCGCAGCCTGATCCTGAACGGGTCGCAGATGCCGATTTGCATACGCGACACAGGGCTGCTGGCAGGCGTTGCCGTAGGGCTCATCGCATGCCGCATCATCGGGCCGGTCCTGGAATCGAGGAGGTTTCTTGTGGCCGGACTATGCCTGGCCCCGGCGACTGTCATCGAGTTCGTGGCCGAGAGGATTGCGGGGGACATGCCCGAGGCCAGGCTGGTCTCAGGGGCGCTCACTGGGATCGGGTGCGCCATACTCCTCTGTTGGTGGGTCTACCGGAAAAGATGAACTACGGTTGAGACGATTCCCGCAACCATGGATGAGCATCGGCCAGGATTCTGGGAAGGATACTCGAAGGCATACAGCGGGGACATCCAGGGTGATGCCCCGTCCAGAATCATCGATCGCCTGTTCGATTTAGGACTTCTCACAGGAAGCGACTGCGTTCTTGAGATCGGATCCGGGCCGGGGACGTACTCCCTCCTTATCGCGCCGAGGGTGAGGATCCTCGTGTGCATGGATTCCTCCGCGGGCATGCTGGATAGACTCCGTGCCGGGGCGGAGACCCTAGGCATATCGAACATCGAGAGGTTTCTGCAGGACTGGAACGCCTACACCCCGCGCAAGGGGTATGACACCTGCATCGCGACACTTTGCCCAGGCACCGGCGCCTCCGCCTCCCTCCTGAGGATGGAGTGCGCCGCCCGCAGGGGATGCGCCCTGGTATCCTGGATGAGGAATCCTTGCGACGACATGCATGACCGTCTTTGCGGTTTGCTGGAAATCGAAAAGCCCGACAGGGGACGTGGCTCATCCGAACCCGAAGAGTGGCTTGCCTGCAATGACAGGGAGTTCACGGTGGAGACCTTCCCGACTGTGTACGACTGGGAGGCCACGGTGGACGTGGCCGTATCCTCCTAGGTCTCCCGCATGAAGGCCATGGGATACCCCGGAGATCCAGAGGGTGCAGCGAGAGAAGTGCTGTCCGACTTCATCGTCGGAGAGACTGTGAGGATGCATCTGGAAGGGGAGATTAAACTTGTCAGCTGGCTCTGCCCTCGGGAGGGGTGAGGCGGGCAGGCAATTCATTCCTGGCGCCGGCCCGTCCTTATTCTCCATTTGAGGTGCACGGCTCTTAAAGTGTGCATGCATGGAACGGGACTTACTGGCTACCCGCCTCGATAGGGGTTTGGAAAGGGGTTTTCGGATGATCACTCGCACTTGGTCCATCCGCATGACTTGCAGATGTTGCATCCACCCTGGAACTCGAGCTCCGCACCGCACTTGGGGCAGGGATTCTTGATCTCCCTGTAGGCCTCCTCCGGCTCGTCCTCGCCTAGTCCGTGGATCTGGCTCTGCATCTCCTTGTACATGTCGGTAAGCGCCCATCCGACCGCCATAGGGCAGCAGGACCCCAGACTGGTGTCCCTCTTGGTGTGTGTGCGCACGACATAGGAGGGGCAGGAGCCGCAGGACTTGAGCTGGTCGACGATCGCATCGATGCCGCATCCGGACCTGGCTGCCAGGGATATCATCCTCGAGAGCCCTACCATGAAATTGTTGCATCCCCCGGTGGAACCCTTGTTGAGATAGGCCTCCATGAGCTCCCCGGTGTCTGGATCGAAGAACGCGGTGCAGTGGAGGCTCCCGCATCCGGTCATGAGCTTCCTCTTCTTCCCGACGACGTTGTCGTCCACCTTCTTGATAATGGGCTTCTCCTGCTTCTCCTCGGCAGGGGCCGGTTCGGGGGCCTTCTCCTTCGTGGAGAGGATCCCCAGGCGCTTGCATCCGTCGCGGAAAACGGTGACGCCCTTGCATCCCGACTCCCAGGAGTACATGTATATGTTGTATACGTCCGCCTCCGGGAAGTCCTCGGGCAGGTTGACGGTCGAGCTGATAGAGGCGTCTATGTGCCTCTGCCAGGTGGCCTGCATGTCGATCCTCTGCCTGTAGTCCAGGTTCTGCGCGGTAACGAAGAAATCGGGCAGATCCTTTTCATCCTTCACCTGGGGGTGGGAATCCAGATAGGACTGCACTATCGGTGTGTACACCTTGTAGTACTCGTCGTGATCCGAGAGGGAGGTGGTCCTCCTCTCGTAGGAGATGGCGAAAATGGGCTCTATCCCTCCGGAGATCCCGAGCATCGTCGAGAGGGTGCCCGTGGGAGCGATCGTGAGCAGCTGGGAGTTCCTGATCCCGTTCTTCAGGACGAGCTCCTTCGTCTCCTCTGACGCGTTCTCCTTGAAGAACGGGGAGTCGACTATCTGCTGGGGAACGCACTTGGGGAACATCCCCACCTCTCCCGCCAGGACGGCGGACTCGTTGATGGCCGTGTCCATCATCAGCCTCCCGAGCTTGTCGCAGAAGTCTATGGACTCGGGGGTCCCGTACTTGTAGCCCAGGTTGATCAGCATGTCGGCCAGGCCCATGATCCCGAGACCTATCTGCCTCCAGTCGTTGACGGACCTCTTCTGCTCCTCGAGCGGATGGAGTGGGAGGCCCTCCTCTAGCACGTCGTTCAGCCCGCGGACGCAGATCCTGACGGCCTGCGTGAACTCCTCGACCTGGAACCTTCCGTCCCTGACGAATGCCGCGAGGTTTATGCTTCCGAGAAGGCAGCTCCCGCCGGCGGGAAGGGGCTCCTCAGCGCAGGGGTTCGTCCCCGCATAGGAGTAGTCGGGGAACTCGCTGAGCAGGTTCCAGTTGGATATCCTGTCCCAGTAGAGGCATCCGGGCTCCCCGTAGTCCCAATTGTTGTGGCAGAGCTTCTCGAAGAACTCGGCCGCATTGAGCTCCTTCCTGATGATCTGGTTGCTCTCGGGACGCTCGAACGTCTGCATGAACGTCTTCCTGTCCCTGACGCACTCCATGAACTCGTCGGATACGCGGATGGACATGTTGGCCTTGGTCACGCGCTCCAGGTCGGTCTTGACGGCCATGAACTCCTCGAGGTCGGGATGTTCGCATGAGATGGTGAGCATGAGGGCGCCGCGACGTCCGTGCTGGCCGATTAGGCCGGTGACCATGGAGAAAAGGTCTGTGAATGAGACGGAACCGGATGTCTCGGAGGCTGTGTTGTTGATCTTCGCCCCTCTGGGAGCGAGCTTGGAGATGTCGATGCCGGCCCCTCCGCCGTAGCTGAATGTGCGGGCAAGCCTGCCTGCGGTCTCGAAGATGGACTCGATGGAATCCTCCGGAGGTGTCAGGACGTAGCAGTTGGAGAATGTGACCTTTAGGCCGCTGTGCTGGAGGCCCCTGTTGGCCAGTATCCTCCCTCCGAACAGGAACTTCTTCTCCTCGATCATGCGCCTGAGGTCGGCGTTCCCGCCGCTGACACGGTCGAGCCAATGGTCGAAGGTCTCCCCCTCGTGACAGTATTTCTTCTTCCAGATGTCTATGCCGAGCTGATTGTCGGCCCCAAGCCACTGCTCTATCTCCATTTTTTCACCCCGATTTCCGATCCTATCTCTGCGGAGTCGGTGTAACCCTTACGGTATTTTAAGGATGATTGTACCAGATTTTTAGTTATATTGGATTATACATCCAATTATCAAATTATTACATTTTTCCGGAGGTAGAATTAGTTAAGACCTGTGCTAAATTAATTCAGGTTCGAAAAATCGTAAAGCCGTACAATCAATGAGAAGCATCCGATTTTCCTCGATTTTCGCCTACCCGATAATCCGTATGGATTCTGCCGTCTAGATTCGGTTCCTGCCTCTATCGGATGATCTCTGCGATAAGCAAGGGTTCCCGCGCTTCGGACCCTAGTTAATTGAATGTTATTGTACATTGATAAACAATAATAGACATTAAATACCATCATCATCTACAGTACATCCGAAGTGAAAGCCATGTACGGCCCGTCCAAGGAGGAAACAGACAGAATCCTGTCAGAAGGTTACGGCACAGTTCCGGTGTCACGCACCATCCTCGCCGACGTCAGGACCCCTATAGAGGTCCTGAACGCGATGCTGAGGGTGGACAACCACTGCTACATACTGGAGAGCGTGGAGGACAGGCAGCGCTGGGGCAGGTACACAATCCTCGGCTTCGAGCCGGTGATGTCGATCCTCTGCCAGGACGGCACGGTGAGGGTAATCGAGAACAACACGACCAGAACATTCCCTACCGACAGACCCTCGGATGTCATCAGGGAGGTGCTCAGGCGCTTCAGGGGCCCCCGTCTGGATGGGATGCCCCCGTTCACAGGCGGACTGGTCGGCTACTTCTCTTATGATTACATAAAGTACGCAGAGCCCGCCCTGGAGATATCCGCAGATGACGACGAGGGCTTCAAGGACGCCGACCTGATGCTGTTCGACAAGGTCGTTGTGTTCGACAACATCAGGCAGACCATAACGGTCATCGCCAACGTCGTCGCCGGCGATCCGTCCAGGGACTATGGGCACGCGTGCGAAGAGATCGAGAGAATAGTCGGCATCATCAGGAAAGGCGAACCGAGGGATCATGTTCCCGCCGTCCTGAGATCCGATTTCAGGGCGATGCACAGCCAGGACCGCTACTGTGCGATGGTGGAAGAGGCCAAGGACCACATCAGGGAGGGGGACATATTCCAGGTCGTGCTCTCCAACAGACTGGAGGCGGATTTCGAAGGGAGCCTGATGGACGTCTACAGGGTGCTCCGCACTACTAACCCGTCACCGTACATGTTCTACTTCTCAGGAAGCGACATAGAGGTCGCCGGGGCCTCCCCCGAAACGCTCGTCAAGCTGATGGACGGCGTGCTCCACACGTTCCCGCTGGCAGGAACCAGGCCGCGCGGGAGGACGGACGAGGAGGACGAGAGACTGGAAAGGGAGCTGCTCTCCGATGAGAAGGAGCTCGCGGAACACAACATGCTGGTGGACCTGGGGAGGAACGACCTCGGGAAGGTCTCGGAGTTCGGAACCGTGGAGGTGGAGCAGTACATGGGCATCGAGAGGTTCTCCCATGTGATGCACATAGGGTCCACCGTCCGCGGTATGATTAGGAAAGGCGTGGACGCCCTGGACGCCATAGAGGCAGTCCTCCCTGCAGGGACGCTCTCGGGAGCGCCGAAGCTCGAGGCCTGCAGGATAATCGACCGCCTGGAGAACTGCAAGCGCGGAATATACGGCGGAGCGATAGGCTACATAGACCTGACCGGGAACATGGACGTATGCATCGGCATACGCATCGCCTACAGGAAGAACGGCAAGGTCTTCGTGAGATCCGGCGCGGGGATAGTTGCCGACAGCATCCCGGAGAACGAGTACAGGGAATGCCTCAACAAGGCCAGGGCGGTCACAGAGGCAGTACGCACAGCTTCGGAGGGTCTGGAATGACGACCGTGATCATAGACAACTACGACAGCTTCTCCTACAACCTGTACCAGATGATCGGACGCATGGACCCGGACGTCAAGGTTGTCAGGAACGACCGCGAGACGGTGGAGGGCATACTGTCCATGAGCCCCGACAGGATAGTTCTGTCCCCGGGTCCCGGAAGGCCCTCCGACGCAGGGATATGCGAGGAGCTGGTTCTGGAGGCCAGAGGCAGGGTCCCTCTGCTGGGGGTGTGCCTTGGCCATCAGGCGATATGCGAGGCGTACGGCGCCAGCATAACATACGCAAAGCAGCTGATGCACGGGAAGAGCTCGGACGCGGAACTGGAGGACTCGGTGCTGTTCAACGGCATCGGTCGCAGGGCTACCGTCGGCAGGTACCATTCCTTGGCCGCGGACCCCGGGACGATCCCCTCTGGGCTTAGGGTCACCGCGAGGACCGCCGACGGCGAGGTGATGGCCGTGGAGGACCCTGTGAGGAAGGTGTTCGGCCTGCAGTTCCACCCGGAGTCGATACTCACCCCAGAAGGGGGGAGGATGCTCGGGAACTTCATGGAGGTGAGGATATGAACTCCGTTTCGGAAGCGCTTATGAAGCTGTCCAAGGGGCAGAACCTCGAGTACGAGGAGGCGCGTGCGGCGATCGACTGCATCATGAGCGGTGAATGCTCGGAGGTCCTGATGTCCGCCTACCTGACGGCGCTAGCCGTAAAGGGGGAGACGGTCGAGGAGATCGCGGCATCCGCGGCCGAGATGAGGGCGCACGGCCTCAAGCTCCCCGGGGACTACTCCGACGCGCTCGAGATCGTGGGGACGGGCGGCGACCGTTCCGGGTCCTTCAACATATCCACCACCTCGGCGTTCGTCGTGGCCTCGTGCGGAGTGAGGGTGGCCAAACACGGGAACAGGGCGGCGAGCAGCCTGTGCGGCGCGGCAGACGTCCTGGAAGCGCTCGGCGCCAGATTGGACATACCCCCGGAGGCGACTGCTAGGATCCTCGATCAGTGCGGGTTCGGATTCATGTTCGCCCCCGTGTACCACTCATCGATGAGGAACGTCGGCCCTGTCAGGAAGGAGCTGGGGTTCAGGACGGTGTTCAACATACTTGGCCCGCTGACCAATCCTGCGTCAGCGGGGAGCCAGCTGTCCGGGGTGTACTCCAAGGCGATGGTGACCCCCATGGCCAAGGTCCTGGACAAGCTCGGCGTGAGGAACGCCATGGTCGTGTTCGGTACCGACGGGCTCGACGAGCTGTCCATATCGGACTACACTCTGGTGACGGAGGTCAGGAACGGGAGCATGGAGGACTACGTCGTGTGCCCCGAGGACTTCGGACTGAGGACGGGGCCCCATTCGAATCTGGCCGGAGGAGGGCCTGCAGAGAACGCCGCGATCACGAGGAAGGTGCTGTCCGGGGAGAAGGGGACACGCAGGGATGCGGTGCTTCTGAACGCCGGCGCCGGGCTGTACACAGTAGGGAAGGCATCCAGCATCAGGGACGGAGTGGAGATGGCCGCCCAGGCCATCGACTCCGGGGACTCGATGAGGACGATGGAGTGCTACATCAAAGCCACGGGGGCGGTAGTTTGACCGCGGATGCACTGCGGCCGAGCATACTGGACCGCATAGTGGAGGACACGCGCAGCAGGGTTCTTTTCGAGAGGACCAGGCGTCAGCTGCCCGAGGTGATCGAGGGATGCAGGGTACGCCCGCGGCGCACAGGGTTCCCGTTCGCCAGGGCCCTCGAGTCCGATGGCATATCGTTCATATGCGAGGTCAAGAGGGCATCCCCGTCCAAGGGCGTAATAGCGGAGGATTTCCCCTATCTGGACATAGCCAGGGAATATGAAGCGATGGGGGCGTCGGCGATATCCGTCCTGACCGAACCGAAGCATTTCCTGGGAAGGGACTCCTATCTGGAGGAGATAGCCGACGAGGTCACCGTGCCTGTTCTTAGGAAGGACTTCGTAATCGACGAATACCAGATCTACCAGGCAAGGGAGCTGGGAGCGTCGGCGATCCTCCTGATCGCGTCCATACTGGGCGACAGGGCCCTGAGGGATTACAGGGTCCTTGCGGAGTCGCTTGGGATGTCCGCCCTGGTTGAGGTCCATGACGAAGTCGAGGTCCAGCGTGCTGTGTCGTCCGGTGCCGGGATCATCGGTGTGAACAACAGGGACCTGTCCACGTTCGAGGTCGACATTCGGAACAGCCTCAGGCTGATAGACCTCATCCCCGACGGAATCCTCTGCGTGTCCGAGAGCGGGATCTCCACGCCCGGGGACGTGAGGTCGCTGGAGGACGCGGGGTTCGATGCGGTTCTGATGGGGGAGGCGTTCATGCGCAGCCACGACAGAGGGATGCTCATGGAGTCGATGCGCCGATGACATCCGTGAAGATATGCGGACTGACGCGTCCCGACGATGTTCTGGCTGTCAACGCGCTGAGACCGGACATGGCGGGTTTCGTATTCCACAGACCCAGCCGCAGGTACGTGGGGGATTCGGTGCGCTCGCTCAGCGGAATGCTGGAGCCCGGCATCCTGCCGGTCGGCGTATTCGTGGACTCTCCTGTGGAAGAGATAGGAGCGCTCGTCGACTCGGGATCCGTAGGCGCGGTTCAGCTGCACGGATCGGAGGACAGTGCTTTCATCCGCAGGCTCAGGATGAGGGTTGACGTCCCGGTGATACAGGCCTTCATCATAGGGCCAGGAACCGATCTGGAGCTGGTTCGCGCTTCCGAGGCGGACATGATCCTCCTTGACGCCGGGATGGGATCCGGGAACACCTTCGACTGGTCCCTGGTGTCCGACATCGGAAGGGACTTCATCCTGTCCGGGGGACTCGACCCCGGTAACGTCGCCGAAGCCATGGAACGCGTACGCCCGTCTGGCGTGGATGTGAGCTCGGGCGTGGAAACGGATGGCCGCAAGGACCCGCGGAAGATGTCGTCGTTTATGGAACGCATCCGTCAGGCCGACCATTCGTTGAAAAGGTGAAGGGGTTTGCGGCATCCCGGAAGGGATGCCCGTGGAATCAGTCCTGCTTTCCGAGGACGAATCCGACTGCGATTGCCGCTATGACTGCCGCCAGGACAGCGAGGGGGACTGCCGTGTCCATCCCATCGGCCTCGTCATCGGGGACGTCTTCGTTCTCGTCGTAATACACGACGAGGACGTTGTCGAAGGCGTGGTTGCATTCCGTGTTCATGGTCACGTACACGGTCTCCAGACCGGAGGACATGAAAGCGCTAATATCGATTTCGACGACGGTTGGCGGTATGAACACGGACTTCAGGGACGTGTCGTTCAGGAAGGCCATGGCGCCTATGTACTCCACGGTGGAGGAGATGGTCACCGATGACAGGGATCCGCAGTTGCTGAAGGCCCCGTCGGGGATGGCCTTCAGGCCCTCGGGGAGCTTCACGGATTCGAGCATTGTGCAGCCAGCGAAGGCGTACGTATCCATCGACGTCAGACCTTCCGAGAACTCGATGCTCTGGAGACAGAGGCATGTACCGAAGGAGTTGTATCCTATGTACTCCACGGAACTGGGCAGAGATATCGTGTCGAACATGCACCCCATGAACGCGTAGTCCCCGATGTAGGTGACCCCGTCCGGTATGGTGAACGACCTCAGACCGCAGTCAACGAAAGTGGCCTCCTCTATCCTGACGATGGAGTCGGGAATCTCTATCGTTGAAAGGAAGAAGCAGTAGCCGAAGGCGCTCTTCCCTATGCTGTTCACGGTGTCCGGGATGACGACCTCCTCCACTTTGCAGGAATTGAAGGCGAATGCATCGATGGACGAGACCGTGTATTCCGTCCCCTTGTATGTAACTGTCTCCGGAATCTTCACATAACTCACATTCTTGTCCACTGCGGGATTGTCCTCCTCCCCGAACACAGAGACGCTGGATGGGCCCACGATCCTGTACTTGATCTCAACGTCACCGCTCCGGGCGGTGAACGTCTCCGAACCATCCGATGCATCTCCGGCTCCATCCGAATCATCCCATGACGGGACGATTGCAACGGAGACGAGGACCAACGCCATCAGCGCCGCAAGCACCAGCAGACGCTGGATGCGGCGAGATTTGATATCATGATTGACTGACTGGTCCATAAATGGTAAAGGTATTGGAGATTTATATCTACTTTGTCTGGTGAGAAAGACGATGGGGTGATGGACCGGCTCGGCTATCGAGCGCTGCCCTCATAGCCTTCACGTACTCGGACACCAGGGGTACGGATTCCCTCCCGTGCTCCCCTATGATGCGGACTATGGCGGATCCCACGATCGCCCCGTCGGCGAAATCGGTGATGTCCCTGGCCTGCTCCGGCGTGGAGATGCCGAACCCGACGGCGCATGGTATGTCCGTGTACTTCCTGACGGACGCCACCATCTCCTCCAGGTTGCCGCTGAACGATGTCCTGACGCCCGTGACCCCCATGGAGGATACGACATAGAGGAATCCCTCCGCCTCCGAGGCTATCTTGGCGATCCTGTCCTCCGAGGTCGGGGCGATCATGGATATCAGCTTGACGCCGTGGGCGGTGCAGTATGGCTGCAGGTCGCCCTTCTGCTCGAAGGGGGCATCAGGCACGATCAGAGCGCAGATGCCGGCCCTCCTGCAGCGCTCGAGGAACCTGTCCGGACCGTAGACGAACACCGGATTGATGTACGTCATGACCAGCATGGGTATGTCCAGGTCCTCCCTGATCCTTTCCGCCATGTCGAATATGTCGTCCGTCGTCACACCGCCGGAAAGCGCCCTGACGTCAGCCCCCTGGATGACAGGACCCTCCGCGATGGGGTCGGAGAACGGGATCCCCAGCTCTATGAGGTCGGCGCCGGCCTCCGCCATCGCACGTATGAGGCTCTCCGTCGTACCGATGTCGGGGTCGCCGCATGTGACGAACGGTATGAACGCCCTGCGCGAGAACACCTTCTCCAGATCGCGGGAGTGGTCAGTCATGGATATCCCTCCCTCTGTACCTGGCAATGGCTGCAACGTCCTTGTCCCCGCGTCCCGACAGGTTGACGACCATGATGTCGTCCTTGCTGAGGGTCGGCGCCAGCTCCCTGGCGTACGCGATGGCGTGGGCGCTCTCGATCGCCGGGATTATCCCCTCCGTCCTGGAAAGGTACTCGAACGCGTCCACCGCCTGGTCGTCGGTGACCGCCACGTACTGCGCCCTGTCTATGGACCTGAGGAAGGCATGCTCGGGACCGATCCCGGGATAGTCCAGGCCTGCCGAGATGGAGTACACAGGGGCTATCTGCCCGTAGCCGTCCTGGCAGAAAAGCGACTTCATGCCATGGAATATCCCGACGGACCCCCGGGTCATCGTGGCCGCATGACGATCGGTGTCCACCCCCTTGCCGGCCGCCTCGCATCCTATCATACGCACGCCGGGGTCGTCCACGAACTCGTGGAAGAGCCCGATGGCGTTGCTCCCCCCTCCGACACATGCCAGGAGGTAGTCGGGCAGGCGCCCCTCGGCCTCCATGACCTGTTTCCTTACCTCCCTACCGATGACGCACTGGAACTCGCACACCATCTCCGGGAAGGGGGCAGGGCCCATCACCGTCCCGATGACGTAGTGCGTATCCGAGACGCGGTTGGTCCACTCCCTCAGGGTCTCGTTCACCGCATCCTTGAGGACGCCGGTGCCGGAAGAGACGGGATGGACCTTCGCCCCCAGGAGCTCCATCCTGTAGACGTTCAGGGCCTGCCTCTCAACGTCGTGCTCACCCATGAAGATCTCGCACTCCAGGCCGAGGTACGCAGCGAGAGTGGCTGTGGCGACGCCGTGCTGGCCCGCCCCGGTCTCCGCGATCACGCGGGTCTTCCCCATCCTCTTGGCGAGAAGGCACTGCCCGATCACGTTGTTGATCTTGTGGGCGCCGGTATGGTTGAGATCCTCCCTCTTGAGATAGATCTTGGCGCCGCCCAGGTCGCTCGTCATCCTGTCTGCGCGATATAGCATGGAGGGCCTGCCGGTGTACCTGTGGTTGAGATCGTCCAGCTCCGAGAGGAACTCCGGGTCCCTGATGTACCTCCTGTACGCATGGTCCAGCTCTATGACCGCGTTCATAAGCGTCTCCGGGACGTACTGTCCCCCGAACTCCCCGTAAAGGCCTTCCTCCGACATGGATCTCAATCTGAGCTATTGCTTGGGTGTATATGAAATTATTGTTCATTGATGAACAATATTATTCATTAAAGCGTATCGCCACCTTCATCATACCATCAGAGTGGGATTCGAAGAGGCGGTAGGCGTCCTCGATCTCCGAGAACCTGAAGCGATGGGTTATCAGCGGCGTCGCATCGATGCGGCCGGTCGATATCAGATCCATGATCTCCCCGCAGCTGGACGCGTCAACCCCTCCGGTCTTGAACACTAGGTTCTTCCCGTACATATCGGAGAGAGGGAGCGTCTGCGGCCTGTCGTACATCGCCACAACAACCACCACAGCATTGGGGCGCGCGATCCTCCATGCCATCTGGAAGGTGTCGTCGCCCCCGGCCACCTCCATGACAGCGTCCGCACCGCGACCCTCCGTGAGGCCGCGTATCACCTCTGCCGGATCACACTCGGATGGATCGACCCATGCATCGCCGATGCCGTGGCTCCTGGCGAACTCCAGGCGAGACGGGTCGTTGTCTATGATGACGATAGCGGCTGGGGACCTCAGGCGGCAGCAAATCGCGGTGCAGATGCCGGTGGGTCCCGCGCCTATCACCGCAACTACATCCCCCTCCGAGATATCGCCCAGACCGGCGGCCCAGTACCCTGTGGACAGGAGGTCCCCTGTCAGGAGGGCCTGTTCGTCGCTGATCCCGTCGGGTATGCGGGTGAGGGCGTTGTCGGCGAATGGCACTCTGACCATCTCGGCCTGCCCGCCGTCGATGCGGCATCCGAGCGCCCATCCTCCGTTCCTGTCGGTGCAGTTGTTGACCCATCCGCGGCGGCAGTAGAAGCAGTGGCCGCAGAACGTCTCGACGTTGACCGCCACCCTGTCTCCCGGTGAGAAGCGCTCCACGCCGCTCCCGACCTCGACGACGACGCCAACGAACTCGTGGCCAACCGTCACCCCCTTGACCGCCCTGGGTACGAAACCGTCCCTGATGTGCAGGTCGCTGGTGCATATCGATGCCGTGGTGACCCTGATGATCGCATCGGTCGGCTCCGACACTGACGGCTCGGGCTTGTCCCGGACCTCGAAAACCCCCTTGTCCACGTAAGTTACGGCCTTCATGCACCCGCATGCTCATGCATGGATAAACGAAGCGCCCTTGGGAAAGCCGTATATCCATGAACTGTTGCTCCCATCTGATGGGCTCGTATAGACAATGGCTGCCGCTTGCGGGGATCGTCCTCTCGGTCTTCATCTTCAACACGTCCGAGTTCATGCCCATCGCGCTCCTGACCGACATCGGAACGGACCTCGGGACGACCGAGGCGCAGACCGGCATCATAGTGTCCGCCTACGCGTGGGCGGTGGCGATCCTCTCGCTGCCCCTGATGCTCATTTTCAGCAGGTCGGAGTTCCGCCGGTTGCTACTGTGCACGGTGGCTGTCTTCATGGCGTTCCAGTTCGTGTCTGGTTTCGCCACCGACTTCTGGGTCCTGATGGCCGCGAGGATAGGCGTGGCTTGCTCGCATGCGGTTTTCTGGTCGATAGCCTCGCCCCTCGCGGTGCGCGTGGTCCCGAAGGAGTACCGCCCGATGGCTCTGAGCGCAGTGGCCGCAGGCACATCGGTGGCGATGATCGCGGGGCTGCCCCTGGGCCGCGTGATAGGTCTCGCCCTCGGCTGGAGGATGACGTTCATAGCCATCGGGCTCATGGGACTGGCTGCCATCCTGGTACTCGCATCCGTGTTCCCGAAGGTCCCCAACGAGGGGACGTTCACCCTCTCGAAGATGCCAGAGATCCTAGGGGACAGGGTACTGATGGGCATCTATGTGGCCATCATCCTCCTGGTGACCGGGTACTTCACCGGATACAGCTACATAGAGCCGTTCATGATGCAGGTGGCGGCCATGTCCGAGGGCCTGACGACAGCCGCCCTGACGGCTTTCGGCGCCGCAGGGATCGTTGGCAGCATTCTCTTCTCGAAGATGTATGGGTCGAAACCGCGCATGTTCACGTCGATCTCCGTATGCCTTCTCACGGCATCCCTGCTCCTGCTGCCCCCATCCTCCGCTGGAGGATACGTGGCGGTCATGGCGGTGTGCGCACTCTGGGGCATCGCGGCCACCGGGTTCAACATCTCGCTTCAGTCGGAGCTGATAAAATCCTCCCCGAGGGACGGCACCGCCGTCGCGATGTCCCTGTACTCCGGCATATTCAACGCGGGGATAGCGTCAGGAACGCTTATCGGCGGATCCGTATGCACATATCTGGCGATAGACTACATCGGGCTGATTGGAGGCGTCATAGCCGGCGCGGGCGCCCTGTTCTGCATGGTGCCTCTGTTCAGATGGATGGACGCCCGCCGTGCGGAAACGGTGCCTGACGAGTGCCCTGGATCACCTTTAGATAGACATTAAATAGTACCCGCCCTATCGGTACTACAGCACGGTCGAGGACGGTGCCTTTTTCCAATCACTGGGAGATTGACCAATGACAGCCGAGGATTCTCTTAAAACGGGTACGACGACAATCGGGATCAAGCTGAAAGACGGAGTCATCCTGGCCTCCGATCAGAGGGCCACCATGGGCAACCTCATCGCCCACAGCCACGTCCAGAAGGTCTACAAGCTGTCGGACAACATCGGCATGACCATCGCCGGCGTCGTCGGAGACGCCCAGCTCATGGTCAGGTACATGCAGAGCGAGATCTCCATCTACGCAATGAAGAAGGGCGCCCCCATGTCCGTCACCGCCGCCGCCACCCTCGTGGCAAGCGTCATCCGCCAGGGATTCTACCTCGGACTGATTGTCGGCGGATACGACAAGACCGGCGGCCACATATTCAGCATCGACGGCGCCGGCGGATACATCGAGGACAACTACTGCTCGGTCGGTTCCGGTTCCGTCTTCGCCCTCGGGGCCATGGAGGCGCTGTTCAAGCCCGAGATGACGAAGGATGAGGGCATCAACGCTGCAATCACCGCCCTCAACTCCGCAAGGAAGAGGGACAACTGCACCGGGGACGGAATGCTGGTGTCCTACATCGGTCCGGACGGCTACAAAGAGATCCCCGCCGACGAGATCAAGGAGCGCTGCAGCGCACTCGGATTCAACTTCCCCAACTGATGGGGCCAAACAAACCCCTTCCCTTCTAACCCACTTCCATCCAACAATTAAGAGCCTGATCCCATGAATGTCGACAGACTGTTCGAGAACCTCACTGAAGAGGTCAAGAGGCACATGCCCCAGGACATCAAGATCAAAGAGATCACCTTCGAGGGGCCCCTGGTCGTCGTCTACACCGACGACTACGACAAGATCTCCGCCAACGACTCTGTAGCGAGGATGCTCGCCCAGAACATACACCGCAGGGTGGACATACGTCCCGACCCCTCCAAGCTGGAGGACCCCGCCGCGGTGGAGGAGAAGATCCGCTCCATGATTCCGGAGTCGGCCGACATCTTCGACATCAACTTCATCGAGGAGACCGGGGAGGCCCTCATCGAGGCCGTCAACCCCAACGAGGTCGTCGGGAAGGAGGGTCAGCTCCTGGCGGACCTCAGGAAGGAGTCTGGATGGAACGTCAAGGTCATACGCGCCCCTCCCATACCGTCGAAGACTGTCTCGGATGTCCGCGGCTACCTCAGGGCTAACCACGACGAGCGCCAGGAGATGCTCACGAAGGTCGCCAGGAGACTGGCGAGACCCAAGATCGAGGGGGAGCAGTGGGTGAGGGTCACCGCAATGGGCGGGTTCAGGCAGGTCGGAAGGTCGGCATCCCTCCTCACCACGAGGGAGAGCAAGATCCTCATCGACTGCGGCCTCGACCCCAGCTCCGACAACACGCCATACTTCGCCATCCCGGAGGTGCAGCCGCTGGAGGACATTGATGCAGTGGTCATAACCCACGCGCACCTGGACCACTGCGGCACGCTACCGGCGCTGTTCAAGTACGGGTACAGGGGGCCGGTGTACTGCACTCCCCCCACCAGGGACCTCATGGCCCTGCTGCAGCTCGACAACATCAAGCTGGGATTCGGGGAGAACAAGAAGACCCCGTACGAGGCCCAGCACGTGAGGCAGGAGATCCTGCACACGATCACCCTGAAGTACAACGAGACCACGGACATATCCCCCGACGTCAGGCTGACGTTCCACAACGCGGGACACATCCTGGGGTCCGCCATCGCCCACTTCCACATAGGGGACGGCCTGCACAACGTTGCCTTCTCCGGGGACACGAAATACGAGAAGACCTGGCTGTTCAACCCGGCCACCAACAGGTTCCCCAGGCTTGAAACGCTTGTGATCGAGTCCACATACGGGGGCCACAACGATGTCCAGCCCTCCAGGGCGGACGCCTCCGAGCAGCTTGGACAGTACCTCCAGCAGGCATCAGAGCACGGCGGCAAGGTCCTCATCCCTGTGTTCGCTGTGGGAAGGTCTCAGGAGGTCATGCTGGTGATAGAGGAGCTCATGCGCAACGGGTCGATCCCCAAGATGCCAGTATACCTCGATGGGATGATCTGGGAGGCTACCGCCATCCACACGGCGTATCCGGAGTACCTCAACAGCCAGCTCAGGACGCAGATATTCCAGCAGAACGAGAACCCCTTCCTTTCGCCGATATTCAAGAGGGTCGAGACCTCCGACATGAGGGAGGAGATCTGCCATTCCCCCGACCCCTGCATCGTGCTCGCCACCAGCGGTATGATGTCCGGAGGCCCGGTTATGGAGTACTTCCGCGAGTGGGCCGACGACGAGAAGAACTGGCTCCTCTTCGTCGGATACCAGTCCGAGGGCAGCATCGGAAGGACGATACAGAGGGGCAGGAACGAGATCACCCTGAGCATGCGCGGCAAGCCGATAACCCTCAAGATCAAGATGCAGAGGGAGACTGTGGACGGGTTCTCCGGTCATTCGGACCGGAAGCAGCTCATGAGGTACATCTCCTCCCTGGAGCCGAAGCCCGACAAGATCATCATAGGCCACGGCGAGGACAGGAAGTGCACCGACCTGGCATCATCGATCTACAAGAAGTACGGCATCGAGACCAAGGCCCCCCTCAACCTGGAGACCATCAGGCTCAGATGAGCCTGCCTCGGGCTGGGAACAGATTAATTTGGGGGGTAGACCCCCCTGGGTTTAATCAGGCCTCTCCTGCGCCCTTCCTCTTCCTAAGGAGGACTGCGGCAGCGGCTATGACGACTATCGCTATCACGGCGATGGCGGCATAGATGACAATGCTGTCCAGAGGCTCTTCGAAACCGTCGACCTGTGTTCCTATAGGCTCGGCATCGTTGGATCCGGTCACGTCGACGTAGTACTCCTTCACAGGATTGCCTTCCTCGTCGACGAATGACTTGATGGCGCGCTCAGCGACGATGCTCGTTTCCCTCTTCCCGATGCTCTCATTGACCTCCAAGTCGGCATCCCGGAACTCCCAGTCCGCTTCCCCGATGTGATAGTCGATCTTGCCCCCTTCGATGGATACTGAGAGGGATGTGCTGTCTCCTTCTTCGTAGGTCTTCTCCAGAGATATGTCGGCGTTCTCCATATGGAACATCGTCATTCCATCCGTCTTCATGTCCAGGTATCCAACCCTGCCGTCTACGGCGATTGTCCCGGAATAGAAGGCATACCCCATGTCTGGTACGACTGCCCCGTCCTCTGCAAGAACGACACCGGTCTGGGAACCGGCCTTTAGGGTCATGTCCATGGTGAGGGTCAAGTTGATGTTCTTCAGCGTAGCCTCATTGCCCAGCATGTTGCCGTCGGAATCCGTGGTGCTCTCCAGGTAGTATCCGTTGCCCAGGGAGAGCTTGATGCTCGAGGACTGGTCAGAGAGGACTATGTCGGTAGCAGACATGCTGTAGGATACCTGCCCTTCGGCCTTGAGGTCGGAAACCACAAAGGCGTCCTCGCTTCCACTGCCCTGATACTGGCTCTTTCTGTTGTAATCGAAATCACCGACCACGGCATCGAATGTTACCATCCCGGCATAGTCGACTCCGGCATTCGTGCCGTCGATGGATGAGACGACGCTGACATTCGCTGATACGCCACTGGCTGAGATGTCCGTTGAACTGGAATACTGAAGATCGGGATCAGAGTAATCCTGCTTGTAGGAGAACGACCCCATCGAGGCTTTCATATCGAGGGCGTAGTCTGTCGCCCCCTTGTAGGAAACATCGATGGATGCGTTGATTTTGCCTATTTCGAGGGAATCCTGATGGCTGTCATCGTATGTGCTCTCTATCGAGACAGAACCCACGGAGAATTCTGCTGCGATCGTTCCCTGGAGAACGGGCGTCATCTGCGCATCCGACACATCTTCAATCACAGAAGGGGGAATAATGTCTGCTTTGGCCGAGAACGACACGTCCTTGGCAGTGAGCACGGATGTTTCGGATCTGAGCATGGCGCTCGGGATGTTGGCATTCATATCTATTTCGATCCCAGAGTCGGACGGAACCGCGTCCATGCTCAATGAATCGATGTCCAAGGACAGGGTCTCGGACTCCACCCCACCGACGATTCCGAACA
The DNA here is from genome assembly GCA_002504405.1 of Methanomassiliicoccaceae archaeon UBA71. GTDB lineage: Archaea > Thermoplasmatota > Thermoplasmata > Methanomassiliicoccales > Methanomethylophilaceae > Methanoprimaticola. Next base: position 30,550 of record DARO01000006.1, read on the forward strand.
TCTTGACCTGGATGTCCCCGTCGATGCTCAGGTCTACGGTTATGTCCATCTTCTTGAGGTCTATGTCGGACTTCATAGACACGCTTCCGTCGACTATGACCTGCACCTTGTTCATGATGACTGCTGATGTGCCCATGAACGCTACGGTGGATCCGGCCTCCAGGGTTATGGCGGTACCGTCGCCAGTGAGAACGAAGTTGCTTCCAACGGTCAGGGTTGATCCGGCGTCTATCAGATATCCGCCCTCAGGTATTTCCACATCGCCCGTGAGCTCAAGGGAGTCGCCTGCGACATCGGCTGCATCCGAATCATCGGAGCATGACCCGAGCACAAAGGGCACTGCGAGCATGACGGCGAAGACCAGGGCTGCCATCGCTAGTTTCTTTCTCATTTCATCACCTACGGCAGAGCCGTTGTGATGATATCGTTTTAGATGTTATAAACCAACAATCTGCCGGACGGGTCCCCTCTGTACCGCTCCGACCGGCTTTATGGAGAACAGGCCATCCTGCTGGGGATCGACCATTGTTTCATGCTTCGAACGAACCAGAACGCAATCGCTTTCGGCAAAATAGTTTGGCCTCCCCGCATGGGGAGGCCAGTAGTTGAATCACCAGTTGGTGGCCCTGATCTCGAAGAACGACTGGGCGTGCTTGCAGACCGGGCAGACCTGGGGGGCCTCCTCGCCGACATGGATGTATCCGCAGTTGCGGCATTTCCACATGACGACCTTGTCCTTCTTGAAGACGATGCCTCCCTCGATGTTCTTCAGGAGGTCGAGGTACCTCTGCTCGTGAGTCTTCTCGATGTTGCCTACGGCCTCGAAGAGGTCGGCGATCTCGGTGAAGCCCTCCTCCCTGGCCTCCTTGGCGAAGTCGGCGTACATGGTGGTGTACTCGTAGTTCTCACCGGCGGCGGCGTCCTTCAGGTTCTCGACGGTCTTGGGAACCTTTCCGTCATGGAGGGCCTTGAACCACAGCTTGGCGTGCTCCTTCTCGTTCTCAGCGGTCTCGAGGAAGATGTCCGCGATCTGCTCGTAGCCCTCCTTCTTGGCCTGGGAGGCATAGTAGGTGTATTTGTTCCTGGCCATGGACTCGCCGGCAAAGGCGGTCTGCAGGTTTGCTTCTGTTTTGGATCCTTTGAGTTCCATGTTGAGTCCCTCTTGAACGGGTGAGTTATATACGACCCTAATAAACGTTTCAGGATAACGTCCGAAACTCCATGTCCGTTAAGTCAGCGCTTGAACTTGGAGAGCCCTTTCCTCTTGAGATTGCCGTCCTTGTCGAACTTCTCCCTCATGAGACGGGAGTAGTTCTTGTTGACAAGGGGATCGTCAGGCTTCATGCCGCGGAGGATCTCGAGTTCCTTCTTGGCACTGACATAGTCCTTGATGTCGTTCAGCAGGAGCACGGAGTAGTTGAGGTGGTAGTCGTAGCACTGCGGATCCAGCTCGATGGCCTTGAGGTAGTACTTCTGGGCACCCTTGAAGTCCGTGATCTGATGACGGAGGAACAGGGCGTAAGCGTTGCACAGCGGCGCGGATGGCTCCACCTCCAGCAGGTGCTCGTAGATCTCCTGCGTCCTCTTGTTGTTCTTCTTGTCCTCGGAGAGCACGGTCACCAAGGCCTTCATGGCCTCCGTGTTGTCCGGTTCGAGGTCCAGGACAATCTCGAGCTGCAAGATCCCGTACCTCTTGTCCTTTAGGTTGTGGACGCCAATGTCCGCGAGAAGGATCCTCGGCTTCGTGTTGTGGGGGTCCGTGGCGAGATACGCCTCGAGTGTGTCCACAGCACCGTCCGGATTGCCGCTGTCGGCCTGCCTCCTTGCCTTGCTCATTGCCTCGTACGCTGGATCGCTCATGGCAGGCCTAACGACTTCGTGTATTAAGCAGATGACGTCGGCATCTTCCATGAACAACCAAGAGTGCATCGAGGAACCTGTTTTGTAGGTGTACGCTATTTCATATGCATGGAAGCCAAGACTGCGGCAATATCGTTCGTAGGCGGATTGGTGATGACCTTGGTTCTGGTCGTCCTGGTTCCCGTGTTCATCGACACATACGCCTCCAAATGGATATCTGACGTGGTCGGAGACAACCAGTTCCTGTTTCTATCCTCGGACATCATCATAACTCTGCTGGTTTGGCTGGTGATCATAGCGTTCATGGTGGTACTCGGCGCCGGAGGCATCCTGAAGAAGTTCGGGATTTTCGGGATCGTCGGACTGATCGTGGCCTACTGGCTGCTCGGCGACGTGACCGATGCGATCGTGCCTCTTGTGACCCTTGCGATAATCCTGGTGATTCTCAAGACCATCCAGATCAAGAAGTCCAAGAATAATACGGAGAAATGACGGAATCAAACCATCAGTTTTAAATATAATGAGTAAATCGGCATTTTAGGCAGGGTCTCGTTCAAGTCAGTTTTCCTCCTAAAAAACCGGGATTTACCTTCCCTGCCGCTTTTTCTTCTCGAACCTTTCGCAGATTGTCTGGACAGCGCCCTTCTCGAAGTTGTTCGCATATAGGATGCCGTACATTGCTGATGTCACCGCCAGCGGGATAAGGAAAGTCACATAGTTCCTGATGATGTCCCAAACACTGGTACCCAGATACACCGACAGGAGGAACATCATCATGAAGGCACCCATGGTCGCGAAAGTGGTGAACAGCCTCCTCTTCGCACCTGTCCACAGGTAGTAGTCCCTGGGAGCGTCGGAGGTCACCTTTGCACCTAGATGCCTGAAGATCTGCCAAGGCAGAATCAGTGCCGGAGTGAACATCGACAGCATCAGCATTATGGCTATCATGGTGTGCCAGTCCATCACTGCCCAGAAGTACGGGTTGAGGAACAGGTACGAGGATATCATCAGCCCCAGGATGAAGAGGTAGAGCGAGACGCTGAGGCATCCGTAAAAATCGAACAGATGGCGGCTGTTCGGCGGCTCCAGGACCACCTCGTGAACATCTATTATGTCCGGGATCATGAAGAATTTCTCGGACTTCCCCCTCTTCCCCTCGTCTGCATGCCTCTGAAGATTGCTGAAGGTCGTCGGCATGTAGATGCGGAGGTAGGAGGACACAACGGTCAGAACCCCTATCGATGTGAAGTAAAGGATCGCCAGGGTCCCCAGGAACCCGATGATGTCCTCCGAGATCCCCTCGACGGGTATGCCCACGAAGCCGATCATGTCGACGATCGCCTCGGCGAAATAGACATGGCCGGTGAAGAGCCCTGCGAACCATAGGAGGATGCTGAGCACCACTGCCTCGGCGAAGACTGCCCAGTTGCTGAATATCCCCTTCTCCATGGTGATCATGCATGGGACACCAAGCAAGGCGAAGCATGAGACGAATACCAGACAGAGGACTTCCAGGATCTTTGAGATCGAGTAGTCCCCCAGGAAGACTATCCCCGCGATCCACACCAGAAGGCACATAGCCAGGAAGTACGGGAATGAACGGACGACCCTCTCATCCTTGTTGATGACCTTTATGGCGTCCCTCCTCGGACCCAGCCTCCCGACGAAAGAGTCTATGTTGTCATTGACAGACTCCAACAATCTGAAAGGCTTTTCCCAGACCATGAACCTCAAAAAGGTGCCAGGGTAATAAAACCTAGTGTCCCGGGTGCACAATTATATGGATGCAACCCATGCCCGGAACCATGGGCGAGCAGAAAGGGCTCAAGAACCGCGGCTACAGCGCCGCCGACATGGAGGAACGCCGCGCAGCGGCCGAGGAGTTCACAGGTGCCAGCCTGGACACCATAGCCAAATGCGGCCTGGATCCTGAGACGGCTTCCAAGAACATAGAGAACATGATAGGCACAGTTCAGATACCTCTTGGATACGCGGGACCCGTAAGGATCTCCGGGGGAGAGGCGAACGGGGAGTTCCTTGTTCCGCTGGCGACCACCGAGGGAGCGCTCGTCGCATCGATATCTCGGGGGATGTCGGTCATGAACGACGGAGGCGGGGTTAGGGCCAGGGTCCTGTCTGATGCTATGACTAGAGCACCCGTCCTCAGAGTCGATGGCATCGACCATGCCTGCAGGGTGATGGAGTGGATCGACTCCAACATGGACGCCATCGAGGCCGCCGTGGCGGAGACCACCAGCCACGGCAAGCTGATAAGGATAGACAAGTACCCAGCAGGCAGGAGCCTCTACCTCAGGTGCGCTTACAGCACCGGCGACGCCATGGGGATGAATATGGCCACCATAGCCACGGAGGCCGTTTGCCGCCTGATTGAGAAGGAGACGGGGGCCGTCATGGTATCGGTATCCGGAAACATGTGCTCAGACAAGAAACCCGCCGCGATCAACATGATCAACGGTCGCGGGAAGACCGTGGTGGCTGAGGCCACTATCCCGAAGGAAGTCGTCGAGAAGAGACTCCATGCCACATCGGCCGCGATAGCGGAGACCAACTACAGGAAGAACCTCCTGGGCAGCAGCCTCGCCGGAACCCTGGGGGCGAACGCCCATGCTGCCAACATGGTCGCCGCGCTCTTCATAGCTACTGGGCAGGACCCTGCACAGGTCGTCGGCGGAAGCATGGCCGTCACCACGTGCGAGGACGTCGACGGGGACCTCTACATATCCGTAAGGATGCCCACGGTCGAGGTGGGGACCGTCGGAGGAGGGACCAGGTTGCCCTGCCAGAGGGAGGCCCTCCAGATGATCGGTTGCCTCGGCGAGGGGAAGGCGAGGAAGCTGGCGGAGATCGTCGCCGCCACCGTCCTCGCGGGCGAATTGTCGACGCTCGCCGCCCAGGCGGCAGGCCAGCTCGGTGCCGCCCACGCCGCGCTCGGAAGATGATGCCATTGCCCCGGTCCCGCCTGTGTGGCGGTCCGGGGCGACACCTCATTCTGTGAAACGAAGTAGGCCCAGCAGCTCCCTAGCGGCTTCGACCGGGAAACCGTCCGGGGGATTGGCTATGAGGGACTCCAGCAACCTCCTGACCTCTCCGCTCTGCGGGAGCATGTAGCCGGTCTCCCTTACCAGGTCCTCGCCCATGAGGCGGTTTGACCTGCGAACCGCCTTCATCAGCAGAAACAGTGCGGGATCGTCGGATGTGGACATGGCATCCTCGGCTATCGCCTCCTGCAGAGCCTTGCTGTGGGATATCGCCCTTACGGCAGCCACACATTGGTCGTCCTTGGGCTGCTGGGGCGGGTAGGTGTACGGTATCAGCGAGATGGCCCCGTTGGGGCACGACCTGACGCAGTCCCCGCAACCGATGCACTTGTCGAAATCTATCTGTCCCGTCTCGGTGTCCGTGGCACCGGTAGGGCACACGTAGAGGCACATGCAGTCCTTGGTGCAGTTCCTCAGGTTCCTGGAGGCGTACATCCTCACCATCAGGCGACACCCCCTGCTCTGAGTATCATGAATCCAGGAACCTTGCAGACGGGGCAAACCGCCGGCGGGTTGTCCCCTATGTATATGAACCCGCAGATGTCGCAGACGTACACGCTCGTGTGCTGGAGGAAGGACGGGTCGTCCCTGTAGCGGGTGAGGATGCTGTCCATGATCATCGTGACCTTCTCGCTCCATGTCAATACCCTGAGGGATCCCCTGTCTCCGGCTGATGAGACGACATCCTTGGCCGCCGGATACGCCTCCAGATCCTTCCCAATCAGTTCCAGGAGGGATGCGACCCCGTCGTGGTCTGGCACCACGCGGTTGGACCAGAAGTAGTCCGAGATCTGCTTGAATAGCTCGGATTCGCGGGATAGCTGCTGCTTCTCGCATCCGCGCGCGAGATTCGAGCAGAGGGCGCTGAGCTCCGCGGCGCTGAGCTCGCGGAGGTCCCCCTCCTCGACAGACGGTGCCTCCTGGACCTCGGGCGCCCTGACAGGGGCCGGCTCTTCATCCTCCATGGGCTCGAAGCCCTCCTTCCCCTCCCCGCACACGGGGCAGCGCCAGTCCTCTGGGAGGTCCTCGAACCTGACCCCCTCCTTATCCTCATCATAGATGTAGCCGCAGACACTGCATCTGTACTTCATGAAGCACCAACCGTCTCCTTGATTCATATAGAGAACAGTTCCCGATTGCTTTGCTAAGCCCCGTTACATAACCGCTCCGACACAATGCACGCGCGCACGTTAAATATGGCATCCCCGATTGACGCCTCATGCCTGTTATCAACTTCAAGTACAGCGACCTGTGCACCATGCTTGGGGAGGACGTCCCCCAGGAGACGCTGATCCAGAGGATACCCATGATCGGCGCCGATATGCACGAGACGGAGGGGGACTGCGACGACATGTCGGTCGAGTTCTTCCCCGACCGCCCCGACCTCTACAGCGTGGAGGGGCTAGCCAGGGCGCTGCGCGCCTTCCTCGACATCGAGCCTGGGATGAGGCGCTACGACGTTGGTGACTCCGGCATAGAGGTGACCGTAGACCCCAGTGTCAAATCCGTGAGGCCCTACTTCCTCTGCGGAGTCGTCAGGGATGTCGAGATCTCCGACGAGTTCCTCAGATCCATCATGGAGATGCAGGAGAAGCTCCATATCACCATAGGCAGGAAGAGGAGCAAGCTGGCGATCGGGATTCACGACCTCAACAAGGTGGAGCCTCCGTTCATTTACAGGCTGGCGGAGCCCCACTCGGTTAGGTTCGTGCCCCTCGCGATGGATCGCGAGATGGACCTTGCCGAGATCCTCAGGGAGAACGAGAAGGGCAGAGACTACGCCCACCTCCTCGACGGATTGGACGAGTACCCGGTGATCCTGGACAGGAATGGGGACGTTCTCTCGTTCCCCCCTATCATCAACGGGGTGCTGACGACGGTCACAACCGGCAGGCACGACCTTTTCATAGACGTCACGGGAAACGACAGGAAGGCGGTCAAGGGAGCGCTGGACATCGTCGCTACCGCGCTGGCGGAGCGTGGCGGGAGGATTGAGACCGTCATCATGCACGACGGCGATGAGACCTTCCTCTCGCCCGACCTTACGCCCTCCCGCAGGACCATATCCGCGGAAGAGTGCGACAGGTTCCTCGGGATCCACCTGGGTCCTGAGGGGGTGTCCGAGTGCCTCCGCAGGATGGGCATGGACACCGAATGCGACGGGGATGCTGTCACCGCGATCATCCCTCCCGTGAGGCTGGACATCATGCATGACGTGGACGTTTTCGAGGATGTGGCCACAGGGTACGGGTTCGACAGGTTCGGAGGCCCCTACACCCTCGAGCAGACTACCGGCGGCCTGTCGCCCCTCACTACGTTCTCCGAAGACATCAGGGACGTCATGGTCGGGCTCGGATTCACAGAGGTCACCACGCTGACCCTGAGCAACGAGAGGGAGGAGTTCGAGATCTCGGGCCTTCCCAGGCTGGATGTCGTGAAGGTCCTGAACCCCATCACCGAGGACCACACCTGCCTGAGGCCGTACCTTATGCCCAGCCTCGTCAGGATACTGAGGCACAACAAGCACCGCGACCTCCCCCAGAGGATATTCGAGATCGGGTTCGTGGTAAGGGACGAGCTGACGAAGCCTCGTCTCTGCGCAATGTCCACCGCCTCGAAGACTTCGTTCACGGAGATCAAATCCCTGACCGAGTCCGTACTGAGGGAGATGGGCATCGAGTACCAGCTGGAGCCATGCAACCTGCCCACTTTCGTCCCCGGCAGGGGCGCCACCGTCAAGTGGAACGGGAAGGACATCGGCATGTTCGGCGAGATGGCCCCGTCCGTGGTCGTAGGATACGAGATCACTCATCCGATCATCTTCATGGAGATCGACCTGGAGCCCATCGTGGCAGAGAAGAGGGGGACCCTGTTCTGAGGTGATGTCATGGAGATTGGCGACAGGTTCCCCGACTTCGTACTAAAGGATGAGAACGGCGAGTCTTTCGACAGCAGGATGCTGGAGGGCATAAGGTACGTCATCTACTTCTACCCGAAGGACAACACCCCGGGATGCACTAAGGAGGCTGTGGAGTTCACGTCCCTCGTGCCTAAGCTGATGATGCGCAACATCCCCGTCATCGGGGTCAGCAAGGACTCGCCCGAATCCCACAGGAAGTTCATGGAGAAGCAGCAGCTCAAGGTCAAGCTACTCAGCGACCCCGACCATGAGCTCATGGAGAAGGTCGGAGCCTGGGGGACGAAGGTTTCCTACGGGAAGGAGACCGTCGGCACCATCAGATCCACCTTCATCGTCGGCAAAGACGGGAGGGTGGAGGCCGCCTGGCGCAACGTGAAGGTCGCAGGCCATGCGGAGAAGGTTGCTGACTGCGCCATCTCCTGCTCCACCAAGGTCTGAGCCTACATCAGAAATATTCGGAACGCCGATTTCATGATCGGCGATCCGATGACCGTTAGATACGATTCGAAGGAGCGCTGTCTTGCCGTCTTCCGCGGCGAGATGCCCGACAGGGCACCCGTATGCGATTTCGGTAACAGCGCGATGCTGGGATACACCGGCCACACACTTGCAGAATGCAGGGATGACCTGGACCTTGTCCGGAGGATGATGCCGGAATGGGTCGAGGCTACCGGGGCGGACCTGTTCTTCGGTCCGATCGAGACCAAGGGCATCTTCATGGACCTGCCGGGTCTTCGCATTAAGCTGCCTGAGAACGACCAGGGCTCCCTCGCATCCCCGTACTACAGGACGGTGGACGACGTTTCCGCCAAGCCCCTGTACGATCCGTTCGATGCCTCGGCATCCCCCAAGTTCCACAAGCATGTCGTCGAACCCCTGAAGGCGATCTCCGAAGCATGCCCGGATGTCATGACCCCGGCATGGTGCGAGGGGGTTCTGACCACCTCGGGATTCCTTTGCGGCGTGGAGGATCTGCTCATGATGATGCTCATGCAACCAGATGATGCCAAGAGGGTCATTGCAGCAGGAGCGGACTTCTCCAGGGACATCGTCTCCGCAGAGCTGGAGGCGTTCGACGCGGACTACGTGGTCTACACCGACCCCGTGTCCTCCGCCAGTATGATCGACGACGGCATGTTCAGGGAATTCAACCTCGATCTCCTGAGCCGGAACATCAACCACTGGAAGAAGGAGTATGGGACACCGACTATGCTGCACATATGCGGGAACACGGAGCCCATGCTGGACGACTTCGTAAAGACCGGCGCTGCGGCGATGAGCCTCGACCACGCCGTGGACCTGGCACTGGCCAAGGAGAAGTTCAGCGGGAGGATGGCAGTCATGGGGAACATCGACCCCGTATCCGTCATCCGCAAGGGCAACGCCGATGATGTCAGAGAGCATGCTCAGAGGTGCTTCGACGCCGCCGGCGAGGGCGGAGGATTCATATTCGGGGCTGGATGCGCAGTTCCCAACGGCACCCCGATAGAGAACATCCGTGCTATGTCGGAGGTCTCGAAGGCCAACCCCTATTGACAAACAGGGCCTGATGGCCCTGCTTCATTCCCTGTCCATCGCCCTCAGGACGTCTCCCGCATCGGCTATGAAGCTCAGGTCCGCGAACGAGTGGATCGGTGCATCGGGGTCGTTGTTCACGGCTATGACCTTCCCCGAGCGTAGCATGCCCGCACGATGCTGCACCGCACCGGATATCCCGAAGGCGAGGTAGATCTCGGGGGCGACCGTCCGACCGGACATCCCGACCTGGCGGCTCCTGGGCATCCACCCCTTCTCGACAAGTGCCCTGGAGCACGATACCTGGGCCCCTATCTTCCGGGCGACGGATTCGGCCACGTCTATGAGCGACCTGTCGCGGATCCCGTCCCCGAGAGATATCAGAACCTTCGCGTCGCGGATGTCGGAGCCGTCCTCCTCCATCGGCTCATCGGAAATCACATCCTTGATGCATTCTGGGCAGAACTGCCAGTAAATCACAGTCCCCTGCCCCTCGGAATCCTCGGGTCTTGGGAAAGACCCGGGACGGACTGTCGCCATCTGGGGGTACTTGGTGCACTCTATATCTGCCATCAGATTCCCGCCGAAGGCTGGGCGCGTCATGATGAGCTTCCGGCCATCCGCCCTCAGCCCGGTGCAGTCCGCGGTCAGCCCCAGCCCCATCTTCGCCGCTATCCGAGGAGCCACCTCCCTCCCGCGGGACGTGGCACCGATGAGGACCGCGGCCGGCACTATGCGGTCCATCAGGGACGCTATGCATTCGGCATAGGCCTCGGGGCTGTACCTCTCCAGGGATTTCTCCCTGACATGGTACAGCGTATCCACCCCGTAGCCGAATAGCCTTCCATAAAGGGACTTCAGCTCCGTTCCCCCGAATACGACTGCGAAAACACGCCCGTCGGTGAGATTCCTGGCAGCGCCGATTAGCTCCGCCCCGGAATCGTCGATGCGGGGGCCGTCAGGACCTTCCACTACCTCCGTCCACACCAGTATGCCGTCGGCGGTGGACTGGTTGAGATCGTACGCCTTCAGCATCCCAGGGGGGAGCCTGTTGGGGTCGTCCGTCCCGCAGGTGGAGCACGACCCTCCCTCGCATCCGCTCATCTGGACCCCTCCAGCTCCGTCATGATGAAATCCGCGGCGGTCGCCGGATTGGATATCTCCACCCTGCGGTTCCTGCGGGTCGACATCACAGACTCGGTAGAGACGATCCTTGTCAGGGACCCTTTGAGGCCCACGGAGTACACCCCCAGCCCCAGCGCGACGCGGTCGACCTCCTTGATGGGCCTCCCCAGCGATTCAAGGTACCCCCTTATGCTCGGTAGCGGGCAGTTCGGGTCAACCGTGCCGAAGGAGACGACCGATCCCTTCGGGACCCTCGCCGTCCTCCTCACGTGCCCGTAGTCCTGGACTGCCAAGAACGAATCTCCATCCCTCTCGAGCGATTCCGTGTATGCGAACTGCTGAACGTCAAGGAGGGCGGCCACCTCGTACGGCACCTGGCCGGTGTCCCCGTCTATGGCCTGCCTACCGAAGACGTACAGCGACGCATCGGGGATGTTGCCTGTTATGAAGGCTGCCAGAGCCCTGGCGGTGGCGTAGACGTCCGCACCGGCGAAGGCCCTGTCCGTTATCAGATATGCGGAGTCGGCACCCAGCTCCAGGCACCTCCTGAGGGCCTCCGCCGCCTGTGGGGGCCCCATGGTGAAAACGACGACCTCGTCGCCGCTCTCCCTGATGCGCAGGACTTCGGCGAGCGCCTGCTCGTCGTACGGATTCAGTATGGCCGGCACGCCCGTCCTGACGAGGGAGCCGTTCTCGTCCACGGACATCTCCATGGTGTCAGGCACCTGCTTGACAGCTACTGCGAACCTCATTGGACCGCCCCCAGGATGTTGCCGCGGCAGAGGATGCCCTTGGGATCCAGGATGTCCTTGACCTTACGTATCTGCTCGACGCCCTCGCGTCCGTAGAGGAGCTCCATGTAGTCGATCTTGATCTTGCCTATGCCGTGCTCGGCGCTCGGAGACCCCCCTAGCTCCACTGCCTTCCTTGCGAAGCGCCCGTAGACCTCCTTCGCCTTCTCGAAGTCGTCCATGGACTTCAGTATGATCTCCACATGCGGATGGTTGTTCCCTATGTGCCCGAAGACAACGTACTCCAGACCGGCGGCGTCCAGCTGCTCGGAGTAGTACGCCATCATCTCATCGGCCGCGGAATCGGGGACGGACATGTCCGTCCCCATCTTGTGTATCCCGGGCATCCCCTGCTTAAGGGATGCGACATACTCGAAGATGGACCTCGGGATGGAGTGCCTCATGTCCCTCATGCGGGCACGGTCACCTTCCGTGTGTCCGCACCACGAGTCCTCGAGAGAGCTCCCGTGCCTCTCGGCGATAGCGGCCACATGCGAATACCTGTCCACCATGTCGTCTGTCATCATCATGTCGAAGAACAGGGCGGCACCGGCTCTGTCGGGAATGCGGGGAACCCTCACCATGGCTGGGTCCGAGCCCATGACGCCCCTCAGCAGCTCCAGAGACCTCCCGTCCATGTACTCCAGGAACTCCGGGTCTATGGCCTCGTCGCTGCGGATCTCCTTGACCGCAGCAAGGGCATCCGAGTCCGACGGGAAGAACAGGATGTTCGACATCAGTGGATGCCATGGAGCCAGGTAGACGTCGGCCTCCGCTATGATCCCGAATATGCCCTCCGAGCCCACGAACATGTCTATGAGGTCCATATCCTCGTGGAACATCGGTCCTGCGGCGTTCTTGACGCTCGTGTTGAAGTCGTATGTGGGGATGTCGAACGAGTAGTAGGACCTTCCTGCCGGGAAGCTCATGCGCCTCCCTTCGGCCTTGAAATCCCCCCTCTTGAAGTCCACGTATTGCCCCTCGGGCAGCACCACCATCAGTCTGCGGATCCAGTCGCGTGTCGGGCCGTAGCGGTAGGTGCGGGGGCCAGACGCGTTGCATGCTATGTTGCCTCCGATGGACCCGCCCATCTCCGTGGGGTCCACAGGGTAGAAGTATGGCACCGGCTCGCCCGCCAGCGACTCCCTCGCCCCCTCTGTCACATCGGCCAGCTTGGAGAAGTCCCTGCCCCTGAGGACGGTGTTGATCTCCTCTATTGTAGTGCATGGAAGAACCCTGGCGAAGTAGCCGCGCTCGTCCCTGCCGATCCCCAGCACGCCGGACATCCTCTCCAACGATATCACGTCCCCCTCCAGGGGTACGCATCCCCCGCACACCCCCGTCCGCATGGCGCTGACGGTGATCGGGTTGCCCTTGGAGTTGTTGATGCGGACGGCTTCCCTGAGCTCGCCCTCGTTCAGGGGGATGATGACGTGCTCCCCCTTGCCGGTCATCTTTGACTCGTCCGTGAGGTACTTCGAGTCGCTGCGTATCCTCTGCCTGTAGAACATTTCACTCATCCCATATGCGCGGGATCATTGCGGCGGTCACCGATTGCTCCGTGAGGGCCTTGCGGTCAAGCAGCCCCTTGCTCAAAAGCCCGACCGCCCCCCTGCCCTTGCCGATGTCCTCGTCGCCGTAGACGCGGTGTACAGCCTCCCCTACTGAGAGGCCTCCGCGAACCAGGTCCGCGATCGCATCCGGATAGCGGAACCCCGAGCCCTGGCCGTACGTCTCCCTGCCGTCCCTGTCGACGACCGTGCAGTGCTGGATGTCGTACAGCCCGTCCAGCATCTCGAAGACCCCGGCCTCTATGCCGACGGCCAGATCGTGGTCGCCGAGAGCAGCCCTCGCCCTATTGACTGATCCCTGGTGCGTCTGCCCCTCGAATGGCTGCGGAGGGACCCCGCTGTCCGCGTCCACGGCCGTGATGCGCACGTCGCCGTAGATCCTCTCCATGACCGAGCGCACGGCGGACACCTTCACCGGGTTCAGGGATCCGACGGCGATATCAATCACCCCTGGGTCCCCGGACCTGCCGTACTCCCCCCTCATGATGGCTGATGCACTCAACTTGGACCCGTCCGCCGCCTGGACGAGAGGCACAACGGCCAGCTCCATGGGAGGCATCCCCCTCGACTTCCTGCGGTCGTTGAGAAGGCGACCGTTTCCCAGCGTCTCCTCGGATACGACCAGGACGTCGATGCCGTCCATCACGTCGTCCGGTCCGAAAATGTCGTCGATCTCGAAAACCTCGTACTGCCCGAGAGTGGACAGATACGCCTCGAGCTCGGCCCTGCGGATGCCAATGGGGTTGTGGACCGCCCTCCCCTCGGAGGCCATGCGATCCGAGGTGATTCCGACTAGGACCGAGTCCCCGGACTGGAACGCCCTCTTAAGCAAAGCCCTGTGCCCGTCGTGGAGGACGTCGAACGTCCCCGCCACTGCAACCCTCGTCATCAGAGAGTGATGATGACGAGCGCGACCGTGACGACCACTATGGCCACCCAGATCAGCCCGAGCTTCCTGAGCTTTCCCTTAACCTCGTCGCCGGCTGTCTCCTTGCAGGCGGTGCTGCAGAACCTCCCGTCGCCGACGAATGCCTTTCCGCAGTTGACGCAGTGGTGGTGCTGCGGGATCTTCTCCGTGTACTCTGCCATGTTACCCCTCATGCCGACCTGCGGTCGGCCTCGTTGTGGACTATGATCATGCAATGGTCCGCATGCAGGCTCAGCGGCCCTATGTTAATGCTGTCGGGGAGATAGGACAGCAGGAGCGCTTCCTCCTCCTCCGTCAGGTCCCTGTTGTCCCCCAGGACGAACACTGGGTTCTCCGGGAAGTCGTACTCCCTGCAGTCCATGCCGTCCTCTTTGAGGTACACCATCTTCCCCACCTTGGAGAACCTCTCCAGGACGTCGGCGAACGACATCCTTGTGACGTAAACTCCGGGGCTGGACTTCGCCTCCTCCCCGGGCTGTACCTTCTTCAGCAGCGCGTTGCGCATGAGGGCGGCTGTGCTCCTCTCGTCGGGATTCAGGTACCTGAGCTCATCACCCTTGAAGATTATCGTCTTGGGCGGGTCCTCGCCGCCCATGAGCACAAGGTACAGCTCGACATCCTTGCGGAGATCGTGGCTCAGGAAGAACGCCGAGTTGACGCATCTGGCCATGATGTCCAGCCTGCCGGCCCCGCCAGCTATGTCATCGAGCTTGAAGTCCCCTGTGGAGACCGCCTTGTGTCCGGTTATGACGAAGTACCTCATCCGGATCCCTGCAGGTCCTTGAGGCTGTCCAGGTCGACGCCCGCCATCTGCTTCATCATCTGCTTGCGCATCTTGCGGTCCTTGCCGAAGGAGGTCATCGTCTTCTTTGTGGTGTTGTACTGCTTGAGGAGCTCGCGCACATCATGCGGTGTGACCCCGGCGCCGGCGGCGATCCTCTCGATCCTCTTTGCCTTGATTATCGAGGGGTCCTCCTTCTCCTGGGCGGTCATGGAATCCATTATCGTGCGGAAGACCTGCATCTTCCTCTGGGACGCCTCGTAGTCTATCTTGTCCTCCATGCCGCTCATCCCAGGCAGCATGCCCATGAGCTTCTGGAGGGTCCCCATCTTCCCGACGGCTGCCATCTGGTAGTACATGTCGTTGAGGTTGAACTTGCCCGTCATGATGGCGCGGCTGACGGCCTCCATCGCCTCCTGGTCGTCGATCTCCTCGGAAGCTATCTCCACAAGGCTGGACAGGTCTCCCATCCCCAGCAGCCTTGATATAAACTTCTTGGCGTCGAAGGCCTCGAGGTCGCGTATGTGCTCCCCGGTTCCGAGGAACACGATCCTCGCATTGGTCTTCGATATCGCGGATATGGCTCCGCCTCCCTTGGCGGTACCGTCCATCTTCGTGAGTATGACCCCGGTGACCCCGACCGCCTTGTGGAACGCCTCTGCCTGCGGCCCTGCCTGCTGACCTACCTGGGAGTCCAGGACCAGCAGCCTCTCGTCCGGTTTGGCGACCTCCGCGATCCTCTTGATCTCGTCGATGAGGTCGTCCTCGAGCGCATGCCTTCCGGACGTATCGATGATCACGATCTTCTTGTCCTTGAAATGGGCGAGACCGTCCTTGACTATCTTGGCTGCATCGGTCTGCCCGGGCTCGCCGTAGACCTCCACCCCGACCTTCTCGCCCAACTGCTTCAGCTGGTCGAGAGCGGCGGGACGGTAGACGTCGGCCCCGATTAGCCCGACCGAGAGCCCCTTCTTCGAGAAGTAGAGTGCGAGCTTGCCCGTTGTGGTGGTCTTACCCTGACCGTATAGACCGACCATCATGATGGTCTGCGGCTTCAGGGCTATGCCCTCCCCGTTGTTGACCAGGGCGACGAGCTCCTCATAGATTATCCTGGTGACATGGTCCTTCATACCGCGGCCAGCCGCCGGAGGCTCGTTGAGGGCGCGGTCCTTCACTTTGTTGGTTACATCCAGGACCAGCCTTACGTTGACATCGGCCTCCAGCAGAGCACGCTGCAGGTCCTTGCAGATGTCCTTGATGAGCTCGTCGTCCACCGACGAGGCGCTGCCGATGCGCCCCAGGACGTTCCTGAGCGACTTTCCCAATCCTTCAAGGGCCATGTTGATCGGTGGCTGGTAAAACGCGCGTTTATTATATACTTGTGGCAGGGCGCTCCGCTGAACTGGAAATCCCCGGAGACGAAAGAGGACGCGATGACCTTGAAAGAATAACAGTGGAAGTGTGGGGATAGGCCGAAGTATAAGAAGGGATGGGATGCACTCTACAGTCCGGCCTAACCCAGCAATCACATAGAATTAGTAACATTATAAATACTTTTTTGAAAAAGTACAAGCAAAACGGTAACAGCCAGATCGGCCAGATGAAAAGAGTTGTGGGGGCGGATGACCGCCCCCTGGATAGTTTCAGAGGTACCCGGACTTCTGGAGGGCCATGAGGTCCTCGGTGGAGAGCTTGTCTCCGGCCTTGAAACGCTCGAAGATCTCCTTGGCCTCCTTCTTGCCCTCGGAATCGGACTTCTTCTTCTTGACCGAGTTCTTCTTGTTGCGGATGTTGGAGGCATCCCTGTCCATCTCGTGGACGGACTTGATCTGCTCGATGTGCTTCTTGTGCTCCTCATCGGCGGCCTGCTTGCACTCGACGAACTTCGCCTGGGCTGCGTCGGCCTCCTTTCTGAGCCTGTCGGCCTGCTCGTAGAAGCCGATCATCCTGTCGTGGGCGGCCTGGGCCTTCTCGGCGTACTCGGCCACCTGGTGGTGGTAGACCTCTGCCTCGGCCTTGGCGTCCCTGAGCTGCTGGACGAGCTCTTTTACCTCGTCGTTCTGCTCGTAGACCTTCTCCCTCTCCTCGATCTGCTTGGCCAGGATGGAGATCTGCTTGATGATCTCGTTCTCCTTGTCCTTGCCGAGAGGCTTGGTCATCTGGGTGTACTCAAGATCCTGGAGCTGTTTCTTCAGCTGCTTGACGGGAACCTCGTTCTTCTCGTCGGATTTCTCATTCCTGAAGGGAGCAAGCTGCTCCTTGAGGGCGGTGACCTTCTGGTTCCACTCGTCCCTGAGCTCCTTCGTCTCCCTGACCTTCTGGTTGAGCGAGTCGCGCTCCTCCCTGCACTTTCCGGCCTCGTCGACGAGCTCCCTGACCTGCGAGTTGAGGGCGTCTCTCTTTGCCTTCCACTCCTTGGTCTGGTTGTTCAGCTCGTCCCTGAGCTTCCTGTGCTTCTCGGCATCCTCATTGATGACGTCGCGCTTCTCCTCAATAGCCTCCAGGCTTTCTTCGGATCCGACGTCTGCAGTCTCCTCAACGCAGGGGACGGCTTCCATCGTTTCCTCTGTAACCTGCACCGGCTGCTGCTCTTCCTGAGAATCCTGCTGCTGAATTTCCTCCACAAAATCTTCCATAAATCCACACCAACATTCGACGCGGTCATGATTTAAGCATGACCCACTTGTAAAGACGGCTATATGCCTATTATTTATAAGGATTTCTCTGCCTCGCCCGCGTCTACGGGAAGAGCCTGCCACGTCATGCCTCTGATAGATTAAAATATGCTCACTCGATAATGCGCCCCGATTGACATGAGCAACGTCTGTCCCCTTGACTATCGTTACGGCCGCGAAGAGATGAAGGCAGTCTTCAGCGAGGAGAGCCGTATCCAGAAGCAGATGCTTGTGGAGGCCGCGCTTGCCCGCGCACACGCCTCCCTCGGAACCATACCCCAGGAAGCCGCCGACGAGATCGGAAGGGTTGCCAGCCTGGATGTGGTCAGCATCGACAGGATCAAGGAGATCGAGAAGGACACCAGGCACGACCTCATGGCCATGGTCAAGGCGATGACCGAGCAGTGCACTGGAGATGCCGGCAAGTACGTCCACCTCGGGGCTACCAGCAACGACATAGTGGACACGGCAACCGCCCTGCAGATCAAGGATGCCATGGAGATAGTTCTGGAAGACGTAGACAACATCATAATGACCTTCGCAAAGATCGCCAAGAGGGAGAGGGACACCCTCGAGATCGGAAGGACCCATGCTCAGTTCGCGATACCCATCACATTCGGGTTCAAGATCGCCGGATACATCGCCGAGATGCTCAGGCACAGGGAAAGGATAATCGAGGCCATGCCCAGGGTGTGCGCGGGAAAAATGGCAGGGGCCGTCGGAACCGGCGCGGCGCTGGGCAAGAACTTCTTCGAGGTCCAGAAGAGGGTCATGAAGGACCTCGGCCTGACCTACGAGCCGGCCGCCACACAGGTCGTCGGCAGGGACAGGTACACGGAGGCGGTCTGCATCATCGCCAACATCGCCACCTCCCTGGAGAGGTACGGAACCGAGGTCAGGAACCTCCAGAGGTCCGAGATCGGCGAGGCGTCCGAGTACTTCGACGTCGCCAAGCAGGTCGGCAGCTCCACCATGGCGCAGAAGAGGAACCCCATGAACTCCGAGAACGTCTGCGGCCTGGCCCGCGTCATCCGCGGATTCGTCACTCCCACGTTCGAGAGCCAGGTCCTCTGGCACGAGAGGGACCTGTCCAACTCGTCAACCGAGAGGTTCACCCTGCCGCACGTGTTCATACTCATCGACGAGATCCTGAAGAAGATGAACTGGGTCTTTGAGGGCCTGGAAGTCCACAGGGACAGGATGCTCGAGGTCATCGAGTCCTCCCGCGGCCTCGTGATGGCCGAGCCTCTGATGATGAAGCTCACGGAGAAAGGCATCGGAAGACAGGACGCCCATGAGATCATCCGCAGCTCCGCCATGATAGCCGAGGACCAGAAGAGGCACCTCAGGGACGTCCTGCTGGAGAGGGAGGATCTCAAAGGGGTCCTCACAGAGGAGGAGATCATCACCACGATGGACGCCGCCAACTACGTCGGGGGCGCCAGGGAGATCGTTGACAAGATGGTCGCCGCCGCAGAGGACACCGTCGGCCGGAGCGTGGAGTGATGGACCTAAGGGCCAAGCAGGGGCTGATCCTCGGTGCCATAGCAGGTGCTGCCCTGGGCGTTTTCCTATTCGCCGAGACGGGCAACCCGTGGGTCTTCCTGCTGATACCCGTGGCAGCGGTGATGGGCATGGCCCCTCAGTTTCTCAGGCCTCCGGAAGAGGAGTGACCGTCGGGGAAATGGCCGGAGGGGCTAGCCCCTCCTTAGTTTTCAGAATCAGATCTTGTCGCCGGCGTGAGGCCCGGGGGTCACATAGTAGACCTCCTCGACCTTCATCTTCACCAGGTTCTTGGCAGGAAGTGTCTCCTTCTTGGCGTGGGCGAAGGCGACAGCCTTCTCATAGTCCTCCCCGGAGTTCTCGATGGTGAGGGTACCCTTGACCTGCCAGGACTCGGGGCTCTCGGGGGTCCATACATAGAACGACGCCTTGGGGTTCTCCTTCATGTTCGCGAGGGTCTTCTTGAAGAAGTTGTCCACGATCCAGATGTTCCCGTCCTCGGCGAGGAACAGCATTCCTACGGGCACCACATTGGGGATCCCGTCCTTGGAGGCCGTAGCCAGGGAGAAGATCTTCTGGTTCTTCATCTGCTCAGCAATCTCAGGGGTTATCTGTGCCATGGTGTGAGGAATCCACTCCGTTCTATTAATACAGGTGGCTGAGGATGGCCATTCTTCCACCATACTATCGTTATCCTAATTGTACTGAAATCCCTATTACCTAATATATAGAGGAAGGGGAATACACGGGCCATGGCAGGGCACAGGCTGTTCACGAGCACATTTCTCCTCGACACAGCCATATCGTTCTGCTGCTGCCTCAACTACTTCACGCTCCTGATCAATATCACCGGTTTCTCGGTCGCGGAATTCGGGGCGTCGTCGGCGGAGGGCGGCCTCGCTGCAGGCATCTACGTCATAGGCGGCCTCCTTTCGAGGCTGCTCCTCGGAAAGTACATCGAGCTCGTCGGGAGGAAGAAGATGCTCTGCATAGGGCTTTGTCTGGCATTGGTCATGTCCTGCACTTACTTCTTCGTCTCTTCGATGGTGATGCTGTACTTCATAAGATTCGCCCACGGCATCAGCTACGGGCTGAGCAGCTCGTGCACCAACGACATCGTCGCGAAGATCGTGCCTCCGGAGAGGAGGGGCGAGGGCATGGGCTACTTCCTGCTCAGCATAACGGTGGCGACCGCGATAGGTCCGTTCATCGGGATGGAGTTCGGCCACGGCGGGAACTACGATGCCGTGTTCAGCGTCGGCCTGGTGATGTACTCTGCCGCGCTTGCCCTCGCTCTGATCATGAAGGTGCCGGAGGAGACACTCACGGAGCAGCAGGTGGAGGAGGCCAAGAGCTTCAACCCCAGAAACCTGATCCAGTTCTCCGCGGTGCCCCTGGCCGCCACGTGCATGGTGTTCTACTTCGGATACTCGGGAGTGCTGTCGTTCATCTCGTCCTACTCATTGGAGATAGGCCTGGAGGAGGCCGCCACCTACTACTACCTGGCAGTGTCCCTCGGAACGCTGGTGTCCAGGCTGACCACGGGGAAGCTCTACGACACCCGCGGACCGAACATCGTCATGATACCGGGCTATATCGCGTTCATAATTGGGATGCTGATATTCTCCAGGACATCGGATGCCGCCCTGTTCCTGTCCGCGGGCTTCGTCATGGGATACGGCGTGTCCATCATCTACACGATCTGCCAGGCGATCGTCATCACCAAGAGCACGGCCCACAGGTACGGTGTCACCACATCGACCTTCGCAGCGGTGGTGGACCTCGGGAGCGGACTCGGGCCGTCGATCCTCGGTCTGCTGATATCCTCCATCGGATACCGCGACATGTACCTGAGCTGCTGCCTGATAGCGGTGGTCAGTCTGGTCATGTACTGGACCATCCATGGGAGGAGGGTCACTAAGCGCGCCCTCAGCAAGGCATGACCTCGCATGATGTCCCGTATAATCCGAGGCATCCTTCGAAATCAATATAGCATCCGTCCCCATAGCTCGGCCCATGTTCGAGAACGCCGAGCAGGACTACTCGCTCACGAGGAAGATCAACCTCGTGTTCAGGTTCAGCTACACCATCCCGTTCGTGCTGGCCTCGCTCTGCGGTACCGTGCTTGCCGTCGGGTACGGGGGGCCGCTCTACATCTACGCCGCCATACCGTGCGCCGTGCTGCTGCTCGGGATCTTCGTGAACTTCTCAAACGACTACTTCGACCACGAATCCGGGGTGGACGCGGTGAGGTTCAGAAAGGCCATGGAGGTGAACAAGGACTCGGACATAATCAGGAAGCTCTACTGGGACGGTAACCAGTTCGACAACGGGAACATCTCGGAAAGGGAGGGAAGGATCCTCATGGCCGTCATAATGATCGCGGCCGTGCTCGTTGCCATCCCCATCGTCATCTACAACCCGCTTTGGGCGCTCATATTCGGAGCGGCGGGGCTCTTCCTGGCGTACTTCTACACAGCCCCTCCTGTGAACCTGGGGGGCCGCGGGCTGGGGGAAGCGGCGGTCGCGGTGTCCTTCTTCATGATGTCGTTCTGCCCGTACTTCCTGATCACGGGGACGGTCTCCATCGAGTCCGTGTCGATGTCGGTCGTCGTGGCACTGCTCGTCGCCCATATGAGGACGGTTGACTCGGCGACGGGTCAGGAGACCCATCTGGAGATAGGCGACAGGTCGATCTCCACGATGTTCGGCATGGATGCCGTGGCATGGCTGTCCAAGGCGGTGATTGTGACTGCCTACGCCCTGGTGGCGCTTATGGCTGCACTGCTCGATCCGCTCTACCTTTTGGCCTTCATCACCCTGCCATTCAGCATCAAGGCATGGTCCGTCGTGTCCAGCAAGGGACCAGGCTGGGAGTTCAGGACCGCCCCTCTGTTCTTCGGCATCGCAGTCGTTACCGAGGTGGCGTTCATCGCTATTGTAGCCCTTCAGACGGTCCTCTGACCTCGCTTCTTACCGCTAAGGGCGAAAGTGGGGGCCAGCTCAAGGATGGTCCTCGGATCCCCCCTCTTGACCAGCCTGTATTCACGGGCAGCGGCGAACCCGCAGTGCCTGCAGGATTCCGGATTGGAGCGCATGGGACAGCCCTTGGCATGGCTTCCATCTGGCAGCGTGAAAACGGTTAGATCGATCGGACAGCTGTCCGTCCAGTCCTCCACCAGGAGGTCCCTGAGACCCTTCCTTGAGTTCAGAATCGGGAACCCCTCGTCCTTCAGAGCAGATATCTCCTCCACTGCTCTGCGCCTCTCATCTGGGGAAAGGGCCTGGTCCGCTGGCGGGGGAGTGATGAAATTGAACACTATACCGTCCATGCGGGGATTCTGGCGGACGATCTCCGCCGTCTCCCTAATGTGATCGATGTTGGTCTTCTGGACAACCATGTTGGCGAACACGGATCCATCGAACTCCAGAGAGGCCAGATTGTTCATCAGCGTATCGAAAACGCCCTCCTGACGGATCGCATCATGGACATCCCTCGGCCCGTCCAGGCTCACCGAGATGGTATCGGATGCCGTGCATATCCTCCCTGTGCCGTTGGTCGTGTATCCGGTGTTGAGGTATCCGAGGGACTTGGCGAAAGTTATGAGATCCTCGAGGCGGCGTTCGCCGTCGCTCCACATCGTCGGCTCCCCTCCCTCGAAGTATGCGATTCTGGCACCCTGCTTGTACCTCGTCCTCAGGTCCTCGCAGATCTCATCGTAGGTGAGGGAGTTCTTAGGCGGGAGCGTGCCCGCATCGAGCTGCCTGGCTATATCGCAGTGCCTGCAGCGGAGGTTGCAATTGAGATGGATCATCATTGTGGTGACGAGAGGACGGTCCCTGTCGATTTTGGAGCCGAGCCACCATCCCGCATAGCCAGAGAACTCCTTCAGATTGCCCATGCGTGACTGATGCCGCACATCCTATAATGGGGTTGCGGAGATCAGCAGCGCATTCCCCGCAGACCTTCCCCGATCAGACCCCGGAGGATCTCCAACGATTCCGAAGGATTGCTTGGAATGTTCGGGTTCCATATGGATCGGAGAACCGCCCTGTCAGCTGATCGGCCTGCGCCCGGTGACTATGTAGTACTCGTCGTCATCCACCTCCAGCTCTGTCTCCAGGCCGTTCATCGACATCATGCGGGCCATCAACCCGGCATCCGGAAGGTAATCCGCACATATCGCCTCGCCGCCCTCGCGGTGTATGGTGTTTATATGCTCCCTCGAGGAGGAGTGGGCTATGCAGAGCCTGCCCCCCGGGACCAACGACCAGGACAGTATCCTGATGGCGGAAACCGGATCTGGGAAATGAGGGAAGCAGGAATAGCAGACGACCAAGTCGTAGGCCCCGGAGTCCCTGATGTCGTACAGGTCCTGGACCCTGAAACTTAGTCTTTCCGATTCTGGGAACTTGCTCCTGGCGACCTCGATCATGCGCTCGGAGTAGTCCAGTGCGGTTATATGGCCGCCTTCCATCCCCTCCATGTAGTATGGTATCATTACGCCCGTCCCCGTACCGACATCCAGTATGCGCATACCGTCGCGGATTCCCAGCAGGGAGACGATGTGTCTGACCTTCTCGGGATCGTGGGACGATGTGGAGTCCCATTGATCCGCCCTGCTGTTGAAGAACTCCATCTGCTTCGGGTTCCTCCTCCTTCTTGACAAGAATTCATCTAGCTCATCCATGAAATCACATCCTGGGGACGATGACTGGCACCCCTTCCACCTCCCCCATGCTCACATCTATTCCGTAAACGTCCCTGATCGCCTCGGGGGTGACGACCTCCCTCCCGCCGGCGGCGTAGACCGATCCTCCGCGCATGAGGACGAACCTGTCGCTGTATCTGAGTGCCAGATTGATGTCGTGGTTGGTCATCACCGCAACCATCCCGTTCACCTTGGCGATACCGGATATCGTGCTCATCACGAGATGCTGATTGGAAAGGTCCAGATTGCTTGTCGGCTCGTCCAGGAGGATCACCCGGGGATGCTGGACGACCGCCCTCGCTATCTGCACCAGCTGGTATTCCCCTCCGCTTATCTCGTTGACCCTGCGATCGGATATGCCCGAGAGGCCCATCAGATCGACCACCCTCCCGGTCAGACGGATGTCCGACTCGGACACGTCCATGCCCATGTGCGGCCTCCTGCCGATCAGAACGGATTCGAACACCGTGCTCCCGGAGACGTGCGCCCTCTGGGGGACGTAACCGATCACCCGCGCGACATCCCTCGGCCTCATGGACATGACATCGTCCCCGTCCACCTCCACAACCCCCTCGGAAGGATCGTGTATGCGATTGATGCACTTGAGCAGGGTAGTCTTGCCTGTGCCGTTGGGGCCGAGAATCGATACGAGCTCCCCCGGGAGGGCAGAGAAGCTCATCCCGGAGATCGTCTCCTCGGAGGAGTATGAGAACCTTATCCCGGCGACATCCAGCATCATCTGCGATACCTCCTTACAAGCAGGTATATGAAGGCGGGGCCTCCGAGCAGAGAGGTCAGCAGCCCCACGGGCAGGACCATAGGGAGGACCACGTTCGCCGCAACGGTCTGGGCAGCGAGCATCAGGCATGCCCCCATCGTCACGGACAGAGGGAGCAGGTACCTGTGATCGTCACCGACCAGCATACGAGCCATGTGCGGGCCAAGAAGCCCCACGAAGGCGATGACGCCGAATCTGCAGACCATCACCGCCGACAGAAGGGCGGACAGTACCAGGCCGATCATGAGGAAGGACCCGACGTTGACCCCCAGCCCCTGAGCGACCTCGTCTCCGGCATTCATGGCGTTCATATCCCACCGCCTCATGTAGAAATATGCGAAGGAAGCGACCAGAACGATGATGATCGCAGCATCCCATCCAATGGTGGCATACGAGACGCTACCGAACGTCCAGGAAACGATCGTGCTTAGCTGCACCGGATCCGCCAGGTACTGCATGAGGGTCAGTCCCGCGGAAAAGATCGCACTTACGGCTATCCCCGCCAACACCATGGTCTCGGAGGACACGCGCGTGACACGTGTCAGAAGGATGATGATTCCCGTGGCCACCATCGAGAATGCGAAGGCCGACATGGGGACGGCCACATCCGATAGGACTCCGGAGAGCACGGCTCCGCTCTGAAGGAATATCACGGAGAAGGCGGCACCGAAGGCGGCCGCATTCGAGAGTCCCAGGGTGTATGGTGACGCCAGCGGGTTCTTCAGAATGCACTGCATGACCGCACCGGCCAGGGACAGCCCTGCCCCCACCGCGACGGCCGCCAGTAGCACTGGGACGTCCAGATTCCAGACATACCTGCCGGGCAAGGATGACGTGTCGTGCGTCAGGAGGGATGCGAGGACGTCCCAGGCGGGGTACCCGCTATTGTTCACCAGTATCGCGGACAGGAACAGGGCAACTAGGGCGGTGAGGGATGCCAACAGTATGCGGGACCTCCCCCTGGAGGATTCCGAATACACCGACTCTGAATCGGGGACGGCTACTGCATCCTCGTAGACCCGGTAGTCTCTAGACCTGTCCATGAATCGTTCACCAGTCGAGGCTCGAATATCCGGTCTGGAATCCGCATAGGGTGTCGTAGTCCACATCTGAATCCGGGTAGAACAGGTCCAGGATCATGTTCGCCTTCTCCGCCACATCATAGTCGAAGACGGGGGGATCGATCACGCTTCCTATGAAGTAGGCGTTCATGAGCTCTGCCTCCCAGTTGGTGCCGTAGTACTTGTACACCAGGGTGGAGTAGAGCAGTCCGTCGGAAACAGCCGGAAGGGCAGATAGGACGTTCCTGTTCTGCTCGAAGGTAGCCTTGCTTCCTGACAGGGTCATGGAGTCCACGAACATCAGCTCCGCACCGCTGGAGGCGATCTCCTTTATGCTGGTCAGGTACGGGTTGCCGGAATTGGCATCGGGCATGGAGTTGCCCGCGCCCACATAGTCGAAGGGCGCATAGTTGCCTGTTGTCATGTCGAGGCCGCCCTTCATCATGTAGAACATGCCGCCGATGTAGCACTTCGGCTCGACAACGGACGAGCTTCTGTATGACGAAAGCTCGGAGAGAATGGCGTCCTTCCCCTTGATTAGCTCCTCTGCCCTGCTCTCCAGCCCCAGGGCCTTGCCGAGTATCCTGAGGTTGCTGTCGAACCCTTCATCGTCCACATCGATATTGCCTGCTGCGGTGACCGCGATGACCGGGATGCCTGTGTTGAGCTGAAGGGTGTCCACCTGGGTTTTGTCGGTCAATGACGTGACTATGAGGTTGGCTCCCGTGGAGATTATCCCCCTGAAGTTCTCTTCGCTTCCGACGTTGGTAATCCTGCTGAAGTCGTATGCCACCCGGTAGGTGGCCATATGGTAGTTGGCCGGAGAGCCTATGGCCCCAGAATCCTGATCGTCGACGCCGACAATGCGGTCGTATGCTCCGAGATAGCAAACCAGTCTGGATGATCCTGCGGAGAGGCATACGACCTTGTCCGCATTCTCCGGAACTGAGACCGTCCTCCCGAGCGCGTCGGTGACAGTCTCATCCCCCCCACGATCATCGCCTCCGGACATGTACCAAACCCCGATGCCCGCAGCGAGTACGATGGCGATAACAGCCACAGCCAGAACCTTACTGTCCATTGAATCACCTTAGTAATATTAATTTTGATTTCGTAATACTGAATATTATCAATTCGTATTTAATATTACTACGGGACCATGAGGAAAAGATTCGGAAGTCGGACCCGATGATTGCGGCCATGCCGCTTGAATGTAAAGTAAAAAAAAGATCGGGCATACGCCCGATTGTGGTTTCAGAACCTGAACTCTCTCGCCTCGCCAGTCTTCCTGCACTCGGAGACTTCGGAAACGGCGGTGTAGAAGACGTCCGCCGAGGAGTTCAGCATCGTCTCCACGGAATCCTGTATGACTCCGATGACGAATCCGACGGCGACCATAAGCATCGCGGTGTCCTCGGGGATGCCCAGGAACGAGCATGCCATGGGGATGAGGAGCAGTGAGCCCCCGCTCACGCCTGACGCTCCGCATGCGGCTATAGTGGCCAGTATGCATAACGGCAAAGCGGTGAGCATGGGCACGTCCATACCCAGCGTGAATGCTGTGCACAGGGTCATGATCGTTATCGTGACGGCGGCGCCGTTCATGTTGATGGTGGCACCGAGGGGGATGGAGACGGAGTAGAAATCGCGGTCCAAACCCATCTTCTCGCAGAGCGCCATGTTCACGGGAATGTTGGCCGCCGAGCTCCTGGTGAAGAACGCTGTTATACCGCTCTCGCGCAGGCATCTGAGGAGCAGCGGATAGGGGTTCCTCCGCATGATCGTTCCGTCGATGATCGGATTGGTAATCAGCATCACGATGAGCATGCATGCCACCAGGATGAGGATGAGCGACCCGTAGTCGACGAAGATCCCCATCCCATTGTCTGAGACTATGCCGTAGACGATACCCAGAACTCCGATGGGCGCGAACTCGATGATTATGCGGACGACCTT
Source organism: Methanomassiliicoccaceae archaeon UBA71 (assembly GCA_002504405.1). Classification (GTDB taxonomy): domain Archaea; phylum Thermoplasmatota; class Thermoplasmata; order Methanomassiliicoccales; family Methanomethylophilaceae; genus Methanoprimaticola. Next base: position 57,785 of record DARO01000006.1, read on the forward strand.
CGTTATGATGTCGGCCACATCCCCGGAAAGGTCCTTGACCTTCTGCGAGCCTGTCGACCTCAGGACCAGTCCTATCAGGATGGACCAGAACAGGATCCCCAGGTAGTTCCCGTTCATCAGGGACGTCAGGGGATTCGCGACCATGTTGACGAGAAGGTTGGAGATGAAGGTCGAGATGTTTTCCGGCGGGTTGAGCTCGTCCGTCTGGTCAGGGAAGGTAACGGTGACCGGGAACGAATAGAACATGATGGTCGAAACGATTGCCGCCACGACCGTGCTCCCTATGTACAGTATAATGACTGTTCTGAAACGCGGACCGAGACCGACTCCTGAGCCTGCTATCGATCCGATAATCAGGAAGAACACCAGGAACGGTGCGATCGCCTTCAATGCGCCGACGAACATATCCCCCGGGAGCGACAGCAGGGCGATGCCCGGAACCAGGAGGGCAAGGGCAACCCCGATCGCCAGTCCAGCGACTATACGGAGGATGAGGCTGATGGACGTCCAACGCTCATAGGCCTCTCTGAGCTTCATGCGCGGATTATTCCGGTCCAACATTAGAAACCTTCGTACCATCGAAACCAAGGAAACCATGCGGAGAAGCCCTCGACCATCCGGTTCGAGCGGGGATTCCCGGATGGTTAGGAAAGGGTTTATCCCGCACCACTGCCGGGATCCGGACGGGTGCGGGATGAGGAACCTCAGCCCTTGGCACCCGCGATCAGGAGCTGCTCCACTATCTCCGTGAAGCCCGCCTCGGACGCGTAGTGCATCGCTGTGTAACCGTCGTTGTCCGCCGCATCGGGATCCGCCCCGTTCTGGAGCAGCATCTCGGTGAAGTCGTTCCTGCCGTTCCTGGCCGCTATTATCAGCGGGGTGAATCCATCTCCGTTCTTGGAGTTGATGTCCGCACCAGCGGAAATGAGAGCCTTGCCTATGTAGTGGCTGCCATCCGCTGCCGACACATGGAGTGGCCTGTCCCCGGAGTTCAGGCTGAGGTCGCTGTTGGCGCCGGCCGCCAGGAGCATCTCCACCACGTTCAGCATGCCGCGGTGCACCGCCAGGAACAGGGCGGTCTCCCCGTCGTCGTTGAGGGCGTCGACATCGCATCCCTCCTTGTCCAGGAGAACGCGGACGACCTCGCTCTGACCGCTCCAGCAGGCCTGGTGGAGGGGCGTGTTGCCTGAGGAGTCCGTTGTCCCGACGGGACAGTTCTCCGACAGTGCGGACACCAGGGACTTGAGGCCCTTCGAGGTGGCGTAGTCCAGTGTGTTGTGACCGTCGTTGTCCTTCGTGGAGGGGTCCGCTCCGAGTGACAGCAGATGCATCGCGGCCTCGGTCTTTCCCTCGATAGCCATGAGGATCAGGGGGCTGCGGCCGTTCTTGTCCGTGGCGTTGACATCCGCACCGGCGTCAACGAGCATGCTGATGATCTCCTTGTTGCCGTTCTTAGAGACGAGATGGAGGGGCGTGGTGCTGTCGTTGGATGCGGAGCATACATCGGCGCCGTTGTCCAAGAGGAGCTTCACGATGTCCCTCGCGCCCCTCTGGCATGCGAAATGTAGGGGCGTCAGCCCTGCGGGGTCCCTCTTGTTGACGTTGACCTCCCCCCTGGCGATGAGGGTCTGGGCCACGCCCTTCTGTCCGTTCTTGCAAGCATTCAGAAACATGTTGTCCATCTGAGACATTCACTCATCTCCGTTCCAAACAGGTTTGATGGAGTACCTCTCCAGCGGGGAGGATACGGATGCGGCCTCCTCCTTGTAGCCGGCGGCGAGAAGGCAGACGGCGAGGAGCCAGCGTGCCTGCACGCCGGCGTAGGTCGGATTGCATGACGGGAGGGATGCAGGCATCGGCCTCGGCGGGCCGTCCCTGCCTGATGCCTTCACCAGCACGTCGCCCGTAGGGTCGAACGGCTTCTGAGGGACCCCTTCCGTAAGCGACCTGAACACGCTCCTGGACATCTGCAGGGACTCCTCGTACCTGCCTGCCGCCAGAAGGCACAGCGCCTTGTTGTACCTGCACGGGGCAGGGTCCGATTCGCCGACATTCTGCAGCAGGAACCAGGCCCCCGCCACATCCCCCGAGGCCAGAGCCGCGTAGGCGGAATAGCCGTCCACGACGGCCGGCCTGCTATGATCGTTTCCTATGAATCCCATGATACGACCTCAGATCATCAGTTCAAGGACGGACTCCATCCCTGCCGCGGCTGCCATCTCAGCGGCCGTCTTCCCGGAATCGTCGGGAATGTCCGAGCGTGCCCCCTTCTTCAGTAGATAGCGGGAGGCCTTCTCGTTCCTCCAGGATACCGCCATGTGGAGTGCTGTGCTGCCCTGCGGGCCCTTGCGGTCCATCTCCGCTCCGGCCGACACGAGTGATTTTACCGCCTCGTAGTGGCCGTTGGAGCATGCGGACATCAGCGGGGTCATCCCCTTGTTGTCCGCATTGTTCGGATCCGCGCCTTTGGCCAGGAGCGCCGCCGAGAACCCGAAGTCGTCGTACCTGTAGTCGCCCACGGCCTTCATCAGCGGAGTGCGCCCGCCCTCGTCCGGAACATCCGGGTCCGAGAGGCCTGCCATGATCTCGACCTTGCGCTTGTTGACGGCGTCCTTTCCCGGTATGCTGTCGTACTCGCGGCAGTAGTGGGTGGTGGGCCCCATGACTGCATAGTGCATGCAGTTCCTCCCGTGGTTGTCCCTCCTCGCGGGATCCGCGCCTTTGCTTATGAGCGCGGTCGCTCCCTCCGCGTATCCTATCAGGCACGCCAGATGCAGGGGCGTCGTGCCGTCGAAATCTATCACATGGCGTCAGCACGACCCTCCATGGGTTCGAATCCTGGAAGGTCTTCCAATTTCCTGTCGGTTATGATATAGCACATGATATCATGAAAATAAGGGAGATATTGCTTCCCTGGTTTCACATTAGATTGCTGGTTGAACAGACGTCTTGTCCCATCTGTCGTATTGCCGGTACAGTCCTCTGCTTTTTGCCTTCATCCGGCTGTTCAATTGTCGATCATCAGGGCCAGGCATATCTGGTCGTAGCCCATGTCCACATCCCCTATGCCGTTGTAGCAAAGGGCATCCTGGGTCGTGTTGCAGCAGATCCTGTAGAGGCGGACCGGCCTGTCAGCGTATCTGCTCCCGTCGACAACCATCGGGATCGTCGTGAATCCACCTGACGTCCTTTCAGCACACAGCTCCGCTGACACCATCGCCTCAAGCGTTTTGGGGAATCCGGACCTCCATTTGTAGGACGCGTTGTCTTCATCCGGAGGGACGGATGCGGATGCATCCATGCATCTTCTGTAGTCGTGCACGGTGATCATGGTCGGGAAGTTCCCTGCAGACCTGACAAGGTCCCCCACCGTCGTTCCCTCCTCCGGGATGTATCCGATGCACGGATACTCGTTGATCCTCCTGTCACTGCCGATCCTGTCCAGGAGTCCGGTGTCGTGTAGAATATCGCGTGTGCCGGAATCCACGAAGTGGTACAGGGTGTCCCCGTTGAACCTGTTGTATGTGTGCATGGGGGTCATCCCAGGGTCTTTGAAGGACACATCTATGGTGGATACCATGGTCTCCGGATCTAGGGACTCCATCAGTTCCTGATTGTATAGCACCATGTGCATCCCATGGCCGAGGATTCTGTAGATCAGGAGGAACAGTACACAGTACTTATCATCCAGAGTGGATACGGTTTCGTAACCGAACCAGTCTATATCGGTTCTCAGAAGGCAGTTGATCCTTTCCGATTGATACGATCTCCTCTTCTCATCGCGGGGACACCTGCGGAGTATCGCAAGATCCCCATGGAACAGGGCATCTCCCAGCTCCGGTCTGTCCTTCATCCAAGTCCTGGTCTCCAGGAATTCTTCCATGGGAAAGCTCGAGTAAAGCATCATCGAATCACGATTTCATGGGTGCTCCATAGAACGCATGTGCGGGGTATTTTCCTTTATCGTCGTTCAACGGATGATGGTGGTGATTCATACCTATTTCCAGTTCGTTCCCTGGTCTATCGTGTTTGATAGGTTCACCATTTGATGCGCTTGAAACCATGTTTTTTTGCAACCAGATCTCTAGGAGTATGTACGCCGAGCCCCTTTCCCCGATCCCCAAGTTTATTCTCATCCGGTATGTTCATAATCGCCATTGCATATTGAATCTCAATCAAGTAATTCGAAACATACACCATATGCGTTTCTACGTCGACATACGCCATATAGAACAGACTGCTTGACTTATTTGATCATATTCACTGTCGCCAATATCTGAGGGAGGTCGGGCTTGCGCCCTGTTTCAGGAGGAACTCATTCCGTATCCTCGACTATGGCTATCAGCACTATCAGGTCCCATTTGTAGTCCTCACAGCCCCGGGTCCTGATCTCCTTCAGTTCGGTGATGTCCTTCGACACGAATCCGGTCCATCCCCTGCGGCGGATGCCGAACCGAGGCACGATCCCGTAGCTGTGCACGATTGCATCCGGAAAGAGCGGTGGGCTGCCGGCCGATTGCACGTCGATGGGGTCGATACCATTTGTCCATATCGGGCGGTCGGACTCCATCGCCTCCTCTATGAATGGCTGGACGTCCCCGTGCCTGTACGTAAGCACGACGTTGACGAGATTTCCGACTCTTCTGACTAGTTCCGATAGCGTCATCCCCTCCTCCGATTTGTAAGGGGACCATGGGACCTCCCCTCTGAACTCGTACGGCTCCCCCATCAGGGAGAGGGCGTCGGAGTCACGCTGCTCCGCCACACCACCGGAGTCCGTGAACACGTAGATGATGTCCCTGCGGATCCTGCAGGCTGGCATCACCCCGCGGTCGAGCGGCCGCTTGGATATGTCCACCCTGGCTACCGGGTACGAGTCGAAGAAGCGTCTCACCTGCGACCTGTCCGCGAAGGCCATCGCCTTCCCGTATCTCAGGTACTTGATGGCTAGCGCCAGCTGGGGGACGATCCCGTACTCCAGGGTGTAGTACGCGAACATCAGCCCGTGTCCGAAGATGTCCTCCAGGAGGCCGATGTCCTCATCGGAAAGGTCAATGCGTTCGATGTCAAACGGCCCGCACACCATCCGTTCCTGATGCCAGGGGTTGCGTCCGATGAACTCCAGGCCCTCCAATTCTCTGTCAGTCAATATGATCGTCATCAGCTAGGCGTCCCAGAGAATGAATGGACTTTATAACCGCTATCCTTGTTTAAAGCATGATAGTGGTTTATGAACATCTTTGTATGACTCTCGACATTGTCAGGTTTGTCGGTCGGCATCATGCTGGCTACTGTTCCGAATGTGCCTTTCGCATTCTCTTCGTAATATGTGTATATTCCTATCTCAGAACAATCCATACACTTTAAAATCGCAGAAGCCGGGGTGTCAGGGATCTTATCCTTGGAGATGTGGATTTTCCGTCTTCTCCGTCTGCTAGATCGATAAAAGCCAAGCTGTACTGGGGATTGTTCATATCATTCTCCTTCATGTCAAGAAGGTCCTCGGCAACCCGAGGACCCCCGGGGAGAACCGCGAAGCGGTCATATCGTATGTGCTCAACCATCCGGAGAAGTTCACGCCTCTCGAGGAGAACACAGACGACCCGATCCGGAACGAGTGGGCGTCCAAGATGAACGGACCAGCAGATTTCGGCTTCATGAGAGCTTTCAGGGGGAGATACCTGTAACCGAACCGGGCCGTCAGGCCCATCTTATTCATGTCATATCCATCTTCTTCATCTTCTACATTTCTTCTACGTGCTAATGTAGAAGATGTGTAGAAGATACATGGATGATGTTCGGAACATCTTTCCATTATGTTGTTGTCGTTTTCTGGAGAAGTTCGACAGTCCTCCTATTGTCTCAATGTAACCTCTTTCAGCAATCATAATGAACAATCCAGTCCTTACACCCAGGTCGTTGCAGGTGATTCCTTGGAAAGGCAGAATGTTGAGTGGAAGAGGCAATGGGACGACAAATTCCTGAGGCAGATATGCGGTTTCGCCAACAGCGAAGGTGGTGTCATGAAGGTCGGTGTCGAGGATGACGGCACCGTGGTTGGTGTCAAGGACCCCAAGTCCGACATGAAATCCATTACTGACACCATCGCCAACAAGCTCTCCATCTATCCGACCGTGGATGTCGATGAGAATACCAACGTCATCACCATAACCGTCCAGAGATCCCCCGTCCCTGTCGACCTCGACGGAAAGTTCTACATCCGCACAGGCAACACCACACATGCCGCCGCGGGCAGGGAGTACGACATGCTGGTCTCCAGGAGGCTCAACATCTCCTGGTCCGAGATGCCGATCGACGGCCTGGACATCTCCTGTCTCGATGCTAACGCCATCGACTTCTTCCGCAAGAAGGCTAGGGCCAAAGGGACGATCAGTTACGAGAGCCTCGATGTGTCGGACAGGGATCTTCTGATGAAACTGAAGCTCATGACCAGGGATGGTGTCCTCACCCGTGCGGCGATACTCCTGTTCCACCCCAATCCCGAAGATGTTATCCTCGGCTCTGCAGTGAAAGTCGGGATGTTCGAGGGTACCGACAGTCCCGAGATCCTATACCAGGATTACGTCAGCGGCCCTCTGATATCGATGCCGGACCGTCTATGCGATCTCATCAACATAAAGTACTCCAAGAAGAGGATCTCGTACAAGGGCCTGAATATGGTGGAGACACCGCCATTCCCGGAGAAGAGCCTGAGGGAGGCGATACTGAACGCAGTGATGCACAATGACTACGGCTCCGGGATTCCCATCCAGATCCGCATATGGGAGGACAGGATGAGGATCGCAGACAACGGCGGCATCCCGTACAATTGGACCGAGAAGGACCTGATGGAGGACCACGAGTCCGTGCCTGTAAATCCGAGCCTGGCCAACGTATTCTTCCTGGCGGGTTTCGTGGAGGGCTGGGGGAGGGGGATCCAGCGCATCATGGATGGATACAGGGATCATCCTGACAAGCCTCCGACGTTCAAGGTCAGCCACCAGTCGTTCACCGTCATCCTCAGGAATGTCAATTACAGACTTGGGGACGATATTCCCGAAGATGTGCCCGTTGCGGAAACCGGTACCGTACCCCTGCTGAGATTCCTGGACCATCCGGAAGGCAGGTCATCCCGTGAGATAGCCGAGTTCCTGGGTGTTGCTTCCACGAACGTTGCCACCAGGAAGATCACCCCTCTTATCGATCGCGGTCTCGTCGAACGTACTGTCCCGGATGCCATCCGCAGCAAGAATCAGAGGTATCGCATCACGTGCCTTGGGGGGAGAAAGATACAATAACATCACTAGACAATTCCTGCAACCCGTCTATTCTCCAATAAGAGCAAGAACAACAAGCCTGAATATGAATGTCAGGAAATTTATAAATTTATTAAAAAAAATTACGAACAGGTCTGAGGCCAGGCCCGAAAAGTCATTCTGCGGATGGAGCCGCCTCAAGAAAATTGGGTTTTCCGGATGTGCGGCAGCTCCGGCTGCGGGGGTTTGGCAGCGTAAGCTATAAAGAATCACACGAAAATCAACAATTCAGCGCTCGTTTTCGTAAAGGAAAGAGAAGGCGCCGACGGGCCGATATGCGCGCGGAGCGTACCCCGTAAGAGCACGTGAACAGGAGGGGTCTGTTCTCCTCATCTTTCGGTGTCGTCATCCTTGGTTCAGAATCCGCAAATCTGTAGAATCGACCGTATGCGGGTCTGGAATGTCAAGTGGTTTGACGGGGGAGATCCCCCGTCGTCTGAGGTTTCAGTGCTTCCTGTGCAGGACCACCACGGCTACGGCCACGATCGCCACGGCCATGACGGCCGCTATGCCGGCGTAGAGCAGGGTATCGTCTCCGCTCTCGGACGCGGGGAGGTCGTCAACCACGAACAGCGAGAAGTGGTCGGTCTGGAAGACGAACGACCTCAGGGCCCGGTCGTACACGGAATCCATGAACGTGCGGACCCCGTCCCCGTCGATGTAGAACACGCCGAGGGAGGAGGGGTCGGACCCCATGATGTCGGCATAGGGTATGGTGACGGTCACGGTGCCTCCCAGAAGGTGGACGATGTCGGTCCCGACGGTCGCCGTGAGCGTCACGCCGAACCTGTCGCCCTTGGCGGACAGCTGCGCCTCGGTGAGTTCCGAGTCGTCGGACTCAGCCATCCTCACGGTGACGTCCTCCCCGGGCTCGGTCAGTGTTCCGACGACGTCCCGGTCCAGCTGCATGGACCCGGTCTCGCTGATGACCCTGAACTCCGCCCCGGTGCCGGCTATCGCCGACATGGACTCGGGGCTGAGGGTTACGTCGGTGCCGGAGCCGGTCCCGATCTGGATGACCCTGTCGGGTGACTCGGCGGATACCTTCTCAGATACGGCGTCGGACTGGGCGACCGCCTGCTGTATGAGGGCGTCGTCTATCCTCCCGGAAGAGGATACGGAGACGGTGGTGCTCACAGTGGTGCTTCCCGATTCCGTCGTGGCTTCGGTCCTCACGTCCCCGTCGTCGGACTCTGCCCTGACGGACTCGGTGGACGAGGTCACGTTGCCGTCGGCGTCCTTGACCTCCGTGGTCTCGGACGTCACGGTCCCGCCATCGATCCTGGTCGTCTCCGTGACCTTCTCAGTGGAGGACGTGACGTTGTCGTCTGCGTCCATGACCTCCTCCTTCTCCACGACCGTCGTCGTCGAGTCGGTCACGGTGGTGGTCGTTGATGCGGAGGTGGACCCCGTCTTGTTGCCGTCGGCGTCGCTGGTGGTGACGGTGGTGGACGTGACGGTCTCCCTGACGCCGTCCTCCTCCTTCTCGGATGTCGTCGTCTCGGTCACGGTGGATCCGGTGACGTTGCCCTCGGGGTCCTTCTCCGTGACGGTGGTGGTCTCGGTCTTCGACCCGTCGGGGTTGGTGGTCGTCTCAGTGGTCGTCTCAGTGGTCGACCCGTCCGGGTGCTCCTCCACATCGGTCCCGGGCTCGTCGGGGGTCACCGGGGGAGTGACCGTCCCTCCGCCTCCGGACGATGTCCTGGCGAGGCTGTACGTGGTCACACCGTCGACAGTGGAGCTCACGACATGGTAGTAGGACACGCTGTCGGTGACACTCGTGACGGTCGGGCCCCCCACGACCAGCTTGGCGCTGGTGGACGAGAGGACAACAGACGACACGGTTCCCGTCCCTGTCAGTGTCAACGATCCCCCTACAGTAACGATTCCGGTTATGCTATGGCTGTTCAGATCCATCTCTACAGTTTCGGAAATCACGTTCACGGGATCCGATAGATCCGTTTCGATAACAACCGCGGAGCCGTCAGCAGCCTCCATCGCTTCCTGTATGGATGAATAGTTGGTATCACCGACAGTGGCTACAAGCCTGTTGACCGTCCAGACGGTATCGTCACCGTCCATTGTCGGGGACGAGTAGTATCCATCTGACAGGAATGAATCCGCAGGATTCTCTGTCTCGGAGTGGCCCGGGTCGAAGTTGACGAACGTCCCTCCGCTAACTGCGAATGTAGTGTCACTGTTGTCAATCTTGTTGAGAATCCAGTATTTTCCGTTCCAATCAGCGTAGGCAGAGAAGTGCCCTCCATGTATCTCAGCGGAAGATTCGTCTGCCAATTGAATACATGTGAGACCACAGTTAAACGTACCGTTTTCTATCAATATCTTTGCTTGATCGTACAGTCTGAACGTGTATCCCAAGGAATTGGTAATCATATATCCGTCGTCAATCGTAAATGTTCCATCCCCGACTATCGTCAGAGATGTTGTGCCAGCAAAGTCAATCACAGCGTTCTCTATTCCGTATCCGAATGTAACTGTGTGGCCCATCATGTCAAGCGTCAAATCCTTCTCTCCCTGGATACGCAGGCCGGTCCTGTCAGTTATATCGTTTAGTAGAATGATTGTCGATCCCGTCGGAGCATTTTGTAATGCGTTGTCCAGAATGACGTACTTGTCTTCACCCACTTGGAATAATGGTTCTCCCACGACATAGTAGTCAGACACACTTTCAACTTCTACATTTCCGGATACATAGTCGGAGGGATTAGCATCGAAAGCGCCTCCGCGAATCTCGAGGGTCGCAGGAGACGTTATCTGGAATGCTCCGTAGAACATTCCACCGTTAATCACCACCCCACCTTCGTATTCAGGGTAGGTACCAGTGTCAATTTCCGCACAAATCGATCCGATGTTTCCATAGTAATATCCGTCTTCTACAGTGATGTATCCACCAGAGGAGAAGACATAGATTGCATGGCCGGCGCTTTCATAGGATCCTCCGTACACTGTAAGGTAACTTCCACCTGAAACGGAGATTGCAGAACTGCACCAATCGTTGTACCCTGTCTGAATGATGGTACAGTTTATCAATTCGGCCTTTCCCTTCTTTGATTGTTCACCGAGGTCAGCTTCTGTGACCTCGATTCCTCCTCCGTATGAAGAAATGATTATCACATCGGTCAGGTAGGCTTCGCCTCCACAGACCTTCACATTCATTCCCCAGGGGCGGCTGTTCTGAAGAGCAATTCCGGTCAGTTTGATTATGCCATTGGATTCGACACGGAATGTTCCGAATGCACCTTCTCCTTCCGAGGTGGTTGTCCCACTGCCTGTGGCGATAATCTTTCCGGTTTTTTCTGCACTACTGTCTATGACATTAAGGATGCCTGATTCGATTTTGAATGCACGGTTGTTGACATTCTTGCCCTCCTCTACACTCAATGTCTTCCCGTTAAGATCGAGCGTGATTGAACAGTCCGGTTTGTCAAACAGGATTCCATCTTCCTGATCGATGTTATCCTGTAGCTTGATTGTGTCTCCGTTCTGTGCGTATTCTAACGCATCGTTCAACGATCCATAGTATCTGTCTCCTACTGATGCCACACCATATGTCCTCAACGAGACGGTATAGATCCCTTCGTTTTCAGTCTGTATGGCATAACCAGCAACATATGCCTCAACATTACTGGAAAAGGTGCCTCCTGTTATGCAGGCTCCTCCGATAGCGTAATTCTGATTATTCACTGAAACAGAGGTCTTGCCAGCATCTCCGCCAATGAATGTTCCGCCATAGATCATGACGGTCGATGATTCTCCAGCACCACTGTCAGGTGGCGGGTTTCCATTACCCACCAGGATTGCGGTTTTCGAAAATGACTCGAATGTTCCGCCATAGATGCTAGTACTGGTAGTATAAGATTCTCCTGTGAAATAACCTGCATAGAATGATGAAGTGCCGTTTGTATGGACATTACATGCTTCGGTACTATATTGACCGTTGTAAATATCCGATGTTCCTCCTATAACAGCGAGTCCTCCTTGGACACCGGTGACTTTCACGCTGTCATCCGATTCTCCCTTGATTTGGAGATATGCTGATTCGGAGTTTTCGCCGCTACGTATCGTATAACCCCATTTACCATCGCATGACGAGCATGAGGTGTTGATGAACTCACCCGCGGTGATGTACATGTCACCGCGGTTCTCAACCGAAGGATACGTTTCGTTTTCATAGTATCCACCATTGATGTGTGTGGTTGTATTGATCTCAGATGCGATGCATCCTCCGCCACCATGAATTGTAACGTTGTTGAAAATGGCTAATCCACCATCCCTGTTATAGAAATTGAATGCATCGGAATCTTTGAGATTGGTGTATGTTCCTCCGTTAACAATCAGTGTGCCGAAATTATTGACGGTTCCATATGCATTATTATTGCCAGCTACTACAGAACCTTCTACTCCGTTTATAGTAAGGGTGCCATAATTTCCGAATACTCTTCCGCCAGACGTCGGATTGAATGTTATTGTCTTTTTATTCAGATTGATGACGACATTCTTTCCAGATTCTATGTTGAATTGAACTTTTGATTCGATATTATTTGTAAGCGTTATTTCCACATTCGTGTAGTTTTCAATAGCGGAAACCAATTCATCGAAATTTGTTACATCCACTTCTGTATAAGTGACTAGTACGGAATCTTGGATATCCTGTGTGTTGTCTGCATTCACTGCAGGCATACATGCTAGTGCTATGCATGCTATTGCAATCACAACTAGCATCTTACTGAAACCCATAACCCCCGCATTTTTCCATTCGGTGATTATTTTCATATTATCTCCACACAGGAGGCGGGGGAAGAATCCAAAAGATGGTCGAACCCCCCCCCCCGCTATAGTCCTTTTTGACTATGGGTTTGTATCCAATTTTTTTATTTTTAATGTTTCTAGTTCTTAGAGTGTCATAAGGTGCAATTCAAGCACTGTTTCCTTTTCCAATTCCATAACTCAAAGCGAAAATCAAGCGATCTGGTCCATCAACGTCTGTTGTTGAAAATAATTCAGAAGTCCTTCCCCGACCTCTTGTTTCTATACTACTTCGAAAACAGTATCTTCGTCACAGACCTGTCGCACTCAATAATGATATGGAACCCCTGTCACCGATACTGTAAAGTCTGAACAGACTGTCTATAGATTCTCATTTTCTCGGTTTCTGTGACGTCATCATTCATACTCCAACTGTTATAATGAACATCTTCCCGTTCCCATGATAATCTTTCGAGGCACCCCTGACAATTAGTAGGATTACGTATTATTTCGTCAAGAAGGATCTAGGCTTCAAGTTCGACCTCCGCCAGTGTCGCAGGACGTTCGGCCAGAGGTATCTGGACAAAGACCTCGACATCGAGTCCACGAGCGTTCTGATGGGGCACGCATCGACGAAGACCACGGAGGGATTCTACAGCAGGAAGAGGCTCGACATGGCCATCGAGAACGCCATCGGTACATGGGACGACAATGGTGGACAGTGAAAATCGGGGGTCTCCGAGAACGTCTGGGTAGGGTAAAAGAAGTGGACAAGGCGAGAGTCACAATCGCCCTAGCCAGCACATTCTATAACCACCCGAATTTCACCGATTTGCCACAATTCGAACAGTAACTCTGTCCACTCTCCTACCTGCAATTTCTTGGTTGAACTCTAAAGGTCTAGCTAACGCCATCACTAGATTTCTGGTTGTCAAAACGCTTTGCAAACCCCTTCCCAAACCCCTTAGAACACCTCGATAGGAGGAACAGAAATGGCAGCAGAGAAAGCAGCTAACGGAGCGCAGAGCGCAGGAATGCAGAACGAGATCAGGACCGCCTTCGGGCAGGTCAACGTCGACCAGGACACCGCGACGCAGAAGACCCCCATCATGAGCTTCAGCAACGGCAACGTCTACATCGGCCTGAAACTGGTCTCCACCTTCGACCAGAAGACCAACACCCGCAGGGACCCCGTCCCGAGGATCACCGCGTCCTTCAACGGCAAGTTCGTCGAAGTGCCCCTCAACGGCAAGTGGTGGAGGTCCTTCGCCGACTTCGTGGAGAAGATGGCCGTGGCGATGGAGGGAGTCGATCTCCAGAACTCCACCATCAACGATGACGTGGACTACGCCAAGGACATGATGGCCAAGTTCAGGACGAAGGAATGAGCGGATACCGCGTGGACCACTGGTTCCTCTGGTCCAACGGGGAGGTCCGGTCGAAGACGTACCGGTACCCCACGTACGAGGAGGCCCTCGACAGGTTCGACAGATGCTCGGCCGTGGAAGGGTCCACCAGGGTCTCGCTCCGCAGGGTCGGCCCGAAGAGGTCGTCCTCCGCACTGAAGGTGTGGGAGGCGCCACTCTGACGGCCGGGGGACGGGACGGACCTTCCCGTCCCCTGAGAACATCCTTACCCGGTAGGACACCAACCGGGAACATGTGTGAAACAAACAGGTGATCAGAATGGCGCAGCCCAGGAAGCTCTCGCCCTCCGAGCTCTCGCAGATGATGTCTTCGATGAGCCCCCAGAGGGCGACCCGCTTCTACAACAGGTGCATGACCAACCCCGACACCCCTCAGGAGAACATCATGCTCCTGAGGCAGTTCAGGGACCAGAACCCCGACAGGTTCCTGTCGGACGAGCAGATGAAAGGGAACAGGGGATTCAAGGGATCCTGGACCTTCGGGAAGGGATTCTCCGGAGGGTACCGTGAGAAGTCCTTCGGCAGGGTCTACGACTCCGACGGGTTCTCCTACGACCGGTACGGCAACAGATACGACGACCGCGGCAACTACGCCGACGGCTACCAGGACGGAGGCTCCGAGAGGTTCCAGGGCAACTGGAGCCCCAACGGCTTCTCCGAATACTATGGGGCCCACAATCAGAAGCCCAGGTTCAGGAGGAGGAAGCCGATCGGAGATCCCAGGAGCTACGACGAGCTCGGGCAGACCCTCATGTCCTTCGACAGCGACGTCGCCAGGACCCGCTACTTCATGAAGGTCGTGAACAACCCCGAGACCAACCCCGACACCCTGAACAACCTCGTGAGGTTCAGGAACAACAACCCCCAGATCTTCGCGTCGGACGACGAGGCGAGGGCCCACGGCCCCACGATGAAGCCCAGGCAGGGGTTCTGGTCATCGTTCTGGAAGTCCGACGACGAGTTCTCCTCCATGTCCCCGAAGAAGCAGAAGTTCTTCGTCAGAGCGTTCAGGGGCAGGAACCGCGCCCGCAACACGGCGTACGGACTCCGCGTCATGACAAACCCGCAGACCTCGATTGAGGACAAGCAGGCCATGGCCGAGGTCGTGAACGAGAACCCCGGGCTCTTCTTCAAGAGCGCCGGCGGAGGCCAGAGGCAGGGCTGAGTGGTCGCATGGGCATCGGATCCGTCATCAAGGCAGCGGCGGCGCTGGCCGTCCTCATGGCAATCGTCGTGGTCCCGATGTCCTCCGACGAGTCGGATGCCTACGAGGCCGAGTTCACCGCGGAGATAACCCTGGACCTGGGAGAGTACGTGAGCATCGACGTCCAGGACCACATCGGCGACTACAGCTTCAAATACTGCATGAACACGAAGTACTCCAGCGACGACCGCCTGCCCACCGGGCTCACCAGGGACGGGAGCATCGTCTCCGGGACCCCGACGAAGATAGGCGAGTACGTCACGCAGTACGAGTTCACCGATTCCTCGGTGTCCCTGTGGCGCGACGTGAAGCTCGTCGTCTACTGGACGGTCGAGGACCTGCCCGAGGAGTACACCGTCACCTACGACGCGGGCATCGGCAGGGTCAACGGCTCCGGCACGTGGAGCGAGACCATAACCGAGGGCACCTACGCGTCCCTGCCGAATGCGGTCCACTCGTCCGGCGCGTACACGTTCAAAGGCTGGTCCCTCTCCGAGACCTCAGCCTCCACCATCGGATCGCTCGGGGTGACGTCCGACGTGACCCTGTACGCCGTGTGGGAGAGGAACACCGTGTCCGTCGGATCCGTGACAGCCACCATATCCCACGACCAGTCCTCGTCGGTCCCGGTGGTCACGGACCCCGAAGACGCCAGGATATCCGTGTCGGATTACGGCGGGCTGTCGCAGGGCAACGTGAGGGTGTCCAACCGCACCCTGATACTGGACATGACCGGCGTGGAGCCCGGCACGTACTACGTGACGATATCGGCCAGCAGCACCGGCTACTACACCGGCACCGCCACCGTCACCGTCAGGGTGCCGATAACCATCGTCAAGCCCATAGAGTACACCCTGTCGCAGGGCGACCTCTTCTCGTACACGCCGGTGACCAACCCTTCGAACGCGTCCGTCGGCCTCCTGTCCGTGATGATCGACGGCGTCCCCGCGGACACGGACCTCCGCGTCTCCGGAAGGACCATCACCGGCATCCTGGAGGACCCGGGGACGTACGAGATCTCCTACCGCGCGTACCTGGACGGGTACGTGGAGGTGGTGAACTCCGTCATCGTCTACGTCTCCGACAGGTCCGACGTCCCCGGCACGGGCTCCCCGTCCGTCGCATCGGTCACCGCATCCGCCAGGGCTTCCGAGCCCAGGGTGTTCGACTTCGTGGCCATCGGCGGAACGAACGTGTCGAACTACGTCTGGTCGGTGGACGGGAAGACGTTCGCCTCGTCGTCGGAGACCGCCCTGTACGAGTTCCCCGCATCGGGGATCTACACGGTGGCCTGCACCGCCAGGGGATTCGACGGGTCCGAGGTCACACTGGAGATCACGGTGGTCTGCAGGGACAACTACCACAGGGAGGCCGCATGGTCCGGAGTCGGGTACGCGTACATCGTCGAAGGCGATGCGGGCGTCGAGGTGCCGGACCAATGCCCGTTGAAGGGGACGGTCGAGACCATCGACGGCATGGTGTTCACGGTCCTCTCCGGGACCCCCTCCGAGGAGGACGTCGGCAGCTCCTTCGACGTTAGTGTCGGAGGAGAGTCTTGGATGGTCACCGTCTACGGGGCGGAGGTCTCCGCGCCCACGGCATCGTTCTCGGTGACCGTGGACGGCTACACCGCCAAGGCCGTGTTCACGGGCCTCCGCGCGTCGTTCCACATGTTCGACTTCGACGGGGACGGCACGTTCGAGGACGGTTCGGAATTCCGGTACGACCGCCCCGGAAGGTACACCGTCGTGTGCAAGGCCGTGAACAACGTCTCCGAGGTCACGTCCACGGCGTACGTCGAGGTGGACATCGTCCCGCAGGAGGACACCACCCTGGACGGCCTCACCGACTTCCACATCGGCGTCGGGGAGAGGATGCACATCTCAGTCTCGATCGGGGACGGCGACGTGCTGTCCGTATCCGGTTCGGCGGCGTCCTTCGTCACCGTCGAGGGGTCCACCCTCGTGGTCGCCCCCGTGGAGTCCGGCGTGTTCGACCTCACCGTCACGGTCACCCATCCGGACGGGACCTCCGAGTCCAGGACCGTCGAGGTCACCGTGAAGCACGAGGGGCCCGACCCGGTCCCGGACTCCGGAGGGGACCTCACCGCGGTCATGGTGCTGATCTCGCTGGCGTCCGTGGGTTCGATAGCGGGGTTCCTCGTCTACGACACCCGCGCAGGGAAGGCGTCCGGCGGGCGCCGCTCACCCCGGACCAGGTTAGGGAGCGGATGGGGGCGCAGGAGATGACCGACGTCCAGATCCCGATAACCACGGTGTGGGACGTGATCGCCGACGCCCTGGACGACCCCTGGTTCTGGATGGTCTCTCTGGGCGCGACCCTGTGCCTCGCCCTGGCCTTCAGGTACCTCCACGACAGGGGGTGCCGCCGATGCCGATCCCCGCGATAGTGGGCACCATCGTGTCCGTCCTCGGATGGATAGGCATCGACCTGGGCATCTCCTGGCTGACCAAGGGTGACCTCCAGGTCGAGTACGTCCGCGGTCTGGACTTCCCCTCCTTCATAGAGCTCTACTGGCTGTCGCTGCTCCTCTACGGGGCGGCGATGCTGGCGGTGCTCAGGATCGCACTGCCCGGGAACGCATGCGGGCGCGGCCCCCGCCATCGAGGCCGCGACAAACAGCTTGATACAATGAGCGAAACGAGTTACATCACGGCCCTCGTCGCCGCCCTCGCGAGCATCATCGCCGCCGTGTCCCTCATACCCGTGAGCGACGCGGTCGGGGAGGACCTCTCCGGGACATACGGCGAGGCGACCGTGATCGAGATAGCACCCGGGTTCGAGTGGCGCTACACGCCCTCCTTCCCGGACGACCTGACAGAATACGTGACGGTGTCCCTGAAGGTCAACGACTCGGGGATAGGGTACGTCGACGGGAGGATGGTCGTGGTGACCATACCCGGGGACGCGCTCCCGGGCACGACATACAACGTCGTCATCGAGGCGTCCATGACCGAGCCGGTCGAGCAGACCGCGTACCAGTACGTGAGGTTCGTCGTGGTCGACGGACTGAGCGTCAGCGGGACCATCAACGACATCATCTCCGGGACGAGGATCGACTTCTCCCCCATCGGCCAGTCCGACATGGGGGACATAACCTGGACCGTCAAGGCGGGGACCGAGCTCCCCGAGGGCCTCGAACTTGCCGACGGCAAGGTGTCCGGAACACCCACCGGAATCGGACCGCAGACCGTGTCCCTGACCGCCAGCTGCATGGGCGAGACCGCCGACCTCGTGGTGACGTTCACCGTCTACTCCGAGATCGTCGGCGACTCCGAGGAGACCATCGCCTCCTACGGGACCCCCGTCTCTTCTAGAGCGATAACCAACGCCGAGGACATCGGCGTCATCTGGACAGTCTCCGGGGGGACCCTTCCCGCGGGATTCTCCCTCGACTCTGCGACCGGTGTGGTCAGCGGGTCCTCCGCCGAGGTGAAGGAGACCGTCGTCACCATAACCGGGACCAGCACCCACGGCCCCGAGCAGACCGTGACCAAGCAGATCGCCATCCGCTCCGAGCCCGACCTCGTCCTCTCCTCGGAGGACGGCATCCTCACCTACCTGGACAACGCCGATGCCGTGACGGCCACCGTCGCCGCCACCCAGACCTCCCGGATCTCCTGGCAGGTCTCCGGATACGACGGGGCCACGGTCTCCGACGGGGTCGTCTCCGTCGTCAGCCCCGCGACCGCCGGTATGGGACAGGAACTGACGGTCACCGCCACCACCGCATACGGGCAGACCGAGACCGTCCGTGTCGACCTGGACGTCGAGGACACCCTGACCATCTCAGGCGACGACCTCGTCAGCGCCATCGTCGGAACCCCGAAGCTCACATCGGCATTCGCTATCGGAGGGGGCTCCTCCAACATCCTTGCCGCATCCACCGGGACCGTCGGTCTTGCAGCCACAATCCAGGACGGATGCCTGAGCGTTCAGAGCGCCTCCCCGATGCAGGACGCCGAAGTCACCGTCACAGTCACGTCCGCTGCGGGACAGTCCGCTTCCGCGACTGTCACCGTGGACGTGTACAACGTCCTGGTTTTCAACTCCCAGCCCGCCGGCGGTGCCGTGATCTACCCGATGTGATGGCCATGAATGAGAACAGGAGGCTGATGTCGGCGCTCGCCCTATTCGCCGTGACGGCGATGGTGCTGTTGTCCTGCGTGTCGCTTGCATCCGAGGAGTCGGACGCCGTCGCGGGCACCTTCACCGGCGGGACCAACGTCAGCTCCCCGACGAACCCCTACACGGAGATCAACTGCGACATCTCCGACCTCGAGGTCAGCTTCGCCTTCGACACATGGGAGGTGTACTACGTCGAGCTCGGCTCGTACCTGAAGGTCACCGGATTCGGCCCGGACTACGGTCGCGACTACGACACAGGCCATCTGGTCCTGACCATGGTCGACGGCATCTGGACCGGCGACGAGATCCGCGCGTACTTCTACGACACGGGAAGGGCCACGCTCCAGACCGCCGAGGACTACTTCGTGATCTTCGAGGTGGTCTGCACCAACGACACCAAGGTACAGTCCATCACGGTCACCGGGGCGTCCTCCGGGACGTACACCACCGGGTACCGCCCCGACGGCCCCAACTACGAGAAGGACCTGATGATCTACACCACCCCCAGGTACAGCGCGGACCCCGCCCCGACCACTTCGGTGAGGATCACGCAGACCTCCGGGTTCGACGTGGCGGACCTCAGGCACGGGATCTCGGCCTCCGGGCTGGTCCCCTACCTGCACTTCACCCCCATAGGCATCGGGACGGCGACGTTCCTGATCGAGGCCACCGACGGCGGTGGGGCGTCCACGACGCTCACCGTGGTCGTCAACGAGTACGTGACCGGGACCCTGACGTTCAACGCCAACGGGGGCTCGGGGGCGCCTGCGGACATGGAGGACGAGTCCTACACGGGCAAGTTCTACTACGAGATCCCCCAGCAGGAGCCCGTCCGTTCCGGATACGGGTTCCTGGGATGGGCGGAGAGCAGGTACGCGACGGAGCCGGAGTACTTCTACGACGGCCAGAACGACCTGGGATGGAGGTACTCCACGTCCTCCGCTGCGTCCACCCTGTACGCGGTGTGGGAGCAGACGGTTCAGACGTACACCGCATCCCTGGTGTACGACGCGAACGGAGGGTCCGGGGCCCCCGCGAGCCAGACCTCCTCCATTACGGGGACGTCCCCGTCGGGGTCCAAGTCGTTCATCGTGACGGACGACGTCCTCGTGCGCGACGGATGCGTCTGTGTCGGATGGGCGCTGTCCTCCGGTGCGGCGACCGCCCAGTACCACGCCGGCGATTCGGTGTCGGTGTCCTACGGGTCCTCCCTCACACTCTACGCGGTGTGGGAGCAGGCCTCGATCACCATGACCGGCTCCCCCAACGGGTTCGGGGTCGTGGGGACCTCCTGGAGCTACGCCCCGACCCTGAGCGTCGACGGGTGCACGCTCAGCGTGAGCGGCGCATCCTGGATGGTGGTCTCCGGAGACACCGTCGTGGGCACGCCCACATCCGCAGGGACCTTCGAGATAACCGTGACGGCGCAGAAGGCGGGATACCAGTCCGCGACCCAGACGTTCACCGTCAAGGTCCTCTCCAACCTGTCCTTCCGGTCCTCTCCCGAGGGAGGTGCGATAATCTATGCAGTCTAAGAATATCATCATGGCAGCGACGGCCCTGGCCGTCATCTCCCTCGTCCTGTCGGCGATCCCGCTCGACCCCGCTTCGGCGGAGGATCAGGACTACGACGTGGACTACGGGAGCTTCTACAGCTACACGCTGCAGTTCGTGTTCGACGGGAGCAACGCCGAGACCATCGAGTGGGACTTCGGCGACGGCTCCCCGGTGTCGACGGAGTGGAACCCCTCCCACACCTATTCCGAGGAGGGTGTCTACTACGTGACGCAGACAACAACCAACTCCTACAACGGGGGCTCCACCACGGTGGAAGTCTACAGGGCGGCGGTGATGGGATTCCCCGTCATCACCTTCGACTCCATGGGCGGGCCCCAGGTCCAGGAGATACGGCAGAGTGCCTACGGCGTCCCCGCAACCAAGCCGGCGGACCCCGTCAGGTCCGGGTACGGGTTCGGGGGATGGTTCACGTCCTCGGAGCTCACGGATGAGTACGACTGGTCCTCCGATGTGAAGAGGTCGTTCACCCTGTACGCGAAGTGGATCCCCACGGGCCCCGTGGTCCCGGGGACTTTCGAGATCGCCTTCGACGTCAACGGCGGCTCCGTGGACGTCCCGACCGTTTCCGCGGATTCGGGATCGTCCATTGTCCTGCCGTCCTACGGCGGCACGAAGGACGGGTACGGGTTCGCCGGATGGCTAATCGGGGATATGATCCTCCAGCCCGGGGACTCCGTCACCGTCACCGGTGATATGAAGGTCACCGCGGTATGGGAGGAGTCCCCCGGAGGCGATGATGGACCCGACGGGCCGGAGGGTCCCGGGGACGGCGCCGACGACGCGCCCGCAGACGGATCGGACGGGATCCTCGAGGCGCTGATCCTACTCGGGATCGTCATCGTGGCGATCGTCCTGGCCGCGTACGCGTACCACGTCCGCGACGGCGGAGAGAGGCGCTGAGATGTCCGCCTGGAGCAGCATCGCGAAGGCCCTCTCCAAGCTCGTCAGGGGAGGCGGGGGCAAGGTCGCGGCATCCGGGGCGGCCGAGGCGGCCCAGGCGGGAACCAAGGTGATCCTGACCTGGGGCAACGCCTTCAAGGTCGCCGTGGTCGGGTGCTTCTCCTACCTCTTCCTCACCGGGGGGCTGTCCAACGTGGTGTCCACCACGCTGGGCATCCCCGAGGAGGTGGCCCAGGTGATCGTCATCGTGGTGTTCGTGTTCCTGCTGGCACTGGCCGTCCGCTACCTCGTGAACTACGCCCGCGACAGGATGGACCTGAAGCAGGAGTACCTGGACACTCCTATCCTCACGAGGCGCTCCGGGCAGGACTACGGAAACCAGAGGTCCGGTCAGCAGTACTTCGGGCCCAGACAGGGATGCTACGACCGCAGATACTACGACGGCTCCGACTGGAGGAGATACAGATGATGTGGATACCTCTGATGTCGGGGATCATCAACGCGGTGTTCATCCTGGATCTCATCGTGACGCTCTCCACGGGCGACGACCTGGCCCACCTCCTGCTGGACGCATCGGGGAACACGGTGGCCTCCGCGATAACGGAGAACATCCCCACCGACCCGGCGGTGTTCTGGCTGCTGTCCGGGTTCATCCTGGTGTTCGTGTGCGCCATCGAGTGCCTGCTGATCTACATCGCGTTCTACTCGGACATCTCCAAGTGCAGGGGGGCGATGGGATGAACGTCCCCAGGATAACCGTCGGGCTGCTGCTCTTCGTGGGCTCCGCGTGGCTGGTGCCCCTCATATCCGGGATGCTGGACATGGACGAGGCCCTGGTGTTCTCCACCGTAGGCAGCGTCATGGCGTTCGCCGGAGGAATGATCCTCTACTCGGGGGTGAGGAAATGTCCGCGCTGGTACTGATCCTCTGCCTGATAGGGGCCTTCATCGGGTTCAGATGGAGCTTCTCCAGGTGCCTCCTGAAGGCGCAGACGCAGGTGAGCGATGTACTCTGACACCGACCAGCCGAAGGGGTTCGACCCGACGGCGGACACCGTGCAGGAGCCCCGGCGGGACGCCGTCCCCGAGCAGGCCTACGCCGACATGCCGGGGGAGTCCCCGTGGAGGAAGGTGGCTGCTATTGCGGCGACCGCATCAGCCGGGTTCTTCGGAGTGTACGTGGCATGGAGGATCCTCGGAACCGACGCCATCGTCCAGGCCCTGCAGGAGTACTGGCCGGTCCTCCTGTCGCCGATAGCGGGCGCCCTGCTGGCCAGGTCCGTGGTCAGGTCCCTGTACCACCCCTCCGGCAGGGTTCTCATCCATCTGGATGTGGAGAACCATCTCCTGAGGGCGGTGTTCGTCCCCGACGACATGTTCCGCTACATCCAGCAGACGGGGAACAACGTGGTGTACCACACCGTGTCCGGCATCCCCGTCTACCTCGTGGAGGGGATGGACCTCGAACGCGGCATGGTGGACTACGGCTGGGTCCACACGGAGAACGCCCTCGTGGTGATGACCCGTGAGGACGCCTACCGCAAGTGGTACTCCACGCTCAACCTGGTGATGGAGGAGAACCTCGAACTGATGGTGCACCCGAAGGTAATCGGCCTGGGTTATGCCAGGTCCTCCCTTAGGAAGCACCTCGACAGGATCTCCTCCGCCCTCGGGCTGATCGAGGCCGACTACGAACCACACGACTCCGACGAGTCGGTCCCGGAGGACTACCTGGACCTCACCGTGAGCCCGAGGGATCCCGACGGCGGCCGTCCCCGCAAGGGCATGAGCCGGCGTCATGGAGGTGATTCGGATGGGCGCCAGTAAGGCCGTCGACTACATCTCGGGGATGGAGCACGGTGTCATCATCGCCGTGGGCAGCGGGAAGCAGGGCAAGTCCTGCTCCCTCCACTCCCTGATAGACCTGTGCTGGCACACCCGTCCGGTGTACCTGCTTGATCCGATGGAGTACGACGTATCCATGTTCCCCGGGTACCGCAGGGTCTCCGACCCCAACGACATCCCCGTGGGATCCGTGGCCGTCATAGAGGACGTGAACAGGGTGTTCCACTCCCGCGGATCGGGGAAGGATGCGACGCTCCAGCGCTGGCTGGGGATCATCTCCCACAAGTCCACCGTGGTGTGCATCACGACCCAATCGATGGCGGGAACAGACATTGAGTTCGTGAGGTCCCAGGACGCGGTGGTCATGTGCAAGAGGATGCACGACGAGGACCTGGCGTTCGAGAGGCCGGAGTTCAGGACCAACCAGGTCCTGGCCAACATCTGGATCGGGGAGTCGATAAGGCGGCATCCGGAACTCGAGCCGAGGAGCTGGTGCTTCTTCCCCCGTTTCAACGAATCCGTCGCGATACCGAAGGTCTGGTGGTGGTCCTACAGGAACAGCCACATGCTCAGGGACGTGAGACTGTGAGCTTCAACGTCACCACCGATCCAGAGACCGACAGGATGCTCTCTTTGAGAGCCTCATCGAAAGTCCCCCTCCCAAGGGAGATCGCCCTCTGCGACCCCAGGGACGCGAGGGAGTACTTCTCCTGGATGGCCGTGTACGAGGCCTTCGGCCTTTCCGAACACCCGCTAGTGCAGCTCCTCGGCAAGAGGAGGCTCGACGCCGCGATGGCATCCGCCGTCAGCCGCGCGGAGCATCTCGACCGCGTCGCCCACTACGGCGCGTGGCTGGGCAACGAGGGAGTGCGGATCGTCGACCTGGTCACCCCGACCCGGGACGACCCGAAGGGATGACGGTGCCGTCCCGGGCATCCCCCGCGCCGTCCCCGGCGCACCCTCCCGTCGACCCGCACCCCCATCCCACCGCCCCTGTCCCTCGCGACGCCTAGGACGCGTAGCGTCCGACGGCGGAGCCCAAACAGGCCGAGCGGGCGCGCCCGGCGCATGCCCAGCGCCCGCCGGCCGCCTTCCCGGGGCGGCACCGCCGCCCCATCATCGGAGATAACATGCAGATCGAAGACTACGACATCAGACTCGAGGAGATTCGCCTCCGCTCCCTCCAGAGGGAACTGGAGATGCAGGAGCGCCAGGGCCTCGCCGTCCAGGCGGCCCTAGCGGAGCATTCCGTCACATCCTACGTGAGGAACCTGCCGGTGGAGGACGCATCGTATCCTGCCATAGAGTACCTTAGATTTCATCCGCAGGATGACGTCGGGGACGAGGTTCAAGAGGGAGTTCAGGAAAGGCTCCCCGAGACCATCGGGCAGGAAGGTCCCGGGCCCTACCGCCAGTACATCGCATGGTGCATGCCCGCCCACGACCTCACCCGTCCCGACAGGAAGGGATGCGGCTTCATCCGCTCCCCCATGGGAGGCATCGTCTACTCCGCATGCCCCGACGATCCCGAGCATCACTGCAAGGGCAAGTGCAGGCACTGCTGGTCCCTCAGATGTCCGAAGTGCATGAACGACACAGCCCTCAAACGCGGGGTCCAGATCGAGAGGCAGCTCCTTTCCTACAAGGTGCTCAGCGAGAAGAAGGGCATCTCTGTAGGAGACATCGGCCACTGGGTCGTCTCCCCACCCCAGGACCTCGTCAAGGGGCTCTGTCAGACCAAGCCGGAGTTCGACGACCTCTGCAGGCATGTCGACGACTCCATGGCAGCCTACGGCGCATCTGCAGGCGTCACCATCTTCCATCCCTGGCGCCAGAAGGAGGACTCGTGGGAGTTCTCACCGCACTTCCATATCCTGTGCTACGGACGCATAGACACCACGGCGTTCAGGAAGGCCAACCCCGGATGGCTCATCAAGAAGGTCCACGCCCGCGAGAGGATCAGGAGCATCAGGCACACCGCAGCGTATCTGACAACGCACATGGGCCTCGGGATGGCCGAGAGGGATCCAGACGACATCGACTGGGACCTGAAGGTCCTGGACATGCTGGTCCCCGGACTGCTCTCTCCGGGTGCATCCTACACCGAGAGGGACTACAACGAGATGGGCGAGGGGAAGGGCAGGATGCTCGGAGACCTCTCGGGAGTCGACTGGGAGCAGTGGACCATGAAGTCGCTTTCCGTCGAGTTCAAGATCAGGTACTGGGGCGGTGCTTCCAAACGCAACATCCGCACCCTCGGGGTGTACAGGCAGTACAAGATCCGCGTCTGCAGGGAATGCCACAGGATCCTCAGGACCTACGACGGATACCACGACTGCACCGGCTCGTACATCAGATACATCAGGGACGACCCTGTGGTCGTCTTCGCAGAGGACTTCGACCTGGTAAGGGACATCTTCCAGTCGTTCAAGTCCAAGCTGCGCGACGGAGGCCTCTCGATCGCCGACTTCTCCAGGATGTGCCCGCTCACGGTCTGCACGCTCGACCTCGGACTCCCCACGGACGACGACCTCGTCTTGGCCAACCCGTTCGAGGAGCCCGACGAGTACTTCCTCAGGAGACAGCGCGAAGCGTTCGGCAGTCCGACCGACCATATGGCGTCCCTCGTCTGACCATCAAACCTCACACTCATGGGAATCACAGGCCTGAAAGCACGGCCTCGGACAGGATCACCTCCGACACAGGAGCATCCGCGAAAGGTCCGACGATCGGAATCCCGGATTTGAACTGATTATAGAAGCCCACACAGGAAAATCGAGGTTCCGGACCCTGGAACCGGTTCGATATGACCTCCGACACAGAGACCCACTGTGGCGGTCGGAGGTCGGGTCATCCCCTCGGAAGAGGGCAGATCACAGAGGTGATAAGGAATGACCAACAGTGTTAGGGCGGCATCTGCCGCAGGGAACAGCCAGTCGAACGATCATGGATATCCGGACGAGTTCATCGACAACCTCGCGTCGATGTTCATCCGCAACGCCCGCGGACGCATAAGGGACGACGACCTCAGGCTCAGGGTCCTGGCCAGGGCCTTCGCGGTCGAGTACGTAGAATGCCGCTACGACGGCAACCCGTTCGAATGCCTCGGCAGAGCCGAATCGTTCGCGGGTGAAGAGGTGGCAACCCGCATCCTGGATGTAGACCCCTCGCTCTACGATGACGTGGACGTCGACGATTATGCCGACATCGAAGAGAATCCCGTCGGGGACGACGTCCCGATCGACCGTGATGCGGATTCCTTCGACGAGTTCTGCGAATCGGAGTTCTGCGACAGATGCTGCGATGAATGTCCCATCGAGTACGCCTGCATCCCCGTCTTCGTCTCCGACGGTCTCGAGATGAGGGTCGTCCTCCGCAGGAGGGATCCGGATGCCTGAGCAGTACGAGCTCATCCCGACATTCAAGAAGAGAGGGTCCCAGCCCCCTGTGGGCTGGGTGGAGTTCGCTCCGGGCATGAACACCAAGCGCAGGACGATGACCGAAGGGTATCTGAACACCAGGATGTCCAGGGCGAACTCCATCGCCATGAACCAGAACTATGTCAAGAAGGTCCTCGGCAATCCGAGGACCCCCAGGGAGAACAGGGATGCGGTGATCGCATACGTCCTCAACCATCCGGAGAAGTTCACCCCTCTCGCGGAGAATACCGACGACCCGATTCAGAACGAGTGGGCGTCCAAGATGAACGGGCCCGCCGACTTCGGCTTCATGAGAGCTTTCAGGAGGAGATACCTGTAACCAAACCGGGCCTTCGGGCCCTTTATTAACTATGTCTCTATTACCTGTATTTCCGTAGAATTAAATGGCTTAATCGCAGATGTGTCATCAAGGGTGCTGGACAAATGGAGAGAGAGGAGGCATGAAGCTTACCGGTTATTGTGAAACTACATCAGAAAACGTAGTTAATCTGTGCAATTCGGATTCCACTAGAAGTTTCTCTCCTGTCAATTATTCCAGTATAGAAAAATGTGCGTTTACCAAGGAATCTTTGCGCAATTCTATTTTCGAAGGCGATTGTCTTGAAATAATGAAGCATTTTCCAGACAATTCTATTGACATGGTACTTTGCGATCTTCCCTATGGAACTACACAAAACAAATGGGATAGTCTTATTGACCTTGAAGAATTGTGGAAACAATATTGTCGTATTGTTAAACCTGATGGTGCCATTGTATTAACTTCTCAGGGTCTATTTACTGCAAAATTAATCGTTTCAAATGAAAAGATGTTCAAATACAAGATAGTGTGGGAGAAATCAAAGCCTACTAATTTCCTCAATGCAAAAAAACAGCCGTTACGTAAACATGAGGATGTCTGTGTGTTTTATCAAAAACAGCCATACTACTCACCAATAATGACGAAAGGCGTAGCTTACGATAAAGGGGTTAGAAAAAATCAGAATTCCGGTTCGTATGGGGATTTTTCTCCAGTTCATGTTAAAAGTGATGGTGAGAGATATCCTACAGATATCGTATACTTTAAAACTGCAGAAAGTGAGGGAGAGGTTTGGCATCCTACCCAAAAACCAGTAGAATTGGGTAGGTATTTCATCAAAACGTTTACTCGTCCAGGTGATTTGGTATTGGACAATACATGCGGCAGCGGTAGTTTCCTTGTTGCTGCAGCAATTGAAGGAAGATCATTTTGCGGAATTGAACTTAATCGTGATGGCGAGTTGTTTAAAAAAGAATCTATCGATTTTATAGATATTTCATGTCAAAGATTGATTGATGCTAACGTCGATGGCATTACAGTTTACAGGTGATGATATGGAGCTGAGAGAAAACGAGGACTCTTGGAAGATCGATGTTATTTCCGAAATCAATTCATACGTTTCAAAAAAGTCGATTCGTATAACAAGGGCTACCGGAGAACAGACAATTCCCGGAATAACAAGATTTCCCGATGTAATACTCTACGGCGGCCATGCGGGCAATGAACTTCTTCAAGGATGGGAGTTGAAGATGCCTGATACACCGATAATGGCCGACGATCCATATCTAAAGGCTATTGAAAAAGCCAATAACATGGGACTTAATAGTTTTACATTGTGGAACGCTCGTGAAGCTGCCATTTTTATCAGGGACGAAAAAGAAAATCGTTTTGATCGTGTTAAGGATTGGACAATTGAAGAGATACACAACCGTTCTGATGTTACCAAGTATCGTAAAAAATGGGTTGAAACACTTCATGACATTATTGACACCCTTAATGCTCTTTTAAATGGAAAATCCATTAGATCGATTAGTCCAATTGATGTAATCAATGAGTCTACGTATGATCGGTATATCGTTGATCTCACACCATATGTTTCGAACTGCTTGGAAACAAAATCAAGGAAAGACAAACTGTTTGCTGAACAGATCGATGCCTGGTGGGTTTCTTCACAATCGGATTATCCGGATAAGAGTGACAAATTGATGACTCTTTCCAGGATGATTATAGTTAATTGGATCAATAGGTTTGTTTTTGCTCACTATCTTAAAAAATATTTCGATATAGCCAACAGAGTAGATTCTATTGACATTCAGACAGGTGTTTCTGACGCTCTCGATGTGTTTGAAAAAATGTCTGATGTTTGTGATTTCTATAACGTATTGGCCAGATCATTTGCCGATGATTGCATCGACGATTATTGTTGGGGCAACTTCTGTGAACTTAACAACTTTTTGAAAGGAGTTAGAATATCCGAAATATCCCAAGACAGTCTTCAATCTCTTCTGAAAAATGTAGTAACATTTTCAAAAAGGGAGTCGGCTGGTCAGTTCTGCACACCCCCTCTTTTGGCGAAATTACTAGTAGAGTTGTCCATGTCAAATGCAGACGGTATTGTTTTGGATCCCTGCTGTGGAACCGGTACGATACCACGTGAAGTTGTTGCAACCAAGAAACGTCGTGAGGTAAAGAATCCCCAATCTACAGTTTGGGCTTCTGATAAATTCCCATATCCTTTGAGCTTAGCTTCAATCTCTTTAGCTAATCCGGACAATATACAAGATCCGGTCCAGGTATTCATGATGGATGTTTTTAAGTTGAATCCTGGTTTGACTGTTCAGCTCACAGATCCCAAAACTGGTTCGAAGATTTCTTACCAATTGCCTGTTGTTGACACCATAGTTTCCAATCTTCCATTTGTTAGATTTGAGAAAGCGGAAGGATCAAATCCAGATGTCAGAAAAATGGGCTTAAATGATAAAAGAAGCGATCTGTATGCATATATTGCACTTAATCTCAAACACCTACTCTCGAAGAATGGACGTGTTGGAATCATAACATCAAATTCATGGCTAGGTGTTGATTGGGCCAAGGAGTTCAGAGATGTTCTTATTAATCAATATTGTGTAAAAACTATAGTCATTTCCCAAGCCGGAAGATGGTTTAAGGATGTCGATGTTGTTACTACTATTTTGATTTTGGAAAACCGTACCTCTCCTTTCAAAGATGATGAAATAATCCGTTATGTTTCAATAGCAGAAAAGATTGAAAATTGGTCTAATGAGAATCTATTCAAAGCAATGGTTTCTGACATATGGCTTAACAACGTCGATTCAGAACACGTTTACATTCATAATCATTCGGTAAAAGATCTTAGAGATTCGTATGAAATTGGTTTTGGCCCTATGATTGGCTTTACCGACATGGAATGGATTTCACAGGTCCGCAATCTTGTTATTCCTGTTTCTTCATTTTTCGAGATTGCTCGTGGTTCTAGAAGAGGCTGGAATCCGATGTTCTATCCAAAAACCCCAGATAGAATAGAGAAGGAATTTCTCAAACCTGTGTTGAGGTCTACAAAAACAGTTAAAAGTCTCATTGCTGAACCGGATTCCCTCGCATTCTGTTGCATGAAAACCATTGATGATCTCAGGGCAGAGAATAAGATTGGTGCTCTT
Source organism: Methanomassiliicoccaceae archaeon UBA71 (assembly GCA_002504405.1). Classification (GTDB taxonomy): domain Archaea; phylum Thermoplasmatota; class Thermoplasmata; order Methanomassiliicoccales; family Methanomethylophilaceae; genus Methanoprimaticola. The sequence goes on from DARO01000006.1 coordinate 87,883, forward strand.
TCTTGGATAGATTCTTTTAAAAACGGGGTTAATACTAAAGGAGAGCCACTAACCGAGGTTCTTCGTACAGCTAAGTTAGAATGGTACCAGATGTCAGAAACGGAGACGGCTGATTTTGGATTGTCGGAAAACCCAAGCAATAGACTATTCATCTTCAGATTTAAAGACAAGACTTTTGTCGATCAAAGGGTCATAAGATTGTCTGCGTTTAATCACACTGATCTGGACTTGTGCCATGCTCTCCTAAATTGTACGTTTGGAATGCTGATGATAGAATCACAAGGATTTGGACGCGGCCTAGGTGTATTGGATTTGAACGCTACAAAAATGGAAAAATCATATTGTATGCTAAATCCCTCACTTTTGGATGAAAAAGAATCGAACAGAATTAAACAGGCTTTTTTACCGCTACTATCCAGGCCTCCTAAGGAATTACCGGATGAAGTGGTGTCCGAAGATAGAAGACAGTTTGATAAAGTCGTCTTAGAAGCATACGGTATTGCAGATCTTCAGGATAAGATTTCGATTACGTTATTAGAGCTTTATCACATCCGCAAGGCGGTTGAGGTTGATAAATAAACACTTATTTCTAAACCTTTTCAAACATTTTCCATTTTTTCTTTCTCGATATCATTTAAGAATTTGACGCTCGATTCACTTGCATTTACTTTAAAAATTGTAATTAGAGAACCCATGCTATGTTGAGTATTGTCATTAAATTCATCTTTGCTGACCTTTTGTAGCCATTTTACTCTTCTGTATAAACGTATGGGATAGAACATGGTGTTGTAAATAACATCCGATTCGATAATACCAACATGGTATGTACGTTTAGTTATCTTGCTAGGAACTAAAACATAATCTTTTACTTGCATTCTATATTGTATCGAATATGCATTAGAAATTGTTTTAGAATCAATATTCATTTCGCTTAGTATTTTTCTTTTAAATTCCTTATAGTCATCTGCATCTGGCAAATTAATTCCAAGATCAGTTGAAATGCCGATAATGCCATTTTTAATGAAAAGCAACTCGTATTCTCCGTTAATACCAGCCCTATATACCCATACTTGGCGACTCATGGTATCTTGTAATCTTGAGAACATGTCGACATATATCGTATTATGAAGAATAATCGAGTGTTCTCCCTCGGTGCACATTCTGAACGGTTCAATATAATTGTTTGTGGTAGTGTCTTGCACAAACGTTTCAACGAGTTATGAACAATCATCGCACACATACTCTGATACAATTATTCCACAAACAGTGGATTTGTTTCCTATCAATATTTATGTTCAGTTCTACCTTGAACTAAGCGATTTACAACATATTTTTTGTTAAATCGATAGTTCCTTTTATTTGAATTCAAATCAATTGAATAATGGTTAGGATCCACCACCTATTCTTTTCTGAAGTATGTATTCTTCGAGTTCATCATCGGATAACACCTTGTCGTAGTCGGATCTAATGATGCGTTGCGTCTTCATGGAGTCGTTTATTGATTTTATGAAGCTCCTGAAATCGCGGTTGATCTCCAACAGATTGTTGACGATTCCGAAATCCACGAACTCAGTCTCACGTGCAGGTATGACTATCTCCGATTGGTGGACGTCAGACACGTTGAGCCGTATGGCTCCAATTCCAAAGGATGGACACAGGCGGGATAGTTGGTCCAGGGCCTCTTCCGAGTATTCAAGCGCTACAAGATAGCCCTCATTGGCCCAGCTAGAATTGGAGACGGCCTGGAAGAAATATTCCCTGACGTTTGAACCGGTAATTGATATCTTCATCTCGAATGAGTATAGGGCGATGTTGGACTGTCCGTAATTCCTTGCAAGCTCCACCGTCTCCCCATCCAGATCCTCGAATGGGAAATGAACAGATACTAGGTCTGGATGCATCCATTTCTCGGAGTTCTTCTTAGATTTGGTGGAGTTCTCATGGCATATCGTCTTGGTGTGTCCTTTGAAGCGTTGCTCCCCATCGAGATAGGCCACAAGGAGTGGATGCAGGTCACGTTCCTTGAACCTGACAGATTCCTTCTCTGATACAGGATTGCTCTGTCCATACGCTATCCCTTTCAGTCCGAACATCGGCGGCCTGGAGGAAACCTGGATGAATTTAGAATCGGGCTTGTCACGAATGTTGACGTACATCTGTGCCTGGAGGGTACGCCAGGGAGTCTTGCCGGATACGCCACACTCTTTGTCGTATCCCTTCTCGACAGCATACGCCCATATCTGTTCTGCTCCCATCGGAGTACCATTCTCAGAAAGGACACGTTCGGAAAGTTGCAATCCAGTGTACATCAAGTTGTCAATACTTTAGAAGGATATATTCCTAATCAGACAGCAGATGGGATTCTCAGACACTATATTATCGAATGGATTTTTCTTACAGACATCGAAATATAATCAAATTGATTTGAAGTTTGGATTGGCGTGATACTTTTTTTATGACTAAAGTCATTATTCTGGATGTTAAATACTGTGTTTTCTATCTATGTTCAGTTATAATCTGTATTCTACTAGTCTAATTGTTGTCCAGTAGAATTCCTATGAGGTTCTAAGGAGATTGTAGCCTTATTATCGTCCATAATAACAAAGAGTCGAGTAACTCGTCACGGTATTCGTTCCTCAACCGTATATACATGTTCTGTTACGGAAGATTCCTTTCACCATTCCTTTCACCAGAATCGTCCGGTTCATAGGAATTGGTTTTCGGGGGAGGTCTCCCTCCCCCCATGGTTTTCCTCAGGACCTGTACCCGATCCTCGCCAGCTCCTCCTCGGCCTCCCTGCGTCCGGGGTACCTGTCCAGGAGCTCCTCGTACTCGGGCCCTCTCGGAACGCCCCCGGGGCTGAACCCCATCGCGATGCGTGCGATCTGCGCGTACAGCGCGAAGTCGACGGCGTTGTCCGTGATGTCGTCGCGGTCGATGCCCGACGACACCGTCGCGACCCTCATCAGCACGCTGGCCTTGCCGAGCTCGGACGACCTCCCGTCCATCCATCTCAGTGCGATCGTGTCGTCCCTATCCGCCAGTCCCGCCTCTGCGAGCCTGTCGTAGGAGTCGCTCAGGTCCAGGTGCGTCCCGGCGCTCCCCGGGGACAGCCCCCTGAACCTCCTCAGGAACGTCGGCTGCTTGGTCCTCGCGAAGTCCTCGGAGGTCAGCCAGTCGCAGACCTCCTCCGAGTATCCCTCGTCCAGGTTTCCCGCGATCTTCCTGAAGATCGTCTCTGCCAGCGATGCGAGGACCTCCTCCGGGGCGTCGGACAGGTAGTCGCTAACCTCGAAGTTCGCCCACCTGTACGACCTGGTCCATCTGACCTTGAAGTCCCTGAACGCGGCGAATTCCGCCGTGACGTCCTCGTATCCGTTCCTCTTCCCTGCCTCCGCGAACACCGCGGTCAGCCTCCTGTTCTCATCATTCATCTCTTTCTCTCTCCTGGGCCCAAGTGCCCGAAGAGGGGCTTGGCGGAGACGCGCTTACGTGACCGGCGCGCGCCGAGAAATTTATCTGAAAAAGAAGGCGCCGACGGGCCGATATGTGCGCGGAGCGTACCCCTGTAGGGCACGGGCACAGAGAGAACTACCCTATGTTTAGCGTGCCTATATCCTACAAGTATCGTTATATATCCGATAATCCGAGACATCGGCCATGGACATCGACGATCCCTTGATCCACAGCATACTGATCTACATGAGCCGTCACCCAGGAGGGACCGATATAATGGAGCTTGTCGGAGAGGACCGGTACGACGAGGTGATGGAGTGCCTCCTGTCCAACGGTCTTGTCAGACCCATGGACGGAGGCAAAGATTGAAGGGGAGCGGCGGATGCCGCCCGTTTGGATGTGGTGCCGGTGATCACTTCTTGCGGTAGTCCATCACGATGAACATCGCCAGTATGGCTGCCGCGGCTGCTGCAGCGGCGCAGGCGGCAATCTTCGTCGTCTCGTTCGATCCATCGTTTGTGACAACGGTCGGCGGAACAAATGGATAATCATCATCCCATCCGGGATAGGACGGGACATCAGGTTCTATGGCTTCATATGTCGGAATAAAGTCATATTCCGTATTGTGTGTCGTAACGAATTTCACGGTCCCATCTCTATAAACGGATGTGTATTCCCCGTCAATAGTTCCAGATTCGATCCCATCCCAGTACATCACAGTGCACCCAGACAGATAAAGTCCCGTTCCTACAGGAAGATTGACGGTCACGGTTGCCGATGACGGTTCGAAATTATCGTATTCCAGCTGGATTCCTCCGATGGCACCGATGGATCCGAAGTAAGGCTCGACTACATCCGTGACAGTGATTTCAACGATGCCCTTTCCAGTGATGCCTTCGACAACCACATTTGCGTTCTCATTCTGATACGTAATTGTGACAGTGTGCACCCCATTCGATATCAGGGTGTTGTCCTCTCCGTCTATATGGAAGGATCCTTCAGAGGAGATGTCCACATCTTCTCCCGAAACGGTAACGTATCCTCCGTCTGGATTCTGTATGAGTACGGAACCTTCCTCAATGTATTCGTCGGGTATCTCGGAGGAGAATGATCCTCCGGATATGGATACAGAGGTATCTCCTGTTCCAGGTACATCTATGCATTGGCTGTCGGTTCCGCTTTCGAGGTTTCCTCCGGAAATGATAAGGTCGCCACTGTTTAGCATGATGGCATCGGATGAGCTGGAGATGTTTCCGCCTTCAACATTCACGATTCCGTTGTTGATCAGAATGGCGGCATTATTCGCCGAGATGGTTCCTGCTCTAATCTCCATTATTCCTTCATTGGAGATGGCAACGGTATTCCCGTTGTTGATGATTGTTGTACCGTCTATGGTGGTTTCGGACGTGTATGTATTATTTGTTATCGTAACCACGGGGATGTGGTATGGGCCGTCTGTTCCGTTAGAGATTGTAGCATCCTTCAGTTCCGTGGTTCCAATCGAATATACGGTGGCATTGTATCCTCCGGCAAGTGTAACTCCGCCATCAACCATCAGAGTGCCGCTAGCGTTGTTCCACAGTACTGCGGAAGCTTCCGTGGTGCCTGTAGCATCGATCGTTCCCCCTCCGATGACTGTCAGGGTTCCGCTATTGGAGAACATCTGATTTACCGATCCGGACCAACTGATAGTGCTTCCGTTGGTATCCAGAATGATGTTTTTGTCGCCACTCACAAAGATTGTAGAAGATATGCTGGTGTCTTCCAAAAGTTCAATTGTCGTTTCGATGTTATCATCTACATCCTTGAACGCTTCTTCGAGTGTCTCGTAGTACTTATCATTGATTACAGCTGTTCCGGTTGTTCTTTCATATACCAGATAGTTTCCATCGGATTCATACATCTGACAATATGATGCAACATATTCTGAAACATCAGATGAGAATGTTCCTCCGGTGATGAAACTCTTGTTGTCAATATCTTCGGAACCCTCAAGAAGATAGCATGCTACAGCCTTGTTATTATTACTGGAAATTGTTCCTCCGCAGATATCGGCCGCAGGTACTCCTCCGGGATAATCACAAGCTTCAAGTACTATGGCATCTCCGGTTGAATTACAACCACTCGGATTGTGGGTATAATCGTATTTGTCTCCATTAGCATTAATGGTTCCATCGATTACCTCCAACATACCCGATTTCATATAGATGGCCGTCTTGGCTGTTATCACCCCGCCCTCGATTTTAAGCAGACCCGATTGTGGATGATATATCGCAACCAAGTTCGAAGACACAGTCGCTCCGTCTTTGATTACAATAGTTGAGTTCGATGTGGAATTCCCGTTTCCCTGAATCGCAGCATTATTGTTGTTTGTGATGATAGATCCGTAAACATACAGCTCATTGGACGTACCATCCAATAAAATGGTTCCACCTTCAATTGTGACGCCTTCTCCAATTGAAATTACAGATCCATTGGATTTTGAACCAGTATAGATTGCTGAGTTTGCGTCGGCTTTTGTCACTATAAGTTTTCCACCGCCCTTCGCTGAATTATCAACAATATATAGCGAGTTACCACTGTAGTTCAACCCAAACGCACTTGCAGTTCCTGTATATGTATAATTGTGGCCATTCAGATCCAATGTCCAATCAAATGCATTCGATGAAGAAGAGGATACATATGAAGAAGTAGAATAATCCTCGTTCAAAATCAAAATATCGCCCGCAGTTGTCTTCGCCGCAGCAATCGCCGTTGACACCGAATCATAGACACGCTCCTCTTCATCACGAATAACCCATGCTGCAATTTCATCAGATTTCATGCTACATGTGTATACCCCGCCTTTTTCGATTATTTCGTATGTATCTGAGAATGGAACAAAGAAATTCTCACCAATTGTTCCTTCACCTTCTACGACTACAACTGCCAGACTCAACGGCATAGATCCAGACAATGTTTTGCCATTTTCAACCGATATCGTCAAACGATCCTGTATACCAGTCTTGTTGCCAAAATAATCATTGCTGAAATTTGATTCCAGATTATCCACAACGACTATCTTGTTATCGGACATGTTCAGATATTCAAACAAACTGTAGATATTACTGCCTGTTAAAAAGATGTTAGTTCCATCAATTATGGCTTTGTAGTCTGTTGGAGCACTTTCCTGTATGGTTACATAACTTACATCATCAGATGCTCCAACAACTAAATAACATCCAGATTCAATTTTATCCACATCGGACTTGGACCAGTTGTAGAATGTTCCTCCCTTGTAAGTAATATTCGCATTATATCCATAATAAATGCTTGAAACTTGATTGCTCTTGGACTCTGCTTTGAAAATACCTCCTTCGATAGAAATATCAACATTTGAAACGGAGTCAAAAAAACGTATAGTATAATCGGAAGGTGAAATCAGGTTGGCATCTATTATCCTAATCGATGCCTTGTCATCTGAATTACTTGCTATATTTACATAAATTGGGGAATTGGATCTTGCTAATGAACTTATCTTACCAGTTTCTAAAGTGATTCCACCGTCAAGAATCAATTCTGTATCGGCATTAACAGATACTACGCGAGATGTCGCCGAACCCCCATTATATATTTTCCCCTTATTCCCAGTACTATTGTCAGTTATTTTCAGAGAAGAGCCATTTGTTATATCAATAAGAGCTTTTGACTCCTTACTATTCTGAACACTACCGCTTATGGTTTTTCCATTCAGATCTATTGTTATTGTCTGTCCGTTAGGAATGATTAGAGAGGATGTAAGTTTTTCAATATCACTCTTCAATACAATATATTTGGTTTCTGAACCACTGGTTATAGCATTTCTGAGTTCAGTTTCATTATTAATTTCGATGGTTTCGCTGTTTAGATTATTGATATCTGTTTTCTCTATTGGTGATTCCTCAGAATCAACATCGATACTGCCAATTATTGCGAATACAAAAATAAAAGCAATAGATACCGAAATTATAATCGGTATTCTTGTTTTTACATTCATATTTCCCTCCATGTAGGGAATGAAGGAGGATCGCTCCCCCCCCCCCCCCTATAGTCCTTTTTGACTACTGGATTCTGAATCAGAGTATACGGTTTT